>NZ_CP017780.1:1388333-2776666 GCF_002849735.1 Amycolatopsis sp. BJA-103
GTCGGAACCCGCGGGCGAGGACACCTTGCGGTCGACGGCGATCACGCGGCCGCCCTGCAGGGCGTTGCTGCCGACGCGGACACGCATGCCGCTGCCGTCGGAGTCGAGGCAGTGCTTGGCGGTCAGCACCCAGCGCTGGGCGATGACACTGCCGGAGCAGTTGAACCCGTCCCACTGACGGCCCGGGGTGTTGACGTAGACCTGGGCGCCCCAGCTCACGGTGGGGGCGGTGCCGCCGCCCACGATGTTGGGCTGGACACCGGTGGGGGTGCCCGCGGAGGCGACCGCGCCCGCGGTCATGGTGAGGGCTGCGGCGGCGAGGGTGGCGGCGCCCAGCGTACGAAGACGGCTCACGGTGCAGGAGTCCTTTCGAGCGTCATCTGACGAAGAACCGAGTGAAGTGGAACTGGGACGGAAAGTAATCACCCTGTTCACCCGCTAGGAACCAACGAACGTCGGTTCCGGCCGAATACCCGACTTAGGTCGGTATGGGTGGCGAAAGACTTACCGGATCGTGGGAACGGCCACTCGAAGGGTTGACCGGAGCCGGTCTAAGGGCGGGGGCCCGTAAGACTGTCGGTGCTGCCCCATAGGCTTGACGATGTGGCTGACCCGACCACCTACCGTCCCTCGCCGGGGAGCATCCCGGACGCCCCTGGCGTGTACAAATTTCGTGACGCCACGAAGAGGGTCATCTACGTCGGCAAGGCGAAAAGCCTCCGCAGCAGGCTGAACTCCTATTTCGCCGACATCACGGGCTTGCACCCGCGCACGCGCCAGATGGTGACGACGGCGGCGAGCGTCGAGTGGACCGTGGTCGGCACCGAGGTCGAGGCGCTCCAGCTCGAGTACAACTGGATCAAGGAGTTCGACCCGCGGTTCAACGTCCGTTATCGCGACGACAAGAGCTATCCGATGCTCGCCGTCACGATGAACGAGGAGTACCCGCGCCTGCACGTCTATCGCGGCGCGCGCAAGAAGGGCGTGCGGTACTTCGGGCCGTACGCGCACGCCTGGGCCATCCGCGAAACGCTCGACCTGCTGCTCCGCGTCTTCCCGGCGCGCACCTGCTCGGCCGGGGTCTTCAAACGGCACGGCCAGATCGGCAGGCCCTGCCTGCTCGGCTACATCGGCAAATGTTCCGCGCCCTGCGTCGGCAAGGTCTCCGCCGACGAGCACCGCGGCATCGTCGAGGACTTCTGCGACTTCCTCGCCGGCCGCACCGACGCGCTGATCCGCCGCCTGGAACAGGAAATGGCGGCCGCGTCCGAGGAACTCGAGTTCGAGCGCGCCGCCCGGCTGCGCGACGACCTCGGCGCGCTCCGGCGGGCGATGGAGAAGCAGGCGGTGGTGCTCGGCGACGGCACGGACGCCGACGTCGTCGCCTTCGCCCACGACGAACTCGAAGCCGCGGTCCAGGTCTTCCACGTGCGCGGGGGCCGGGTCCGCGGCCAGCGCGGCTGGGTGATCGACAAGGCCGAGGAAATGGACGTCAAGGACCTCGTCGACCACTTCCTCACGCAGTTCTACGGCGAAGAGGCCGAACGCGCGGACGACCCCGAACTCGGATCGCCGGTGCCGCGCGAGGTGCTCGTCCCCGAACTGCCCGCCGACGCGGAAGCGCTCGGCGAGTGGCTTTCCGGGCTGCGCGGTTCGCGGGTGAGCCTGAGGGTGCCGCAGCGCGGCGACAAACGCGCGCTCGCGGAGACGGTGACGCGCAACGCCGGCGAGGCCTTCACCCAGCACAAACTGCGCCGCGCCGGTGACCTCACCGCGCGGTCGGCCGCGCTCGCGGAACTGCAGGACTACCTGGCGCTGGAAACCGCGCCGCTGCGCATCGAATGCGTCGACATCAGCCATATCCAGGGCAGTGACGTGGTCGCGTCGCTCGTGGTGTTCGAGGACGGCATCCCGCGCAAGTCCGAGTACCGGCGCTTCGCCCTGCGCGAAGCAGCGGAGGAAGGCGACGTCGCGTCGATCGCTGAGGTCGTCCGCCGCCGTTTTTCCCGTTATCTCAAGGAAAACGCCGAAGCGGTCGACCCGGATCGTCCGGGCATCGACCCGGAGACCGGTAAGCCGCGCAAGTTCGCCTACGCGCCGAACCTGCTCGTCGTCGACGGCGCGGGCCCGCAGGCCACCGCGGCCGCGGACGTCCTCTCCGAACTGGGCGTCACCGATGTCGCCGTGGTCGGCCTGGCGAAGCGGCTGGAAGAAGTGTGGCTGCCGGGCGATCCCGATCCGGTGATCCTGCCGCGCACCTCGGACGCGCTGTATCTGCTGCAACGGCTGCGCGACGAGGCGCACCGATTCGCCATTCGTTACCACCGGGAGAAGCGGTCCAAGCGGATGCAGGTGTCCGCATTGGACGGTGTGCCGGGACTGGGGCAAGCTCGTCGTACCGCGCTGATCAAGCATTTCGGCTCGGTGAAGAAACTCCGCGAAGCAAGACTCGAGGAGATCGAGGCGGTGCCCGGCTTCGGCAGGCGCACCGCCGAAGCGGTCGTCGCGGCGCTGGCAGGGGAGCCGGTGCAGACGGCGGGGGAGTCCAGTACGTGATCGGGGAAAGGACCATCGTGAGTGCGCAAGAAGAAGGCCGCGGTTCCGGAATGGAGGTCGCGGTCGTCTCAGGACTGTCCGGAGCAGGCCGCAGTACCGCCGCGAAATGCCTGGAGGACCTGGGCTGGTTCGTGGTGGACAACCTGCCGCCCGAGCTGATCGCCACCATGGTCGAGCTCGGCGCGCAGGCGCGGGGCGCGATCACCAAGGTCGCCGTGGTGATGGACGTGCGCTCGCGCGCGTTCACCGACGACCTGGCGTCGGTCATCAAGGATCTCGACGCCCGCGGGTACAAGCCGCGCGTGCTGTTCCTGCAGGCCACCGACGCGGTGCTGGTGCGCCGGTTCGAGGCCGTCCGCCGCGGGCACCCGATGCAGGGTGACGGCAGGCTCGCCGACGGCATCACCGCCGAGCGCACGCTGCTGGAGCCGCTGCGCGAAGAGGCCGACCTCGTGCTCGACACGTCGTCGCTTTCGGTGCACGACCTGCGCGCCAAGATCGAGGACGCCTTCGGGTCCGAGGCCAGCACGCAGACTCGCGTCACCGTGCTGTCCTTCGGCTACAAGTACGGCCTGCCGATGGACGCGGACCTGGTGATGGACGTCCGGTTCCTGCCGAACCCGTTCTGGATCCCGGAACTGCGCGACCACACCGGTCTCGAAGGCGAAGTCCGCAACTACGTGCTCAGCCAGGAAGGCGCGGACGAGTTCCTCGACCGCTACCACCAGCTGCTGCGCCTGATCGGCGCGGGCTACAAGCGCGAGGGCAAGCGCTACCTGACGCTGGCCGTCGGCTGCACCGGCGGAAAGCACCGCAGTGTCGCCATTTCCGAGGAACTCGCCCAGCGTCTGTCCAATGAGGACGGTATGGCCGTGAAGGTGGTGCACCGCGACCTTGGCCGCGAGTGAGCCGCGAGCGGTCGCACTGGGTGGCGGGCACGGCCTGCACGCCACCCTCACCGCGTTGCGCCGGGTGACCTCGCAGGTCACCGCCGTGGTCACCGTCGCGGACGACGGGGGCTCGTCGGGCAGACTGCGCCGGGAACTGGGGCTGCTGCCGCCGGGTGACCTGCGGCAGGCCTTCGCCGCGTTCGCCGCCGAAGATGGCGGAACCCTGTGGGCGGAGGTGTTCCAGCACCGCTTCGGCGGTGACGGCGCGCTCGCCGGGCACGCGGTCGGGAACCTGTTGCTGGCCGGATTGTTCGAGGTGCTCGGCGATCCGGTCGCCGCGCTCGACGAGGCGAGCAGGCTCATGGGCATCTCCGGCCGCGTTCTGCCGATGTCACCCGAACCGCTGGAAATCCAAGGCGAGGTTTCGGGTCTCGACGTCGAGAACCCCGAGGCGCTCCGGAGGATCCGCGGTCAGGTGGCGGTGGCGACCACGCCCGGTCAGGTGCACCGGATCAGCCTGCACCCGGCCGGACAGGCCGACCGGCCGCCGCGCGGATGCCCGGAGGCGATCGAAGCCGTGCTCGGCGCGGACGTGGTCTTCCTCGGCCCGGGGTCGTGGTTCACCAGTGTGCTGCCGCATCTGCTGGTGCCGGATCTGCACGACGCGCTGCTCCGGACGGATGCCACGAAGGTGGTCATCCTCAATCTGATCCCCCAACCGGGGGAGACGGCGGGATTCTCTCCGGAGAAGCATTTGGACGTACTCTTCGAACACGCCCCGCGATTGCGGGTGGACGCGGTCATCGCGGATCGGGACTCGGTGCCCTCACCAGCCCGGTTGCGGGACGCGGCCGGGAAACTCGGCGCGCGGGCGTTGCTGGGGGCGGTGGCTGACCCGGTCGTGACGGGGCGGCATGATCCTGATGCGCTCGCGAGCTGTATGCGGGACGCTCTCGGTCTCACCGGGGGAGGAGCTGAAGGTATGGAGGGGCAGCGATGGCGATGACCGCCGCCGTGAAGGACGAGCTGAGCCGGCTTGAGATCACCAAGATCGGCCCGCGCCGCGCGGAGGTCGCGTCGATGCTGCGATTCGCGGGCGGGCTGCACATCGTGGCCGGCCGCGTCGTGGTGGAGGCCGAACTCGACACCGGATCGGTGGCGAGGCGGCTGCGCAAGGAGATCCACGAACTGTACGGACACCAGTCCGACGTCCACGTCATCTCTTCCAGCGGGTTGCGCAAGGGCACGCGGTACGTCGTCCGGGTGGTCAAGGACGGTGAGGGCCTCGCCCGGCAAACCGGCCTGATCGACCAGCGCGGCCGTCCGGTGCGCGGACTGCCCGCCGCCGTCGTGTCCGGTGGCGTCGCCGACGCGGAGGCCGCCTGGCGTGGCGCGTTCCTGGCGCACGGTTCGCTCACCGAACCCGGCCGCTCGTCGTCACTCGAAGTCACCTGCCCCGGCCCCGAGGCCGCGCTGGCGCTCGTCGGCGCCGCCCGGCGGATGGGCATCCAGGCCAAGTCGCGCGAGGTCCGCGGCGCGGACCGCGTCGTCGTGCGCGACGGCGACGCCATCGGTGCCCTGCTGACCCGCCTCGGCGCCCACACGAGCGTGCTCGCGTGGGAAGAGCGGCGGATGCGCCGCGAGGTGCGCGCCACCGCGAACCGGCTCGCCAACTTCGACGACGCCAACCTGCGGCGCTCGGCCCGCGCGGCCGTCGCGGCGGCGGCCAGGGTCGAGCGGGCGCTGGACATCCTCGGCGAGTCCGCCCCGGATCACCTGCTCGCCGCGGGCAAACTGCGGCTGTCGAACCGGCAGGCGTCGCTCGAAGAGCTGGGCCAGCTGTCCGACCCGCAGATGACCAAGGACGCCGTCGCCGGCCGCATACGCCGCCTGCTGGCGATGGCCGACAAGAAGGCGAAGGAACAGGGCATCCCGGACACCGAATCCGCCGTGACCCCGGACATGCTGGAAGAAGACGAAGCCTGACCCACCCTCGCATTTAGTCCTCTAGTTGCGATAGATGCGTGTGCATCGACCGCAACTAGAGGACTAAATGCGGGCTCAAGGCTCTCGTGGGCGCCAGTGAGCGAGCTGTTCCCGGATTTTCTCCGTCGCCGGATGCCGTTCGCCCCGGACCTCGAGTGAGTCGTCGAGGAGCAACGCCCACTCCGAGAGCGCTTCGGTGATCTGACCGGCTTTGGCGCGAACCAGCGCCTGGCCGAATCGGAGGTCGAGGACGTCGGGATGCCGGTCGCCCAGCCGTTCCCGCGCTTCGGCCAGCAGCTGTCCGTACTCCAGCACCGCTTCAGGCGCGTCCTCGGTCAGTGCGCTCCAGAAGGCGATGTTGTGCCGGACGTGCATCACGATCACGTCATCGCCCAACGCGTTCTTCGCCCGTGGCAACAGTTCCCGGCTCAAGCGCAGAGCTTCCGCGCCATCGCCGGTCTTGCCGGTCGCCACGGCGAGGAGATGCCCGGCATGGATCGTCTCCCGGTGACTCGGGCCCAGCGCGCCTGTCGCGTCCTGGACCAAGGTCTCGAAAGTGGTGCGCGAATCCTCCGGGCGGCCTAGCTCGCCCAGCAGATGACCGACGTTGTTGCGGAGGCTCAGTACGTCTTCGTCGCCCGCGCCCATCGCTTCGACGGCGACGGGCAACAGGTCCTCGAACCGCGCGAGCGCCCCTGTCAGGTCACCCGCCTTGCCCGTCCAGGTCGCGTGCCGTGCCTTGCACCGCAAGGTGATCCGGTGCGTCTCCCCGAGTTCCCGTTCCGCCCGCCGAGCCCACGCCGCCCAGCTCTCCCGGTTCTCCACCGGGATCCCGGACACCCGCCGCTCCAGCGAGGTGAGCGCGTCCTCGTGCAGCCCGGCGAGCCACAGGAACTCGGCTTCGTTGGTGGCCGCATACGCCTGTTCCAACGTCGGCTCCTCGTCCCCGGCCGCCGGTTCCACGTCCGCGGTCGCGCCCGCCAGCCGGGCATGCAGACGGGGCGTCACGTCGGGCAGGGGACCGGTCCACAGGACGGTCTCGGCCGGCAGACCGGCCTGCGTGCGGCGGACCTCGGTGCCGAGACCGGCGAGGACGTCGCGGACGTGCACCGCCCTGGCCGGGCCGCCGCTCTCGGCGCTCGCCTTGGTCAGGATCGAGATCGGGATCGGGCCGCGGTCGGCCGCGAGGCACAGCAGGTCCAGCAGGACCGCCCGCTCCGGCCTGGGTGCGGGCAGCGAGCCGGTGTCCTCATCGGCCTCCGGCCACTGCTCCTCCTGGCCGACGCTGATGAAGGTGACCGTCGAGTCGCCGAGCCGGACCACGTCGCGGTGCGCCAGCTCGGCGTTCAGGACCCGCCGCTTGTTGACGAACGTGCCGTTGGCGGAATCGAGGTCGGTCAGCCACGCGGTCGTGCCGTCCCAGCGGATCTCGCAGTGCATCCGGGAAACGCGCGAGTCGCCGAGGTGCAGCGTGGCGCGACGGCTGCGGCCGAGTGTCGTGAACCCGTAGGAGAGTTCGTGGTGGACGGGAGCCTTGCCGGGGACGTCGGCGATCAGCGTCGCGGGGGTGAGTCTCGGCGAAGTCGGCGAGTCGCCTCCCCGCTGGGCGGGGATCTCGCGTGCCGGTCTCGGTTCGGGCCGGTCCGGCGGCCGGATCACCGGATGCGGGGCGGGCAAGGGGATCAGGCGGACCACGGTCGCGGCCGGAAGGTCCTCCGGGGTCCGCGTCGCCACCACCGTCTTGACCCACGGCAACTCCGGATCGGTGGACAGGCTCCGCAGGAGGCCGGTCAGGCGCGAGGCGACGTCGGGGTCGAGATCGTCCAGGCCGTCCACCGCGATCCGCACCGGGCTGGCGGTCCACTGTGGAGTGATCGTCTTCAGCGGGCCGAGGATCGCCAGATCGAAAGCGCTTGCGCCGCTTCGCGTGTTGTCGTCGAGGCCGTTCAGGAATTTCTCACGGGACTCGGCGAACCACGGGACCGTGTGCTCGAGCTGGCGGGCCAGTTCCCGCGCGATCCGTTCCGCGGTCTGCCCGCGGGCGGCGAACAGGACGGCGTGCAGGAAGTCCGGCGGCACATAGGATCCGGCCACGGACGGCCGGGCGAGCGCGGCCAGCATGGCCGACTTCCCCGCACCGGCGCCCCCGGCGATCGTGACCAGGCGGGCTCCGGTGAGCAGATGCCCGACGGTCTCCCCGAGTTTCGGATTCTGCCGGTAGTCCGCGGTCAGCCGTTCGATGTCGGGAGCCGCGGGATTGCCCGCCAGCGGCGAACGGCGCCACGCGGGGGAGGAGTTGAGCGCGAGCCACAGTCCCTGATCGGCGCCGATCACCTCGCGGGTGCCGTCGAATCCGAGGTGGACGGCGGTCTGCGCCGGGCACAGGCCGGTGATGACCCGCTTGAGATCCGCGCAGCGGACGTGCTCGCCGAAACTCGTGTGCCCCGAGCGCAGCACGGTGACCAGCGAGCGGCTGAAGCAGCCGTTGGCCGCCACGCGATCGTCGGACGCGGTGAGCAGGTCGAACCGCCTGCCCGCTTCGCCGACGATCCGCAGCCATCGCCTGCCCGCCTGGATCGCGCCGATGCCCGCGTGACACGTGTCGAGGAGGATGACCAGGCCGTCGAGCGTGGAGTAGCGGCCGAGCAGTTCCTTGATCCGCTGGGCGAACAGGAACGACTTCCGGCTGTCCACCGGCAGGCTGGTTTCCTTGGTGAGGAAGTAGAAGTCGTCGTCGGCGTATTCGCCGTGCCCGACGAGCGACAGGAAAAGCGTCGCCTCGTCCTCCGACGCGCGTTCGAACGCCTCGACCAGTGCGTCGTCGAGTTCGACCATCGTCGGGTCGACGAGCAGGCCGCGGCCGTCCGCGAGCGCGGGGACACAACCGCCGATCCCGGGATCCCGCAACGCCGCCGAGACCTCGCGTCCGACGTCGGGGAGGAACGAAAGAAGGTTCAGCGAATCGCATTGCGACGCGACGACCAACGATCTCCGCTCTCCCACGGAGATCACCTTGTCGCATCGGCGGTGCACCGGCAAGCACTTCGGCGATACTGGTCGCATGGCTCGGATCGTTCTGGTGCACGGCATCGCCCAGGAACAGAAGTCCGCGGACACCCTCGAGGCGGAATGGCTGCCGAGTCTCGCGGGCGGTGTCCGGCTCGCCGGCGACCCCGCGCTGGCCGACACCCTGTGGCGCGACGCCCGGCCCGGTGAGGCGCGGATGGCCTTCTACGGCGACCTTTTCCTCCGCGACGGTCAGCAGGGCAGCGATGACGAACTGACCGCCGAAGAGTGGTGGCTCGCCGAGGCCCTGGCGGGGGAATGGCTGCGGAATGCGGCGTTTTCGGCGTCCAGAGAGACGGATCGGGACAGGGCGAAGGCCGAACTGGCGCGACTGGGCGGAACCTCCGAGGAGTACCAAGGTGTGCGTGCGGCGGCGCGGCCGGTGCTGAACGCGCTGGTCCGGCTGCGGCCGTTCGCGAAGCTCGGGGTGGCGTTCGCCGAACGTGTCGTGGTGAAGGCGCTCAGGCAGGTGACGCTGTATCTCACCGACGAGACGATCCGGAAACGCGTGCAGGAACGGGTCGCCGAGCACCTCGGCCCGGAGACCGAGGCGATCATCGGGCATTCGCTCGGTTCCGTCGTCGCGTACGAGGCCGCCCATCTGCACGGCCGCCCGCTGCCGTTGCTGCTCACCCTGGGCTCGCCGCTCGGGCTGCGCACGGTGGTCTACGAGCGGACCCGCCCGCAGCCGCCGTCCGTCCCGCCCGGCGTCGCGCGCTGGGTGAACCTGGCCGACCGGGACGACCTCGTCGCCGCGCGTCCGGACCTCACGCCGCTGTTCCCTGGCGCCGACGGTGTCCTGGACAGCGGATACACCGTCGACAACGGGGCGAAACCGCACGAGGCGGCGTTCTATCTGGCGAAACGCCGGACCGGCGAAGTCCTTTCCGCGGCGCTGGCCTAGACGCTCACCGCCCTGGCCTCAGCGGGCTGCCAGCCCGGAGGGCCGAACACGTAGCCGAGTTTGTCCCGCCACGATCCGGCCGCGCGGACGTCACGCAGGATCGAGCCGTACTCGTGGAAGCCGACCTTGAGCAGGTTGTGGGACTCGACGTTCTTGGTCAGCCCGTAGGTCGGCCGCCTGCCCTCGGGGACGAAGCTGCCGAACATCCGGTCCCAGATGATCAGGATGCCGCCGTAGTTCGCGTCCAGGTATTCCTGGTCGCTGCCGTGGTGCACACGATGGTGTGAAGGAGTGTTGAACACGTATTCGAACCAGCGCGGCAGCTTCCGGATCTTCTCGGTGTGCACGAAGAACTGGTAGACGAGGTCGATCGACAGGCCGGTGAGGATCATCCACGGCGGGATGCCGGCGAGGGCCAGGATCGACCAGAACGGCAGCTGGAAGTACGGGGTCCACTTCTGCCGCAGCGCCGTCGAGAAGTTGTAGTGCTCACTCGAATGGTGCACCTGGTGGCCCGCCCACATGATCCGGACGCGGTGGCTCGCCCGGTGGTAGGCGTAGAAGACGATCTCCTGGCCCAGCAGCATCAAGACCCAGGTCCACCAGTCGTGCGGGCTGAACTTCACCGGCGCCAGTTCGTAGAGCGCGGCGAACACGAACAGCATCGCGATGCGGAAGACGCCGTTGATCACGACCGCCACCGCGCCCATGGACATGCTGGTCCGGGTGTCCTTGACGCTGTAGCCGATGACGTTGTCGTCGTGGCCCAGCACATGCAGCGCGAGGATCTCGATCGCGACGAACAGCAGGAACACCGGTGTCGCCATCAGCACCGGGTCACTCAGATGGGCCAGAAAATCCGCCACCGCACCGCACCCTCTTCCAGTCTCGCCGTCGAGATCTGACCTTCAGGTAACTTACCCTAGGGTCATTTACCTCAGGGTAAGATAACCGCCGTGACAGAAGCAAGGGCCGTCGGCACGAAGGGCATGCCCCGCGAAGAGCGGGAGACGCAGATCGTGCGCGCCGGTACGGAGGAGTTCGGCAAGAACGGGTACGCCGGGGCGTCGATGGTGGAGATCGCCCGCCGGGTCGGTGTCACGAAACCCTTGCTGTACCAGTACTTCGGCTCGAAGGACGGGCTGTATCTCGCCTGCCTGCACCGGGCTGGGGACAGGCTGACCGAAGGGGTCGCCGAGACGATGGCGGCGGAGGGGGAGCCACCGGAGCGGATGCCGCTCGCGGTGCTCTCGGCCATCTTCGAGACGTTCGACAACGACCGGTACGCGTGGAAGCTGCTCCGTGACCCGACGGTGCCGTCGACCGGGGAAATCGCCGGGGTCGCGGTCGGCTACCGCTACCGGCTCGACGGGTTCGCCCTGATCGGCGCGGCCCAGCTGATGCGCTCGCGCGGGCTGGACGACGAACGCGACATCGAGGCGATCGCCCAGGTGTGGACGGGGGTGGTCGATTCGCTGATCAGCTGGTGGATCGAGCAGCCGGATCAGGACGCCGCGGCGATGACCGAGCGGTGTTCGCGGATCATGCGGAATCTGTTCGGCTGGTGAGCGCCGAAACCGCGGCCTCGCAGTCGGTGAAGGCGAGCGGCGGGCGGTCGGTCAGCGGGAACCAGGCGTACTCGGAGTTCTCTTCCGACAAGACAATTTCCGCGTCCGGCGGGAGTTCGCAGGTGAAGGCGAGCCCGATGGTCCGCCATCCGGTGTCGCCGTAGACCGACGGGTACGACCCGGCGAACCGGAGGTTCACGAGTTCGCAGCCGATTTCTTCGAGTCCTTCGCGGACCAGGTTCTGTTCGGCGCTCTCGGCGCCGGAGAGGAAGCCGCCGACGGTGTCCCAGCTGCCCTTTTCGGGCTCGTGTTCCCGGCGCAGCAACAGGATCCGGTCGCCGTCGAGGATGAGGCCGACCGTGGTCGGCAGCGGGTTGTCGTACTTGGTGAAGCCGCAGGCGGGGCATTCAGCGCGGGTTTCCTGGCCGTGCCCGGCGAGCCGCGTCCGCTCGCCGCAGCGAGGGCAGAACGTCCAGTCCTTCACCGGCCGAAGCCTAGTGTCCCGCGACGCACGACACTAGCGGCCGGTGAAGGACCCGGACATCAGGAACTCACGGGTTCGGTGAACCGATCAGAACCACCACTGGTTCTTGGCACCCGCGACGTAGTCCCACAGCTGCACGACGCCGCCGTCACGGCCCGCCGTGCCGAGATCGGAGTCGAGGTAGCGGCCGCTGCGCACGTTCTGCAGGCGCAGGAAGCCCTCGGGGTTCTCGGTCACGGTGAACCACTGGTTCGAGCCGCCCGCCATGTAGTCCCAGAGCTGGATCTTGGTGCCGTTGCGGTTGATCGAGCCGAGGTCGGCGTCCAGGTAGCGTCCGTTGTGGACGTTCTGGAAGCGGTAGTGCCCCTCCGGGATCTGGGTGATGTACCACGCCTGGTTGGCCGGAATGGTGTTGTCCGGGTTGATGATGCAGGTCCAGAGCTGGATCTTGGTGCCGTTGCCGTTGATGGTGCCCAGATCCGCGTCCAGGCAGCGGCTCTCGTCGGAAGCCGGGCCGAGCAGGTACGCCTGCTGCTGCGCGCTGAAACCGGCACCGCGGACGTTCGCGGGACGCAGCGACAGCTGACCGAGATCGACGCGCTCGTCCGCCTGGGCGGCGGGCGCGCTGAACAGCGCCGAGAATCCGGCGAGGACGGTCATGGACACGAGGAATCGCTTCAGGTTACGCATTCTTCTCCCCAGTTCGCCGCAGGTGTCTCAACTGGGCCCCGACCAGGACAGCCTGCTTGACCATGATCCTGCCGGTCCGCTGACGCCGCGTCAACGAGGTTGTTTCCCACGAAAACGCCACCCCGCCGGGAAATCCCGGACGAGGTGGCGATTCCCTGCGTTGGTGGATACGGGCGGGGTGTCCGGCGCCGCTCCGGACACCCCGCCCGCGACTCAGGACGCGGCGTTGGAATTGCCGCGCAGTTTGACGTTGGCCGTCGAGGCGTTCTTGATCGCCGTCTCGATCTGCGCCATCGTCGAGGACGAGGTAAGGCCCGGCACCGTCGCCGTGTTCAGCGCGTAGAGCGTGAACGTGTAGGGATGGCTGGAGCCGCCGGGGCAGGGGCCGAAGTACTTCTGCGCGTTCGCCCCGCTGCCCATGGCCTTCTGCTTGGCGCCGTTCTGGTTCGGCACGGCGAAGCCCGAGCCCAGCCCTTCCGGGAGCGACGTGGCCGACGCCGGGACGTCCCAGATCGCCCAGTGCAGTTTGTTGCCGTTGCTGGCCACGTCGGCGAAGACGACGGCGTACCCCTTGGCGCCGGTGGTCCCGGCACCCCACGCCAGCGGCGGGGAGGTGTCCTGGCCCGCGGTGCCGTCGCCGGCGCAGGTGTACTTGGCCGGGATGGACGCGTTGTCGGCGAACGCGGAACTGGCCAGCTTGAACGCTCCCGGCTGCGAGGAACCGGGGAACTTCAACCGCACCACCACGTTGTCGATCCCGCTCGGCGTGCCGCCGTTCTTGTCCGCGTTGGTCGAGGTGACCCACAGGCCACCGTCCGGGGTCTTGGTGACCGAGCGGAGCCTGCCCCAGCGGCCGGAGAACAGCGACTGCACCGGGCCGACGCCGGTGCCCGCCGCGTTGATGTGGGTGGCGAAGAGCTGCTCGCTGGTGACGGCCGCGACGTAGACCCAGTCGTTGACGATCTCGATCCCGCTCGGCCCGCCGGAACTGGTCGGCCAGGTCTTCTTCGGCGCGACAGTGCCTCCGCAGGAGCCGTCGGTGCCTTCGCACTGGGGCCAGCCGAAGTTGCCGCCCTTCTGGATCAGGTTGAGCTCGTCCAGCTTGCCGTCGCCGAACTCCGAGGCCCACAGCTGGCCGCGGGAATCCCATGCGAGGCCCTGCGGGTTGCGGTGCCCGAAGCTCCAGACGTACCGGGCGTTGCCGCCGGTGGAGAAGAACGGGTTGTCGCCCGGCGCCGAACCGTCGGGGTTGACCCGCAGGATCTTCCCGTTGAGCGAACCCTTGTTCTGCGCGGTGTCCTTGTTCTGCCCGTCGCCCGCGGTGACGTAGAGCTTGCCGTCCGGGCCGAAGCGGATCCGTCCGCCGTTGTGGTAACGGTTCTTCGCGATCCCGGTGAGCACCGGCGTCGACGTCGAGGACAGCGTCCCGTTGTCGTAGGTCATCTTCACGATCCGGTTGTCGCCGGAAGCCGTGTGGTAGAGGTAGATCGCGTGATCGGTGGCGTAGTTCGGCGAGATCGCGATGCCGAGCAGCCCGCCCTCGCCGTTGGTGCCGACAGCGCCGGGAACCTTGCCCACCGTGGTCTTCTGGCCCGACGGGGTGATCCGCAGGATCTCGAACCGGTCCCGTTCGGTCGCCAGCGCCGTACCGTCCGGCAGGAAGTCGACGGACCAGGCGAGGTCGGCCTTCGTGATGTCCTTGTCGTACTCGGGAATCCCGCCGCCCGCGTTCCCGCTCGTCTTCGCGGTCAGCGCGTTACTCGCGCCGGAGGCGTTGCCGTCGAGGTCACGCGCCTTCACCGTGAACGTGTACGACGTGTTCGCCGTCAGCCCGGTGATCGTCGCTTCGAGCGAAGGTGTCGTCGCGACCTTCGTCGTGCCCTGATAGACGTCGTAGCCCGCGATCGTGCCGCTGTTGTCGCTGGAAGCGTTCCACGCCAAGGAGACACTGTTCGCGGTCACCGACGTCGAGCGCAGGTTGCCCGGCGCGGTGGGCGGTGTGGTGTCCCCGCTGGACGGTGTCGTGAACTGCACGACATTGCTTTGCTGCGAAGGGTTCCCGGCCGCGTCGAAGGCGCCGACCGAGATGTCGTAGGCCGTGTTCGGCTGCAGGTTGTCGACGGTCGTGGTGAGCGTGTTCCCGTCGACGGTCTTGAGGACGTTGCCGCCGCGCATGACGTCGTAGCGGACCACGCCGACGTTGTCGGTCGCGGCTTCCCAGGTGAAGGTGGCGCTGCGGGCCTTGACGTCCTTGGCGGCCAGGTTCTTCGGCGGGGTCGGCGCTTCCGCGTCGAGCACTCCGCTCGCGGTGAGCTTGTCCGCGTTGGGCCCGCCGTTGGCGGTCGTCGAGGTGGTGCGGATCTTGTTGGCCCCGGCGGCCAGCGTGACGTCCTTGGTGACGGTTTTCCAGGTGGTCCACGCGCCGGTGCCGGGGAAGGAAAGCGTTCCGGAGGAGGTGCCGTTGACACTCAGCGAGACCGGCCTGTCGACCGTGGTTCCGTTGGCGTAGCGGAAAGTCAGCGTCTGGGTTCCGGCCTGCGCGGCGTTCACCGTGTACTCGACATAGCTGCCGGCGACATTGTCGAAGTTCACGAACCCGGTGCCGGAATAGCCCGCGTGGTTCGCTTCGACGGCGCCTTGGGAGACGGTCGCGAGTTCGGATTCGTGCTCGGTCGGTGCCGCGCCGGCGGGCAGAGCCGGCAGGACGGCGAAGGTCATCGCCGTCGCGGCGGCACACGTGAGAAGCGCGCGCCACGGTGGTCGGGGTGCCACTGGAGCCTCCATGCGTGAAGTCGGGTCGGGAGGGTGCAACGGCGGACCGGGCGGGCCCGGTGGGGAGTGGGAGTTTTAGTTAGGAAACTTTCCTATCTATGGTTCAGATCACACACCAGCGGGTGCTTCGTGTCAATAGTCGACGAAGACACTCACGGAACGTGATGCCCGGCGTCGCGGTCAGCGGGACGGCGACACCCTTTGAACGCGTTTAGTCCTCTGGATGCGGTAGTTGCGTCACGCAAGTACCGCATCCAGAGGACTAAACGCGGAGAAGAGAAGGTGGCGTCAGCCGGCGATGTCCGCCCGCGCGATCACCTTCACGATTTTGGCCCGTACCAAGGACTCTTCGGGCACCGCGTTGCGCTTGCCGTAGGCCTCGGCCTGGTCCTCGCCCATGTACCGGCCACCGAGCCTGGTCGCCCATTCGAGCATCTCGTCGTAGTCGTGGTGCAAGACCGCCTCGGCGGTGAACTGCACATACGAGTACGGCGGCTTCTGATCGTCGACGGCGAGCGAGAGCCGCGGGTCGCGCCGCAGCGCCTTCCCCTTGAGGGTGTCCGTGCCGGTGGTGAAGATCAGTTCGTCCCCGTCGGGTCCCTCGTTCAGCAGGAACCACACGGGCGTCACGATCGGCGCCCCGTTGGCGCGGACCAGGCCGAGCATGCCCGTGCGGGTGCCCCGGCTCGCGAAGTCCCACCATTCGTCCCGGCTCATTTCACGCATGGATCAGACGCTACCGGGGCGCGCGGTGGCGAGCAGCCCCGGTCACCCGGGGGTGGACGCTGCCCGGACCCCCGGTCGCCGGGCAGCGTCCCGGCCCGGCTACCGGCAGCTGAGCCGGGTGATCTTGACGACCTCGTCGTCGTGGATGCGATGCCAGGTGCCCGACCCGTACGCCGCCCCGCCGTTGTAGTCCTCACCGCCCCACCGGTTGACGATGGTGCGCAGATGCGCGGTGCAGCCCACCGGGATCCGGACGCCGTCGATGTCGGTGCGCGCGCCGGTCCGGCCGCCCGCGCTCAGCGGCGTGGTGTCGGTGTAGATCTGGCCGGTGAAGTTCTTGGACACCGTGACGACGCGCGGGGTGTCGTTGAAGACCCCGCCGCACCAGTTCACGACCGGGGTGCAGTTGCCCTCTTCCGACGCCGAAGCCGGCGTCCATCCCACGCCCGAGATGAGCAAAGCGGCGGCCGCGGCCACCGGAACGAGTGAACGTTTCATGGTGAATTCCTCCCTGATCGGTTGTCCGACACCTCCACGACAGCAGCCGGAAAGGCCGTCTGAACAGGGAAAACGGTGTCGCGCCGTGTCCCGGTTTGTCCCGCGACACCGTGGCCGGATGCGTCAGACTGGTTGGCGGGGAGGGGGTGGACCATGTCCACATCGGGGAATGACGCCGTCGTCACGGCGAAGGTCTTCGGCGCACGACTGCGCGAGGTCCGCGGAAAACTCACTCAGGAATGCGTCGCCAAACGGTCGGTGCTCGGCCAGGACGCGCTGACCCGGCAACGGGTGTCCAACATCGAGAACGGCCTGGTGCCGACCACCGGGCAACTGCGCTGCTATCTGCGGGGGTGCGGGAAGCCCGAGCTGTTCGAGGACTTCGAACGGATCCGAAACGAGGTGGCGGCGAGCCCGCCGGACGGATCGCCTGCCCGGCCATGGCGAAGACGCGCGATCCGGGTGGGCTCGGCGGTGGCCGCCGTGCTCGCCGCCGCGTCCGTCGTGCTCGTGCTGTCCACGGACCGCTCCAGCCCGGTTCCGGCGGCCGTCGTCGCTCCGGAGTGCGCGGAGGGCTTCCTCTGTTTCTGGCCGGAACCCGGCTACCGCGGGGCCAAGGTGCAGCTTCCGCCCGACTGGGCCGGGGACGGCCGCCAGTGCGTCCCGCTGCCCTTCCCCGCGAGGTCGATGGCGAACCGCAGCGCGGAACGGCACTGGGGCTACGCCGGGCGGGACTGCGCCGGTGGCGACCGCACGATTCTGCAGCATCGCGGGGGCACCGAGCCCTCGATCCTGATCCAGTCCTACATCCACACCTGAGCTCCGCCCGGTCACCCGAGCGGGGTCACGGGGGCGGCGACTAACCTGGCCTGCTGTGCGAGACGACGAGCTGACCGGGATGGGGCTGGCCGACGAGGGGCTGACCCGCCGCCTCAAGGCGCTGGCCTGCACCGCGCCCTTGCACGACCTCGACGCGCGCAAGGCGAAGCTGGACTGGGCGGACGCCACGATCTACCAGATGGCCGAGATCGCGCTGCACACGATCGACCAGGTCACCGTGTCGATGGACTTCGACACCGGCGCCGACCACGAACAGGTGATCGTGCGGCTCCTGCCGTTCGTCGCGCTCCAGGCGCCGGGCCGGACGCCGGACGAGCACGCCAAGGTCGCGCGCTGGGTGCTCGACAACCTGATCAACGTCGGCACCACCGATCGCGGGTTCCGCCGGGTCTACGGCTCGATCGGCCCGGGTGGCGGCTACCAGCGGCGGCAGTTCGACTTCAAGCTGCTCGTCGAGCTGGCCGCGCCCGACGGCGAGGTCTACCTGCGCGCCACCGACGAGGCGATCAACGTGCTCGTCGGCGCGCTGGACACCGATGTCGAATCCGCCCAGATCGCGGCCGAGGTCAAACTCGAGAACCTGATCAACCGCGGCCGCCTCGCCGACGCGAAGCTCGCCGCCGAACAGGCTCGCTACCGCACCGTCCAGTACGGCGAGACGCTGCGCGCGAAGCTCGACGCCACCCGGCGCGACGTGCGCGCGGTCGACTGGGAGCGCGAGGTCCCGGACCTGCTCGACCAGGCGTTGTCCCATATCGAGTCCCGCTTCCGCGCCGAGAACGCGATCCTCAAGAACATCACCGCGTCCCGCGACGAGACCGAGGACCTCGACCGCAAACGCCGAGCCGCCGAACTCGTCGACATCGTCGGCGACTGCATCCGCCGCCACACCAGGTTGCAGTCACGGCTCGCCGACGCCGGGGCGGTCTTCCGCGCCGAGCAGGACCGCCAGCAGTTCTCCGGGCCGCCGCAGCGCGCGACGATCGACCTGTTCGGCCAGCTTCTGATGCCGACGCTGGGCCTGCCGATCGCCGACGCCGTCGCGCCCGCCGAGTCGTTCTTCCACGCCGGGGCCGGGATCTCCCCGCCGACTGTGCCGTCGCTGTCCTCGCTGGTGTCGCTGCTGCTGCGGCCGGCACCGGAACGCGACCAGCTCGTCGGCGAGATCCCCGAACCCGAGCTGATGCCCGCCGACGTCACCGACAAGTTCGGCGACGAGCAGTGGCGCCTCGCCGACGACCTGCTCGACCTGCCCGAGGTGCCGCGAAGACTGTCCGGGCTGCTCGAAGAGGCGCGCCAGATCGATCCGAGGCTGCCCGCCCTGGTCGCGTTGCGGGCGGTGCACGCCTACAGTCCCGAGGTCGGCGCCGCGCTCCGGCTGGGGGAGCGCCAGGTGTTGCTGGCCGTCGACGACGGAACTTTGCTCGAAGACCCCGAGTTCGGCGGAGCGGATCTGCTGCTTTCGTCGGCCAGGGTCGATCGTGAAGACCAGGAAGAGGAGGAGGTCGCGTGACGACGGGGTTTTCTACAGGGGACGTCGAAAACGCGGCCCGGCTCGTCTCGTTCGGCATGCGCCCGAAGCAGTTGCCGTCGCGGGACGTCGTCTACGGCGACCTCGTCCGGCGCTACGGCGAGGACAGGGCGTTCAAACAGCTCACGCACGCCGTCGCGGCCGGGCTCGGGCTGATGGTGCTGGAGGTCAATCTCCAGGCCGGTGCCGTGCTGGCGGCGACCGACGAGTCCGTCTTCGAGATCAAGATGGACAGCTACGCGCGGCAGAGCAAGATCCGCGAGCGCCGCGAGACCGAAAAGGTCCTGCACGGGCTCATCCACCTGGCCACCGCCGCGCTCGGCTACCCGCGCCCGGACGACCTCGCCAACGACACCTACATCGGCCGCGTCAGCGTCGAGCAGGTGGACGCGATGGTGCGTGAGGCGTGCCGGATCCTCGACGAGCGCGCGGCCGAAGCCGAGTCGAACAACGATCCGCTGGCCGACGCGCCCGAACTCGAACAGGCCTGGCGCGCCTACGCCCGGCGTCCCGCCGCCGCGGCGACCAAGGACGGCAGGCTGGCGTCGGACACCACCCGCGGCATGGTCGCGCGCGCTTTGCGCTTCCTCGCTGATCAAGGTTTTCTCGTCCAGGTCAGCGGGGAACAGGGCGGGACCTACCGCACGACACCGCGCTATCAGGTGCAGGTGCGCGAACTCGCCGCCGACGCGGCCTTCGACGATCTGCTCGCGCTGAACGTCGTCTCGGTCGCCAACGGCGGCGGGACGTTGCGCGCGGCCGCGTCGGACACGCTCTAAAGGGACGGCGGGCGGAGCAGCAGTGACAAGCGGAAATCAGCCGACAGAAAGCCGCCCCGGCCGCAGGCCCCGCTATCGCGGCGGCAAGGCGCCGGGTAGCGCGGCATGGGAATCGACGGGAACCAGCGCCCTGGCGACGCGATCGCGGACGCGGGTTCTCGGATAAGGGGACGGAATCGATGTACGAGCTTTCGCGGGTTCGCCTGCACTCGGTGGGCCCGTCGGGCGCGCGGTACCAGGACGTCGTGCTGGACTTCAGCGGCGTCGGCGCGGCCATCACCGCGCCCAAGCAGGACGCGCTGTTCAGCGCCGGGATCCATCTGGCGGGGGAGGGGCCGCCGCGGCGGCCGTCCCCGGCGAGCGTGCTGTTCCTGGAGAACGGCGGCGGCAAGTCCGTCCTGATCAAGCTGATCTTCTCGGTCATGCTGCCCGGCCGCCGCCAGGTCGTCGGCACGACGAACACCAAGGTGCTGGAGAAGTTCGTCGCCGCCAAGGACGTCTCGCACGTGGCCTTGGAGTGGCTGCAGGTCGAGACCGGCCACCGGGTGATCACCGGCAAGGTGTCGGAATGGCGCGGGCACGTGGTGTCGGCGGATTCGGAGAACCTCGTCGACTCCTGGTACTGCTTCCGTCCCACGCCTTCGCTCGATCTGGATTCGCTGCCGCTGACCTCGGACGGCAGGCTGCTGACGATGTCCGGCTTCCACGACCAGCTCGACAAGGTGCACGGCGGCGAGCCGGAACTGGAGCTGTTCTGGACCCGGCGCCACCACGAGTGGACGTCCCGGCTGGACGGCCTCGGCCTCGACACCGAGCTTTTCCGGTACCAGCGCGCGATGAACGCCGGTGAGGGCGAGGCGGCGGACGCCTTCGCGTTCAGCACCGACGAGGCGTTCGTCGAGTTCCTGCTGCGCGCGGTGCTTTCGGAGGACGAGCCGAAGGACCTCGCCGAGGTCGTCTCGACCTACGCGCACAACCTCGCGCAGCGCGGGGATCTGCTGTCGGAGCGGGACTTCGTCGCCGGAGCGCTCGAACTGCTCGCACCGCTGGCCGAGGAGGAAGGCGTCGCCGCCGCGTCGCGGAAGCTCGCCGACGCGGCCCGCGCCGAGATGCGGACGCTGGCCGGTCAGGTCGCCGCTCGCGACAAGCTGGAGAACGAGCGGCTGAGCGGGCTCGATCAGCACGTCGACGAGGTGAAGTCCGCGGAGAAACTGGCCGAGGGCGACCATCGCCGTCTCACCGCAGGCGTCACCGAACTCCGGCGCCTGGTCGGGAAACTGCGGCTGGACGAGGCCCAGGAGAGCAAGAAGCGGGTCGACGGCGAACTGGCCGAGGCCAAGACCGCCGCCGAGGCCTGGCGTGAATGCGCCACCGTGCTCAACCACCTCAACGCCGCCCGCAAGGCGCGCGATTTCCGCGAACTGGTGGGGAATCGCGAGCAGAAGGCGCAACCCGCGCTGCAAGCGCGCAACACCGCCGCGGCCGCGCTCGCCAGGGGGCTGCTGGCGCTGGCCAAGAACGCGACCGAGCAGGCCGCGAACGCCGAAGCGCATGTCGGTGCCCTGCGCGCGGAAGCGGAGAAAGCCCAAGCCGAACGCGACGAATCGGCCAACCTCGCCGCTTCGCGCCGCGCGGAAGCCCGCGGGCTGGGCGCGAGGATCGCGGAGATCCGTGAGGAGATCGCGGAAACCGTCCGCGCCGGTGTGCTCAAGGCCGGTGCCGACGTCGCCGAAGCGGCGCGCGCGGCCCGGACCGAGGCCGAGACGACCGCCGCCGAACTCGTCCGCCGGGAACAGGAACTCGAGCGCGTGGCCGAGGATCTGCGGTCCGCGCAGGCCACCGTCAACGACGCGCACCGGCTCGCCGGGTCCACGAAGGACCGGCTGGAACGCGCCGCCGAGGAACTGGACCGGGCCAACCGGCGCACCGACGCGCTCGCCGTCGAACCCCGGCTGACCGAACTCCTCGGCGCGGACGACGTCGCGCTGGAGACGGATCTTCCGGTGCTGCTGGAGCGGCTTCGCGAGGCGGGTTCGACCGCGGAGAAGGAACAGACCGCGTTGCGGATGGAGGAATCCGTCGACGAGCGCGCGCTGAACGCCCTCGGCTCCGGCGGTCTCCTGCCCGCCACCGAAGAGGTCCAGGCCGCGTTGGACGCGCTGGAAGCCGCCGGGATGAACGCGTGGTCCGGCTGGCGTTATCTGTCTACTTTGGACAAGAAGCGGCGGGCGGCCGTGCTGGCCCGCGCGCCCCAGCTGGTCTCGGGGATCCTGCTCAACGAACCGGACCAGGTCCGGCTCGCCGAGAAGGTGCTGGCGGAGCGGCGCTTGCTGCCCACCACGATCATCCCGGTCGCCACCACCGGGGCCACCACGACCGACCGTCTGCCGGGCGAGGCGGGCATCGAATTCCTCGTCCCGCCCAACCCGGCGATGTACGACGAGGAAGCCGCCGACGCCGAGCGCGAGGCCATCGCGCTCCGCCACGCGGAACGGCAGCGCCGCCTGGAAGCACTGGCGACGTCGCTGGCCGACGACAGCGCGCTGTCCTGGAAACTCAAGACCTGGCGCGAGGACTACCCGCCCGGCAGCATCGCGACGCTGGCCGAGCAGTCGCAGAACGCGCGCACCGCGCACGAGACCGCGCGGACCGCGTTGGACCAGGCGGAAAAGGAGTTCCAGCGCCTCGGTGAGAAGGCGACCGGGTTGCGGGAGCGCGTTCCCGAGCTGCGCACGGCGTCGGCCGAGGCGGGGGAGCGGGCCCGGGGCCTGGAGGCGCTCGCCACCCGCGTCGCGAAGATTCCCGAGTGGACGGACGACGTCGAGCGGGCTTCGGAGACCGCCGAGCGGGCCGAGTCGACGGCGGCCGAAGCCGCGGCGAAGGCCTCCCGGCTGCGCGAGCAGGCCGGTGAGGAACAACGCACCGCCGACGGGCACCGCCGCACGGCGACGACCGCGAAGTCGGAACTGGCCGAGGTGCCGGGATCGAGCGACGTCACCGAGGACGACCCCACACCCGCCGAGCCGGTGGACGCGTTGCGGCGCACCTTCGCGTCCGCGTCCGAGGCGTACTCGAAGGTCGAGGTCGGCAGCGATCTCCGGGCCGAACTCGACCAGGCGGAGAGTGTCGAGGCGTCCGCGCGGGCGTCCGTCGAGGCACTGGACGACGCCGTCCGCGAGCGGGCCCTGACCTTGCTGGAGACGCCCGACGGTTCCGACGTTTCGGCACGGGCGGCCGCGCAGGCGCGGGCGAACCGCGCGGTCGCGGTGCTGGAGGACGAACGCACCGAGATCGTCGGCCTCGTCGCGACCCGCAAGGCGGAACTGAGCCAGCTCCCGGAACAGCCGTCGGCACTCGCCGCGATCTCTTCCGACGCGCGGCCGCAGGACATCGAGCACGGTCTGGCGCTGATCGACGACGCCAGCCTCGAAGTCTCCGCCGCCGCGCGGAAATGGGAGGAACTGCAGGAACGCCGTGCCGCGGCCGAAGCGACGCTGGAGTCCGCGAAGACGTCCGCGTCCGGCTTCGGCTTGCTGGCCGAGTCGATGGCGCACCTTCTGTCCGAAGAGGACGACGCGGCGGCGTTCGACGGCGACGTCGAATCGGCTCGTACCAAGCATTCCCGGCTCAACGCCGCACTCACCGAGGCGCAGGACGCCGCCGATGCGGGCGACCGCCGGGTGCGGGCGGCGGCCGACCAGCTCGCGCAATACGCCACGGACAAGCGGTTCGAGAAGCTCAGTACGCCGGTGCGGCAGCAAGTGATCTCGGTCCGCCGCGACCAGCTGCCCGCGCACGCCGCGGAATGGGCGGAGGCGTTGCGACCGCGGCTGCGCACGCTCACCGACGATCTCGCGCAGATCGACCGGCACCGCGGCGGCATCATCACCCGCTTGCAGGGCATGGTCGACGGCGCGCTGCGCACTCTTCGCGCGGCACAACGGGTTTCGCGACTGCCGGACGGTCTCGGCGATTGGTCGGGCCAGGAGTTCCTGCGGATCCGTTTCACCGAGCTCGAAGAGAACGTGCTCGCCGAGAAACTGGGCGAGGTCGTCGACGAGGCCGCGGTGGGGAAGACCTCCGACGGCCGGGACGTCAAGCGGGACGGGCTTTCGCTCGTGCTGCGCGGCGTGCAGGCCGCCGCTCCCAAGGGCTTCCGGGTCGACATGCTGAAGCCGGACTCCGTGCTGCGGACCGAACGTCAGCGCGTTTCCGAGATCCGGGACGTGTTCTCCGGCGGGCAGCAGCTGACCGCGGCGATCATCCTGTACTGCACTTTGGCGGCGCTACGGGCCAACAACCGCGGCAAGGCCCGCAACCGGCACTCCGGCGTGCTGTTCCTCGACAACCCGATCGGCCGCGCGTCCGCCGGGTACCTGCTGGAGCTGCAGCGGGCGGTGGCCGAGGCGCTGGGTGTCCAGCTGATCTACACGACCGGCCTGTTCGACGCCGGCGCGCTGAGCGAGTTCCCGCTGATCGTGCGGCTGCGCAACGACGCGGACCTGCGGGCGGGGCGGAAGTACCTGTCCGTCGACGCGACCATCCGCAACGCCACCGACGAACTCGGGGATCCGGACGGCGTCGCGCGGCTTTCGGCGACGCGGTTGTTCACCCGGCCTGCCGAGGAGCCGGAAGCGGAGGAAGAGACGGCCTGACGAGGGTGTGGCACGACGTGGCACGGTGGGGCACAGGATGCTAAAGTGTGAGTATGAGCGTTCAGCACGAGATCTCCCAGCGTGATCTCCGGAACCGGTCCGGCGAGATCATGGACGCGGTCGAGCACGGTGAAACCTTCACCGTGACCCGCAGCGGCTCGCCCATCGCCCAGCTGGTTCCGCTCTGTCGCCGGCACGCCGTTTCCCGTGAGCAGTTCGCCACCGGCTCGGCGAACGCTCCACTCATCGACCCGGACAGGTTCCGCGCGGACCTCGACGACGCTTTCGAAGGTGAGGCGGACGATCCCTATGGCCGCTGAGGTTCACGGCCTGCTCGACACGAACATCCTCATCCTGCGCCGGACGATCGATCACGCCCAGCTGCCGGATTCGATGTCGATCAGCACGATCACGCTCGCCGAGCTTTCGGCCGGACCGCACTACGCCGCCGACCCGGCCGAGCGGGCCCGGCGCACGGATCTGCTGCAACGGGTGGAATCGGAGTTCGATCCGTTGCCGTTCGGTACCGAGGCGGCCCGCATCTTCGGCCGGGTGTCGGCGTCCGTGCTCGCGATGGGCAGGACACCCCGGCGGCGAGTCGCCGATCTGATGATCGCCAGTGTGGCCATCGCGCACCGGATGCCGCTCTACACCACGAATCCACAGGATTTCGAAGGCCTGAAAGAACTTCTCGACGTCGTTCCGGTCACCCGGCCGGCTTGAGCGCCTCCCGGGCCGAGGCGCGGTACTGCCCGGGAGCTTGGCGCCGTGCGCGCCGGAATGCCCGGCTGAACGCGTACACCGACGTGTAGCCGACAGAGTGGGCGATTGCGTCCACCGTGTCGCCGGTGTCGCGGAGCCGGACCGCGGCCAGGTCCATCCGCCACTGGGTGAGGTAGTCGCCGGGGGTCCGTCCGGTGGTTTCACGGAAGCGGCGGGTCAGCGTGCTGCGCGAGGTCGACAGTTCCGCCGCGAGCAGGTCGGTGGTCCACGGTTTCGCCGGGTCCTCGTGGATCTTGACCAAGGCCACGCTGATCAACGGATCGCCGAGGACGCCGAGCCAGGTTCCCCGCGTCTCGGCCGGTTTCTCCGTCCGCCATACGCGGAGCAACTGGACCAGGAGGATGTCGACGAGCCGGTTGAGGACGAACTCGGTGGCGATCTGCGGGCGGGCCAGTTCGCGCGAGAGCAGGCGGACGGTGTCGTCGAGGCCGCCACCGCCGTGGTCCGCGCGGATGTGCACCAGTTCCGGCAGGGTGGAGAGCACCTGGATGGACACCGCCGGGTCGTAGTCGTACGACGCGCCGAGGATGTGGGTCTGCACGTCCCCGGAGCCGAGACGCAGTACTCCGCCGCACTTGCGCGCTCGCTCCGCCGCCGTGCACAGCTGGGGAATGATCGGGGCCTCCGGCGCGCTGCGCAGGGTGTGCTCGGACCCGTTCGGCAGCAGGACGACGTCGCCGGGCATGAGCTGTCTCGGCGGGTGGCCCGGCAGGTCCAGCCAGGCCGTACCGCAGGTGACGGCGTAGAAGGCCGCGCCGGCGATGCGGTGCCAGAGGATCCCCCACGCGCCGGACGCTTCGATCCGGGCTCCGGCGGCACCCCGCACGCCGCCGACGGCGAGTGTCTCGGCCAAAAGGTCCATGGAGCCGAGGATAATGCGACAGACGGACAAGTTCATGGTCGTTTCAGGCATCGATACGGTCACCCGCTGCGTCATACGATCGGGTTCATGGCAGAAACGATCGACTTCGACTTCGACGAGATCAACCGCGGCGTGATCGCCGAGTTCCGCGAGACCGGCGGCAAGGCGGGTGGCATGTTCGAGGGCTTCCCGCTGGTCCTCGTCCACCACACCGGCGCGAAGTCCGGCACCCGGCGGATCGCGCCGCTCGTCCCGCTCCTGGAGGACGACCGGATCTACATCTTCGCCAGCAAGGGCGGCGCTGACGACAACCCGGCGTGGTTCCACAACCTGGTGGCCAATCCGGACACCAAGGTCGAGCTCGGCACCGAGACCTTCCCGGTCCGCGCACGGGTGCTGACCGGCTCAGAGCGCGACGACGTCTACGCCCGGCAGTCCGCCCTCATGCCGCAGTTCGCCGAGTACCAGAACAAGACGAGCCGGGTCATCCCGGTCTTCGAGCTGGCCCGGAGCTGAGCGACGGCCGGACCGGGCACGCGCCCGCCCGGTCCGGTCTTACCGCCTGGCGGAGGAATGCGGCGAAACACGACCGAAGACCGCTGTGCTGTCCCTAGCATCCTCGCCATGCCTTCGGATTCGCCGCAAAACGGCTACGGGTTCCCCGACCTCACCCCGTTCACTCGGACAGCCGTCCGCCTGCATCCCCGAGCGGGTGCGCCGACCGCGCACGACAGCCACATCGGCGGACCGTTGCTGTGGCCCGCCGATGAGCCGTGGCCGCACTGTCCGGATACCGCGCCGAACGAGGTGGCGCCGGGCGTGATCCACACGCCGGCGGCCGAGGTGGAAGCGGCGCACCCGGACGACAAGGCGATGCCGCTGGCGGGCGTGGCGCAGTTCTTCCGGCAGGACTTCCCGAAGCTGCCGTTCCCCGACGGCACCGACCTGTTGCAGGTGCTGTTCTGCCCGGACCCGCATGACGGCCGCGGCTACTGGGGGCCGGGTGTCCAGGTGGTCTGGCGGAATTCCGCCGGGGTGACCGATCTGCTCGAGAGCCCGCCCGAGCCGTTCCAGACCGAGGACTACGAGTACCTGCCCGCACGGCCGTGCTCGTTCGCGCCTTGCGAGGTCGTCGACCATCCGCGCCCGTCGGAGCTGCCCGCCGAGCTCAAGGCGACGCTGACTTTCCTCGATGAGCTCGGAAATTTCGTCGATGACGATGTGGAAGACGCCTGGCCTCCGCTGGCCACCGGCTCCAAGCTCGGCGGGCTGAACTTCTGGTGGACGTCCGACCCCGACGATTTCCCGCTGACCTGTCCGGAGTGCGGTGCGGGTCTAGATCTCCTGCTGGCCTTGGAAAGCGCGGAAAGCCAGGACGACGGGTGCCCCTGCGAGCAGCCGGACGACGGTCCCGGCTGGGAGCTGGCGGCTTCGTCGGTCAACGTCTTCGTGTGCGGCGCCGACGCGCGGCACGCGATCAGGCCGCACGCGGACTGATTCCGGAGTTCTGTCGGGACCCGGTGGTAGAACCGGTCCGTGACCCTCAAGATCGACGTCCGCCAGCGCCGTGCCCGTCTCGCCGTGCGCCATCGCCTCGCCACGCCCGCCCCGTCGGTGCGGGCCGCGGCGGACGCGGTCGTCGCGTTGCACGCCACAGACCCGGCGACGGTCCACCTCTCGGCGTGGGCGAGGGTCAAGGGAGACGGCGTCGCGGAACTGGAGAACGCGCTCTACGAAGAGCGCACGCTGGTGCGGATGCTCGGCATGCGCCGCACGGTCTTCGTGGTCGGACGGGAGAACGTGGCCCTGGTCCAGGCGGCGTGCTCGGCGGACATCGCCAAGAAACAGCGCCGCCTGCTCGAACAGCACCTCGGCAGGCAGGGACATCCCGAGAACGTGCCCGATCCGGAGCGCTGGCTGGCCGACGTCGAGGACGCGACCGAGCGCGCGCTCAAGGCCCGCGGTACCGCGACGGCACAACAGCTCGTCGAGGACGAGCCCCGGCTGAGGCAGCAACTCATCATGGCGAAGGGAAAGCCGTACGAGGCGATCGCCAACGTCACCAGCCGGGTCCTGTTCCAGCTCGCGGTCGACGGCCGGATCGTGCGCGGGCGCCCGCGCGGGAGCTGGATCAGCAGCCAGCACTACTGGGCCCCGATGGCGGACTGGCTGCCGCAGGGCATCGCCGAGTGGGACGCCGACGAGGCCAGAGCCGAACTCGCCCGTAAGTGGCTTCACGCCTACGGCCCGGCACCGATCGCGGACCTGCGATGGTGGACGGGCTGGACGGCAGGCCAGACGAAGAAGGCACTCGCGGCCGTTCAGCCGATCGAGGTCGACCTCGACGGTGTTCCCGGCGTGGTGCTCGCCGACGACCTGGAGCCGGTCGCGGAGCCCGGGCCGTGGGTGGCGCTGCTCCCGTCGCTCGACCCGACGTCGATGGGGTGGATCGAGCGGGACTGGTACCTCGGGCCGCACCGCGCCCCGCTGTTCGACGGCACGGGCAACATCGGGCCCACCGTCTGGGCCGACGGCCGGATCGTCGGCGGCTGGGCTCAGCGTCCGGACGGCGAAGTCGTCCACCACTTCCTGGAAGACGTCGGCTCGGACGTCGAACGGGCCGTCGAGGCGGAGGCGAACCACCTGGCCGGGTGGTTCGGAGAGGTGCGAGTCACGCCACGGATGCGCACCCCGCTGGAGCGACGGCTAGCACAACGAAGCTGAGAGTTTTCAGCAGACGTCCTGGTGGCGAACCACTTAATCGATTCTTGACCTGACCCACCGAGTGGTGGAAGTCTCGTCAGGGCAAAGAGGGTCGCCCGAGCACGCACGCTAGGGTTGCGCCCGAGTAAAGGACGTCTTACCGGGGCGATCCCGGACGAGTCTCTAGGGAGTGGCAGCAGTGACGGTTCGCGTAGGTGTCAACGGCTTCGGCCGCATCGGCCGCAACTTCTTCCGGGCCGTGCAGGCCGCCGGTCACGACATCGAGGTGGTCGCGTTCAACGACCTCGGCGACGTCGCCACGATGGCCCACCTGCTGAAGTACGACTCCATCCTCGGCCGCTTCCCGGGCGAGGTCAGCGTCAGCGACGAGGGCATCGTCGTGGACGGCAAGACGATCAAGGCCCTCGCCGAGCGCGACCCGGCCAACCTGCCCTGGGCCGACCTGGGCGTGGACGTCGTCGTCGAGTCGACCGGCTTCTTCACCAACGCCGACGCCGCGAAGGCGCACCTCGCCGGCGGCGCGAAGAAGGTCATCATCTCCGCGCCCGCCAAGGGCGAGGACCTGACCGTGGTGCTGGGCGTCAACGACGACAAGTACGACGGCTCGCAGAACATCATCTCGAACGCCTCCTGCACCACCAACTGCCTCGGCCCGCTGGCCAAGGTCCTGCAGGACTCGTTCGGCATCGAGCAGGGCCTGATGACCACCATCCACGCGTACACGCAGGACCAGAACCTGCAGGACGCGCCGCACAAGGACCTGCGCCGCGCCCGCGCCGCCGCGCTGAACATCGTCCCGACCTCGACCGGTGCCGCCAAGGCCATCGGCCTGGTCCTGCCGGAGCTGCAGGGCAAGCTGGACGGCTACGCGCTGCGTGTCCCGATCCCGACCGGCTCGGCCACCGACCTCACCGTCACGCTGACCAAGAGCGCGACCCTCGAGGAGATCAACGCCGCGTACAAGGCCGCCGCCGAGGGCCCCCTGGCCGGCATCCTGCGCTACAACGAGGACCCGATCGTTTCGGCCGACATCGTCACCGACCCGGCGTCCTGCATCTACGACGCGCCGCTGACCAAGGTCATCGGCAACCAGGTCAAGGTCATCGGCTGGTACGACAACGAGTGGGGCTACTCCAACCGCCTCGCCGACCTCGTCAAGCTCGTCGGCAACAAGCTTTCCTGACCGATGGCGCTGAAGAACCTCGAAGACCTGCTGAGCGGGGACGTTTCGGGCCGGTTCGTACTCGTACGGTCCGACCTGAACGTCCCCCTCGACGGGGACAAGATCACCGACGACGGCCGCGTCCGCGCGGCCCTGCCGACCCTCAAGCGCCTCGCCGAGGCGGGCGCGAAGGTGGTCGTCACGGCGCACCTCGGCCGTCCCAAGGGCGAGCCGGACCCGAAGTTCTCCCTCGCGCCCGTCGCCGCGAAGCTCACCGAGCTGCTCGGCGTCGACGTCCCCCTGGCCGGTGACCTGGTCGGCGAGTCCGCCAAGGCCACCGTCGCGGGCCTGACCGACGGTCAGGTCGCCCTGCTGGAGAACGTGCGTTTCGACGCGCGCGAGACCAGCAAGGTCGAGGCGGAACGTCAGGAACTGGCCGCCGAGCTGGCCGCGCTCGTCCCGGGCGGCGCGTTCGTCTCCGACGGCTTCGGTGTCGTGCACCGCAAGCAGGCCTCGGTCTACGAGATCGCGCGGGCGCTTCCGGCGTACGCGGGCGGTCTGGTGCTGGCCGAGGTCGACGTCCTCAAGAAGCTCACCGAGGACCTCGCGCGGCCGTACGTCGTCGTGCTCGGCGGCGCGAAGGTGTCGGACAAGCTGGCGGTGATCGCCAACCTGCTGACCAAGGTCGACAGGCTGCTCATCGGCGGCGGCATGGCGTACACCTTCCTCAAGGCCCAGGGCCACGAGGTCGGCAAATCGCTGCTGCAGGAAGACCAGCTGGAGCAGGTCGCCGGTTTCCTCGCCGAGGCGGAGAAGCGTGGCGTCGAACTGATCCTGCCGGTGGACTTCCTCGCCGCGACGGGCTTCGCCGCCGACGCCGAGTTCGACGTCGTCGACGCGTCGGCCATCCCGGCCGACCGCATGGGTCTCGACATCGGCCCGAAGTCGCGCGAGCTGTTCGCGGGCAAGCTGGCCGACGCCGCGACCGTGTTCTGGAACGGCCCGATGGGCGTGTTCGAGTTCGAGTCCTTCGCCGGCGGCACCCGTGCCGTGGCCGAAGCGCTCGTCAAGAGCGACGCCTTCACCGTGGTCGGCGGTGGCGACTCCGCCGCGGCCGTGCGGCAGCTCGGCCTCCCCGAGGACGGCTTCTCGCACATCTCGACCGGCGGCGGCGCGTCGCTGGAGTACCTGGAGGGCAAGGAACTGCCCGGAGTCGCTGTGCTGGGAGAGAACGACTAGTGGCGCGCAAACCGCTCATCGCCGGCAACTGGAAGATGAACCAGAACCACCTCGAAGCCATCGCGCTGGTTCAGAAGATCGCCTTCGCCCTGCCGGAGAAGTACTACGCGAAGGTCGACGTCGCGGTCCTGCCGCCGTTCACCGACATCCGCAGCGTCCAGACGCTGACCGACGGCGACAAGCTGTCGCTCACCTACGGCGCCCAGGACCTGTCGCCGCACGACTCCGGTGCCTACACCGGTGACGTGTCGGGCGTGATGCTGAAGAAGCTGGGCTGCAGCTTCGTCACCGTCGGGCACTCGGAGCGGCGCGAGTACCACGGCGAGTCCGACGAACTCGTCAACAAGAAGGTCAAGGCCGCGCTCAAGCACGGCATCACGCCGATCCTGTGCGTGGGGGAGAAGCTCGAGGTCCGCGAGGCCGGCGAGCACATCGCCCACACCACGACCCAGCTGGTCGAGGGCCTCAAGGGGCTCAAGAACGAGCAGGTCAAGGACGTCGTCGTCGCCTACGAGCCGGTCTGGGCCATCGGGACCGGCAAGGTCGCGACCCCGCAGGACGCCGAGGAGGTGTGCGGAGCCATCCGCGCCACCCTCGCCGAGAAGTACGGTGCCGAGGTCGCGTCCTCGGTCCGCGTGCTCTACGGCGGCTCGGCGAAGGCCAACAACATCAGTGACCTCGTCGCCTGCGAGAACATCGATGGTGCCCTCGTTGGTGGTGCGAGCCTGGATGGTGACGAGTTCACCAAACTCTGCGCACTCGCCGCGGGCGGGCCCCTGCCCTGATCGGGGCACCAACCGGGTAACCTGTGTATCCGGTCCGTCACACAGCAGTGGACGAGTCCAGGAGTACGGTGTGTTCTGGTAGTCACGAACTATCGGCACGCACCGTTTTCCTGCATTCTCCAAGAGCGCAGAGGATGACATGAAGCTGTTCCTGCAAATCCTGTTGATCGCCTCAAGCTTTTTCCTGGTGGTCGCCGTGTTGCTGCACCGCGGTCGTGGTGGCGGTCTGTCGTCGCTGTTCGGTGGCGGTATGCAGTCGAGCCTTTCCGGCTCGAGCGTGGCCGAGAAGAACCTCGACCGGATCACGCTCCTGCTGGGCGCGGTGTGGCTGATCAGCATCATCGGCCTGGGGCTCCTGCTCAAGGTCTGATCGATCCAGGTGTTTCGGCGTGCCTATGGGGGGCGCGCCGCCGATCCCTATAGGTGTGAGGATTCATGGTTGGCGGTAACGCGATTCGGGGCACCCGTGTGGGTGCCGGTCCTTCGGGCGAATCGGAACGGGGTGAGTCGGCGCCGCGGCGCCGCATTTCCTACTGGTGTGCCAACAGGCACGAGGCGCAGCCGTCGTTCTCGATGGACGCCGAGATTCCCGAAGAGTGGGACTGCCCACGCTGCGGGCTTCCGGGTGGGCAGGACGAGAAGAACCCGCCTGCCGCGCCTCGGACCGAGCCTTACAAGACCCACCTCGCCTACGTGAAGGAACGGCGTTCCGACGCAGACGGCGAGGCCATCCTCGCCGAGGCGCTGGAGCGGTTGCGCCAGCGCCGGGAGATCTAGCCTCCGGTCTTCCAGGGCTGAAGCCCGCGTCCGCGATCCCGTCGCCAGGACGCGGGCGTTTGGCATGTCAACGCCAGGTCGGCGGGTGCGCCCCGCCGCCGGAGACGCGGGTTCAGCGCGCCTCCACCGACCGGCCGGTCACCGGTCGAGCGGATACCGGGCACGCACCCGGAACCCGCCGTCCTCGGTGTCGGCGGTCTCGAAGCTCCCACCCAGCAGTCGAGCGCGTTCGGCCAGACCGGTCAGCCCATGCCCTCCCGACGGCAGGGACGCACCGGACGTCCGGGCGCGCTCATTGCGTATTTCCACCTTGAGGGAACCGTGCTCGCCCTGGATCCGGATGGTCGCGGTGGCGCCCGGTGCGTGTTTGTGCACGTTGGTCAGGCATTCCTGCACCGTCCGGTAGGCGGCCGCCGAAACCTGACTCGGCAGGAGATCGGGGATCCGCTCTACGGTGAGGTGCACCGGGACGTCCGAGCCGCGGATCAGCCGGTCGAGTTCGTTGATCCCCGGCCGCGGCCCGTCGTCCTCGGAGCCCGAGCGGAGCACGCTCACGAGCGAACGCAGCTCTTCCAGGGTCTTGGTGCTGAGTTTCCGGATGACCAGTGCGGTCTCGAGCGAGCGGGGGTCGGTGGTCTGCGCCTGCAGCGCGCCGGCCTGCATCGCGATCAGCGTGATCTGGTGCGAGACGACGTCGTGCATCTCCCGCGCGAGGCGGGCACGTTCCTCCGCGCGGACCGCGTCGGCGTGGAAGCGGCGTTCGCGGTCGCGGCTGGCGGCGAGTTCGGAGAGTTTCTGCGAGATCTCGGTCCGAGCCCCGATGAGCAGGCCGATGGCCACCGGCATCCCGGCGACGATGACGCCGTAGATCCCGTCCAGGACGTGTTCACGCCAGCTGAGCTCGACGAAGTCGGCCAGCGGCCACTGGACGAACCGGCAGGTGAAGACGAGTGCGAACCCCGTCCAGGTCTGCCAGTGCATCTGCTTGCGGGTGGCGAGGAAGCCGAGCGCGATCATCGCGGCCAGCTGGGACCATCCCGCCAGGAAGCCGGGGACGGTCACGATCACCGCGAGGAACGGCAGCTTGCGGCGGAAGGCGAGGCCGAGGCACGCGGCGCCGGACAGGTAGATGGAGTACGGCTGGGCCTTTTCGGGGATCACCAGCCACACGTCGAGTGCGGCCAGGAAGATCGCGAGTGTGTCGACGCCCAGTGCGACCAGCGCCGGACGTTTGATCTTGGCGAACGACATGACCCCGGCGGCACGGCGCATCCGATCGGCGGCGTCCGCTCCGGAGCCGCCCACCGAGATACCTGGCATCGAGAGACCCTCTGTGCTCATCGCTGGCGACCTCACTCGTCTTGTGGACTTGAATGAAGAGACGTGTTCTTCGCCCGATCGGGACGCGCAGGAACGAACAAATGTGCGGATGCTAACGGGTGGATGTACCAGGACGGTAAGTTTCCCCCAGTCGGGCTAGCGACTGTCCGGTCACTGTCCGTTCTGCGGACAAGTGCATGAACGTTCGGTCGGTCGGATCCACACCGGACCACCTGGGCTCGGTGGTCCGCTGATCACTTCGACGGATACCGGCGCCGGTTCTGACGCCAGTGATGCCGGTTTTTGATCTTCGTCACGTTTCGTGGTCGCACGGTGACCCTTCCGTGCGTCCTTCCTGACCTTCAGGGTAGAGAAGAGAGACCCTCCCGGAGTTCCGCCATGGGGGTGTTGGAGGCCTCCCGGATACGCGTGAAGGCCCTCTTCCCTCGGTTGAACCGGAGGGAAGAGGGCCTTCACGCGCAAAGAGAAGGTCAGCCCGCAGGTGTTTGATAGACCTTCGTCAGCTTCGAGGCGGAGCCCTGGTCCAGCAGCCAGAGCGTGCGACGGCTGCCGCGTGCTCCCGCCACCGGGATCTGGACCTCGCCCGCACCGGCCAGCGCCTGTGCGACGGCGTCCGCCTTGGCGTCGCCGCCGGTGACCAGCCAGATGTCCTGCGCGCGACGGATCGCGGGCAGGGTCAGCGAGATCCGGGTCGGCGGCGGCTTCGGGCAGTCGCGGACGGCGACGACCGAAAGCTCCTTCTCGTACACCGCGGGGCTTTCCGGGAAGATCGAGGCGGTGTGCCCCTCCCCGCCGAGGCCCAGCAGCATGATGTCGAAGGCCGCGTCGGTGGCCGCCAGGACCTCCGCGTAGGCCGCGGCGGCGGCATCCACGTCGTCGCCGAACTCGCCGTCGGAGGGTGCCATGGCGTGCACCCGCTTCGGGTCGAGCGGGACATGGTCGAGCAGGGCCTCGCGGGCCTGCTTCTCGTTGCGCTCGTCGGAGTCCGCCGGGACGAACCGCTCGTCGCCCCAGTAGAGGTCGAGACGCGACCAGTCGATGGCGTCACGGGCGCTGGAGTCACGCAGTTCCCGCAGGATCGCGATCCCGGTACCGCCGCCGGTGAGCACCACCGAAGCCGAGCCCTTGGCGGCCTGGACGTCGACGATCCGGGTGACCAGCCTGGCCGCCGTGGCGGCGGCCAGGAGGTCCGGGTTCTCGTAGACGACGACCTCGGTCTTGCTCATGAGGCGCTCTTCTTCGAAGCGGCGACAGGGGCCTTCTTCTTGGAAGCGGCCGGGGCCGCCTTCTTCGCCGGAGCGGCCTTGACCGTGGTGCCCGACGAGATCTTGGAGAGCCCGTTCAGTGAAGCCTCGTAGACCTCGTCCGGGTCGAGCCGCCGCAGCTCCTCGATCAGGCAGTCCTTGTTGTCCCGCCGCTGCAGGGCGATCCGCCGCGTCGGCTGGCCCGGCTGGGTCAGCGTGCCGACCCGCCCGTCCGGCCGGTGCAGTTCCACCGCGCCGGAACGCCGTTCCAGCGTCACCGAGATGATGCCCGCGGCGCCGGTGCTCTTGACCCGCTTCACCGGCACCTTGAGGTACTCGGCCAGCCAGCCGGCGAGCAGTTCGGTCGACGGCGAGTCGGCCTCGCCGGTCACGGTCGCCCCGGTGACCTTCTCGTGCGGCGGAAGGTCCAAAGCGGACACCAGCTGGGCGCGCCAGCTGGTCAGCCGGGTCCACGCCAGGTCGGTGTCACCCTCCACATAGGACTTCGCCCGGGTGGTGAGTGCCCGCACCGGCGCCTTTTCCGCCGCGGAGTCGGTGATCCGGCGCTGGGCCAGCTCACCGAGCGGGTCCTTGGCGGGCGCCTTCGGGCCGGTGCCGGGCCACCAGGTGACGATCGGCGCGTCCGGCAGCAGCAGCGGCACGACCGCGCTCTGCCCCTGCGAGGCCAGCGGACCGTAGAGCCGCAGGACGATGACCTCGCTCGCGCCGGCGTCGCCGCCGACCCGGATCTGGCCGTCGATCCGCGGTGCCGCGGTCCGCGCGCCCTTGGCCACCACGATCACCCGCGAGGGGTGCTCCCGGCTGGCCTCGTTGGCGGCTTCGATCGCTTCTTCGAGCCGGTCGTCGTCGTCGGCCACTATGACCAGCGTCAGCACCCGGCCGAGTGCCACCTGCCCGCCTTGTTCGCGGATCTCGACGAGTTTCTTGTTCAGCTGCGACGTCGTGGTCGACGGCAGGTCGATGATCACGGACGCCTCCAGTTCCGGCCGGTACGTTCCAGCATTTCGTCCGCGGACGGCGGCCCCCACGAACCGGGCGGGTACGCCTCGGGCGCGCCCTTCTTGGCCCAGTGGTCGAGGATCGGGTCCAGGATCTCCCAGGACAGTTCGACCTCTTCGTTCACCGGGAACAGCGACGGCTCGCCGAGCAGCACGTCCAGGATGAGCCGCTCATAGGCCTCCGGGGACGACTCGGTGAACGCGTGCCCGTAGCCGAAGTCCATGGTGACGTCGCGGACCTCCATCGTGGTCCCCGGCACCTTCGACCCGAACCGCAGCGTGATGCCCTCGTCGGGCTGCACCCGGATCACCAGCGCGTTCTGGCCCAGTTCCTCGGTCGAGGTCGAGTCGAACGGCAGATGCGGCGCCCGCTTGAACACCACGGCGATCTCGGTGACCCGGCGGCCCAGCCGTTTGCCGGTGCGCAGGTAGAACGGCACGCCCGCCCAGCGGCGGTTCTGCACCTCCAGCGTCACCGCGGCGTAGGTCTCGGTGGTCGAGTCCTTCGCGAAACCGTCTTCCTGCAGCAGGCCCGGCACCTTCGAGCCGCCCTGCCAGCCGCCCGCGTACTGCCCGCGCGCGGTGGTCTCTTCCAGCGGTCCCAAGGGTTTCGTCGCCGAAAGCACCTTGACCTTCTCGGACCGCAGCGCGCGCGGCGCGAACGAGACCGGCTCCTCCATCGCGGTCAGCGCGAGGAGCTGCAGCAGGTGGTTCTGGATGACGTCGCGGGCGGCGCCGATGCCGTCGTAGTACCCCGCGCGGCCGCCGAGACCGATGTCCTCGGCCATGGTGATCTGCACGTGGTCGACGTAGTTGGCGTTCCAGATCGGCTCGAACAGCTGGTTCGCGAACCGCAGCGCCAGCAGGTTCTGCACCGTCTCCTTGCCGAGGTAGTGGTCGATGCGGAACACCGACTCCTCGGGGAAGACGTCGTTCACGATCTCGTTGAGCTCCTTGGCGCTCTTGAGGTCGCGGCCGAACGGCTTCTCGATGACCACGCGGCGCCAGGTCTCCTCGCTCGCGTCGGCGAGGCCGGAGCGGGCGAGCTGCTTGGTCACCACCGGGAACGCGCTCGGCGGGATCGACAGGTAGAACGCGGTGTTGCCGCCGGTGCCACGTTCGGCGTCGAGGTCCTTGACCGTCTGCGCGAGCCTGTCGAAGGCGTCGTCGTCGTCGAAGGTGCCCTGCACGAAACGGATGCCTTCGGCGAGCCGGTTCCACACCGACTCCTTGAACGGCGTCCGCGCGTGCTCCTTGACCGAGTCGTGCACGAGCTCGCCGAAGTCCTGGTGTTCCCAGTCCCGGCGGGCGAAACCGACCAGCGAGAACCCGGCGGGCAGCAGCCCGCGGTGGGCGAGGTCGTAGATCGCCGGCATCAGCTTCTTGCGGGCGAGGTCACCGGTCACGCCGAAGATCACCAGGCTGGACGGCCCGGCGATCCGCGGCAGCCGCTTGTCGCGCGGGTCGCGCAGCGGGTTGCTCCAGGCTCGGGTCACTCGCCTGCCTCCTGTACCGCGCGGACCAGTTCGGCCAGGCCGGCGGCCCGGTCGGTGAGGTGCAGCCGCAGCACCGGGCGACCGTGCTCCGCGAGCACCTGGCCGTCGCCGAGCGCCTGCGCGTGCTGCAGGACGCCGAGCGTGTACGGCCGGTCCGGCACGTCGAGATCCTGCTCGACGGCGCCGGTGATCTGCAGGAAGACCCCGTTCTGGTGCCCGCCCTTGTGGTACTGCCCGGTGGAGTGCAGGAACCGCGGCCCCCACCCGAAGGTGGTCTGGCGACCGGTCCGCTTGGCGATCTCGCCGCGCAGGAGCGATGTCGACGCGTCGTCGAGACGGTCGAGGTACGCCTGCACCGCGATGTAGCCGGTTTCCGGTGCGGAGTCGAAGAAAGCCCGCAGAATGTCCGCGAGCTTCCCTTCCGTGGCAACGCCTGCCGAGCCGAACACCTCGACCGCGCCGTCCACAGTGGACGGCTCTTCGCCGCCCTTGAGCTTGTCCGGGTTGTCGAGCAGCGACCGCGCGGCCTTCTTGGCGGCCTCGACGTCGGGCTGGTCGAACGGGTTGATCCCGAGCAGCCGTCCGGCGAACGCGGTGGCGAACTCCCACAACAGGAACTGCGCGCCGAGCGAGCCGGTCACGGAGATCTTCGCGGTGCCTTCGGCCTGACCGACGGCCACCGGGGTGGCGTCGTCCTTGGCGTCGGCGAACCCGGGGGAGTCCGGACCCTCGACGGCGACCGGAAGGAGACCGGTGCCCTGCTTGCCGGTGGACTCGGCGATCAGCTGCTCCGCCCAGTCGGCGAAGCCCTTGATGCCGGAGCCGGTGTCAGCGATGACGACCTTCTCGGCGCCCTTTTCGTGCGCCGCGACCCAGGCCGCCGCCAGCTTGACCGCGGGGTTGTCCGCGGAGTCGGCTGCCAGCGTGTCCGCCACCGAAGCGGCCTGGTCGAGCAGGCGGGCGACGTCCGCGCCGGCGAGCCCGGCCGGGACGAGCCCGAACGCGGTCAGCGCCGAGTAGCGGCCGCCGACGTTCGGGTCGGCGAGGAAGATCTTGCGGTACCCCTCCTTTTCGGACAGTTCCGCGAACGGCGAACCCGGGTCGGTGACGACCACGATCCGCCGGCTCGCGTCGATGCCCGCGTCGGCGAAGGCCTTCGCGAAGATCCGCCGGTGGCTGTCGGTCTCGACGGTGCCGCCGGACTTCGACGACACGACGATGACCGTCCGCTCCAGGTCACCGGCGAGCGCGTCGGCGACCTGACCCGGGTCGGTGGTGTCGAGGACGGTCAGCGCGACGCCGTCCGTCGCGGTGATCACTTCAGGTGCCAGCGACGAACCGCCCATGCCGGCGAGGACGACGCGGTCGACGCCCTCCGAGCGCAGGTCGGTCCGCAGTGCCTCGATCTCGCCGATCAACGGCCGCGAGGACTTGTGCAGCGTCGTCCACGAGAGACGGATCGACGCTTCGGACTCGGCTTCGGGACCCCACAGTGTGGCGTCCTGGGACGCCAATTTCGATGCGACCTGATCGGCGACGAGCCGCTCCGCGAACGGAGCGGCCTCGCCGGCCAGGGCGGCGTCGACGATTTCGACGCCGGTCGTTTCCCCTGCCATGGTCGGGATCAGTCCTTTGCCTTTTCCAGCTGCCCGGTGACGGTCTCGAGAAGTTCGGTCCAGGACTTCTCGAACTTCTCCACGCCCTCGTTCTCGAGGGTCAGGAACACGTCGGTGATGTCGATGCCGATCGCGCTCAGCTTGTCGAAGACGGCCTGCGCGTCGGCGCCCTTGCCGGTCACCGTGTCGCCGGTGACGTCGGCGTGGTCCGCCGCGGCGTCGAGGGTCTTCTCCGGCATCGTGTTGACCGTGTCCTTGACGACCAGCTGGTCCACGTAGCGGGTGTCGGAGTACTCCGGGTCCTTCACGCCGGTGGAGGCCCACAGCGGACGCTGTGCGTTCGCGCCCGCCTCGGCGAGCTTCTTCCAGCGGTCCGTGGCCGAAAGCTCCTCGAACGCCGCGTAGGCGAGCCGCGCGTTGGCGATGGCGGCTTCACCGCGCAGCGCCTTGGCCTCGTCGGTGCCGATGGCGTCGAGCCGCTTGTCGATCTCGGTGTCCACACGGGACACGAAGAACGACGCGACCGAGTGAATGCCCTTGAGGTCGTGGCCGTTGGCCTTCGCCTGCTCAAGACCGGCGAAGTAGGCCTCGATGACCGCCCGGTACCGCTCGACCGAGAAGATCAGCGTGACGTTGACGCTGATGCCCTCGGCCAGGGTCTTGGTGATGGCCGGGAGACCCTCTTCGGTGGCCGGGATCTTGATCAGCACGTTCGGCCGGTCCACGGTCTTCCACAGGTCCTGCGCCTCGGCCACCGTCTTGTCGGAGTCCTTGGCCAGCCGCGGGTCCACCTCGATGGACACCCGGCCGTCGACCCCGTTCGTGGCGGTGTAGACGTCGCGGAACAGGTCCGCGGCGTTGCGCACGTCGGTGGTGGTCAGCTCGCGGATGGTGGCTTCGACATCGGCGCCGCGGGCTGCCAGCTCGCGGGTCTGCTCGTCGTACGCCTCGCCCTTGGACATCGCGTTGGCGAAGATCGTCGGGTTGGTCGTCACGCCCACGACGTGCTTGTCGCGGATCAGGCCGGCGAGGTTGCCGGTGTTCAGGCGCTCACGGGACAGGTCGTCGAGCCAGATCGACACCCCTGCCTCGGACAGCTGAGCGAGTTTGTCGTTGCTCATGCTTTCCCCTTCAGTTCAGTTCTTGGTGTTGGCGATCGAGCGACGGGCGGCGTCGACGACGGCTTCCGCGGTGAAACCGAACTCGCGGAACAGAGTGCCGGCGTCGGCCGAGGCACCGAAGTGCTCGATCGAGACGTTCTCCCCGGCGTCACCGGTGAAGCGGTGCCACGAAAGGGCGATACCGGCTTCGACGGAGACGCGTGCCTTGACCGACGGCGGCAGCACCGAGTCCTTGTAGGACTGGTCCTGCGCGTCGAACCACTCGACACACGGCATCGAGACGACGCTCGCCGTGATGCCGTCGGCTTCGAGGGTCTTGCGGGCCTCGACGGCCAGCTGGACCTCGGAGCCGGTCGCGATCAGCACGACCTGGGGCTTGCCGTCGGACGCTTCGGCGAGGACGTAGCCGCCCCGCTTGACGCCTTCGGCGCTGGTGCCCTCCAGGACCGGCACGTTCTGCCGGGTGAGCGCGAGGCCCGACGGGTGGTGGACGTCCTCCAGGACGGCCTTCCACGCGTAGGCGGTCTCGTTGGCGTCCGCCGGGCGGACGACGTTGAGGCCGGGGATCGCGCGCAGCGAGGAGAGCTGCTCGATCGGCTGGTGGGTCGGTCCGTCCTCGCCGAGGCCGATCGAGTCGTGCGTCCACACATAGGTGACCGGCGCCTTCATCAGCGCGGCCAGCCGCACGGGCGGGCGCATGTAGTCGGAGAAGATCAGGAACGTCGCGCCGTAGGGGCGGGTGCCGCCGTGCAGCGCGATGCCGTTGAGGATCGAGCCCATCGCGTGCTCACGGATGCCGAAGTGCAGCGTCCGGCCGTACGGGCTGGTCTTCCACATGTCGGTGGAAGCCTTCTCCGGGCCGAACGAGTCGGCCCCCTTCATGGTGGTGTTGTTGCTCTCCGCGAGGTCCGCGGAACCGCCCCACAGCTCGGGAAGCGGGTCGGCGAGCGCGTTGAGCACCTCACCGGAGGCCTTGCGGGTCGCGATGCCCTTGGCGTCCGGCTCCCACTTCGGCAGGTTGTCGGCGAAGCCGTCGGGCAGCGTGCGGGTGGCCATCCGGTCCGCGATCTTCTTGCGCTCCGGGTTGGCGGCGCCCCACGCCTCGAACTTCTCCTGCCACTCGGCGCGCGCGGTCTTGCCGCGGTCGACGGCCTGGCGGGTGTGGGCGATGACCTCGTCGTCGACCTGGAAGTTCCGCTCCGGGTCGAAGCCGAGGATCTCCTTCACCGCGGCGACCTCTTCGGCACCGAGCGCGGCGCCGTGGGCCTTGCCGGTGCCCATCTTCTTCGGCGCCGGGTACCCGATGACGGTCTTCAGCGCGATGAACGACGGGCGCTCGGTCTCCGCCTTCGCGGCCTTGATGGCCTCTTCGATCGCGACGACGTCCTCGCCACCCTCGACGACCTGGGTGTGCCACCCGTAGGCCTCGTAGCGCTTCACGACGTCCTCGGACAGCGCGATCTTGGTGTCGTCCTCGATCGAGATCTCGTTGTCGTCCCAGAAGACGATCAGGTTGCCGAGTTCCTGGCGGCCGGCGATCGACGAGGCCTCGGCGGTGACGCCCTCTTCGATGTCACCGTCGGAGGCGACCACGTAGACGTAGTGGTCGAAGATGCTCTCGCCGACGGCGGGCTCCGGGTCCAGCAGGCCGCGCTCGCGGCGGGCGGCCATCGCCATGCCGACGCCGTTGGCGAGACCCTGGCCGAGCGGGCCGGTGGTGGTCTCGATGCCCTTGGTGTGGCGGTACTCCGGGTGACCGGGGGTCTTCGAGTTCCACTTGCGGAGCTGCTTCAGGTCTTCCAGCTCCAGGCCGAACCCGGCGAGGTACAGCTGGATGTAGAGGGTGAGGCTCGAGTGCCCCGCGGAGAGGATGAAGCGGTCGCGGGCGGGCCACTCGGGGTCCGCCGGGTCATGACGCAGCGTCCGCTGGAACAGCGTGTAGGCGAGCGGCGCGAGGCTCATCGCGGTGCCGGGGTGACCGCTGCCGCAGTTCTCGACCGCGTCCGCGGCGAGCACCCGAACGGTGTCGACGGCCCGCGTGTCGAGGTCGGTCCAGTCGGCGGGCACGTTGCGCCGGAGGAGTGGGTTCTTCTCGCTGGTAGAGGCGGTTTCGGACACTGAACTCGAACTCCCCGTCATCAGGTTGTGGCTTCTCTTCCCTCGTGGGTAACCCACGTGTACCGCTACTAATCTCAATCGATCCGGAAGGGACGATATTCCTGCTCCGGGCCGTTCGCAGAGGCACGCCGCGACCTACCGCGGCCAGCCTAATGGTTCGGCCGGTCGAGGACCCGCGATCACCCTCTGGAAACAGCACGTCTAACATCGAGGAAGGGTTCAGAACGCAGGGATCCGGGGCCTGCCACATCACCCGGAAGCCTGGTGGGCCCCGGCCCGAAAACTGACGCAGGGAGTGAAATGTCGTTGGTGAACGCTGCGCACGGACGCAGTGACAGCACCAGCGCCGTACATCCGACCGGTGAACGACCGCACGGTGGCCGGCGAACAATCCGCCAGGTCGTCGGCGCGTACGCCGCCCTCGCGAAGCCCAGGGTGATCGAGCTCCTCCTCGTCACCACGATTCCCGCGATGTTCCTGGCAGGCCGGGAAATCCCGTCGCCTTGGCTGGTACTCGCGACGCTCGTGGGCGGCACCATGGCCGCCGGTAGCGCGAACGCCTTGAACTGCGTCATCGACGCGGACATCGACAAGGTGATGAACCGCACCAAGCGCCGTCCGCTGGTGAAGGAATCGGTACCCCGCCGCGGCGCGCTGATCTTCGGGCTCGTACTCGGTGTGCTGTCCGCCGTGGTGCTCTATTTCACGGTGAACCTGCTCTCGGCGATTCTCGCGATCGCGACGATCCTGTTCTACATCTTCGTCTACACGCTGGTGCTGAAGCGGCGTACGTCACAGAACGTGGTCTGGGGCGGGGCGGCGGGCTGCATGCCGGTCGTCATCGGCTGGGCCGCCGTCACCGGCACCGTCGAGTGGCCCGCGTTCGTGATGTTCGGCGTCATCTTCTTCTGGACCCCGCCGCACACCTGGGCGCTGGGCATGAAGTACCGCGACGACTACGAGCGCGCCGGCGTGCCGATGCTGCCGGTGGTCGCCACCCCGCAGCACGTGGCGCGGCAGATCGTCATCTACTCGTGGGTGATGGTCGCCTGGACGCTGCTGCTGGTCCCGGTGACGAGCTGGATCTACACGACGTTCGCGATCCTGGCGGGCGGCTGGTTCCTCTTCTACGCGCACAGCCTGAACGCGGCGGTGCGGCGCGGCGAGGAGACCAAGCCGATGTCGCTGTTCCACCGGTCGAACACGTACCTGATGATCGTGTTCGTCGCGCTGGCCGTCGACTCGGCCATCGGCCTCCCGGCCATCGGCCTGCCCTTCTAACTCTCTCTCGTGGGGGGCGTGTCCCAAGGGGTGGCACGCCGCGACGCGCTGGGTTACCCGTCGGTACGGTCCGGCGAGGTGACGTCCACAACCGAACGCCCGGCCACGGTTCGCGCCGTGCGGGCGACCATGGCGGTCGCCTGCCTGGTCGTCTTCACGGCCCAGATGGCGACGACGATCTACCTGCCCTCCCTCCCGGTGATCGAGCACGACTTCGCGGTGTCGCGCAGCTTCGCGGCGCTCTCGGTGTCGCTGTTCGTCATCGGCGCGGCGGCGCCGGTGGTGCTGTGGGGCTGGGTGGCCGACCGCCTCGGACGGCGTCCGGCGATGCTCGCGGCGCTGGGCCTGTTCGTCGTCTCCAGCGCGGTGCTGATCGTCAACACCGCGCCTGCCTGGCTGCTGATTCTCCGGTCCCTGCAAGGGATCGGCGCCGGCGGCGCGGCCATCATCGCCCGTATCGCGGTCCGGGACCTCGGCGGCGGCGACGCGCTCGCCAAACGGCTTTCGGTGCTGTCCATCGCGTTCGTCACCGCGCTCGGCGGAGGGCAGTTCCTCGGCGGGCTGATCGGCGGGTGGCAGGCCGGGTTCGCCGTGCTGACCGCGGCGGGGGTGATCTGCGTCATCGGCACCTTGGTGATCCCGCTCGCCCGGGGCGGTGAGGAGAAGTCCGGCGTGATCCGGATCTACCTCAGGATCCTCACCGTTCCGGCGTTCCTGCTGCCGACGATCGCGGCCGGACTCGGCTTCGCGACGATCGTGCTCCTCCAAGAGGTCGCCCCGTTCGTCTTCCAGCAGCACTTCGGCCTGAGCGCGGACCAGTACGGCGGCCTGGGCCTCCTGTTCGGGCTGGCCTACTTCGGCGGCGCGTTGCTGGTGAACCGGCTGGCGGGCAGCAAGGGCTCGTCCTGGCTGATGCGGGCGGGCGCGCTGGTCATGACCGGTGCGGGCGCGCTGACGATCGCCTTGTGGCTGATCCCCGGGATCCCGCTCACGGCCGCGCTCGTGACGTTCGTCGCGCTGTACTGCGGGACCACTTTCGGCCAGGCCGCGCTCTTCCCGAGCAGCATGGCCGTCGCGGTGAGCGAGGTGCCAGGACACGGCGCCTACGCCGTCGCGCTGTGCGGTTTCGTCGCGCAGTCCATCGCGGGTGTCGCGGCCACCTTCGCCGTCCTGCTGCACGAGAACCTCGTGTGGGCGAGCGTCGCCACCGGTCTTTCCCTGGCGGCCTTCCTCCTGGTCCGCGTGCGCACGCGGGAATGAGATGATGGCGGGCGCCGTTGTAAACCTTTCGGCCCCTGTCCCACCTCTCGAAAGCAGGCTGCTTTTGTCCGTGTCCCCGGACCGGGAACTCGACGCGCTCGAGCAGGACGTCGCGCTCGAGCAGGAGTACGTCACCACCCTTTACCGCAAACTCGACGCCGAACGCGTCGACGCGCAGCGCAGGCTCGACCAGACGCTGCGCCAGACCGGCGGCACCCCGCAGGCGCGCACCGAACGTGACGTCGCCACGACGCTGTACACCGACAGGCTCTCCCAGCTGGGTTCCGTCGAGCAGGGACTGTGCTTCGGCCGTCTCGACTTCCTGCCCGAGCACGCGGAGGAGACCACCTACATCGGGCGGCTCGGGCTGTTCGACGAGGACGACGACTACCGCCCGCTGCTCGTCGACTGGCGCGCGCCGGTCGCGCGGCCCTTCTACCTCGCCACCGCCGCCTCGCCCGAAGGCGTCCGCCGCCGTCGTCACATCCGGTCGCTGAGCCGGAAGGTCGTCGGCGTCGACGACGAGATCCTCGATCTCTCCGCCGCCGACCAGGGGCAGGACCTCGGGCTCGCGGGGGAGGCCGCGCTGCTGGCCGCGCTCGAACGGCGTCGCACCGGAGAGATGAGCGACATCGTCGCCACCATCCAGGCCGAGCAGGACCGCATCATCCGCGCGTCGCCGAACGGCGTCCTGGTGGTCCAGGGCGGTCCGGGCACCGGCAAGACCGCGGTCGCGCTGCACCGCGCGGCGTACCTGCTCTACACGCACCGGCAGCAGCTCACCACGCGCGGCGTGCTGGTGGTCGGGCCGAACAGCACGTTCCTCCGCTACATCGGGCAAGTGCTGCCGTCGCTGGGGGAGACCGGAGTGCTCCTGGCCACGATCGGGCAGCTGTACCCGGGCCTGGACGCCACCGGACCGGTCACCCGCGAGGCCGCCGAGATCAAGGGCCGCCCGGTGATGGCCGACGTGCTCGCCGCCGCGGTCCGCGATCGCCAGCGCGTGCCGGAACCGGTGCTGGAGATCGAATTCGAGCGCGAGATCCTCATGCTCGACCGCAAGACCTGCACCGAGGCGCGGACGCGGGCCCGCCGGTCGCGTCGCCCGCACAACCTCGCCCGGAGGATCTTCGTCTCGGACCTCCTCGACGCGCTGACCCGCCAGGCCGCCCGCAAACTGGGGGAGGACCTGCTCGACGCGCGGGACGTCCAGGACATCCGCGCCGAGGTCTCCGCCGACAAGAACGTGGCCGCCGCGATCAACGGACTGTGGCCCAAGCTCACCCCCGAGATCGTGCTCGACGAGCTGTTCGCCGACCGCGAACGATTGCGGAGCGCGTCCGGGAAAGCCTTGCCGGACACCGATCGTGAGCATCTCTACAGCCCGACGGACGCGAAGTGGAGCCCGGCCGACGTCCCGCTGCTCGACGAACTCGCCGAGTTGCTCGGCGAGGACGACACGGACGCCCGGGCCGAGCGGGCTCGCCGCGAGCGGGAAGACCGCGCGTACGCGGAGGGCGTGCTCGACATCCTCGAACAGGACGAGGAGATCATCGACGAGGAACTGCTGCGGGTGGGCGACGTCCTCGACGCCGAGCTGTTCGCCGAGCGCCAGCATCGCCGCAGCGAGATGACCGCGGCGCAACGGGCGGCCCAGGACCGGACCTGGACCTTCGGGCACGTGATCGTCGACGAGGCGCAGGAACTGACCGCGATGGACTGGCGGCTGCTGATGCGCCGGTCGCCGAACCGGTCGATGACGCTCGTCGGCGACGTCGCCCAGACCGGGGCGGCCGGGGGAGCGCGGACGTGGGGCGAGGTGCTGTCCCCGTACGTCGCCGATCGCTGGCGGCTCGAAGAGCTGACCGTGAACTACCGGACCCCGGCGGAGATCATGGCGGTCGCGTCCCGGGTGCTCGCCGACGTCAACCCGGAGCTGGAAGCGCCGGTTTCGGTGCGGGAGACGGGTTTCGAGCCCTGGCTGCGTTCCGTGAAGCCGACGGATCTCACCGCGGACCTGCCGGGGATCGTCGACGCCGAACTGTCCGTTGTGGACGGTGGGACGGTCGCCGTGCTGTGCCCGGTCCCGCTGATCGAGACGGTGTCCGAGGCACTCGGCGAGGCGGGAGACCGGGTGTCGGTGATGCCGGTCGAGCGGGCGAAGGGTCTCGAGTTCGATTCGGTGGTGCTGGTCGCCCCGGACGAGGTCGTCGCCGGGTCCCCGCGCGGGCTCAACGATCTTTATGTGGCCCTGACCAGGGCGACCCGTCGGATGGGCGTAGTGCAGACCGGTGACCTTGTTCCGGCGCTGGAGGGTCTTGGCTAAGGTCGGCCGCATGCGCACATTCGGCAAGATCGTGGTCATCGGCGCGGGCGTGCTCGCCCTGGCGGCCTGTGGCGAGAAACAGAACACCGCAGGTTCGGCCCAGTCCTCCGGTGCGGCCCCCGCGTCGGCGTCGTCGTCGGCCCCGGCCGCCCCGAAGGGCAAGGAATGCACGGCGGAGGACGTCAAGACCACCGGGAAGTTCGGGGAGGCGCCGACCATCACCATCCCGGACGACTGCGACCCGCCGAAGAAGCTCATCACCAAGGACCTCGAGCCCGGCACGGGTGAGGGTGCCAAGTCGGGTCAGCAGCTGAAGATGAACTATTCGCTGGTCACCTGGTCCAACAAGCAGAAGCTGGACAGCTCCTTCGACCGCGGCGAGCCGTTCGACCTGACACTCGGCGCCGGCATGGTCATCAAGGGCTGGGACCAGGGGCTCGAAGGGATCAAGCAGGGCGCGCGGCGGCTGCTGATCATCCCGCCGGACCTCGGTTACGGCGAGGGCGGCCGCGGCATCGCGCCGAACGAGACCCTGGTGTTCGTCACCGACGCGGTGAGCGTCCCGACCGACAAGGGCTGATGCCGGCAGGAGCTGAAGGGGCCCTTCACCGCATCTCACGTGGTGAAGGGCCCCTTCGCTGCATCCGATGCGGGGAAAGTCCCCTTCAGCCGCGGTACTCCCAGGTGAGCAGGGTGATCTCCAGCCCCTTCTCGACCTTGGTCTCGGGAGGCGAGTCGGTCAGGGCGTAGCCGACGCGGCGCGCGACGGTCTCGCTCGCCGCGTTCTGGGCGTCGATCTGCAGTCGGAGCGGTCCGAGACCGTGCTCCAGCGCGTACGCGGTGAGGACCCGGAGAGACCGCGCCGCGAGATCCTGGCCTCGGTGCGCCGGGCCGACCGCGTAGCCGAGCTCGACGTCGCCTTCTTCCCGCAGGAACAGCACGACCTCGCCGAGCGGCTCGCCGCCGTCGGCCGTGATGGCCAGCCGCAGGCCCTTGCCGTCCGCCCGGCGGACGACGCTCTTCTCGTAGTGGGCCTTCGCCGCCGCCTCGTCGAACGGGGACGGCAGCGGCGTGAACCGCGCGACGGCGGGGTTGTCGAACAGCCCCGGCATGAACGCGACGTCGTCTTCGATCCAGTCCCGCAGGACGAGACCGTCTCCGGTGAGCCGGACCTCCTCCGGCCAGGCCGCGGTCACGGGATCAGCAGGAGCTTGCCGGTGGTGCGCCGCCCCTGGAGGTCTTCGTGCGCCTGACGGGCGTCGGCCAGGGGGTAGCGGCCGCCGATCCGGATGTTCAGCGAGCCGTCTCCGACGGCGGCGAACAGTTCGTTCACCCGCCACTCCAGTTCCTCGCGGGTGAGCACGTAATGCGCCGAGGTCGGCCGGGTGAGGTACACCGAGCCGCTGCGGTTGAGCAGCTGCGGGTCGATCGGCGGCACCGGGCCGCTGGCCGCGCCGTAGAGGGCGAGCAGGCCGCGGATCTTCAGGCTCGCCAGGCTGCCGTCCACAGTGGACTTCCCGACGCCGTCGTAGACCACCGCGACACCCTTGCCGCCGGTGAGCTCGCGGGCCGCGGCGGCGAAGTCGACCTGGTCGTAGCGGATGACGTCGTCCGCGCCTGCCTGCTTGGCGAGTTCGGCCTTCTCGTCGGTGGAGACGGTGCCGATCACCCGGGCGCCGCGTGCCTTGGCCAGCTGGACCAGCAGCAGGCCCATCCCGCCCGCGGCGGCGTGGATCAGGACGTCGTCGCCCGCCTTGACCTCGTAGGTCGAAGCGATCAGCGCGTGCGCGGTGACGCCCTGGAGCATCGTCGCGGCGGCGGTCTCCGTGGTCACGCCGTCCGGGATCTTCACCGCGACCGCGGCGGGGAGCAGCCGTCGCTGGGCGTAGCTGCCCAGCGAGCCCTGCCAGGCGACCCGGTCGCCGACGGCGAAACCGGAGACGTCCGCGCCGACCGCGGCCACCGTCCCGGCGCCCTCCATGCCCAGGATGAACGGCTTGTCGACCGGGTAGATGCCCTCGCGGTGATAGGTGTCGATGTAGTTGACGCCCGCCGCGGCGACGTCCACGAGCAGTTCCCCCGCACCGGGATCGCCGACCTCGACTTGCGTCAGCTCAAGGACTTCGGGACCGCCGGTTTGCCGGATCTGCACTGCCGTGGGCATACATCCTCCTCGTTCAAGGTCGTTCCGACCGGCACAACTATGGCCGACGCCACGGTTATTCCGCGTCCCGGGCCTTTCGCGGTTAAGCTCGGCCCGTGGCTGAGACCGAAGAGAAGACCGAGACCGCCGCCCCCACGTCGCGCCAGGTCGCGGCCGCCCGCGACTTCGTGAAGCGGCACGGGAAGCCGTCGCGCGCGGTGGTGGAGAACATCGGGCGGATCGGTGCCCGTGTCGTGCTCGTGGGTGCCGACGGCGCGCTCGGTGACGTCGTCGTCTCCTCCACGGAGGCCGGCGACGCTCTGGTCGAGGCCGTCGAGGACCTCGAACCCGCCGAGTGGGACAGCGAGACCGTGAAGGCCACCAAGATCGGCGCCGAGCACCGCCGCCGGATGGCGGGGAAGTGACCGGCTCCGCGATCTTCGCCTCCTGCTCCGGGGTGCCGGAGGGCGACGGCGACGAACACGCCGTTCCGGAGGCGCTGGCCGACCTCGGTTTCAAGACCCGCTGGGCCGCCTGGGACGACACGACCGTCGACTTCGGCGCCGCGGACATCGTCGTCCTGCGCGCCACCTGGGACTACGCCGAGCGCCGCGACGAGTTCCTGTCCTGGGCCGAATCCGTGCCCGCGCTGTCCAATTCGGCCGAAGTCGCGCGGTGGAACACCGACAAGTCCTATCTGGCCGAACTCGGCGACGCCGGGGTCGCGGTCGTGCCGACGACCCTGATCGCGCCGGGCGACGAGACCCCGCGCTGGCCCAAGGGCGACTTCGTGCTGAAGCCCGCGATCGGTGCCGGATCCCGTGGTGTCGGGAAGTTCTCGCCCGAAGGCGCCGAGCACGCCGCGTCCCATCTGAAGAGCCTTCACACCGCGGACCACACCGTGGTGATGCAGCCGTATCAGTCCAGTGTGGACACCGAGGGCGAGCTCGCGCTGGTGTTCTTCGGCGGCGTGTACTCGCACGCCTTCTCGAAGGCCGCCATGCTGGGCCGGGAACTCGACGAATCCGGTTTGTGGGTCTCGGAAAAGCTCGGTTCCGCGCAGCCGCCCGCCGCGTTCCGCGCACTCGCCGAGGACACCCTCGACGCGACGGCGGCGCTGCTGGGAATCCTGCGCGCGGAACTGCTGTACGCCCGCGTCGACCTCGTCGCCGGTCCGGACGGCAGGCCACTGCTGCTGGAACTGGAGCTCGTCGAGCCTTCGCTCGGTTTCCGTCAGACCGATGCCGCTGCCGCTTGGCGCTTCGCTTCCGCCGTGCGGCAGCAACTCTCCTGACGCAAGTCGTCCTCTAGCTGCGGTAGCTGCACGCGCAAGTACCGCAACTAGAGGACGAATCGCGGGGGGTCAGGCGGGTTTCACGAGCTTCGCGGCCAAACGTTCGGGCTTCGGCCACCGCACGTCCCGTGCCCAGCCGAACTTCTCGAACAGCCAGATCACCCGCGCCGACACGTCGACCTGTCCGCGCAGGACGCCGTGCCGCGCGCAGGTCGGGTCGGCGTGGTGGGAGTTGTGCCACGACTCGCCCATGGACAGGATCGCCAGCGGCCAGAAGTTCGCGGCCTTGTCACGGCTCGCGAACGGACGCTCGCCGACCATGTGGCAGATCGAGTTCACCGACCAGGTGACGTGGTGCAGGAACGCGATCCGGACCAGCCCGGCCCAGAAGAACCCGGTCACCACACCCCACCAGGACCAGCTGAGCAGTCCGCCGAGTACGGCGGGCAGCGCGAGGCTGAGCGTGATCCACAACCAGAAGTAGCGGTTCACCACGCGAAGATCCTTGTCGGCCACCAGATCCGGCGCGAAACGCTCGTAGTTGGTCACCTCGCGGCTGAACATCCAGCCCATGTGCGCGTGCCAGAACCCGCGCAGCAGCGCCGTGGGCGAAGTCCCGAACAGCCAAGGGGAGTGCGGGTCGCCTTCGCGGTCGGCGAAGGCGTGGTGGCGACGGTGGCTGGCCACCCAGAAGATGACCGACCCCTGCACCGCGAAACTCCCGGCGATGGCGAGCGCGATCCGCAGCGGCCGCCCGGCCTTGAAGGCGCCGTGGGTGAAGTAGCGGTGGTAGCCGACGGTCACCCCGAGCGTCCCGACGGTGTAGAACACTGCCGCCAGCACGAGATCGACCCAGGTCATGCCCCAGCCCCAGACGATCGGCACGGCGGCGAGCAGCGCGACGAACGGGACCAGCAGGAAGGTCTTGAGTATCAGCATCTCCCCGGAACCTCGGCGATGGGAGATCAGGGGCTTGGACTGACTGGCCGGTGCGTCCGGCTCCGTGCTGGCGGTCATGCGACACCTCGTGCCTCGACTCGGTGGTGACCCCCGTGTGGGGCACCGAACGCAGCGTAAGGGCATCGTCTGGCGAGCACCCCGCCCGGGGGTTACGTCCGGTTTGCCGGAGGGTCAGTTCGAGGTGGCCAGTGCGTGCTCAGGCGCCATGGCCGAGGTGACCGGACCACGATCACGTGATCCGCACCACAGTGCCGCCGTCGAGATGATCACCAGCGCCGAGCCGAGGACGTGGAACGAGACCAGCGCCTCCGGCACACCGAGGGCGTACTGCACCGAGCCCAGGACGCCCTGGGCGAGCGCGATCACCCACACGATGGTGTACCGCTGCCACAGCTGCTTCGGCGTCTCGCCTCGCATCAGCTGGAGCCCGAAGACGGCCAGCACGATCAGGTAGATCACCAGCAGTCCGCCGTGGACCTGGGTGAGCGTCTCGATCGGGGCCTGCAGCCGGTGGGTGCCGGGGTCGCCGCCGTGCGGGCCGGCGCCGGTCACGGTGGTACCCGCCACGAGGACGGCCCACATCGACACGGCCAGCGCGATCAGCGTCTTGCGGCCCGCGTCCGGGATCAGCCAGCGGGCGGGCTCGTCACCCTCCTTGAACGCGCGCAGCAGCAGGACCGCGAGCCAGACCAGGGGAGTGGAGGCGAGGAAGTGGAGCGCGACGGTCCACCATTCGAGTTTGGCGAGCACGGTGATCCCGCCGACGACGGCCTGCAGCATCACGCCCGCGGGCATCGTCCAGGCCAGCTTCACCAGACGGCGGCGGCTCGGGTGCTCGATCTGCACTCGCCACGCGGTGATCACGCACAGCGCGGCGACGGCGATGACGACGCCGGTCAGCATCCGGTTGCTGAACTCGATCCATTGGGTGAGCGCGTCGAATTCGGGGTGCGCCACCGGCACGATGCTGCCTTCGACGCACTGAGGCCAGGTCGGGCAGCCGAGGCCCGAACCCGTGACGCGGACGACCGAACCGGTGACGCCGATTCCGGCCTGGGCGATCACCGCCGCGATCGCGACCGCTCGCTGGACCGCGAACGAGGGATACGGCAGACGCGCTACAAGGCTCTGGAACGGCACCGCCCGATGCTAGAACGACGTTCCTGAGAGCGTTCCACCGGCCGTACCCGCTGTGTCGGCGGCCTCAGAAGAGCCTCAGGTGAGCTTGGTGGTCTTGCTCGCCAGCGCGCCCGCGACGACGCCCCAGCCGACGAGGACCGCGAACGGGCCCCAGCCGAACGAACCGTCGAGCAGTACCGAGCGCAGGCCTTCCGCGAGCGCGCCCGAGGGCAGCAGCTCGACGATCGTCGCGACGCCCGAAGGCATCGTCGACGGCGCCAGCAGGATGCCGCCGGCGAGCAGCAGCACGAACCAGACGATGTTCGCCAGCGCCAGCACGGCTTCCGCGCGCAGCGCCCCGCCGAGCAACAGGCCCAGCGCCCCGAATGCGAAGGTGCCGATGACCAGGAACGGGATCGCGCCGAGGATTCCGCCCAGCGACGGCGACCAGCCCAGCAGCGCGGCGACGGCGCCGAGGATCACCGCCTGCAGCGCGACGACGACCAGCGCGGCGGCCACCCGGCCCGCGACGAGCAGCCAGCGGGGCAGCGCGGTGGCGGAAAGTCGTTTGAGGACGCCGTATCGACGGTCGAAGCCCAGTGCGATGGCCTGTCCGGTGAACGCGGACGACATCACCGCCAGCGCCAGGATCCTCGGCGTGATCCAGTCCACTTTGGACGACGAGCCGAGTTGCGACGACGGCAGGATGTCCAGCAGTGACAAGCCGATCAGCAGCGCGAGCGGGATGAGCAAGGTCAGCAGGATCTGCTCGCCGTGGCGCAGGGTCAGGCTCGCTTCGACCTTCGCGTGCGTGCGCAGCATCTTGCCGAGCGAACCGCGGCCGGGGGCCGGGGTGAACGTGCCCGGGGCGAACCGCGGTGCCGGTGTCGTGGTCATGCGCGCAGTTCCCGTCCGGTCAGTTCCAGGAAGACCTCTTCCAGCGTGCGCTTGCCGACCTGCAGTTCCTCGGGCATGACACCCTGCTGCGCGCACCACGCCGTCACGGTCGACACCACCTGCGGGTCGATCGCGCCCTCGACGAGGTACGTCCCCGGCGCGGATTCGCGCACGAGGTGGCCTTCGGGCAGGGCCGCGGTCAGCAGGCCGGTGTCGAGCCGCGTCCGGGCCTTGAAACGCAACTGCGCGGCTTCGCCCGCGTCGACGGTCAGCGACTGCGGGGAGCCTTCGACGACGACCTTGCCGTGGTCCACGATGACGACGGTGTCGGCCAGTGTTTCGGCCTCCTCCATCAGATGCGTGGTGAGCAGCACGCTGACCCCGTCGGCGCGCAGCGCTCCGAGCAGGTCCCAGACCAGGCGGCGGGCCTGCGGGTCCATCCCCGCCGTCGGCTCGTCGAGGAAGAGCAGTTCCGGGCGTCCGACGAGCGCGCAGGCGAGGGAGAGCCGCTGCTGCTGCCCGCCGGAGAGCCGTTTGAACGGCGTCTTGCGTGCTCCCGAAAGACCGAGGACGTCCAGCAGCCAGGCCGGATCGAGCGGGTTCGCGGCACAGGCGGCGACCAGTCCGAGCATCTCGTCGGCACGGACACCGGGATACGCGCCGCCGCCCTGGGGCATGACGCCGATCCGGGGTCGCAACGCTGAGCCGTCCCTCGACGGATTCAGGCCCAGCACGCGGACTTCGCCGTCGTCAGCCCGCAGGAAGCCTTCGCAGATCTCGACGGTGGTGGTCTTGCCGGCCCCGTTCGGGCCGAGCAGAGCGAGCAGTGTGCCACGTTCCATCCGCAGGTCGAGTCCATCGACCGCGGTGGTGGATCCGTAGCGTTTCACCAGCCCGGTGATCTCGACGGCGGGGGTGTTCACGACAGGTCACGATACGGCGTCACGCCGGGACCGAATGCTCCGGGGACGGTCTGGACAGCAGCAGCGGCGAGATGCGGTGGACGATGAACAGCCCCAGCAGCGTGAGGACGCCCGCGGCCGCCCACGCGAACGGCAGGACGTACCCGCGGCCGTCGAAGGTGCTGCCCGTCGTGGGCAGCAGGAACGGCAGGACGGCGGTGACGATCGTCGCGGCGATGCGGAACCGCGAGGTGCCCGCCGCCGCGGCGAGCGGGATGATCGCCCACAGCAGGTACCAGGGCTGCAGCGCCACGTGCAGCACCATCACCGCGCCCAGCGAGACACCGAGGCCGATGATCGGCCGGTAGCGCCAGTTGAAGCTGTCCCACAGGAACTTGACCGTCACGGCGCCCGCCACGAGATAGCCGAGCGTGCCGAGGATCGGCACCATCGCGTTGGTGTGGTTGCCGAGGCCGAGCGCGATGCCGAGGACACCGCCGAGCGCGGCGAGTTCCGACGTCGGCGAGATCCACGAGCGGACCAGTCCCGGTGTCCCGAGCGCGCCGACCCAGCCGAAGCCGAGGCCGGTGCCGTAACAGACCGCCACCAGCACCACGCCGAACAGCAACGCCATCGGCACCGCGGCGGTGAGCAGGTCCTTGAGCCTGCCGTACCAGCGTCTCGCCACCATCACCGTGAAGAACGGCAGCGCCAGGATCGCGTTCAGTTTCACCGCGACGCCGAGGGTGATGATCGCCACCCCGAGCCCGATGAACAGCAATTCACCCCTGGCCAGTGGCGGGGGAGCGTCCCCCTTGAACCGCACCGGCATCCGGCTGAGGCCGATCTCCAGCCCGGCCACCATGAGGCCGATCGCCAGCGCGTCGTTGTGGGCGCCCGCGACGAAGTGGAAGATCAGCAGCGGGTTCGCCGCGCCGAGCCACAGCGCGGTGGCGGGCTGCACGCCGAACCGCCGGGCGAGCCGGGGCAGCGCCCAGATGATCAGGATGACGCCGATCAGCGCGAGCCCGCGCTGCAACAGCACCCCGGTGACGATGTTCCCGCTGCTCAGCGGCGCGAGCCAGCCGCCGAGGCGGAGCAGCAGCGGGCCGTAGGGCGCCGGGGTCTCGCGCCACATGTTGGAGACGCCCGAGGTCAGCGGATCGGACACGCCGAGCGCTTCGGCGGGCCCGAGGGAGTACGGATCCATCCCGCGGGCCACGATCTCGCTCTGCGCGAGGTAGCTGTAGACGTCGCGGGAGAACAGCGGCGGGATGAACAGCAGCGGCGCGCACCAGAGCGCGATCGTGCGGGCGAGCTGGCCCTGGGTGGCGAGGCGGCGGCGCGCGGGCTGGGCGAACCGGCCGAGCAGCAGCCAGCTCAGCACGATGATCGCCATCCCGGCCAGGCCCATCGCGAGCGAAACGGTGGGGATCCGGGTGAACAGCCGCAGGACCGGGATCTCCTGCACCGGGTTGATCACCGGCGCGGCGCCCGCGCCGAGCGAGCCGAGGGCGAGGAACAGGGAACCGACCGCGCCGAACCGGCGGACCACGTTCAGCCCGCGCAGTTCCTTGTCGTCGAGCGGCTCCGGTTCGCGCGGGTGCCCGGGGGTGAGCGTCGACACCGAACCCGCCGCCGAAGCGTCCTCCGGTGCTGCCCCGTCCGTGTCCCGCCGTACCGGGTGATCGCCCACTGCCACGCACGAAGGGTAGCGATCGCGGGAACAGACTTAACGGGTACGTGGTTACCCCTGTGCTTTCGACGGTCAACGTGACCCACGCCACTCCGTGAGGCACCCCTCTTTGCCGTCTCCCCGGAAATACGTCACACTTGTGTTGTGAAAAAGACGGGGACGCGGAACGAGGCCGGTGGCGACATGCCCCGCGCCGAGGTCCAGCCTGTCCCCGCGCAGGTCGGCCCCGAGGGACGGACCAGGCACGAAGTGGCCCGCTTGCTGCTGGAACAGGGTCCGATGACCGCCGTCGTGGTGGCCGAGCAGCTGGGGATCAGCGCCGCCGCCGTCCGCCGTCATCTCGACGCCCTGCTCGCCGACGGCGAGGCCGAAACCCGGGACGCGCCCCGTCGCGGCCCCCGCGGACGAGGCCGTCCCGCCAAGAACTTCCTCCTGACCGAGGCCGGTCGTGCCCGGTTCGGGCACGCCTACGACGACCTCGCGTCCTCGGCCATCCGGTTCCTCTCCGAACACGCCGGCGAGGACGCTGTGAAGGCCTTCGCCGAGGCTCGTGTCGCTTCGCTGGTCGGCCCGCATCAGGAAGCGATCACGCAGCACACGGACCCCGCCGCCCGCGCCGAGGCCCTCGCTGCGGCGCTGACCAGGGAGGGTTACGCTGCGTCGACCCGTCAGGTCGGTGTCGGCGAACAGCTTTGCCAGCACCATTGCCCGGTCGCCCATGTCGCCGCCGAGTTCCCTCAGTTGTGTGAAGCCGAAACCGAGGCTTTCGCGGAACTTCTGGGTACCCACGTGCAGCGACTGGCGACCATCGCACGCGGTGACAACGCGTGCACCACACACGTACCCGTCGTTTCGGCGGGTCACCCGGCCACACCCCGGCCGGGAAGCACGGCGCCCTCTCCTGGGCGCACAGCACGGATCCCGAATGGAGGGAAACCCGCATGACTGCCGCTGCCGAGCAGCGCACTCCCACCACCGCGCCCATGAGCCAGGAAGAGACCATCGAGTCCCTTGGCAAGTACGCGTTCGGCTGGGCGGACTCCGACGAGGCGGGCTCTACTGCCCGTCGCGGACTGAACGAGGACGTCGTCACCGACATCTCCTCGAAGAAGTCCGAGCCGGAGTGGATGCGCGAAGCACGACTGAAGGCTCTCAAGCTCTTCGACTTGAAGCCGATGCCCAACTGGGGTGCGGACCTCTCCGGGATCGACTTCGACAACATCAAGTACTTCGTGCGGTCCAGTGAGAAGCAGGCCACCTCCTGGGAAGACCTGCCCGAGGACATCAAGAACACGTACGACCGGCTCGGCATCCCCGAGGCGGAGAAGCAGCGCCTCGTCGCCGGTGTCGCCGCGCAGTACGAGTCCGAGGTCGTCTACCACTCGATCCGCGAGGATCTGGAGGCGCAGGGCGTCCTGTTCCTGGACACCGACACCGCGCTCAAGGAGCACCCGGAGATCTTCAAGGAGTACTTCGGCTCCGTGATCCCGGCCGGGGACAACAAGTTCTCCGCGCTGAACACCGCGGTGTGGTCCGGCGGCTCGTTCATCTACGTGCCCAAGGGCGTCAAGGTGGACATCCCGCTGCAGGCCTACTTCCGGATCAACACCGAGAACATGGGTCAGTTCGAGCGGACCCTGATCATCGTCGACGAAGACGCCTACGTGCACTACGTCGAGGGTTGCACCGCGCCGATCTACCAGTCCGACTCGCTGCACTCGGCGGTCGTGGAGATCATCGTGAAGAAGGGCGCCCGCTGCCGTTACACGACCATCCAGAACTGGTCGAACAACGTCTACAACCTGGTCACCAAGCGCGCCAAGTGCGAAGAGGGCGCGACCATGGAGTGGATCGACGGCAACATCGGTTCCAAGGTCACGATGAAGTACCCGTCCGTCTTCCTGATGGGCGAGCACGCCAAGGGCGAGGTCCTCTCGGTCGCGTTCGCGGGCGAAGGCCAGCACCAGGACGCCGGCGCGAAGATGGAGCACCTGGCGCCGCACACCTCCTCGACCATCGTGTCGAAGTCGGTGGCGCGCGGCGGTGGCCGCACCTCCTACCGCGGTCTGATCAAGATCGCGAAGCGGGCGCACCACTCGCGGTCCAGCGTGGTCTGTGACGCGCTGCTGGTCGACACGATCTCGCGTTCGGACACGTACCCGTACGTGGACATCCGCAACGACGAGGTCTCCATGGGCCACGAGGCGACCGTCTCGAAGGTCAGCGAAGACCAGATGTTCTACCTCATGTCGCGCGGTCTCGACGAGGCCGAGGCCATGGCGATGATCGTGCGCGGGTTCGTCGAGCCCATCGCGCGTGAGCTGCCGATGGAGTACGCGCTCGAGCTGAACCGCCTGATCGAGCTTCAGATGGAAGGGTCCGTCGGCTAGTCATGTCGGTTACCGAGAACAACGTTTCCGAAGCGATGCGCGAAGGGGTCGTCATCCCGGCGACCTCTCGCGCGGAGCGCTTCACCTCTCACGACGTCGAGGCCTTCGAGGTCCCCGGCGGCCGTGAGGAGAACTGGCGCTTCACTCCGATGAAGCGGCTGCGCGGCCTGCACGACGGGTCCGCCACCGCTTCGGGTTCGGCGACCCTGGAATCCGACGCCGCGCCCGAACTGAAGATCGAGCAGGTCGGCAGGGACGACGAGCGCCTCGGCGTCGCGGGCGTCCCGAGCGACCGGATCGCCGCGCAGGCGTACTCCTCGTTCACCGAGGCCACCGTCATCACGGTGCCCAAGGAGACCAAGGCGTCGAAGCCGTCGACGGTGAAGATCACCGGTCCCGGCGAGGGCGAGGTCGCCTACGGGCACCTGCAGGTCCGCGCCGAGCAGTTCTCCGAGGCCGTCATCGTCCTCGACCACGTCGGCTCCGGCACCTACGCCGACAACGTCGAGTTCGTCATCGGCGATTCGGCGAACGTCACCGTGGTCAGCGTCCAGGACTGGGCCGACGACGCGGTGCACGTGTCCGAGCAGCACCTCAAGCTCGGCCGCGACGCCACGCTCAAGCACATCGTCATCACCCTGGGCGGTGACCTCGTCCGCGTCTCGCCGACGGCGACGTTCGCCGACAAGGGCGGCGACGTCGAGATGCTCGGCCTGTACTTCGCGGACGCGGGGCAGCACCAGGAGCACCGTCTCTTCGTCGACCACGCGGTGCCGAACTGCAAGTCGCGGGTGATGTACAAGGGCGCGCTGCAGGGCGAAAACGCGCACACCGTGTGGGTCGGCGACGTGCTGATCCGGGCGGCCGCCGAAGCGACCGACACCTACGAGCTCAACCGCAACCTGGTGCTGACGCCGGGCGCGCGGGCGGACTCGATCCCGAACCTGGAGATCGAGACCGGCGAGATCGAAGGCGCCGGGCACGCGAGCGCGACGGGAAGGTTCGACGACGAGCAGTTGTTCTACCTCCAGTCGCGTGGAATCGGCGAGGACGCCGCGCGGCGCCTGGTCGTACGCGGGTTCTTCCACGAGATCCTGGTCAAGATCGGCGTTCCCGAGGTGCGCGAGCGTCTCGAGACCGCGATCGAAGCCGAGCTCGAAGCCGTGGGCGTCTAAGCCCTCGTCCGTCCACATCAGACTTTTAGGAAAGAAATGCCTACGCTGGAAATCAAGGATCTGCACGCCTCGGTCACGACCGAGGAGGGCCCCAAGGAGATCCTCAAGGGCGTCAACCTGACCATCAAGTCGGGCGAGACCCACGCGATCATGGGCCCCAACGGTTCGGGCAAGTCCACGCTGTCCTACGCCATCGCCGGTCACCCCAAGTACCAAGTCACCTCCGGGCAGGTCCTGCTCGACGGTGAGGACGTGCTGGAGATGAGCGTCGACGAGCGTGCCCGCGCGGGCCTGTTCCTCGCCATGCAGTACCCGGTCGAGGTACCGGGCGTGTCCATGTCCAACTTCCTCCGCACCGCGGCCACCGCGGTCCGTGGCGAGGCCCCCAAGCTGCGCCACTGGGTCAAGGAGGTCAAGGAGGAGATGGGCAAGCTGGAGATCTCGTCCGAGTTCGCCGAGCGTTCGGTGAACGAGGGCTTCTCCGGCGGCGAGAAGAAGCGCCACGAGATCCTGCAGCTGGCGCTGCTCAAGCCGAAGATCGCCATCCTCGACGAGACCGACTCCGGCCTCGACGTCGACGCGCTGCGCGTCGTGTCCGAGGGCGTCAACGAGTTCAAGGCGAGCAACGACGCCGGCGTCATGCTGATCACGCACTACACGCGGATCCTGCGGCACATCACGCCCGACTTCGTGCACGTCTTCGCCGGCGGCAAGATCGTCGAGTCCGGCGGCCGTGAGCTCGCGGACGAGCTGGAGGAGAACGGGTACGTCAAGTACACCGGCTCCGCCGAGACCGTCGCCGTCTGATCACTGTTTTCGCGACTACACCGAGAGGAGTTGGCCCGATGACCACCACCACGGCTAACTCTGCTGTACCGCTGGACGTAGCGGCCATCAGGGCCGACTTCCCCATCCTGACCCGCACGGTGCGGGACGGGAAACCCTTGGTGTATCTGGATTCCGGTGCGACGTCCCAGAAACCGGCGCAGGTGCTCGAAGCCGAGCGCCGGTTCCTGGAGACCTCGAACGCCGCGGTGCACCGCGGCGCGCACCAGCTCGCCGAGGAGGCGACCGACGCCTACGAATCCGCCCGCGTGCGGATCGCGGAGTTCGTCGGCGCCTCCCCGCACGAGCTGGTGTTCACCAAGAACGCCACCGAGGGCATCAACCTCGTCGCCTACGCGATGAGCAACGCCGCCACGGCCGGTCCCGAGGCCGAGCGGTTCAAGCTCGGCCCCGGCGACGAGATCGTCATCACCGAGATGGAACACCACGCGAACCTGGTGCCGTGGCAGCAACTCTGCCAGCGCACCGGTGCGACGCTGAAGTGGTTCTCCGTCACCGCCGACGGTCGTCTCGATCTGTCCAATGTGGACGAGTTGATCACCGAGCGGACCAAGGTGCTCGCGTTCACGCACCAGTCCAACGTGCTCGGCACGATCAACCCGGTCAAGTTCCTGGTGGAGAAGGCCCGCAAGGTCGGCGCGCTGGTCGTGCTGGACGCCTGCCAGTCGGTGCCGCACTTCCCCGTGGACCTCCACGACCTGGACGTCGACTTCGCCGCTTTCGCCGGGCACAAGATGGTCGGCCCGTACGGCATCGGCGTCCTTTACGGCCGCCGCGAGCTGCTCGAAGCGATGCCGCCGTTCCTGACCGGCGGCTCGATGATCGAGATGGTCCGCATGGAGCAGACCACCTTCGCCGCGCCGCCGCAGCGGTTCGAGGCGGGCACCCCGATGACGTCGCAGGCCGTCGCCCTCGGCGCGGCCGCCGACTACCTGTCGTCGATCGGCATGGACCGGGTCGCCGCGCACGAGCACCTCCTCACCGAGGCGGCGCTGACCGGACTCGGCGAGATCCCCGGCGTGCGGATCATCGGCCCCACCGACATGGCCGACCGCGGCGGACTGGTCTCGTTCGTCATCGACGGCGTCCACCCGCACGACTCGGGCCAGGTGCTGGACAGCCTCGGCATCGCCGTCCGCGTCGGGCACCACTGCGCGTGGCCGCTGCACCGGGCGTGCTCGGTCCCGGCGACCGTGCGCGCGTCGTTCTACATCTACAACACCCTGTCCGAAGTGGACGCGCTCGTGAACGGTGTGCGTGAGGCGCAGAAGTTCTTCGGGGTGGCCTGATGAACCTCGAAAGCATGTACCAGGAGATCATCCTGGACCACTACAAGAACCCGCACGGCCGCGGTCTGCGCGAGCCGTTCGACGCCGAATCGTTCCAGGTCAACCCGACCTGCGGCGACGAGGTGACCCTGCGGGTGAAGGTCGACGACGGGAAGGTCGCCGACATCTCCTACGACGGACAAGGCTGCTCGATCAGCCAGGCGTCCACGTCGGTCTTGACGGATCTCGTCGTCGGGCACACCGTGGAGGAGGCGTTCACCACCATGGACGCCTTCGTCGAGCTGATGCAGGGCAAGGGTCAGATCGAGCCGGACGAGGAAGTGCTGGAGGACGGCATCGCCTTCGCGGGCGTCGCCAAGTACCCGGCACGCGTGAAGTGCGCCCTGCTCGGATGGATGGCGTTCAAGGACGCCGTCGCCCGCACGACCAACGGAGTTGAGACGGCATGACCGAACAGCAGACCGAAACCCGCGAGGGGCGCACGGCCGCCGACCTCGACGCCGAGACCACCGCCGCCGCGGACACCGCCGACCTGGCGAAGGTCGAGGACCTCGAAGAGGCGATGCGCGACGTCGTCGACCCCGAGCTGGGCATCAACGTCGTCGACCTCGGACTGGTCTACGACATCCGTGTCGAGGCGGACAACACCGCCACCATCGACATGACCCTGACGTCCGCGGCCTGCCCGCTGACCGACGTCATCGAAGACCAGACCGGTGCCGCGCTCGTCGGCGGGGGAACGGGACTGGTCAAGGACTTCCGGATCAACTGGGTCTGGATGCCGCCGTGGGGCCCGGAGAAGATCACCGAGGACGGCCGCGAGCAGCTGCGCGCCCTGGGCTTCACCGTCTGACCCTCACTTTTCGCGCTCGCGCGCTATGAAAGGCCCGTTACTTGCAAATTTTGCAAGTAACGGGCCTTTCATAGCGTTGGGGGCAGGCGGCGGCAAGCGTTATATGTATAACGACCTATACCGCGCCCCGGAGGCTGCCCGGCGTCTGGTTGGGTAACCGCATGATCCGGTCCATCGCGCTCTTCGCACTCGCCGCCCTGCTGGAGATCGGTGGCGCCTGGCTGATCTGGCAAGGCGTCAGGGAACACCGCGGCTACCTCTGGATCGGCGCGGGCATCGTCGCACTGGGCCTCTACGGCTTCGTCGCGACACTCCAGCCCGACGCGAACTTCGGCCGCATCCTCGCCGCGTACGGCGGAGTGTTCGTCGCGGGATCGCTGGCGTGGGGCATGGTCGCCGACGGCTACCGGCCGGACCGGTACGACGTCATCGGCGCCCTGATCTGCCTCGCCGGGGTCGGGGTCATCATGTACGCGCCCCGAGCTTGAGCGTTGGCCGGAAACTGTCGGCCACCGGCGCTATCGTGCGCTGTGACCGAAACGGACTTTCCCGCTCCGCCCGCCGCGAGACCGGGGCCGAAGCGAAGATTCTCCCCGCTCCTGTTCGTGATGATCCTGCTGGCGGTCGTCGGCGGGGGCGCCGGGGGGTACGGGTTCTGGACCCTGATGGGCTATCGGATGGTGAGTGTCCCCGGCGAAGCGATGACGCCCACGATCCAGCCGGGCGAGGTCGTGCTGTATCGCTGGGCGGAACTCCCCGAGATTCCGCGCGGCGCGGTCGTCCTCATGGATCTGTCCGCGTTCCCGGACGCGAGACCCGGCGAAGGCCGGGCCGTCAAGCGGGTGATCGGCATCGGTGGTGATCAGGTCGTCTGCTGCACGAAGGACAACCTGATCACCGTCAACGGGAAGCCGGTCAAGGAGCCGTACACCGAAGACGACAACGGGTACGGCCGCAAGGAATACCGGCCGTTCAGCGTCCAGGTGCCGCCGGGCACGGTGTTCGTCGCCGGTGACCTGCGGAACAATTCCCGGGACTCGCGCATCTACACCGAGGAGCCCGGCAACGGCGCCGTTCCCCTGTCGAAGCTGAGCGGAATCGTCGTCGGACTGGGGAGTCCTTTCTCCGCCGAGCCCTTTCCGCAGACCACCGCTTTCGTCGAAGCCGGACTTCCCGGCGACCCCGTGTCCGACACCGGGTTCCGTACCTCGCGTCTGCTGGTGTTTGCCGGAGTCGGGCTCGTCGTCCTGGGGGTCATCGGGGCGATCGTGAGCGTTGCCCGCTTCGCCGGAAAACGACGAAGAGCAGCCGCAGTCCCACCAGCGCGCTGACCACGAGCAGGTTGTAGCCGAACATCTGGTGCAGCGTGACGCCGGGCAGCATCTCCGGGCCGCCCGCGCCGCCCAGCAGCAGCACGGCCATCAGCCCGGTGGCCGCGCCGACGAACGCCAGCAGGAGTTCGTGCACCAGCCCGGTGACCACGTCGCGGTCGCGTTCGTCGGAGAACAGCCGGACGTTGACCGAAAGCCTGCCCTGCTCCAGTGCGTTGCCGATCCGGTCGACGCGGCGGGGCAGGCGGCGCAGCACCGGCAGGAGCGCCATCAGTTCGTTGGTGGCGGTGGAGCGCAACGACTCCGGCCGCAGGCCGGCACCCACCTGCTCGGCGGCGTAGGCGCGGGATTCGACGACGATGTTGAATCCCGGCGCCAGCGCGGCCAGTGTTCCCTCCAAAGTGGCCAGTGCGCGGAACACCGCGGCGATCGGCGGGGGCACGCTGAGCCGGAAGTCGGCGATCACCCGGAACAGGTCGGTGAACATGTCCAGATCCGGGGCCTGCCCGTGGTTGAAATGCTTGGCCACCAAGGAACCCAGTGCCCGCTCCAGCCGTTGCTCCTCGATCTCGTCCGGCCGGTCGACGATCTCCAGCAGGCCGTCGCGCAGCGCGGCCGGGTCGCCGCGGTCGAGGGCGAGGATGAGGTTCTGCAGCCCGCCGCGCAGGCCCGAGTCGAGCCGTCCGACGGAGCCGAAGTCGAGCAGGCCCAGCCTGCCGTCGGTGAGCAGCAGGACGTTGCCGGGATGCGGGTCGGCGTGGAAGACGCCGCTGCCCATCACCTGGCCGAGTACGCAGCGCAGCATCGACCGGGCGAGGTTCGCCCGTTCCGCGACCGGGACCTGTTCCTTGGCGGCGGCGAGTGGTTTGCCGTCGAGGCGCCGCATCACCAGGACGCGCTCGGTGGACAGTGCTTTGTGGACGGTCGGGAGGGCGACCTCGGTGCCGGGGTAGGCCGCGGCGACCGCTTCGATGTTCCTGGCCTCGGTCCGGAAGTCGAGTTCCTCGACCAGGGCGTCGGCGAAGCCTTCGGCGAGGTCGATGACGCCGAGCGAACGGGCCCAGTCCGCGCGCAGGTCCAGAGCGGCGGCGACACGGCGGACGATGTCGAGGTCCCGGTCGACCAGCGACTGCACGTCGGGCCGCTGCACCTTGACGACGACTTCCTGCCCGTCGCGCAGCTTCGCCCGGTAGACCTGCGCGATCGACGCGGCCGCGATCGGTTCCGGATCGAACTCGGCGAAGATCTCGTCCGGGTCGCCGCCCAGTTCCTCGCGCAGCACGGTCGCGACCTCGTCGGCGTCGGCGAAGGCGACCTGGTCCTGGAGCTTGCTGAGTTCGTCGATGAACACCGGCGGGAGCAGGTCGGACCGGGTCGAGAGCAGTTGGCCGAGCTTCACGAACGTCACGCCGCCCTCTTCCAGCGCGCGGCGCAGCGAACGCGCCAGTTTGGCGTGCCGGACCTGGGCGAGGCCTGCTTCCCGGCGGCCGGTGAGGTAGCGGCCGAGGCCGTGCTTGATCGCGATCCGGGTGATCTGCGAGTACCGCCGCGTCCGGGCGGCGCGGCGGCGCAGGGAACGGATCCTGCCGATCAGCCCGAGCCCGGAGCCCGCCGGGAGGACGAACTCCGCGACGAACAGGAACATCAGCGTCGCCAGGAACGCGCCGCCCGCCACCGGGATGATCAGCCCGGCGAAGGCGCCGCCGCTCGCGTACATCGGGGTGGGGAACGCGCTGAGGATGCCGCCCGCGACGAGCCAGCCGAAACCCGCGGCGCAGAACGCGCGCACCACGCCGATCCGCACGCCCAGCACGCGGCGGGCGGCGACCACGAGTGGCCACAGCATGAGCGCGTAGACGGGCAGGGTGAGCAGGCCGAGCAGCAGGTTCATGCCGATGAGGACATCACGCGCAGCCCGCGCGGGATTCCCGCTCCGGCGGGACGGGGCTCACCCTTGAGAGGGAACGAACCCCGAAGTTGTAGGTCGTGGTCGCCTCCTTGGGGGCGAACAGGACGCCGAGGACGGCGATCGCCGCGGCCGCGAGGAAACCGGCACGAAGGTCGATGAGGTCGCCGAGGAAGCCGATCAGTGGCGCTCCGGCGGCCTGGCCGAGCGCCAGCATCAGGAAGGCCACGCCCACGCCGAACGCGGGAGACGCCGGATAGGCCCTGGTGCCCCAGAGGATCAGTACGCCGGTCAGTCCGATGTAGACGGCTCCGAAGAGTGCCGCCGCGATGATGAGCGCCGGCAGCGATCGAGTGGCGAGGGCGAAGAGAGCCGTGGCGATGGCGAACAGGATCATTCCCGCCGACCAGGCCCGGCGCAGCCCCGCCCGCGAGGTCAGTTCGGCGGTGAACGCGCCTGCCAGGCCGACCGCACCGAGGACGATCCACACCACCGTCGAGGCAGTCTCGCCGAGCCCGCCGATGCTCACGGCGATGTCCCTGCCGAACGTCCAGATCGCCGCGCTGGCCAGGCCGAGCGTCGCGGCGGCGGGCAGCAGCCGTCCGGTCGCGGGTGGGAACAGCGGTACCGGCAGGCCGCTCTTCCGATCCTCCTTGACCGGCGGCACGACGCGGGCGATCCATAGTGTCACCAGCGCCGATGCCGCGGCGAAGGCCCACCAGGCCAGCCTCCAGTCGCCGATCGCGAGCAGGGAGACCGGACCGGAGATCAGCACGCCGAGCCCGGTTCCGGCGTTCACCACGGACTGGGCTCGGTCGCGGCGGGTCACGCGGACGACACGGGAGACCGCGTCCGCGAGCGAAGGGGAGGCCAGCCCGGTGCTGGCTCCGGCCAGGACGACACCGAGCGCGAGGACGGCGGCGTTCGGAGCGGCCGCGATCAAGGCGGTCCCCGCGGTGGCGGTCGCCCCGGCGGCGAGCGCGCCCGCCCGGGCGCCCCTGCGGGCCGTGATGGCGGTCGAGGCGACGACGGCGAGGCAGTAAGCGACGTAGCTGCCCGCCGCGATGGCGCCGAGGGTGCCGCCGTCGAGGCCGAACTCCGTCCGGAGTGTCGGTGCGAAGAGGCCGTACGCGTACCTCGCGAGTCCGTAGGAGACCGCGATCAGCGACAACCCGGCCGCGGTGAGCGTCAGCTCGCGTTTGTACGAAGAAACCATCAGCTCTCCTCCAGAGGTATACCGATCGGTATACTCGGGGAGTGTTCCTGCATTTCGCGCTCAGGTCAACCGATCGGTATAGTCGAGGCATGCTGACACCGGCGGGCGAGCGTGTCCTGAGCGCGGCGAGCACGTTGTTCTACCGAGACGGGCTGAACGCCGTGGGCGTCGCGGCGATCGCCGAGGCCGCGGGCGTCACGAAGAAGACGCTGTACGCGTGCTTCGGATCGAAGACGGACCTGACGGTCGCGTACCTGCGAAGCCGTCACGACGTCTGGTGGGCGTACCTGGAACAGCGGCTGGCCGAGGCCGGCATACCCCGGGCGCTGACGGTCTTCGACGCCTACGTCGATCACCCGAAGCTCGGGAGCGACCGGGGGTGCGCGTTCCTCAACGCGGCGGCCGAGCTGCCCGCCGGTCATCCCGGACTCGACGTGATCCGGCGGCACAAGGCGGCGGTCCGGGCGAAGTTCGCCGAACTCCTCCGCGAGGACGTCCCGGGTGCGGCCGATCCGCAACGGCTCGCGGAACAGCTCTTCCTCTTGCTGGAAGGCGCTGTCGCGCACACCGGTATCGACGGCGACGCGCACCGGGTCACCCTGGCGAGGGAGATCGCGGAGATACTGCTGAGGGATCCGCGCGAGGCGGGCACAGGCTAGAAAGAGCGCATGCGACTTTTCGGCCCGCTCGTGGATCGGGCGACCTATCGCCGGTGGGTGTACTTCATCCTCGGTGGCGCCTTGAGCGTGCCGTATGTGCTCTTCGCCGCCATCGTGGTGCCTTCGCTGTTACCGCTAGTCGTGACGGTGGAGCGCGGGGTCGTCATCGCGATGATCACCGTCGTCCTGGTGATCATCGCGTCGTCGTTCATCCCCGCCGTCCGGGTGCTGGAGGGCGCGGCCGTCCGGGAACTGCTGGACGATCCCGTGCCGGGAGTGACGTTCGGGCCCGCGGGGAGCTGGCCCGTCCGGCTGCGGTCGACGGCGATGTACCTGCTGCACGTGGGCACGGGGTGCGTCCTCAGCCTGGCGAGCCTGTTCGTCCCGGTCGGCTTCGGTTTCACCGTCGCGGCCCCGTTCACCGGCCGGATAGCACTGTCCACAGAGGACCCGATCGTGGTACCGGCCGGCTGGGCGAGCGCGTGGATCCCGCTGGCCTTCCTGCTCGGCGTCGTCGCGCTGGCGTACGTGGTGTGGGGAGCGGGCGCGGTGCTGACCCGCGTCGCCCGCAGCCTGCTGGGCGTCTCGGCCGCCGAGCGGATCGCCCAGCTGGAGAAACGCACCGAACAACTCGCCGAACGCAATCGGCTGGCGCGGGAACTGCACGACTCGGTCGGGCACGCGCTGAGCGTCGTGACCATCCAGGCCGGGGCCGCGCGCCGGACCTTGCGCACCGATCCGGACTTCACGGAACAGGCGCTCACCGCGATCGAGGATTCCGCCCGTGCCGCGCTGGACGACCTCGACCACGTGCTCGGACTGCTGCGCGAGGAGGCGTCGTCGCGGGCGCCGCAATCCGGGCTGACGGAGCTGTCCGCGCTGGTCGAAGCCACGCGGCTGGCGGGCGCCGAGGTGACGGCGGAGGTGCGGGGCGAACCGTCGTCGGTGCCGCCGGTCGTCTCCCGTGAGGCGTACCGGATCCTGCAGGAATGCCTGACGAACGCGTTGCGGCACGCCGGTAAGGTGCCGGTGACGGTGCTCGTCGACGCCGGCTCGGAACTGCTGTCGCTGCGGGTGTCCAACCCGCTCGGCGCCGCGGTTCCGTCACGCGACGGGGGCGGCCGGGGACTGCGGGGAATGGCGGAACGGGTGGACGTGCTCGGCGGCACGATCACCGCGGGGCGCGCGGACGGATTCTGGAAGGTCGAGGTGGCGGTGCCATGGGGGAAACGGCGATGAGCATCGGGGTGCTGCTGGTCGACGACGAACAGCTGATCCGGGCGGGGCTGCGGGCGATCGTCGCCTCCGAGCCGGATCTGGAGGTCGTGGGCGAGGCGTCCGACGGCGCCGAGGTGCCGGGCCTGGTCTCGCGGTTCCGGCCCGACGTCGTGCTGATGGACGTCCGGATGCCTTCGGTCGACGGGATCCGCGCGACCACGCATCTGATGTCCACTATGGACAATCCGCCCAAGGTGATCGTGGTGACCACCTTCGAGAACGACGACTACGTCTACGACGCCCTGCTCGCCGGCGCGAGCGGCTTCCTGCTGAAGCGGACCAGGCCCGAGGAGATCGTCTCGGCGATCCGGACGGTGGCGGCGGGGGAGTCGCTGCTGTTCCCGGCCGCGATCCGGCGGCTGGCCGCGCAGCAGGCGAACCGGGGCCCGCAGGACGGTCTCGCCGACGCGGGGCTCACCGAACGCGAACGCGAGGTGCTGCGGCTGATGGCGAGCGGACTGTCCAATGTGGAGATCGCGGGAGAGCTGTACCTCGGCGTGCAGACGGTGAAGACGCACGTCGGGAACGTCCTGGCGAAACTCGGAGCGAGGGACCGGACACAAGCGGTGATCAAGGCCTACGACACCGGATTCGTCACACCGGCGGGCTGAACGCGGTAGGGTCCCCCGGTGGATACGAACGTCAACCGCCGTCGCGTGCTGGGGCTGGGAACGGTCGCCGCCGCGGGCGCGGTCCTCGGGACAGCGCAGCTCGCCCAAGCCGCCGAAGAGTCCGAATCGGACACCGCGGCCAAAGACGCGTCGGCCGCCGCTCGCCGGATTTTCCAGGTCTACGCCCGGGAAACCGCGAAGGCGGGCGGCACCTGGTCGTCTCACGTCAGCGTCGCGGACTCCGACGGGAACCTGGTCACCGCCGTCTCCGAGCGGGCCGACGAGGTCGTCGAGGCCTACAGTGTCAACAAGATCGCGGTCGCCACCGCGGTACTCGACAAGATCGACCGCGGACTGCTCACCTTGGACCAGCGCGTCGACGTCACGGCCGACATCGTCATCAAGGACACCGACGGCATCTTCGCCCTGGACGGCGCGTATCCGAGTTCGGTGACGCTCGGGCACGCGATGGCCGCGCTGCTGACGCTGTCCGACAACACCGCTGTCCGCCTGTGCGGGCTGGTCTGCCCCGCCGCGGAGGTCAACGAGATCCTGCGCGGCAAGGGATTCGTGCGCACCCAGGTCGTCCCGGTGGCCAACCCGAACCGCTTCTTCCTCGGCAAGACGACCCCGGCCGAGACGCATACGCTGCTGCGGAAACTGGTCGGCGGGACGCTGCTTTCGGCGAAGTCCACCGAGTACCTGCTGAACATCCTGCGCTCGCTGAGCGCGTTCACCGACGGGGTGCGGCTCGGCCTGACCTCGGCCGAGCGGCTGCGGGTCGCCACGAAGGCCGGCTGGTTCAACGACGGCCGCAACGAGGCGGGCGTGATGTTCAGCGCCGACGGCAAGCCGATCCTGACGTACTCGCTGTTCGCGTCGGGCGCGTTCGCGGGCGACCCGGCGGTCACCAAGGACGACTATGCCGCGACGCATCCGGCGCTGAAGGCGCGGGCGAAGCTCGGGAAGACGATGTTCCGTTCGGTCGAGAAGCTGACCGCCGCCACGGCCCGAACCTACGCTGCCGCTCCGTACCGGGCCTCCAACGGCGGCTGAAGGACGCTTTCCCCGCATAGGACGCGGCGAAGGGCGCTTTCCCCGCATCGCATGCGGGGAAAGTCCCCTTCAGCTACTCGAGGGCGGCGAGGATCAGCGCGGCCATCGAAGAGGGATCGCCGTTTTCGGGCCGTAGCACCAGATCCGGGGTCTCGGGACGTTCGTAGGGAGCGTCCACCCCGGTGAACCCCTTGATCTCGCCCGCCCTCGCCTTCGCGTACATCCCCTTGGGGTCGCGGTCTTCGCAGACCTCGAGCGGGGTGTCGACGAAGACCTCCAGGAACGGCAGCCCGGCGGCTTCGTGCGCGGCGCGGGCGAGTTCGCGGTCGGCCTGGTACGGGCTGATCAGCGAAACCACCGACACCACACCGGCGTCGGCGAACAGCTTCGCGACCTCCGCGACGCGCCGGACGTTCTCGGCGCGATCGGCCGGGCTGAAGCCGAGGTTCCCGTTCAGCCCGTGCCGGAGGTTGTCGCCGTCCAGCAGATACGCGGGCCTGCCGGACGCCACCAGGCGCCGTTCCAGTTCGACGGCCACACTCGATTTGCCGGACGCGGAAAGCCCGGTGAGCCAGACGGTGAGCCCGCGCGTCGCGCGTTCGGTCCTGGTGACCGCGGCGGTGTGCCAGACGACGTTCGACGCCGTCACGCTCGGGCCGGTGATCATCCCGGCTGCGACCGTCGCCCCGGAATGCTCGTCGACGAGGAGGAAACCGCCGGTGGACCGGTTGCGGCGGTAGGAATCGAACAGCAGCGGTTGCCGGGTGCGCAGCCGGATCCGGCCGATCTCGTTGAGGTACAACGCTTGCGCGGTCTCGTCGCGATGAAGGGTGGTGACGTCGAGCCGGTAGTCGAGGTCGCGGATCTCCGCCTTGGTCTCGCGGGTGGTGTGCCGGACGAGGTAGTTCGCCCCGGGGGACAAGGTTCCCTGCTCGGAGAACCAGCACACCATCGCGTCGACGTCACGGCTGGTGTGCGGGCGGTTGCCGGGACGGCAGATCAGGTCGCCGCGGCCGAGGTCGAGGTCGTCGGCGAGTTCGATCGTGACGGCCTGCGAGGCGAAGGCTTCGGTGATCGTGGTGCCGCCCGGCCCCCAGATCGCGCGCACCGTCGTGGTGAAACCGGACGGCAGCACGGTGACCTCGTCACCGGGTTTGAACACCCCGCCCGCGACGGTGCCCGCGTACCCGCGGAAATCGCGGCTGTGTTCCCGGATGACGTACTGCACCGGGAAGCGCGCGTCGATGAGGTTGCGATCCGAGGCCACGTGCACCTGTTCGAGGTGGTGCAGCAGGGAAGTGCCCTCGTACCAGGGCATACTGGCGCCCCGGTGCACGACGTTGTCGCCGTGCAGCGCCGACATCGGGATGAAGGTCAGGTCGTGGACCTGGAGTTTCATGGCGAAACGGCGGAAGTCCTCACGGATCTCCTCGAAGCGTTCCTGCGACCAGCCGACGAGGTCCATTTTGTTGAGGCACAGCACCAGATGCGGGATGCCCAGGAGGCTCGCCAGGAAGGCGTGCCGCCGCGACTGTTCGAGTACGCCTTTGCGGGCGTCGATCAGGATCAGCGCGAGGTCCGCCGTGGACGCCCCGGTGACCATGTTCCGGGTGTACTGCACGTGTCCCGGGGTGTCGGCGATGATGAACTTCCGTTGAGGCGTCGCGAAATACCGATGGGCGACGTCGATCGTGATGCCCTGTTCGCGTTCGGCGCGCAGGCCGTCGGTGAGCAGCGCGAGGTTGGGGTACGCCTCGCCGCGGGCGCGGCTGGTGCGTTCGATGGCTTCGAGCTGGTCGGTGAACACCGTCTTCGAGTCGAACAGCAGGCGGCCGATCAGGGTCGACTTCCCGTCGTCGACGCTGCCCGCGGTCGCGAGGCGGACCAGCTGTGAAGCGCCCATCAGAAGTAGCCTTCCTTCTTCCGGTCTTCCATTCCGGCCTCGGAGATCCGGTCGTCGGCGCGGGTGGCACCGCGTTCGGTGAGCCTGCTGGCGGCCACCTCGGCGACCACTTCGCTCGGTGACGTCGCCGTCGACTCGACGCAGCCGGTACAGGTCGCGTCGCCGACGGTGCGGAAGCGAACCGTTGCCTCGTAAGGACTTTCGCCTTCGCTCAAGGCGAGGAAGCGGGTGTGCGCGAGCAGCATGCCGTCCCGTTGGACGACCGGGCGCCGGTGCGAATAGTAGATCGACGGCAGATCGACGTCCTCGGCTTCGATGTACTGCCAGATGTCGAGCTCGGTCCAGTTCGACAGCGGGAAGACGCGGATGTGCTCACCTTTGCGGTGCCTGCCGTTGTAGAGATCCCAAAGCTCCGGGCGCTGATTGCGCGGATCCCATTGGCCGAACTCGTCGCGGAAACTGAACACCCGTTCCTTGGCGCGGGCCTTCTCCTCGTCGCGCCGGGCGCCGCCGAAGACCGCGTCGAAGGAATGCTCGCGGATGCCGCGCAACAGGGCGGCGGTCTGGAGGCGGTTCCGGCCGGCCCTGGGGTCTTCGACGACCCGGCCCGCGTCGATGTCGTCCTGCACGCTGGTGACGACGAGCCGGAGGCCGTAGGTGGCGGCCGTGAGGTCCCGGAACTCGATGACCTCGTCGAAGTTGTGCCCGGTGTCGACGTGCATCACAGGGAAGGGCGGTGGCGACGGCCAGAAGGCTTTGGCCGCCACGTGGAGCATCACCATCGAGTCCTTGCCGCCGGAGAACAGCAGTACCGGCCGTTCGAAGGTCGCCGCAACCTCCCGGAAGATGTGCACGGCTTCGGCTTCGAGTGCTTCGAGATGGGTGAGCTCGTAGGCCGGGGACGCCATCGTGACCTCCGTGGTTCGAGATCAGAAAAGTAGAACAAGTTCTTGTGCTTGGTCAAGGGGAGGAGGACGCTGTCGGCATGGACCTGGTCGCGCTCGAAGAGATCCGACGCCTCAAAGCCCGTTACCTCCGGTGCCTCGACCTCAAGCTGTGGGACGAGATGGCCGGGACCCTGACCGCCGACGCGCACGCGCGCTACGGCACGCCGTCGTACGGCAAGCCCCTGACCTTCGATGGCCGCGACGAGATCATCGGGTTCTTCCGGAACGCCGTCGGGCCCGGCGTCATCACGGTGCATTTCGCCGGGCAGCCGGAGATCGACGTCGACGGCGACACCGCGACGGGCACGTGGCTGATGCGGGACAAGGTGATCGTGCCCGAGCATCACGTGGTGATCGAGGGCGCGGCGTACTACGAGGACACCTATCGGCGGGTCGACGGCGAGTGGCTGACCGCCTCGACCCAGTACGACCGGCTGTACGAAACGATGACGTCGACCGCCGACTTGCCGAGCTTCAAGCTCACCGCGAACCTATGGTCCCCACCCCGCAAGTAGTCCTCTAGTTGCGGTAGTTGCACGCGCAAGGATCGCAACTAGAGGACTACTTGCGGGAGAGGCCGCCGGGGCGCTTTGCGCAAGTACGTGAAGGCCCCCTTCACTGCGCTAGACGCAATGAAGGGGGCCTTCACGTACTGCTGGTGCCCTTGGGGCGCGATCCCTCGGTGCCTTTGGCGGGGGTGACGTAGTGAAGGCCTCCTTCCCAACTCTCAAAGTAGGGAAGGAGGCCTTCACGTACTTCCAGGCCGTGGCAAGGACCGCAACTAGAGGACTACTTGCGGGAGAGGCCGCCGGATTCGGCGGTGACGGCGTCGGCGGTCGCGACCAGCGCCGCGCCCCGGCGCGCGATCTCCGCGCCGGTGATCGGCTCACCGACCGACAGCGTGAGCACCAGCTCTTGCCGTCCGGAGGCGTCGAACGTCGGCGCCGCGAGCAGGCTCACCGCGTGCTTGTGGCGCGGTTCGAGATCGGCGCCGAGGTAGACGCGCTCGCCGAGGCTCGAGACGAGCTCCCCGACCAGGCCGCGCACCTCCGGCGGCAGTTCCTCCGCGCCCACCCCGGCCATCAGGGCGTAGAGCCGCCGTCCCGCGGAGGTCAGGCTTTCCACCAGGTAGCCGTGTTCGCGGCATTCGGCGACGACGCGGCGCAGGTGCGCTTCGTCCAGCCGCACCGGCACCGCCGGGGGCTTCGCGAGCCACGCGTCGAACGCCGCGTCGGAATCCCACAGCACGTACATCAGCCCGACCGGCGGCGCGAACGGATAGGTCTCGCCGAGTTTGACCCGGCCGGGACCGGCGCTCTGCAGCATCAGGATCCGGTCGCCGACCACGGCCGACGCCGTGCACGTGGCGCCGTATCGCCTGCTCAGGTCCTCCAGATGCCGCCGCGCGACCTCGCTCGCGCCGAAACCCTCGCCCGCGACACGGCCCGCGGCGATCATCGCCGGCCCGAGCCGGTACGTGACCGGACACGGATCCCGGACCAGGTAACCGCCCGCGGCCAGTTCGGTCACGATGCCGAGGCAGGTCGGTTTGGCCAGGTCCAGTTCGCGCGCGAGTTCCGAGAGGCCGAAGCGCCGTCCGGGGCGCGCGGCGAAGAAGTCGAGCAGCCGCACGACCCGCTCGGTGGGCGGAGAGCGCCGAGTCATTGACCCATCCTTAGAACGCGTTCTAGTCTGTTGTCGCGAAGAACGTACCAAGTCGGTACGTATTTGTACCAGCATGAGGAGTCGCCGGTGCTCACTCAACCGTTCGCGGACGCGATCGTCGAAGCCGAGAAGGTCATCGCGGAGGCGCCGCACATCCGGACCGAACAGGACCTGGTCGAGGGCTACGACTACCTCGCCGGAAGCATCCGCGCGTCCCTCCAGATGGCGTGGGCCTACGAACGGGACTATCCGTACTTCACCCAGTCCACCGGGCCGTACACGAAGATGGGCCTGGACAACCCGGACACGCTGTACTTCAACGCGAACATCCGCGAGGACCGCGAATACGTCGTCACCGGGACGCGGGGGAGCACGGCCGACCTCAGTTTCCAGGTCCTCAACGGCGACTACTCGCCCGTCGAGGTGCCGGACAGTCTCGCCGCGTTCGACGACCGCGAGATCGAGATCGCCGAGGACGGCTCGTTCGAACTCCGCTTCGGACCGGCGAAACCCGACCCCGGCCCCAACTACTTCATCCTCGGCCCGGGTTCGTCGATGCTCGTGGTGCGCGAGGTCCACAGCGACTGGGCCACCGAACGCCGCGGCACGATCCAGATCCAGTGCGCGGACACCGCGGGTGGCTCACCCGCGCCGCTCACCCGCGACGTGCTGGCCAAACGCTACGGCGTCACCGGCAAGATCCTGCTGAGCAGGCTGCGGACCTTCCTCGCCTTCCCGAAGTGGTTCTACCTGAACCTGCCGGTCAACACGATGACCGAACCGCGTCCGACGCCGGGCGGCCTGACCACGCAGTATTCGTCGGCCGGGCACTACGAACTCGGCGACGAAGAGGTCATGATCGTGACGGTGCCGCGCTCGGACGCGCCCTATCAAGGCATCCAGCTCGGCAGCATCTGGTATCTCTCGCTGGACTACATCAACCACCAGACGAGCCTCACTTCCGACCAGGCGCGCGTCGACCCGGACGGCAAGATCCGGTTCGTGATCAGCGAACGCGACCCGGGCCTGGCCAACTGGCTCGAACGGACCGGTCACGATCGCGGGTACGTCCAGATCCGGTGGCAGCGGCTCTCCCGCGCGCTGGAGGTGGCCGACGGTCCCGAGGTCGAGGTGGTGAAGTTCGGCGAACTCGCCGACAGGTTGCCGTTCCACGACGAGGCGCGCGTGACCCCGGAGGAATGGTCAGACCGGATCTCGGCTCGCCAGACGGCCGTCGCGTCGAGGATGCTGGGCTGACATGGACCTCTTGAAGGACAAGGTGATCGTGGTTTCCGGCGTCGGGCCGGGGCTCGGCAGGTCCATCGCCGTGCGCGGTGCCGTCGCGGGTGCCGACGTGGTTCTCGCCGCCCGCACCGAATCGCGGCTCGCGGAGGTCGCCAAGGAGATCGACGCGCTCGGCCGTCGCGCGGTCACCGTGCCCACCGACATCACCGACGACGCTTCGGCCGCGAACCTCGCCGAAGCCGCTTTGAAGGCGTTCGGTCGAGTGGATGCGTTGGTGAACAACGCTTTCGCCATCCCGCCGATCATGGATCTCGCCGACGTCGACCTGGCCGACGTCCGGGCGGGCTTCGAGACCAACGTCCTCGCCGCGCTCCGGCTCACGCGACTGTTCACGCCCTCGCTCGAAGAGAGCGGCGGTTCGGTGGTGATGATCAATTCGGCCGTGCTCCGGCATTCCCGGCGCACGTTCGGCGCGTACAAGATGGCGAAGTCGAGCCTGCTCGCGCTCGCGCAGAGTCTCGCCTCGGAGCTCGGGCCGCGCGGGATCCGGGTCAACTCCGTGGCACCCGGCTATATCTGGGCGGACTCGCTGAAGTGGTATTTCGCCTACCTGGCCAAGGAACGGGGCGTGACGCCGGAGCAGGTGTACGCCGAGACCGCGGAGACGATCGACCTGCGCCGCCTGCCGGAGCCGGACGAGATCGCCGACACCGTCGTGTTCCTGGCCTCGTCACTCGCCCGGTGCGTCACCGGTCAGTGCCTCGACGTCAACGCCGGCGAATACCACCACTGAAGGGGAAAGCATGCTGCCAGGTCGGGAAAACGTCGGCACGGTGGAGGATCTCCACGCGTCGGCGGCGAAACTCACCGGACTGGACGATTTCGGTGGCGAAGACCATCTCGAAGGCCTCCGCGTACTGCTGGATTCCTACGCCGGCGAGGCGGGGTTGACCCCGTACGGCAACAAGGTCCATCGCGCGTTCCTGCGGGGCGCTTTGGTGGCGAGGTCGTTGAGCGAGGCGTCCTGGAAACAGCATCCGGAGTACGCCGGGGTTCCCGTCGAGCGACCCATTTTCGTCACCGGCCTGCCACGCACCGGGACAACGGCACTGCACCGGCTGCTCACCGAGGATCCGGCGCACCAAGGTCTGGAGGTCTGGCTGACCGAGGTGCCGCAACCGCGGCCTCCGCGTGAGACCTGGGCGGAAAACCCGGTCTTCCAAGGAATCCAGGCGGGCTACGAGAAGCACCACGTCGAGCATCCCGAATTCATGGGCCTGCACCATATGTCCGCGGGCCAGGTCGAGGAATGCTGGCAACTGCTGCGGCAGTCGCTGAAATCGGTGTCCTACGAATGCCTCGCGCACGTGCCGTCGTACTCGCGCTGGCTGGACGGCCAGGGCTGGACCGACGCGTATCGCAGGCATCGGCGCAATCTGCAGCTGATCGGCCTGCCCGACGCCGGGCGCCGCTGGGTGCTCAAGAACCCGAGTCACCTCTTCGCGCTCGACGCTCTGCTGGAGGTCTACCCGGACGCGCTGATCGTCCAGACCCACCGCGCGCCGAGCACGATCATCGCGTCGGTGTGCAGTTTGAACGAGCAGGCTTCGGAAGGCTGGTCCGACGTCTTCCGCGGCGACGTGATCGGCCGTGATCAGCTGGAGCTGTGGGCACGCGGCGCGGAAAGGTCGCTCGAAGCGCGGGCGCGGCACGATCCGGCGCAGTTCTGCGATGTCCGGTACGAGGATTTCGTCGCCGACCCGATCGGCACCGTCGAGGGCGTCTACCGCCACTTCGGGTTGCCGCTGAGCGGCGAAGCCCGGGACGCGATGACCGTCGTGCACGCCGAAAGCCGTTCCGGGGAAAGGAAACCCGTGCACCGGTACGACCTCGCGGACTTCGGGCTCACCGCGGGCGAGGTCGACGAACGCTTCTCCACCTACCGCGCCGCCCACGACCTCTGAGGGTCAGAAGCCGGCGGCGGCGCGTTGGGCGGGGAGACCTCGGGTGGTGATCCCGCGCAGCACCTCGACCCGTTCCGACCCCGGCCGCCCGAGCACCCAGCTCGACCCGGGGACCTCCTTGGCGCGCTTCTTCAACGGCGCCAGGAGCCGGGAAGCGTCCTTGTAGGACCGGATCGCGCCGTTCCCGCAGACCAGGGTCGCGAGGGAAACCGTCACCGGCAGCTCGTCGGCCGACCACGCCGTGTCCAGCAGCGCGGCGGCGATCGTGCCGATCTCGTCGACGTCGCAGGCGATCAGGAAATCGTCCCCGCCGACATGGCTGACGCGCATCCTGCGCAGCCGTGACTCCAGGTCGGTGAGCGTCCGGCCGAGCGTGCGGATCAGGTCGTCGCCCGCGGCGAACCCGGCGGTGTCGTTGACCGTCTTGAACGAGTCGACGTCCAGCCAGGCCGCGACGAACGGCTCCCGCGCGTTGATCCGGCGGTCGACGTCCCTGGCGACGGCGTCACTGCCGGGCAGGCGCGTCAGCGGGCTCAGCGAGACGGCCTCCTCGACCTTCGCTTCGGCCACTCCGCGGAGGACCTCGTTCACCAGCACCACGCCGACGCACCGGCCGCGGTCGTCGACCACCACGACGTCGTCGCCGGTCCGGCTCCAGTCCGCGTCGGTGACCAGTTCGAGGAACTCCAGCGCGCTCGCGTCCGCGTGGATCGTGTGCGGCCGGTCGGCGAGCCGCGACGCGGGCCGTTTGGCGTGCAGGGCATGGCCGTACAACCCGGTGACCGCGACCAGGAACCGCGTCCGGTCGATCGACCACTGTGGACGGTGCCGGTCGTCGATGCCGACGATGCCGCTCGGCCCGTCTGCGGCGGCCAGGACCTCGCGGACGGCGTCACAGGTCGCGGCCTCCGGCAGGGTGCTCGCGGGCCGGAGGAAGTCGCCGACGCGGCGGGCGCGCGCGGTGCCGGGGACGAACGGGCCGGGCGCGTCCGGCGCGGGCAGCGGCGCGTGGTTGCCGTCGGGCGGGGCGAGCAGGTTGCCCTGCGCGATCCGCACCCCGAGCCTGCGCGCGGATTCCAGCTGTTCGGTGGTCTCGAGCCCGGTCGCGACCAGCCGGTTGTCGGTGCGCGAGGCGAAGTGCAGCACCGCCTCGACCACCGCGACGGCGGCCGGGTCGTGCGGCAGGCCACGCAGCACGCTGCGGTCCAGCTTCACCAGGTCGATCGGCGCGGAGGCGAGCAGCGTGAGCGGGAGGTCGCCGCGGCCGAGGCCGTCGAGCGCGAGCCGGAACCCGAGGTCGGTCAGCCGCCGCATCCCGCTGAGCAGCTGGTCGGCGGGGACCTGGGAGAACGGCGGCCCGATCTCCAGCACGACGTCCCTGGTCCGGCGGCCGGACAGGCTGAGCGCCTCGGTCAGCGGGTCGAACCGGGACACGGGTGCGGCCAGGGTCCGTGCGGACAGGTTCAGGTGCAGGGGGAGGGTGGTCTGCGGCTCGTTCTGCTGCCGGACGGCTTCGGCGGCCAGGCCGATGTCGACCTCGGCCAGCTTGCCGCTGCGCCGGGCGTCGGCGAGCAGTTCGTGGGCGGTGCCGCGGCCCGGCCGCGCCAGGGCTTCGAACGCGACGACGCCACCGGTGTGGAGGCTGTACAACGGCTGGTAAGCGAAGCGGACCGCGATCTGCAACGTCACGTTCGTATGGTCGCCGGATGCGGCGGGAAGCGAAACACGTGTCAACTGATGTTCATCATGGCTGCACCGGGTTACCTAGAACGGCGTAACGCACGCCACCCGATCAGGTGTTTTCTCACCGGCCATGGCGCCGTTCGGAAAAGTGTCGACATCGCTTCGGCGGTACCCGGAAGGTCTTCGCGACCGGTGGTGAAGGCCCGCTGGAGCCCGATGGGCAGCGTGAAGAAATGATCGAAGAACACCGGGACCAGTTCGGGTGGCATCCCGCACAGCACCCGCAGCCCGTGCCGCCGCAATCCGTGCACGGCGCGGGCCGAAGCGGGCCACAGCGCCCGGTGAGCGGCCGACGCGGCCTCGGCGGGTCCCCGGTCCCATGCCTCCGCGATGGCGTCGGCGACCGATTCCGCGAGCCGCACCGAGGTCGCCACGCTGTACCCGGTCGCCGGGTGCACCAGACCGGCGGCAGCCCCGAACGGCACCGTCCGGCCGCGCCGGGGCACCGGCACGTCGAGCACGATGCGCACGCGTTCCTCGCGCCCCCGTGAGGTCAGCCCGGCAGCCGTCAGGCGGGCACGCAGCCGCGCCGCGAGGAGCTCCAGCGGCAGGCCGGGCTTGCGTGCCAGCGAGGTCTCCTCGACCAGGACGGTGCCGTCGCCGAGCGGCAGCACGTACAGGAAGCCCTGTTCGCTGCCACGCCAGTCCATGAACACGGCGGTGTCCGGGCTCTCGATCAGCCGCAGCGCGTCCTCGGCGGGGAGGACGGCGCCGAAAGCCGTCTGTTCGTACCGGTTTCCCCGCGGCCGGGCGCCGGAGGCGTCGACGTACAGGCCGGCCGCGAGGACCCGTCCGTCCTCGAGCCGCACCGACGAGCCCAGCCGTCCGTGGTCGACGCCGGCCACCGTCCCGGCGAAGACGTCGTAGCCGCCGTCCAGCCACGTTCGCAGGCCGGCGTTGTCCACGACGAGGTACTGCCTGTCGAGGACGTGCGGTCCGGTTCCGAAAGCGAGTGTCCTCGACGGAGCGCAGGCGACGGCGCTCTCGGGCAGCGACGGCAGTTCGTCGGCCCACAGCCCGTAGGTCGCCCGCCACCGCCTGCCCGGCGCCGGGTCGATCAGGATCGTCGAAAGGCCTCGCCGCGCGCAGGCACGCGCCAGCGCCCGCCCGGCCGGGCCGCCACCCGCGATCACCACGTCCGCCACCTGGGCATCTCATCATGCCGTCGCGACGGATACGGTGTGATGCATGGAACAGACGGACCCGAGGGCGTGGCGGCGTGATCCGGAGAGCGAAAACGCCGGGTTCACCGACCTCGCCACGAGCCCGTTCCGGATCGACCGGGACCGGATCGCCGCGTCGCCGTTCTTCGCCCGCCTCGGCGGGGTGACCCAGGTGGTCAGCGCCGGCGGTTCCGGGCTGCTGCACAACCGGCTCACGCACAGCCTCAAGGTCGCGCAGGTCGCGCGCGCGATCGCCGAGCGGATCAACGTGAGCAGCGATTCCGCCGAACTCGCCGCGAAACTGGGCGGCTGCGATCCGGACGTCGCCGAGGCGGCCGCGCTCGCGCACGATCTGGGGCATCCGCCGTTCGGGCATCTGGGGGAGCAGACCCTCGACCGGATCGCCCGGCACCGCTTCGGCCTCGCCGACGGATTCGAAGGCAACGCGCAGTCGTTCCGGATCATCACCACGACCGACGTCCGCGGCCCGTCCGCCTCCGGGCTCGACCTCACCACGGCGGTGCGCGCCGCGGTGCTGAAGTACCCGTGGGCGCGGCTGCACGTGCCCGATCCGCATCCGACGTCGATGGACGTCCAGCCGCGCGGCGCGGCCGAACCCGCCGACGCCCCCGGCACCGGCGCGAGCAAGTTCTCCGCCTACAGCACCGAACTCGACGACTTCGCCCAGGCGCGGGCGCCGTTCGACGGCCGGATCGAACCCTGGCAGCAGACCGTCGAGGCGTCCGTGATGGACACCGCCGACGACATCGCCTACGCCATCCACGATCTCCAGGACTTCCACCGGATCGGCGTTCTGCAGCACGCGCCGGTCGCGGCCGAGTTCACCGGCTGGGTGGACCACGCGCTGGACCTGGCCGGGCTCGACGACGCGACCTTGACCGCCGAACGGCGGCTTCCCGGCCGTTCGCTGGAACGGCTGCGCCGCCGGATGCACGCCAAGGACGGCTGGATCGTCGACGACGACGCCTTCACCAGCGCCGTCGCCCGTGTCCGCGCCGAACTCGTCGACGGCCTGCTCGCGACCGGATTCGACGGTTCCATCGAGGCCGAACAGGTCACCGCGGCCTTCTCCTCGAAGTGGACCGCGCGGCTCGTCGACGGCGTGCAGGTCGTGCCGTCACCCTCGACCCGGACAGGGCACCTCACGCTGCGGCCCGCGCAGTGGCACGAGGTGCAGGTCCTGAAATTCGTGCACCGGCGGTTCGTGCTGCTGCGCCCGGAACTGGCCCTGCACCAGCGCGGACAGGCGAGCCTGGTGACCACGCTGGTCGACGCGCTCGACGCCTGGCTGCTCGACCGCGACGAGTTCTACCGGCTCCCGCGACGACTGCACGATCTGGTGGAACTGGCGCGGTCGGAGTTCAACGACCTCGCGCGGAGGTCGCCGGAGCTGCTCATCGGAGCGACCGGGGAACCGGTCACCGGCGCCGACGCCGTGCGCGGGCTCGCGCGCGGCCGGGCGGTGGTCGACTTCGTGGCGTCGCTGACGGACAAACAGGCGGTGACCCTTTTGGACGGCTTGTCCGGTCGCGCTTCGCAGCCGTGGTCGGACTCGTTCGTCCTTTGAGGCCGGTGCCCCAGCACACCGTGACCATACGATTACGCTGATCGGCCTACCTTCTGCGGCCAAAAACGGAAAATCCCCATCTGACGTCACTCGAACGGCCTCTGCCGACGGTGCACGCGCGGTACTTAGCTTGATCCAGCCGGTGATCGCCGGCATTGGTCAGCGTGAGTCGGGGCACGCGCCTAGGAATCGGAGGCGCACGTGCGTCCAACCCGTTCTAGCAGGAGAAGAAGAACGATCCTGACCGCAGGCACCGCGGCGCTCGTCACCGCGCTCGGCCTGGTCGGCCCGCCCGTCTCGGCGGCGGAAACCGCCCAATCCCCGGACGCGTTCTCGGAGAACACCGTCCGGCAGATCGAGGCCCTGCAGTCGATCAAGAAGGGACAGCAGACCGGCGAGTCCAAAGTGGACAGCCGACTGCTCGTCGAACAGAAACTCCGCGCTCAGCGCATGTCGGCCTCCGCGGTTCCCGCACTGGGGTCTGGGGCGAATGTCTCCGCGGCCGGCACCGTGCTCGTGGACATCCGGGGCCAGGTCTCCGAAGGACTCCTGAAGAGCTTGCGTGAATCCGGTGCGGGGATTCGCGCGGTTTCCGAGCACTACGGCAGCATCCGCGCCGAGGTGCCGCTGAACGCGGTCGCGGCGATCGCGGGCCGCGAGGACGTCAAGAAGGTCGAAACCGCCAACGAGGCGTTCACCGCCCGCCAGCTCGCCGAGCCCTCCGCCGCGGGCAACCAGGCGAAGCGGGAAAGCAAGGAAGAGAAGGCCGCCCGGATCGCGGACGAGCTGAAGAAGGCCGTCGAGGCCAAGGGCCAGGTCGGCATCGCCGCCGGACCGATCAACAGCGAAGGCGACCGCGCGCACAACGCCGACACCGCGCGCCAGCAGTTCGGCGTCACCGGGGTGGGCACCAAGATCTGCGCGCTGTCCGACGGCATCGACTCGCTCGCGACCTCGCAGGCGCGCGGCGAACTCCCGGCGGGCGTCGACGTGATCCCCGGCCAGGAGGGTGACGGCGACGAGGGCACCGCGATGCTCGAGATCATCCACGATCTCGCGCCGAACGCGTCGCTCGGTTTCGCCAGCGCGTTCAACTCCGACGCCAGTTTCGCCGACAACATCCGCAAACTGCGCTTCGACGCGCACTGCGACGTGATCGTCGACGACGTCCTGTACTTCAAGGAATCGCCGTTCCAGGACTGGATCATCGCCCAGGCCGTGAACGACGTGACCGCCAACGGCGCGCTGTACTTCTCCTCGGCCGGTAACGAGGGCAACGTCGCCGACGGCACCTCGGGCCACTGGGAAGGCGACTTCGTCGACTCCGGCAAGGGCGTCGGCAAGTTCGCCGGTACCGCGCACAACTTCGCCGGTGCCGCGGGCAACCAGATCTTCCAGCCGATTTCGAGCGCGTCGCCCGCGGTGCCGGTCACGCTGTTCTGGTCGGACCCGCTGGGCCGCTCGAACAACGACTACGACCTGTACCTGCTGAACGCGGCGGGCAACGTCGTCGACTTCAGCCAGGACGTCCAGACCGGGACCCAGGACGCCTACGAGCGGGTGGACACCCCCGCGGGCGGCGGTGCCGGGCTGCGGCTGGCCATCGTCAAGTTCTCCGGTGAGGGCCGCTACCTGTCTCTGTCCGCGCTGCGCGGTCGCTTCTCCGACTCGGCCGACGGTCTGAAGGCCTACACCAAGCCCGGCGTGACCGTGGGCCACTCGGCGGCGCGGGACGCGTTCAGCGTCGCGGCGGCGCCGGCGGCCAAGGCGTTCCCGCGTGCCCTCGAACCGGGCGACCCGGCCAACCCGGCCGGCCCGTTCCCCGGTGCCTTCGGCGCGACCACCAAGGTCGAACGGTTCACTTCGGACGGTCCGCGGCGGATGTTCTACCAGGCCGACGGCACGCCGATCACCCCCGGCAACGTGTCCGGGACCGGTGGTGAGGTCCGCGCCAAGCCGGACATCACCGCGGCCGACGGCGTCTCCACCAGCGTCACCGGCTTCACCACGTTCTACGGCACGTCGGCCGCCGCGCCGCACGCCGCCGCGATCGCGGGCCTGGTGCTCTCGGGCAACCCGGGGCTGCCCCCGGCCGACGTGCGCGAGGCGCTGATCAACACCGCCGTCGACATCCTGGCCCCGGGCCGTGACCCCTCCAGCGGCGCGGGCGTCATCCTCGCCGACAAGGTGCTCGCGTACACAGGTGCCAGCCCGCAGCCGCTCGCGACCGCGGGCCAGCCGACGGTCACCCCGGCCGACGGCGGTTCCGCGCTCGACCCGGGCGACACCGCCAAGGTGACCCTGCCGGTGACCAACCGCGGTGACGGTGTCGCGTCGTCGACCAGCGTCGTGCTCAGCAGCCCGACCCCCGGTGTCACGGTGGCGCCGCGGTCGAAGTCGTACGGCACGATCAGCCCCGGCCAGACCGGCGTGAACGACTTCACCATCACCGTTCCCGCCACGCAGGAACTGGGTGTGCCGGTGGTGCTGAACGCGCGCGTGACGTTCGCGGGTTCGTTCTCGCCGAGCACGTCGACGTTCTCGCTGCCGGTCGGCACGCCGTCGCCGGTGACGCGGGACTTCGCCTACGCCGGTGACGCGGTGGCGATCCCGGACAGCGATCCGACCGGCGCGACCGTGCCGATCACGGTGAGCGGTGTCGGGCGCGCGTCGAAGCTGACGTTCTCGATCGACGGAGCCACGTGCAACACCGACCAGACCTCGACCACGGTGGGCATCAACCACTCGTACGTCGGTGACCTGGTCGGCACGCTGACCGCGCCCTCGGGCGCCAAGGCGACCGTGTTCCAGCGAGGCGGCGCCGGGGGCAACAACCTCTGCCAGGTCGTCTTCGCCGACACCGCGACCGCGCTGTTCAGCTCCGTGTCCGCGGCGAACGCGCCGTTCACCGGGACCTACAAGCCGGTTCAGGCGCTCGGCGGCCTGACCACCGGTACGGCGGCCGACGGTGTCTGGAAGTTCACCGCGGTGGACGTCGCCGGTGGCGACACCGGGTCGATCCGCTCGATCTCCTTGCACCTCAACGGTTACGTTCAGCCCGGGGTGGCTGAGCGGCCCGCGGGCGTCGGGAAGTCGGTCGGCAAGGGGCCGGTGAAGCCGGTCTAGTCGTCTCGTCATGCGCGTGAAGGCCCCCTTCCTCGGCTGAGCTGAGGGAAGGGGCCTTCACGGCCCCTGCACCCGGCCCCAGGCAAAGGGCGATTTCGCGTGCTTGGAGGCGGAACACGCGTGATTGGAGGGCGAACACGTGGCGGAATGCGTAGGTTGAGCCCATGGCGAAGGAGCGGCAGGTAGCCGGAGGCGGCAGGGCGGTCGAAGTCGCCCCAGATCGCCTCGAGGGCTGGTACGCCCGCTTCGCCGTCCGCAACGAAGGCGTCCGCGAGACTGAACTGAGCCCCGACACCGTCAAAGTCACCGCGCACAACGGCGTCGTCGCCGTCGCGACCGTCCCTTTCGGACCGTTGGAGGCCGAGGGGACCGTGACCGGACTGGCCATCGGGCCGCTCGTCGACCACGCCCTGATCTCGCGGAGGATCGCGCTCCTGTTGGTGCGGCGCGGTGGCCACAGTGTCGGGATCACGCGCGGGGGAGTGGTCGTCCAGTCCAGGACGGACCGCCATCTCGTCCAAGGCCGATCCGCGGCGGGCGGCTGGTCGCAACAACGCTTCGCGCGACGCCGGGAAGGGCAGGCGCGCGTCGCGCTCCGGTCCGCCGCCGAGGACGCCTACGAAGTGCTCGTGCCTCAACTGTCCGAAGTGGACGCCGTCATTCTCGGCGGTGACCGGCGGGCACTGGAAACACTGCGTGAGGACCGGCGGCTGGCGCCGTTGTTCGACCGTGCCGAACCTCGCGTTCTCGACATCGCCGAACCGCGCCGGACGGTGCTCGACGACGCGGCCGAACGGGCCGTCGCGGTGGAGATCACGCTGCACGGACCGTGACGTCGGGCACGTCGAGGGACGGCTGAAGGCTCCTTTCCCCGCATGTGATGCAGGGAAAGCGTCCTTCACCGCATCGCATGCGGGGAAAGCGTCCTTCAGCTCCGGGTCGTGACGTCGGGCACGGTCGGATAAATCCGCTCGACACCGGCCCGTACACTGATCGCGTGGACATCCTCTTGGAGTGAGCTCCTCGCCTGCCCATCGGCAGGCGAGTCGAAGCTGTCCACTCATCCACCCCCTTTTACCGGGAGTTCCCGTGATCACGGCCTCTGGCCTGCAGCTGCGCGCCGGCTCGCGCATTCTGCTCGACGAAACCAACGTCCGCATCCAGCAGGGCGACCGGATCGGCCTGGTCGGCCGCAACGGCGCCGGCAAGACCACCTCGCTCAAGGTGCTGGCGGGGGAGGGCGAGCCGCACGCCGGCGAGGTCCGCCGCAGCAGTGAGCTCGGCTACCTGCCGCAGGATCCGCGTGAGGGCGACCTGTCCGTCACCGCGAAGGACCGCGTGCTCTCCGCCCGCGGCCTCGACTCGTTGATGCGCAACATGGAAAAGGCGCAGACCGCGATGTCGGAGCTGGTGGACGACAAGGAGCGCGACAAGGCGATCAACCGCTACAGCCGTCTCGAAGAGCGCTTCGCCTCACTCGGTGGGTACGCCGCCGAGAGCGAGGCAGCGCGGATCTGCTCCAACCTCGGCCTCGCCGACCGGGTGCTCGCGCAGACGCTCCAGACCCTCTCGGGTGGACAGCGTCGCCGCGTGGAGCTGGCCCGGATCCTGTTCGCCGCCGCCGAGGCGGGCGCCGGCGGCAAGTCCGAGACGATCCTGCTGCTCGACGAGCCCACCAACCACCTCGACGCCGACTCCATCAACTGGCTGCGCGGGTTCCTGAAGCAGCACGACGGCGGTCTCGTGGTGATCAGCCACGACGTCGAACTGCTCGGCGACGTGGTCAACAAGGTGTGGTTCCTCGACGCGACCCGCAGCGAGCTGGACCTGTACAACATGGGCTGGCAGCGCTACCTCGACGCGCGGGCCACCGACGAGAAGCGCCGCCGCCGCGAGCGTGCGAACGCCGAGAAGAAGGCGGCCACGCTGCAGCAGCAGGCCGCGAAACTCGGTGCGAAGGCGACGAAAGCGGTGGCCGCCAAGAACATGGCCCGCCGCGCCGAGCAGATGCTGTCCGCGCTCGACGAGACCCGCCAGGCCGACAAGGTCGCCCGGATCAAGTTCCCCGAGCCCGCGCCGTGCGGCCGGACCCCGCTCACCGCGGAGGGGCTTTCGAAGTCCTACGGTTCGCTCGAGATCTTCACCGGAGTCGACCTCGCGATCGACCGCGGTTCGAAGGTCGTCGTACTCGGATTGAACGGTGCCGGAAAGACGACTTTGCTCCGGCTGCTCGGCGGAATGGAAACTCCGGATACCGGGGAGACCATTCCGGGTCACGGATTGCGTTTGGGCTATTACGCACAGGAACATGAAACGCTCGACCACGACGCTTCCGTGTGGGAAAATATCCGTCACCTCGCGCCGGACACCGGAGCGCAAGAGCTGCGGAACCTTCTCGGGTCGTTCCTCTTCACCGGCGAGCAGCTCGATCAGACCGCCGGCACGCTCTCCGGCGGTGAGAAGACGCGGCTCGCGCTCGCCGGTCTGGTGTCCAGCGCTGCCAACGTTTTGCTGCTCGACGAGCCGACGAACAACCTCGATCCGGCCAGCCGTGCCCAGGTCCTGGACGCTTTGCGCAGCTTCGCCGGGGCCGTCGTCCTGGTGACGCACGACCCGGGCGCGGTCGAGGCGCTGGAGCCGGAACGCGTGATCCTGCTGCCGGACGGAACCGAGGACCATTGGTCCGCCGATTATCTGGAACTTGTCCAGCTTGCGTGAGCTCTGCGTCCGTTCGGGTGCTTGATCGATGCCATCCGGCCACTGAAATGGCCCAATGTGATCGCGGTTTCAGCAGTTTTGCGCTCGTCGTCTGGCATTCCGGCGCTCAGTGTTCGATCATTGCGGCGACAGGGGCCGCTATGTGGCCCAGAACACTCTCGGCGGGAAGGCGATCGACGTGGCTGATCTCAAGAAAGGCGCGCGGATCACCGGCAACACGCGTGACAAGCTGGCCGCTGACCTGAAGAAGAAATACGAGAAGGGCTCGAGCATCCGCGCCCTCGCGGAGTCGACGGGTCGCTCGTACGGGTTCGTGCACCGGGTTCTCTCGGAATCCGGCGTCCAGCTGCGTGGTCGTGGTGGTGCCACCAGGGTCAAGAAGAAGTAGTCACGAAGAAGTAGCGGACTGCTGCGCGGGGGGCGCAGTTCCCTTACCGGGGACCGCTGTTTCAGACGATTCACTGGCGGCGAAGGCCAGCCTGGCACCGAGCAGGACCAGCGGATACACCAGGTAGCCGTACCTCGTCGCCGGGGTGAGCAGGATCAGCGCGCCGAGTCCGACGGCCATGCGCAACAGCGCGTCCGAGCCGGTCGTGGGAGGTCGGCGGATCAGCCAGATCAGGATCGCGACGGCCGCGATCCCGAGCAGGGCGAAGGAAATCGCCGTGCCGACAAGGCCGAGTGAGGCGATGAGGCGCCCGGGCAACGGGCTCGCCGCGGGTGACTCGACCACGCCCATTCCCAGTGGGAACCGGAAGACGTGCTCGACGAACGCCTTCGGGTCCACGAGATAGACCGGCAAGTGCAGGACCAGGGTCGTCACCACGAGTGCCGCGGCGAATCCGCCCAGTGCGCGAGGACCACGCCGCGTGAGCAGCAGGACACCCAGCACGACCACCGCGGGCGCGACGATGAGTTTCGCGCTGATCACCAGCGCCAGCACGAGACCCGACAGGACCGCGCGTCCGCTCGTGGCCAGCGCGAAGGACAGCACCAGCAGGCCCACGATGGCCAGGTCCGGGCCCGCCACGGCCCAGGTCAGCGCGGTCAGCGGGCAGGCCAGGGCGAGTTGTGCGGCGCTCACCGGGATTGTCGGCCACTTCAGCAGCCGCAGCGTCAGCAGTACACATGCGACGGCCGTCAGCGCGAACATCCAGCGTGCGTCGGTCAGGGCGTCGGCCACCGGCCCTCCGCCGAACAACGCGCGCGGCAGGCCGAAGACGGTCATCACCGGACCGTATGGTGTGTAATCGTTTACTTCCGCCGCGCGACCGAGAGCGGTCACATCGACGTACGGGGTTCCGTTCTCCAGAAGGAGTTTCGCCGACCGCTCGATCACCCAGACCTCGGGCTGGGCCGCCCATGAGACCGGCGTGATGAGCCAGTCCACTCCGGTCAGACGGCGAATGACGAGCATTCCCAAGGGAAGGATCATCGCGAACAGCCCGATGGCCCCGATACCTACCCACCGAGAGCCGAGTGCGCCGGGCGGCCGCTTGCCGCGGCGGGCGGCGATCATCAGCCAGCTGGTGTGGACCACCGCGAGGCCGTAACCTGCGACAGCGAAATTGGCCCACACGCGGTACCCGTAGAACTCCGCGACGGCCGTGTTCAGCCCGGCGAAGATCAGGCAGCCGGCGTAGAAGACCAAGTCGATGGTCAGCTGTCGCGAGTCCTTGGTCACCGGCTCAGGCTACCGACGCGGCCGTGCCCGCCGAAAAGAGGACGCGGAAACCGGGAAGCATCCGGTGTTCTTCGGTGTTGGTGCTGGGTATATCCGGGAAAAATCTCGACCAATGTCGAGGTTTGGTGGGGGCGAGGAGAGAGAATCATGGACAACACCTGGACGCTGATGAACTCGGCGATGAAGTCGGCTGACGTTCCGAAAGGGCTGCACAAGGGGACGCTCCGCCGCGTCGCGAGGTTCGCCAGGCCGCACTGGCGGAGGTTGCTGATATTCCTGGCGCTCACCATCGTCTCGGCGGTGCTGGCGGTGAGCACGCCGGTGCTGGCCGGGAAGGTGGTCGACGCGATCATCGGCGGCCACGACGTCTCGCTGGTGGTGTGGCTGGCCGTGGTGATCGCCGCGCTGGCGCTGATCGACGCCGGGCTCGGGCTGGTGGAACGGGCGCAGTCGTCGAGGATCGGCGAAGGGATCATCCTCGACCTGCGGGTCGCGGTGTACCGGCACGTGCAGCGGATGCCTGTCGCGTTCTTCACGCGCACTCGCACCGGAGCGCTGGTGAGCAGGCTCAACAACGACGTCATCGGCGCGCAGCGCACGTTCACCGCGACACTGTCCGGTTTGGTCACCAACGTGATCCAGCTGGTGCTGTCGCTGGTGGTCATGATGACGCTGTCCTGGCAGGTCACCCTGCTGGCGCTGGTGCTGCTGCCGGTGTTCATCCTGCCCACGCGGCGGCTCGGCCGGAAGATGGCCGGACTGCAGCGGGAGGCCGGGCAGCTCAACGCGTCGATGACCACGCAGATGACCGAACGGTTCTCCGCGCCGGGCGCCACACTGGTGAAGCTCTTCGGCGACCCGGGACGGGAAGTCGGCGACTTCGGCGCGCGGGCCGGGCGGGTGCGCGACATCGGCGTCCGGACTGCGATGCTGACGCGCTGGTTCCTGACCAGCCTGACCACGGTCTCCGCGCTGGCGCAGGCCCTGGTCTACGGATTGGGCGGCTACCTCGCGCTGACCGGGGCGCTCGCGCCGGGCACCGTCGTGGCGCTGGCGTTGCTGCTGACCAGGCTGTACTCACCGCTGACTGCGCTGGCGAACGTCCGGGTGGACGTGATGACCGCGCTGGTGTCGTTCGAGCGGGTCTTCGAGGTGCTCGACCTCAAGCCGATGATCGAAGAGAAGCCCGAGCCGCGTCGCGTGCCCGACGGTCCGGTGTCGGTGGAGTTCTCCGACATCCGGTTCGGCTACCCCGCGGCGGACCGGTACTCGCTGGCGTCGCTGGAGGACGTGTCCACTTTGGATCACCGGGGTGGTGACGAGGTGCTGCACGGCATCACCTTCCGCGCCGAACCCGGGCAGATGGTGGCGCTGGTCGGTTCTTCCGGCGCGGGCAAGTCGACGATCGCGTCGCTGCTGCCGCGGCTCTACGACGCCGACGCCGGGTCGGTCCGGCTGTCCGATGTGGATGTCCGAGAGCTGAGTTTCGCCTCGCTGCGGGAAACCGTCGGTGTGGTGACCCAGGACGGGCACCTCTTCCACGAGACGATCCGGGCGAACCTCGAGTACGCGCGGCCCGGTGTCACCGACGAGGAGATCTGGTCGGCGCTGGACCGTGCCCGGCTGGCCGAGCTGATCCGGGAGCTGCCGGACGGGCTGGAGACCGTCGTGGGGGAGCGGGGCTACCGGCTCTCCGGCGGCGAACGGCAACGGCTGACCATCGCGCGGCTCCTGCTGGCGCAGCCGAGGGTCGTGGTCCTCGACGAGGCGACGGCGCATCTGGACTCGCAGTCCGAGGCGGCCGTCGGCGAGGCGCTGACCGACGCGCTGGACGGGCGGACCGCGCTGGTCATCGCGCACCGGCTGTCGACGGTGCGGGCGGCGGACCAGATCCTGGTGATCGAGCACGGGGAGATCGTCGAGCGGGGGACGCACGAGGAGCTTCTCGCGCGCGAAGGGCGCTACGCGGCGCTGTACCTGACGCAGTTCTCGGAGGAGCCTGCGGTGGCGTGACCGGATGCTAGGAAAGGCCCGTTCCTTGCAAAATTTGCAAGGAACGGGCCTTTCCTAGCACGCCGCGAGGGGAGATCAGGCGAGCGCGGGTGAAGCGAAGGTCGCGTTCACCAGGGCCATCTTGCGCGGATCGTCGCGCAGGAGCGGGCCCATCCGGTTCATCGTGTAGCCGAACGCGATCCCGCTCTCGGGATCCGCGCCGCCGGACGAGCCACCGAGCCCGTCGTGCCCGAAAGCGTTCGGGTTCGGCCCGAAGCCGCGTTCCTCGCTGCCGAGGTAGAACCCCAGCGCCCATTCGTTGCCGAGCCCGCCGACGAGGTCGGCCTCGCGCCCCTGCCCTTCGCGGGCTGTCGCGAGGGCCTGGTCCGAGAGCAGTCGCCCCGAGGCGAGAGCGCCGTAGATCGTCGCGATGGCCCGGGCGGTGCCGTGCCCGTTCAGCGCGGGCAGGATCGCGCGCCGCCACTCGGGGTCGTTGGCGTCGCGGCCCTGGACGCGCGGGTTCGCCAGCGCCGCGAGGGCGGCCGGGCCGGCGTTGGCGAACGCCTGCGTCAGCGACGTCTTCATCTCGGCGCTGAGCACGGGTTCGACGAGGGTGGAGCAGCGTGCGAGGTCGTCGTCGGCGGCCAGGCCGATCTGGAAGTCCGCGTCCAGCGGACCGGCGACGTGCTCGGCGAAGTACGCGCGGACGTCCTGCCCGCTGACCCGGCGGATCACCTCGCCGACGAGGAAGCCGAACGAAAGCGCGTGGTAGCCGCTGGCCGTGCCGGGTTCGAAGAGCGGCGCCTGCGCGGCGAGCAGGCCGGTGATGTGGTCCCAGTCGTACAGTTCCTTGACGGTCACCTGCCGATCGAGGCCGACCCCGGTCACGCCGGAGCGGTGCGAGAGCAGCCAGCGCACGGGGATGTCGCGCTTGCCCGCCGCCGCGAACTCCGGCCAGTACCCGGCGACCGGTGCGTCGAGGTCGAGAAGGCCGGCGTCGGCGAGGTGATGCGCGCAGAGCGCGGTCATGCCCTTGGTGGTCGACCAGACGTTGGTGAGCGTGTCCGCCCGCCACGGGGTCGTCCGGTCCGGATCCGCCCAGCCCGCCCGGAGATCGACGACGGTCTCGCCGCGATGCGTCACCGAGAACGCCGCGCCGAGCTCGTCGCGCAGCGCGAAGTTCTCTTCGAAGGCGGCTCGGACGGGTTCGAAGCCCGCCGCGCATTCACCGTGGATCTCGGTCATGGACACGGGACCTCCTGCGGACACCGACCGGTCGGTATGTGACCGTAGAAGGGCCGCGCGGACGAGTCAAGGGGCTCGTCCGCGCGGGCCTCGGCTACCGGAGGGCGGGAACCCGCGCGCCGTACTTGGCGAGCAACGCGGCGTTGGCCTCGTCGCCACCGTCCACGTTGGAACTGCGCCACAGCGGGATGTCGACCCCCTGTGCCGCGCCGAGGTCCACGACCTCGGCGAGCACCAGGTTCCACAGGAAGGCGTTGATCACCGTGGACAGTGGCGCGGTCCGGGGTGCCTCCGGCGGGTAGCTCGAGTCGCCGGGACGCACGTGGGAGTCGAGCACGATGCTGGCTTCTTCGATCAGCGTCGTCGCCGCGCGCTTCGGTGCCGCGGCCACGGACGCGGCCGAGCTCACCGCGATGACCGAGGCGCCGCGAGCGCGGGCACCGGCGGCCAGTTCGACCGGGTACGGGTTCACGCCCGAGGTCGAGAACACCACCAGCAGGTCGTCCGGCCCCGGCGCGCGTTCGGCCAGTACCTCCTCGGCGAGCCCGGAGCGGCGTTCGGTCTTGGTGCTGTGCTGCGCGCCGTGCAGCGGTAGCAGCTCGGGGTGGTAGACCGGGTACACGCAGGCGAGGCCGCCCGCGCGGTAGAAGGTCTCGGCGACCGCGGCCAGCGAATGACCCGCTCCGGCGGTGAACACCAGGGCGTCGGCCCGGATGACCCCGAGGATCAGTTCGGCCGACTTCCGGATCTGCTCCGCGTTACCCCGTTCGGCCTCCGCGAGCCGTTCGGCGACGTCTGCATAACGTTCGGTGGTGCTCACCACATCCGCCCTTCCGTCTGGAGATCAGCGACGAATGTATCGCGTGGACCAATGGCCGAAGTGGAATACATCGGGTCATGATCGAGGTTGACCCGATCGCTGCGGCCGGGTTTCGGAGACTGGAGGGTCCAGGGTGAGCGAGGCTGATCCCGCGGTGCGGACTTGGCGAGCACGCGGCCAGGCGAAAGCCGTGGTGCTGGTCCTGCACGGCGGCGCGGAGCACAGTCATGCCCGCGTGGCGCCGTGGCGGCTGGCGTACCAGCGGATGGTTCCGCTGGCGAAAGACGTCCACCGGGCGGGCAAGGAGCACGGGGTCGAGGTCCGGCTCCTGCGCAACCGCGTCTACGGGTGGAACGACCACGGCACCGACGCGCTCGCCGACGCGCGCTGGGCCTTGGAGCGGATCCGCGAAGACCATCCGGGCGCACCCGTGGTCCTCGTCGGCCATTCGATGGGCGGGCGGGTCGCCCTGCGCGTCGCCGACGATCCGGCCGTCGCCGGGGTCTGCGCGCTGGCACCGTGGACACCACCGGGTGAACCCATCGGCGCCGTCCGCGGTCGTGCCGTGCTCATCGCGCACGGGACCAAGGACCGGATGACCGATCCGGTGGCATCACACGCTTTCGCGGAACGCGCCGAAAAGGTGACATCGCGTTCCGCGCGATTCGAGATCGGCGGGGAAGGGCACGCGATGCTACGAAGGTTTCGCGTCTGGAACCGTCTCGTACGGGCTTTCACCCTCGAGCTCATCGAAGCCGGGGGAAACGACGAAACGCTGAGCGCGGCCTGGGACCGGCCGAGCTCCGAGCGGCTGCGGATCCCGGTCTAGACCGGGCGGGAGGGAGCACCTTTTATGTCCACGTCAAGCATCGATCGGACCGCAGGCCCGTCCGGTCTGCCCACCCCCGACGAGTCACGGTGGCCGGGATTGGCCGTCCCACCGCATTCGCCGTTCCGCGCGCGGATCGCCGAACAGCTGTTCCGCCGTGCGGTGCATCCGCTGAACGTCCGGGTGCGGATGCCCGACGGTTCCCAGCTCGGCTCCGGCGGTCCGGACGCGCCCGAGATGCGCATCAACCGTCCCGCCGCCCTTTTCCACCGCCTCGGTGTCGACGCGAAGATCGGCTTCGGCGAGGCCTACATGGTCGGCGACTGGACGAGCGACGCGCTCGCCGAGGTGCTGACCCCGTTCGCGGAGCGGATGGCGACGCTCATCCCGCCGCTGCTGCAACGGTTCCGCCGGTTCGTCGACCGCGGCCACCCCGCGGACGAGGAGAACACCATCGAGGGATCGCGGGCGAACATCCATCGCCACTACGACCTTTCCAACGACCTTTTCGGCGCGTTCCTCGACCCGTCGATGATGTATTCGTCGGCGCTGTTCGGCCCCGACGACGATCTCACCACCGCCCAGCACCGCAAGATCGACAGCGTCCTCGACTACGCAGGGGTCCGCGAAGGCAGCACGGTGCTCGAGATCGGCACCGGCTGGGGCGAACTCTCGATCCGGGCGGCCGCGCGCGGGGCCAGGGTGACGTCGCTGACCATTTCCGAGGAACAGGCGGCGCTGGCGACCGAACGCATCGCCGCGGCGGGCTACGCCGACCGGGTCGACGTCCGGCTGTGCGACTACCGCGACTCCAGTGGCGAATACGACGCGGTGGTGAGCGTCGAGATGATCGAGGCGGTCGGAGAGTCGTACTGGCCGACGTTCTTCGAGACCATCGGGAAGCGGCTCAAGCCGGGCGGCCGGTTCGGGCTCCAGGCCATCACCATGGACCACGAACGCATGCTCGCCGCGGCCCGTTCGTACACGTGGGTGCACAAGTACATCTTCCCCGGCGGGCTCATCCCGTCGACCACCTCGGTCGAACAGGGCATGCTGGACCACACCCGGCTGAAACTGCAGGGAGTGCGCGAGTTCGGCCAGGACTACGCGCACACGTTGCGGCTGTGGCGGGAGAGGTTCACTCATCGGTGGGACGAAATCACCGAACTGGGCTTCGACGACGTCTTCAAGCGGATGTGGGAGTTCTACCTGGCGTATTCCGAAGCGGGGTTCCGTTCGGGGTATCTCAAGGTCCACCAGTTCGGCTTCGCCGACGACGGGCGGTGAACGCCACCCAACCGATGCGGGGTGCCGCACGTCCTTCACTTAGGGTCTGCGGTTGACTGGGCCCCACACGCGAAATCGGGACGGGTGATTCGGCATGACGTATGGAGGCGACGACCGAGGGCGACGGATGCCGCCACAGCGGCCGCCGTCCGGCCGCCCCCGGCGGCACCAGCCCGCGCAGATGATGCCCCTGCCGGGCCGGGGGAGCAGCCCGTACGACGAACGGACGGCGCCCATGGGGCACGGAGGCGCCGAGCGCCCCGCCGGTCCGCCACCGCGCCGTCCGGGGCCCCCTCCGGGCCGCCCGATGGACGGCGCGCGCCCGCCGCGGCGACGCAAGCGCTTCGGCTTCGGCAAGGTGCTGGTCACGTTGCTGACCGTGTTCGTGGTGTTCCTCGCCGGTGTGTGGGTGTACCTGGAGTTCTCCATCAACCGCGTCGACGCGCTGGCCGACTACTCCGGCCGCCCCGTCGCGGCCGAAGGCACCAACTGGCTGATCGTGGGCTCCGACAGCCGGGACGGGCTGACCCCGGAGGAGCAGGAAAAGCTCGTCACCGGTGACGTCAAGGCCGCCGGCGGCGGCAAGCGGACCGACACCATCATGATCGCGCACGTCCCGGACAACAGCACCAAGCCGACGCTGCTGAGCCTCCCGCGCGACTCGCAGGTGGCCATCCCGGGGCACGGCAAGAACAAGATCAACGCCGCGTTCTCGATCGGCGGCCCCGTGCTGCTCGCGCAGACCGTCGAAGGCGCCACCGGCCTGCGGATCGACCACTACGCCGAGATCGGGTTCGGCGGGTTCGCCAAGATCGTCGACGCGATCGGCGGGGTCAACATGTGCGTCGAGAAGCCGATGGAGGACACCCTCACCGGCATCAAGATCCCGGCGGGTTGTCAGGACCTCCAGGGCCCGCAGGCACTCGGCTTCGTCCGCATGCGGCACAGCGAGGCCACCCCGCGGTCGGACCTCGACCGTGTCGCCAACCAGCGGAAGTTCATCGGTGCGCTGGTCAGTGAGATCGGCAGCCCCGGCACGCTGCTGAACCCGTTCTCGCTGTTCCCGCTGCTGTCCACGGCGCCCGACGCGCTGACGATGGATTCGGGCGACCACGTGCACAACCTGGTCGGGCTGGCGCTGGCGATGCGCGGGATCTCGTCGGGCGGCGTCGTCACCACGACGGTCCCGGTGACCAACGGCTCGGCGGAGAACTGGGACAAGACCAAGTCGAAGCTGCTTTTCGACGCTTTGAAGAACGACACGGAGATCCCGGACAGCGCGATCCTCACCTGATCCGGGGTGTCCCGAACGCTATGAAAGGCCCGTTACTTGCAAAATTTGCAAGTAACGGGCCTTTCATAGCATTGGACCGGCCCGAAAACCGGAGGCGTCCGGAGCGACGGCGAGGCACCATGAGGTGATGGAAGCGCCCGCCGAAACCCTCGCCGACGACGTCGTCGTCCTGCGCCGCTGGAAGCCCGAGCAACTCGGCACCCTGGCCGCCGTCGCGGGGGATTCAGCCGAGCACCTCGGTGCCTGGCAGATCTGGGCCACCAACGGCTACGGCCGCCGAGAAGCCGCCGACTTCCTCGAAACCACCGCGCGCAACTGGGCCGAAGGCAAGACCTACGACTTCGCGATCTTCGCCGACGGTGACGTCGTCGGTGCCTCGGGCATGATCACGCATCCGGACCGGATCGAGATCGGCTACTGGCTCAGCCGTCACCACACCGGCCGCGGCCTGGTGACGAGGGCCGCGCGGCTGCTGACCGCCGAGGCCTTCCGGCTCGGTGCGCCCGAGGTCGAGATCCGGCACGACGAGAAGAACGTCGAGAGTGGCGCCGTGCCCGCGAGGCTGGGGTTCACGATGACCGGTGAGGAAACCGTCGAGCCGCCGTTCGCCCCCGCCTGCGCGGGCGTCAACCGGATCTGGCGGCTCAAGCGTCCTTAGGCTTGCCGTTCGCGCAGGGCCGCGAGTGCCTTGTCGGCGTGCACGGTGAACTTCAGTTCGCTCTTGATCACTTCGAGCACCTTGCGGTCGGTGTCGATGACGAACGTGTGCCGTTTGGCGTGCAGCGGGCTGAACTTGCGCCACACACCGAACTGTTTCGCCACCACACCGTCCACATCGGACAGCAGGGGATAGTCGAAGCCGTGCTTGGCCGAGAACTCCTGCTGTTTGGCGACGGCGTCCGGGCTGATGCCGACGCGGTGCGCGCCCAGTTCGGCGAATTCCGCGGCGAGGTCGCGGAAATGGCAGCTCTCGGCGGTGCAGCCGCTGGTCATCGCGGCGGGGTAGAAGAACAGCACGACGGGGCCGGACGAGAGGAAGTCCGACAGCGTGCGCTCCTCGCCCTTGTCGTCGGGCAGGGTGAAGTCCGGGGCGATGTCACCTTGGTCCATGGACGGATCCTGTCACGTCAGTGGGCGTGCCGTTCGATCAGCTCGTCGACCTCGTCCCCGGTCGCGGAATCGGCGACGAACGAACCGCGTGCCGCGAGGACGCCGTGCCGCCGCAGCCGCTCGGCCTGTTCGTGGCTGCGGACGCCTTCCGCGCCGATCCGCAGTTTCAGCTCCTTGGCCCTGGTGACCAGCTGGCACAGGTGACGGACGTCGGCCTCGTCCTCGCCGTCGGCCAGCGCGTCGACCACCGCGCCGGACAGGATCACGTGACGGACCGGGAGCCGATGCTGCGGGATCAGTTCCAGATCGGCCGAACCGGAGATGGTCAGCACCAGCTGGGCGCCCAGATCGGACAGCACGGCGAAGGAGTCCAGCACCTCGCCGCGCGGGTCGAGCACGGACTCGCGGTCGGTGCACAGCCGCAACGCCTGCGCGGGCAGGCTGTGCCGATCGAGCTGTTCCTTGACCAGCAGCACCAGATCGGGGTCGATGGCCAGCCGGTTCGGCAGCCGCACGCAGACATCCGGTGCCGCGTCGCCGAACCGCTGCCGCCAGCGCGCGGTGGCGGCGAGCGATTCCGCCAGCAGCCACCGGCCGAGCGGGATGGTCATCCCGGTGATCTGAGCCAGCGGATAGAACTCGTCGGAGTCCAGTTCGCCCTTCTCCGGGTGGGTCCAGCGCAGCCCCGCGTTCACCGCGGCCAGCTGGTCCGGGTTCGCGAGCTTCACCGTCGGCTGGTAGATCAGCGAGAACTCGCCGTTCTCCAGCGCGCCCGCGATGACCGCGCCGAGCTGATAGCGCCCGCGGTCACGCGCGTCGAGCTCCGGGTCGAACAGCATCCACTGCGCCTTGCCTGCCTCCTTGGCGCGGTGCAGCGCGATCTCCGCGGCCCTGAGCAGGTCCTCCGGTCCGCCGTCGGCGACCGGGCGGACGACGATGCCGGCGCTCGCGCTGACCCCGATGCCGTGCCCGCCGAGGTAGATCGGCTCGACCAGTTCCTCCAGGGCCTGCTCGACGAGATCGATCACCTGAGGCGAGGTGAACTCCCCGCGCAGCAGGACGGCGAACCCGTCGCCGGACAGCCGGGCGACGGAAGCGTTGTGCCTGCCGGAGAACACGGCCTTGAGTTTGGTCGCGACCCCGCGCAGCACCTGGTCGCCGACGCCGGCGCCGAGACCGTCGTTGATCACCTTGAAGCCGTCGACGTCGAGATAGACGAGCGCGATCTGCTCGCCGCCGGATCCGGCCAGCGCGGTTTCGAGGGCGTTGCCGAACGCGGTGGCGTTCGGCAGGCCGGTCAGCGCGTCGTGCACGTTCTGGTGCAGCAGTCGTTCCTGCAGCAGGTGGATCTCGTTGGCGTCGGAGACCATCAGCACCGGGTACGCCGAGCCGGGCCGGTCGCCGGGGAGGTCGGTCAGGGTCACGTCGACCCAGAGCGCGCCTTCCTCGGTGTGGTCCAGCAGCAGGCGTTCCTGCTGGGTCGGCTGGCTGAGCTTCATGAGCTGGGAGAGCCCGTTCCGCAGCCGGGAAACGTCGTGGTCGGCCGAGCCGAGGTCGGCGATGTTCCGCCCGCGCAGCGCCGACGGGCGGCAGCCGAGGAGTTTGCCGAGCGCGACGTTCGCCTCGACGATCCTGCCGTCGGAGTCGGCGAGCGCGATCCCGATGGGAGAGGCGGAATAGAGCTTGGAGAACCGCAGCAGAGCGGGCTTGTGGTCGGGCTCGGTCCGGACGGCGTCCTGGGCGACGCCGAGCAAGAGTCGTTCGAGTTGCTCCTGGGGAAGCGATACTCCTTTAGTGTCAGCGAGCGTCGCGGCCCATCTCCGAGCGACGTCCACCAACCCTGGCGCGGAACCAGGCTCAGGCACACTTCACCTCTTCATGCGCGGTTTATGGCCAGCTCAGACCGGGTGTCCGAGCCCACGGACCCACACTAGGTATGAGCCGACCGGGAGTAGTGCCACGGCATCATGCTCGATACGGGGTGTCTACCGGCTGAAAGGGTGATCACTGCTACACGAGTGGTGACCAGAGGTTACCAAGAGTACTCGATCGTGGATGTCCCTTTGGTCGGGATTCAGCGTGTCTCCAAATGGATCGGCAAGCCGTCCGCGGGAACGGGCAGCGAGACGTAATCCCAGCGTGCGGTGTAGTCCTCCGGGACCGACCACCGGTACGCCCGCAGCATCTCGTGCAGCAGCGCCTTCACTTCGAACGTCCCGAAATGCAGCCCGATGCACTTGTGCGCGCCGCCGCCGAACGGCATCCACGCGTAGCGATGCGACTTGTCCTCGCGGCGTTCCTCGCCGAAGCGGTCCGGGTCGAACCGCATCGGGTCGGTCCAGAACTCCGGCGCGAAATGGTTGACGGTGGGGGAAACCCCGACCAGTGTCCCTTCGGGAATGAAGTGCCCGAGAACCTCGGTGTCCTTCACGGTCTTCCTTGCCAGCGAAGGAACCGGGGCCACCAGCCGCAAGGATTCCTTGATCACCAGGTCCAGCGTGGTCAGGGTCTCGAGTGCCTCGATGTCCGGTACGTCGTCGCCGAGCGCGAGGGACTCCTGGCGCGCGCGTTCCTGCCACTCGGGGTTCTTGGCGAGGTGGTAGACGGCGGCGGCGCTGGTGATGGTCGACGTGTCGTGCGCGGCCATCATCAGGAAGATCATGTGGTTGACGACGTCGGAGTCGGTGAAGCGGTCACCGTCTTCGGTGGTGGCGTGGCACAAGGCGGTGAAGAGGTCTTCGCCGTCGCTTCGCCGCTTCGCGGGCAGATTCGCCGCGAAGTAGCGTTCGAGGACCTTGCGGCCGTGCAATCCCGCCGCCCAGCGGCCGCCGGGAACGGGGAAGCGCACGATGGCCGTGCCCGCGCGCACGGAATTCACGAACGCGCGGTTGATCGCGGCCGCGTCGTCGCCGGACCGCATGCCCATGAACACGCGTGTCGCGACGTCGAGCGTGAGTTGCTTGAGGGACCAGTAGATCCGCGGGTTCGGCCGGTCGGCCCACGTGGCGATGCCTTCGCGCAGGGCCGGTCCCATCTGGTCGACGTACCCGGTGAGCCGCTGCCGCGTGAACGCCGCCTGCATGATCCGGCGGTGCAGATGGTGCTCGCCGAAATCGAGCAGCATCAGGCCGCGGTCGAAGAACTGCTCGATGAAGAACTTCCAGCCCTCCTGGGAGAAGGCCTTGTCCTTGTTCACCAGCGCGATCTGGGTGGCCTCGGGACCGGAGAGGGCGACGATGCGGCGGCCGAACGCGCCCATCCACGACACCGGCCCATAGGTCTCGTAGCGCTTGAGGCCGAACTCGATGCCGAAGCGCATGAAGTCCAGCGCGTGCCCGATGACGGGCGGGCCTTCGTCGCCGAGGACGGGTTTGAGACCCGGCGGGGCGGGCGCGAGCTCGCGGACCGGCCAGGTCGCGCCGAGCCAGCGCTGGTCGACCGAACGCGGCAGGGGGATCGAGGTGAGCGGCGGGACCCGCTCACGCAGTGCCCCGGTGACCTTTTCGACGGCGTTCGCCATGGTGACCATCTCCCCGTTGAGACCGGCTACCGCCCCACCATCGCACTCTTGTTGGCAGATTGACAATACCCCGGCGGATGTACATGAAGGCCCCCTTTCTTGCGCCTGACGCAAGGAAGGGGGCCTTCAGGTACTGATCAGCCCAGCTCGGACCGGACCGCGTTCGCGGCCGCGACCAGGTTCCGCAGGGCAGGCTCCACCTCGGCGTAACCGCGGGTCTTCAGCCCGCAGTCCGGGTTGACCCAGATCCGCTCGGCGGGCACGGCGCCGACGGCGGTCCGCAGCAGCCCGCTGACCTCGTCGACGCCGGGGACGCGCGGCGAGTGGATGTCGTACACGCCCGGCCCGACGCCGCGGCCGAAGCCCGCCGCGCCGAGGTCGGTGACGACCTCCATCTTCGACCGCGCCGCCTCGATGCTGGTGACGTCGGCGTCGAGCGCGTCGATCGCCTTCACCACCTCACCGAACTCCGAATAGCACATGTGCGTGTGGATCTGCGTCGCGTCGTCGATCCCGGACGTCGCCAGCCGGAACGACGAAACCGCCCAGGAGAAGTACGCCTCGTGCGCCGCAGCGCGCAGCGGGAGCAGTTCCCGCAGCGCCGGCTCGTCCACCTGGATGACGCGGATGCCGGCCGCCTGCAGGTCGTGCACCTCGTCGCGGATGGCCAGCGCCACCTGGCGGGCGGTCTCGCCCAGCGGCTGGTCGTCGCGGACGAACGACCACGCCAGGATCGTCACCGGCCCGGTCAGCATGCCCTTGACGGGCTTGCCGGTCAGGCTTTGCGCGTAGCGCGCCCACTCGACGGTCATCGGCTCGGGACGGGAGACGTCGCCGTACAGGATGGGCGGCCGGACACACCGCGAGCCGTAGGACTGCACCCAGCCGAAGTCGGTGGCCGCGAACCCGGCCAGCCGCTCGGCGAAGTACTGCACCATGTCGTTGCGCTCGGGCTCGCCGTGCACCAGCACGTCCAGGCCCAGATCCTCCTGCAGCCGGATGACGCGCTCGATCTCCGCCTTCATCGCGGCCTCGTACCCGGCGTCGTCCAGCGAGCCCGCCTTGTGCGCGGCGCGGGCCTTGCGGACGTCGGTGGTCTGGGGGAACGAGCCGATCGTCGTGCTCGGCAGCGGCGGCAGGGCCAGCGCGGCCTGCTGGGCCGCCGCGCGCCGCGCGTAGGGGGAACGGACGGTGTCCTCCGGCCGCAGCGCCTCCAGCCGGGCACGGACCCCGGCGTCGGCCAGGTCGGCCGCCGTGGCGCGGTCCGTGGCCGCCGAACGGGCGGCGGAGAGGTCGACGCCCTCCTCCTTCAGCGCGCGGCCGAGCAGGACGACCTCGTCGACCTTCTGCTTGGCGAACGCGAGCCAGCCCTTGAGCCGCGGGTGGAGCTCGGCCTCCCGCTCGACGTCGTAAGGCACGTGAAGCAGCGAGCACGACGTCGAGACGCTGACCGACTTCGCGGTGCCGAGCAGCGTCGCCGCCCGGCTGAGCGCGCGGGTCGGATCGGTGCGCCAGACGTTGCGCCCGTCCACGACACCGGCCAGGACCTCCTTGTCGCGCAAGGCGGGTTCGGCCGCGACGGCGTCCACAAAGGACTCGTCGGTGACGAGGTCGACGGCGAGGGCGTCGATCGGGGAACGGGCGAGCACACCCAGTCCCCGGCCGAGACCGCCGAAGTATCCGGCGACCAGGATCTTCGGGCGCGCGGTCTCCTTCGCGAGCCGGTGGTAGGCGCGGATGAGCGCGTTGAGCTCCGGCTCGGTGCGGTCGCCGGCGAAGGCGGGCTCGTCGAGCTGGACCCACTCGACGCCTTCGTCATGCAGGCGTCGCAGCAGCTCGACGTAGCCGTCGAGAAGGTTGTCGAGCAGGTCCAGCGGGCGGAAGCCCTCCGGAGCGCCCTCGGCGGCCTTCGCGAGCAGCAAGAACGTCACCGGGCCCACCAGCACCGGCCGTGTCTCGACGCCGATCGCGCGGGCCTCGCGGTACTCGTCGAGCGGCTTGGAGCCGGCGACCGAGAACCGGGTGTCCGGCCCGAGTTCGGGGACGATGTAGTGGTAGTTCGTGTCGAACCACTTCGTCATCTCCATCGCGGGCGCGTCCTGCACCCCGCGAGCGGCGGCGAAGTAGGTGTCGAGCGGCGAGAGACCGAGCTTCGTGACGCGCTCCGGCAGCGCTCCGAACAGCTCGGCGGTGTCGAGCACCTGGTCGTAGTGGGAGAACGTGTTGGAAGGGACGGAGTCGAGCCCCGCGTCCTTGAGTTCCCGCCAGGTCCGCGTGCGCAGCGCGCGGCCGGTCTCCAGCAACGCGGCCTCGTCGATCTTGCCCGCCCAGTAGCGTTCGAGTGAACGCTTGAGTTCCCGGTCCGGTCCGATTCGGGGGTAGCCCAGCACAGTGGTGCCGATTTCGGTCACAGCTCTCTCCTCGCGAGCTTGTCGTCAGAGCCCGGAGCGCGCAGGAGTGACCGCGGTTTCGGTCGCGCCCATCCCACGAGGCCCGGACTCACGCACGCCGTCGGCGCGCGCACCACGGGCAGGTCTTCGGACTCGTGGGCGACTCGCTCGCTCCTACCGGCCGTCGCTTCCCGGGGCGCCATGCCCCAGTGCTTTACCGTGTCTCGCACGGTGACGGCTTTCGTTCCCACATACCGCTGCGGGGCAGTCCCGGATTCACACCGGGTTCCCTGTTACCTCGACCGGCCTGGGAGGCCGGGCGAACCAGTAGCACCCTGGAGCGTACCGAATTCGGGTCTCGTGTGACTGGAGGCGTAACTCACGTGATCAGACGGCGAACTCGCGTGTCTGGAGACGGAACACGCCGGGCGGAAGTCCGCCCGGCGTGTTCCGTCTCTGATCACGTGAGATACGGGATCAGTCCCAGTCGAGGGCGCCACCGGACTGGTACTCGATGACGCGGGTCTCGAAGAAGTTCTTCTCCTTCTTGAGGTCCATCGCCTCCGACATCCACGGGAACGGGTTCTCCGTCTCGCCGAAGATCGGCTGGAGGCCGATCTGCTGCGCGCGCCGGTCGGTGATGAAGTGCATGTACTGCTCGATCAGCTCGGCCGACAGCCCGAGCATGCCGCGCGGCATGGTGTCGCGGGCGTAGGAGACCTCGAGCTCGCAGGCCTCGGTCAGCATGCCGCGGATCTCCGCCTGGAACTCCTCGGTCCACAGGTGCGGGTTCTCGATCTTGATCTGGTTGATGCAGTCGATGCCGAAGTTCAGGTGGATCGACTCGTCGCGCAGGATGTACTGGTACTGCTCGGCGATGCCGATCATCTTGTTCCGGCGGCCGAGCGAGAGGATCTGCGCGAAGCCGGTGTAGAACCACATGCCCTCGAAGATCACGTAGAACGCGACCAGGTCACGCAGGAAGTTCTGGTCGGCCTCGGGGGTGCCGGTCTCGAAGTCCGGGTTCTCCAGGTTCTGCGTGTACTTCAGCGCCCACGCGTCCTTCTCCGAGATGGAGGGGACCTCGCGGTACATGTTGAACAGCTCGCCCTCGACCAGGCCGAGGCTCTCGCAGATGTACTGGAAGGTGTGCGTGTGCACGGCCTCCTCGAACGCCTGGCGCAGCAGGTACTGGCGGCATTCGGGGTTGGTGATCTGCCGGTACACCGCGAGCACGATGTTGTTGGCCACCAGCGATTCCGCGGTGGCGAAGAAGCCGAGGTTGCGCTTGAGCATGGTGCGCTCGTCCTCGGTCAGGCCGTCGGCCGACTTCCACAGCGCGATGTCGGCCTGCATGGCGACCTCGGTCGGCATCCAGTGGTTGTTGCAGCCGGCGAGGTACTTCTCCCACGCCCAGGTGTACTTCATCGGCAGCAGCTGGTTGACGTCGGCGCGGGCGTTGATCATCCGCTTGTCGTCGACGTTGATCCGGGCGGCGCCGACTTCGATCTCACCGAGGCCGGTGGCGTCGGTGGAAGCGTCAAAGGTGGTCATAGAGGGGCACACTCCAAGAGGCGTCGTGAGTGGTGAGGACGGTTGGAACCGCCCTCACCACTCACGAGGATGTTTACTGGCAGGCTTCGCAGTCGGGGTCGTCGATGCGGCAGGCGGCGCCGTCGGTGGCGACGAAGTCGACGTCGGAGACCTGCGGGATCTCCTTCGGCTCCGGGGCGGTCACCGGCACCGCGGGCACGGCGGCGGCGGGCGAAGGCGAAACCGCGGCGGAAGCCGACGGGGCGGGCGAAGCGGCGGGGGCGGCGGGCTTGGGTGCCGAAGGTGTGGCCGGGGCCGGGGTGGCCGAGACCGCGTTCAGCTTGCCGTCGGTGCCGCGCAGGGTGCTCTTCTCCACGTGCGTCGCGGACCGCGCCCGCAGGTAGTACGTGGTCTTGAGGCCCTTGTGCCAGGCGTAGCGGTACAGCTCGTCGAGCTTGCGGCCGCTGGGCGCCGCGATGTACAGGTTCAGCGACTGCGCCTGGTCGATCCACTTCTGACGACGCGAACCGGCGTCCACCAGCCACCGCGACTCGATCTCGAACGCGGTCGCGTACAGCGCCTTCAGGTCGTCCGGCACGCGGTCGATCTGGCCGAGGCTGCCGTCGAAGTACTTCAGGTCCGAGACCATGACCTCGTCCCACAGCCCGCGCTCCTTGAGCGAGCGGACCAGGTGCGGGTTCACCACGGTGAAGTCACCGGACATGTTCGACTTGACGAACAGGTTCTGGAACAGCGGCTCGATCGACTGCCCGACGCCCACGATGTTGGAGATCGTCGCGGTCGGCGCGATCGCCATCACGTTGGAGTTGCGCATACCGACGGTCTTGACCCGCTCGCGCAGCGGGGCCCAGTCCAAAGTGGACGAGGTGTCGACGTCGAGCGCGTCGCCCTGGCGGGCGTCGATCAGCAGCTGCAGCGAGTCGATCGGCAGGATTCCCTTGCTCCACAAGGAACCCTCGAACGTCTGGTACTGGCCGCGCTCCTCGGCGAGGTCGGTCGACGCCGAGATCGCGTAGTAGCTGATGTGCTCCATGCTGGTGTCCGCGAACTGGACGGCCTCTTCCGAGGACAGCGGGACACCGATCTCGAACAGCGCGTCCTGGAAGCCCATCAGGCCCAGCCCGATCGGGCGGTGCCGCAGGTTGGACCGGCGTGCTTCCGGGATGGTGTAGAAGTTGATGTCGATCACGTTGTCGAGCATGCGGACCGCGGTGCGCACGGTCTTCTCGAGCCGCTTCGCGTCGATGCCCTCGGGGGTGACGTGCTTGAGCAGGTTCACCGAGCCGAGGTTGCAGACCGCGACCTCGTCGGTGGTGGTGTTCAGGGTGATCTCGGTGCACAGGTTGGACGAGTGCACGACACCCACGTGCTGCTGCGGCGAGCGCAGGTTGCACGGGTCCTTGAAGGTGATCCACGGGTGGCCGGTCTCGAACAGCATGGTCAGCATGCGGCGCCACAGGTCGATCGCGCGGACCTTGCGGAAGACCTTCAGCTCACCGCGTTCGGCGGCGGCCTCGTACTCGCGGTAGCGCTCGGCGAACGCGGTGCCGTAGAGGTCGTGCAGGTCCGGGGTCTCGTTCGGCGAGAACAGCGTCCACTGCGCGTCGGCCTCGACCCGGCGGAGGAACTCGTCCGGCACCCAGTTCGCGGTGTTCATGTCGTGCGTACGACGACGGTCGTCACCGGTGTTCTTGCGCAGGTCGAGGAATTCCTCGATGTCGACGTGCCAGGTCTCGAGGTACGCGCAGGCCGCGCCCTTGCGCTTGCCGCCCTGGTTCACCGCGACCGCGGTGTCGTTGGCGATCTTGAGGAACGGCACGACACCCTGCGACTGGCCGTTGGTGCCCTTGATGTGCGCGCCGAGGCCGCGGACCGGGGTCCAGTCGTTGCCGAGACCGCCCGAGTACTTCGCCAGCAGCGCGTTGTTCTTGTACGCCTGGAAGATCGAGTCCAGGTCGTCGTCCACCGTGGTCAGGAAGCAGGACGACAGCTGCGGGCGCGTGGTACCCGAGTTGAACAGCGTCGGGGTGGACGCCATGAAGTGGAACGACGAGAGCAGCTCGTAGAACTCGATGGCGCGGGCTTCACGGTTGTCCTCGCGGATCGCGAGACCCATGGCGACGCGCATGAAGAACGCCTGCGGCAGCTCGAACCGGACGCCGTTGTGGTGCTGGAAGTACCGGTCGTACAGCGTCTGCAGGCCGAGGAAGCCGAAGTCGAGGTCGCGCTCGGCGTGGATGGCCGCGGTGATCTTGTCCAGGTCGAACGTCTGCAGCTCGGGGTTGACCAGCTCCAGCTCGATGGCGCGCTTGAGGTAGTCCCGGAAGTACTGCGGGTACCGGGCGGTCATCTCGTCCTGGCTGGCCAGCTGGGGCGAGCCCGCGAGGTAGCTGAGCGCCTCGCCGCGGAGCTTGTCCGCCAGCAGCCGGGCGCTGACGTAGGAGTAGTTCGGCTCCTGCTCGACGAGCACGCGCGCGGCCATGATCTGGGCGAGGGCGAGTTCGTCGGCACTGATGCCGTCGTAGAGGTTGCGCTTGGCCTCGGCCAGCACCGGCTCGGCCGAGACGTCGTCGAGCCCGGCGACGGCCTCGCCGACCACGTGCGAGACACGGGCCCAGTCGAGCGGGCGGATCGTGCCGTCGGCGGCCTTGACGCTGATGGCGACGTCGGACGAGGCCGGCTTCTCGGACTCGCGGGCCTTCGCGCGCTCGTCGCGGTAGAGGACGTACGCGCGGGCGACCTTGTGGTGCTCGCCGCGCATGAGCGCGAGCTCGACGATGTCCTGGATCTGCTCGATGTGCAGCGCGGTCTCGGGACCGGCGTGGCGGAGCAGGGTGGCTTCGATCTGCTCGGTCAATTCGTTGACCAGGTGGTGGATCCGCGACGAAGCGGCCGCGTCACCGCCCTCGACGGCGAGGAAGGCCTTGGTCACGGCGACCGAGATCTTGTTCGCGTCGAAGGGGGACACGCTGCCGTCCCGCCGGATGACTCGCACGGTCGCGGGCGTGGTGTCCGAAGACGAAGGTGGCCGCTGACCGGTTTCCACTGACATGCGTGTCTCCAATTGGGCGCGTTGAAGCACCACAAGGCCTCACAAGGCCGTGCGCTGCAGGTTCACAAGCTGTCCGACTACCGCTCCCGAGCGGTCTCCCCGTCGCTGGGCGATGTCGGTTCCCAGAGACTACATGTAGGGGTCGGAGCCTGCACGTGCCCCAATGGGTGGCGTGTCGTGGTCTCACCCTGGCGGGTTAGCCGATCACACTGAGCGGCTGGTCAGCCGCCGAAAACGATCTTGAAGTCGCGCAGGTGGGCGCTCAGAACGGGCCGCTGACCGGCCAGGAAGCCGAACGGCCCGGACTCGTTGATCCGCCAATCGGCCGCCGCCGGATGGGGGCGGGCCTTCGCCCGGACGGGGCTCCTTTTGAGACGTCCGTCCAACATTTGGACGACATCGAAGGCGGCGGGCATCTTCACCGGGAAGCTCGGGCGGGGGGTGAAAGCGGCCGTAGCGATCCAGTCGTCCTGGGTGGCCGCCGAGGCGGTGAAGGTCCGGCCGTGGGCGAAGTCGAGCGCGGCGAGGTCCTTGGGGATGCCCCACAGCGCCCGTCCTCCGGCCAGCGAGACCTCGCTGTCGACCCAGATGTCGGTGATGGAGCTGGAGAGGCGCTTGCCCCGGACGGCGACCGTCGCCAGCAGCTCGTGGTACCGCAGCTGCCCGGGGTCCTGATAGTCGATCCAGGCGGTGAACACCTGCGCGCGCCCGCCCGCCACGGCCGGCTCGACACCTTCGGGGAGTCCGGGCAGTTCGCTCACCGGGACACGCCACACCGACAGATACGCCTGGCCTGCCAGGTTCCACGGCTCCGGGGGATAGGCGGTCACGCGTTCCGCCAGGGCAGGTAGGCAGGCAGGTCGGTGTCGACGCGCATGGAGAACTCCGGTGGTCGTTTCTGCAGGAAGGACATGACCCCTTCGATCGCGTCCGGACTGGAGCCCAGGCCGCCGATCAGCCGGGAGTCCAGTTCGTGCACGGGGAACGGCGAGGCGGCGCTCGCCATCCGGTACAGCAGCTGCCGGGTGACCGCGACCGAGACCGGTGACGTGGTCGTGGCGATCTCGAGTGCCAGTTCGCGGGCCTTGCCGAGCACTTCCCCGGGCTCGTGAACACTGTGGACCAGTCCGGCGTTCTTCGCCTCCTCGACGCCGAAGACGCGGCCGCTGATCATCCAGTCGAGTGCCGTGCCCATGCCGACCAGCCGGGGGAGGAACCACGCGGACGCGCCTTCGGGGTAGATCCCGCGGCGGACGAACACGAAACCGAAGCGCGAATCCGTGGACGCCAGCCGGTAATCACACGACAGTGTGATCGTGACACCGCCGCCGACGGCCGCGCCCCGCAAGGCCGCGATCACCGGTTTGTTCATCGTGAAGATCCGTTTCGAGCAGCGTCCTGCCGGCTCCTGCCAGGCCGCGTCCGGGCCGGTCTCCGGATCGAACTCGAATCCGCCCTGCGAGAGGTCGGCGCCCACCGAGAAGTCCTTGCCGTTGCCGGTCAGGATCACCACGCGGACGTCCTCGTCGCTGTCGGCCCGGTCCATCGCGTCGCCGAGTTCGTCGGCCATGCGGATGGTGTAGCCGTTGCGGGCCTCGGGCCGGTTGAGCGTGACCGTCGCGATGCGGTCGGCGACCTCGTAGGTGATTTCGGCGTACACGCTCATGACGTGAAAGTAGGGCTATGTTGACAAGGTGTCAATAAGCGGGTCATTCGACGTCGTCCAGGTGATCCGCGTAGTACTCGACCGCTCGCCGGTATCGCTGGACCCCGGTGTCGGCGCTGGTCGCGGCGAGCACCTTCAGCAGCGTTCCCGCCGCTTCGCGTGCTTCGCCGACGTTGTAGAGAGCCATCGCGAGGAACGTCCTGAGCGCCGCGTCGTCCGGGAACTCGTCGAGGCCGCGGCGCAAGGTCTTGAGCGATTCTTCGTACCGGCCGAGGACGCGATACGTGCTGCCGAGGCCGACGAACACGCCGTGCCTGTCCTGTGTGGACAGACCTTCGGTCGAGAGCGCCCGCTCGTAGTAGGGAGCGGCTTCGGCCTCGAAGCCGAGGGAATCGTGGGCCCACGCCGTCTGGTAGGCGATGACGGCGTCCCCCGGGTGCCGTTCGGCCAGCTCGATCAGCCGCAGGCGGGCCTCGTCGGTGCCCTGCTCGCGCAACCGGACGGCTTCCTGTGTCTCGCTCACGCGGCACCTTCGAACGGGGGATAGGTCTTCGCGCCCGTCCGCTCCGCCGCGTCGATGTAACCGGCCAGCGCGTCGCGGGACCGCGCGATCTTGGCCAGCTGCTCGTCGAGCCGCCCGAGCCGTTCGCGCATCGCGGCCAGCAGTTCGGGGCAGCCGATCAGTTCCGGCTCCTCGCCGATCGCACAGGGCAGCAGGTACGCGATGTCCTCGGACGACAGGCCCGCGCCGAGGAGGTGGCGGATCTGCTTCACGCGCAGGACGGCCGTCTCGTCGAACTCGCGATAGCCGTTCGTGCCGCGGTCGGCTTCCAGCAGGCCTTGGGCCTCGTAGTAGCGCAGTTGGTGGGCGTTGACGCCCGTCCGGTGACTCAGTTCCCCGATCCGCATCGAATCCTCACTTGACCTTCATACCGGTATCAACGTTGACGATGTTGCCATGACTGACAACGCGAACACCCCGATCACGGTCATCGGCCTCGGGCTGATGGGCCAGGCGCTCGCCGGAGCGTTCCTGAAGGCCGGGCATCCCACGACCGTGTGGAACCGGACGGCCGCCAAGGCCGGCTCCTTGGTCGCCTCGGGCGCTCGCCTGGCGCCGACGGTCGGCGACGCCCTCGCCGCCGGCGGCTTGACCGTCGTCTGCCTCACCGACTACCCGGCCGTGCGCGACCTGCTCGGCGATGCCGGACTGGAGGGCACGACCCTGGTCAACCTGACCTCGGGCGACTCGGCGCAGGCGCGGGAAACCGCCGCCTGGGCGGAAAAACTGGGTGCCCGCTACCTGGACGGCGCGATCATGGCCATCCCGTCGTCGATCGGGACGGAGGAGGCGGTGATCCTGCTCAGCGGTCCGGAGCCGGACTTCGACCTCGGCGCGCTCGGCACTATCTCCCACCTCGGTGAGGATCACGGACTGGCGGCCCTGTACGACGTCGCCGGCCTGACCATGATGTGGAGCGTCCTGAACGCGTGGCTCCAGGGCACCGCGATGCTCCGGACCGCCGGTGTCGACGCCGCGACGTACGCGACCTTCGCGCAGCAGATCGCCGTCGGCGTCGCGGGCTGGTTGCCCGGCTACGCCGAGCAGGTCGACCAGGGTTCGTTCCCAGCGGAGGTGTCGGCCCTGGAGACCGACGTGCGGGCGATGGCGCACATGGTCGAGGAGAGCGAGGCGCTGGGCGTGAACGCCGAACTGCCGAAGCTCATCAAGGCGATGGCCGACCGCGCGATCGCCGCCGGACACGGCGGCGAGCAGTACCCCGTGCTGATCCGGGAGTTCGAGCGGGCGGGGGAGTAGGTCACACCTATTTACGATTCGCGATATTACGATATAAGGTCGACGCATGTCGACTTCGATGCGCGCGGTGGAACTCGTCCGCTTCGGTGACGCGGACACCGCGTTCGCCGTCCGAGAGCTGCCGAGGCCCGCTCCCGGACCCGGGCAGGTACTGGTGCGCGTGCTGGCCACGTCCGTGAATCCGCTCGACCTGCAGACCCGGCGCGGTGACTACCGCGACGAGGTGGCGCTCCCGGCGGTGCTCGGCAACGACGTGTCCGGCGTGGTGGTCGAGACCGGCCCCGGGGCGGGCGATTTCCAGCCGGGCGACGAGGTCTGGTACCTGGCGCCGATCTTCGCCGGGCAGGGAACCTACGCCGAATTCCACGTGGTCGACCAGGACTTGGTCGCCCGCAAGCCCGCGCGGTTGTCGCACGTCGAGGCCGCCGGTCTGGTGCTCGTGGGCGTGACGGTGTGGGAGGCGCTGGTCGAACGTGCTGCGGTACGGCCCGGGGAACGGGTCCTGGTGCACGGCGGGGCGGGCGGGGTCGGCTCGATCGCCGTCCAGGTCGCCGCCGCGCTCGGAGCCGAGGTGGTGACCACCGCGCGGGCGAGGGATCACGAGTTCGTCACCGGACTGGGGGCCGACGTCGCGATCGACTTCTCGGCCGGTGACTACGTGCCGCGGGTCCGCGAGCTGGGCGGGGTGGACGTCGTGCTGGACACGGTGGGCGGTGACACCCTCGCCCGCAGCCCGGAGGTCCTCGCCGACCGTGGCCGCGTGGTGTCCATCGTGGACATTCCCGAACCGCAGAACCTGCTCGCCGCGTGGGCCGTGAACGCGACCTACCACTTCGTCTTCGTCAGCCCCGGCAGGGCGAAGCTCGAAGCCATCGGCCGTCTGGTCGACGAAGACAAGCTCAGGCCGGTGATCGGCGCCGTGGTCCCGCTGGACGACATCGCGCAGGCGCACGCACTGTTGGAAGGCGGCTCGGCCGGGGAGGGCCGCGGCCGCCCGCGCGGCAAGATCGCCATCGCCGTGCACCCGCAGGAGGCTGCCGATCAGTGACGCGGCAGGTAGTTCGTCACGGCCAGGACGCCGAAGACCAGGAGTGCCGTCACCAGCACGATCATCGCGATCAGGACGAGCAGCACCGCGAGGCCGCCCAGGCCGTCCCGTTTGCGCATCTCGCCTACGGTACCTGGGCTCGGGGGCGTCTGGGTGACGTCGCGCGGCAGCTTGTTCGGTTGGCGACCCGCGGTGATGAGGGAATTGGGAAGGCGCGGTGAACTCCGTTAGTCCATAGTGGACTACGGTGGCGTGAATCTCGGCACCCTTGTTGTCGTCGGCCTATACCCGCAGATGCATCGTGTTGCGCCTTGGTTCCCCTGTCGGATCAAGATAAGCAGGTGCGATGAATTCAGGTAGTCCGTCTCGGGCGATCTGGACTTTCCACTCGCTTTTGTGGATCAGCCGATGGTGTCTCGCGCAGAGCAGCACCAGATTGTCGATCTTCGTTTCGCCTCGGTGACGCCAGAAAACTATGTGATGGGCGGTGCAACGCTGCACCGGCATATCGCAGCCAGGGAACGCACAGCCACCGTCGCGGATCTTCAACGCGTGCTTCTGCGGGGTGGTGGCGGACCGGCTGGACCGCCCCACATCCAGCGGCTGCCCTGCGCCGGACAGAACGACGGGCCGGATCCGGGCATCGCAGGCGAGGATCCGGACGTCGGTGGCACTGATCGGACCGACGAGGTCGAGGAGGCCGTCGCCGACCTCGTTCATCAGATCCTCGTAGGCCATGGTGACCAGGATCTGGGTCGACTCCCCGGCCTGGCCGGGAAGGTCGGGGCTGGCGGTCTTGAGTCGTACGTAGTCGGCGAATGCGTCCCCATAACGCTCGCCTTGGCCGCGGGAGTCTCTGACACCATCGACGGCCTTGTGCGGCTTGGCCAGCGGATCGAGATCGGACTTCAACCGTGCGTAGGTTTCCAGATCCAGGGTTCCCGCGAACCCGAGCGTGCCGTCACGATGCTTGATGAACCGCAACTCCGGACGGGCGTCTTTCGGGCCCTTGTCACGGGGCTCTTTGCCGTCGGGATCCATCGTGTTCAGCATCCGACGCCCAGCCGTCACGATCTCCTTCGGCCCAGCCCGCCGAGCCAAATCAACCAAGATCTTCTCCCCGGCCCGCACCTCCTCCGCAGGAACAAAGGAGGGGACCAGGGCGAGAGCGCCGATGATCGCATCGATCTGACCTCCCCCGATCGCACCTTCGGCAGCGGCTTCGGCGGTCAACGGAGCCAGCGGTGGCACGACGCCCCCGCCGATGGCTGCCCCGGGATGCAACGCCAGGGCACGATCCGCACGGGCTGAGGCTTCCTTCTGCGACACGTGGAAGTCCTCAAGGATCAACCCCATCAACGTCGAATGTCCCGTGCACCCACGAATCCCACGAGAATTCAACTCCGCCAAGATCGCGTACTGCTCCGCGTCCAATTGACGCTTCAGGACCTCGATTTCCTGCTTACGGGCATGCAGCGTCGCAGCATCAGCACGCCACCACTCGGTGCACGCCGCCTGAGGACTGTTTTCGCTGGCCACGGGATCAAGGCTACGCCGTTTCGAACATCTGTACTAGCCCGATTTGCGTAGCGGGCAGGTGGGGGTCATTTCACTCGATGGGGAACAAAAGATGGTGAATGCACTACGCAGAGTCTTGTGATTGGCCTGTGGGCGTGTACGGAACTTATGCGCGATCCCGGCAGGCTCAGGAACCATGACGACACCCTTGTCCTCGCGGCAGGCCGGGAGATGGTCCGTGGTCGCGCTGCTGCTGGCGCTCCTGGGTTCGCTGCTCGCGTTGCCCGCCGAAGCGGCGCCCGCGCCGGGGATCCGTGCCAGTTACGCCAATCCCGTGCGCAAGGCGGACGGGCACGTCGACGCGCGGGCGACCGTGGACCGGCTCCGGGCGATGAACGCGGACACGTACGCGTTCCTGGTCAACAAGTCCACCGACTGGGGTGATCTTGAGCAGGAGTTCCTGCCCGCCGCGCAGGCGAGCGGCCTCGCGGTCTGGGTCTACCTGGTCCCGCCGACCGAGTGCCCCGGCGGCACGAGCTGCGCGGAGTACCTGCCCTACAAGAAGGACTACGTCGCGTGGGGGCAGGCGATCGCCCGGCTCTCGGTGCGCTTCCCGGTGCTGAAGGCCTGGGCGATGGACGACTTCAACGCCAACACGGCCACCTTCACCAAGGACTACACCGCCAGGATGCGGACCGCCGCCCGGGCGATCCAGCCGGGCCTGGACTTCTATCCGGTGGTGTACGCCAACGCGGTCACACAGTCCTTTGTGGACACCTACGCGGCGAGCATCGACAGTCTCATCCTGCCCTTCCGCGACGACCCGTATCGCAACACGCTGTGGACCGGGAGTCTCCGCCCGCAGCTGGACCAGATCGTCGCGCGGCTCGCGGGCAAGAGCCGCAAGGCCATCCTGATGGTGTACGCCTCCACGTTGTCGCGCACCACGATCACCCCTGACGTCGAGTACGTCCGCGCGGTGACCGCGGTCGGCCTGGAGTACGCGGCGGCGGGGAAACTCGACGGCGTCATCCAATACGCGCTGCCGCTGACGCCCGGGCGCCCGCAGTCCAGCGACGAACGCGTCGCGCACGCCGGGAACAGCGCGCTGGTGTTCACCGTGCACCCCGACAACGCCACGACGGCGGGAGACTACGCGGCCGCGAGTGCGACCGTCCGCCTCGACGCCGGGTCGACGTCGTGCCGGATGGTCGTATGGCACACCGACGACCGGCCGGCCACGAGCCCGCCCGGGTACCACGCGAAACAGGCGATCGTCGGCGGGACGCAGGTGTGGGAGCGCGACGTCGCCAGCGAGGGGAGCGACTGGTACACCTCGTCGCCGGTCGACCTCACGCCGCGGCTGAGCGGTGGGTCGGCGACGCTCACTTTGCGGCTGTACGAGAAGAAGGCCGTCACCAACTACTCGGTCACCGCGCGGATGGACGACATCAGCCTGACCGGCTGCCACGTCGCGAACCCCGGATTCGAGGCCGACGGCGGCTGGACCTACAGCCGTAAGGGCGGCGACGTCCTGGCCGGGCGCCATACGTACGACCCGGTGTACTCGACTTCGGTCCATGCCGCGGTCGGCGCCCTCTACGGGGGCTGAAGGGGCCTTTCCCCGCGTGACATGCAGGTAAGGGGCCCTTCACCGCGTCGGATGCGGTGAAGGGCCCCTTCAGCCCCCCCGTCAAAACAATCAGGCGTGCTTGATTTTTCTGCCGGAGGGTGCCAGCCTGAGGAGGACGCGAGGAGGCGGGCATGGCTGACCTTGGCGTGATCCTTGGGGATCTCGCGGCGGAAACGCAGGCCATCGACGACGTGGTGGCGGAGCTGCCCGCGTCGGATTGGGCGCGGAAGACCCCGGCCGAAGGCTGGACGATCGCCCATCAGATAGCCCATCTGGCCTGGACGGACCGGAAGGCGCTGATCGCGGCGCGCGGGTCCGAGGCCGAGTGGCAGACCGAGATCGAAGGGCTCCTCGCGACGGGGGAGACCTATGTCGACGACGGTGCCGTCGAGGGCGCGAAGACGCCGCCCCGTGAACTGCTGGCCGAATGGCGAGCCGGGCGGGCGGAACTCGCGGCAGCGCTCGCCGCGGTGCCCGACGGGCAGAAGATCCCCTGGTACGGCCCGCCGATGAGCGCGGCCTCCATGGTGACCGCGCGGCTCATGGAGACCTGGGCGCACGGTCAGGACATCTTCGACGCGCTCGGCGTCGCACGCGAGAACACCGGCCGGATCTGGCATATCGCCCGCTTCGGCACGCGCACCCGCGACTTCGCCTACAAGCTCAACGCGCTCGCCCCGCCCGCCGAGGAGTTCCGGGTCGAGCTCACCGCGCCTGACGGCACGAACTGGGCGTTCGGGCCCGAGGACGCCGAGCAGCGGCTCACCGGCAGCGCCGTCGACTTCTGCCTCGTCATCACCCAGCGCCGTCATCCTGACGACACCGACCTCGTCGCCACCGGCGCCGACGTCGAGGAATGGCTCGGGATCGCGCAGGCCTTCGCCGGACCTCCCGGAGCCGGACGGCAGCCGGGACAGTTCGCATGACGGCGCCGATCAGGATCGGCAACGCCTCCGGGTTCTACGGCGACCGGTTCTCCGCCGTCCGCGAGATGCTCACCGGCGGCCCGCTCGACGTGCTGACCGGCGACTACCTGGCCGAGCTGACCATGCTCATCCTCGGCCGAGACCGGATGAAGGACCCGAACCGTGGCTACGCCAAGACCTTCCTCCGCCAGATGGAGGAAAATCTCGCGCTGGCCAAGGAAAAGGGCGTCAAGATCGTCGCGAACGCCGGTGGGCTCAACCCCGCCGGGCTCGCGGAGGCGCTCCGCGAGCTGGCCGCGAAACTCGGTGTCGACGTCGCCATCGCGCACGTCGAGGGTGACGACCTCGTCCAGCGTGCCGAAGAGCTCGGGTTCGGCAAGACCTTGACCGCCAACGCCTATCTCGGCGCGTGGGGGATCACGGAATGCCTGAACGCGGGCGCCGACATCGTGGTGACGGGCCGGGTCACCGACGCTTCGGTGATCGTCGGTCCCGCCGCCGCGCACTTCGGCTGGGCGCGCGACGACCACGACGCGCTGGCGGGCGCGGTCGTGGCCGGGCACGTGATCGAATGCGGCACCCAGGCCACCGGCGGCAACTACGCGTTCTTCACCGAGCACGAGGTCGGTGTCCCGGGCTTCCCGATCGCCGAGATCTCCGCCGACGGTTCCAGCGTGATCACCAAACATCCCGGAACCGGTGGCGTGGTGAACACCGGAACCGTCACCGCGCAACTGCTCTACGAGATCACCGGCGCCCGCTACGCCGGGCCGGACGTCACGACGCGGATCGACACGCTGACCCTGTCCGACGACGGTCCGGACCGCGTCCGGATCAGCGGTGTCACCGGCGAGCCCCCGCCGCCGACGCTCAAGGTCTGCCTGAACGGCCTCGGTGGCTTCCGCAACGAGACGACGTTCGTCCTCACCGGACTGGACATCGAAGCGAAAGCCGCGCTGGTCAAGGAACAGCTCGAAGGCGCGCTCAAAGCACGACCGCCCGCCGAGGTCCGCTGGACGCTGGCCCGCACGGACCGGCCCGACGCCGAAACCGAGCAGCAGGCGAGCGCGTTGCTGCATGTCGCGGTGAAGGACGCCGATCCGGAGGTCGCCGGGCGCGCGTTCAGCGGTGCGGCGATCGAGCTCGCGCTGGCGAGCTACCCCGGCTTCCACGTGACCGCACCACCCGCGGCCGCCTCGCCCTACGGCGTGTACCGGGCCGCTTTCGTCGACGCCCAAAAGGTTCCGCACGTCGCGGTCTTGCCGGACGGGACGCGGCGCGACATCGCGCAAGCCGCCGACACGCTTGAATTGTCCGATGTGGACGAATACGGGTTGCCCGCCCCGTTCACCCAGGCGCAGGTCGGCCGGGCGCCGCTGGGCAAGGTGATCGGCGCCCGCAGCGGTGACAAGGGCGGCAACGCGAACGTCGGCGTCTGGGCGCGGTCCGACGAGGCGTGGCGCTGGCTCGCCCACCGGCTCACCGTCACCGAGTTCAAACTGCTGCTCCCGGAGACCGCGGACCTCGAGGTCCGGCGGCATCTCCTGCCGAACCTGCGGGCGATCAACTTTGTCGTCGAAGGCATCCTCGGCGAAGGTGTCGCGTCGCAGGCGCGGTTCGACCCGCAGGCGAAGGCACTCGGGGAATGGCTGCGCTCCCGCGAGATCGACATCCCGGAGGCTTTCCTGTGACCGACCCCTTCTCGACGCCGGAACGCGCCGAGCTGCGCAAGACCGTCCGGCGGTTCGCCGAAACCGAGATCCTGCCGCACCTCGAAGGCTGGGAGCGCGAGGGCGAACTGCCTCGCGAACTGCACCGCAAGGCCGGGGAACTCGGACTGCTCGGCGTCGGCTTCCCCGAGGAGGTCGGCGGCGGGGGCGGCGACTATCTCGACGCCGTGGTCATCGCCGAGGAACTGCACTACGCGGGCGGTTCCGGTGGGCTCTTCGCCTCGCTGTTCACCTGCGGCATCGCCGTCCCGCACATCGCGGCGGCCGGGGACCCCGTGCAGATCGAACGCTGGGTCCGGCCGGCGCTGGAAGGCGCCAAGATCGGCTCGCTGGCGGTCACCGAACCCGACGGCGGCTCCGACGTCGCGGGGATCCGCACGACAGCGGTGCGCGAGGGCGACGAGTACGTCGTCAACGGTGCCAAGACGTTCATCACCTCGGGCTGCCGCGCGGACTTCGTGACCACGGTGGTCCGCACCGGGGAATCCGGCGCGCACGGGATCTCGCTCATCGTCGTCGAGCGCGGCACGCCGGGCTTCACCGTGTCCCGCAAGCTGGAGAAGATGGGCTGGCTCTGCTCGGACACCGCCGAGTTGTCCTATGTGGACGTCCGGGTGCCCGCGGAGAACCTGGTCGGCGCCGAGAACAGCGGGTTCGCACAGGTCGCCACGCAGTTCGTCACCGAGCGGGTCTCGCTGGCGGTGCAGGGCTACGCGCACGCTCAACGAGCACTCGACCTGACGCTGGACTGGTGCCGCCTGCGCGAGACCTTCGGCCGTCCGCTGATCTCCCGGCAGCTGGTGCAGCACAAGCTCACCGAGATGGCCCGCAAGATCGACGTCGCCCGGACGTACACCCGGCAGGTCGCCCAACGCCACGTCGCGGGCGAAGAGGTCATCGCCGAAGCCTGTTTCGCGAAGAACACCGCCGTCGAGACCGCCGAATGGGTGGTCAACGAGGCCGTGCAGCTGCACGGCGGACTCGGCTACATGCGGGAGTCCGAAGTGGAGCGTCACTACCGTGACGTGCGCATCCTCGGCATCGGTGGCGGGACCAACGAGATCCTCACCGGCCTGGCCGCGAAGCGATTGGGATACACCGCATGAGCACCATCAGGTCCACAGTGGACGAACGCAGCGAGGAGTTCGCCGCCAATCGCGAGTCCATGCTCGGCAAACTGGCCGAGATCGACGGCGAGCACGCCAAGGCGATCGCGGGCGGCGGCGAGAAGTACGTCACCCGGCACCGCAAACGCGGCAAGCTGCTCGCCCGCGAGCGGATCGAGCTCCTCCTCGACGAGGACTCGCCGTTCCTGGAGCTTTCGCCGCTGGCGGCCTGGGGTTCGGACTACCAGGTCGGCGCCAGCGTGATCACCGGGATCGGCGTGGTCGAAGGCGTCGAGTGCATGATCTCGGCGAGCGACCCCACGGTCAAAGGCGGGGCGAGCAACCCGTGGACGGCCAAGAAGAGCTACCGCGCAGCGGACATCGCCGCGCAGAACCGCCTGCCGGTGATCAACCTCGTCGAGTCCGGCGGCGCGGATCTGCCGACGCAGAAGGAGATCTTCATCCCCGGCGGCCGGATCTTCCGCGACATCACGCGGTCTTCGGCGGCCAAGGTGCCCACGATCGCGCTGGTGTTCGGCAACTCGACCGCCGGCGGCGCGTACCTGCCCGGCATGTCGGACTACGTCGTGATGGTCAAGGAACGCGCGAAGGTGTTCCTCGGCGGGCCGCCGCTGGTCAAGATGGCCACCGGTGAGGAGTCCGACGACGAATCGCTCGGCGGTGCCGAAATGCACGCCCGCACGTCGGGCCTCGCCGACTACCTCGCGGCCGACGAAGAGGACGCGATCCGGCTCGGCCGGAGCATCATCAAGCGGCTCAACTGGAGCAAGCAGGGCCCGACGCCGAAACCGGACTACGCCGAGCCGCTGTACTCCGCCGAAGACCTGCTCGGCATCGTGCCCACCGATCTCAAGGTGCCGTTCGACCCGCGCGAGGTGATCGCCAGGGTCGCCGACGGCTCGGACTTCGACGAGTTCAAACCCTTGTACGGCAGCAGTCTCGCCACCGGCTGGGCGAGCATCCACGGCTATCCGGTCGGCATCCTCGCCAACGCCCAAGGCGTGCTCTTCGGCGAGGAGTCGCAGAAGGCCGCGCAGTTCATCCAGCTGGCCAACCAGATCGACACGCCGCTGGTCTTCCTGCACAACACCACCGGCTACATGGTCGGCAAGGAGTACGAGCAGAGCGGCATCATCAAGCACGGCGCGATGATGATCAACGCCGTGTCGAACTCGAAGGTGCCGCATCTTTCGGTGCTCATGGGTGCTTCGTACGGCGCCGGGCATTACGGCATGTGCGGCCGGGCCTACGACCCCCGCTTCCTGTTCGCCTGGCCCAGCGCGAAATCCGCGGTCATGGGGCCGCAGCAGCTGGCGGGCGTGCTGTCCATCGTGGCCCGCGCCGCCGCCGCGTCGCGCGGTCAGGACTACAACGAGGAGCACGACGCCGCCATGCGCGCGATGGTGGAGGGGCAGATCGAGCTGGAGTCGATGCCGATGTTCCTCTCCGGAATGCTCTACGACGACGGGATCATCGATCCCCGCGACACCCGCACGGTGCTCGGGCTCAGCCTGTCCGTGATCCACAATGGACCAGTGAAGGGCGCCGAGGGCTTCGGCGTCTTCAGGATGTAGGGGCCGAAAGTGATCCAGAAACTCTTGGTCGCCAACCGCGGGGAGATCGCCCGCCGCGTGTTCCGCACCTGCCGCGACGCCGGGATCGGCACGGTCGCGGTGTTCTCCGACGCGGACGCCGACGCGCCGCACACCGCCGAGGCCGACATCGCGGTCCGATTGCCGGGCAACGCGCCGTCCGATACCTATCTGCGAGCCGAACTGCTGATCAAGGCGGCCGTCGAAACCGGCGCCGACGCGATCCACCCCGGCTACGGCTTCCTGTCGGAGAACGCCGGGTTCGCCCGCGCCGTGATCGACGCCGGGCTCACCTGGGTCGGCCCGCCGCCGGAAGCCATCGAGAGCATGGGCTCCAAGGTCGAGTCCAAGCGGATGATGGCCGACGCCGATGTCCCGATCCTGTCCGAATTGGACCCGGCCGAGGTCACCGAAGCCGACCTTCCTCTGCTGGTCAAGGCGTCCGCCGGTGGTGGCGGACGCGGGATGCGCGTCGTGCGCTCGCTCGGCGAACTCGCCGAGGCCGTCGAAGGCGCGAGTGCGGAGGCCGCCTCGGCCTTCGGAGACGCGACCGTGTTCTGCGAGCGGTATCTGGAGACCGGACGCCACATCGAGGTCCAGGTGCTCGCCGACACCCACGGCACGGTGTGGGCGGTGGGGGAGCGGGAATGCTCGATCCAGCGCCGTCACCAGAAGGTCGTCGAGGAGGCGCCGTCGCCGTTCGTCGACGAGGCCATGCGGGAGGCCCTGTTCGACGCCGCGCGCAAGGCCGCGCAGGCGATCGATTACGTCGGCGCCGGCACCGTCGAGTTCCTCGCCGGACCGGACGGGCGGTTCTACTTCCTGGAGATGAACACCCGGCTCCAGGTCGAGCATCCGGTCACCGAAGCCACGACAGGACTCGACCTCGTGTCGCTGCAGCTGCGGATCGCGGAAGGCGAGCACCTCCCGATCGACGAGCCGGAGACGCGGGGCCACGCTATCGAGGTCCGGCTCTACGCCGAAGACCCGGCCGCGGGCTGGCAGCCGCAGAGCGGCACGCTGCACCGGTTCGAAATTCCCGCCACCCAGCGGGAATTCGAGGTGGGCCCGGGTGTCCGGCTCGATTCCGGCTTCGTCAGCGGCCAGACCGTCGGGGTGCACTACGACCCGATGCTCGCCAAGGTGATCGCCTTCGCCCCGGACCGCCGGAGCGCGGCGCGGGCGTTGGCCGGAGCGCTGGCCGGTGCGGAGATCCACGGAGTGGTGACGAACCGCGACCTGCTGGTGAACGTCCTGCGGCACGAGGCGTTCCTGGCCGGTGAAACCGACACGGCGTTCTTCGACCGGCACGGGCTCGACACGCTGGCGAAGCCACTGGCCACTGTGGACACCGTACGGATTTCCGCGCTGGCGGCCGCTTTGGCGGGTGCCGCGGTGAACCGCTCGGGAGCCCAGGTCCAGGGACGGCTGCCGAGCGGCTGGCGCAACGTCCGCTCCCAGGGACAGCGCAAACGTTTTCGTCAAGGCGAGGACGAGATCGAGGTCGTCTACACGCTCACCCGTGACGGCCTGCGTGCCGAGGGCTTCGAAGGCGTCGAACTCGTTTCGGCCGAAGGCGACGGTGTCGTCCTGGAGGTCGCCGGGGTGCGGCGGAAGTTCGCCGTCGCGAGGTACGACGGCGCCGTGTTCGTCGATTCGCCGGAAGGCACCGTGGAACTGACCGTGGTGCCGAGGTACGCGGATCCGGACGCGGCGCTCGCCGCCGGTTCGCTGGTGGCGCCGATGCCGGGCACCGTCGTCCGGCTCGCGGTCGAGGCCGGTGACACGGTCAAGACCGGTGATCCGTTGCTGTGGCTGGAAGCAATGAAGATGGAACACCGGATCGCGGCGCCCGCAGACGGCGTCGTGACGGAACTGCCGGTTGTCGTCGGGCAGCAGGTCGAAGTGGGCACGATCCTCGCGGTGGTAGGAGAGAACGAATGAACGCGATGAACTTCACCGAGCCCGAGGAGCGCGTCGCGCTGCGGGCCGCGGTCGCCGAACTCGGCAAGAAGTACGGGTACGAGTACTACGCCAAGCAGGCCCGCGCCGGGCTCAAGACCGAGGAACTGTGGGCCGAGGCCGGACGGCTCGGCTACCTCGGCGTGAATCTGCCCGAGGAGTACGGCGGTGGGGGAGCGGGGATCGCCGATCTCGCCGCGGTGCTGGAAGAACTCGCCGCGGCGGGCAGTCCTCTGCTGCTCATGGTCGTCTCGCCGGCGATCTGCGGCACGGTCATCTCGCGCTTCGGCACCGACGAGCAGAAGAAGCGCTGGCTGCCCGGGATCGCCGACGGCAGCAGGCGGATGGTCTTCGCGATCACCGAACCGGACGCCGGGTCGAACTCGCACAAGATCACCACCACCGCCAAACGCGACGGCGGCGACTGGGTCCTCAGTGGACGGAAGGTCTACATCTCCGGTGTCGACGAGGCGGACGCCGTCCTGGTCGTCGGCCGCACCGAGGATTCGAAGACCGGCAAGCTCAAGCCCGCGCTGTTCATCGTCCCGACCGACGCGCCCGGTTTCGAGTACAAGCAGATCGAGATGGACATCGTCTCGCCGGAGAAGCAGTTCGGCCTGTTCCTCGACGACGTCCACCTGCCCGCCGACGCGCTGGTCGGCGAGGAGGACGCGGCGATCGCGCAGCTGTTCGCCGGGCTCAACCCCGAACGCATCATGGGCGCGTCGTTCTCGCTCGGCATCGCGCGGTACGCGCTGTCCAAGGCCGTCGCCTACGCCAACGAGCGCAAGGTGTGGGGCGGCGCGCCGATCGGCAGTCACCAGGGGCTCGCGCATCCGCTGGCCGAGATCAAGATCGAGCTGGAACTGGCCAAGCTCATGACGCAGAAGGCGGCGTCGCTCTACGACTCCGGCGACGACTTCGGCGCGGGCGAGTCGGCGAACATGGCGAAGTATGCGGCCGCCGAGGTCGCCATCCGCGCCGTCGACCAGGCCGTGCAGACCCACGGCGGCAACGGTCTCGCCAGCGAATACGGGCTGGGCACGCTGGTCACGGCCGTCCGGCTGGGCCGCATCGCGCCGGTGAGCCGCGAGATGGTGCTCAACTTCGTCGGCCAGCACAGCCTGGGTCTCCCCAGGTCCTACTGAGAGGCGACCCATGAGCACGCTGCACGGCAAGACGATCGTCATCTCCGGCGGCAGTCGCGGGATCGGCGAGGCCATCGCGATCCGCGCGGCCCGCGACGGGGCGAACATCGCCCTGCTGGCCAAGACCGCCGAGCCGCACCCGAAACTGCCGGGCACGGTCTACACCGCGGCCAAGGCGATCGAGGACGCGGGCGGGCAGGCTCTGCCGATTGTCGGCGACGTCCGCGACGACACCTCGGTCGAGGCCGCGATCGCGCGGACCGCGGAGCAGTTCGGCGGCATCGACATCGTGCTCAACAACGCGAGCGCGATCGATCTGACGCCGACCGAGTCGGTCAGCATGAAGCGCTACGACCTGATGCAGGACATCAACGCGCGCGGTTCGTTCCTGCTGTCGAAGCTCGCCATCCCGTATCTGAAGCTGGCGGAGAACGCCCACATCCTGACGCTCTCGCCGCCGATCAGCCTCGACGAGAAGTGGTTCCAGGCCGGGCATCTCGCGTACAGCATCGCGAAGTACTCGATGAGCCTGGTGACCGTCGGGCTCGCGGCGGAACTGCGGCCGTTCGGGATCGCGGCGAACTCGCTGTGGCCGCGGACGACGATCGACACCGCGGCGATCCGCAACGTCGTCGGCGCCGAGCTGGCGGCGAAGTCGCGGACGCCGGAGATCATGGCGGACGCCGCGCACGCGATCCTCACCAAACCGAGCGCCGAGGCGACGGGGAATTTCTACCTCGACGACGAGGTGCTCGCCGCCGAGGGGGTCACGGATCTCTCGAAGTACCGCGTCGGCGGGTCCGAGGAAGACCTGCAGCTCGATTTCTGGGTCGAAAGTCGTACCCCAGAATCAGGGCCATGATCCGCGAACCGCAGCAGGAGCGCAGCCGCACGACCCGGCGGCGGCTGGTCGAGGCCGCCGTCGAGACGATCGGCGAGCTGGGCTGGAACGGGACCACGGTGGCGGTCATCGCCGAACGCGCCGGGGTCTCGCGTGGTGCCGCGCAGCACCACTTCCCGACCAGGGAGGACCTGGTCGCGGCCGCGGTGGAGCACGTCGGCGAGATCCAGATCGTGGAACTGCGTGCTCGCGCCGCGGAACTGCCGTCGGGGCGGTCGCGGATCGAACGGGCCGTCGACATGGTGCTCAACCTCTACAGCGGGCCGATGTTCCGTGCCGCGCTCCACCTGTGGGTCGCGGCGTCGACCGACGAAGGGCTGCGCGCGACCCTGGTGCCGCTGGAGGCGCGGGTCGGCCGGGAAGCACATCGGGTGACGGTCGAACTCTTCGGCGTCGACGAGTCCCACCAGGGCGTTCGTGAGCTGGTCCAGGCCACTCTCGATCTTGCCCGGGGCCTGGGGCTGGCCAATCTGCTGACCGACGACACGAGGCGCCGCAAGCAGATCGTCGCCCAGTGGGCCAGTGTCCTGGAGCCCACTTTGGCACTGGCGAAAAGCAAGAAGATCGAACGGAACGTAGAGATTCCCGGGAACGTCTGAGATCTTGTTAACACTGATGGAGCAGCGACCGATAACACGGTGTAAGTGCTGCTGATCAGGCAGCCGATCGAAAGAGGTGCGTTCCGGTGTCCGGTTCAGAGGTCGAGTTGTCCCATCGAGCCATGGCGATGCTGCGAGCGGTCGCGGCCCGCCGCGCCCAGATGTCGTGCAGCTGCGAGCCGGACCTCTTCATCGACGGGTTCGCCTGTTGTGACCAGATGACCGCGCACGCCCTCGCCCACGGTGGTTACATCCGCCCCGCCGAGTCCACCGGCCTCTCCGCCGTCACCGGTCGTGTGCCCGCCGAGCTGACCGAAGCGGGCGAGGCCGCGATCGCGGTCACCGCAGCTGCCTGACCTTTCGCCGCACGTCTGTCCGCTGTGGACGGGCAACCGTTTACAACCGGCTCCCGCGTTCCTAGGATCCACCCCGGGTTGAGGCCGTCGCGCTGAGCGACGGACCGGGGTTTGGAGGTGCCGATGGCACGCACGGCTCGCCGCGACAACGGTGGGGACGCCCTGAGCGAGTTGATGCGGGAAGCCGGTGCGGCACCCCGTCGCCGGGGACCGCGCGGGCCGAAGCACCGGGCGCCGGAGACCACCGGTCCCGGAAGCGGGAAGCTCCGGCGGATCTCCGCGCTTTCGGCGGGTGGTGTCGTCCTCGGCGGCCTGCTGGCCGTGCTGCTCACCCCGGCCGATTCGGCCGAAGTCATCCCGGGGATGCCACTCCCGCCGCCGTCGCTGACCATCGCGCCGCAGGCGGTCGAGGTCCCGGATGACGCGGTGCCGTCGCCCGCCCCGTCCGGGCCGTCCGGCGGCAGCGTCGCGCCCCCGCCGCCACTGACCGCGTCGATGAACGGCTCGGAGACCCCGTCTCCCACGCCGACACCGGTCCCGGCCCCCGAGGAACGGCGGGATCCGCGCGCCGGCCACCACGACAACGACTGGTACTACGACTGGTACTACGGCGGCTATCCCGGCGGTGGCCGCCATCCGGCTTGGGGCGGGTAGCGCCGTTCGAGTGATCGGCGGTATCGCTCACCGTCGAGCAAGAATTACGATTCTCCCCGGATTTCGTCCGTTCGTGTCTGGTGTGGAATTTCCTGTGCCCCGATTCTGATCGAGTACCTACGATGGTCCGCACTCTCCATTCCGGATCACAGCTAGGGGCTGAACAGGAAAAATGAGTGTGGACCGACATTCTCCCGCGGTGCAGCTCGCCCGGAGAATGCTGATCAATCGCGAGACGGGGAATCCGTCGCGCCGGCAGCCGGTGACGCTGCTGCTCGGACCGGTCGGTTCGGGAAAGACCACGGCACTGGAAGCGATCCGGCGTGACCTGGGCTGGGGCGTCGTGCACGCCGGATTCGATTTCGGGCAGGGTGGCCGCGCGGGCACGATCGACGTGCTCACAAAACTGGCCTACGGATTGTCCGGCAAATGGCGGAATCGGCCGAAACCGAAGTTCCTGCGTTTCACTCTTGCGCTGATCGCAGTTCAGGCGGAGCTTCCCGGACGGAATCGTGACGAAGATCTGGCACAACTGAAGGCGCTGATCGCCAGTTTCCAGGGAGTCATCTGGACACCGGCACTGGACAAAGCGCTCGACACGCTGTCCGAAACGGCGAAGGTGACCGGTCTCGTGGAACCGCAGTACGCGGATTTGTTCCGCCAGACGTTCCCGCATCTGGTCCGGAACATCCGGCCGAGGCTCCGCAAGGCCCTGCATTCACTGGCCGACTTCCCGAACGCCGAGGGCAGGTCCCCGTTCGACGCGCTGCTCGAACTCAACCGGCTCGCGCACGGCAACGCCCGTGACGCGAAGGCTGTCACCGCGTGGCTGATGGCGGCGTTCCTCGGCGACGTCCGGGCGAACCATCCGCGGCTGGCCAGGCCGGAGGAAAAGAGCCCCTGCAGCTGTGACCTTTCGCGGCAGCGCAGGCACTGGCACAACTGGGTGGTGGCCCTCGACGACGTCGATCACGCCGGGGGGACCGAGTTCCTCGCCGACCTGATCTCGGCGCGGGAACGGTACGCCGTCCAGCATCCGAACGACCGCGAGGCCCACGACGCGCTGCTGGTCATCGCCACCAGCGGGCGGTGGCACGAAGACTGGGGGACCGCGTGGCTGGCTCCGTGGAAACCCGCCTCCGGCGCCCCGTCCGCCGTCCGGCCGATGGTGGACTGCGAAGAGGCCTCGTACGACGACTGGGCGGACGCGGCCAAAGGCGCGCTCGAATCGCCCTACTATCCGGTCCGGCTCTCGGCCCAGCCGATCGGGCGGATCGCGCGTGTCCTCGATTCCGGCGCGCTGACCCCGAAGGTGACGCTCGCGCACCGGGCGACCGGCGGGCTCCCGTCCGCGGTCGAGCAGCTCGCGGAGCGGTTGCGGGTGATCGACGTGCGGGAAGGCGACCGCGACCTGCTCACCACCGATCCCCGTGGTGAGCGGGATCCCTGCTACCGCAGGCTGGCCGAGCTCGGCTTGACCGAGCACCTCGACGACGTGAACCTCGACGACTTCGTGACCGCGGCCCCGTTCGCGACCGCGCCCTGGCTGATCCCGGACGCCGCGCAGAGCCGCATCGACCAGCCGCACGTCGGGCGGATCCTGACCGAGCTGCGCACCGCGTTGTGGGTGACGGCGAAGAACTCGGCGAGCATGACCGAGGACCAGGCGGCCCTGCATCCGTGGATCGCCGCGAACCTGGTGTCCGCGCTGGCCCGGCGCGGGGACGGGCCGACCTACGCCGAGCAGTTCACGGCCCTGCGCGACGACCCGGACACCGCGCAGGATCCGGTGCGCCTGGCCTACTGCAACCTCGCGCTCGGCGCCATCGGCGAGGTGGTCACCTTCTTCGAGAACGAGTTCAACCGGATCCCGCACGCGGAGTGGGTCGCGAAGCTCGAGCTGGTCCTGAACGCGCCGGACGATCTGCCGCCCGGACGGGATCACGCGGAGCTGTACGACGAACTGGTCAACCTCGACAGCGCGCGGAGTCCCGACGACAGGTCGAAGATCCGCAACAACGTCGCCCGGCTCATCGCGGCGGGCTGGCTGACCGCCAACCCGTTCGCGGTCCGCGGGCAGGCTCAGCACGAGGTGATCGCGAACGCTTTCGCCGCGCTGGCCACCACTTCGCATCGCCCCGACGTCGGCGCGCTCGTGTCGGCCAAAGAGCTCGCCCGTCGCGGCGAATTTCCCTGAACCCCGAACGGAACCCCGTCATGTCCTGGCTCGATTCGTTGAGAACCCGTATGTCCGCCCGTGAACGCACGGCGACGGACCCGCCGGTGCGGCCCCACGGGTGGGCGCGCCGTCATCGACTGTCACTGATCGCGGTCGTGATCGTGCTGGTGGGCGTCACGGTGGCGGTGACGAGACCGTGGGAGTCCTGTGGTGCCGGGCTGCACGCGGTGGACGCGGACGAGAAGTCGACCGGCTCGTCGTACGTCTGCGTCGGGTTGAACCTCGACTCCGGTCCGCTGCGGGACGACGACCCGCTCGACCCGCTGGAGAAGCTCATCAAGGGGCGCAACGAGGCGGCGGGCGAGAACTTCAAGACCATCGTGGTGCTGGAGAACCTCGCCCCGGACCCGAAGGTCGACAGCCAGCCGTTCCCGTTCGTCCGGCGTGAGGTCCAGGGCGCGATCACCGCCGCCTGGCCGAAGAACGGGCCGCCGGGGATCAAGCTCCTGCTGGCCAACTACGGGAGCAACGCCGACCATTGGCGCGTCGTCGCCGAGGAGATCATCGCCGCGGCGCCCGCCCAGCGCATCGTGGCGGTCACCGATGTCGGCACCAGTTCGGAGAACAGCCGGGCACTGGTGGCCGAGCTGTCCCGGCACGGTATCGCCACGATCGGCGCGACCGTCACCGCGGACAACATGAACACCGATCCGCAAGGCGCGCGGATCGAGAACTTCTTCCGGGTGGGCCCGACCAACACAGACGAGGCCCGCGCGGCGGCCGGGTACATCGCAGCGCACGGTTTCCGCCGCGTGATGATGATCCAGGGCGTCAGCAAGGAGGACACCTACGCGACCACCCTCGCGGAGGCCTTCCAGAACACGTCGAAGGTCCCGGTCATCTTCACGAAGACCTACGACGTCAAGCCGCTCACCGACACCTCGCGTGAGGGGTATCTGCGGGGTCTGTTCAGCCGGTGGCACAACGACATCTGCGGTGCGAAACCCGACCTGATCTACTTCGCCGGCCGTGGGCTCGATCTCGGAGCCCTCGTGGCGGCCTTGGCCGGGGACGGCGCCTGTGAGGGGCTCGATTCGGTGACCGTGATGACCGGGGACGACGCGAGCACTCTCGCCGGGAAACCTTTGGAGCTGGACAAGGACATCAGTGTCCGGCTCCGCTACACGGCGCTCGCTTATCCCGACCAGTGGGATATGTTCACGTCGGATCCGGCGCACCCGACGTACAAGAAGAACTACGACAACTTCATCGCCGAATTCACCGGTACCCACGGTTTTCCCAAGGCGGAACTGTGGGACGGCGCCGCGATGATCGAACACGACGCCGTCGCCGCGGCGGTCGAGGCGGCGGTGCAGAACGTGTCGGCGGATCCGGTGTCGGTGCCCGACGTGTTGCGCAGCATCGACTGCAACTCGCCGGTGCCCGGCGCCACCGGGTTCGTCGCGTTCGACCAGGCGACGGGGAACCAGCTCGACAAGGCGCTGCCGATCCTGTCCATCGACCCGGACGGTTCGGTGCATCCGGTCGACCTCGTGTGGTCGAGAGGGCGCCCGCTGAACACCAAGCCGGACTGCGGAAACTGAGGCCGGGCCTCGTGAGTGGTAAGGACGGTTAGAACCGTCCTTACCACTCACGAGGTCGAGAGTCAGCCGGTGTAACCCGCCACGATCTTCGTGTAGTCGTACTTGCCCTGCGCGATTCCCGCGCAGTTGTTGCAATCGCGGTTCACCGCCCAGAACGACAGCCGGGCGAGATGTTTGCTCGCCGCGTAGTCGCGGATCGCCCGGAAGTCGGCGACGCTGACGGTTTCGCCCGCCACGTCGGTCTTCCCGTTCATCGACGAGAGCCCGCTGCGCCGGTAGGCCGCGTCGTCGCTCAGGGCGAAGGTGGACTTCACGACGTTCTTCAGCCCGTCCACGGCACTGCGGGTCTTGCCCGCCATGTCACCGCCGCTGGAGAAGTCGAACGGCATGACCGACCACGCGTCGACGCCCGCGCCGAGCACCTTCGACTGGTTGATCAGCCGTTTGCCGGTCGCGTTGGGGCCGCCGACCTCGGTCGGGATGGTGATGACCACGCGCAGGCCGGGGTTCTTCTGCTTCGTGATCTTGATGGCGTTCAGGATCCGGTCCTGGACGGTGTAGTTCTCGAACTCGTCGGTGTTCTCGATGTCGAGGTCGATCGCCTTGAGCTTGTAGGCGTCGATGACCTTCTGGTACGCGCCGGCGAGTGCCGCGGGTGTGGTGCACTTCGTGCCGAGCTTCGTACCGGACCAGCCGCCGAACGACGGGATGACGTCGCCGCCCTTGGCCCGGATGTTGCTGATCATCGTGGCGTCGGAGCCGGTGAGCGAACGGCTGCCGTCCCACTTCGGGTTGCAGCCGCCGTCGGAGAGGATGAACGCGAGGGTGAAGGCCTTGACCCCGGTGGCGTTCATCGCGGCGATCGGGTCCGTCTGTCCCGACCACTGGTACAGATAAGGCGAGGCCAGCACCGCGTCCGGGGCCGCCGAAGCGACGGGGGCGAGGCCGACGGCCGTGGCGAGAGCGGCGCCGACGGTGGTGGCCAGTGTTGCCCAGCGTCGTAAGGATTTCATAGGTCCTCCAACTGGTAAGCGCGCAGCGATGCGCGCAGATGTGGAGCACCTCCGTCTTGACGCGGCGTATCAACCGGGAGGATGCGCTCTCTCACAGTGGACTAGACCATTGAGGACTGTCAATAATTCACCGGAATTCCCGCCGGGAACGACCGACCTTAGTAGGGGGGTCATGACCCGGAAAGCGGATCGACAGTTCCGCGATTACCGGCTAGTTTGCCGAAATGGTGGGGGACTCCCTGATGGCGACCGGAAGCCGCGGCCGAAGAGACCGGCTCGCCGCGCCGCGGCGAATACTGGGGACATGGAGCCTGTGGGACCTGCCGAGGCGGGGCCTGATCGGGTACCTGCTCCTGGTCGACGCGGCCGCTTTGGCCGCCACCACGTACCTCTTCGTGCTGCGGCCGCCCGCTCCGTCGTCGCTGCTCCCGTTTTCCGGTCTGCTGGCCGGAATGATCCTGAGTTCGGAGCTTTCGCGGCCCGTCGAGCGGTCCCGCGCCGACACCCGGCTCGGCGCCGGACTGGACGCGGCCTGGATCTTCGCGGGCGCGTTGTTGCTGCCACCCGCGCTGGCCGCCGTGCTCGTCGTCGCCTCGGCGGGATACCGCTGGTGCCGGATCCGGCGCGGAATCCCGCATCGTCAGGTGTTCGCGGCCTCCGCCACCATGCTTTCGGCGCTCGGTGCCTCGATCATCCCGGTGTTGCTGGGTGCGCCGCCGTTCACCGGCGGGACAAGGGATTTCGAAAGTTTCGCGCTGGTTTTCGCAACCGGCCTGGTGTTCCTGTCCGTCGATGCCGCTTTGGCCGCGCCCGCCGCCGAATTCGGGGCGGAACCGTCGGGATTCGCCTTCGACGCGGCGATGGTCGCGTTCGGATTGCTGCTCGCCTGGTCGGCGGTGGACTGGCCGTTCGTCACCGTGGTGCTCGCCGGTGCGCTCGTGGTACTGCACCGGGCGGGAACGATGCGCGCCCTGCGCGGCCACGCGGGCACGGACGCCGGCACCGGACTGCTCACCGCGTCGTCCTGGTTGGACGGTGCCCGCACCCAATTCGACCTGCTTCGCGGCCGCGGCGCCGATCTTTCGCTGCTGATGCTCGACCTCGACCACTTCGCCCGGCTCAACGACCGGCACGGCAGGCACGTCGGGGACGACGTCCTCCGCGCCGTGGCGGACACTTTGCGCGCGGAGGTCCGCGCGGCGGACCTGGTCGGCCGGTTCGGCGGCGAGGAATTCGTCGTCCTGCTGCCCGGGACGACCCGGTTCGACGCGCACGCGATCGCCGAACGGATCCGGCTGCGGATCGCGTCGACGTTCGTCTCACTGGGTGGGACGTTCGCGGGGGCGACCGTTTCGATCGGGGTCTCGTCGCATCCTGCCGACGGCGAGACGCTCGACAGGCTCATCGGCGCGGCGGATCAGGCGCTGCGCGCGGCGAAAACGGCCGGGCGGAACCGGACCGTCGTCTTCGAGACCGAGGATTCGCTCGACTAGGTCCCGGTCGGGACCCCGATGTCCTCGAACCACAGGTCCGGATGATCCTGGATGAATTCGGTCATCAGCGCGGTGCACGCCGGGTCGTCGAGCAGGGTGATCTCGACGCCGTTCTCCTCGAGCCAGCCGTGCCCGCCTTCGAACGTGGCGGCCTCGCCGATGATCACCCGGCCGATGCCGAACTGGCGCACCAGCCCGCTGCAGTACCAGCAGGGGGAGAGGGTGGTGACCATGATCGTGTCGCGGTAGTGCGGCCGCCTGCCCGCGTTCCGGAACGCGGAGGTCTCGGCGTGCATCGACGGGTCGCCGTCCTGGACCCGGCGGTTGTGGCCGCGGCCGAGCAGGACACCGGCGGTGTCGAACAGCGCGGCGCCGATCGGGACCCCGCCCTCGGCCTTGCCGAGTTCGGCTTCCTCGCGGGCGACGGACAGGAGCTGCGCGGGATCGATCACGGGACTCACCTTACGGACTCACGAGACTCGGCCCGCCACGCCACTGCCGCTCTGGCTCGCCCCCGCAGTACATGAAGGCCCCCTTCCCTACCTTCAGGGTAGGCAAGGAGGCCTTCACGGACCTGCGACCAACTCCAGCCACAACCAGCAGGTACCTAAGACCCTGCGGCTCTAACCCGAATCACCACTCACGACTCCAATGCGGACCGAACCTGTCCTCGATGTCTGCCACACTCCTCCTCATGAAGAGAGCGAACCGATGACCACGGGCACGTCGGCCCGGCTGCTGAGGCTGCTGTCGCTGCTGCAGGCGCGGCGGGACTGGCCGGGCGCCGACCTGGCCGACAGGCTGCGGGTGGACGTCCGTACGGTCCGGCGTGACGTCGAGCGGTTGCGGGAGCTGGGCTACCCGGTGCACGCCACGCCGGGTGTCGCGGGCGGCTACCGGCTCGGTGCGGGGGCCGCGCTGCCGCCGCTGCTGCTGGACGACGACGAGGCCGTCGCGGTCGCCGTCGGGCTCCGTACGGCCGCGAACGGGACGGTGTCGGGCATCGAGGAGACCTCGGTGCGCGCGCTCGCGAAACTGGAGCAGGTGCTGCCCGCCCGGCTGCGGCACCGGGTGACCGCGTTCAACACCGCGATGATCCCGCTCGGCGGCGTCGTGCCGGTCATCGACGCGGAGGCGCTGACGGTCATCGCGTCCGCGTGCCGGGACCATCAGCGGCTCCGGTTCGGCTACCGCAGTCACCACGGCGACGTCAGCGAGCGCCACATCGAGCCGCTGCGCCTGGTGCACACCGGCCGCCGGTGGTACCTGGTCGCGTTCGACCTCGACCGCGAGGACTGGCGGACCTTCCGCGTCGACCGTATCGACGGCGTCCCGGACACCAGTTTCCGTTTCACGCCGAGGGAACCACCCGCCGAGGACCTCGCCGCGTATGTCTCCCGCGGGATCACGTCGTCGCCGTATCCACACCAGATGGTGTTGCGGGTGCAGGCCTCGGCGGACGCGCTCGCCGAATACGTGTCTCCGACCGTCGGGACGATCGAGGCCATCGACGAGCACACCTGCCGGGTCAGGGTCGGATCCAACGACCTTTCCGTGATGCCTTACTACCTCGCCCATTGGGACGTCGACTTCGTGGTGGAGGAGGCGCCGGACGAGGTCAAGGAGCGGCTACGGCTGGTCGCCGACCGCTTCGCGCGGGCGGTCGACTGAGTCCGAAGTGGACTGTGCGGCTCGCTTGGCGCGTTTGGCCAGCAGACCGATCGAACCGAGCGAAATCAGGGCCAGCACGATGATGTAGAGCGAAACCGACATCGACGTCCCGGTGGATTCCAGGAGCAGCACCATGATGAACGGTGCGAGCCCACCGCCGACGACCGCGCTGATCTGGTAGCCGAGCGAGGCGCCGGTGTAGCGCATCTCGGCGGTGAACAGTTCCGCGAACAGCGCCGCCTGCGGGCCGTACATGATGCCGAGGAACAGCGACCCGACGAACGAGGCGACCACGAACAGCGGAAGGGAAGCCGTGTCGATCAGCAGGAACATGGGGATCGCCCAGAGCGCGACCCCCGCCGCGCCGAAGGTGTAGATCTTGAGCCTGCCGATGCGGTCGGACAGCTTCGCCGACAAGGGGATGATCGCCAGCTGCAGCGTGCTGATCAGCAGGGTCGCGACGAGCACGGTGGTCCGCGACATCCCCAGATGGCGGGTGGCGTAGTCGAGGACGCCGTTGAGCAGGATGTAGAAGGTGGCGGTGTTGACCATGAACGAGCCGCCCGCCAGCAGGACGGTGCCCTTGTGGTTGCGCATGACGTCGCGCAGCGGCGACTTGGCGCGGCCGCGTTCCTCGGCGGTGAGTTTCGCTTCGGCACGGCGGTATTCCGGGGTCTCGTCGATCTTGACGTGCATGTACCAGGCGAGCCCGAGCACGAGGATGCCGACCAGGAACGGGATCCGCCACGCCCAGGTGAGGAAGTCCGACGGCGGCGCGACCTGCGCGGCGATCAGGAACACCGTGTTCGCCAGCACCACGCCGATCGGGACGCCGAGCTGGACCAGGCTGCCGTAGAGACCGCGTTTGCCCGGCGGCGCGTACTCGGTGGCGAGCAGCATCGCGCCACCCCACTGCGCGCCGACCGCGACGCCTTGCACGAGCCTGAGCAGCACCAGGAGGATCGGCGCGGCGATGCCGATCGTGTCGTAGGTGGGGAGCAGGCCGATCAGCGTCGTCGCCGCTCCCATCAGCGCGATCGCCATTACCAGCACGGGTTTCCGGCCGCGTTTGTCGCCGAGGCTGCCCGCGATGATCCCGCCGAGCGGCCGGGCGAGGAAGCCGACCGCGAAGGTCGCGAACGAGGCGAGGACACCGGCCGCGGCGTTGGTGGTGGGGAAGAAGGTCTTCCCGAAGACCAGGGCTGCGGCGATCCCGAAGACGAAGTAGTCGTACCACTCGACCGACGACGCGAGCGCCGCCGCGGTCGCGGCCCTCCTTCGCTGGGACACGGTGATCGTCGGTTCGGCGGCGGTTTCCGGGGCGTTCGGAGCACTGTCGGCCATCTGGATGCCCTTCGCTCGGCGCTGCTGCGGCGATGCAGTCCGGGCAAGTTAACAACCGCTTAGTATGTGGTCAACGTCTCAGCGGGTATTTCTCGATACCGACCGGTTGGTATGTCACTCTGGTGGCGGTATCGCCGACGGAGGTCGATCAATACTGGTCAGGAGAGTTTCGTGCCGAGCATGCGGAGCACCAGCTCGCTGTACTCCTGGCCCAGCTTCTTCGGTGTCTGGCGGGCGCGGTCGCTGTACCAGCGGGAGACGTCGACGCCGAGCGAGAGCACGGCGCGGGCGGCGGTGTGCGGGTCGCCGACGGTGAACATGCCGGCCTGCGCGCCCTCGGTGATGACCTCGCGCACGATCTGCTCGATCCGGCGGCGCAGCTTCGCGACGATCTCGAACTCCTCGTCCGGCAGTGCGTGCAGTTCGTACTGCACGACGCGCGCCACTGTGTGCCGCCGCGCGTGCCAGGCCACGAAGTCCTCGACCAGCAGCCGGATCCGTTCGACGGGGTCGGTTTCGCGTGCCACGACACTCTCGACCAGTGAGAGCGTCTGCTCGTGGCCGTACTTGGAGATCGCGAACAGCAGCGCGGCCTTGGACGGGAAGTGCACGTACAGCGCCGCGGGGCTCATACCCGCCGCCGAGGCGATGTCCCGGGTGGTGGTCGCGTGATAGCCGCGCCGTGCGAAGGATTCGACCCCGGCCAGCATCAGCCGCCGTGCCGTCTCCGGCTGGACGTCGGGCCACAGTTCGGCCGACAGCGACATGGTCATCCGCAGATCCTCCCAGACGCTCGTACCGGATAGTGGGCTTGACACCACCTCCGGCCCTTCCCATTGTAAGTGAGCGCTCGCTTAGCGACTGCGCTCGCCGGTGAACACAGAGGAGATCGAAGAGTGAACTCGTTCAAGGATCGCGTCGCGATCGTCACCGGCGCCAGCCGGGGTATCGGCCTCGGGATCGCCAAGGACCTGGTCGAGCGCGGCGCGAAGGTGTGCATCACCGCGCGCAAGCCGGAGCCGCTGGCCGAGGCCGTCGCCGAACTCGGTGGCGAGGCCGTCGCCATCGCCGTCCCCGGCAAGGCCGACGACACCGCGCACCAGGACGAGGCCGTCGCCAAGACGATCGAGGCCTTCGGGCGGCTGGACATGCTGGTCAACAACACCGGCATCAACCCCGTGTTCGGGCCCACCCTGGACATCGAACCGGAAGCCGCGGCGAAGATCTTCGCGGTGAACGTGCTCGCGCCGCTGTCGTGGACGCGCCGGGCGCGCGACGCGTGGATGGGGGAGCACGGCGGCGCGGTGGTGAACGTCGCGTCCGTTGCCGGACTCGGCGCGTCTCCGGGGATCGGCATGTACGGCGTCAGCAAGGCCGCGCTGATCCGCCTCACCAAGGAACTCGGCTTCGAGCTGGGGCCGAAGATCCGGGTGAACGCCGTCGCGCCCGCCGTGGTCAAGACCAAGTTCGCGACCGCGCTGTACGAAGGCCGGGAAGAAGAGGTCTCCGAGTCGTACCCGATGAAGCGGCTTGGAGTGCCGGCCGACATCGCGAGCGCGGTGTCGTTCCTGCTCTCGGAAGAAGCGGGCTGGATCACCGGGCAGACGGTCGTCCTCGACGGCGGCGTGACCCTGGCGGGTGGCCTGTGACCGCGTCGTTCGCCGGAGCGGGTGTCGTCGTCACCGGTGGAGGCGGCGGTATCGGCTCCGTGCTCGCCCGCCGGTTCGCCGCGGAGGGGGCCAGGGTCGTCGTCGGCGACCTGAACGGGGACGCCGCGGCCGAAGTCGCGAAGGAGATCGGCGGGACCGCCGTCGCCGGTGACGCCGCGAGCGAAGCGGGTGTCGCGTCGCTGATCGAGACAGCCCGCGAAACCCTCGGCGAGGTCGATGTCTTCTGTGCCAACGCCGGGATCGCGCCGATGGGTGGCGTGGACGCGCCGGAGGAGGAGTGGGCGCGGATCTGGGACGTCAACGTGATGGCGCACGTGCGCGCGGCACGGCTGTTGCTGCCGCCGTGGCTCGAGCGCGGCCGCGGGCACTTCATTTCGACGGTGTCGGCGGCGGGATTGCTGACCACCCTCGGTTCGGCCTCGTACTCGGTGACCAAACACGGTGCGCTCGCCTTCGCCGAATGGCTGTCGGCCACCTACCGGCATCGCGGCCTCACCGTGCAGGCGATCTGCCCGCAAGGCGTGCGGACGGCGATGCTGGAGAACACCGGCCCGGCGGGCGAACTGCTCATGGGCGCGTCGGCGATCCAGCCGGAGCAGGTCGCGGACGCGTTGTTCGAGGCCATCGCCGACGAACGTTTCCTGGTCCTGCCGCACCCCGAGGTCGCGGACTACTACGCCGCGCGCGCCACGCAGACCGACCGCTGGCTCGGCGGGATGAACAAACTGCAGCGCAAGGTGGAGCAGGTCATCGGCGAATGACCGGAACGGGCCGCGACCGTGCGCGCGGTCGCGGCCCGTGCCCCGGTCAGGCGACCTCGTTCAGTTTTCCGGTGGCGACATCGAAGACGAAGCCGCGGACGGAATCCTTCTCGGGGATGAACGGGCTGTTCTTGATGCGGGCGATCGACTGACGCACGTCGGCGTCGAGGTCGCCGAAGGCTTCGGCGGCCCAGGACGGTTTGACGCCGACGTCCTCCTGGATGGATTTCTTGAAGCCGTCGTCGGTGAAGGTCAGCATTCCGCAGTCGGTGTGGTGGATGAGGATGATTTCCCGCGTGCCGAGCAGGCGCTGGCTGATCGCGAGGGAACGGATTTCGTCCTCGGTGACGACGCCGCCCGCGTTGCGGATGACGTGCGCTTCGCCTTCCTGGAGGCCGAGGACGCCGTAAACGTTGATCCGGGCGTCCATACACGCGAGCACGGCGACCTGCTTGGCGGGTGGCAAGGGAAGCGGCCCGGAAAAGCGCGAGGCGTAGTCGGCGTTGTTGGCCAGGAGTTCGTCGGTGACGGACATGGTGATCCCTTCCGATCGGAGTACCGACGAGTGGACCGTTGGGATGCACGCATGCGCAACCGTGCCCATGAGCTGGGACCGGGATCGGCTGATCAGGTGGGTGAACCAAGCCGCGGTGCTCCGGGTTTCGAACGGGGCCCTTCGGCCGGGAAGGTTGATCTTCGCCTGGGATTCGGCCACTGTAGGCGTGGGGTCTTGCTCGCGGTAAGGAAAACTCAATGAACAAGCGCTTCGTGGTCCGTGGGGCCGTTCTCGCCGCGACCCTCGCGGGCTCCGTGCTCACCGGGGGAACGGCGATGGCGAGCACCGCGGAACCGTGCGCTGCCGGGGCGTCTGGTGACGTCGCGGCGGCTTCCTGCACGCCGTACCGCAAGCAGAGTGAAGGCTGGAGCAGCAAAACCTCCTGTAACCGCGCCGGGAACGAGGGCGCGCAGGCGATGCGCTGGACCGGCTGGAACTGCAACCAGGCGCTGGCGGGCTGGGAGCTGTGGGTGCGCACCTGCACCGCGCTGGCCGCCGAGAAGGACGCGGTGACCACGCGCGAAACGGTCTGATCCGCGCAGGGCTGTCCCGGGTGTGAAACATCCGGGACAGCCCTGTCACTTTTTCGGTGTCCACAGTGGACGGCCAGGTTTCGGTCAAGCGATCGCTTCTGCGCCGAATGCCGATTCGGTCGATCGACAGGTGAGGACGGGCGGTGTGCCGATCACCGGGCACCCTCTTCGCGAATCCGCTCCGACGACGGCGCAAAGACGCCGAGATCCACCTTAAATCAATGTTAAGGACCGGCGGATTCGGTGCTATCTTGACTGGGCGAAACGCGAGAAGTTCTTCACTCGGAATTCGCCTCGCATCCCTCGTGGTGCGGGCTTGCCGCGGGGGTTCGGTCACCGAATCCGCCGCTGAGCTGAGGATTCTCCCGCAGGGCCGCCGATACCGAACCTTCGGTACGGCCTGTCCGCACGGTGGGTTCGGTGGCCACGAACTGCTGCGGAATTCGTTGACCCCGTCGAGAGCCGGTTCGTAGTGTTTGCCGAGTCTTGGGCAGGGACGGCTTTGGTGGACACGAATGGCTCAGGCAGAAGGGGGCTTTCCATGGCCGGCATCCGAACGATTTCCCCGATCGGCAAGTGGGCTTTCGACGCGGGTCGTACCGCGCGGCCCGGAATCATCAGTGAATTCGTGGAAGTCGCCGACATGCCACTGGCGGCGCTCAGTGCCGGGCTGCGGCTCGGTGGTGGCAACGCCGCCTTCTTCCGGCTGCTCGGCCGTCGTCCCGCCGACGTGCTCGGTGAATCGTTCCCCGAGCTCGTCACCGCCGGTCCCGATCATCTGCGTGACCGGCTGAACCGGGTCGCCGAAGGCTGGGAGCAGCGGTTTCGCGGCAGCGTGACCGGGCTCGGATCCGGCGGTGCCGACCGGCTGACCATCGTGGCGGGCCGGATGCGGGCGCCGGGTACGGCGATCCTGCTGACCGTGCTCCCGGAGGCGGGGCCCGCCGCGGCCCGCGCCGAGCAGCTGAGCTCGGTCAACGACATCGAGGCGAAGATCCTCCAGGGCATCGCCAGCGGCTTGTCCAGCCTGGAGATGGCCGACAAGTTCTACCTGAGCCGCCAGGGGATCGACTACCACGTCGCCCGCTTGCAGCGGAAGTTCAAGGCGCGCAACCGGGTCGAACTGGTTTCGCGCGCCTTCGCCACCGGGCTGCTCGACTCGACGGCGTGGCCGCCGCGGGTGCCGGAGTCCCGGCGCGCGAGCTGACCGCCCGGATCTGACGGGTGGATGGCCGCCGCGTGACGTACTCGTGCGATTACGGTGCGGTCCCAGTGAACGGTCCGGGCTCAGCCCCTGCTCACCGTCGTATTTCGGAAGAATTCGTAATGATCTTCGAGGCATGTTCGCTCATCTGAGCGGTGCGGCCGACCGGAGCGGACGCCGGGTGGCCTGCTGGGGTAAACCTGGATGTCATGGGTCGTTCACGGTTCATCCCCTGGAGCGCGGTCTTCTGTCACACTTCGTCGCACCAGGCTCACGTGTGGTGCCGCGTCGAGTGTGGCCGCCTTGCCCTCGGAATCGCGCGCTCGCCGACTTCGCGCTCATTTGAGCGGCACGCATCCCCGTAGCGAGGGATAACCCTCGCCGGGGTTGGCCGGTCTATTCGGTAAGACGATCACACGATGAGATGGAAGCACGTAAGCGTTTGTTCGCTCTGTGTGACGGCAGCGACCCGATGGGACGACAGGAGGCGGAGATGGTGGACGCCAACAGACCCGGGCGCACGCTGGCCGGACGTGACGACGAGCTGCGCCGGCTCGCCACGCGGCTGAGCCCTGGTGCGCCTGGTCAAGGCTCCGTCATCGTCGTGCGAGGGCAGTCGGGTATCGGCAAGTCCAGCCTGTTGGACACCGCGCTGGCCGCTCTCACGGACACCGTCATCTGCCGGGGCGAAGGGGCCGCGGCTTCCCGGGAACTGCTCGCGGGACTGCGCCGGGCCGGTGCGCCGGTCTCGGATCCGGACGACTTCGCCGCCTGGTACGAGGGATTCGCGGCTTGGGCGGGCGGGCAGCCCGCGATCGTGCTCGCCGTCGACGACGTGCAGTGGTGTGATGAACCGACGTTGCGCTGGCTGAGCCTCATCGCCCGCCACGCGACGCGGCTGCCGGTGCGGATGATCCTGGTCCGGTCGGCCGCCGACGGCCCGGACGGTGTGGCGGAACGGTTGGCGGACCTCGAATCCTGGTACGGCACCGAGGTGCTCGACCTCGGTCCGCTGCCCGCGGAGGCCGTCGCCTCACTGGCGCGCGAGGCCGTCGGATCGGAGCCGGGGGAAGCGTTCGTGCGGCACTGCGTCGAGCAGTCCGGCGGGAATCCCTTGCTGCTGCGGGAGATGCTCGACGAACTGGGCAAGGTCGCGGCGGGCGTCGCGCCGGTGGCCGGTTCCGCGGCGGGAGCCGCGCTGATCCACTCCCTGTTCACCGGCATCCCGGACTACGCCCGGTCGGTCGCCACCGCCATCGCGGTACTCGGCGGGCAGGACCTGTCCCTGGTGGCGCGGCTGGCCAAGGTACCGGCCCGTACCGCCGGAACCGCCGTCGACCTGTTGCGGAGTCAGCACATCCTTGCGCCGGAAGGGTTTTCCTTCCGGCACGACCCGGTGCGGGAAGGGCTGCTCGACGCCCTCGATCCCGCCGAGCTCGGCCGGTGGCGGCGTACCGCGGCGATTCTGCTGAGCGACGCGGCCGGGTCGCCGGAAGAAGTGGCCGAGCACCTGCTCGAACTCGGCGAGCTGGACTCGTGGATGGTCGACCTGCTGCGGGACGCCGCGAGCTGCGCCTGCGACCGTGGCGCGCCCTGGGACGCGCTGCGCTATCTTCGGCCCGCCGCGGCGGCGAGGCCTTCCGATGCGGGCCTGGCCGTCCAGCTAGCCGAGACGGTCGCGCTGCTGGAACCGGACAGCGGCTTCGACCTCCTGCGCCGCGCGCTCGAACTGCAGCAGGATCCCTCCGACCGCGCCAGGGCCGCGGTGAAGCTGGGCCGCGCGGCGCTCGTCGCCCGCCGCTGCGGGACCGCCGTCACCGTGCTGGACCGGGTGCTGACCGTCCTCGGCGGCGAGGTGGACCAGCAATTGCGGATCCATCTCGAAGGGCTGTTGTGCCTGGTGGGCATCGAAGATCGCGACAGCCTGCCGAAGCTCGACACCCGGATCCAGCCCCGGACCGGCGACGGCCCGGAAGCCGTCGTCGACGCCAGGCATCTGGCCGTGTGCGCCGTCGTCGCCGCGCTCGACGGGACCCGGCCGCGCGAGGCCGCCGAATGGGCGATGCGCGCGATCCGCGGGTACACCCCGACCACCGACGACTCGGCCGTCAGCTCCGCCGTCCTGGCGCTCTTGCTGACCGACGAGGTCGACGTCGCCAGGAACGAACTGACCAGGGCCATCGAGCTCGTCCCGGCCCAGCGCAGCGAGTACCTCGCTTTCCGCGGCCTGCTCGGGCATTGGTGCGGCGATCTCGCCACCGCGGCCGCCGACGCCGGACAGGCCTACGCGCTCAGCCGCCGTGCCGAAGGGCGCACCGGCGGGGTGGTCCCACGGATCGCGCTCGCCACCGTCGCGGCCCAGCAGGGCGACACCGCGAAGGCGATGAAGTTGTTGCGGGAGGCGGATTCCCCGCAGTTGTGGGATCACACGGTGATGCGCCCGTGGTTCCAGCTCGTCGACGCGCGGGTGCATTGGGCGGCGGGGGATCGCGAGGCGGCGCTGAAGCTGTTCCACCGCTGCGGCGAGAGCCTCGCCGACGTCGGCATCGCCAACCCGCTGCTGGCACCGTGGTGGTTCGAGGGCGCCTGCCTGCTGGCGGGCGAAAGGGAATTCGAGGCCGCGGCGGAACTCGCGGCCGAAGGGGCCGAGCCGGCGGCGCGGTGGGGCACGCCGCGAGCGGTCGGAATGTCCCGGCTCGCGACCGCGGTCGCCACCCGCGGCCCCGACCGGATCGCGCTGATCGAAGAGGCTGCGGGCATTCTCGCCGGGTCTCCCGCCCGGCTGGAGGAAGCGCTGGCGGAGTTCCACCTCGGCCACGCGCTCGTCGAAGCGGGGGACACGGCCGCCGCGCGCGTCCGCCTGCGGCGCTGTGTCGAGCTGAGTTTGCGGACAGGGGACCGTTTTCTGCTCCGCCGGGCCCAGCGGACCGCCGCCGAGGCCGGTATCCCGAGCGAGGTCTCCCCGCTCGATTCGCTGAGCCCGGCCGAACGGCACATCGCCCGGCTCGCCGGGCGCGGGATCAGCAACCGGGTCATCGCGGAACGCCTCTTCGTCACCGTCCGGACCATCGAAACGCATCTGACGAGCGTGTACCGCAAGCTGCGGATCACCGGCCGGGGCGAGCTGGCCGTGATCGTCGGCCACGTCGACGACCGTCCCGTGCTGCTCGAGGGTGCCCGGTGAGCGCCGTCCGGCGGCTCGAAGCCGACGGCGCGGACGAACTCGTCGAGCGCGAAACCGAACTGCGCCTGCTCAGCCGCCTGGTCGGGGATCTCGAACTCGGCCACGGCGGTTCCGCGCTCGTGCTCGGCCCGGCGGGCAGCGGGCGGACGGCGCTGCTGGACCAGGTCGCGTCGCTGGCCACCGAGCGGGGGCTTCAGGTGTTCACCGCGCGCGGATCGGCCACCGAGGCCGAGTTGCCGTACGGGCTGCTTTCCCAGCTGCTCGCCTCGATCCCGGAACTCGCGGACGTCCCGTGGCTGCACGCCGCGCTTTCGGACGGCACCGACGTGCAGGTCCTGCACGAACTGCTCTGCCAGCGGCTGCTGGAATCGGCCCGGCGCCGCCCGGTCCTGCTGGTCGTCGACGATCTGATCCTGGCCGACGAACAGTCCGAGGCCTGGCTGGCCGCGTTGCAGCGGCGCAGGGGGAGCGACCCGGTGCTGCTCATCGCCGCGCATTCCGGCCCGCAGGACGCCGACGGCGACGGCGCGGATCCGCTGTGCCTCGGCGGTCTTCCCTGGGAGAACCGGCATGTCGTGCGGTTGCGGCCGTTGAGCGAGGCGGCGGTCCGGCGGCTGGTGCACGCGGTCCCGGCGCCGCGGCCGCCGGTGGCCGAGGTCTACGCGGCCACGCGCGGAAACCCCGCGCTGCTCGCGGAAGTGCTCGCCCGGTCGGCCGCGGGCCAGGGGCCCGGCGCGGAGATCACCGCGATCACCGCGGACGTGCGCCGCGACACCGTGCTCGACCTGCTCGCCCGGCTGCCGTCCGATCTCGCCGCGCTGGTGCGGACGATCGCCGCGATCGGCACCCTCGACGAGGCCTACCTGCGCCCGCTCGCCGCCCCGCTCGGGATGCCGCTGAACCGGGCGCTGCGGGTGCTGGCGGACTCCGGCCTGATCGGGACCGATCCCGCCGAGCCGATGAACCCCCAGGTGGCCACCTGGGTGCTGGCCGCGACCGGCGCGGAGGAGCGGGCGGGGACGCGACGGCGGGCCGCCGAGCTCGGGCATCGCCGGGCCGCCCCGGAGGAGGACGTCGCCGGGCTGCTGCTCGGTTCGCAGCCGGTCGGTGAGGCTTGGGCACTGGAGACGCTGCACGCGGCCGCGTTGCGCCGACGCGAAGCCGGGGACCACACCGAAGCGGCCCGGTACTACCGGCGGGCGCTCGCCGAACCCGCGCCGCCCGGGACGTCGGCCCGGTTGCGGTTGGAGCTGGAGACGGTCGAGGCGTCGTCGTGCCCGTTCACCGGCGGGTTGCGGCTGGCCAGAGCGACCCGGGTCTCCGACGGCGACGACACCGTCCGAACGCGACTGTCCGCTGTGGACTTGATGATGCAGCGAGGGGCCAGGGACGACGCGCTTCGCGAGCTGGCCGTGTTGAGCGAGGCCGTGGCCGACGACCGGGATCGCGCGGATCTGACGGCGTTGCACTGGCTGGCCGAAGGGACCGGCGCGGGGGCCGTTCTCCTCGGCATCCCGGCCTTGACGGACCTGGACCCGGCTTCGCTGACCCCCGAGCAGACGGCGGCCGCGTCCTGGCTGGCGACGACGGCGTGCCGCGACGGGCGGGTGGCCCGCAGACTGGCCCGGCGCGCGGCGGATCCGTCGAACGAGCCCATGACCCTCTATTCGCCGCGGCTGGCGCTGGCCATCACCTTCACCCAGACCGACGACGTCCTGGAAGCGCTTTCCGTCTACGAGGAAGTGATCGCGGACGCGAGCGCCGCCGGGGCGGGCGTGCCGGTGGCACTCGGCCTCACCGGCCAGGCCTGGATCCACCTGCAACGCGGTCGCGTGCAGGCCGCGGAGGAGGCGCTCGCCAAGGCCACCGCGTCCGGTCCGCCGGACGGCTGGCCGCCGACGGTCACCGCGTCGCTGAGCACGATCGCGATCGCGGCGGGGCTCACCCGCGGCGATCTCGAGGCCGCCCAGCGCGCCGTCGACGCGGCCGTCGACGGCGGGCCGCTGTACTCCACGCCGTATCTGCTCTTCATGCGCGGGTTGCTGGAACTGGACCTGAAACGCCATCGGCGGGCACTGGGGCTGTTCCAGGAATGCGGCAGGCGGATGAACGCGATCGGCTGGCAGAACCCCGGTCTGGTGCCGTGGCGTTCGCATGTCGCCATCGCGGCGCAGGCGCTCGGCGACGAGCACACCGCCGCCGCGATGATCAGCGAGGAATGGCGGCTGGCACAGGATTGGGGCACGCGCACCGCGATCGGGCGGACCCATCTGGGCGCGGGTGTCGCGGTGCGGTCCGAGGACGCGGTGTTCCGGCTGACGCAGGCGGTCAACGCGCTCCAGCAGTCGCCCGCCAGGGTGCTCTACGTCGAGGCGGTGCTGCTGCTCGCGGCCGCGCAGATCAACCGGGGGCAGACCAGCGGCGTGCCGCGACTGCTGCGCGAGGCCGAACGGCTGGCCACCGCGTACCAGCTCGCGTGGGCGACCTCCCGCATCGCCGACCTCGGGAAACGGCTGTCCGACCGGCCGCGGCGGTCCTATCGCACGGCGTCCCGGCGCTGGCGGGTGCTCTCGCCCGCCGCGACCGACCTCGTCCGCCGCGTGCTCGCGAACGCCTCCAACGCCGAACTGGCGGAGGAGCTGGGCGTGAGCAAACGCGCCGTCGAGCTCCGGCTCACCGCGATCTACCGGCAGCTCGAGGTGACCGGGCGGGCCGAGCTGCGGGAGCTGTTCGACGCGCTGGACAAGGAGCTCTGATCCGTCGTCATGATGATCGAGCGAGTCGACCAGCAGGCCGCGATCGCCGGGGCCGTCGCCGAGGCGCGTGCCGGAGCGGGGCAGTTCGTCGTCGTCCGCGGCGGGCTGGGCGCCGGCCGGTCCGCGCTGCTGCACGCGGCGGGGGAGGAGGCCGCCGCGCGGGGCGTGCGCGTCGTCCGGGCGGCCGCGACCCCGCTGGACCGAGGCGTCGCGCACGGCGTGGTCTGGCTGCTGCTGGAACCCTTGCTGGAATCCGGCCGCCGCGGGGAGTTGCTCACCGCGGTCCGGGCCGACAGCGAGTTCCCCGCCGATCCGCCCGACGCGCGCCGCGCCCATCTCGTCCTGCACGAACTGCTGGAACTGTTCACCGACATGGTGCGCGACACCGGTCCGGTCGCGCTGCTGGTGGACGATCTGCAGTGGGCCGACCCGGCTTCGGCGCGGTGGCTCGCGTATCTGGCCAAGCGGATGAGCCGCCTGCGGGTCCTCGTCGTGGCCACCCTGCTGGAAGGTGACGACTCCGCGGACGACGTCGTGGTCAAGGACATCGCCCGGACCGCGGCGCGCACGGTGCACGCCACCCCGCTCTCGGCCGCCGGTGTCCGGTCCTACCTGACCGCCCGCTGCGGAGCCGAACCCGCGGACGAATTCGCGGACGTCTGCTACGCCCGCACCGGCGGTTCGCCGATGTTGCTGGACGCGCTGGTCAACGCGATGCTCGGACACGGTCTGCGGCCGATCGCCCCGGCCGCGGCCGAACTCGCCGCGCTGCGGCCCTCGCCCGCCGCGGCGCGGCTGACCCGGTGCCTGCGCGCCCAGCCGGATGACGTCTCCGCGGTGGCCAAGGCGATGGCCGCGCTCGGTGGGTCGACCGAGCCCGGCGTCCTCGCCGAGCTCGCCGACCTCGACTCGCCGGACTTCGACGCGGCCTTGCGCGCGTTGCGGCGGCTGGGGCTCGTCGAAGCCCCCGCAGACGGGCTGCTGCGGTTCGCGGGGGAGATGGCGGGCGATCTCGTCGCCGACCAGCTCAGCGCGGACGAACAGGACCGGTTGCACCTGCGCGCCGCGAATGTCCTCTACCGCAACGGAAGGCCGGTCGAGCAGATCGGACGGCAGCTGCTGGCCACGGTCGCCGAACCCGAGCCGTGGGCCGCGGAGGTGCTGCGGACCGCGGCCAGTGCCGCGCTGGCGAACTCGTCGCCCCAGACGGCCGCCCAGTATCTGCAGCACGCGCTGGCGCATCCGGGTGCCGACCGCGCGGAACTGCTCGTCGATCTCGCCGCCGTCGAACGCGGCTACGATCTGCCCGCCGCCCACCGGCATCTGCACCAGGCGCTGGGCCTGATGCGGGATCCGGTGGACCGCGCGTTCGCGCTCGGCCTGCTCCCGGTGGTGACCGGGCTGCGGTTCGCCGCGGACGTCCGCCGTCTCCGGCAGGTGCTCGCGGAACTGCGGGAGGTCCCCGGTCCGGACGCGGCCGACGCGGCGTTGCGGATGGAGGCCCGTCTTCGCTATCTCGAACGGGGTGTCCCCGGTGCCGGCGACGCGGCGGCGGACCGGCTGGCGGAACTCGGTCCCGCGCCCGCCCAGGATTCCTCGGCTCAGCGGGAGCTGGTCGCGGTCCTGCTGTACTTGATGACCGTCGCGGGCGTCGCGCCCCGGGAGTCCATTGTGGACCTCGCCAGGCAGGTGCTGGAGCGGGAACCCGGTTCGCCGGACCAGATGTACACCACGCTGCCGCTCACGGTGCTGGTGCTGGCCGCCGCCGATTCGCTCGACGGCGTCGACTCCTGGCTCGCCGCGGCGTGCGGTCCCGCGGCCGATCCGGACCTGCCGACGCTGGTCGCCTGGGCGGGACAGTCGCTCGTGGCCTCCGCCACCGGCCTGCTCGGCGTCGCCCGCGACCGGGCGCAGGCGGTGCTGGTGTCGGCGGGTCCCAGCCGGGTCGGGATCACCATGACGGCGATGCGGGTGCTGGCCGAAATCGCGATGGAGCAACGAGATCCGGCACTCGCGCGGCTGATCGTCGACCATCTGGAGGTCGAGCACGACCCCTGGCTCCGGTCCCTGGCGTACGGCACCTTGGCCCTGACCGAGGCCAATCACACCGCGGCCGCCGAGTACTTCCTCGACTGCGTGCATCAGCTGGAGCGGTTCGGGAACCGCGTGCTGCTGCCGCTGCGCGGTCAGATCGCCCTGCTGCTCGCGGCGACCGACGATCCGAAGCGGGCGGAAGCGGTCGCGCAGGGCGAGGTCGAGCGGGCGTTGTCCTGGGGCGCGCCGTCGTCGGTGGGGCGCGCGCTGCGGATCCGCGCGACGCTGCTCGACCGGGACGAGGACGCCGTCCCGATCCTGCGCGAGGCCGCGGAAACCCTGGCCCGCTCGGGAGACCGGCTCGAACTCGCCCGCACGCTGATCCTGCTCGGGGAACGCGGCACCGGACCCGACGCCCGCGAGCGGCTGCTGGAAGGGCGCAGCCTGGCGGCCGGATGCGGGGCCAGCTGGCTGACCGGGTCCGCGGAGCCGCCGGATCAGGCGGACGGCGGACTGCTGACCGCGACCGAGCAGCGCGTGGTGGAACTGGCGGTGTCCGGCCGCCGCAACCGCGACATCGCGGAACTGCTGGAGGTCACCGTGCGCGCGGTGGAGAAGCACCTCACCAGTTCGTATCGCAAGCTGGGCATCAGTGGCCGCGCCCAGTTGGCCGCGGCGATGCGCGGCCATCGGGCGGGCTGAGCCCGGTCAGGATCCGGCGGGGCCGAGGCGTCCCTGCAGCCACGCCGCCGCCAACTCGACCCGGGACTGGCTGCCGGTGCGTTCGAACAGCGACGTCAGCCGGGCTTCGATGCGCTTCTCGCTGACCTGCAGTGCCGCCGCGATCTGCCGGTTCGTGCGGCCGCTCGCGATCAGGCCGACGATGTGGCGCTCCAAGGGATCCAACCCCGCCCGGTCGGTCCGGTCCGCGCGGTCCGGGGAGAAGGAGATCCGGTGCCGATCGAGCAGATCCGAAACGTGCGGCAGGGCCGTGACGGCGTCCAGGCGCCTCAACGTCCGGTGCGCCTCCAGCAGTGACGGCCCGGGGACCGGGCTCACCTCGCCGAACGCCGTGCACGCCTCGGCGATCCGGAACACGTCGCCGGACTGCCGGGCCAGCTTGACCCCGGCGCGCACCGACTCCATGTCCCCGCGCACGAGACCGCCACACACCAGCGCCGCCTCCTGGACCGACGCGGTCGGGCTGCGGACGGCGAGGCTCTCGAGTTCGGCGAGCAGGCGGGTCACGGTCTCGGTGTCCCCCTGCTGCCTCGCTCCGTGCAGGAGCCGGGCGAGCAGGCGCTCCATCCCCGCTCGCACCCCGCGTTCGCGGCATTCGGCGTAGTCCCGCCAGCCTCGGGCGAGGGCTTCGTCGTGCTGTCCTTCGGACTGGTGGAGCAGACACCTGACCCACGCGACGTACGCGTCGGCGGAAGTCCGGAAAGGCAAGCGGCGCAACCAATCCGCCGCCCGGTCCGGCTGGGCGCGCTGGGCGCAGATCTCCGCGGCGAACACACTCGCGAACCGGTGGCGGCGGGGCGGGTCCCACCACAGGCGGTCGCCTTCGAGCTGCCGGGCCAGCGACAACGCCGCGTCCCACTCGCCCTCGCGGTAAGCCTGCCGGACCATATGCCAATCGACCGCGAAACCGGACGTCGGCGGTTGGTAGCGGCCGCGCAACAGGACGTTCAGGACACTGACCGTGTCGAGGACCTCGGCGGCTTCGGCGACGTCCTCGTGCGGCGGCATTTCCGTCAGTACCAACCACTCCTCGGCCGGTCTGCCGCCGTCGCCGGGCAGCGCGCCCAGCAGGATCCCGGCGCCGAGGGCGAACAGCTGGTCGTCTTCCGCGCCACTGGCACGCGCGAGCGCCCGCACCGCTTCGGCGGCCGCCGGGCGGTCGGCCCGATTGACCGCGTCGAGCAGCAGACGGCAGTCGGGAACCTTGTCGAGGAGATGCGCGACTTCGGCGGCCAGCGGTCGTACGACGTCGAGTTCGGCGAGTCGTTGCTCGTGGGCGAGCGCGCCCAGCCAGCACATCAGGACGGTGGCGGACAGCCGGGCGGACGGCCCGGGGTCGGCGAGCCGCGGTGCGACGACGGTGGCGAGGTCGTCGGCCAGCGCGCCGTAGCCGCCGGCCGCGAGGCTGTCCGCGAGCAGGGCCCGGAGCACTTCGGGAAACCGGTCGTCGGACGGGGCGAGCAGCCGGAGCGCCGCCAGCCGGTAGCGGCGCGCCGTCGGCATGTCGGTGTTCCCGCTCGCGGCCGCGTCGAGCAGCAGGCTCGCCGTCCCGGGATCCGGTGGTGACGGCGGGAGCTCGGCGAGATGCGGGGCGATTTCGGCGGGATCGGCCGGATGACGGTCGAGGAGATCCCGCACGATTCTCCGGTGCAGCACCGTGCGCCAGCGTAGGCCGTGCTCCAGCCGGAGTCTGTCGGCCAGCGCGGGGACGGCGAACTCCACCGCGCCGTCCGTGCCGCCGCGAAGGATCCCGGCCCGGACCAGGTCGTCGAGGGCCTGGCCCGCGACCGACGGCGTCAGCGCGGCCGCGGAGGCCAGCCAGGGCAACCTTTCGAGGGTCGGGACGCTTTGTTCGCTCAGCACCGCGATGATGGCGGCCAGCCGCCGGGCGCGCGGCCCGAGCCGTCGCAGCCTGAGCGTCTCGGGATGTCCCTCGGGCAGCACGATCGGGGGTCCCGCGCCGGTCAGGCAGACGTGTTCGTCGACGACCGACAGCCTGCCGGAGACGCGCAGGCCGGTGATCGTCGCGCCGACCGTGCCGGGATTGCCGAACAGCGGGCCGAGCGCGGTGCGGACCGCGCTGACGAGCGCGGGATCGCTCGCGATCCGCCCGGCGCGGGTGGTCCAGCCGGGCAGCAGCGCCGTCGTCTCCGCGGCGGTCAGCGGCCGGAGGCCCACCGTGCCGTCGGCGATGGCGAGCAGTTTGCCGACCGGGCCGCCGCCGGGGTCCCGGCCTGCCGCGGTCGCGACGGTGACCGTCCCGGTGGCGCGGGCACCCTCGGCGACCAGGGTGAGCACGGTGGCGAGCTCCGGCGGCAGCAGATCGAAGTCGTCGAACTGCAGGACGATCCGGCTGCGCGGGGCGAGGGTGGCGAGAACGGTGATCAGATCGTGGGCCGTCGTCTGCGGTCCGGTGCCGGAGCCCGACTCGAGCCGGGCCCGCAGCCAGGCCACCGCGCTGAGCATGCTGACCAGCTCGGGCCGGTCGAGGGTCGCGATCAGCTCGACCAGCTGGGTCGTCAGCCGGAGCAGTACGGTTTCGGGCTCGGGACCGGCGGGCACGGCCAGCACGGCGGCACCGGAGCGGCGTCCGCGCTGGGCCAGCCCGGAGAGGACGGTGCTGCGGCCGCTGCCCGCCGGGCCGTGCAGCACCCAGATCGCTCTGGACCCGGTGAGCACCCGGTCCAGAGCGGCCTGCGCGTCGTCCGGTCCGGCGTTCGTGACGGCCGTCGCTCCCATTTCCCTCCTCGGCCGGCGCGGGACCACGGCGCGGCCGGGCGACGGTCGCTCCGAGCATGGCGCACGGAGGACCGCTCGGTCGGGAGGTCAGGCGGCCGGGGCACCTTCGGCCAGCATAGTTGCCCCGGCGGACCACGGTCGACCGCTTCCACCAGAGTCAGCCTTCCCGAAGAAAGCGCTCTCTCCCCTCCGCGTCTAGTCCTCTAGTTGTGGTCCTTAGCGTGCGCAACTACCGCGACTAGAGGACTAAACGCGGGTGTGGGGATCGGGGCGTGTTGCGAAAGCCACGTTCGCAACCTTCAGCGTTGCGAACGTGGCGTCCGCAGCGCCTGGCCCGTGGCTTTCGCGACACCCGGGCTGGCTGGCGCGGCCCTCGCAACGACTCGACCCACCACGCCGCTGTCGCCCTGGCTCTCCTCTGCGGTACATGAAGGCCCCCTTCCTTGCGCCTAGGTACAGGAAGGGGGCCTTCATGTACTCGGGCAAGGAGGCCTTCACGGACCTGCGACCAACTCCAGCCACAACCAGCAGGTACCTAAGACCCCTGCGGCTCTAACCCGGAACGCTACTCACGACCACCCCACAGGAAACCACCAGGCCCACGCCCGTGCACGACACTTTGTGTGCCGCGTTTCGTCCTCTGGTTGCGGTCTTTAGCGTGCGCAACTACCGCGACTAGAGGACTAAATGCGGGTGCTCGGGGCGTCGGGGACGGGGTCGGGTTGCGGTTGGGGTACGTCGGTCTCGATCACCTTCGGGACGCCGCGCAGGCTCCGGAGCGCCACCACCGCGAGGACCACCATCACCGCCGCGCTGCCCAGCATGCTGGTGCGGATGCCGCCGACGAACGACTCCTCCGCGGCCGTGCGGACCGCCGTCGCCACCGGTTCCGGCAGGCCGGTCGCGACCGCCGCCGTGGCACTGAACGACTCCCGCACCTGGGCGGCCAGCTCGGGCGGTACGCCGGCGGGCAGGGCCAGCTCGGCGTGGTAGACGGCGGACAGCACGCTGCCGACCACCGCGATGCCGAGTGAGCCGCCGAGTTCGTAGGCGGTGGCGGAGATCGCCGACGCTGCACCGGCGCGATCGCGGGGGACCGTGCCGAGGATGGTGTCGCCGGTGACGGTCAGCGTGAGCCCCGCGCCCGCGCCGAACGCCACCTGCGCGGCCAGCACCAGTACGTACGTCGAGTCCGTGTTCACCGCGCCGAACAGCCCGAAGCCGATCGACGCCAGCGCCAGCCCGCCCGACACCGTCGGCGCCCGGCCGAACCGGCGCACCGCCTTGGCCGCCAGGACACCGCCCGCGACGAGCGCCGCGATCGCGCCCGGGACGAACGCCAGCCCGGAGCGCAGCGGACTCCAGCCCAGGACGAGCTGGAAGTACTGGCTGGAGATCAGGGCGAAGGCCGACATCGTGAACACCGACACCAGGTTCGAGCCGACGGAGGCCGAGAACCCGCGGCGCCGGAACAGGTCCAGGTCGATCAGCGGTTGTTCGAGCCGTCGCTGGCGGCGGGCGAACCACCACAGCGACGCGCCCCCGACCGCGAACGCGCCGAGCACTTCCGGGTACCACAGGCCGACGTAGAACGCGCCCTTCAGCGCGTACACCACGGCCACCAGCCCGACGATGGACAGCAGCACGCTGGGCAGATCGAGCCGCAACCGGCCGCTGGAGCGGGATTCCGGCACGACGCGGGCGGCGCCGAGGATCAGCAGCGCCACCGGGATGTTGACCATGAACACCGAACCCCACCAGAAGTGTTCCAGCAGGACCCCGCCGACGATCGGGCCGATCGCGAAGCCCGCCGCCGATACCCCGGCGGTGACGCCCACCGCGGCGGTCCGCGCCCGCTGGGTGGTGAAAACCGCGCGCAGCAACGAAGTCGTCGAGGGCAGCACGGCCGCGCCCGCGACTCCCAGCAGCGCCCGGGCCGTGATGAGCATTTCGGCGCTCGGGGCGTAGGCGGCCACCAGCGAGCCCAGCGCGAACGCGGCCACCCCGACCACGAGCACCCGCCGCCTGCCGAACCGGTCGCCCAGATTGCCCATGGTCACCAGCAGACCGCCCATGGCGAAGCCGTAGACGTCCGCGATCCACAGCAGTTCCTCGGCCGACGCGCCGAGCTGGGTGGTGAGCGCCGGCACGGCCAGGTGCAGCACGGTCATGTCGATCGCGACCATCAGCTGCGCCAGGCAGGACACCATGATCGTCGCGATGTCGCGGGCCTTGGTGCTCATGCGGCCACCGCCTCGGGAAGGCGGGGCCGGGGTTTCGGTTTCAGCGTGCTCCGGAGGTCGGCCCGCAGGAGGGTGAACGCCGACGTCAGCCCGGGCAGCCGGTGCAGCAGGTGGTCCGGGCCGGCGACGAGGACCCGGCCGACGCCGAGCCGGGTGAACCGGTGGACCAGCCCGGGCAGCCGTACCGCGTTGACCGTCGACTCCAGCAGGAGCGACGCCGCCTCGTCACCGGTCCGGACCGGCTCTCCGTCCTGATCGGACACGATCGGGAGGTCAGGGGCGGAAAAGTCGAACTCGCCGAAGACCTCCTCCGCGAGCCTGTCGCGCAGCCCGCCGAGCATCCGCGCATGGGCGGCGGGACGCATCGTCGTGAGCGCGTACCCGCCCGCGGCCCGCACCCGGCGGACGAATTCGTCCAAGGCGGACTCGCGCAGGGTCACCAGGTGGACTTCCTCGTCGAACCGGCCGGAGAGTTCGTGGCCGATCCCGTCGAGGATCCCGCCGAGCGCCGTTTCCGGCGTCCGTACGACGAACTGGCTGACGAGATCCTGGTTCGCCGTCTCGAAATACTCCCGTTCCCGGCGCGCGACGGCGTCGACGAGCCGGACGAGATCCCCGAGCGGAAGGGCGCCCGCGCGGACCACGGCGGCGCGTTCGCCGAAGCTGGCGCCGCCGACCGCGACCGGTGCCAGCCCGTGCTCCCGCTCCGCCCGTTCGGCGAGTGCCAGCGACGCGAGCACGAACGCGATCTGGGTGTGCTCGTTGTACTCTTCGCCCGTTCTGGCCAGCGGATCCAGCAAGGAGCGGCCGAGCGCGTGCTCCGCCGCGCCGAGCAGGCGCCGGGCCAGAGGGTCGATGACGAGGAACCTGCCCAGTTCCGAAGCACGGGCTGGGCCCATGCCGGGGAAGAGGACGGCATCCGTGGAAATGTCCACTGTGCACACCCAGTTTCGTGATCGGATCAGAGTTGTTCGGCCGCGGCGAACTGCTCGAGCCGCTTCCGGTCCGGTTTCCCGTTGCGGTTCAACGGGAACTGATCGGTGACGAGGACACGGTTCGGCTGCTCGGCCGGGGGCAGCACGCCGCAGATCCGGTCGCGCCAATAGCGCGAGTCCCGCTGTGCGTCGTCCTCGACGACGAAGACCAGGCTCGACCCGCGCCGCTGGTCGGGCAGCGCGACGATCTTCGCCGAACAGCCGTCTTCGGCCAGCCGGTGCTCGATCACCTCGGGGTGCAGGGTGTGCCCGTTGCGGTGCACGGCCCGTTTGCGCCCGACGACGAACAGGTTCCCGTCCGCGTCGAGCCGGCCGAGGTCGCCGGTCGCGTACCAGCCGCGGTCGACGGGGAGCACCTGCCCGGTGCCGTCGAGGTAGCCCTCCATGAGATCCGGGTCGAGGACGAACAGCTCGCCGATTTCGCCGCTGGGCAGCACGGTGCCGTCGTCGGCGCGCACCTCCAGGGTCAGTCCTTCGACGATTTGCCCGCAGCCACGGGGATTTCCGATGTTGGCGAAGGCGACGTTGCCCATTTCGGTGCTGCCGTAGCTGTCGAGCAGCGGCATGCCGAAGAGCTCGTCGGACTGCTCCACGACCCCGGGTTCGAGCGGGGCGGCGCCGCTGCACAACATGCGCACGCGGGAGAATTCCGCTTTGAGCGACGGACGTTTGCCGATGATGTTGAACAGGCTGCGGTAGGTGGACGGCGTCGCGTCGACGACCGTCGCGCCGGCCATCCCCGCCAGGCGCAGCGCCCGGTCGGGACGGCGGTAGGGCGCGATCACCAGCGAGCAGTCCCGCAGCCAAGCGATCATCACCATCGAAAGGCCGTACTGGTGGTTGAACGGCAGCAGCGGCAGGAGGACGTCGTCGCCGACGTGGCCGACCAGGTCGGCGTTGCGTTCCAGATTCTTCAGGAACCGCGCGCCGTTCTTCGCGACGCCCTTGGGGACGCCGGTCGAGCCGGAAGACCACATCACGAGGCTGTCGGGCAGCTTTTCCCAGACGTCGAACCGCAACCGGACATCGGTCGGGGTCCGGTCGGCGGCGGCCACCATGATCTCGTAGGTGTACGCCGTCGGCGCGTCGGCAGGCATCGGCGCGTCGTCGTCGACGACCGCCAGCACGACACCGGAACCGGCGATCGTCTCGGCGGTACGGTCGGCGTGCTCCATGTGGTCGACGAGCACCACGGACGCGCCGGCGTGCATCAGCGCGACGAGGATCGTCAGGTAGGCCAACGTGTTGTCGGCCTTGAGCAGGACACGGTCACCGGAGCCGACACCGCGGTCGCGCAGCACTTCGGCGACCCGGAGGGCCTGCTGCTCGAAGGCGGCGCCGCCGGTGACCGCGTCGGGGGAATAGATCTTCGCGAACATGGGGAAGTCCTTTCCACTGTCAATCCAGGCTCACCGGGGCGATCTCGTCGAACACGTCGCCGGGACCGGGGTTGTCCGGATGGGTGCCGCCGCCCAGGTGCTCGACGACGCCCCACACGGCGTTCAACGCGGTGGTGACCGCGCTCTCGGAGAAACCGGCGATCCACGCGACGTCGTCGCCGGCCAGGAAGAAGCCGCGGTGGTGGTCGGCGGCGTCGCGCTGCATGAACTGGGTGAACAGCCGCCGCTGATAGCGGTAGCTGCCGGGAAGGCAGGATTTGAAGGCGCCCTTGAAATGCGGCTGGGTCTCCCAGGTGATCGCGATCGGCGGGCCGATCATGTGGGAGCGGATGTCGACGCCGGGGTAGATCTTGGCCAGCGCGGCGAGCATCACGTCGAGCCGCTCGTCCGGGGTCAGCGAAGCGACCTTCAGCGAGTCGTCGTTCCACGTGTAGGAAAGCAGCATCGTGCCGGGCTCGTCGGGGCCGTTGTCGATCAGGTAGACCCCGCGCGGGATGCGGTCGGTGAGCGTCGTGCTCATCACGTCCCGGCCGGTCGCCGGATCCTGGTCGAGCCAGAACGGCCGGTCGGTGATGACGAACAGTTTGGACGCGCCCATGTAGTGCGTGCGCTCCAGCGCGGTCCACACCGGCTGCGGCAGCAAGGCGTCGTCGCTCTTCATCCCCGAGAGCAGGTTCCAGTTCTGCGCGGCGAAGATCGCCGCCGGATAGGTGCGCACGTCGCGGTCGGCGTCCTCGATGGTGAACCCGCGGCCGGTCCGGTCGATCCGCACCACCGCCGGGCGCGGCTCGCCGCCGTGCAGGCTCGCCAGCGACGTGCCGGACGGCCAGTATTCGAGCTCGGCGGGCTCGTCGGTCCACAGCCCGAGCGGCAACTGCTGGCAGCCGCCGATGATCCGGTGGTGCTCGTCGCTGGTGTCGGTGCAGATCACGCGCAGGATCTCGAGCGCGGAGTTGGGGAAGTCGGTGTCCCAGCCGCCGCAGCCGAAACCGACCTGGCCGAAGATCTCGCGGTGCTCGAAGGAGGAGAACAGCGGGGACGAGGTCAGGAAGCCGTAGAACGACACGTTGTCGAACTTGGTGACCAAGTGGTTCCACAGTGCCTTGATGGTCGAGATGTCCCGGCGCCGGATGGCGTCCTCCATCAGCGACAGATCCGCCTGCTCCTGCAGCGTCTTCGTCCAGGCGTCGTTGACCTCGCGGTACACCGCGGGCAGGTCGGCGGACGTGCGGGCCCAGTGGTTCTCGCCGTGCAGGTTGATCACCGTGCTCGGCGACGCGGGGGAGAGCGGGTTGGGGAACGGCGTCGTCTCCAGCCCGACCTTGTCGATGTAGTGGAAGAGAGCGCCCGCGGACGGCGGGAAGCGCATCGCGCCCAGCTCGGCGACGGCGTCGGGGTAGCCGGGCAGGCTCACCGAGCGCATCCGGCCGCCGAGTTGCTCGGCCTCGTAGATCACCGGCTTCAGTCCGAGCTTCATCAGCTCGTAGGCGGCCACCATCCCGGACAGGCCACCGCCGATCACCGCGACCTCGGTGCCGTGCGCCTGGCGCGGCACCCGGCCGAGGCCGGCGGGATGGCGGATCCAGTCGTCGTAGGCGAACGGGAAATCGGGACACAGCATGCTCGTCGGCGGAGCCGCCTCGGCCCGCGGGCGGGGCAGGACGCGTTCTTCGACGGGAGACATGGTCATCGGCGTTACCTCCGGCACTAGTTCTGGCGTCGCGCGGACGACCCGGCCGGCACGGCGGACGCCGGCGTTCTCGTGCGGCCACGGGTCTGTGCGCTGAAATCGGGGGCGCTGAAATCGGGGCACTGAAATCCGGTTCGCCGAGAGCCACGTTAACGATTCCGTTCCGGAGCGACGGATACCTTTTCCACCGCTTGCCCACGGCATGGAAACCGGGTGGAGGGGCGGGCGGTTACCCGGCGGTGGAACAGTTCCGTCCCGCTCGCCCGGCCCGCTGTGGATAGCTGGAGCACGACTTCCCTGTGCCAGGCGACCCGAGGTGGCGAGTGCGCGCATGACCGAGCTGGATTCCCTGCGACGGCTGGAGAGCCGGCCGCGCGCCGAGCGGCGCCGCACGCTGCTGGGCCTGGTGCGCCGGGCGACGTCGGCGGTGCTGGACGGGCCGCTCCCGGCCGGCCGCACCTTCGCCGATCTGGGGTTCGATTCGCTGCTGGCGGTGAAGCTGCACGCGTGGCTGAGCGCCGGGACGGGACTCGAACTGCCGGTGACCCTCGCCTACGACCATCCTGGACCGGAGGCGCTGGCGGACTTCCTCGACGAGCGCCTCTTCGGTGCCGAGGCCGAGGACGCCGCGGACGGCGGCGCGGCCACCGGCGAACCCATCGTGATCGTCGGCATCGGCTGCCGCTTCCCCGGCGGGGCGGACTCGCCCGCGGCCCTCTGGTCCCTTGTGGACGAAGGAAGGGACGTCGTCACGGAATTCCCCCGCGACCGCGGCTGGGACGTCGACGGCCTGTACGACTCCCGGCCGGGCACCCCGGGCAAGACCTACGTGCGCCACGGCGGTTTCCTGCCCGGCGCGGCCGAATTCGACGCGGGGTTCTTCGGCATCTCGCCGCGCGAGGCGCTGGCGATGGACCCGCAGCAACGCCTCGTGCTGGAGACGGCGTGGGAGGCGCTGGAACGCGCCGGGATCGACGCCGGGACCTTGACCGGCAGCCGCACCGGGGTGTTCGTCGGCGCCGAGCCGCAGGAGTACGGCACCCGCCTGGCGGACGCGCCCGAAGGTCTCGACGGGCTCCTGCTCACCGGCAGCGCGCCGAGCGTCGTCTCCGGCCGGATCGCGTACACCCTCGGCCTGCAAGGGCCAGCGCTGACCGTCGACACCGCCTGTTCCGGTTCGCTGGTCGCCCTCCATCTCGCGGTCCGCGCACTGCGGAACGGTGAATGCACGCTCGCGCTCGCCGGCGGGGTGGCCGTGCTCGGTACGCCCGGTCCTTTCGTGGCCTTCTCGCATCAGCGCGGCCTGGCGCCGGACGGGCGCTGCAAGCCGTTCTCGGCGGCTGCGGACGGTACGGCGTGGGCCGAAGGCGCCGGGATGTTCGTCCTGGAAAGGCTTTCCGACGCCGAACGCCACGGGCATCCGGTGCTCGCGGTGATCCGCGGCAGCGCGGTCAACTCCGACGGCGCGTCGAACGGGCTCACCGCGCCCAACGGTCCGTCCCAGCAACGGGTGATCCGCGCCGCGCTGGCCGACGCCGGGATCGCCGCGTCCACTGTGGACGCTGTCGAGGCGCACGGCACGGGGACCACCCTCGGCGACCCGATCGAGGCGCAAGCACTGCTTTCGACCTACGGCAAGGACCGGGAAACCCCGCTGTGGCTGGGTTCGGTGAAGGCCAACATCGGGCACGCGCAGGCGGCCGCCGGAGCGGCCGGGGTGATCAAGATGATCATGGCGCTGCGGCACGACCGGCTGCCCCGCACCCTGCACGGCGCCGACCCGACACCGGCGGTCGACTGGTCCGCAGGCGCGGTTTCGCTGCTGGCCGAGCCGGTGGAATGGCCCCGCGGTGAGGAACCGCGCCGGGCCGCCGTCTCGTCGTTCGGCATCTCCGGCACCAACGCCCATCTGATCCTCGAAGAACCGGCGCCCGCCGCGTCCGAAGCGCCCGCACCCGAGGTGCCGTCGCCGATCGCGGTCGCGTTCTCGGCCGCTGATCCGGACGCGTTGCGTGCCCGCGCGAAGCAGCTCGCCGCCGTCGAAGCGAACCCCTCGGACCTGGTCTTCTCGCTCGCCAAGACCCGGGCGACGCTGGCCGAACGTGCCTTCGTCCTGGCACCGGACGCCACCGGCCTGACCGAGGCCCTGACCGCTTTCGACGAGCGAGTGCTGCGCGGTGGCCCGCTCCAAGAGCCCGCCGAACTCGCTTACCTGTTCACCGGACAGGGCGCCCAGCGGATCGCGATGGGCCGGGGGCTCTACGACACCTACGACGTCTACGCCGAGGCCTTTGACGAGGTCTGTGCCCACGTGGACCTGCAGCTCGATCCTCCGCTGCGGGACGTGGTGTTCGGCGGGGCGGACCCGGCGCTGCTGGACCGCACCGACTACGCGCAGCCCGCGCTGTTCGCCGTCGAGGTCGCCCTGTTCCGGCTGCTGGAGTCCTGGGGCGTCGTCCCGGCCTACCTGTGCGGGCATTCGGTCGGCGAGTTCGCGGCCGCGCACGTCGCGGGCGTCCTGTCGCTGTCCGACGCGGCGATGCTGGTGACCGCTCGCGGCAGGCTCATGCGCGAGCTGCCCGAGGGCGGCGCGATGGTCTCCCTCCGTGCCACGGAAGAAAAGGCCCGCGCGCTGCTGACCGGATACGAGAGCAGCGCCGGGATCGCCGCGGTCAACGGCGGGGAAGCCGTCGTGCTGTCCGGCGCGCGTGCGACGCTGGAAGCGGCGATCGCCGGATTCGACGGCAAGGTCAAGTGGCTCAACGTCAGTCATGCCTTCCACTCGCCGTTGATGCGGGACATGCTCGACGACTTCGCCCGGATCGCGCGGCTCGCCGAGTACCACCCCGCGAACCTGCCGATCGTCTCGACGGTCACCGGCGAGATCGGCGGGCACGACGCGGCCGAGTACTGGATCCGCCACGTCGAGGCCACCGTCCGCTTCGCCGACGCGCTGCGCGTGCTGCGGGACAACGGCTGCGGCACGTACCTGGAACTGGGCCCGGACGGCGTGCTCTCGGCGCTGGTCGACGACGGCGTCGCCCGGCCGCTGCTCCGCCGTGACCGGCCCGAGGTGCCCGAAATCCTGACGGCCCTGGGCACCGCCCACGTACGCGGGGTCGACGTCGACTTCGCGGCTCTAGTCCCGGGCGGGCGCCGGATCGCTCTGCCGACCTACCCGTTCCAGCGATCGCGCTACTGGCTCACCCCCGGTCCGGGGAAGGACGCGCGCGGGCTCGGCCTGCGCGACGCCGGGCACCCGCTCCTCGGGGCGGTGGTCCCGGTCCCCGGCGGCGACACCGTTTTCACCGCCCGGCTCTCGGTGGCCGAGCAGCCGTGGCTGAGCGGGCACCGGGTCGGCGACGACATCCTGTTCCCCGGCACCGGTTTCCTCGAACTGGCCCTGCACGCCGGAGCCGAGACCGGCTGCGGCTGCGTGGAGGAGCTGACCTTGGGCGCGCCGCTCGTCCTCGCGGCCCCGGTCGAAGTGCAGGTGGTGGTGGCCGCCGCGGACGACGACCGCCGTCGCGCGGTCACCGTCCACTCGCGACCGGAGCACGGCGAGGAGTGGACCAGCCACGCCAAGGGCACTCTCGTCCCTGACACCGGTGCCGTCCCGACAGCTGTCGCGTGGCCACCGCCGGGAGAATCCCCCTCCCTGGAAGGCTTCTACGACGACCTGCCCGGATTCGGCTACGAAGGCGTGTTCCGCGGCCTCCAGGCGGTGTGGGTGGACGGCGACGACGTCCACGCCGAAGTCGCGCTTCCCGCCGACGTCGAGGACGGAGGCGGCGGTTTCGGCATCCACCCGGCCCTGCTGGACGCCGGGCTGCACGCGATGTTCTTCCGCGAGTCGGCGGAGTCCGCCGGTGGACTGCCGTTCTCCTGGTCGGACGTCCGCCTGCGGGCGAGCGGTGCGACAGCGCTGCGGCTGCGGATCACCTTCCACGCGGCGGACACCGTGTCGCTGGTCGCCGTCGATCCGTCGGGCGCCGAAGTGCTCAGCGTCGGCTCGCTGACCGTCCGCCGTCCGTCCGAGCGTGGCCGGGAACTCCCCGCCGGGCTGTTCACCGTGGACTGGACGCCGGTCGCGGCCGCGGAACCGGTGGCGTGCACGACGTATCCGGAGGTCGTCCCGGGCAAGCCCACCGTGCTGTCGCTGAGGTCCGAAGGTGACCCGGTCACCTCGGCGCACGAGCTCGGCGCCCGTGTGCTGGAAGTGCTCCAGGACTGGGTGACGCGGGAAGAGTCCACTTTGGTCGTCCACACGCGACACGCGGCGGGACCCGATGCCGCGGATCCGGCGGCCGCCTCGATCTGGGGCCTGGTGCGCAGCGCCCAGGCCGAACATCAGGGCCGCTTCGTCCTCGTCGACGCCGCGCTCGAAGACGTGCCGATGGCCGTGGCGACCGGGGAACCGCAGGTCGCGGTGCGCGACGGCGTTCCGCTCGTCCCGCGGATCGCCGAGGCGGGCGCGGGGGTCCTGCTACCGCCCGCCGGGCCATGGCGGCTCGACAAATCCGGCGAGGGGACCGTCGAAAACCTCGCCCTGACCGCGATCGACGAGCCGGGCCTCGGACCGGACGACGTCCGCATCGTCGTCCGGGCGGCCGGGCTGAACTTCCGCGACGTCCTCAACGTTCTGGGCATGTACCCGGGTGAGGCCGGGCCGCTGGGCTGCGAGGTCGCCGGGACAGTGCTGGCCACCGGAGCCGCGGTGACCGATCTGGCGCCGGGCGACCGCGTGATGGGCATGGTGCACGGCGGCATCGGCCCGGTCGCCGTCGGCGAGCGCCCGTTCCTGACCCGGATCCCGGACGGCTGGACCGACGAGCAGGCCGCTACCGTGCCGCTGGTCTTCCTGACCGCCTACTACGCTCTCGTCGACCTCGCCGGGCTCAAGGCGGGCGAGTCGATCCTGATCCACTCCGCGGCGGGCGGGGTCGGGATGGCCGCGACCCAGCTCGCACGGCACCTGGGGGCGGAGGTGTTCGGCACCGCGAGCGAGGGCAAGCAGCACGTCCTGCGCGCCGCCGGGCTGCCTGACGACCACATCGCGTCCTCGCGGACCCTCGATTTCGCCGCCGACTTCCTGACGGCCACCGGCGGACGCGGTGTCGACGTCGTGCTCAACTCCCTCGCGGGCGAATTCGTCGACGCCTCCCTCGGCGTGACCGCGGCCGGCGGCCGGTTCCTCGAAATGGGCAAGACCGACGTCCGCGCGCCCGAAAACGTCGCCTACCGGGCCTTCGACCTGATCGAAGCGGGCCGGGCGCGCACCGCCGAGATCTGGGCCGAGTTGCTCACGCTGGTCGACAAGGGCGCGCTCACCCCGCTGCCGGTGCGGACCTGGGACGTCCGGCACGCGCCGGACGCGTTCCGGTTCGTCAGCCAGGCCCGGCACATCGGCAAGGTCGCGCTGACCGTGCCGCGGGCGCTGGATCCGGACCGGCCGGTGCTCGTCACCGGGGGTACCGGCGGACTCGGGGCGCTCGTCGCCCGGCATCTCGTGACCACGCACGGAGTCCGCAAACTGCTGCTCACCAGCCGCCGCGGCCCGGACGCGCCGGGCGCGGGCGAACTCGACGCCGAGCTGACCGGGCTGGGCGCCGAAGTCCGGATCGCCGCCTGCGACGTCGCGGACCGGGACGCGCTCGCCGCACTGCTGGACGGCGTCGAGCTGACCGGCGTCGTGCACACCGCGGGCGTCCTCGACGACGGCGTGCTCACCGGGCTGAACCCCGAAAGGCTCGCGAAAGTGTTGCGCCCCAAGGTGGACGCGGCCTGGTATCTGCACGAGCTGACCCGCGGCCACGACCTCGCGCTGTTCGCGCTCTACTCCTCGGTGTCGGGGATCGTCGGTTCCGCGGGGCAGGCTTCCTACGCGGCCGCGAACACGTTCCTGGACGCGCTGGCCGCTCGACGCCGCGCACAAGGCTTGCCCGCCGTCTCGCTCGCGTGGGGCCTGTGGCGTGAGGGAATGGGCAGCGGGCTGGCCGAGAACGACGTCGACCGCATGGCCCGCGAAGGACTTCCGCCGCTGACCGCGGAGTCCGGGCTCGCCCTGTTCGACGCCGCTCTCGACGGCGGGTTCACCGCCGTCCTGCCGATCGAACTGGACCGGGCCGCGCTGCGCGCCCACGCCAGGACCACCGAGGTGGCGCCGGTGCTGCGTGGCCTCGCGAAGGTCGCCACCCGGCGCGTCGCGGGACCCGCGACGACGGGTGGCGCCGGCCTCGGCGAGCGGCTCACGGCACTGCCGGACGAAGAACGTTCGGCCCTGCTGATCGATTTGGTGCGGCACAACGCCGCCGCCGTCCTCGGCCACGAAGCGGGCGGCATGATCGATCCGGCGCGCGCGTTCAAGGACCTCGGGTTCGACTCGCTGACATCGGTGGAACTGCGCAACCGGATCAACACCGTCACCGGGCTGCGCCTGTCGGCCACCGCGGTGTTCGACCATCCGACCGTCGCCACGCTCGCCGGGCACCTGCTGACCGAACTGGCCCCGCCGTCGCTCAGCGCGGCCGACGCGGTGCTGGCCGAACTCGACGCGCTCGAGGCGCGCCTGATCGGGGTCGACGACGACGGCCGCACGGCGGTCGCCGGACGGCTGCGGGCCCTGCTCGACGGCATCACGCCGGGAACGGACGTCGGCGGGCGCCTCGAAGACGCGACCGCGGACGAAGTCGTCGACTTCCTGGCCACCGAACTGGGGATTTCCTGATGGCGGACAAGAAAGCGGTCGCCAAGGTGCTCGCCGACATCGAGCGGCTGAGTGAGCGCTTGAGCGACCTGGACACCGAAGACCGGAAGAAGGTCGCCAAGCCGCTGAAGAAGCTGCTGCTGGCCTACGCGGCCGGAGACAAGGACGACGAGTTCGACGACCTGCTCTTCGACGCCGCTGTCGACAAGGTCTTCGACTTCCTCACCGACGAGATCTTCTGACCAGCGAGGGTGTGATGGCGGACCAAGAGAAGCTTCTCGACCTGCTCAAGCGAGTGACCGGGGATCTGCACCGGACCCGCGAACGGCTGCGCGACGCCGAGGACGGACGGCACGAGCCGGTCGCGATCGTCGGCATGGCCTGCCGGTTCCCCGGCGGGGCCGACACGCCCGCCGCGCTGTGGGACCTGGTCGATTCCGGCCGCGAGGGCATCGGCGAGTTCCCGGCCGATCGCGGCTGGGACACCTCCGGCCTGTTCGACGACGACCCCGACCACCGCGGCACCACCTATGTGCGCACCGGCGGTTTCCTGCCCGGCGCCGCCGGATTCGACGCCGAGTTCTTCGGGATCTCACCGCGCGAGGCGCTGGCGATGGAACCTCAGCAGCGGTTGCTGCTGGAGGTCGGCTGGGAGGCCGTCGAACGGTCCGGTCTCGACCCGGCCGCGCTGCGCGGCAGCCCCACCGGTGTCTATGTCGGTGTTTCCGCGCAGGAATACGGGCCACGGCTGCACAATCCGGGTGACACGGTGGATGGCTACCTGCTCACCGGCACCACCTGCAGTGTCCACTCCGGACGGATCGCCTACCAGCTCGGACTGGAGGGCCCGGCGGTGTCGATCGACACGGCGTGCTCGTCGTCCCTGGTCGCGGTGCACGCCGCGGTGCGCGGCCTGCGCGCGGGGGAGTGCACCCTGGCGCTGGCCGGCGGCGTCAACCTGATGGCCTCGCCGGGGATCTTCGTCGACTTCGCCCGTCAGCGCGGCCTGGCCCCGGACGGGCGCTGCAAGTCGTTCTCCGACGACGCCGACGGCACTGCCTGGGCCGAAGGCGTCGGGATGCTCGTACTGGAGAAGCTCTCCGACGCCCAGCGCAACGGTCATCGGATCCTCGCCGTAGTACGGGGTTCCGCGGTGAACTCCGACGGCGCGTCCAACGGGCTCACCGCGCCGAACGGCCCGTCGCAGCAACGCGTGATCCGCGCCGCGCTGGCCGACGCTCGACTGTCCACTTCGGACATCGACGCGATCGAGGCGCACGGCACCGGGACCAGACTGGGCGACCCGATCGAGGCCGAGGCGCTGATGGCCACCTACGGCCGCGACCGCGATCGCCCGCTGTTCCTGGGCTCGGTCAAGTCGAACTTCGGCCACGCGCAGGCCGCGGCCGGGGTCGCCGGGATCATCAAGATGGTCGAGGCGATGCGGCACGGCGTCCTGCCGCCGACGCTGAACGTCGGCACACCCAGCCGTGAGGTCGACTGGTCCGCCGGACCGGTCTCGCTGCTGACCGAAAGCACGCTGTGGCCCGAGACCGGCCACCCCCGGTCTGCGGCGGTGTCGTCGTTCGGCATCAGCGGCACCAATGCGCACGTCGTGCTGGAGCAGGCCCCCGCGACGGAAACCGCCGCCGTGCGGGACGCGCCCGCCGTCGTGCCGCTGCTGCTTTCCGCGGCGACCGAACCGGCGCTGGCCGCCCAGGCTTCTCGCCTGTTGTCGGCCGCGGGAACGACAGCGCCGATCGACGTCGCCCACACGCTGACCACCCGGGCGGCGCTGCCGTACCGGGCCGTCGTCACGGGCACGGACTGGGAGACCCTCTCGGCGGGTCTGTCCGAAGTGGCCGGTGGCGGCGGTGTCACCGGCAAGGTCACCGAAGGCGGACTGGCCTTCCTGTTCACCGGTCAGGGTTCGCAGCGCCCCGGCATGGGAACCGAGCTGTACGCGGCGTTCCCGGTGTTCGCGGCGGCTTACGACGAGGTGTGCGCACTGTTGCCGGAGTTCGGCGACCTCTCGAGGACGGAGTTCGCGCAGCCCGCGATCTTCGCGCTGGAAGTGGCGTTGTTCCGGTTGGTGGAGTCGTGGGGGGTGCGGCCCGATTTCCTGGCGGGGCATTCGATCGGTGAGATCGCCGCGGCCCACGTGGCGGGCGTGCTGTCGCTGGAAGACGCGGCGAAACTCGTCGTCGCGCGCGGCCGGTTGATGCAGGCCCTTCCCGAGGGCGGCGTCATGGTCGCGGTGCAGGCGTCCGAAGACGAACTCGGAGAGCTGCCCGACGGTGTTTCGCTGGCCGCGGTGAACGGTCCGTCGTCGGTGGTGCTGTCCGGCGCCGAGGAACCGACGCTGGCCTTCGCGGCCCGGTTCAGCGGCCGGAAGACCAAACGCCTGGACGTTTCGCACGCGTTCCATTCGGTGCTGATGGAACCGATGCTGGACGACTTCGCCGCGGTGGTGCGGGAGCTGACGTTCTCGGAGCCGCGTATCGCGATGATGTCGCCCGTGACCGACCCGGCCTACTGGGTCGCCCATGTCCGCGAGACCGTGCGGTTCTCCGACGCGGTCCAGAGCTTGACGGCCACCGGGGTCACGAAGTTCCTCGAACTCGGGCCGGACGCGGTGCTCAGCGCACTGGTCGACGGCGGAGTTCCCGCACTGCGCCGTGGTCACGACGAACCCCGGCAGCTGGTCACCGCGCTCGGCGCCCTGCACACGCGCGGTGTCGCCGTCGACTGGTCCGCCTACCTCGACGGCAGCGGGCGGTTCACCGAACTGCCGACCTACGCCTTCCAGCACGAGTACTTCTGGCTCGGCCAGGAAAGCGACGCCGACGTCACGGCGGCCGGGCTCGCCGCCGCCGACCATCCGCTCCTCGGCGCGGCGGTGTCCGTGGCCACTGACGACGGCGTCCTGCTCACCGGGCGCCTTTCGCTCGACCGGCATCCGTGGCTGGCCGATCACGTCGTCGCGGGCCGTGTGCTCGTGCCCGGCACCGCGTTCGCCGAACTCGCCGTCCGCGCGGGTGACGAAGCGGGCTGCGCGGGCGTGGAAGAGCTGATCCTGCAAGAACCGCTCGTCCTCGAACCCGGTGCCACGCCGGAGGTCCAGGTCGTCGCGGGCGCCGCCGACGAGCACGGTCGCCGCCCGGTGTCGATCCACTCGCGGTTGCCGGAGCATCCGTGGACCACCCACGCCACCGGCTTCCTCGGCACGCCGCCGATGTCCACAGTGGACATGGCCTGGCCGCCGGAGAACGTCGAGTCCGTGGACCTCGATGACGCCTACGACCGGCTCGCCGCCGCCGGGCTGGCCTACGGGCCGATGTTCCGCGGCCTGCGCAAGGTCTGGCGTCGCGGCGGCGAGGTCTTCGCCGAGGTCGCCCTGCCGGATCCCGATCAGGCGGCGAAGTTCGGCCTGCATCCGGCACTGCTGGACGCCGCGCTCCAGGCCACCGCGGTCCTCGGCGAAGACCGGGGAGCGGTGCCGTTCGCCTGGCGCGACGTCGTGCTGCACGCGCGGGGCGCGACCGAACTGCGCGTGCACGCGCGGCCGGGCGCCGACGGCTCGTTCGAGTTCGACCTCGCCGACGGCACCGGCGCGCCGGTCGCCACGATCGGCGGGCTGAACGTCCGCGCCGTGACGGCCCCCAGTTCGGTGCAGGACGGCCTCTATCGTCTCGAAGACGTCCTGCTTCCCGCTGGTTCCTCGGACGTCACGCCCGCCGGGGTCCTGGAAGCCGATTCGCTCGACGCCACTCTCTCCGCGCTGCAAGACTTCCTGGCCACGGACGAGCCCGGCCCGCTCGTGGTGCTGACCGGGCGCGAAGGCGCTGTCGAAGGCCTGGTCCGGACCGCGCAGGCCGAGCATCCGGGGCGGATCGTCCTGGTCCGCGGTACCCGCGCGGACATCGACGCCGCGCTCGCCACCGGCGAACCCGAAGTGCACGCGCTCGACGGGGTCCTGTCCGCGCCACGTCTCGCCAGGGCCGGGGCCGGTGAGTCCACATTAGACACTTCCGGTACGGTCCTGATCACCGGCGGTACCGGCGGGCTCGGCGCCCGTCTCGCCCGGCATCTGGTCGCCGAGCACGGCGTCCGGCATCTGCTGCTGGTCAGCCGCCGCGGTGAGGCGGCGCCCGGCGCGAAGGAACTCGCCGAGGAACTCGGGGCCCGGATCGAGGCCTGCGACGTCGCCGATCGCGATCAGGTGCGCGACCTGCTGGACCGGGCCGAACCGCCGGTCACCGGGATCGTCCACGCGGCGGGGGTCCTCGACGACGGCGTCCTCACTTCGCTCACTCCCGAGCGGGTCGCCGCGGTGTTCCGGGCGAAGGCCACCGCCGCGCACGTCCTCGACGAACTCGCCGGCGACCTCGATTTCTTCGTGCTGTTCTCGTCGATCGCCGGGGTGTTCGGCTCGCCGGGGCAGGCGGCCTACTCGGCCGCGAACGCCGCCCTGGACGCGCTCGCAAGGCAGCGCCGGGCCGACGGGAAGCCCGCTCAATCGCTCGCCTGGGGCCTGTGGCGGGACGGCATGGGTGCCGCGCTGAGCGGCACCGACCGGGACCGGATCGGCCGGGACGGCTTCGGCGCCCTCGAACAGGAAGAGGGCCTCGCGCTGTTCGACGCCGCGGTGGCCGACGGCGGCGCCGTCCTCGTCCCGGTGCGGCTCGACCTCGCGACCGTGCGGAACGCCGGGGTACCGCCCCTGCTGCGCGGGCTGGTCCGCGTCCGCACTCGCCGCGAAGCCGCCCGCCGCACCGACACCGGACTGGCCGGACGGCTCGCCGGGCTGCCCGAGGGCGACCGTGAAGCCTTGCTGGTGGACCTGGTGCGGGCCCGCGTCGCGGCCGTCCTCGGCAGGGCGGGCGCGGACACGGTGGAGGCGTCGCGACCGTTCACCGAACTGGGTTTCGACTCCCTGACCGCCGTCGAACTGCGCAACGAGCTCACCTCCGAGACCGGCCTGCGGCTGCCCGCGACCCTCGTCTTCGACCACCCGAGCCCGGCCGCGGTGGCCGCGTTCCTCGGCACCGAACTGCTCGGCGCCCCGGAACCGGTCCGCCCGGTGGTGACCCGGCGTGGCGCCGCCGACGAGCCGATCGCGATCGTCGCGATGAGCTGCCGTTACCCCGGCGGCGTCCGGTCGCCCGAGGATCTCTGGGACCTCGTGGCCGCGGGGACCGACGCGATCTCGCCGTTCCCCGGCCGCCGCGGCTGGGACGTCGACGGCATTTACGATCCCGAACCCGGCCTGCCCGGCAAGACCTATACGCGGCACGGCGGATTCCTGCACGACGCGGGCGAATTCGACCCCGAGTTCTTCGGGATCGCGCCCCGCGAAGCCCTCGCGATGGACCCGCAGCAGCGTCTCCTGCTCGAGATCAGCTGGGAGGCCTTCGAACGCGCCCGGCTCGACCCGGCCTCACTGAAGGGCAGCGCCACCGGTGTGTTCGCCGGGATCATGTACTACGACTACGCCGCGAAACTGGCCAGCGTCCCCGACAGTGTCGCCGGGTTCCTCGGGACCGGCACCTCGGCCAGCGTGCTGTCCGGGCGGATCGCCTACACCCTCGGGCTGGAGGGCCCGGCGGTGTCGGTCGACACGGCGTGTTCGTCGTCGCTGGTCGCCCTGCACCTGGCCGCCCGGTCGCTGCGGGCGGGAGAGTGCGACATGGCGCTCGCCGGCGGGGTCACCGTGATGGCGACGCCGGAGACGTTCCTCGACTTCTCCCGCCAGCGCGGACTTTCCCCGGACGGCCGCTGCAAGTCCTTCTCGCAGGACGCCGACGGCACCGGCTGGTCGGAAGGCGCCGGCGTCCTCGTGCTGGAGCGGCTTTCGGACGCCCGCCGCAACGGGCATCCGGTCCTGGCCGTGGTCCGCGGTTCGGCGGTCAACCAGGACGGCGCGTCCAACGGTCTCACCGCGCCGAACGGTCCTTCGCAGCAGCGCGTGATCCGCGCGGCGCTCGCCGACGCCGGTCTGTCCACTTCGGACATCGACGCGGTCGAGGCACACGGCACCGGTACGAGGCTGGGCGACCCCATCGAGGCACAGGCGCTCATCGCGACCTACGGCGCCGAACGGGACGAGCCGCTGTGGTTCGGTTCGGTCAAGTCGAACCTCGGTCACACGCAGGCCGCGGCCGGGGTCGCCGGGATCATCAAGATGGTCGAGGCGATGCGGCGGGGTGTGCTGCCGCGCAGCCTGCACGCGGCGGAGTTGTCGGCCGAGGTCGACTGGGACGCCGGGGCGGTGGAACTGCTCACCGAGCCGCGCGAGTGGCCCGGAACCGGCAGGCCCCGGCGCGCCGGGGTGTCGTCCTTCGGGATCAGCGGGACCAACGCGCACGTCGTCCTGGAACAGGTCTCGGCCGAGAAGCCCGCCGAGCCCGCCTCGCACGGTGTCGTGCCGTGGGTGCTTTCGGCGAAAACCGACCAGGCTCTGGCCGAGCGAGCGCAAGCCTTGCTGTCCCTTGTGGACTCCGCAGACTCGCTTGACGTCGCTTATTCGCTGGCCACGACGCGGACCGCGCACGAACGCCGGGCCGCGGTCGTCGGGGCGGACGCGGACGGTTTGCGTGCCGGGCTCGAAGCCATCGCCGAAGGTGGCGGCATCACCGGCAAGGTCAAACAGGGCAAGCTCGCCTTCCTGTTCACCGGCCAGGGTTCGCAACGTCCCGGCATGGGAACCGAGCTGTACGCGGCGTTCCCGGTGTTCGCGGCGGCTTACGACGAGGTGTGCGCACTGTTGCCGGAGTTCGGCGACCTCTCGAGGACGGAGTTCGCGCAGCCCGCGATCTTCGCGCTGGAAGTGGCTTTGTTCCGCCTGGTGGAGTCGTGGGGGGTGCGGCCCGACTACCTGGCGGGGCATTCGATCGGTGAGATCGCGGCGGCTCATGTCGCCGGGGTGTTCTCGCTGGAGGACGCGGCGAAGCTCGTCACGGCGCGCGGCAGGTTGATGCAGGCCCTGCCCGAGGGCGGGGTGATGGTGGCCGTGCAAGCGGCCGAGGACGAACTCGGGGAACTGCCGGACGGTGTTTCGCTGGCCGCGGTGAACGGCCCGACGTCCTTGGTGCTTTCGGGTGCGGAGGAGCCGACGCTCGCTTTCGCGGCCCGGTTCAGCGGCCGGAAGACCAAGCGGCTGGACGTTTCGCACGCGTTCCATTCGGTGCTGATGGAACCGATGCTGGACGACTTCGCCGAGGTGGTGCGGGAGCTGACGTTCTCGGAGCCGCGTATCCCGCTCGTGTCGCCCGTGACCGACCCGGAGTACTGGGTGTCGCACGTGCGCGAGACCGTGCGCTTCGCCGAGGCTGTCGAGACACTCCGCGCCGACGGGGTCACGAAGTTCCTCGAAGTCGGCCCCGACGCGGTGCTCTCGGCGCTCACCGACGGGATTCCGTTGCTCCGCAAGGGCCGGGACGAGGCCGTCACGGCGATGACCGCACTCGCCACGCTGCACGTCCAGGGTGTCCGTGTCGACTGGGACGGCGTCCTGCCCGGCGCGCGTGCCCTTGATCTGCCGACCTATCCCTTCCAGCGCAAGCATTTCTGGCTCGAACCCGCGCCCGTCGCGGACCTCACCTCGGCCGGGCTGGACTCACCGGGACATCCGCTGCTCGCCGCCGGGCTCTCGCTCGCGGAGGGCGACGGCACCGTCCTCACCGGACGGCTTTCGCTCGCGACCCACCCCTGGCTCGCCGGGCACACCGTGCACGACACGGTCCTGCTGCCGGGGGCGGCGCTCGCCGAACTCGCCGTCCGTGCGGGTGACGAGGCCGGGCGGCCGCGCCTGGTGGAACTGACCCTGCACGCGCCCGTCGTGATTCCCGAGAGCGGGCCGATCGAACTGCAGGTCGCGGTCAGCGGCGCGGCGGCGGTGACCGTGCACTCGCGGATCCCCGGCGAGGAGTGGGAACTCAACGCGCTCGGCCTGCTGGCCGAGGCGGAACCGCCCGCCAAGGGATTCACGTGGCCGGACGGTCTCGAGCCGATCGACCTCGGTTCCTTCTACGACGACCTCGCCGACCGAGGGTTCGCCTACAGCCCGCTCTTCCAGGGCTTGCGGGCGGCCTGGCGGCACGGTGAGGATCGCTACGCCGAGATCTCCCTGCCGGAGGAGGCGCAGGAGGACGCGGCCCGCTTCGGTATCCATCCCGCGCTGTTCGACGCCGCCCTGCACGGCATGTTCCTCGGCGAGGGCGAGGAGTCGGGCGCGCTGCCGTTCAGCTGGAGCGACGTCAGCCTGTACGCGACGGGCGCCACAACGGTCCGTGCGCGGCTGCGGTTCATCGGGCCCGGTGAGGTCGCCGTCGACCTGACCGATCTCGCCGGAGCGCCGGTGCTGTCGGTCGGCTCGCTGGTCGTCCGCGCGGTCACCGGTGAGCAACTGCGGGCGGGGGAAGACCGGTCGCTGTTCCGCGTCGAGCACATCGCGGCCGAGGCACCGGTGACCACGCCGGTGCCGTGGGCGCGGTGGGACGAGGTGACCGAACCGGTTCCACCGGTGGTCGTCCTGCCGGTTCCCCCGGAGGGAATCCACGCCGTCCTCGCTGCCCTGCAAAGCTTCCTCGCCGAACCCCGGTTCTCCGGCTCACGGCTGGTCGTGGTCACCGGACCCGGGCTCGACGACGCGGCCGCCGCTGGGCTGGTGCGATCCGCTCAGGCGGAAAACCCCGGCAGGTTCGTCATCCTCGACGGCGAAGTGTCCGATGTGGACATCGCACTCGCGACCGGGGAACCCCGGGTCCGGGTGCGCGACGGCCGGGCCGAGGTACCGCGTCTGGTCCGGGCCGAGCCCGGCCCCAAACCGGACTGGGAGTCCGCGGGCACGGTGCTGATCACCGGCGGCACCGGAGGCGTCGGGGCCAAACTCGCCGAACGGCTCGTCACCGGGCACGGCGTCGAACGCCTGGTCCTCACCAGCCGTCGCGGCCTCGCCGCCCCCGGCGCTCGAGAACTGGCCGACCGGCTGGGCGAACTGGGAGCCGAGGTGCGCGTCGAAGCGTGCGACGTCGCCGATCGTGACGCCGTGGCCGCCCTGCTCGACGGAATCCCCGGCCTGTCGGGGATCGTGCACGCGGCCGGCGTGCTCGACGACGGTGTCGTCACCGCGCTGACCGCCGAACGCCTGGACCGCGTGCTCGGCCCGAAGGCCGACGGTGCCCGCCACCTGCACGAACTGACTATCGACCGGCCGCTGACCGAGTTCGTGCTCGTCTCGTCGGTGTCCGGCGTGCTCGGCGGGCCGGGACAGGGCAACTACGCCGCGGCCAACGCCTACCTGGACGCGCTGGCCGAGCAGCGGCACGCCGACGGCCTGCCCGCGCGGTCGCTCGCCTACGGGATGTGGGCCGCGGAGGGGATGGGCGGCGTTCTCGACGAGGCGCTGATCGACAGGATGCGGCGCGACGGCTTCGGCGCCCTGAGCCCGGAGGAGGGCGCGGTCCTGTTCGATCTCGCTCCCGGTCCGGTGGCCGTCCCCGTCAAACTCGACCTGGCCGGGCTGCGCGACCAGGCCCGGGCGGGAGTGCTGCCCGCGCTGCTCACCGGACTCGTCCGGCTCCCCGTGCGGCGGACGGCCTCCCCGGTCGCTGACGCCGGTCCGCTGACGCCGGACGCACTGGAAGACCTGGTCCGGACGCAGACCGCGCAGGTACTCGGCTTCGCCACGGCGGGCGAGGTGGATCCGGAGCACGCGTTCACCGACCTCGGGTTCGACTCGCTGACGTCGGTCGAGCTGCGCAACCGCCTCGCGGCCGCGGCAGGCCGTCCGCTGGGGGCGACGGTGGTGTTCGACCACCCGACCCCGGCGGCGCTCGCGGTCCACCTCGGCACCCTGCTGTTCCCCGAAGTCGCGGTGCCGGACGAGGCACGTCTGCGCCGGGCCCTGGCGGGCGCGTCGCTCGACAGGCTCCGTGAGCTGGGCGTGCTGGAGGCGTTGGTGCAACTGGCCGACGAGTTGCCTGCGGACACACCCGCGGTGTCGGCCGACGCCATCGACGACCTGGACGTGGGCGACCTGATCAGCCGCGCGATGTCTTCGTCCGGTCAGAGCTGAAGGGGCCTTTCCCCGCATCGGACGCGGTGAAGGGCGCTTTCCCCACGTGAGATGCGGGGAAAGCGTCCTTCAGCCCCCGCCGCCCCCAGTACGTGAAGGCCCCCTTCGTTGCGTCTAGCGCAGTGAAGGGGGCCTTCACGTACTTGGGGGGTGGGTCTTCGGTTACCGGGGAATGGGGCCGGGGTGGCAAAGAGCGCGCGGGGGGAGCGGTGCCCGCGCCCAGGATGAGGCCATGCCCGAGCTGCGCCCGTCTCGTCCGGTCCGGAGAATCTGATGGCGACACCCGAAGAGCTGGTGACCGCGCTGCGGGAATCGGTCAAGGAGAACAGCAGGCTGGCCGCGCGCAACCGCGAACTCGCCGAAGCGGCGCGGGAACCGGTCGCGATCATCGGCATGGGATGCCGCTACCCCGGTGGGGCCGATTCGCCCGAAGCGCTGTGGGAGCTGGTGGCCGACGGCCGCGACGCGGTCTCGGAGTTCCCTGCCGATCGCGGCTGGAACCTCGCCGAGCTGTTCCACCCCGATCCCGACCATCCCGGCACGTCCTACGCGCGGGAAGGGGGATTCCTCCACGAGGCCGCCGAATTCGACCCCGAGTTCTTCGGCATCTCGCCGCGTGAAGCGCTCGCGATGGATCCGCAGCAGCGGCTCCTGCTCCAGATCAGCTGGGAAGCGATCGAGCGCGCCGGGCTCGACGCCTCGGCGCTGAAGGGCAGCGCGACCGGTGTGTTCGCCGGGATCATGTACCACGACTACGGAACCGGCGTCACCGAGTTGCCCGAGGGCGTCGAAGGCTTCCTCGGTACCGGCACGGCGGGCAGCGTGCTTTCCGGTCGTGTCGCGTACACCTTCGGCTTCGAAGGCCCGGCCGTTTCGGTCGACACGGCCTGCTCGTCGTCGCTGGTGGCCGTGCACCTCGCCGCGCAGGCGCTGCGGGCGGGGGAGTGCTCGCTCGCCCTGGCCGGTGGCGCGACCGTGATGGCCGTCCCGGACACCTTCGTCGAATTCTCCCGTCAGCGCGGGCTCGCCCCGGACGGCCGCTGCAAGTCGTTCGGCGCGGGCGCCGACGGCACCGGCTGGGGTGAGGGCGCCGGGGTTCTGGTGCTGGAGAAGCTGTCCGACGCCGTCCGGAACGGCCACCGGGTGCTCGCCGTCGTCCAAGGCTCCGCGGTCAACTCCGACGGCGCGTCCAACGGCCTCACCGCGCCGAACGGCCCATCGCAGCAACGCGTGATCCGCGCCGCGCTGGCAGGCGCCGGTCTGTCCACTTCGGACATCGACGTCGTCGAAGCGCACGGCACGGGCACGAAACTCGGCGACCCGATCGAGGCCGACACCCTGCTCGCCACCTACGGCCGCGACCGCGAGGTCCCGCTGTACCTCGGTTCGGTCAAGTCGAACCTCGGTCACACGCAGGCCGCGGCGGGGGTCGCCGGGATCATCAAGATGGTCGAGGCGCTGCGCCGCGGCGAACTGCCGCGCACGCTGCACGCCGACGCGCCGTCCCCGCACGTCGCCTGGGATTCCGGTGCGGTCGAACTCCTCACCGAGCACCGGCCCTGGCCCGAGACCGGCCGCCCGCGCGCGGCCGCCGTGTCGTCGTTCGGGATCAGCGGCACCAATTCGCACGTCATCCTCCGCCAGGCCCCGGAACCGGCGCCCGCGGTCGAGTACCTCCCGCGAGCCCGGGTCCCGTGGGTGCTGTCCGCGCGGTCCGAGGCCACGCTGCCCGAGCTGGCGGACCGGCTGCGCCAGACCGGGGGAGACCCCGCCGACCTCGCTTGGTCGCTGGCCACCGGAAGGGCCGCGCTGCCGTACCGCGCGGTCGTCACCGGTGCCGATGAAGAAGAACTCCTCGCCGGACTCGGCGCCTTGGCCCGCGGCGAGTCCGCGCCCGGCGTCGTCACCGGCCGCGCGGGCAGCGGCAAACTGGCGTTCCTGTGCACCGGGCAAGGCGCGCAGCGGCTCGCGATGGGCACCGCGCTTTCCTCGGCGTTCCCCGCCTTCGGTGAGGCTTTCGCCCGCGTCGCGAAACGGCTCGACGCGCACACCGGCTTCACACTCGCCGAAATCCTGTCCTGCGAAGACCAGACGAGGATCGACCGGACCGACGTGGCGCAGCCCGCGTTGTTCGCCTTCGAGGTCGCGATGGCCGAGCTGGTGCGCTCCTGGGGCGTCGAACCCGACTTCCTGCTCGGACATTCGATCGGCGAACTCACCGCCGCGTACCTCGCCGGCGTGTGGTCGCTCGACGACACCGCCCGGCTGGTCGCCGCACGCGGCCGATTGATGCAGGCCCAGCCTTCCTGCGGGGTGATGGTCGCGCTGCAGGCCACCGAAGCCGAACTGGACCTGCCCGCCGGCGTCAGCATCGCCGCGATCAACGGTCCGTCGTCCGTCGTGCTCTCCGGCGAGGAAGCCGCGGTCACCGCCCTGCTCGAAGCCTTCCCGGGCCGCCGCACCAAACGGCTTTCGGTCAGCCACGCCTTCCACTCCGCGATGATGGACGGGATGCTCGACGACTTCCGCGAGGTCGCCGAGAGCGTGACGTATGCCGAACCCCGGATCCCGCTCGCCTCCGGGGACGTTCGCGACCCGGAGTACTGGGTACGGCAGGTGCGCGAGCCCGTCCGTTTCGCCGAGGGCATCGCGACCCTGCACGCGCGCGGCGTCCGGCGTTTCGTCGAGATCGGCCCGGACGCTTCGCTGACCGCGCTCGGCGCGGACTGCGTCAGCGACGGCACTTTCATCGCCACGCAACGGAAAGACCGCGACGAGGCGGCCGCCGCCGACCTGGCGCGAGCGAGGTTGTTCACCGCCGGGGTCCGGCTCGACTGGGCCGGGATCCTCGGCGGCGGCACCCGTGTCGACTTGCCGACGTATCCCTTCCGGCGCGACCGCTTCTGGCTCGCCGCCGCCGATCGGAGCACGCCCCCGGCCCGGCGTTACGAGGTCGTGTGGCGCCCGATCGAACCAGTGCAGACGTCGGAAGCGTGGACCGTCTATGCCCCCGAATCCAGCGCTTGGGCCGAAGCCGCCGCGAAGGCGCTCGACGCACCCCTGGTCACGGAAGTGCCCGACACCGGGCCGGTCCTCGCCTTCCCGGAGGACGGCGCCGCGCTCGCCGCGCTCCTGCGGGACACCCCGGCGAAGGTCTGGTGCGCCACCGGCGATCCCGGCGTCGCCGCCGTCGCGAGGGTGGCGGCGATCGAACAGCCCCGCCGCTGGGGCGGCTCCGTGACGCTGCCCGATCAGCCGGACGACGGCGTGGTAGCCCGGCTGCGCGAAGTGCTCGGCGGTCCGGAAGACGAGGTCGCCATCCGGGAAGACGGGATCTTCGCCCGCCGGTTCGTCCCCGCCGCTCCGGTGCCGGCCAAGGAATGGACGACTTCCGGCACCGCGCTGGTCACCGGCGGTACCGGGGCGCTGGGCGCGCTCGTGGCCGAACGGCTGATCCGCGCCGGGACGGATCACGTCGTGCTCCTTTCGCGCCGTGGCGAGGACGCGCCGGGCGCGGCGGAACTGCGCGAACGGCTGGAAGGTCTCGGCGCCCGCGTCGGCATCCATGCCTGCGACGCCGCCGACCGCGACGCACTGTCCACAGTGGTCACCGGACTGGAGGACCTGCGCGTGGTCGTGCACACCGCCGGTGTCCTCGACGACGCCCTGCTCGACGACGCGACCCCGGAGCGGTTCGAAGCCGTCGCCCGGCCCAAGGTGACCGGCGCGCGGAACCTGCGCGAACTCACGGAAGACCTCGACGCGCTGGTGCTGTTCTCCTCGGTCGCCGGGGTGCTCGGCAACGGGGGCCAGGCCGCTTACGCCGCCGCGAACGCGGAACTCGACGCGCTCGCGGCCCAGTGGCGGGCCGAGGGCGTCAAGGCGCTGTCGATCGCCTGGGGCCCGTGGGCCGAGGGCGGGATGGCCGAGGACGTCGACGAAGCCGTCCGTCGCAAGGGTTTGCGCCCGATGACGCCGGAGGCCGCGGCGGAGGAGTTCGTCCGGGCGATCGCCGCGGACGACACCTGTGTCACCGTCGCGGACTTCGACTGGCCGTCGTTCTTCGAGGACTTCCGTACCGCTCCGATGCTCGCCGAACTTCCCCGGCCGGAAACCGCGGCGGCCGAAGCGCCGGTGGCGGATCTGCGGTCCCAGTTGGCCGGGCTGATCGAGCCCGAACAGCGACGGCTGCTGCTGAAGGTCGCCCGCGAGACCGTGGCCCGCGTGCTCGGCCATCCGGACACGTCGGCGATCGGACCGGACCGCGCGTTCACCGAACTCGGGTTCGACTCGCTCACCGCGGTCGAACTGCGCAACCGCCTCGACGCCGCGACCGGCCTCGCCGTGCCCGCGACGCTCGTCTTCGACCATCCGACCCCGCAGGCCCTCGCCGCCTACCTCTGGCACGAACTCGCCGCGGCGGACGGCGCCGACAGTGCTGACACCGCTGACGTCGACGACCTGCTCGACGGGCTGGAAGCCGCGCTGGGCCGCCTCGATCCCGGCGGCGACGAGCACGCCAGGGCGGGCGATCGGCTGCGGAAGCTCGCCGAGCGCCTGGACGGGCCCGGCTTCACGCCGTCTTCGGACGACGAACTCTTCGCCTTCATTGACCAGCAACTCGGTGCTTGAGCCCGAGTGCACGCGACCTCGACCGATGAGTGGGGACACCGTGGGTGAGAACGACAAGCTTCGCGACTACCTGACGCGAGTCACCGGCGAACTGCAGCGCACGCGCGGCAGGCTCGCCGCGCTGGAAGACCGCGCCGCCGAACCGATCGCCATCGTCGGCATGGGCTGCCGCTTCCCGGGCGGCGTCCGGTCGCCGGAGCGGTTCTGGGAACTGCTGACCGCCGGGGACCACGGGATCACCGGGTTCCCCGACGACCGCGGCTGGGACGTCGGCGCGCTCGTCGACCCGGATCCGGACCACCTCGGCACCAGCTACGTCGACCGAGGCGGTTTCGTCGACGGCGCCGGGGAATTCGACCCCGAGTTCTTCGGCATCTCGCCGCGCGAGGCCGTCTCGATGGACCCGCAGCAACGGCTGCTGCTGGAGACGTCGTGGGAGGCGCTGGAGCGCGGCGGGATCGATCCCGCGTCGCTGTCCGGCAGCCGCGCCGGGGTCTTCGTCGGCACCAACGGCCAGGACTACGGCCGCGACCTGCCCAAGGGCGTCGAAGGCGTCGAGGGCTACCTCGGCACCGGGATCTCCGGCAGTGTCCTTTCCGGACGGATCTCCTACGTCCTCGGGCTGGAAGGCCCGTCGGTCACCGTCGACACGGCTTGCTCGGCGTCCCTGGTCACGCTCCACCTCGCCGTCCGCGCCTTGCGAGCGGGGGAGTGCGACCTCGCGCTTTCGGGCGGTGCCACCGTGATGGCGAGCCCGGACGCGTTCATCGAGTTCTCCCGCCAGCGCGGTCTCGCCCGCGATGGCCTGGTCAAGGCGTTCGCCGCCGGGGCCGACGGCACCGCGTGGGGCGAGGGCGCCGGCATGATCGTGCTGGAGCGGCTGTCCGACGCCCAGCGCAACGGCCACCCGGTTTTGGCCGTCGTGCGCGGCTCCGCGGTCAACCAGGACGGCGCTTCCAACGGCCTCACCGCCCCCAACGGTCCTTCGCAGCAGCGCGTCATCCGCCAGGCGCTCGCCGACGCTCGTCTGTCCACGAAGGACGTCGACGTCGTCGAGGCGCACGGCACCGGGACGACGCTGGGCGACCCGATCGAGGTCCAAGCCCTGCAGGCCACCTACGGTCGCGACCGCGGCGAGCGGGGGCCGTTGCTGCTCGGTTCGGTGAAGACGAACATCGGCCACACCCAGGCCGCGGCGGGGGTCGCCGGGATCATCAAGATGGTCTTGGCCCTGCGCAACGGAATCCTGCCCGCGAGCCTGCACATCGACGCGCCGAGCCCGCAGGTCGACTGGTCGCCGGGAACGATCGAACTGCTGGCGTCGGCGCGCCCTTGGCCGGAAGGGGAGACCCGCCGGGCGGGTATCTCGTCGTTCGGCATCAGCGGGACCAACTCCCATGTGCTGCTGGAGCAGGCGCCCGCCGTCGAGCCGTCCACAGTGGACGCCGTAACGCCGCCGGTGATCCCGTGGGTGCTGTCCGGCCGTACTCCGGCGGCGTTGCGCGCCCAGGCACGCGCGCTGCTGGACGTCGAGGGCGACCCGGCCGACATCGGCTGGTCGCTGGCCGCGACCCGGTCCGCCTTCGAGCACCGTGCCGTCGTCACCGGCCGCGACGAGGCCACCCTGCGCGCCGGGCTGACGGCGGTCGCGGAAGGGGATTCGAACGTCGGCGAAGCGACCGACGGTGCCCTCGCGGTGTGCTTCACCGGCCAGGGCTCGCAGCGACTCGGCATGGGCCGCGAACTCTACGAGGCGTATCCGGCCTTCGCCGCCGCGTTCGACGAGGTCTGCGAGCTGCTGCCCGGCGTGCGTGAGATCGTTTTCGGCGAGGACGCCGAAGCCCTGAACGACACCGGGAACGCCCAGCCAGCGCTGTTCGCGCTGGAGGTCTCGCTCTACCGCCTGGTCGAATCCTGGGGCGTCGTCCCGGATTTCCTGATCGGTCATTCCGTCGGTGAACTCGCCGCGGCACACGTCGCCGGCATCTGGTCACTGGACGACGCCGCCGAACTGGTCACGGCACGAGGCCGCCTGATGAGCGCCCTGCCGCGCGGGGGCGCGATGTGCGCCATCGAAGCGACCGAAGACGAGGTTCGCGCCGCCCTGGTGACAGGGGCGGACATCGCGGCCGTCAACGGACCGCGCGCGATCGTCGTCTCCGGTACCGAGGACGCCGTGCGGACCGTCGCCGCCGTGTTCACCGAGCAGGGCCGCCGGACCAAGAACCTCGCTGTCTCCCACGCGTTCCACTCGGCGCTGATGGACGGCATGCTCGACGAGTTCGCCGCCGTCGCCCGCCGCGTCACCTACCAGACGCCGAAGATCGCCTTGGTTTCGAACGTCACCGGCCGCATCGCCGAGACCGCCGAGATCCTCGACCCGGCCTACTGGGTCCGGCACGTGCGCGAGGCCGTGCGGTTCGCGGACGGTGTCGGCGCGCTGGCCGAGGCGGGCGTCACCCGCTTCCTCGAACTCGGTCCGGACGGCGTCCTTTCCGCGGCGGGTCAGGAAAGCGCGGACGGCCTGTTCGTCCCGGCCCTGCGCCGCGACCGGCCCGAACCCGAGACCTTCGTCGCCGCGCTGGCCGCCGTGTACACCGACGGCGGCAAGGTCGGCTGGGCCGCCGCGTTCGACGGCGCGCGTCCGGTCGAACTGCCCACGTACCCGTTCCAGCGCGAGTTCTACTGGCTCCCCGCGACGCACGCCGCCGGTGACGCGGCGGGTCTCGGTCTCGGCTCGCTCGACCATCCCCTGCTCGGTGCCGCCGTTTCGGTCGCCGACGCGGGCGGATTCCTGTTCACCGGAAGCCTTTCGCTGCGGACGCATCCGTGGCTGGCCGAGCACGTGGTGCACGGGCAGGTCGTCGTGCCCGGTACCGCGCTGGTCGAACTTGCGGTGCGAGCCGCCGACGAGACCGGCCTCGCGGTGCTGGAAGAGCTGACGCTGCAGACGCCGCTGGTGCTCCCGGAGAGTGGCGCGGTCCAGGTCCAGCTGTGGGCCGGGACGCCGGAGGAAACCGGCCACCGCCCGCTCACCGTGCACTCGCGTCCCCACGGCGCGGGGGAGTGGACGCTGCACGCCACCGGCGCGCTCGCCCCGGCTTCGTCCACGCCCGACTGGGACCTGGCGGAGTGGCCGCCGCCCGGCGCCGAGGCCGTCTCTCTCGAAGGCCGCTACCCGGAACTGGCCGCGCTCGGCTTGGAGTACGGCGAGATCTTCCAGGGCCTGCGGACCTTGTGGCGCGACGGCGAGCACACGTACGCCGAGGTCTCCCTGCCCGACGACGCCCGCGACCAGGCGGCTCGATTCGGCCTGCACCCGGCGCTGCTCGACGCGGCGCTGCACGCGCTCGCCGCCGACGGTGACGGCCCCGCCCGGCTGCCCTTCGCCTGGAGCGACGTCGTGCTGCACGCCTCCGGCGCGGCCGAACTGCGCGTCCGGCTCACCCCGGCCGGCACCGACGCGGTCACCCTGCGCGTGGCCGACGGGACCGGTGCGCCGGTCGCCACCGTCGGCTCCCTGGTCGTCCGCCCGGTTTCGGCCGGACAGCTGCGTCCCGCGACCACTCGCGAGGGACTGTACGAACTGGCTTGGCGGCCGATCGCCACACCGGACGGCGAAGCCCCGCGCTGGGCGCGGTTCGCCGACGTCACCGATGAGGCCCCCGAGGTCGTCGTGTACCGCGCGGAAGGCGACGACGTCCACGCCGTCACCGGCGCGACCCTCGACGTGCTCCGGACCTTCCTCGCCGAAGCCCGCTTCGCCGAAGCGAAACTGCTCGTCCACACCGGACAGTCCGATGCGGACCCGGTCGCGGCCGCGGTGTGGGGGCTGGTGCGCAGCGCGCAGTCCGAGCACCCGGACCGGTTCCTGCTCGCCGACGCCGAGGAGCTCACCGACGCGGTGCTGGCCGCCGGGGAACCGCAGATCGCCGTCCGTGAGGGCGAACTGCGCGTCCCGCGCCTGGTCACGCCCGAATCCACCGGACGCCTGCTCCCGCCGCCGGGCAACTGGCGGCTCGGCCTGTCCGGCAAGGGCACCTTCGACCACCTGACCCTGGAACCGCTGCCCGACGAGCCGCTCGGCCCGCTGGGTGTCCGGGTTTCCGTCCGCGCCGCCGGGCTCAACTTCCGCGACGTCCTCAACGCGCTCGGCATGTACCCCGGCGAGGCCGGACTGCTCGGCAGCGAGTTCGCCGGGACCGTCCTCGAAGTCGGCGCCGACGTCACCGACCTGAGCCCCGGCGACCAGGTGATGGGCCTCGTCTCCGGTGGCGCCGGGCCGATCGCGATCGCCGAACGGCCGATGATCACCCGCAAGCCCGCGGACTGGACGTACGAACAGGCGGCCTCGACGCCGCTGGTGTTCCTGACCGCCTATTACGCGCTGGTCGACCTGGCCGGGCTCAAGGCGGGCGAGTCGATCCTGATCCACGCCGCCGCCGGCGGAGTGGGCATGGCCGCCACACAGCTCGCGCGCCATCTGGGCGCCGAGGTGTACGGCACCGCGAGCGAAAGCAAGCAGTACGTGCTGCGCGACGCCGGACTCGACGACGCGCACATCGCCTCGAGCCGCACGCTGGAGTTCGAGGAGCGGTTCAGCGGTATCGACGTCGTCCTGAACGCCCTCGCCGGGGACTTCATCGACGCCTCGATCCGGACGATGACGCCCGGCGGCCGTTTCCTGGAGATGGGCAAGACCGACATCCGCGAGCCCGAAGGCGTCCACTACCGCGCCTTCGACCTGATCGACGCCGGGCCGGAGCGGACGGCTCAGCTGTGGGACGCGCTGACCGACCTCTTCGCCTCAGGCGCGCTCGCCCCCTTGCCGACCCGGACCTGGGACGTCCGCGAGGCCAGGGAAGCGTTCCGGTTCCTCAGCCAGGCCAAGCACATCGGCAAGGTCGCGCTCACCATGCCGAGGGCACTCGACCCGGACCGGACGGTGCTGATCACCGGCGGCACGGGCGGTCTCGGTGCCCTGGTCGCCCGCCATCTGGTGACCAAGCACGGAGTCCGGAAGCTCCTGCTCACCAGCCGCCGGGGCCTCGACGCGCCCGGAGCGGCGGAGCTGGTGGAAGAGCTCGACGCCGAAGTCCGGGTCGTCGCTTGCGATGTCTCCGATCGTGACGCCGTGGCGGCGCTGCTGGACGGCGTCGACCTGACCGGTGTCGTGCACGCCGCCGGCGTGCTGGACGACGGCACCATCGACGCGCTCACCCGCGAACGGCTCGACTTCGTGCTCGGCCCGAAGGCCGACGCGGCCCGGCATCTGCACGAACTGTCCGGCGACCCGGACCTGTTCGTCACGTTCTCCTCGGCCGCCGGGGTGCTCGGCGCCCCGGGGCAGGGCAACTACGCGGCGGCCAACGGCTACCTCGACGGTCTCGCCGCCCACCGCCGTTCGCTCGGTCTCGCCGGGCAATCGCTGGCCTGGGGCCCGTGGGCCGCGGGCATGGCGGAGACGCTCGGCGAAGCCCACCTGGCGCGGCTGCGTGCCGGTGGCACTCCCGCGCTCGCCGTCGAGGACGGTCTCGCGCTGTTCGACGCGGCCATCGCCGCCGGAGCGCCGCTCGCCATCCCCGTACAGCTGGACCTGCCGGTGCTGGCCGCGTCCGGACCGCTCCCGCCGCTGCTCGGCGCGCTGGTCAAACCCGGCCGCCGGACCGCGAAATCGGGCGGCGGCCAGGACTCCTCGCTGGCCAGGCGGCTCGCCGGGCTGACCGAAGCCGATCAGGACCGTGAGCTGCTGGACCTCGTCCGCACGCAGGTCGCCCTGGTGCTCGGGCACGTCAACGCGGCCACGGTCGAACCCGGCCGCGGCTTCATGGACCTCGGTTTCGACTCCCTGACCGCGGTCGAACTGCGCAACCGCCTCGGTTCCGTGACCGGGCTGCGGTTGCCGTCGACGGTGATCTTCGACCACCCGACCCCGGTCGCCCTCGCCGGTTACGTGCGCTCGGAACTGCTCGGCGACCTCACCGCCGGACCTCGTGTCCGTGCCCGGGTCGTCGACGCCGGTGAGCCGATCGCGATCGTCGCGACCAGCTGCCGGTTCCCCGGCGACGTCAACACGCCGGAAGACCTGTGGCGCCTGGTTTCCGAAGGCCGCGAAGGCCTGACGGAGTTCCCCACCGACCGCGGCTGGGACCTGGCCGCGCTGTTCGACACGACCCCGGGCAAACAGGGCGTGTCGAACACCCGCACCGGCGGCTTCCTGCCCGACGCGGGGGACTTCGACCCGGATTTCTTCGGCATCTCGCCCCGCGAAGCCCTCGCCATGGACCCGCAGCAGCGGTTGCTCCTGGAGATCGCGTGGGAGGCCTTCGAACGCGCGGGCATCCCGCCCGGCACCTTGCGCGGCAGTGACACCGGTGTCTTCACCGGCGCGATCTACCACGAGTACGCGTCCAGGCTGACGAAGATCCCGGAGGAGGTCGAAGGTTTCCTCGGCACCGGCACGTCCGGCGCGATGATGTCCGGCCGTGTCTCCTACACCTTCGGGTTCGAGGGACCGGCCGTGTCGGTGGACACGGCGTGCTCGTCCTCACTGGTCGCGATGCATCTGGCGAGCCAAGCCCTGCGTTCGGGGGAATGCTCCCTCGCGCTGGCGGGCGGCGTCACCGTGATGGCCAACCCCGACCCGTTCGTCGACTTCAGCAAGCAGAACGCGATGGCGATCGACGGCCGCTGCAAGGCCTTCGCCAACGGCGCCGACGGCGTCAGCTGGGGTGAGGGCGCCGGGTTCGTCCTGCTGGAGAAACTGTCCGACGCGCGCCGCAACGGTCACCCGGTCCTCGCCCTGCTCAAGGGTTCCGCGATCAACCAGGACGGCGCGTCCAGCGGACTGACCGCCCCGAACGGGCCGTCGCAGCAACGCGTGATCCGGCAGGCGCTCGCCAACGCCGGACTGTCCACTTCGGACATCGACGTCGTCGAGGCACACGGCACCGGCACCAGGCTGGGCGACCCGATCGAGGCACAGGCGCTGCTGGCCACCTACGGCCAGGACCGCGAAGAGCCGTTGCTGCTCGGCTCGGTGAAGTCGAACTTCGGGCACACCCAGGCCGCCGCCGGGGTGGCCGGGGTGATCAAGATGATCGAGGCGATGCGGCACGGCGTCGTCCCCGCGACGCTGCACGTCGACGCGCCCTCGGCCCAGGTCGACTGGGAGGCCGGCGCGATCCGCGTGGCCACCGAGTCCGCGGGCTGGCCGGAAACCGGCCGTCCGCGCCGGGCGGGCGTGTCCTCGTTCGGGTTCAGCGGGACGAACGCGCACGTCGTGCTCGAACAAGTTCCCGCGCCGGAGACCAAGGAATCGACTGCCCGGCCCGCGATGCTGCCCTGGGTGCTGTCCGGCCGCTCCGAGGAAGCCCTGCGGGCACAGGCCGCACGGCTCGCCGACCTGACGGCCGACCCGCTCGACGTCGCCTGGTCGCTGGCGACCGCCCGCACCGCGCACGAGCGGCGCGCGGTCGTCGTCGGCACCGATCCGTCCGTCCTGCGGGCCGGGTTGGCCGCGTTCGCCGACACCGGCCGGGCGGTCAACGTCGTCTCCGGCCGCGCGGTCACCGGACGGCTCGCGTTCCTGTTCACCGGGCAGGGGTCCCAGCGAATCGGCATGGGCCAAGGCCTTTACGAGACCTTCCCCGCCTTCGCGGCGGCGTACGACGAGGTCGCCGCGCTGCTGCCCCTCGACGGCGACCTCGACCGCACCGGCACCGCGCAGCCCGCGATCTTCGCCCTGGAAGTGGCGCTGTTCCGGCTCTACGAGTCCTGGGGCGTGACCCCGGACTTCCTGGCCGGGCACTCGATCGGTGAGATCGCGGCGGCACACGTCGCCGGCGTGTTCTCCCTGGAGGACGCCGCGAAACTCGTCGAGGCACGCGGCCGGTTGATGGAGGCGCTGCCCGAAGGCGGCGCGATGGTCGCGGTGCAGGCGTCCGAAGACGAGGTGCGCGAGTTCCTGACCGACGAGGTCAGCCTCGCCGCTGTCAACGGGCCCGACGCGGTCGTACTGTCCGGTGTGGACGGTCCGGTCCGCGCGGTCGCCGCCAGGTTCGCCCAGGAAGGGCGTCGCACCAAGCATCTCGTGGTGTCGCACGCGTTCCATTCGGCGCTGATGGAGCCGATGCTGGCGGAGTTCGCCGAGGTCGCGGAGTCGCTGGAGTACGCCGAGCCGCGGATCCCGATCGTGTCCACGGTGAGCGAATCGGCCGATCTGACCGACCCGGGTTACTGGGTGCGCCACGTCCGTGAAACCGTTCGGTTCGCCGACGGCCTCGCAGCCCTGACCGCCGAAGGTGTCACGGCGTTCCTCGAACTCGGCCCCGACGCCGTGCTCTCCGCGATGGGCACCGACGGCGTCTTCGTCTCCGCCCTGCGCAAGGACTCGGACGAGGCCCGGTCTGCGATGACCGCGCTGGGCACGGTGCACGCGGCGGGCGCTCCCGTCGACTGGGACCGCTTCTTCGACGGCAGTGGCGCGCGACCCGCGAATCTGCCCACCTATCCGTTCCAGCGCCGCCGTTTCTGGCTGCTGGCGCCGCCGGGCTCCGGCGACGCCACCGCGCTGGGTCTCGGCGCGCTCGACCACCCGCTGCTGGGCGCCGCCGTCGCGCTGCCCGAACGCGGCGGGCTGGTCCTCACTGGACGGCTTTCGCTCGACGAGCAGCCGTGGCTGGCCGGGCACCGCGTCCGCGACGCCGTATTGCTGCCGGGTACCGCGTTCGCCGAACTCGCCGTCCGGGCGGGTGACGAGGTCGGCTGCGGCACCGTCGAAGAACTGACGCTGCAGGCGCCGCTGGTGCTCACCGCGGCCCCGGTCCAGCTGCGAGTGTCCCTTTCGGACGGTGACGGCCGCCGCACGCTGGCGGTGCACTCGCGTCCTCAGGACGGCGAATGGACGTTGCACGCCACCGGCTCGCTGATCGCGACGGACACCGAACCCGCGGCCGAACCGGAATGGCCACCGGCCGGTGCCGAATCCGTTGACCTGGAAGGCTTCTACGCGACACTCGACGAAGCCGGACTCACCTACGCGGACCCGTTCCGCGGTCTGCGCGCGGCCTGGCGCCAGGGTGACGAGATCTTCGCGGAAGTCGCGCTGCCCGAGGGCACCGACGTCCGCGGGTTCGGACTGCACCCGGCCCTGCTCGACGCGGTCCTGCACGCCGTCGGCCTGACCGGCGGCCCGGCCCGGCTGCCGTTCTCGTGGACCGGATTGGCGTTGCACGCCACCGGTGCGACCACGGTGCGGGCCCGGCTCACCCCGGCCGGTCAGGACGCCGTTTCCTTGCGTGTCACCGACGGCACCGGTGCTCCGGTGCTCTCGGTCGGCTCGCTGAGCCTGCGCCCGGTGGGCGACGGGCCGCTGCCCAGCGCCACCACCGACGCGCTGTTCGGCATCGACTGGATCCCCGTCGCGACGCCTTCGGAGAGCGAAGACATCGCCGTGCACGAAGCCACGTCGGTCGAGGCCGCACTCGAGGCGCTGCAGACGGCCGAAGACCGGCTCGTCGTGCACCTCACCGGTGACAGCCCGGAGCACGCCGCCGTCGCCGGACTCGTGCGCAGCGCGCAGGCCGAGTACCCGGACAAGTTCGTCCTGGTCCACGGCACCGGCGACGTCCGGATCGCGGCCGCGACCAGTGAACCCGAGGTCGCGTTCACCGAAGACGGCCTGCGCGTTCCTCGGCTGACGCGGTCCCGCGCCACCGCCGACCCGGACTGGACCCTCGACGGCACCGTGCTGGTCACCGGCGGTACCGGCGGACTCGGCGCGCACGTCGCCCGGCGGCTCGTCGAGCGCCACGGCGTCCGGCACCTGCTGCTCGTCGGACGCCGGGGAGCGGACGCCCCCGGCGCCGAAGCCCTGCGGGAGGATCTGGTCGCGCTCGGCGCCGAGGTGACGATCGCCGCGTGCGACGTCGCCGACCGTTCCCAGCTCGAGTCCGTGCTCGCGCTCGTGGAGGAGCCGCTGAGCGGCGTGGTGCACGCCGCGGGCGTCCTCGACGACGGCGTCCTCGCCGCGATGACACCCGAACGGCTCGCCGCCGTCGCGGGCCCCAAGTCCGAGGCCGCCCGGCATCTGCACGAACTGACCAGCGACCTCAAGCTGTTCGTCACGTTCTCCTCGATCGCCGGCGCCCTCGGCGCACCCGGCCAGGCGAACTACGCCGCGGCCAACGGCTACCTCGACGGGCTCGCCGCCCACCGGCGCGCCCAGGGCCTCCCCGGCACCTCGATCGCCTTCGGCCTCTGGGAAACCGGCATGGGTGAAGGTCGCGGTGGAGCGGCCTTGCCCGTCGAAGCCGGGCTGGAACTGTTCGACCTGCTGGCCCTCGGCGACGACCCGCGTCCCGTCGCGACCAAGCTCGACCTGGCCGCGCTGCGTGCCGAAGCCGAGGTCCCGCACGTGCTGCGGAGCCTGGTCCGGCCGCGGCGCCGTCGTGCGGCCGAGGAAGCGGAAGCGGCCGGGTTGCGCCAGCGGCTCGCGGGGGTGCCCGCCGGCGAACGCGTGCGGCTGCTGACCGAACTGGTCCGCACCGAGGCCGCGCACGTCCTCAGCCACACCAGCCCCGACGCCGTCGAGGCCGATCGCGCCTTCGGTGACCTCGGGTTCGACTCGCTCACCGCGGTCGAGTTCCGCAACCGCCTCGGCACGGTCACCGGGCTGCGCCTGCCCGCGACGCTGACCTTCGACCACCCGACCCCGCTGGCGCTGGCCGAATTCCTGCTCGCCGAACTGCTCGACGAACCCGCCGACGCGACCCCGGTCTTCACCGCGGCCCGCGCCGACGGCGACCCGATCGTCATCGTCGGCATGGCCTGCCGCTACCCGGGTGGCGTGACGTCGCCGGAAGAGCTGTGGGACCTCGTTTCCGGCGGCAAGGACGGGGTGACCCGCTTCCCCGAGGACCGCGGCTGGGACGTCGACGGCATCTACGACCCCGACCCCGACCGTGCGGGCAAGACCTACACCCGCGAAGGCGGATTCCTGCACGACGCGGGCGACTTCGACCCGGAGTTCTTCGGGATCTCGCCCCGGGAAGCGCTCGCGATGGACCCGCAGCAGCGGTTGCTGCTCGAAGTCGCCTGGGAGGCGCTGGAACGTTCCGGCACCGATCCGACGTCGCTCAAGGGCAGCCCGACCGGCGTGTTCGCCGGGGTCATGTACCACGACTACGGCACCCGGCTCGGCAACGACGTCCCCGACGACGTCGAAGGATTCCTCGGCACCGGCACCTCGGGCAGCGTGCTGTCCGGCCGCGTGGCCTACACCCTCGGCCTGGAGGGGCCCGCGGTGTCGGTCGACACGGCCTGCTCCTCGTCGCTGGTCGCCCTGCACTGGGCGACGCAGGCGTTGCGTTCGGGGGAGTGCTCGCTGGCGCTGGCCGGTGGGGTCACGGTGATGGCGACGCCGGAGACGTTCATCGGCTTCTCCCGTCAGCGCGGCCTCGCCGCCGACGGCCGCTGCAAGTCCTTCTCGTCCGACGCCGACGGAACCGGCTGGGCAGAAGGCGCGGGAATGCTCGTGCTGGAAAGGCTTTCCGACGCGCGCCGCAACGGGCACCGCGTGCTGGCGGTGGTCAAGGGCTCGGCGGTCAACTCCGACGGCGCGTCCAACGGCCTCACCGCGCCCAACGGTCCCTCACAGCAGCGGGTGATCCGCCAAGCGCTGGCCGCGGCCGGTGTCCCGTCGTCCACTGTGGACGCTGTCGAGGCACACGGCACCGGTACGACGCTGGGTGACCCAATCGAGGCGCAGGCGCTCCTGGCCACCTACGGCCGCGAGCGCGACGGCGAACCGCTGTACCTCGGCTCCGTGAAGTCCAACTTCGGTCACACCCAGGCCGCCGCGGGGGTCGCCGGGATCATCAAGATGGTCCAGGCGATGCGCCACGGTGTCCTGCCGAAGACGCTGCACCTGGGCGAGGCGACCCCGCACGTCGACTGGGAAGCCGGTGACGTCGAACTGCTCGCCGAGGGCCGGGACTGGCCGGAAACCGGGCGGCCGCGGCGATCCGCCGTGTCGTCGTTCGGGATCAGCGGGACCAACGCGCACGTCATCCTCGAACAGCCACCGGCCGAAACCCCGGCCCCGCGCGAGGTCGCCGCTCCGGCTCTCGTGCCGTGGGTGCTCTCCGGCCGAGCCGAAGACACCCTGCGGGAGCAGGCCGGACGCTTGCTCGGCCGTGACGGCGAGCCGGTCGACGTCGGTTTCGCACTCGCGACGACGCGCACCGCGCACGAACGGCGTGCCGTCGTGCTCGGCGCCACGGACGCGGATCTCCGCACGGGACTGGAATCCCTCGCCGAGGGCACGGCCACCCCGTCGGTCGTCACCGGCCGCGTCCTGCCCGGCCGGACGGCGTTCCTGTTCACCGGACAGGGATCGCAGCGGCTCGGCATGGGCGAAGGGCTCTACGCCGCGTTCCCGGTGTTCGCCGCCGCCTACGACGAGGTCACCGCGCTGCTCCCGGCCGGGGGCGACTTGAACCGCACCGGCACCGCGCAGCCGGCGATCTTCGCGCTGGAAGTCGCGCTGTACCGGCTCGCCGAATCCTGGGGCGTCGTCCCCGACTTCGTGGCCGGGCATTCGATCGGCGAGATCGCGGCCGCTCACGTGGCGGGTGTGCTTTCCCTGGAGGACGCGGCCAAGCTCGTCGAGGCGCGTGGCCGGTTGATGGAGGCGCTGCCCGAGGGCGGCGCGATGGTCGCGGTCCAGGCGAGCGAGGAGGAGGTGCGCGAGCACCTGACGGCCAAGGTCTCGCTGGCCGCCGTCAACGGCCCGGACGCGGTCGTGCTCTCGGGTGCCGCCTCGCCGACGCTGAAGCTGGCCAAGAAGTTCGAAAAACTCGGCCGCCGCACCAAGCGGCTGGAGGTGTCGCACGCTTTCCACTCGGCCCTGATGGAGCCGATGCTCGACGAGTTCGCCGCCGTGGTGCGGGAACTGGAGTTCTCGGCCCCGGCGATCCCCTTCGTGTCCACAGTGGACGGCGAGAGGACCGGCAGGGTCGCCGAGCCGGAGTACTGGGTGGAGCACGTCCGCGCCACCGTCCGGTTCGCCGCCGGCTTGGCGTGGCTGCGCGAGGCAGGAGTGACCAGGTTCGTTGAGCTGGGCCCGGCCGCCGTCCTGACCGCCCTCGCCGACGACGGCCCGGACACCTTCGCGGCGTCGTTCCTGCGCGCCGACCGTGACGAGGCGGAAACCGCGCTCACCACGCTGGCCGCCGCGTACACCCGCGGTGCCGGAGTCGACTGGGCCGCGGTGTTCCGCCCGACGGGCGCCCGCGTCGTCGACCTGCCGACGACGGTGTTCGACCGCCGCCGCTTCTGGCTCGCCGCCGGATCCGGCGCGGGCGACGTCACCACGGCGGGGCTCCAGCCCGCCGGGCACCCGCTGCTGGGCGCCGCCGTGCCGTTCGCCGACGGCGACGGCTGGGTCCTCACCGGACGGCTTTCGGTCGCCACGCATCCGTGGCTGGCCGGGCACGCCGCGTTCGGCGAGGTCCTCGTCCCCGGCACCGGACTGCTCGAACTCGCCGTCCGTGCCGGTGACGAAGCCGGTTGCGCGGGCGTGGAGGAACTGACCCTGGCCGCACCGCTGGTGCTGCCGCCGCACGGCGCGCTCGACGTCCAGGTGCTCGTCGGAGCGGCGGGCACGGGCGGGCGACGACCGGTTTCCGTGCACTCGCGTGCCCCGCAGGGGGAGTGGACCGAGCACGCCGCCGGGATCCTCGTCCCGGAAACGGCCGCCGTGCCGTCCGGGCTGACCGCATGGCCGCCCGCCGCGGAACCCATCCCGCTCGACGGGCTCTACGCGGACCTCGCGGCCGCGGGTCTCGACTACGGCCCGCCGTTCCGCGGGCTCACCACCGCCTGGCGCGACGGGGACACCGTGTTCGCCGAGGTGGAGCTGCCCGAGGGCACCGAAGTCGGTGGCTTTGGGCTGCATCCGGCGCTGCTCGACGCGGCGCTCCACACCCTGGGTCTCCTCCCCGGTGAGGGCACCCGGCTGCCGTTCCTTTTCGGCGATGTCACCCTGCACGCCACCGGCGCCACCGCGCTGCGCGTCCGGGTCACGCCGACCGGGGCGGGCACCGTTTCCCTGCTGGCCACCGACACCACCGGCGCGCCGGTGATCACCCTCGGCACGGTGAACGTCCGGACCGCGGAGGCCCCGAGGCCGCGCGGCACCGACTCGCTGTACGAGCTGACCTGGGTCGAGGTACCCGCCGACGGTGAAGCGGCCGAGGACGTCCAGGTTTTCACCGCGCCGGACGGCGAGCCGCGTGACGCGCTGGCCGCGACCCTCACGGCGATCCAGGAGTTCCTGGCCGACGGCGGGACACGTCTGGTGGTGCGCACCGGCGACACCCCGGCGGGGGCCGCCGTCCGCGGTCTCGCCCGCACCGCCGCCTCGGAACACCCGGACCGGTTCGTCGTCCTCGAAGGGGACGACGTCGATGACGTGGCGACCGCACTGGCCACCGGCGAACCGCAGGTCCGGATCCGCGACGGTGTCGCGGAAGTCCCGCGCCTGACCCGGGCGACGCCGGGAGAGGCCGCGATCTGGGGCGAGGGCACGGTTCTCGTCACCGGCGGCACCGGCGGGGTCGGGGCCGCGATCGCCCGGCACCTCGCGCCGGACGTCACCAGGCTGGTCCTCACCAGCCGCCGCGGCCTCGGCGCGCCCGGCGCCCCGGAGCTGGCGGAAGAGCTCGGCGCCGAGGTCGTCGCCTGCGACGTCACCGACCGCGACGCGCTCGCCGCGCTGCTCGACGGGATCGAAGACCTCACCGGGATCGTGCACGCCGCCGGCGTGCTCGACGACGGCGTCGTCACGGAACTGACCCCGGAGCGCTTCGACATCGTGCTGCGGCCCAAGGCCGACGCGGCGCTCGCGCTCCACGAACTCACCCTCGGCAAGCCGCTGACCCAGTTCGTCCTGGTGTCCTCGGTGTCCGGGATCCTCGGCGGCCCGGGGCAGGCCAGTTACGCCGCGGCCAACGCCCTGCTCGACGACCTCGCGCGCCGGCGTCACGCGGAGGGGCTGCCCGCCCGTTCGCTGGCGTACGGCCTGTGGGCCAACGGCATGGGCGGACAGTCCGATGTGGACCGTCTCGCTCGCGCCGGGTTCGGCGCGCTGACCGACGAAGAGGGCCTGGCGTTGTTCGACGCCGCTTTGGCCGCCTCGACACCGGTTCCGGTCCCGGTGAAGCTCGACCTGGCGACGCTGCGCACGCTGGCCCGCACCAGCGAGCCCGCCCCCGCACTGCGCGGCCTGGTCCGGGTGCCGAAGCGGCGGGGCGCGGCCAACGCCGCGGCCGCCGCCGGGCTGACCGCGACGCTGACCCGGCTTTCGCCCGCCGACCAGCTCTCGCATCTGGTCGATCTGGTCCGGGGGCACGTCGCCGACGTGCTCGGACACGGCACGGCGACGTCGGTCGAAGCCGGGCGCGCGTTCACGGAACTCGGCTTCGACTCACTCACCGCCGTCGAACTGCGGAACCGGCTAGGCGAGGCGACCGGGCTGCGGCTGCCCGCCACGCTGGTGTTCGACCACCCGACCCCGGCTGCGCTCGCCACCTACGTCCGGTCCGAGCTGGCCGGTGACGAAGCAGGTGCGGACATCGAACCGGTGCGCGTGGCCGAACCGGACGAGCCCATCGCGATCGTCGCGATGAGCTGCCGGTTCCCGGGCGGCGTCAGCTCACCGGAGGATCTGTGGCGCCTGGTCGCCGAGGGGACCGACGCGATCACGCCGTTCCCGTCCGACCGCGGCTGGGATCTCGACGGGCTGTACCACCCGGACCCCGACCACCCCGGCACCAGCTACGCCCGCGAGGGCGGTTTCCTGCACGACGCCGCCGACTTCGACGCGGAGTTCTTCGGCATCTCGCCGCGGGAAGCGGTCACCGTCGACCCGCAGCAGCGGTTGCTGCTGGAGACCGCGCAGGAGGCGTTCGAACGCGCCGGGATCGACCCGGTCTCGCTGCGCGGCAGCGCCACCGGTGTGTTCGCCGGTGTCATGTACGACGACTACGCCTCCCGTCTGGCCGCCACCCCGGAGGGGATGGAGGGCCTGCTCGGCACCGGCAGCGCGAGCAGCGTGCTGACCGGCCGGGTCGCTTACACCTTCGGGCTCGAAGGCCCGGCGGTGTCGGTCGACACGGCGTGCTCGTCGTCGCTGGTCGCCCTGCACTGGGCGGCGCAGGCGCTGCGTTCGGGCGAGTGCGGACTGGCGCTGGTCGGCGGCGCGACCGTGATGGCCAGCCCCAACCCGTTCATCGAGTTCTCCCGTCAGCGCGGCCTGGCCGCCGACGGCCGCTGCAAGCCGTTCGCGGCGGCGGCCGACGGCACCGCCTGGGCCGAGGGCGCGGGTTTCCTGCTCCTGGAAAGGCTTTCCGACGCGCGCCGCAACGGACGTCGTGTGCTCGCGGTGGTCCGGGGCAGCGCAGTGAACCAGGACGGCGCGTCCAACGGGATGACCGCGCCCAACGGTCCCTCGCAGCAGCGGGTGATCCGCCGCGCGCTGGCCGCGGCGGGCGTCGAGTCGTCCACTGTGGACATCGTCGAGGCACACGGCACCGGTACGGCGCTGGGTGACCCGATCGAGGCGCAAGCGCTGCTGGCCACCTACGGCCAGGACCGCGAGGAACCGCTGTGGCTCGGCTCGGTGAAGTCCAACATCGGCCACACCCAGGCCGCCGCCGGACTCGCCGGGATCATCAAGATGGTCGAGGCGATGCGGCACGGAGTGCTGCCCGCGACCCTGCACGTCGACGAGCCGTCACCGCACGTCGACTGGAGCGAGGGCGAGGTCCGGCTGCTCACCGAGGCCCGGCCGTGGCCCGAGGCCGGACGGCCGCGGCGCGCGGCGGTGTCGGCGTTCGGCATCAGCGGGACCAACGCGCACGTCATTCTGGAGCAGGTTCCGGAACCCGCCGCACCGGCCCGGATTCCGGCGCCGCCGTCGCTTCTGCCGTGGGTGCTGAGCGCCCGCACCGAAGACGCGCTGCGGGCCCAGGCCGGGCGGCTGCTCGGCACCGTCGGATTCGCCGACCCGCTGGACATCGGCTACGCGCTGGCGACCACCCGGACCGTGTTCGAACGGCGGGCGGTGCTCACCGGCGGCGCCGACGCGCTGCGCACCGGTCTGGCCGCGCTCGCCGGCGGCCGGACCACCCCGCAGGTCGTCACCGGCCGCTCGGCCGAAGGCAAGCTCGCCCTGCTGTTCACCGGCCAGGGTTCCCAGCGGCTCGGTATGGGCGAAGGGCTCTACGCCGCTTTCCCGGTGTTCGCCGAGGCTTACGACGAGGTCGCCGCGCTGCTGCCTCTCGCTGGTGATCTCGACCGCACCGGCACCGCGCAGCCCGCGATCTTCGCTCTCGAAGTGGCGTTGTCCCGGCTCGTGGAGTCGTGGGGGATCCGGCCCGACTTCCTGGCCGGTCACTCGATCGGCGAGATCGCGGCCGCTCACGTGGCGGGCGTGTTCTCCCTGGAGGACGCGGCGAAACTCGTCGAGGCGCGAGGACGGCTGATGGAGGCGCTGCCGGAAGGCGGTGCGATGGTCGCGGTCCAGGCGACCGAGGACGAGGTGCGCGAACACCTGTCCGACGAGGTCTGCCTTGCCGCGGTCAACGGACCGCAGGCGATCGTGCTGTCCGGTGTGGACGGTCCGGTCCGCGAGGTCGCCGCCCGGTTCGCCGGGGAAGGACGCCGTACCAAGGCTCTGGTCGTCTCGCACGCGTTCCACTCGGCGCTGATGGAGCCGATGCTCGCGGAGTTCGCCACGGTGGCGGAGAGCCTGAGCTACGCTGAACCACGGATCCCGATCGTCTCCACCGTGACCGGCCGGGTCGCCGACGAACTGTCCGACCCGGGTTACTGGGTGCGGCATGTCCGCGAGCCTGTCCGGTTCGCCGACGGGGTTCGCGCACTCGCCGAAGCGGGCGTCACCCGGTTCGCGGAGTTGGGCCCGGACGGCGTGCTCTCCGCGATGGGAGCCGACAGCGCCCCGGACGCGGTGTTCGTCCCGGTGCTCCGCAAGGACCGTGACGAGCGGCAGACCGCCGCGCTCGCCTTCAGCCGACTGATCGCGGCGGGTACCGACGTCGACTGGACGGCGTTCTTCGACGGCACGGACGCCCGCGCCGTGTCGCTGCCGACCTACGCGTTCCAGCGTGAGCGGTTCTGGCTCGACCCGCCCGCCACCGCGGGCGACGCCGCCGGGCTGGGCTTGGCCGCGGCCGGGCATCCGCTGCTCGGCGCGACCGTGCCGACGGCGGGCGAGGACGGGCTGGTCGGCTACGGCCGGTTGTCCCGCGCCGCGCAGCCGTGGCTGGCCGACCACGCGGTGCTCGGCACCGTGCTGGTCCCCGGCGCGGCACTGGTCGAGCTCGCCGTCCGGGTGGGCGACGAACTCGGCTGCGCCCGCGTCGCCGAACTGACCCTGGCCGCGCCGATGGTGCTGCCGGAGACCGGCGGACTCGCCGTGCAGGTCGTCCTCGGTGCTCCGGACGACGACGGACGGCGTCCGGTGTCGATCCACTCCCGCCTCGGCGAGGCTCCGTGGACCGAGCACGCGACCGGCCTGCTCGCCCCCGGGGACGCTCACCCGACGGCCAAGGACGCCGCGTGGCCGCCCGCCGGGGCCGAAGCCCTCGACGTCACCGAGCTCTACCCGGGGCTCGCCGAAGCGGGCCTGCAGTACGGGCCGGTGTTCCAGGGCCTCACCGCCGCGTGGCGGGTGGGCGACGACGTCTGCGCCGATCTCGAACTGCCCGCCGCCGCCCACGGCGACGCCGGGAAGTTCGGCCTGCACCCGGCACTGCTCGACGCCGCGCTGCACGCGATCGGCCTGCTGCCCACCGGGGACACCACGACCACGCGGCTGCCGTTCCTCTGGCGCGACGTCGTCCTGCACGCGGCCGGCGCCACCGCCGCCCGCGTCCGGGTCTCGGCCACCGGCACCGACTCGGTCCGCCTGGAGCTCACCGACGGTGCCGGCGCACCGGTGCTGACGGTGGGAGCGCTGCTGCTGCGCGAGGTCACCGACCTCGGCCCGGCCGCTCCGTCCACTTCGGACGCTCTGTTCCGGCTCGGCTGGGCGCAGGTGACGAACGAGTCCCCGGCGACCCCGACGGAGATCCTGTCGGCGGTGCCGGAGGCCGGGGACACCCCGGCCGCGACACACGCTCTTCTGCTGAGCACGCTGGCGAACCTGCAGGAGTGGCTGGCCGAGGAGAAGGACACCACGCTCGTGGTGCGCACCGAGAACGGTGTCGCCGTGTCTACTTCGGACAGTGTCGACCCGGCTTCGGCCGCGGTCTGGGGCCTGGTCCGCAGCGCCCAGTCCGAGCATCCCGGCCGTCTGGTGCTGCTCGACGCGGCCGAGGCCGACGTCGACACCGCGCTGGCCGTGCTGGGCGACGAAACCCAGCTCGCCGTGCGCGACGGCGTCGTCCACGCCGCGCGGCTGCTGACCGCGGCGTCGTCGCCGGACCTCGTGCCGCCGTGGCACGAACCGGCCTGGCGTCTCGACAGCGTGGTCAAGGGCACCCTCGACAGGCTCTCCTTCGAGCCGTACCCGGACGTGCTCGAACCGTTGCTGCCGCGTGAGGTCCGGATCGCCACCCGCGCGGCCGGGACGAACTTCCGCGACGTGCTCAACGTGCTCGGCATGTACCCGGGTGACGCGGGCCGGATCGGGTACGAGGCCGCCGGTGTCGTCACCGACGTCGGGTCCGAAGTGGACGATCTCGCCGTCGGTGACCGGGTGATGGGCCTGGTGCACGGCGGGTTCGGCCCGCTCACCTTCGCCGACCGGGCCCTGCTGGCCAAGATGCCCGAGGGCTGGACGTTCGAAGAGGCCGCGTCGGTGCCGCTGGTGTTCCTCACCGCCTACTACGCGCTGACCGACCTCGGTTCGCTGAAGAAGGGCGAGTCGGTGCTGATCCACGCCGCGGCCGGTGGCGTCGGGATGGCCGCGACACAGCTCGCCCGGCATGTCGGCGCCGAGGTGTTCGGCACCGCGAGCGAGGGCAAGTGGGACGTCCTGCGCGCGGCCGGGCTGGACGACGACCACATCGCGTCGTCGCGGACGCTCGACTTCGAGGAACGGTTCCGCGAGACCACCGGCGGGAACGGCGTCGACGTCGTCCTCAACGCGCTGACCGGCGACTTCATCGACGCCTCGATGCGCCTGTTACCGCGCGGTGGGCGGTTCGTGGAAATGGGGAAGACCGACGTCCGTCCGGACGGCGGCGCCGCGGGGCACCATCCCGGTGTGACTTACCAGGCGTTCGACGTGATCGAAGCGGGCAACCGCCGGATCGCGCAGATATGGGAGGAGCTGATCGTCTTGTTCGACCAGGGCGCGCTCACCCCGCTGCCGGTCCGCACCTGGGATCTGCGCCGGGCACCGGAGGCGCTGCGCTTCCTGTCGCAGGCCAAGCACGTCGGCAAGGTCGTGCTGACCGTGCCGCGCCGCCCGATCGGCGGCACGGTGCTGGTCACCGGCGGTACCGGCGGCCTCGGCGCGGTGCTGGCCAGGCATCTGGTCACCGAGCACGGCGTCACCAGCCTGGTGCTCACCAGCCGTCGCGGTCCGGACGCGCCCGGCGCGGCCGAACTGACGGCGGACCTGACCGCGCTGGGCGCCACCGTGCGGATCGAGGCGTGCGACGCCGCCGACCGCGCCGCGCTCGCCGCGGTCCTGGACCGCACACCGGAACTCACCGGTGTGGTGCACGCGGCCGGCGTCCTCGACGACGGGCTGCTGACCGCGCTCACCCCCGAGCGGCTCGAGAAGGTGCTGCGGCCCAAGGTGGACGCGGCGTGGAACCTGCACGAGCTGACCCGCGGCCACGACCTGACCATGTTCGTCCTGTTCTCCTCGGCCGCCGGGGTGCTCGGCGCTCCGGGACAGGCGAACTACGCGGCGGCGAACACGTTCCTCGACGGGCTGGCGCACCACCGCCGCGGTCTCGGCCTGCCCGCGACGTCGCTCGCCTTCGGCCTCTGGGCCGACGGGATGGGCGACTCGGCGGACGCGGACCGGATGGGCCGCGACGGGGTCGGCAGTTTCGACCCGGTCGAAGGACTGGAGCTGTTCGACCTGGCCACCGGCCTGGCCGAGCCGGTCTCGGTGCCGGTGAAGCTGGACGTCGCCGGGCTCCGCACGATGACCGGACCGGTACCGCCGCTGCTGCGCGGTCTCGTCCGCGGTTCGGTGCGGCGTGCTGCCACGGTGGACGCGGCGGCGCAGGCCGACGGACTCAAGCGTCGGCTCGCGGGGCTTGCGCAGGCGGACGCCGAACTGGTGCTGCTCGGGGTGGTGCGCGGTCAGGCCGCGGCGGCCCTCGGGCACGACGGCGCGGACTCGATCGAGCCGGGCCGGGCGTTCACCGAACTGGGCTTCGACTCGCTCACCGCGGTCGAGCTGCGCAACGGGCTCGACGCGGCCACCGGGCTGCGCCTGCCCGCGACGCTGATCTTCGACTACCCGACCCCGGACGATCTCGCCAAGTTCCTGCAGTCCGAGATGGACGCTGCGGGACCGGCGGCCCCGGCCGGGGAAACCGGCCTGGCGTCGGGCATCGACCGGCTCGCCGCCGAGCTGTCCACAGTGGACATCGCGGCCGCGGACGGTGCCGAGGTCGAGGCGAAGCTGCGGAACCTGGTCGCCCTGTGGCAGGACCGGGTCCGGCCGTCCGGCGGCGACGCGGATCTGGAAGTGGACACCATCGACGACATGTTCGCCCTGCTGGACAACGAACTCTGACCCCGGCCCGGCGCCGCGAGGAGGACCACCGTCATGACCACCGACGAGCGGACGCTCGACTACCTCAAGCGACTGACCGCCGAACTGCGTGAGACGCGGCGCCGTCTGCGAGAAGCCGAGGAGAGCGGCTCCGAGCCGCTGGCCGTGATCGGCATGGCCTGCCGGTTCCCGGGCGGGGTCACCTCGCCGGAAGGACTGTGGGATCTCGTCGACGGCGGCGGGGACGGGATGACGGGATTCCCGGCGAACCGGGGCTGGGACACCGACGGGCTGTACCACCCGGACCCGGAACACCGGGGCACGAGCTACAGCGATCAGGGCGGATTCCTCCACGACGCCGGTGAGTTCGACGCGGGCTTCTTCGGCATCTCGCCGCGGGAAGCGCTGGCGATGGACCCCCAGCAGCGGTTGCTGCTGGAGGTCACGTGGGAGACGTTCGAACGGGCGGGGCTGGACACGGCCGCGTTGAAGGGCAGCGCCACCGGGGTGTTCGCCGGTGCGATGCGCAGTGAGTACGTCTCCGGGTTCGACGGCGGATCCGAAGAGGTCGAAGGGTTTCTCGGCACCGGCTCGTCCAACAGCGTGCTGTCGGGCAGGCTCGCCTACACCCTCGGCTTGGAGGGGCCGGCGGTCACGATCGACACGGCGTGCTCGTCTTCGCTGGTCGCGGTCCACCTCGCGGCGCACGCGCTGCGGTCGGGGGAGTGCTCGCTCGCACTGGCGGGCGGGGTCACGGTGATGGCCACACCGGAGACGTTCGTCGAGTTCTCGCGGCAGCGCGGGATGGCGCCGAACGGGCGCTGCAAGGCGTTCGCCGCCGGGGCCGACGGCACCGGCTGGTCCGAGGGCGCGGGCATGCTCCTGCTGGAGCGGCTGTCCGACGCCCGCCGCAACGGGCACCGGATCCTCGCCGTCCTCAAGGGATCCGCGGTCAACCAGGACGGCGCGTCCAACGGCCTGACCGCGCCCAACGGCCCGGCCCAGCAGCGCGTCATCCGTGCCGCGCTGAAGAACGCGAAGCTGACCGCCGCCGACGTCGACGCCGTCGAGGCGCACGGCACCGGCACCACCCTCGGTGACCCGATCGAGGCGCAGGCGCTCTTGGCCACCTACGGCCGTGAACGGGAAAACCCGCTGTGGCTCGGGTCGATCAAGTCCAACATCGGGCACACCCAGGCCGCCGCGGGCGCCGCCGGGATCATCAAGATGGTCGAGGCCATGCGCCGCGGCGTCCTGCCGCGCACCCTGCACGTGGACGAGCCCTCCCCGCACGTCGACTGGACGGCGGGCGCCGTCGAACTGCTCACCGAACCGAAGCCTTGGGACACCGGCGACCGTCCGCGGCGAGCCGGGGTGTCGTCCTTCGGCATGAGCGGCACCAACGCGCACGTCATCCTGGAGCAGGCCCCCGAAAGCGAGGACGCCGAGCCGGAGCGGACCCGGCCCGCCGTCCAGACCTGGCCGCTGTCGGCCCGCGGGCCCGCCGCGCTCAAGGCCGCCGCGGCCGACCTCCTGTCCACTGTGTCCAATTCGGACGACGTCGACCCGCTCGACCTCGGCTGGTCACTGGCCACCACCCGGACCGCGCTGGAGTCGCGTGCCGCGATCGTGGGCAGTGGGCTGGAAGACCTCAAGGCCGGACTGACCGCGCTCGCCGCGGGCGAACCCGCTCCCGGCGTCGTCACCGGCGAACCGCTGCTCGGCCGGACCGCGTTCCTGTTCTCCGGGATGGGCGCGCAGCGCTGCGGCATGGGCCGCGAGCTGTACGACACCTTCCCGGCCTACCGTGCGGCCTTCGACGAGGCGTGCGCCGCCCTCGACACCCACCTCGACCGCCCGCTCGCCGAGGTCGTCTTCGGCGACGACCAAAAGCTGCTCGACCGGATGACCTACGCGCAGCCCGCGATGTTCGCCCTGCAGGTCGCGCTCTTCCGCCTGCTGGAGTCGTGGGGCGCCCGGCCGGACTACGTCGTCGGCCACTCCGCGGGGGAACTCGCCGCGGCCCACGTCGCCGGGGTCTGGGACCTCGCCGGTGCCGCGCGGATGATCACCGCGCGCGGCCGCCTGATGGAGGCCCAGCCGCCGGGCGGCGCGATGATCGGCATCCAGGCCACCGAAGAGGAGGTCGCGGCCGAACTGACCGACGGCCTCGCCATCGGCGCGCTCAACGCGCCCGACTCGGTCGTCGTCTCCGGTGAGGAGGCCGCCGCCGAGGCGCTGGCCGCGAAATTCGCCGAACGCGGCCGGAAGATCAAGCGGCTCAACATCTCCCACGCGTCGCATTCCGCGCGGATGGACGGCATGCTCGCCGAATTCGGCGCGATCGCCGAAGAGATCCCGCACGGGACACCGTCGATCCCGGTGGTGTCCAACGTGACCGGGCGTCTCGCCGGACCCGACGAGGTCACCGTGCCCGGCTACTGGCCGCGGCACGTCCGGCAGCCCGTCCGGTTCGCCGACGGGATCGGTTTCCTGCGCGGCGAAGGGGTTTCCCGGTTCGTCGAGATCGGCCCGGATTCGGTGCTGGCGGGGATGGTCGCGCGGACGCTGCCGCCCGAAGGCATCCTCACCGTCCCGGTGCTGCGCAAGGACCGCCCCGAAGCCCGGACGGCGATGACCGTGCTCGCCGAACTGCACGTCCGCGGCGCTCGCGTCGACTGGACCGTGTTCCACGACGGCACCGGCGCCCGCACGATCGATCTGCCCACGTACCCGTTCCAGCGCGAGAACTACTGGCTGCGCGGCGGACTCGGCGCGGGCGACCCCGGCGGGCTCGGCCTCGCCGACGCCGCCCACCCGCTGCTGGGCGCGTCCGTCCCGCTCGCCGACGGCGCCGGGATCGTCCTCACCGGCCGGATCTCGCCGTCCACCCACCCCTGGCTTTCCGACCACGCGGTCGCGGGCACCGTCATCGTCCCCGGCACCGCCCTGGTCGAGCTGGCGCTGAGGGCCGGTGACGAAGCCGGCTGCGCGCATCTGGAAGAACTCACCCTGCGCGAGCCGATGGTCCTCGCCGGTCCCTTGGACGTCCAGGTCGTCCTGGGGGCCCCGGACGAGAGCGCCCGCCGCGCCGTCGCCGTCTACTCCCGGGCCGGTGAAGGCGCCTGGACGTTGCACGGTTCGGGAACGCTGGCCCCGCAGGCCCCGGCCGCGGGCTTCGACCTCGCCGAATGGCCACCGAAGGACGCGACGCAGGTCGACGTCACCGAGGTCTACCCGGTGTTCGCCGCCGCGGGTCTCGAATACGGCCCGGTTTTCCAAGGACTCAAGGCGGCTTGGCGCCTCGGCGAAGAGATCTTCGCCGAGACCGCGCTGCCCGAAGACACCGCGAAAGCCGACATCGACCGGTTCGGCCTGCACCCTGCCCTGCTGGACGCCGGTCTGCACGCGATCGGCCTGCTGGCCGACGAGCCGGGCGGCGCGAAACTGCCGTTCCTCTGGCAGGACGTCACGCTGCACGCCACCGGCGCGTCCGCGCTGCGGCTGAAGCTCACGCCCGCCGCGTCCGGCGCCGTGACCCTGCGCGCCGCCGACGGGACCGGCGCGCCCGTCGTCACCATCGGTTCCCTGACCCTGCGCGAACTCGCCCCGGTCACCTCGGCGACCCCCGGTCTCGACTCGCTGTTCCGTCTCGACTGGACCCCGATCCCCACCCCGGCCGAGCCGGCGCCGGCCGAATGGGCCTACCACGGGCGGATCGGCGGCGGCGCCGTGCCACCGGTGGTCGTGCTCCCGGTCTTCACCGACCCGGCGGGCGCCCGGATCGCCACCCGCGAGGTCCTCGCCGTCCTGCAGCAGTTCTCCACCGAAGACCGGTTCGCCGACGCGAAACTCGTCATCGTCACCTGCGCCGCGATCGGACCCGGCAAGGTCGACCCGGCGGCCGCCGCGGTCTGGGGCCTCGGCCGCTCCGCGCAAAGCGAACTGCCGGGCCGCGTCGTCCTCATCGACACCGAGACCGGCGACCTCGCCGACACCGAACTCGCCGCCGCGCTCGCGACCGGCGAACCCCAGCTCACCCTGCGCGACGGCGCCTTCGCTGTGCTGCGCCTCGGCCCCGTCCCGGGAACCGACGAACTGAGCCCGCCCGCCGAACCCGCGTGGCGCCTCGGCATGGCGGCTCGCGGCACCCTGGAAGAACTCCGCCTGGAGCCCTGCCCCCAGGCCTTGGAACCGTTGGCGCCCGGGCACATCCGGGTCGCCGTCGCCGCCGCGGGGCTCAACTTCCGCGACGCGCTCAACGTCCTCGGCATGTTCGAGGGCGAACCCGGCCCGCTCGGCAACGAGATCGCCGGTGTCGTCCTCGAAACCGGGTCCGACGTAGAAGGCACAGGCGATCTCAAACCTGGAGACCGCGTCATGGGCGTCGCCATCGGCGGCATCGGCTCCATCACCACCGCACAGCGCTCGATGTGCGCACGGATCCCCGACGGCTGGACGGACGAAGAAGCCGCGTCCGTGCCACTGGTGTTCCTCACCGCTTACTTCGGGCTCAAGGAACTCACCGGTCTGAAGGCGGGGGAGTCCGTGCTCGTCCACGCGGGCGCCGGTGGCGTCGGCATGGCCGCGATCCAGATCGCGCGGCATCTCGGCGCCGAGGTCTACAGCACCGCCAGCCCCGCGAAGCAGCACGTGCTGCGCGAGGCCGGGCTCGACGACGCCCACATCGCCAACTCCCGCACCCTCGACTTCGAACAGCACTTCCTCACCACCAGCGAAGGACGCGGCGTGGACGTCGTCCTCGACGCGCTCACCGGCGATTTCGTGGACGCGTCCCTGCGGCTGCTGCCGCGCGGCGGCCGGTTCCTGGAGATGGGCAAGGCGGGCCTGCGCGATCCCGAAGAAGTCGCCACCCAGCACCCCGGCGTCGAGTACCGGCCCTACGACCTGATCGAGGCGGGACCCGAGCAGTTCTCCCGCATGTGGGCCGAAGTGCTGGACCTGTTCGCCACCGGTGTCCTGAAGCCGTTGCCGCGCCGCGTCTGGGACGTCCGCCGGGCGCCGGAGGCGTTCCGGTTGCTCAGCCAGGCCAAGCACATCGGCAAGGTCGTGCTCACCATCCCGCGCGGCCCGGAGCCCGAAGGCACCGTCCTGATCACCGGCGGCACCGGTGGTCTCGGCGCGATGCTCGCCAAGCACCTCATCGCGGAGTACGGCGTCCGGCGTCTGCTGCTGACCAGCCGCCGGGGTCCGGCCGCGCCCGGCGCTTCCGAGCTTTCCGCCGAACTCGAAACCCTGGGCGCGACCGTCACCATCGCCGCCTGTGACAGCGGGGACCGCGACGCCGTCGCCGCGCTGCTGGCCTCGATCCCCGAAGAGCACCCGCTCACCGGCGTCGTCCACGCGGCCGGTGTCCTCGACGACGCCCCGATCGACGCGCTCACCCCCGAACGTCTCGACCGTGTCCTGGCTCCCAAGGCGGACGCGGCCTGGCACCTGCACGAGCTGACCGCCGGGCTCCCGCTGCGCTGGTTCGTCCAGTTCTCCTCGGCCGCCGGTGTGCTCGGCAACCCGGGCCAGGGCAACTACGCCGCCGCCAACGCCTTCCTCGACGGCCTCGCCACCCGCCGTCGCGCCGAAGGTCTCGCGGCGCAGTCCGTCGCCTGGGGCCTCTGGTCCGGCGGAATGAAGGGCGAACTCGGCGACGCGGGCGAAGAACGCATGCGCCGCAGCGGTTTCCCGCCGATCGACGCGGGAGAGGGCCTGGCGATGTTCGACCGCGCGGTCGGCCTCGACCACGCCGTCCTGCTGGGCCTCAAGTTCGACCGCGCGACCGTGCGCGGCAGCGACGCCCCGATCTCGCCGTTGATCCGCGCGCTCGTCGGCGGCTCCGGCCGCGCCAAGGCCAAGACGGCCAGCGCCGAACAGGCGGGCGAACTGCGGCGCAAACTCGCCGGGCTGCCCGCGCCGGACCGGGACGAGCTGCTGCTGGACCTGGTGCGCCGCGAGGTCGCGCTGGTGCTCGGCCACACCGACGCGGCCGGGATCGCCGCGACCCGCGCGTTCAACGAAATCGGCTTCGACTCGCTCACCGCGGTCGAACTGCGCAACCGTCTCGGCGCCGCGACCGGTCTCCGGCTGCCCGCGACGCTCGTCTTCGACCACCCGACACCGGACGCGCTGAAGGTCTTCCTGCGCGGCGAGCTCGTCGGGGACGAAACGCCGGCCCCGGTCGTGGTACCCCCCGCCACGGCCGGGTCCGGTATCCACGACGACCCGGTCGTCATCGTCGGCATGGGCTGCCGCTATCCGGGTGAGGTCACCTCGCCCGGCGAGCTCTGGCAGCTGGTCGCCGAGGGCCGCGACGGCGTCGGAGACTTCCCGGCCGACCGCGACTGGCCCCTGGACTCGCTGTTCCACCCGGATCCCGACCACCGGGGCACCACTTACGCGTCCGAGGGCGCTTTCTTGTACAACGCGGGCGACTTCGACGCCGAGTTCTTCGGGATCTCGCCGCGAGAGGCGCTGGCCATCGACCCGCAGCAGCGGCAGGTCCTCGAGACCGCGTGGGAGGCGCTGGAGCGCGCGGGTATCGAGCCCGGTTCCCTGCGGGGCACCAGCACCGGCGTGTTCGCCGGGGCGCTGTCCAACGACTACATCTCGCGGCTGAGCGCGATTCCCGAGCAGGTCGAAGGCTTCCTCGGCACCGCGTCCTTCAGCAGTGTCGTCTCCGGCCGGGTCGCCTACGCGCTGGGATTGGAAGGCCCGGCCGTTTCCGTCGACACCGCTTGCTCTTCGTCCCTGGTGGCCGTGCACCTGGCCGCGCAGTCGCTGCGGTCGGGGGAGTGCTCGCTGGCACTGGCGGGCGGCGTCAACGTGATGGCCTCGCCCGACATGTTCGTCGAGTTCTCCCGTCAGCGCGGACTGGCGCCGGACGGGCGCTGCAAGCCGTTCGCCGGGGCCGCAGACGGCACGAACTGGGCCGAAGGCGTCGGAATCCTGGTGCTGGAACGCCTTTCCGGCGCTCGCCGTAACGGACACCGGGTGCTGGCGGTGGTCAAGGGCTCGGCGGTCAACCAGGACGGCGCGTCGAACGGCCTCACCGCCCCCAACGGTCCCTCGCAGCAGCGGGTGATCCGCTCGGCGCTGGCGAACGCGGGCGTGGAAGCGTCCACTGTGGACGTCGTCGAGGCGCACGGCACCGGCACGCCGCTGGGCGACCCGATCGAGGCACAAGCCCTGCTGGCGACCTACGGCCGTGACCGCGAGCGGCCGTTGCTGCTCGGTTCGGTCAAGTCGAACGTCGGCCACACCCAGGCCGCCGCCGGGGTCGCCGGGATCATCAAGATGGTCGAGGCGATGAACCACGGTGTCGTCCCGGCGAGCCTGCACGTGGACGAGCCGACCCCGCACGTCGACTGGACCACCGGCGACATCTCCCTGCTCACCGAGCAGAAGCCGTGGCCGGAGACCGGGCAGCCGCGCCGCGCAGGGGTGTCGTCCTTCGGCATCAGCGGCACGAACGCCCACATCGTCCTCGAACAGGCCCCGGCCGAAGCCGAGCCCGAGCCGTCGGGATCGCTGCCTGTCGTACCCCTGGTGCTCTCCGGTCGTACCCCGGAGGCCCTGGCCGCTCAAGCTTCTCGTCTGTCTACTGTGGATTCTTCGGTCGACGCGGGATTCTCGCTGGCGACCACCAGGACTCACCACGCGTACCGCGCGGTCGTCGTCGGCGAGCCCGGCGCCGGGCTGCGGGCACTGGCCTCCGGAGGATCCGCGGGAGGCGTCGTCACCGGCGAACCCGCGACCGGCCGGCTCGCGTTCCTGTTCACCGGACAGGGTTCGCAGCGCGCCGGGATGGGCCGCGGCCTGTACGAAGCCTTCCCCGCCTTCGCGAAGGTTTACGACGAGATCGCCGCGCTTCTCCCGATCGACGGCGATCTCAGCCGGACCGGGACCGCCCAGCCCGCCATTTTCGCTCTGGAAGTCGCGCTCTACCGGCTCTTCGAGTCCTGGGGTGTGCGTCCCGCCTACGTCACCGGGCACTCGATCGGTGAGATCGCGGCCGCGCACGTCGCAGGCGTGTTCTCGCTGGAGGACGCGGCGAAACTGATCGAGGCCCGCGGCAGGCTCATGGAGGCGCTGCCGGAAGGTGGCGCGATGGTCGCCGTACAGGCGACCGAGGCCGAGGCCGCCGAGTTCGGCGGGGTCGCCGTCGCCGCGATCAACGGGCCCGACGCCATCGTGCTCTCGGGCGCGGAGGAACCGGTGCTGGCCGCCGCGTCGGCGCTGGAAGCCCGTGGCCGCAAGGTGAAGCGCCTCGACGTCTCCCACGCGTTCCACTCGCCGCTGATGGACCCGATGCTCGAAGACTTCGCCGATGTGGCGCGGAGCCTGACCTACGCCGAGCCGAAGATCTCGGTCGTCTCGGCTGTCACCGGCGCCGTCGCCACCGAGCTGACCGATCCCGTGTACTGGGTGCGGCACGTGCGGGAACCGGTCCGGTTCGCCGACGCGCTCGGCGCCCTGGCAGGCGAAGGCGCGACGACCTTCCTCGAGATCGGTCCGGCGGCGGTGCTTTCGGCGCTGGCCGCGGGGTCCGGCGAGGCGATCCCCGCCCTGCGCGACGATCGGGACGAGCCCACCGCGGCGGTGACCGCGCTGGCCCGGCTGCACGTCCGCGGGCTCGACGTCGACTGGTCCGCGTTCTTCGCCCCCGCGAAACCACGCGTGATCGACCTGCCGACCTACGCCTTCCAGCACGAGCGGTACTGGCTGCGCGAACCGGCCGTGGCGCGGGTCGCCGGCGGCCTGCGCCATCCGGTCCTGGCCTCCGCGGTCACCTCGGCGGGTGACGGCTCGGTCCTGTGCACCGGGGTCCTCCCGTCCGACCCCTCGGACACGCTGCTCGTCGAACTCGCGATCCGCGCCGGTGACGAGGCCGGCGCGGGCACCCTCGCGGAGTTCGCCGTCGAGGCGCCGCTGACCGGGGACCGCGAGGTCCAGGTCGCCGTCGGTCCCGAGGACGGCGGCCGCCGCCCGGTCTCGATCCACACCCGCGCCGGGAAGGACTGGCAGCGCCACGGCACCGGATACCTGGTCACCGCACCCGCCCCGGCACCGGCCGCCCCCGACGTCCTGACCGAACTGACCGTGCCGGACGACATCCCGCAGCTGTTCGGTCTCCACCCGGGCCTGATCGACCCGCTGCTGACCGAGTACGGCTGGCCGGTCGCCTGGCGGAACGTCACCCTGCACGCCACCGGCGCCACCACCGTCCGGGCGAGCCTGAGCCCGGCGGGGGAGCTGGCGGTCTTCGACCTCGCCGGTGCCCCGGTGCTGTCCGCCGAGGTGACCTTCGGGGAACGCCCGGCGGCCGTGACGGCGCCGAGCGAGTCGCTCCACCGGATCGTTTGGACACCGGTTCCGGCGGTCGACGGCGAAACGTCGTGGGCCCGCCACGAAGACGTCGGCGCGGACCTGCCCGACGCCGTCGTGCTGGAACTCGCCGAGCCCGACGGCGACGTCGCCGACGCGGCCCGGACGGCGACCGCGACCGTGCTCGCCGCGCTCCAGGACCCGAAGTACGCGGAGACGCGCCTGGTCGTGCTGACCGCCGGTGCGGTCGCACTGTCCGAAGAGGACGGTGCCGACCCCGCGGCTTCCGCGGTCTGGGGTCTGGTGCGTGCCGCGCAGTCGGAGAACCCCGGCCGGTTCGTCCTCGTCGACGGCGATGGCGACACGACGATTCTCGGCAGGGCCCTGGCCACCGGTGAGGACCAACTGCTGCTGCGCGAAGGAAAGCTGTACGCGCCGAGGCTCGCGCAGGTGCGTGACTCCGCCGCCGAGGCACCGGAGCTGGCAGGCGGAGCGGTGCTCGTCACCGGCGGCACCGGTGGGCTCGGCGCCCACCTCGCGCGGCATCTGGTTCAGGTGTACGGGGTTCGCGACCTCGTGCTGACCAGCCGTCGCGGCCCGGACGCCCCGGGCGCGACCGAGTTGTCCGACGAGTTGAAGGCGCTCGGCGCCGACGTCCGGATCGAGGCCTGCGACGTCGCCGATCACGCCGCTGTCGAAACCCTGCTGGCCGGTATCCCCGGACTGACCGGGATCGTGCACGCGGCGGGTGTCCTCGACGACGGTCTCGTCGACACGCTCACCCCGGATCGGCTCGCGACCGTGTTCGGCCCGAAGGCCGCCGCCGCTTGGCATCTGCACGAACTGACGAAGGGTCACGAGCTCGCGGCGTTCGTCCTGTTCTCCTCGGCCGCCGGGGTGCTCGGCAACGCCGGGCAGGGCAACTACGCCGCCGCCAACGCGTTCCTCGACGGTCTCGCCGTGCACCGCCGGGCGCTCGGCCTGCCCGCCCGCTCGCTGGCCTGGGGCCGCTGGGCCGACGGCATGGGCGGCGCGCTCGGCGAGCAAGCCGGACAACGGCTGAGCCGCAACGGTTTCCCCGCGCTGAGCACCGACGAAGGCCTGGCGCTGTTCGACGCGGCTCTGGCCACGGACCTGGCGGCGTCGGTCCCGGTGAAGCTCGATCGAGCCGGGCTCGCCGCGGCCGGGCAGCTCCCGCCGGTGCTGCGCGATCTGGTCCCCGCGGTGCGGCGCCGGGCCGCGGCGGCCGACGCCGGCGAACTGCGTTCCAAGCTCGCCGGGCTGGCCGAAGCGGAGCAGGAACGCGCGTTGCTCGACCTGGTGCGCGGGCAGGCCGCGGCCGTGCTCGGGCACGCCGGGGCGGCCGCGATCGCCCCCGGGCGCGGCTTTCTCGATCTCGGTTTCGACTCGCTCACCGCGGTCGAGTTCCGGACCGCGCTGGCCGCCGCGACCGGGCTCACCCTGCCCACGACGGTCGTCTTCGACTACCCGGCGCCGGATGCGCTGGCCAAGTACCTCCAGACCGAACTCGCCCCCGAGACCGGCGCCGGTGCCGCGGTGACCGAACAGATCACCCGGCTCGAAGCCCTGCTCGACGGCGCCGACCCCGGCGACGCGGAGATCGACGGACGGCTGAAGCGGCTGGTGTCGGCCTGGGCGGCGAAGAAACCCGCGCACGCCACCGCCGACCTCGAAGCCGCGTCCCCGGACGACCTCCTCGCGCTGATCGACAACGAGTTCGGCCCGCGCTGACCCGCGACAGACCCTCAGGAGCCGTGACCCATGCCTTCGGAAGAGCAGTACGTCGACTACCTCAAGCGGATGGCGGCCGACCTGCGTGAGAGCCGCCGCGAGCTGGCGGACGCGCGGGAGAAGGAGACCGAGCCCATCGCGATCGTCGCGATGAGCTGCCGGTTCCCCGGCGGTGTCCGCACCCCGGAACAGTTGTGGGACCTGGTCGATTCGGGCGCCGACGCGATCTCGCCGTTCCCCGTCGACCGCGGCTGGGACACCGACGCGATCCACGACCTCGACGCGTCCGTCCCGGGAACCAGCTACGTCCGTGAAGGCGGCTTCCTGCACGACGCCGCCGAGTTCGACAACGAACTGTTCGGCATCTCGCCGCGGGAGGCCGAGGCGACCGATCCGCAGCAGCGGCTCCTGCTCGAGACCGCGTGGGAAGCCGTCGAGCGGGCCGGGATCGACCCGCTCTCGCTCAAAGGCAGCGCCACCGGCGTGTTCGCCGGGGTCGGGTTCACCGACTACGCCTCGCGGCTGACCGCCCTGCCCGAGGAACACGAGGGTTACCTGGGCATCGGCACCTCCGGCAGCGTCGTCTCCGGCCGGGTTTCCTACGCGCTCGGCCTCGAAGGACCGTCCGTGTCGATCGACACGGCGTGCTCGTCTTCGCTGGTCGCGGTCCACCTCGCGGCCCGCGCGCTGCGGTCGGGAGAGTGCACGCTGGCACTGGCCGGCGGGGTCACGGTGATGGCGACGCCGGGCGCGTTCGTCGAGTTCTCGCGGCAGCGCGGGCTCGCGCCGGACGGCCGCTGCAAGCCCTTCGCGGCCGCCGCGGACGGCACGAACTGGGCCGAGGGCGCCGGGATGCTGGTGCTGGAACGCCTTTCCGACGCCCGCCGCAACGGCCATCCGGTCCTCGCGCTCGTTCGCGGCAGCGCGGTCAACTCCGACGGCGCTTCCAGCGGCCTGACCGCCCCGAACGGTCCCTCTCAGCAGCGCGTGATCCGCGCGGCGCTGGCGAACGCCGGGATCGAAGCGTCCACTGTGGACGTCGTCGAGGCGCACGGCACCGGCACCGCGCTGGGTGACCCGATCGAGGCGCAGGCGTTGCTGGCAACCTACGGCCGGGATCGGGAAACCCCGCTGTGGCTGGGTTCGGTGAAGTCGAACATCGGCCACACCCAAGCCGCCGCCGGACTCGCCGGCATCGTCAAGCTGGTCGAAGCGATGCGCCACGGCACGCTGCCCGCGACCCTGCACGTCGACGCGCCGTCCCCGCACGTCGACTGGTCGGCCGGTTCCGTGGAACTGCTCGACAAGGCCCGACCGTGGACCGCCACCGACCGGCCCCGCCGCGCGGGTGTGTCCTCGTTCGGGATCAGCGGCACCAACGCGCACGTCGTCCTGGAGCAGCCGTCGGACGAACCCGCCGCGGACCGTGAGATCGCAGCCCCGCCGGTCGTTCCCTACGTCCTGGCCGGCGCTTCCCCCGAGGCCGTCCGCGCACAGGCCGCCGCACTGTTGTCCACTGTGGACGAGTCCGGCGCCGAGCCCGTCGATGTCGCGCTGTCGCTGGCCACCACCCGGGCCGGGATGGAGCACCGCGCCGTCGTCACCGGCGCCGACCGTACCGAACTGGCCGCCGGTCTCCGCGCCCTCGCGGGCGGCGAAGCGGGCACGGTCACCGGCAGCGACACCGCCGGACGCCTCGCCGTGCTGTTCACCGGCCAGGGATCGCAGCGACTCGGCATGGGCCGCCGTCTCCACGAATGCTTCCCGGTGTTCGCCGACGCCTTCGACGAAGCCTGCGCGCAGCTGCCCGGCGTCCGCGACGTCGTGTTCGGCTCCGACGCCGCGCGGCTCGACCGCACCGAATTCGCCCAGCCCGCCCTGTTCGCCTTCGAGGTCGCGCTCTTCCGGCTCGTGACGTCCTGGGGTGTCACCCCGGACTTCCTCGCCGGGCACTCGGTCGGCGAGCTCGCGGCCGCGCACGTCGCCGGCGTGCTTTCCCTGGAGGACGCGGCGAAGCTGGTCCTGGCCCGCGGTCGGCTGATGCAGGCGTTGCCCGAAGGCGGCGCGATGATCGCGCTGGAGGCGACCGAGGACGAGGTGCGCCCGTACCTGTCCGAGGACGTCGCGCTCGCAGCGGTCAACGGCCCCCGCGCGGTCGTCCTTTCCGGCGCCGAGGCGGCGACGACCGCGGTCGCCGAACGCTTCCCGGGCCGCCGCACGACCCGCCTGTCCGTCTCCCACGCCTTCCACTCGGCGCTGATGGAGCCGATGCTGGCCGAGTTCGCCGCGGTCGCGCGCGCCCTGACCTACCGCGAGCCGACAATCCCGGTCGTCTCGACGCTGACCGGCCAGAACGCCGACAGGCTCACCGACCCGGAGTACTGGGCCGAGCACGTCCGCCGCACCGTCCGGTTCGCCGGCGCGGTGGAAACCCTGCACGGCCAAGGCGTCACCACATTCCTCGAGCTCGGCCCGGACGCGGCGCTCACCCCGATGGGCCGCTCGGTCCGCCCGGACGGCGCTGTCTTCGCCGCGACCCAGCGCAAGGACCGCGACCAGGCGGCCACGCTCGTCACCGCGCTGGGGCTCGCGCATGCCAACGGTGCCCGGGTCGACTGGGCCGCCTACCTGGGCGGCAGTGGCGCGCGGGTGGTCACGCTGCCGACCTATCCCTTCCAGCGCAAGCGTTTCTGGCTGGAGGACCCGGGTGCGGGCGCGCCCGTCGCCGCCGAGGACGGCCGGTTCTGGTCGGTCGTCGAAGCGGGTGACGTCGGCGAGTTCGCCGCCGAGCTGAAACTGTCCGACGTCGAAGCCCCGCTCGGCACGGTCCTGCCCGCGTTGTCGCGCTACCGCCGTGCCCGGTCGCTGTCGGCCGAAGCGGCTGCGCTGGCCTACCACGTTCGCTGGCAGCCCTTCACTCCCGCGACGACCACGGCCACCGGCCGCTGGCTGCTCGTCACCTCCGCGAGGGAACACCCGTGGATCGAGACCGCGGCCGAGGCCTTGGCCGGAGCCGAGGTCCGGCGGCTCGTCGTCGACCGGCCCGATCGCGTGGAGCTGCCCGACGAGTCTTTCGACGGCATCCTGTCCTTGCTGGCCCTCGACGAGACCGAGAGCGACGGACTGTCCTTCGGTGCCGAGGCCACCATGACGCTGGTGCGGGAACTGGCCGCGCGTGATCCTCAAGGTCCACTGTGGACGCTGACCCGCGGTGCGGTCTCGACCGGCGCCCACGACGCACCGGACGCGCCCGCGCAGTCTCAGCTGTGGGGCTTCGGCCGCGCGGCCGCACTGGAGAACCCCCAGGCATGGGGCGGGCTCGTCGACGTCCCGGCCGAGGCGGGGGAACGGGTCGTGGCCCTGCTGCGCGGCGTCCTCACCGGTCCCCGCGGTGAGGACCAGGTCGCCGTCCGCGCGACCGGCGCTTTCGGCAGGCGGCTCGCGCACGCAGAACCCGCCGAGCCCAAGCGGTCGTGGAAGCCGCGTGGCACCGTACTCGTCACCGGTGGCACCGGCGGCCTGGGCGGGATCGTCGCCCGGTGGCTGGTCGAGCACGGCGCCGACCACGTCGTTCTCGTTTCACGCCAAGGAGAAGACGCTCCCGGTGCCGCGGAACTGGCAGGCGATCGTGTCACCATCGCCGCCTGCGACGTCGCCGACCGCGATGCCCTGGCCGCGGTCATCGAGCCGGTCCGCGACGACCTCCGCGCCGTCTTCCACCTCGCCGGGGTTCTCGAACTCGGCCTCATCGAGACGATGGACCGCGAGCGCTACGCCGACGTCCTGCGCCCCAAGGTGGCCGGGACGCGCAACCTCGAAGAACTCACCGAAGGACTCGACCTCGACGCCTTCGTGCTGTTCTCCTCGATCGCCGCTTCCATCGGCAACGCGGTCCAGAGCGCTTACGGCGCCGCGAACGCGCACCTCGAAGCGGTCGCGCAACGGCGCCGGGCGCACGGCCTGCCCGCGACGTCGATCGCGTGGGGCCGCTGGGGCCGGGTCGGCATGGGAGTCGGCGCGGACCTCGACGAAATGCTCAGCGGACTCGGCGTTCCCGCCATGGCACCCGAAACCGGGCTCGTCGCGCTCCGCCAGGCGCTCGACCGCGACGAGACCGCGCTGACCGTCGCCGAACTGACCTGGGAGAAGTTCGCGCCGCCGTTCGCCGCGCTGCGGCCCAGCCCGCTGCTGGCCGACCTGCCCGAGGTCGCCGCCATCGCCGCCGCCGAAGCAGCACAGGCCGCCGAGGGCGCGGAAGCCGCCGACGCGTGGCGCACCCGGCTCGCCGGACTGCCCGAGGCCGAACGCGAACGCGTCGTCACCGAACTGGTCCTGACCCACACCGCCGCCGTCCTCGGGCACACCGACGGTGTCCCGGCCGGGCAGCAGTTCACCAAACTGGGCATCGATTCGCTCACCGCCATCGAACTGCGCGGCCGGATCAACACCGAGACCGGGCTGGCGCTGCCGCCGACCATGGTGTTCGACCACGCGACCCCGGCCGCGCTGGCCGCGCATCTGCTGGCCGCGCTCACCCCGTTCGCCCAGGAGACCCGGACCGTCGTCACCGGCCCGGCCGCCGCGGGCCAGGACGTCGCCGTGGTCGGCCTGTCCTGCCGCTTCGCTGGTGGCAGCGACACTCCCGAGAAGTTCTGGGAGAACCTGGTCCAGGGCAAGGATCTCGTGCGCGAGGTGCCGCCGGACCGCTGGACCGCCGCCGACTACTACGACCCCGACCGCACCGCGCCGGGCAAGGCGTACACACAGCAGGGCGCGTTCGTCGACGACATCGCGGGCTGGGACGCCGCGTTCTTCGGCCTGTCGCCCCAGGAAGCGCGGCGGCTCGACCCGACGTTCCGGCTGCTCATGGAGCTGGTGTGGGAGGGCATCGAGGACGCCGGGCTCACCGCGGACGAACTGCGCGGCAGCCGCACCGGCGTGTTCGCCGGCCTGATCGACACCATGCAGTACAGCATGCGGCAGCTCGAAGCCGACGGCATGGACGCGGCCGACGACCCCTACTTCGGCCTCGGCAGCTCGCTTTCCGCCGCCGCCGGGCGCATCGCGCATCTGCTCGACCTGCGCGGGCCCTGCCTGACCGTCGACACCGCCTGCTCGTCGGCGCTGAGCGCGGCACACCTGGCCGTGCAGAGCCTTCGCCGGGGCGAGTGCGACATCGCGATCGTCGGCGCGGCCTCGGCGATGATCAACCCGGACGTCTTCATCCAGTCCTGCAAGATGAGCATGCTCGCGGTCGACGGCCGCACCAAGACCTTCGACGAGAGCGCCGACGGCTACGTCATCGGCGAAGGCGGCGGCGTCGTCGTGCTCCGCCGGGCGGGCGAGGTCGGCCCGGGCAGGCGGACGCGGGCGGTCATCCGCGGCACCGCGACCAACCAGGACGGCCGCAGCAACGGCCTCACCGCACCCAACCGCGCGGCGCAGAACGCGGTCATCCGGGCGGCGCTGGCCGACGCCGGGGTCGCTCCCGACGAGATCGGTTACGTCGAGGCGCACGGCTCCGGCACCCAGCTCGGCGACGCGATCGAGTTCACCGCGCTCGGCGAGATCTTCGGTGAGCGCAACGCGCCCGAGCCGCTCTACGTCGGCGCGGTCAAGACGAACGTCGGCCACACCCTGGCCGCGGCGGGCATGGCCGGGCTGATCAAAACGGTGCTGTCACTGGAAAACGGAACCCTGCCGGGCAACCTGCACATGAGCACGCCGAACTCGGTGGTCACCGTGGACGGCACGGTGCGCCCGGTCCCCGAAGCGCGGCCGTTCCCCGCCAACGCCGACGGGATCCTGCGCGCGGGCGTCAGCTCGTTCGGCTGGTCCGGCTCGAACGTCCACTTCGTCCTCGACCAGGCCGCGCCCGCCCCGGCCGCCACCCCGGGCGGGGAATGGCAGCTGCTCACGCTGTCCGGGCAGAGCGAAGCCGGGCTGCGCGCCAACGCGGAAGCCCTCGCCGCCCACCTGACCGAAGACGCCGAACTGGCCGACGTCGCCTTCACCACCCAGGCCGGACGCAGCGCTCTCCCGCTCCGCAAGGCGGTGCTGGTCCGCGACCACGGCGACGCCGTCACGGCGCTGAACTCGGTCACCGGCGGCACGGCCGTCACCGACAAGCGTCGCTTCGGGCTCCTGCTGCCCGGCACCCGCCACGGCTGGCAGGGCACCACCGACGAGCTCTACCGCACCGAACTCGCCTTCCGCGCCGCGATCGACGACTGCGCGGCCCTGCTGGACGGCCGCGCAGACCTGCTCGGCGCGCTTTACGGCACCGCCGAGGCCGACGAACGGGCCGTGGTCTTCGCCGTCGAGTACGCCTTCACCCGGCTGCTGACCGCGTGGGGCCTCGAACCGGCCGTGCTGCTCGGCCGGGGGACCGGCGAATGCGTCGCCGCCGTCGCGGGCGGCCTGTTCGGGCTCGCCGAGGGCCTCGAACTCGCGCTCGGCGGATCGGTTCCGAAGGCGGGAACGCCGACGGTACCGGTGATCTCGCCCCGCACCGGCGCGGTGCTCACCGCCGCCGAGGCCGCGGATCCGGCGCACTGGCGGATCGCGGACGACCGCTTCGAAGACGGCCTGCTGGCGCTGGCCAAGTACGCCGGTGTCCTGGTCGAAGCCGGGCTCGGGGACGACGGCGCCGAGGCAGCCGGTCGCTACCTGCCGCAGACCCCGGTCGTCTCCCTGCTGCCGGAGCCGGTGGCCGGGGCCGGACGGCGTGCCTGGCTGACCGCGCTCGGCGCGCTGTGGGAACACGGCGTCCAGATCGGCTGGGCGAAGGGCGCGGGGCCGGACCGCCGGTTCGTTTCCCTGCCCGGGTACCGCTTCCAGCGGACCCGCTACTGGCCGGAGGTCGCCTCCCGCGGCAACGGCTGGTCGCTGACGCAGATGTCCGCCGGTGAGGCCGCGCCCGAGACCCCGGTCCGTTCGGGCCTCGCCGCGCACACGCCGACCTGGCACCGGGACACCACCCGCCGAGTGCCCGCGACCCCGGGCGACTTGGTCCTGTTCGCCGAGCCGGGCAAGTTCGCCGACGGCTTCGCGGCCGCCGCGGAAGCCGCCGGGCACCGCGTCACGGTCGCGTCCGATGTGGACCGCCGAGCGCTCGCCGGTGACGGACCGCTGCGGATCGTGCACGCCCTCGGCCTCACCGCGAGCGGCCTCGAATCCGGCTTCTACAGCCTTCTGGAACTAGGCAAGGCCATCGGTGCCGAATGCGCCGGGCGTCGCGTCGACCTGCTCGCCTTGGGACACAATGGCTTCGACGTCCTCGGCGGGGACGCCACCGACGCCTTCGCCCCGACCATCGCGGCCACGGCCGATGCGATCGCCGCCGAGTATCCGTCGGTCCACGCGCAGTACGCGGACTTCGACCGCACCGGCGACAAGGTCGCCCAGGCCACCCACGAGCTCGACCTGCTCGCGGCGTCCACAGTGGACACGGTCGACGGGGTCGCGGTCGCCGCCTGGCGCGGCGGACGGCGCTGGCTGCGCGGCTTCGACGTCGTCGAGCTGCCGGAGACCGACGACGCACTGGCCTGGAAGCCCGGCGGTACCTACCTGATCACCGGTGGGCTCGGCGTCCTCGGCCTGGCCCTGGCCAAGCGTTTGGCGCCGCTGGGCGTGAACCTCGCGCTGGCAGGCCGCTCCGAACTGCCGCCGGAGGAGACCTGGGACGCCTGGATCTCCGACCACGGTGTCGACGACCGCACGAGCGAAGTCCTGCTGGCGGTGCGCGACCTGCGTGCCCTCGGTGCCGACGTCCTGACCCTGCGAGCCGACGTCAGCGCTCCCGGCGAGGCCGCCGCGCTGCTGGCCGAGGTCCGCGGCTACTTCGGTTACCTCGACGGCGTCGTGCACGCCGCCGGGATCGCCGGTGGCGGCCTGCTGCAGAACAAGACCCGTGAGCAGGCGGCCGCGGTGCTGGCGCCGAAGATCGACGGCACCCTCGCCCTGACCGACGCGCTGCGCGTCGAACCGGTCGACCTGCTGGTCCTGTACTCCTCGACGGTGACGCTCACCGTGGGCGTCGGCGAGATCGACTACTCCGCGGCGAACGCCTTCCTCGACGGTGTCGCCTCCGCCGCCGCGGGCGGACGGGGACCGGCCAAGCAGGTCGTGTCGGTCGCGTGGGGTCCCTGGCAGCTGGACGCCTGGACGTCGTCCGGGCTGTCCGGCTCCACCGAAGCGCAGGAAGGGTCGCGCAAGTTCCGCGAGGAGTTCGGCATCGGCGCCGAAGAAGGCACCGAACTGCTCTCGCGGATCGTCGCCTCCGGCGAGCCGCTGGTGACCGTGCTGCCGCTCCCGCTGACCGACGTGCTGGCCGCGCTGGCCCGGATGGGCTCGGTCGACGCGCTGGTCGGCGCCGACGCCGCGATCCCCACCGGGGAGCGGTACCCGCGGCCCGAACTGCGCACCGCGTACGTCGCCCCGCGCACCCCGGCGGAGGAACGCGTCGCCGCCGCCTGGTGCGACTGCCTCGGCCTGGAAGAGGTCGGCGTGCACGACCCGTTCTTCGACCTCGGCGGCACTTCGCTGATCGGCCTGGTGCTGATCGGCCGCGTCGCCAAGGAATTCGGCGTCGAGCTCGCCCCGGCGAGCCTGTTCGAGAAACCGACCATCGCCGAATTCGTCACGCTCCTCGGCGAACCCGGCGCACCGCAGGTGGCGGCCGAACCCGCCGAAGACGTCTCCGCCCGCGGCGAACGCCGCCGCGCCCGCACCGCGAAGCTCCGCAAGCGCCCGAGCCGGACCGGAAGGTGAACCACCCCATGACCACGCGAGAACGGGACACCGGCGACGACATCGCGATCGTCGGCATGGCCGGGAACTTTCCCGGCGCGCCCGACATCGGCAAGTTCTGGGCCGATCTGTGCGCCGGCCGCGACGGCATCACCCGGATGAATCGCGCCGAGCTGCTCGCCGCGGGCGTCCCCGCCGAGGTGGCCGACGACCCCGCCTTCGTCCCCGCGGCCGGGTTGCTGCCCGGGATCGACCGCTTCGACGCCGACTTCTTCGGCTACAACCGGACCGACGCCGAACTGCTCGACCCGCAGCATCGGCTGTTCCTCGAATGCGCGTGGCACGCGCTGGAGGACGCGGGTGTCGACCCGGACCGGATCGAGGGCCTGGCCGGCGTGTTCGCGGGCGGCGCCCCGAGCACCTACCTGCTGTCGAATCTGCTGTCCAACGACGTCACCGCGCTGACCGTCGGCCCGGACCAGCTGATCCTGCAGAACGAAAAGGACCTGATCGCGTCCAGGCTCTCGTACGCGCTCGACCTGACCGGCCCGTCGGTCAGCGTGCAGAGCTGTAGTTCGACCGCGCTCGCCGCGGTCGCCCAGGGCTGCTCCAGCCTGCTCACCGGCGAATCCGACCTCGTGGTGTCCGGCTCGGTTTCCGTCGTCGTGCCCCAGGAACCGGGCTACCTCTACCGCGAGGGCAGCCGGTTCGCGCCCGACGGGATCAACCGGATCCTCGACGCGGGTGCCAACGGCAAGGTCCCCGGCAACGGCCTCGGGGTCGTCGTCCTGCGGCGGCTCGAGGACGCGCAGGCCGACGGCGACCGGATCTACGCGGTGATCCGCGGCTGGGCCATCCACCACGAGGGCAACCGCGCACGTCAGGGCTTCAACCTGCCGGGCGTCCCCGGCCAGGCCGCCGTCGTCGCCGAGGCGATGGCCGCCGCCGACGTCGAGCCCGCCGAGATCGACCACATCGAAGTGTCCACTTTGGGCACCCCGTTCGGTGACGTCGCCGAGATTTCGGCACTGCAGAAGATCTTCGACGTCGACGGCGTCGAGCGGATCACGCTCGGCTCGATCGACGCGAACCTCGGGCACATCAACCAGGCGGGCGGGATCGCCCGGCTGATCAAGGCCGCGCTCGCCCTGCACCACGAAAAGCAGCCGCCACCGGTCAACTTCGAGAAGCCGAACCCGCAGCTGGCCCACAGCGGTGACAAGCTGGTGGTGCAGAAGGAACTGACCGACTGGCCGCGCGGCGAGCGCCCGCGGCTGGCCGGGGTCAGCGCGTACGGCTTCGGCGGCACCGACGCCCACGTCGTCATCGAGGAGGCGCCGGAGGACTTCCCGGAGCGCCCCGCCGCCCGGCCGCACCAGCTGCTCGCCTGGTCCGCCCGGACCCCGGAGGCGGCGGACGCGATGACCGGCCGACTCGCCGCGGACCGTCCGGAGTGGACGGACCTGGCCGACGTCGCCTACACGCTGCACAACGGGCGGAAGGCCTTCGGTCACCGTCGGATGACCGTCGTGTCCACTGTGGACGACGCCGCCGACGCGTTCGCGTCCGAGACCCGCGTGGTCGCCGAAGCGGACACGAAGCCGCGGAAGGCGGCGTTCCTGCTCGCCGGGGTCGGCGAGCAGTACCGGGGAATGGCCGGGGGCCTGTACGACAGCGAGCCCGAGTTCAAGGCCGCCGTCGACGAATGCGCCGCGCTGTTCAAGTCCCATCTCGGCGTCGACCCGACGGAGAGCCTGCACGGTGCCCGCGGTGCGGACGGCGGTGACCTGGCCCGGCTGCTGGGCCGCGCGGCCGACAGCGAGGACGCGGCGCCGTCCGTCACCCAGCCCGCCGTGTTCACCCTCGGCTACGCGCTCGGCCGTCTGCTGCGCGCCTGGGGCGTCCAGCCCTCCCTGCTCGCCGGGTACAGCGTCGGCGAGTTCGCCGCAGCCGCGCTCGCGGGCGCCCTGACACTGGAAGAAGCCACCGCACTGGTGGCTACTCGCGCGCGGCTGATCGAAAAGCTGCCGACCGGCGCGATGGCGGCGGTGCCGCTGGGCGCGGACGAACTCACCAAGCTGGTGGGTGACGTGACCGCGTTCGGTGTCGACGTCGCCGCGGTGAACGGGCCGCGGATGATCGTGGTGTCCGGCGCGGGCGACGGCGTCGAGAAGCTGGCCGCCACGCTCGCCGGACACGGCGTCCCGGCCCGGCCGCTGCGCACGACGCACGCCTTCCACTCGCGTGCCCTGCGCCCCGCCGCGGCCGAGCTGACCGCGTGGGCGCGGAAGAACCTCACCCCGCGCGAGCCGGAAGTCCCGTACCTGTCGAACGTCACCGGCGCGCCGATCACCGCGAAACAGCTGAAGGATCCCGGCTACTGGGCGGAGCACATGTGCCGCCCGGTGCGCTTCGCCGCGATGATCGAGCAAATTGCCAGTGCTTCCCCGGATACCGTGTTGCTGGAACTGGGAGCCGGGCAGTCGCTCGGCTCGATGTTCCGCGGTCACCCCGATTTCCCGCAGACCTCGTGGCCGCTGCTGGTACCCACCCTGCCCGGCGAGGCCGACCCCCGCCAGGACACGGCCGTGCTCACCGAAGCGCTCGGCCGGGCCTGGCTTTCCGGGGCGGACATCGACTGGCGGGCCTATCACGACGGCCGTGACCCGCGGAAGACCACGTTGCCCGGTTATCCGTTCCAGCGCGACCGCTACTGGATCGAGCCGACCCAGGCCGCCGCCGACGTCGCACTCGGCGCCCGGTCCGCGCGGCCGGTCTACCTGATCGAAGGCGAACTCGACGTCACCGCCCGGGATCTGGCCGCCCGGCTGGGCGCCGAACTGGGCGCGACCGTCGTGTTCGCCGAGGAACACCCCGGCGGTGCCGAGGCCGTGCGTGCCGCCCACGGCCGGCTGGACGGCGTGCTGGACCTGACCACGAGCAACGCAGCCAAGGAGGAACGATGACCCTCGTCGGAGTCGTCGGCGCCGGTGTGATGGGCACCGGGGTCGCGCAGAATCTCGCCACCAGCGGGCACGAGGCCGTGCTCATCGACGTCGACCCGGGCAAGCTCGCCGACGCGCGCGACCGGATCGAACTCGAATGCCGGATGAGCCGCATGCTCGGCGGGCCGGAGATCGACGCCGCCGCCGTGCTCGGCCGGATCACCTTCGGCACCGAACTCGACCTGCTGGCCGAAGCCGAAGTCGTGATCGAGAACATCACCGAGAACTGGGACCTGAAGTCCCGCCTCTACCCGAAACTCGACGAAGCCTGCAAAGCCGACACGGTGTTCGTCGTCAACACCTCCGCCATCCCGATCACCAAGGTCGCCGCGCTCACCCGGCGGCCGGACAAGGTGATGGGCGTGCACTTCATGAACCCGGTGCCGATGAAGCCGTCGTGCGAGTTCATCCCCGGCTACCACACCAGCGAGTCCACCAAGGACATCGTGCGCGAACTGCTGCTGTCGATGGGGAAGAAGCCGATCCCGGTCAACGACGCCTCCGGGTTCGTCTCCAACCGCGTGCTGATGCTCACCGTCAACGAGGCCGCTTTCCTCGTGCACGAAGGAGTCGCGGACGCGGAGACCGTCGACGAGGTGTTCCGCGGCTGCTTCGGGCATCCGATGGGCCCGCTCGAGACCGCCGACCTGATCGGCGTCGACACGATCCTCTACAGCGTCGAAGTGCTCTACGACGAGTTCAACGACAGCAAGTACCGCCCCTGCCCGCTGCTCAAGCAGATGACCGCCGCCGGACTGCACGGTCGCAAGAGCGGCAAGGGTTTCTACAACTACAGCGGCTGAAGGACGCTTTCGCCGCATCTCACGCGGTGAAGGGCGCTTTCCTCGCGTCGCATGCGGCGAAAGGCCCCTTCAGCTCCCTCTAACGAGAAAGGCATCCACCATGTCGCAGGACGTCCGAGGCGAGATCCGCGCCTTCATCGGGGCGAAGTTCCCCAGTCTGTCGTTCACCGACGAGCAGGACATCTTCGCCTTGGGTTTCGTGAACTCCCTGTTCGCGATGGAGCTGGTCATGTTCATCGAGAAGGCGTTCGCCACGCGGATCCCCAACGAGGACCTGAAGCTGGACAACTTCCGCACCGTCACGCGGATGACCGAGCTGGTCGAGCGGCGCACCGCCGCGGCCGCGCACTGAACGAGGAGCAAACGTGAGGGCGAGGACACGGCCCGAAACCCCCGAAGCCGAGGTGGTCGGGCGTTTCGTCGACGAGGAGGTCGGCCCGCACGCGGACGCGTGGGACCGGGCCGAGAGCATCCCCGGTGACGTGCTGCGGCGGGTGGGGGAGCTGGGACTGTGGGCCCCGTTCCTCCCCTCGGAGGCGGGCGGCGCCGGACTGGACATGGTCACCCTCGGACGGCTGCACGAGGAGGTCGGCCGCGGCTGTTCGTCGCTGCGGAGCCTGCTCACCGTGCACACGATGGTGACCGCGACGGTGCAGCGCTGGGGTGACGACGAACAGCGCGATCGCTGGCTGCCCGTGCTGTCCGAAGGCGCCACCCTCGGCGCGTTCTGCCTGACCGAACCGGACTTCAGCGGAAGCGACTCGACGGCCGCGGGAACCGTGGCCGTCGCCGAGAACGGCGTCTGGACGCTGAAGGGCCGCAAGACCTGGATCACCGGCGGCCAGGTCGCCGGGCTGCTGCTGGTGTTCGCCGGCACGGCGACCGGGATGAGCGCGTTCCTCGTCCCCGCCGACCATCCCGGGGTCACGGTGACCCCGGTCCGGCACATGCTCGGCACCACCGCGAGCATGCTGGCGACCATCGAGTTCGACGACGTCCGGCTCGACCCGTCCGCGCTGGTCGGCCCGCCGGGCTGGGCCGCGGGAACGGTGATGACCGGCGCGCTCGACCTCGGGCGCTACAGCGTGGCGTGCGGCTCGGTCGGCATCATCCGGGCCGCGCTGGCCGCGTCGGCCGCCTACACGTCGGCGCGTTCGGCGGGTGGCGGGCTGTTGCGGGATCTGCCGCAGATCCGCGCCAAGATCAGCGAAATGGTCACCGCGCGCGACGCCGCGCGGCTGCTGTGCGAGAAGGCGGGCAGGCTCAAGGACGCGGGCGACCCGGCGACCATCATGGCGACCTGGGTGGCCAAGTACTTCGCGTCCACCGCCGCGGCCAAGGCGGCTTCGGACGCGGTCCAGATCCACGGCGCGAACGGCTGCGGCCCGGACTATCCGGTGGCCCGGCTCTACCGCGACGCGAAAGTCATGGAAATCATCGAGGGCAGCACCCAGATCCAGGAGCTGACCATCGCGGACGAGGCGTACCGGGAGGTGGCGGGATGAGCGAGGTCTTGGAGAAACCGAAGCGCGGCCGCATCAAATGCGTGGTGTGGGACCTGGACAACACGGTGTGGGACGGCACCCTGCTCGAAGACGGCGAGGTGACCGTGCGCCCCGACGTGGTCGCCGAGATCCGGCGCCTCGACGAGCTGGGCGTGCTGCATTCGGTGGCCAGCCGCAACGACCACGACGCGGCGATGGCGCGGCTGAAGGCGGCCGGGCTCGACGAATACTTCCTGTACCCGCAGATCACCTGGAACCCCAAATCCGGCTCGGTGGAACGGATCGCGAAGGCGCTCAACATCGGCCTCGACGCGATCGCGTTCGTCGACGACCAGCCGTTCGAACTGGCCGAGGTCGCGCACGCGCTGCCGTCGGTCAAGACCGTCGACGTGGCGGAACTGGGGGAGACCCTGGCGTCGGAGGAGTTCCGGCCCAAGTTCGTCACCGACGAGTCGCGGGTGCGGCGCGACCTCTACCGCGCGGCCGCCGTCCGGGAGCAGGTCGAACAGGACCACGAGGGCACCAGCGAGGAGTTTCTGTCCACTTTGGACATGAAGTTCACGATCGCCCGCGCCCAGCGGGAAGACCTGCAGCGGGCCGAGGAACTCACCGTCCGCACCAACCAGCTCAACTCGACCGGCCGGACCTACTCGTACGAGGAACTGGACGAGTTGCGGACCTCGCCCGACCACGTGCTGCTCGTCGCGTCCCTTTCGGACAAGTACGGCGGGTACGGCAAGATCGGCCTGGCGCTGGCCGAACGCGGCGAGGAAGCCTGGCATCTGCGGATGATGCTGATGTCGTGCCGCGTGATGTCGCGCGGGGTCGGCACGGTCCTGCTCAACCACATCATGGGGCTGGCCAAGGAAGACGGCGCGAAACTGCGCGCGGACTTCGTCGAAACCGGGCGCAACCGGGTCATGTACGTGACCTACGCATTCGCTGGTTTCACCGAGATCTCGCGCGATGGTGACCGGCTCGTCCTCGAGTCCGATCTGAGCACGATCCAGCCGCCGCCGTCCTATCTGACGATGGAGCTGCGATGACCGCACCGATCACGGGGCGGTCCTGGCTGCCCGGCGGGATCCCGCCGGGCGCGGTGACCAAGCTGTTCTGTTTCCCGCACGCCGGCGCGAGCGCGGCGGTCTACCGCGACTGGATCCCGGTGGCGGGCGACGAGCTGGTCGTCCTGCCGGTCCAGCTGCCCGGCCGGGCCGAACGCGGCCGCGAGACGCCGCACGAAGACGTCGAAAGTCTTGTCGAGGCGGCGATCGACGGCCTCGGCGACGCGCTGACCGGTGACTTCGCGTTCTTCGGTCACAGCGTCGGAGCCCTGACCGCGTACCTGCTCACCCGGCGGCTCGTCGAGCGCGGGGCCACGTTGCCGAAACACCTGTTCGTGTCGGGAAGGGCCGCGCCGCAGCTGCCCGACACCAGGCTCCAGCTGCGAGCACTGCCCGACGAGCGGCTCGCCACCGAACTGCACGCCCTCGGCGGGCTGCCGGAGGTTCTGCGGCGGGAACGGGAGCTGCTGGCGATGTTCCTGCCGCTGATGCGGGCCGACCTCGCGGTCAACGAGACCTACCGCCACACGCCGGGGGAGCCGCTGCCGGTGCCGCTGACCGTGTTCGGCGGCGATCGCGATCCGCGGGCCGATCTGGACGAACTGGCGGCGTGGCTCGAACTCGCCACCGACGCGACGATGGTCACCTACCCGGGCGGGCACTTCTATCTCGAACAGCGCGTACCGGAGCTCCTGGGTGTGATCCACCGGAAGCTGGGCCGATGACGACGCAGTGGTTCCCGGCCTGGAAGCAGCCTTCGGGCGCGCTGGGCGAACAGCTCCGGCCCTGCCGGGACGCGCACGTGTGGCGGGTCCCCCTCGGCAGGGTGCTCGCCCCCGGCTCGTCCGAGCTGTACGCCCTGCTCGGCGCGCTCTCGGAAGACGAGCTGCGCCGGGCGGCCGCCATCACCGTGGACGAGGAACGGGCCCGGTTCCTGGCCTCGCACGTCGCCCTGCGCGACATCCTCGCCTCCTACACGGGCACCGTTCCGGCCGCGCTGCGGTTCACCCGCGACGGTGACCGTCCGGCGCTGGCCGGTGCGACGGGGATCGAGTTCAGCCTGTCCCGTTCCGGTGACCTGGCGCTGGTCGCGGTCGCCGCCGAGGTCCGGGTCGGCGTGGACGTCGAGGAGGTCCGGGAGGTCGACCACGACGGCCTGGCCGCGCGGACGCTGCGCCCGGAAGAGGCTGCGGCCGTCCGCGAACCCCTGACGTTCTTCCGGTACTGGACCTGCAAGGAGGCCTACCTCAAGGCCGAAGGCACCGGCCTCGCCGGACTGCCGGGCCCCTCCTTCACCCTCACCGGCGGCGACGTCGCACTCGACGACCGTCCTGAGTGGACGATCACGGAACTGGACGCCGGAGCGGGCAACGCGGCCGCGCTGGCGGTCCCGGCGCGCCCGGTCACCGTGCGCGCCTTCGACTGGCTCCCCGGCGGGCCGCGACCGGCCGCGGAGTACCGGAAAGGCGGAGTGAAATGAGCGACCCGAAAGCGGAGCTCGAAGCGTTCATCCAGACCACGGAGTTCAGCTGTCTCGGCGCTCGCGCGGCGCTGAAGAAGGGCTCGATCGTCCACGGCCACTACCCGGCGCTGGGTGACCCGGAGTCGGCGCGCGCCCACTACCGCGACATGCTCGGCTACGCCCGCGACATCCGGCCCACGTTGTCGGACAAGAGCTTCCGCACCTTCGTGTCCACCTTCGAGGAGCCCGGCGGGATCCTCGACGAGGAAGAGCACGAACGCCTGCTGTGGCGCCATCTCCAGCTCATGCACGACATCGACAGCCGCACCTACGGCCTCGACGACGGCGCGACGTCCGACCCCGACGAGCCGAACTTCGGCTTCCACGTCGCCGGGCACTCGTTCTTCGTCGTCGGCATGCACCCGGGCGCGTCGAGGGCGAGCCGCCGGTTCCCCCGGCCGGCGATCGCGTTCAACTCGCTGATGCAGTTCATGCTGCTCGGCGACAAGTTCTTCTCGATGCAGGACGCGATCCGCAAACGCGAGACGACCAACAACGGCTCGGTCAACCCGAGTTTCACCACGTACGAGTACCAGATGCCGTCGCGCCACTTCGCGGGGCGGATGACCGAAGACGACTGGAAGTGCCCGTTCACTTCGCGGCACGAGGCGTCTTCGGTGAAGTACACGTCGGACGTGATGCAGCGCCCCACCGGTTGAGCGGTGGCGCTCTCGTGCATGCGGGTCAGTCCGCCAACCACTCGTACGACAGCTCGTAGCGATCACCGGCCAGAACCATGTCGTTCATCTCCAGCGGCGTGCCTTCGGCGCTGTATGCGACGCGGGTAACGGTGACAACCGGGACACCCTCGGCGACCTGAAAGAGCGACGCTTCGTCCGGCGTCGGCATCCGCGCACCGACGTGCTCAACGAACCGTCCGATCACCTGCCCGGCTTCTTCGAGTCGCGCATACGTGCCGCCGCTTCCGGTATCGACTTCCTCGATCGCGGTGCCACGGGTGATGTCACGCGGTAGACGCGACACCGCGAGTTGGACCACCAGCCCATCGGCACGCATCACCCGGTCCCTCACGGTGACCTCAGTACCTTCGGCGATGGCGAGGTGTTCGGCAACGCGGATATCGGCCTGCTCGAACCGGACTTTGACCGAGGTCGAAGGTGTGAAGCCGCGGGTTGCCGCGTCCGCGAGAAAGGCGCCCTTGTTCTGGGCGCGTGCGGCACGGGACAGGCGAGCACGAGCGATGCGCTGGATCGTGGCCGGCGGCCGGACGAACACGCCGCGTCCGTGCTCGGAGGTGACGAGTCCCTCTGACTTGAGCATGTTGATGGCGTCGCGAACCGTTGGCCGTGACACATCGTAAGCCTCGGTCAGCTCACGCTCGCTCGGCAGTTGATCGCCAGGCGAATACGTGCCTGCCGAGATCTTCCGTCGAAGGTCCGACGCGACCTGCCGGAACGCGGGAACTCCACTTCTGCGATCCACCATGCCCGCATTCTCCCACTTGTAAGCTTGTCTTGACCAGTTGGCAGGCTCGTGAGACCGTAGAACTTGTCAAGACGTGCTTACAAGTTTACGAGGAGTGACAATGGTTGCCGATCAGAGCGTCGGCTAGCCCCTTGCCGCGAAATCCCGCAGGACCAGGACCGACGAGACCGGGGCCGGGCAAGGACCGCCCCAGTTCGCCCACGCGCGACAACCCCGGACCACAACCTCGGCCCATTCAGCCGAAACGACCGCAGCGCTAGGAGAAGCCCGTGCCCAAGAAGTCGAGCCTGCGTCGGCGGGACCGACGCAGCTGCCTCGCCGGAGGCAGGGAAGGAAACGTGGCATCCGGCGAGATGGGGAGTCATCCTCCACGGCGGCCGACCGGTCCGACCCGTCCGGGTGACTACTGCCGATCGAGCCGCTTCCGCCGGACGCGGGAACTTCCAGAGCAAGACGGCGAGGTCTAAAATCGGACCATGCGGTCGACCCGGGAAATGCACAGGCTGACGGCGGTGTTCCTGGCGGGAGATGTCGAAGCCCGTTTCCGCGCCGGGGATCTACGAAGTGCGACGAAAGTGCATAACCGGCGGCTGTATCCGATGCTGACGCGCCTGCTCGAACGCGGCTGGATAGTGGACGGGTGCGACGAGCCCTCACCCGACGAGCCCTCACCTCAGCCCTACTACGTGCTCACCGACATTGGTCGGCGCGAACTGAACAGGCCGTAACAGTCCAGTCGCAGCAAGAGGTTTCCCCTCCCTGGCCGAGCGTTCTCGTGTCAGGCGAGGGCTTCGATGCGGCGCACGGCCGGGCGGCGCAGCAGTGCGGTGCGGGTCGCGCGCGGGATCCGCTGGTAGACCAGCTCCCGCAGAGTCGCCCGGCGGAACGTGTAGCCGGCGTCGTCGTCTTCGCGCCGAAGCACCGCGAGGCTCGCGAGCCGGGACAGCGTTCCTTCGATCTCGGCGGTGTCCCGACCACAGACGGCGGCGACGTCCTCGGCGGTGAACGCGTCCCCGGTGAGGCTGGCCGCCTTCAGCAGGGATTTCTCGGCCGCGGGCAGGTTGTCGAGCTGCGCGGCGAGCGTCCGGCGGACCAGCGGGGGCGTCATCGCCTGGCCCAGCCCCGGAAACGGGGTGGTGCGGCCGTGCACCCCCTGGGCGTACGCGTGCGCGAACCGGGGGTTCCCGCCGATCCTGGCGATCAGTTCCTGCCTGCCGCGGATGAGCCGGGCGGTGCCGGGCAGCAGCTTGTCGAGCAGTTTGCCGACGGCGTCGTCGGAAAGCGGGGCGAGGGTCACCGTCGTCCCGCATCTCTCGCCGTGTTCGGCCTCCAGCAGCCCGGGCCTGGCGGACGCGACGATCAGCACCGGCAGTCCCGCGCAGGCTTCCCCGAGCCGGGCGACAGCGTCGCGGGTCTCGTGGTCGGCGCGGTGCAGGTCGTCGGCCAGCACGACCAGGGGCCCGTAGGCGGTCAGCTCGGTGGCGGCGGCTCGAAGTGCCGAATCCCCGCCTTCGGTGCGCAGCCGCGAGGCGGTCTGGGGGAGCAGTCCCGGAACGACGGCGAACGCTTCGGTGACGTCGGCCCCGGCGTCCAGCACGCGGACGCAGGGTTGCTCGGACAAGGTCTCGGCGAACTCGGCGAGGAGGCGGCTCTTGCCGATCCCGGGCTCGCCGAGCACCGTCACCCGGTGCGGGCGGCCGCCGCGCTCGGCGAAGCCGAGAAGGTGGTTCAGCAGATCGCGGTCGTGGTCACGGCCGACGAAACCGCCGGGGTCGGCGGGCTCGGCCACCGGATGCTGACGGGCCGAAACGGCGTGCCACCAGCCGGGCGAGTCCTCCGAAGCCTCGTGCACCACGGCGGGCTCCGAAGCCTCGCGTACCGCGTCCGACACCCGGATCCGGCCTTCGGGTGCCCGCAGCGCCGAGCGGACACAGCGGTCCAGCACGGGGCCCGCCACCTGTCCGGGACCGGCGGCGGTGAACTCGACGAGGACGTCGCCGCTGTCGACGCCGATCTGACCGGCGATCCCGGCCGTGGCCAGCCGGTCGAGGATCCGCAGCGCGGTCCGGGTCGCGTGGACGGCGTCGTCGTCACCGGTCCGGGGCAGGCCGAACAAGGCGAGCACGACCGGGCCCGAATCGCCGGGCAGATGCGCGCCCGCGGCGAGGGCCTCCTCCTCGACGACGTCCCGCAACCGTGCCTGGATCTCCACGGCCTCCTCGGGATCGTCGTCCGGGGTGGCGGCGAGGGCGACACCGATCGCGACGACCGGCTTCCGCTCGCTTTCGACGGGCTCCGTACGGGGCAGGGCGATCACCGGGGCGGGGGTGAACGGCAGCGGTGCGACCACCGGGGCAGGCTCTTCCGCCGGCTCGGGCCCGGGCCGCGGCGCCGGATCCGGCCGCCGGGTGAGCAGGGTTTCGTCGTGCTGGAGGATCGCGCGTTCCAGCTCACGCAGCTCCTTGCCCGGCTCCAGGCCGAGACCCTCGGCGAGACTCGCCCGCGTCGCCCGGTAGACCTCGAGCGCGTCGACGTGACGGCCGCAGCGGTAGAGCGCGGTCATCAGCTGGGCGTTGAGCCGCTCGCGGTTCGGATTGGCCTCGGCGAGCCCGCGCAGGTCGGCGAGCACTTCGTGGTGATGCCCGCGGTCCAGCTCCAGACCGAAAAGGTCCTCGTGGACGGCGATCCGCTGGTCCTCCAGCGCGACCAGCTCGGGCCACACCACGCCGGTCTCGGTGAGGTCGGCGAGCACCGGGCCCCGCCACAGCGCGAGAGCCTCCCGATAGGCCGAAACGGCCCGCTCGACGTCGCCGCCCGCCTGTGCCGTCCGGCCGTCGGCCGCGAACCGCCGGAACCGGGCGGCGTCGACCTGGTCGCTGTCGACGCGCAGCAGGTAACCGGGCGCGTGGGTGAGCAGCATCGCCTGCTCGGTGGCGCCGGTCCGCTGGGCCAGCGTGGAGCGCAGCCCCGAAACGGCGTTCTGCACCATTTTGCGCGCGGTGGCGGGGATCTCGTCCGCCCAGATCGCCTGCAGCAAGGTGCTGGTGGCGATGACCTCGTTGTGGCGCAACAGGAGATAGGCGAGTACGGCTCGCTGGGTCGCGCCGCGCAGCACTACCGGACGTCCGTCGTGCACGACGTTGAAGGGGCCGAGTAGGTCGAAACGCACGGGGTCACCACCTTGCTTGGAGCTTCCGAAGACGATCTCCACCGTGGCCCCGCACCCCACCCCCCGACAACGGTGTGGCGCGGATACTGGCTCGGTGCCAGTGGCACCCGAGAACGATGCCAGTTACCGCCCGATGTGTTGACTGTGGACGTTCTCACCTGCTAGACGCGCGCGGCGCACCTGTACCCGCGCATTTAGTCCTCTGAATGCGATCCCACCGCGAGGGTCAGGTCAGGTATTCGCCGGTCAGGATCGCCGCCGCGAGTTCCACGCGCGACGTGTACCCGGTCCGGGAGAACAGCCTGCTGAGCCTGCCCTCGACGCTCTTCTCGCTGGTTTCGAGGACGACCGCCAGTTGCCGGTTGGTGAGGCCCTCGGCGACGAGGATCGCCAGCAGCCGCTCGTTCTCGGCGGTCGTCTCCGTCCGGCCGGGACCGGCGAAGCCGTTGTCGCGCAACAGTTTCCGCACTCGGCCTCGCCAGAACCAGGCTCCCACCACACCGAACAGTTCGTACGCCTCGGTCCACGACTGTTCCGGCCGGTGCCCGGCCAGACCCGCTCGCAGGAGCGTCATCGCCGACTCGTACGGGACGTCCCGGCGTTCGCGCGCGATGGCCGCGGCACGCCGGGCCGCGGCGGGCTCGCGATGGACGGCGGCGCGCGCCAGGTAGTGGTTCTGGTGGGCGCGGGCGGTGTCGAGCTGGGTCGCGGTGCGCGCCGCGCGCCGCACCCAGTGTTCCCCTTCGCGCTGCTTGTTCCGCACCAGCGCCGAGCGGGCCAGGTCGGCCCAGAGGTCTTCGGTGCCCAGCAGATAGCCACCCGCGTCGGCGCTGCGCGCGGCCGAGTACAGCAGCGCGTCGGCGCCCTCGGTGTCGCCGAGCAGGCTGAGCACGGTGAACTCGGCGTGGTCGACCGTGTGCTGCATCCCGGACTGACGGCTGTCGGCGGCCAGCGCCCGCGCCCTGGCGAGCCAGCCCTGCGCGCCGAGGATCCGGATCGCGCACTGGGTCAGCAGGCTGTGCAGCGGCCGGGCGGGGTCGGTGCCGCCCAACATCGTGCGGCGGGCCAGTTCCATCGCTTCCGGCCAGTCCCCGCCCAGATAGTTCAGCGCGAACCGGTTCGGCCCGGGGAGCTGGTCGAGGGTCATCCCGGTCTCGGCGATCCGCCGTCGCGCCTGCTGGAGTTCTCCCAGCTGCAGCAGCATTTCCACTTCGAACCGGCGCTGTTCGATGCCGTATTGCGGCAGATGTCCAGACCGCCACAGTTCCGGATGGGCAACGAGGGTGTGCAGCTGGGACGTGTCACCGAGCACGACGCCGCAGGCCGCGAGGAACATCGTGCCGAAGTCGGCGGTGATGTGGTTGCTCCCGGTCCACACCGCGCGTTCCCGTTCGAGCAGGTCCCTGGCCTCGATCCAGCGACGGCTCAGCAGCAGGGCGTACGCCCGGTTGATCACCATCAGGGCTGGGTCGTCCGGCAGCACCGGGGACGCGCCCGCGGCGATCTCGGCGAGCTCCCCGAGGTCGCCGCGGGCCGCGAGCCCGGTGATGAACACGGTCGAGAGTTCCTGCGCCTGCGCCGGTTCCAGATGGCCGAGATGCTTGCAGAGCACCTGCCGCGCGCATTCCCCGGCCTCGGCGGCGCGGTAGTGCAACGCCTTCGCCGCGCTCAGCAGCATCAGCACGACGGTCCGCGCCGGTGGTTCGGTCACCCAGGACAACGTCGCGTGGAGCCAGCGTTCCGCCTTGGCGCCGTCGGTGAACAGGACACGTTTGCCGTTCTCGAGGAGTTCGGCCGACGCGCGGCGCGTGTCGACGAGCGACCCGGCCTGGGTGATCCAGTCGAGCACCAGATCCGGGTCGGAGACGGTCGCGGAACCCGACCACACGGCTTGGACCGCTTGTGCGGACATGCTTCGCGAGGCGTACGGCCCGATCCCGGTCAGCAGGGCGTCCCGGACGGCGGGGACCCGGAACCGGTATCCGCCGTCCCGGTCCCGCACCAGGACGCGTTCGGCGACAAGCCTGTCGAGCACTCCGCGCAGGTCGTCCTCCCGCCACCCCAGCGCGGTCGCGGCCAGCCCGGTGGCGGAGGCACCGAGCGGGCCGAGCATCGCCATCGTCTCGGCCGCTTCCCGCACTCCGCCACCCGCCTCGGTCACCGCCCGCAGAAGCGGATGGTCCACGGTGGCCACCGGTTCGTCGACCCTTTCGACGCGGTACGCGGTGCGGTCGACGATCCGCAGGGCCCCGGCGGACCGGTAACCGTGCACGAGCGCGGTCAGCGCGGCGGGGTTGCCCCGGGTGGCGGTGTGCAGTTCGGTCACCAGCCCGTCGTTCGGCAGGGCCGAGACCAGCCCGGTCAGCAGGGAGCGCGACTGGGCTCGCGAAAGCGGCCGGAGAAACCGCAGCCTCGCCCGCCCGCCCGCCCGCAGCCGCGCGAAGGCGCCGCGCAGCGCGGGGCTCCCGGACATGTCGTCCCCCGCGCCGATCCGCAGCGTCGCCACCACGCTGATCGGCGTCTCCGCCGAACACCGGTGCAGCAGCGGGCTCACCAGCCGTGCGGTGTGCTCGTCGAGCCACTGGACGTCGTCGACCAGGACCACCAGCGGGGTCTGGGTCCGCAGGAGCGCGAACACGGCTGTCGCGATCTTCGCGACGGTCTCCGGGGTCGGCGTGGTTTCGCCCGCCCTGGCGAGCATGGCCAGCACGGATCGCCGTGCGGGCTCCTCCTCGGCCCGGTCCGCGCCGAGGAGGACGAGAAGCCGGAAGATCGCGCCGTAGGGGAGCGTCCGGTCGAGTTCGGCGAGCCGCAGCACCAGCACCTTGGCCGACGGGGTGAGCTCCTCGGCGAGCCTGTCGAGCACCGTGCCGCGACCGCAGCCGGGTTCGCCCGCGAGCACCGTGAGCGGGGTCGTGCCGAGACCGGCGTCGTCCCGCAGGATCCCCACCTCCTCGACGCGGACGTCCGTCCGCAGACCCGTCCCGGTGTCCGTGTGCCTGGTGCTCATGCGCCCAGTTCACCAGGACGGAGCCCGGCTGACCGTCACCCAACCGTATGAACCGGGCAGTCGAGGCCGTGTCAAGTTCCCAGTGGCCGGTAATTCCCGCCCGGTACCGGCGGTTCCCGGGGCGTCGACAAACCGGCCGGTATGCTGAGCGTCCGCACGAGAAGGAGCCGGCCATGACACGAGCGACCACCCGCAAGGCGGGGACGGCGGAGGCGAGCGGCGAAGACCAGGCCGCCGTGCCGCGCCGTCTGCTGTCGCACGCCACGAAGCTCTTCGCCAAGAAGGGTTTCGACCGCACCTCCGTGCAGGAGATCGTCGAGGCGGCCGGGGTCACCAAGGGGGCGATGTACCACTACTTCGGCTCCAAGGACGACCTCCTTTACGAGATCTACGCCCGGGTGCTGCGCGCGCAGACCGAGCAACTGGAAAAGGTGGCCTCGAGTGAGGCGCCGCTGCGGGAGCGGTTGCGCTCCGCTGCTTCCGACGTGGTCGTCAGCACGATCGACAACCTCGACGACAACACGATCTTCATGCAGTCCATGCACCAGCTCAGCGTGGAGAAGCAGAAGGCCGTCCGCGCGGAACGGCGCAAGTACCACGAGCGCTTCCGCACGCTGATCGAAGAAGGCCAGGAGTCCGGCGAGTACCGCGCGGACAAACCGGCCGACGTGATCGTCGACTTCTTCTTCGGCTCGGTGCACCACCTCGGTTCCTGGTACCGGCGCGGTGGCGCGCTCTCGGCCCGCCAGATCGGCGACCACTTCGCCGATCTCCTGCTGGCCGCGCTGCGACCCGAATAGGTTCAGCCTGGTGGTGCGGGCACGAGCCGTTCCGCGAACCATTCGCTGCGGCGTTCGAGCACCGCTCCCACGTCCCATCCGGCGGTGAAGGCGAGCAGTCCTGTCGCCACTTCGTCGGCGTCGGCGGGCCAGCCCTGGGCGGCCAGGCTCGACCGCAACGCTTCGGCGTAGTCGGAGTAGGTGAAGTCGGGTAGCTCCGCGACGAGTGCCGTCGTCGTCCCGTGGTGCGAGTTCAGCCCGGCGAAGGACCGGCTGCACCCGCATTCGGAATCGGGGGAGTCTTCGCCGTCGTCGCAGCACGGGGCGATCCAGATCAGTTCGCCCTCGATGCAGTGGTTGAAGTCGTTTTCTCGCGCACCCTGGGTCTTCGAGGTGGCCACGAGCAGTTTCATGATGACTCCCTGTTCGATCAGATGTTCGAACAGGTATACCGGCAGGGTCCGACACTTTCCGGTGCGGACCCCGCCGGGAGGAATCAGGCGGGCAGGTCGATCAGCGGTGCGAGGGCCGCGCGATGCCGCCCAGGACTGCCCAAGGCGATCTCGTCGCTCTTCGCGCGCTTCAGGTACAGGTGCGCGGGGTGCTCCCAGGTCATGCCGATCCCGCCGTGTAGCTGGATCGCCTCTTCGGCGGCGTGGACGGCGATGGGGGAGTTGCGCGCCTGCGCCACCGCGACGGCGATCGCGATGTCGTCGCCGGAAGCCAGGCAGTCGGCGGCGTAGCGCGCGGTCGCCCTGGCGTTCACCAGATCCGTGTACAGGTTCGCCAGCCGGTGCTTCAGCGACTGGAAGGACCCGACCTGACGCCCGAACTGGTAGCGCTCCTTGAGGTACCGCACCGTTTCGGTCAGCGCCCATTCGGCGATCCCGAGTTGTTCCGAAGCGAGCAGTCCCGCCGCGGTCAGGAGTGCCGTGTTCAGCGCGGACTCCGCCGTCGAGGAGCTTGCGACCTGCTTCGCGGCCACGTTCTCCAAGGTGACGTCGGCGATGCGCCGCGTCAGGTCCAGCGAAATCGCCTCGGTGACCGTCACTCCCGCCGAAGCCGCGTCGACCGTGAAGAGGCCGGGACCATCGGGCCCGACCGCCGGGACGACGATCAGTTCGGCCACCGAGGCGTCGACGACGCTGCGGACCTGGCCGCTGAGCGTGCCGTCCGCGGCGGCGGTGACCGTCGAGGGGAACTCGGCACCGGGCGCGGTCGACAGGGGTACGGCCAGCGCGCCGACGAGCGCGCCCGCGGCCAGTTTCCCGAGCTTTTCCACCACTTCCGCCTGCGCAGTGTCGGTGGCCAGCAGGGCCGACGTCGCCAGCACGGCACTGCCGAGATAGGGGACGGGGGCGACGCTGCGCCCGAGTTCCTCCATCACGACGGCGACTTCACGCGCCGAAGCGCCGTGCCCGCCCAGCGCCTCCGGCACGGCGAGGCCCGCCGCGCCGAGGTCGGCGGCGAGCGTGCGCCACAACGTCAGGTCGTACGGTTCCGCCGTCTCGGTCCTGGCGATCAGGGCCGCCGGTTCGGCGCGATCCTTGAACAGGTCGCGGACGCTGGCACGAAGGTCCTCTTCGACCTCGGAATACAACAGGTCGCTCATCGGGGCAGGTCCTTCCAGGCGACGTCCTTGTCGATCCGCGGCTCGGACGGCAGTCCCAGCACGCGTTCGGCGATGATGTTGCGCAGGACCTCCGAGGTGCCGCCCTCGATCGAGTTCCCCTTCGCGCGCAGATAGCGGTAACCGGCTTCGCGGCCGAGGAAGTTCACGCCGTCGGGACGACGCATCGTCCAGTCGTCGTAGCGCAGGCCTTCGTCGCCGAGCAGTTCGATCTCCAGCCCGGACGCGGCCTGGTTCAGCTCGGAGAACGCGACCTTGACCGCCGAACCCTCCGGGCCGGGTGCTCCGGCGGCGAGTTGCTGCCGCAGCCGCGAACTCACCAGGCGCAGGCTTTCGCCCTCCACCCACAGTTTCAGCAGGCGGTCGTGCAGTTCGGACGTCCGCAGCTCCGGGCGCTCACGCCAGGTTTCCGCGACGACGCCGACCATGCCGCCGTCACGCGGGAACTCGGCTCCGCCGATGGCGACGCGCTCGTTCATCAACGTGGTCTGCGCGACCTTCCAACCCTCGCCGACCGCGCCGAGGCGGTGCGCGTCGGGGATCCGGACCTCGCTGAGGAAGACCTCGTTGAACTCGGCCTCGCCGGTGATCTGGCGCAGCGGCCGGACCTCCACCCCCGGCGCGGTCATGTCGCAGACGAAGTACGTCATGCCGCGGTGCTTCGGCACGTCGGGGTCGGTGCGGGTGACCAGGATGGCCCACTGCGACTTGTGCGCGCCCGACGTCCACACCTTCTGGCCGGTGACCACCCAGTCGTCGCCGTCGCGCACCGCGCGGGTGCCCAGCGCGGCTAGGTCGGAGCCGGCGCCTGGCTCACTGAACAGCTGGCACCACACCTCCCGCTCGGTCCACAGTGGACGCAGGAAGCGCTGATGCTGCTCGGAGGTGCCGAAGGCGAGAATGGTCGGCGCGGCCATGCCGAGGCCGATCCCGATCCGCCGTTTGTCGTTGTCCGGGGCGCCCGCAGCCGCGAGCTCCTTGTCCACGACGGACTGCAACGAACGCGGCGCGTTCAGGCCGCCCAGGCCCTCGGGGAAGTGGATCCACGCCAGCCCGGCGTCGAACCGCGCGTCGAGGAAGTCCTGCCGTGGCGTGCTTTCCGGCGGGTACGCGGCCAGCAGATCGGCCACGCGCTGTTTGAGGTCCTGTGGGGTAGTCACTTCTTGGCCTCCGTGCGGTACTTCTTCAGTTCACGGTGCGCCAGCGAACGCTTGTGCACCTCGTCCGGGCCGTCGGCCAGCCGCAGTGTCCGCACCTGCGCCCACATCTCGGCGACCGGGAAGTCCTGGCTGACGCCGCCCGCGCCGAACAGCTGCACGGCCTTGTCGAGGATCCATTCGACGGTGATCGGTGTGGAGATCTTGATGGCCTGGATTTCGGTGTGGGCGCCTTGGTTGCCGACGGTGTCCATCAGCCACGCGGTTTTGAGTACCAGCAGCCGCTGCTGCTCGATCTTGACCCGTGACTCGGCGATCCAGTCCTGCACCACGCCCTGTTCGGCGATCGGCTTGCCGAAGGTCTCGCGCGAGAGGGCCCGGCGGCACATGAGTTCGAGGGCGCGTTCGGCCATGCCGATGGCGCGCATGCAGTGGTGGATCCGCCCCGGTCCGAGGCGGGCCTGCGCGACCGCGAACCCGTCGCCCTCACCGGCGATGAGGTTCTCCGCCGGCACGCGGGCGTCCTCGAAGGTCACTTCGGCGTGGCCGCCGTGGTCGCCGTCGGTGTAGCCGAACACGTGCATGCCGCGTTTGACGGTCATGCCGGGGGTGTCGCGGGGGACCAGGATCATGCTCTGCTGCTTGTGCGGGGGTGCGTCCGGGTCGGTTTTGCCCATCACGATGAAGATCTTGCAGTTCGGGTTCATCGCGCCGGAGATGTACCACTTGCGGCCGTTGATGACGTACTGGTCGCCGTCGCGCCGGATGCTGGTGGCGATGTTGCGCGCGTCGGAGGAGGCGACGTCGGGCTCGGTCATCGCGAACGCGGACCGGATCTCGCCGTCCAGCAACGGCTGGAGCCACTGCTTCTTCTGCTGTTCGGTGCCGAACATGGTGAGGACTTCCATGTTCCCGGTGTCCGGGGCAGCGCAGTTCAGCGCGGTCGGCGCGAGCCGGAGGCTGCGGCCGGTGATCTCGGCCAGCGGCGCGTACTGCAGGTTCGTCAACCCGGCGCCGTGGTCACCGGGGAGGAAGAAGTTCCACAGCCCGCGTTTCCGGGCCTCGGCCTTGAGCTCTTCGACGATCGGCGGCTGCGACCATTCACTGTCGCGCTCGGCCAGCTGAGCCTCGAAGACGGCCTCGGCCGGGTAGATGTGCGAGTCCATGAACTCCAGGAGTTTCCCCCGCAGTTCCTCGGTTTTCGCGTCGAAGGCGAAGTCCATCTCTATCCCTCTTCCTTGAGAGTCTCATTGCCGTGCGCGATCAGGGGGACGACGCCCGCGCCGATGCCGTCGAACCCGGCGCCGACGGTCTGGCCCTTGCTGTAGCGGAGGTGGATGCCTTCCAGGATCACCGCGAGTTTGAAGAAGGCGAAGCCCACGTACCAGTTGAGCCGGGAGACGTCGCGGCCCGAGCGCTCGGCGTACCGGGCGATGACCTCGTCGTTGCGCGGATACCCCGGCGCGGAACTGGCGTTGGACACGAACTGCAGTGACACCTTGTCCCGCTCGGCGTAGGCCACCAGCAGCGCGAGGTCGGTCAGCGGGTCTCCCAGGGTGGACATCTCCCAGTCCAGCACGGCGGTGATCCGGTCGTCGGCGTTCACCAGCACGTTGTCGAGCCGGTAGTCACCGTGGACGATCGACGGCCTGCCCGAAACCGGCACGGTCGAGGCGAGCCGCTCATGCAGTTCGTCGACGCCGGGGAGGTCGCGGCTGCGGTTGCCGTCGAGCTGCTTCTTCCAGCGCCGCAACTGGCGTTCGAGGAAGCCCTCCGGACGGCCGAAATCGCCCAGCCCCACCGATTCCGGATCGACAGCGTGCAGCTCGACCAGCGTGTCGACCAGTTCGTCCGCGATGGCCTTCGTCCTGGCCGGTCCCAGCGCGGCCAGCTCGGTGTCCGAGCGGAAGGGCGTGCCCTCGACGAACTCCATCACGTAGAACCGCGAGCCGATGACGTCGGTGTCCTCGCACAGCAGCACGGTTTCCGGCACCGGGACGGCCGTGCCGTGCAGGCCGGAGATCACCCGGAACTCGCGGCCCATGTCGTGCGCGGTCGGCAGGACGTGGCCCAGCGGCGGGCGGCGGACCACCCAGCGGGACCGGCCGTCGCCCACGATGTAGGTGAGGTTGGACCGGCCCCCTTCCACGACCTGGCCGCTCAGGTCGCCCTCGACGAGACCCGGCCGGTGCTCGTCCAGATGGGACTTGAGCCTGGCCAGGTCGAGGCCCGGCAGGTCGGACTGGTTCATCGTGCCTCCAGCGTCTCGCTTTCCGGTTACAGTACCGACCAGTCGGTATGTCGGGTAGGGGAGGTCCGGCGAGGTGCCGGAGGTCACTTCCTCAGGCGATCAGCCGGACGACCATCTCCGCGACACACGCCGGTTTGGGCTCGCCGTCGATCTCGATCGTCCACCGGACGATGGCCTGCTTGCCACCGGTGACGTCGGTGACCTCGACCAGTTCGGCGCCCGCCCTGATCTTCGATCCCACCTTCACCGGCTGGGGGAAGCGGACCTTGTTGAGGCCGTAGTTGATGCCCATCTTGAGCCCGTGGACCCGGTAGAGCTTCCCGACGAAGCCCGAAATGAGCGACAGCGTCAGGAAACCGTGGGCGATCGGCGCCCCGAACGGGCCCGCGGCCGCCTTCTCGACGTCGACGTGGATCCACTGGTGGTCGTCGGTGGCGTCGGCGAAGAGGTTCACCCGTTCCTGGGTGAGCGTCAGCCATTCGCTGTAGCCGAAGTGCTCGCCGACGGCGTTCTCGAACTCCTGCAGGGAGGCGAATTCGCGCATGACTCAGTCCTTCGGTCCGCCGGCGACGTAGATGACCTGCCCGGAGATGAATCCGGCGCCGTCGCTCACCAGGAACGACGCGAGGTTGGCGATGTCGTCGGGCGTGCCGACGCGCTGGACCGGGATCTGCGACGCGGCCGCGGCCTTGAAGTCCTCGAACGACATGCCGATCCGCTCGGCGGTCGCCGCGGTCATGTCGGTGGCGATGAAGCCGGGGGCGATGGCGTTCGCGGTGACGTTGAACTTGCCCAGTTCGATCGCGAGGGTCTTGGTGAAGCCCTGCATGCCCGCCTTCGCCGCGGAGTAGTTGACCTGCCCGCGGTTGCCCAGCGCCGAAGTGCTGGACAGGTTGACGATGCGGCCCCACTTCTCCTGCGTCTGGTACTTCTGCACCTCACGGGTCATCAGGAACGACCCCTTCAGGTGAACGCCCAGCACCGAGTCCCAGTCCTGCTCGGTCATCTTGAACAGCAGGTTGTCGCGGGTGATGCCGGCGTTGTTGATCAGCACGGTCGGCGCGCCGAGTTCCTCGGCCACCCGGGTCACCGCCGCCTCGACCTGCGCGGCGTCGTTGACGTCCAGTGCGACACCGACGGCCTTGCCGCCCTCGGCGACGATCTCCTCGGCTCCCTGCTTGACGCCCGCTTCGTCGAGGTCCAGCAGGCCGACGGCGAACCCGTCGGAAGCGAGGCGCTTGGCCACGGCCGCGCCGATGCCTCGGCCTGCTCCGGTGACGATCGCTACGCGGGAGGGGTGTTCGGTCACGGGTCTGCTCCTCGTCGTCGAGTTGAAGTGAAAGGGAGTCTGCCGTACTAAGCGGTCGGTCTGTAGACATGCGGGGGATTAGCCCGCATGTGACCGTAATCACGGCGTGCCCGAACGGCTATTCCGGGTGACCTGATCGGCCCCGACGTATAGCGCTCCCACCTGCACTTCCGAAAGCCTCGGCGCACCGATACGAGTGCAAACGGAGGTGCCACATGCGCCGAAGAGCCCATGTCCTGGCCGGTCTGCTCCTGGTGACCATGCTCGGGGTGACCAGCGCACAGACCGCGCAGGCCGCTTCCGACCCGGCACCGCCGGAGAACGCGGCGATGCCGGGGCCTCGCACCCTCACGCTGATCACCGGCGACCGGATCACCGTGCAGGAGCGTCAGGGGGACGTGCCCGCGCTCTCGGTGCAGCCGGGACCCGGCCGGGAACGGATGGGATTCCAGCGCAGCCAGGACAAGAACGGCTGGTCGGTCTTCCCCGCCGACGCCCTCCCGCTGGTGGCGAAGGGCGTGCTGGACGAGCGGCTGTTCCGGATCGACCGGTTGCTCGCCGACGGCTACGACGACGGCGCGCGGCCGACCCTGCCGCTGATCGTGCAGCAGGACGGCGCGGTGGCCGGCGCGGGCGCGACCGCGGTGCGGCGGCTGGACAGTATCGGCGCGACCGCGTTCGCCCAGCCCAAGGACCGCGCGGGGGAGTTCTGGTCGGCCTTGACCGGTCCGAGCGCGGCTTCGGTGCGGAAGGTGTGGCTGGACCGGAAGGTCAAGGCGAATCTCGACCGCAGTGTGCCCCAGATCGGTGCGCCCGAGGCGTGGCGGAGCGGGTTCACCGGCAAGAACGTCAAGGTCGCGGTGCTGGACACCGGTGTCGACGGCAAGCATCCGGATCTGGCGGGCAAGGTGGTCGCGGCCAAGGACTTCTCAGGTGGCGGGGACCCCACTGACCGGCACGGTCACGGCACCCACGTCGCCTCGACGATCCTGGGCTCCGGCACGGCTTCCGCCGGGCGGCTCAAGGGTGTCGCTCCCGACGCCGGGCTGCTCGCGGCCAAGGTGCTCGGGGACGACGGCAGCGGCGGCTGGTCGGAGATCATCAGCGGCATGGAGTGGGCCGTCGCCGAGGGCGCCAAGGTGATCAACCTGAGCCTCGGCGGCGATGACACCGAGGATGTCGATCCTCTCGAGGCGGCGGTGAACCGTCTCACCAAGGACAACGGCGTGCTGTTCGTGATCGCCGCAGGCAACGACGGGGACCGCGGAGCGGGCACGGTGGGCTCACCGGGCAGCGCCGACGCGGCCCTCACCGTCGGCGCGGTGGACCGGGCCGACGCGCTGGCGTCGTTCTCCGGCAAGGGACCGCGACGAGGGGACAACGCGGTCAAGCCGGAGATCACCGCGCCGGGCGTGGGGATCGTCGCGGCGAAGGCGGGTGGCGACTATCAGCCGATGTCGGGCACCTCGATGGCGACGCCACATGTCGCCGGAGCGGCGGCGCTGCTCGTCCAGCAGCACCCCGACTGGCGTCCCGAGCAGATCAAGGCCGGGCTCACGAGTACCGCGAAACCGGCCGAAGGGCCGACCGTCTTCCAACAGGGAGCGGGCCGGACCGACCTCGCCAAGGCGGTCGAGCAGCGGGTGCACGCCGACGTCACCACGGTGGCCTTCGGCACCGTCCCGGCGGCCGACCCGAAACCGCTGACCCGCGAGCTCACCTACCGCAACAGCGGTGACCGGCCCGTCGATCTCGACTTGCGGCTGGACGTCCGCGACGAGAACGGGAAAGCGGCGGCCGACGGCCTGTTCACGGTGGACCGGCCGAAGGTCACGGTGCCGGCGGGCGGGACCGCGACGGCGGCGATCACGGTGAACCCCGGGCAGAAGCCCCGCGCTGCCTACGGCGGCACCCTGCTCGCCACCTCCGCCGATGGTGTCGAGGTACGCAGCCTGATCGGCGCGGACCTGCAGCGTGAGGTCTTTTCGGCCGACGTCAAGCTTTTCGACCGCAAGGGCAACGGCCCCGGTCCGCAGGGGCCGAGCGGCTTGCTGATCGTGACCAATTTGGACAGTGGCGACATGAAGATCTTCGTCGCGCAGGAAGGCGGAGGTCCGATCCGGTTGCCGCAGGGCCGGTACCTGTTCGTCTCGGAGATCTCCGAGTCGCCGGGGTCGAGTTTGGTCGCGGAACCGGGTTTCGTGCTCGATCGGGACCGGGAAGTCGTGCTGGACGGGCGATTGGCGAAACCCGTGACGGTGCGGACCGATCGCCGGGACGCCAGTTCGAACGGTCAGATCGTCGCCTTCACCGAACAGATCGCGGGCCGGGGGGTCACGAGCCATTCGTGGTACCAGCCGAGGCTCTTCCACGACGTCCAGTACTCCTACGTCGCCCCCACCCGTACTAACGTGCCCGACTTCGACTTCCTCGTCACGACCATGCTGAGCAAGCAGACCGGCGAAGGCAGGTCGGAGAACAGCCCCTACCTCTACAACCTGCAATTCCCCAGCAACGGCAGGGTTCCCGACGTCTCCGCCTACCGGGTGCGTGACCACGAACTGGCCAAGGTGAACGCCGGCTACGCCAGTACCGGCAAGCAATGGGGCAACCTGCACGTGCTGCCGTCGCCCTACGACAACGAAGTCGCCCTCGGCAACGCCTGGTTCCTCACCGCCCAGGCCCAGCTGCCCTCGACGCGGGAAGAGTTCTACAGCACTGGGAAGGTCCGGTGGCTGAAGCGGCTCTTCGTGGACCGGCTCGGTACCAACGGAACTTGGAGCGACACCGAGGAAACGGCGGCAGGCGTCGAGTACCGGGCGGGCCAGCGCTCCCGGGAGGACTGGAACCGCGCGGTCGTCGGCCCGACGCTGGCGAAGCTGACCAAAACGGTGCGCGACGGGGACACCCTCAGTCTCCTGTTCCCGCTGCTCGCGGCCAGTGGTGACCACGTCAGCCTGTCGGCGGTGGAGGGCACCACCCGGCTCGTGCGGGACGGCAAGGAGATCGGTTCCGTGCCCAGGGTGCCGGGCCACCTCTGGCCGAACAACGGCCCGGTGACCTTCACCGTGCCGCCGGAAGCGGGCGAGTACACGCTGACCATCGACGCGAAACGGCCGGAAGGCGCCAACGCCGAACTGTCCGCCAACGTGGTCACGTCATGGAAGTTCCGCTCGCAACGGGCGGCGGGCGAGAAGCCGCTTCCGCTGATGGCGCTGAGGGCCACTCCGTCGCTCGGCTCGGCCAACGACGCCTGGCGTCTGCTGCCGCTCGCCGTGCCGATCGAGGTCCAGCGCCCCGCCGGGGTGACGGGCACCGTCCGGCAGGTCACCGCCGAGGCCTCCTTCGACGGGGGCAAGAGCTGGCATCGGCAGCCCGTCGTCGGAAGCGGTGAGCACCGGCAGGCCTTCGTCGTGGCGCCGCTGTTCAGTTCGTCGCCCTTCGTCTCGTTGCGGTTGTCCGCGACGGATTCGGGCGGTGGTTCGGTGACGCAGACGATCATCAACGCCTACCGCCTGCGGTAAGCGACACCAGCTCGTGAGTGGCGATTCGGGTGGACCGGTATTTGCCTGCCCACTGGATCCTGATGTCATCTCGGTGGCTTGTAGCGCTTGTTCTGGATGCCGATGTGGGCGAGTGGGGAGGATTTGAGACGTTCAACGTCCCAAATCTTCCCCACTCGGCTGCCGTCCGCGAGACCACGGTCTTGATCAACGGAGGATCGGGGACGTTGAGTGTCCCCGATCCTCCGTTGATCAAGTACCAATCCTCCACACTCGAACCTGTCGCGGTGAGATTCCGGTGTCATCGAGCTCCGAGACCGGACCGACCCCCTCGACTACCGCACCACACCTTCGCCCTGGTCACGCATAGCTAGGCAAACACCGGCCCGCTCTAACGGTCCTCACCACTCACGAGCGTGTTCAGCCTGCGCGCCTGCCCAGGACCTCGGTGATCAGCTTCGGCAGCTCGCCGCCGTGCCACGAACTGGGCGAGAACCGCTCCTGCGCGATCCCCTCCCAAAGCTCGGTCGTCTCACCGTCGTCCAGCGAGACGCCCTCCTCGCGGGGCACGAGAGTGCCGATCTCCTGCGCCGCGACGCCTTCCCCCGCAAGGGTTTTCTTGGCCAGCTCGACGTCTTGCGGCCGGACGGCGACCACGAGCGTCCAGTCGCCCCAAGCCTGCGCGAGCTCGAACCGGCCGAGTCCCGACTGCTTGCAGACGTCGACGAGCGCCTCGTCCAGATGGATGTCCGTCGTGACGCGCGCGCCGAGGCCGTTGGCGCCGCAAAGGGACCGCACGGTCGGGAAAAGCCCGTCGGACACGTCCATCGCCGCGCGTGCCAGCCCTGCCGTGGCGAGCGTCCTCCCGGCGGTCACCTGCGCCATCGGGCGGCAGGCACGTTTCCGGATTTCGGCGACGAAGGACTCGGGAAGCCGCGCCTGCTCTTCGACGAGCAACGCGTACGACCAGAGGTAGCCGGGCGAACCGACCAGCAGCAGCCGATCGCCGACTTCCGCGCCCGCGCGCCCGAGCCTGCTCCCGGGGACGCACCGGCCGATCGCGGTCGCGGTGAGCTGCCGGACCGGGCCGTCCCGGAGATCGCCGCCGACGACCTTGGTCCCGTGCATCGCGGTGCAGTCGTCCACGCCGTCGAGCAGCCGCCGGAACTCGCCCGCTGTGGTGGTCTTCGGCAGCGTGTAGTTGACGACCAGCCCGAGCGGGGTGGCGCCGGCCGCCGCGAGATCGGACAGGTTGATCGTCGCGAGCAGCCAGCCCGCGTGATACGGATCCGTTTCACCCAGGATGGTGACCAGCGGGGTGGGGCAGCTGTCCGTGGTGGCGACCAGTTCGCCGCGAAGCCCTTCCGAGGCGTCGAGGACGGCGCAGTCGTCACCGAATCCGCGGACACCGCCGTAGCGCGGCCGCAGGAGGTGCTCCAGGATCGCGTGCTCGCCGAGGTCGCCGAGGCGGACGTGGTCGCCGACGGGCGAGAGGTCAGTTACGCCCGACATGATCCGCCAATCGGGACGGGGCCACGGAGTGGTCGCTGGAGTAGTTGTGCGGCAGCGTGCCGTAGGGCTGGTCGCTGCCGGTGGTGGCGAACAGCATGAGGTTGCAGATCCGCGTGCCGGGGTGCAGGAGTACCGGATGCCGCAGGTGGTTCACGATCTCCAGGGTCAGCACGGCGCCCTTCTCGCGGCCGAAACCGGGACTGACCTGACCGCACAGGACGACGCTGATGCCGAGCCGCGCGTAGTCGCTCGTACCGTCGACGAGCCCGGCGAGTCTCTCCGAGAGCCCGATTTTCTCCAGTGTCGGCGCGAGAACGACTTCGCCGGGTTCGATGCGCAGCCTGCCGTCGGCGTCGAGTTCCTTCTTCCGGAGGTCCGGATAGGTGCTCCGGTCGGCGATGTCGACGGTGCCGGTGGAGTCCAGCGCGAACGCCTCGTCGCCGAGCCGCAGGCTGATCGCGGCGGGCCGGACGAGGTCCGGTTCGAACGGGGTGACGGTGAGTTCCCCGGTCCGGTGCGCGCGTTTGATCGCCTTGTCGGTCAGCACCCCGCGGCGATGGACGGGCCAGGTCAACGGCATGACGCCACCGCTTTCGCGACGGAACCGACGAGCAGCCGGAAATCGGTTTCGGTCAGTTCGCCGTTGGGCTGGTCTTCGGTCTGGCCGGGTTCGCAGTAGACGACGGTCGTGCTGGTGCGATGCGGGCCCTGGATCACCACCGTCGCGGTCAATCCCGCGTCGATCGGCCGGACGGTGTGCACGATCGCGGTGTCGCACGAGTAGACGTCGCCGCGCCGGACGCTCGGGGTGTTCTCCACCTCGAGGCGGGCTTCGCCGTCCGCGAGCAAGGCGGCCGGGTTCGTCGGATCGGCACCGTAGCGGTACCGGTCGTGCGTCTTGCCGCCTTCGGTGGTTTCGCGGAACTCGGCCATGTGCAGGCCTTCCCCGGCGATGATGGTCGAGGCGAATTCCCACCGGTGGCTGTGCGGATTGGATTCGCCGCGCGACGGTTCCGCGGATTCCGGCCAGACGTGGAGCCGGATCCGGAAATCGGCGGAGGCGTGGAGCACCATTTTGGCGAACCCGTTGGGGTGCCAGTAGGAACGCTTCGCCGCGGCTCGGACGGCTTCTTCGTCATCGAGGATTTCTTCGAGCCACGAAAGGAAAGTACCGGGAGCGTCCTGGATCCGGTGCGCCACCGAGCGCAGCCAGGGCAGGTCCGCGTCGCCGTCGCCGGGTCGTGTGCCGGTGACACCGCGGAGGAACGCGGGCGGAGTGTCGATCATCAAGTACCTGGGGTTCCTGGAGGACTGAGCGGGGGCGCGGCGACGGCGAGCGCGGCCGCGCGGAGGGAGGTGACGGCGTCGAGCGTCTGCCAGATGGGTAGATCCCCGCTTCCCCAGGCCCACAGCCCTTGTTCGGCGTCATAGCGCTCCCAGAGGGTTCCGAGCGCCCGGTTGAGCCGGGGGAGTGGCAGGAGCGGGGCGGTGGCGAGTGCTTGGACGACCCAGGCGGCGGTGAAGTGCCGGATGATGATCCGGGTGGTTCCTTCACCGTCGGGGCGGGGCCTCTCGAGATCTTCGGCCACGCCGTCGTCCGAGTGCGACCGTTCGATGAGCCATTGTGTGGCTTCGTCGGCGGCGTCCCGGACGTCGTTGCGATCTTCACGGCTGCGCAGAACGTCCCGGAGGGCGACGACCGATCGCGCGGTGTGGACCACCGAAGCCTCCGGGGCGACGAGGCCTGCTTCGTTCTTCTCCGGCCACAGCTGTGAGCCGTCGAAGTCGAGCCGGGCCGCCAGGAGGGCGTCGATCAGCCGGTCGGTCAGCGGGGCGTCCGGCCGCAGCCGGACCGCCGTGTGCAAGACGGCGGACAACAGGTACGGACGGGTCCTGCTGTACGGGTCGAGTGACCCCTCGAGCAGGCCCAGCCCTTCGTCGGCGGACATGGTGCTGGTGCGGAACAGCGCGTCCACCACCGACGCGGTGGTCTCCGGCCGCTTGCCGCCCGAGCGGCCCCGCCAGCCGTGCTCCGACTGCAGTGCGTAGAGATCTTCGGCGAGCGTATGTAGGTCGATGTAGGGATCGCCTACCACGAGCATCGCGTTGATCCCGTACGCGGTGCTCAGCGCCTTCGGGCCGGTGTTCTTCTGCAGGTTGTGCCGCCAGCCCAGCGGATTTCCGTCCTCGTCGCGGATCAGGTGCCCGGCGAGTCTGGCGCCGACGGTGTGGAAGACCTGCAACAGCGAACGGGACGTGTCCACGGCGCCCGCTTCGCCGATCGCGGGCGGGGTGTGGTCCTGGGGTGATCGGGCCCTTTCCACCAGCGTGACCAGCGCGTTCGCGGCACGGAAGTGGTCGTCGAGCTGGCGGGCGTTGTGCGCGGACGGCAGGTACTTGCCGGTCTCCCACTGGGTCAGGTTCGCCCGGGTGACCCCGATGACCCTGGCGGTCTCCGCCTGCGTTTCGCCCGTGGCCTTGCGCAACCTTCGCAGCTCACGGCCGACACCCGACGCGGTAACGGTTTCCGTATCAGGGCTTACCGGCTGGTCCCCAGCCGATGTAGGCTTCATGTAGGCACTAGACACGGGCTTACCTACCCCTGGTAGGCAATGTAGGGCGGTGACTGAACGTGCACACAACGGCGAGAGTACAGCAAGCGAATCGGACCGTGATGGCGCCTTGGTCAACGTCGTGTCACAACGTGCGAAATGCCGCACCGGGACCCGTTCTGCCAGGTCCCGGCGTTCGTGACCCACCCGGCGACCAGGGCCGGTATGACCCGGGCGCGACCGGAAAGCGGATGCTGTCAGCCATCTGAATGTGACGCTGCGCATCCGAACCGGCTCGAGCCGTCTGCGGGCCACACGAATGCCGTAGTAGGCGTCGTGTGTGCCGACCCGAGTCCGCGCTTCGCAGCATCGGGGGTGAACCCCATGACCCACCACGAGAACCACACGTCAGCATCCCGAACTTGGTTCGATCGACTTGCCGATCGCTTCCACGAATGGCTTTTCGCGACCGGCGAAGACGCCAGAGCCGCCGAGCGCGGCTGGCAGGTGACCCGCGTACCGAAAAGCAGGCGACGCGTCTATCGCGACCCTCGCTGGGACACCGTGCACGCGTGCGAACCGTGCGGGGGCACGGGGTGGTGGCCCTACGAGGACGCCGTTTGCCCGGACTGCGCCGGCGTCGGTGTCGTCCGCTCCATTCCCGCGGCGGCGGTGGCCGCCGAGCACACCGCCGGACGGACAGGAGGAAGGTCATGAACCGTTGGCAGGAACCACAGGCGATCGCCGAACTGGCCAGAGAGGTCACGGTGGTCAGGAGGCCCAACCCGTTCACCGCCCTCTATCACTGGCGGTACGAGATCGGCGCGCTGATCGTCGTCCCGTACGCGCTGTTCTCCCTGTTCCAGGCCGTCGGCCCGATCTGGGCCGCGGTCGTGCTGTTCGGCGTCGTCAACTGGCTGTTCTACTGGAAATCGGCGCGACGCTTCGTTCGTGACCGGCTCCGGTCGGTCGTCGTGCAGCACCGGTTGCGGACCGGGTTCGCCCGGGCGCGGGTGTGCACGCTCGACGGCAAGCTGCCGGTGATCCTGTGGACCAAACCGAGGGGCGACGAAGTCGAGGTCACCCTGTTCTGCCCGGCGGGGGTCGGCTACGAGCGCATCGAGCAGCGGCGGGCGCTCCTCGCCGCGGCGTGCTTCGCCACCGACGTCCATGTGTACCGCCATCACAAGCGGGCCAACGTGGTGCACCTTTCGGTCTGCACGGCGCGGTTGCGCAAGGACGCGGACGAGGACGGCTTCGAGCTCACGCCCGGTCTGCCGCCCGCGCGACGATATGCCGGGCAAGCGGCCGATGTCGCCATTCCCCTGCCGGGGCACGTCGCAGGAATTCCTCGCGCAGCGCGGCGATGAACGCTTCACCGCGCGCGTTCGCCAGCGGCCGCATCGGGCCGGAGCGGGTGTGCGCGGTGAAGAACGTGTCCGCGTCCGGATGGACCATCGGGAACGACAACGGCTCGTCCCGTTCGAGCACGGCGTCCTCCAGCGCGGGTAAGAGCCGGTCTTCCCAGGAACGTTCCCCGGCGGGGACGTGCTCCCGCAGGACGTCGGACAGCACCGTGAACGGCCCGCCCGGCTCGGTGCTGTGCGGCCAGTAGACGACCGAAAGCCATCCGCCCGGCCTCAGCGCGCCGGCCCAGGATCGGAGCGCTGCGTCGGGTTCGGGAAGTTGCTGCAGGCCGAAGACCGATACGACGGCCGCGGCCGTGAGGTCGAGTGCCGAGGCGTCGCCTTCGACGACGCGCACGAGCGGGTTGCCCGCCGCCCGCCGCCGGGCCAGCGCGGCCATGCCCGCAGACAGGTCGATACCGATGATTTCGCGGCCCGGCAGCCGTTCGGTGAGCAGGTCCAGTTCCGGGAAGGTCCCGCAGCAGGGGACGAGAACGGGGCCGTCGGGCAAGGCCTGGGGGAGGGCCCGTACCGCTGCGGCGACCCAGGGCGCGAACCGGGGGACGTAGTAGGCCTCGTACCCCTCGGCGGCTTCGTCCCATCCCCTGGCGAGGCCTCCGGTGGTCAGGACGCGACCTGCAAGGTCTCGGGCTCGGTGGCGACCACCCGGGCCGGGATCAGGAGCGACGCCAGCGCGATCAGCCCGGTCAGCGCCATCGCGCGTTCGACCAGCCCCAGCGGGATCGCCTGCCACCACGGCCTGCCGCCGTTCATCGACACCACGATCGCGCCGAGGATCACGCCGAACCAGGCCAGCGCCGCCACCGCGAGCACCCGCGTCACCGCGCGGCGCGCTGGGGAGGACGGGAAGACGGCCTTCGCGGCGAACCACACGGCCAGCGGCAGGCAGACGAAGGCCACCACGCTCGCGATCCGGTGCACGGTCCCGCCTGCGCTCGGCCCGATCGCCCAGTTGTTCTTGGGGAACGCCACGATCACCACCAGGCTCAACGTCCAGAGCGCGCAGAAGACCGACGCCGCGGACAGCGCCGGAAGGTGCCTGCGGCGGATCAGCGCGCCGAAGCCGATCGCCGAACCGAACGCGACCAGCAGGACCGCGACGTCGAAGATCCACTTGTTCTCGCTCAGCGCGTATTCGCTGATGGTGCGGCGGACCGGGCTGATGCCGCTGGTGGCGGGGAGGACCTGCAACAGCAGGATCAGCAGCGCGCCACCGGCGACCGAGACCACGGCGGCGAACAGGGCCAGCGGGGATCTGGCGGTGACCTGGGACGTCGTCATGGTTGAAAGGTAACCACCCAACCTGAAGGTTTTCTTAGGCCGACCTGTCGGAATCGACAGGAAAGTCCCATTCTACGGCGCACGTGATGGTGATCGTTCCGGCACGGTCGGTGAGATCGTTGGGCCGAAAGGGGTGCAGGCGACTTGTGGCGGGTCCCTCAGGTGGGGTCCCGGGTCTAGGGTCTCGCTACCGGTGACCTCACCCGGTCACCGGACTGTCCAAGGAGGTCAGTCTGTGGGGTATTCACCAAACCGGCGAAGAGCGGGATGGACGGCGGCGACACTGGTGCTCGCCGGCACCTTCGTGGCACTTCCGTCGGCCACGACGGCGGGGGCCGCGGACAACGTCGTGCGAGCCAACCAGGCCGTGGCACGGTCCTGTTTCGCCGCGTTGCAGAAGCCGGGTGCGTCCGGCACCGATCGCCGGGAGTTCACGTCCACTGTAGACGGTCTGCTCCAGGCACGCCTCGCGCCGCGTGGCGGCAACGAGGGTGACTGGGACCTCGCCGTCTTCGACAAGGCCACCGGCGCCGTGGTCGCCGCGTCCGCCGCGTTGCGCAGCCACGAGCTCGCCGAAGGCTTCGTGAAGAAGGACCAGAAACTGGTCGTGCAGACCTGCCGGTACGACGGGCAGACACGCGACGCGGTCCTGGGTGTCGACTTCCTCGCGCTCACGCCGCAGGGAACACCGACCGGCGCCGTGCCCCCGCCGCAGCGCGCCGAACTGGTCCGGGTCGAGACCCCGGCCAAGCAGGACAAGGACAAGCTGCTCCGGCTCGGCCTGGACGTCACCGAGAAGGCCGACGCCACCGGCGTCGAGGTCGTCCTCGCCAACGACGCAGACCGGAAGACGCTGGCCGACAACGGCTTCAAGTCCAAGGTCGTCGACGCCGACCTCTCGGCCCGGTCGATCCAGAACGCCAAGACCGACCGTGAGTACGCCGCGAAGACGCCGGGCTCCACGCTGCCGTCCGGGCGCACGAGCTACCGGCACCTCTACGACTACCAGTTCGAGGCCAAGGAACTGGCCCGCAAGAACCCCAAGCTCGTCACGGCGTTCACGCTGCCGCAGCCGACCTGGGAAGGCCGCGACGTCATCGGCCTCGAGATCGCGAGCGACGTCAAGAACATCGCCGACGGCAAGCCCGTCAACTTCACCATGGGCGTGCACCACGCCCGGGAGTGGCCCGCGGGCGAGCACGCCATGGAATGGGCGCACGAACTGGTCAAGGGCTACACCGGCAACAACGCCGAAATCCGCGGCCTGGTCGGCCGGACGCGCAACATCGTCGTGCCGATCGTCAACCCGGACGGCTTCGAAATCTCCCGTGAAGCCGAGCCCAAGGGCGACTTCTCGCGCTTCGACTACGAGATGAAGCGCAAGAACTGCAACGTCAACGACTCGCCCAAGGAGTTCGCGACCGGCGTCTGCAAGGCGAACCCCGGCGGCCGTGAACGCGGCACCGACCCGAACCGCAACTACGCGGGCTTCTGGGGCGGCGCCGGTGCGTCGACCGTGTGGCGCAACGACACCTTCCGCGGGGCAGGGCCGTTCTCCGAGCCGGAGACGCAGAACATCCGCTCGATCGTGTCCAACCGCCAGGTGACCAACCTGATCACGCTGCACACCTTCTCCAACCTGGTGCTGCGTGTCCCGGGTGTCGCCGCCGTCCGCCCGCCGCTCGACGAGCCGGCGTACAAGGCCCTCGGCGACAAGATGGCCTCGCGCAACGGGTACACCAGCCAGCCGTCGTGGGCGCTCTACGACACGACCGGCTCGACCGAGGACTGGTCGTACTGGGCCACCGGTGGCTGGGGCTTCACCTTCGAGATCGGCAACACCGAGTTCCACCCGCCGTTCCAGGCCGGTGTCGTCGCCGAGTACACCGGCGTCGCCCCCGCCGCGGGCGCGGGCAAGGGCGGCAACCGCGGTGCCTTCATCGACATGCTGGCCAACACCGCCGACCCGGCGGCCCACTCGACGCTGATCGGTACGGCGCCGAAGGGTTACCAGCTGAAGCTGCACAAGACGTTCCAGACGCCGACGTCGCCGGTCGTGCAGCCGGACGGTTCGACGAAGCCGCCGATCTACGTGACCGACAACCTGAACTCGTCGCTGTCCTCGACCGGCGGCCGGTTCGCGTGGTCGATCAACCCGTCGACCAGGCCCTACGTCGCGGGCCGCTACGGCCGCGAGCCGCAGGGCCCGGCGCAGGCGAACATCGCGGTGGCGAACCCGGCGGGCGTGCCGGCGATCAACACCAACTACCCGGCCGATCCGGCCTCGGAGAGCTTCACGTTCCACGTGGACGGGCTCCCCAAGGTGGACAACGGGAAGTTCAGCGTCGACGTCAAGTGGGCCAGCCCGGACACCGACTGGGACCTGTACGTCTTCGACGCCGCGGGCAACATGGTGTCGTCGTCGGCGAACGGCGGGACCACGGAGGAGCACGCGACCCTGTTCGACCCGCCCGCCGGGGACTACCGGGCCGTGCTGGTCAACTTCGCCCAGGCCAACCCGTCCACTGTGGACGACTGGACCGGCGGAGTGTCGTTCCAGTCGCCGATCCCGCCGACCTACGGCCCCAAGGAGGCGTACCAGCTGACCTGTACGTCGCCGAAGGGCAAGCTCGTCGGGCTGGCGGACGTCTACATCGACCGCGGCCAGACGGTCGACGTCGGTGAGGTCTGCACCCGTTCCGCGCGCGCCAAGAAAGAGCGCTCGGGCCGGTAGTCTGTCCTGGTAATGGGCTGAAGGGCCCTTTCCCCGCATACGATGCGGGGAAAGGGCCCTTCGTCGCGTAAGACGAGGTGAAGGGCCCCTTCGGCCCCCGGCCCTCAGACGGTGCCGGCCACCCGGTCCCGCACCACCCGCATCGTCGGTGAGTCCACAGTGGACGGCTCCGCCGCCAGCCAGCCGCCGATCTCGTGCAGGAACTGCTCCGGCGTCATCGGCGGCGCGGGGGAGGGATCGTCGTGCTCGGTGGTGATCTCGCCGGTCCGGCTCGGGTACACGATCATCGCCCCGCGCAAGGTGACCCCCGGCAGGATCCGCCGGTACTCGGCGAGGCTTTCGGTCAGCCTGCTCCCGCCGCCGCGGAAGGCACGGCCGTTGCGCAGCAGGCGGTCGTCGTCCCCGGTTTCGTAGTGCCCCGGCAGCCACAGCTTCGATTCGATGAGCACGAGCCGCTTTCCGCACAGCACCGCGTGGTCGACGTCGGCGAACACCGAGTCCGGCCACGAGAGGCCGTGGAAGATGCGGGCGCCGGGCAGGCGAGTCAGATAGCGCTCGAGCAGGTCGGCGGTGAGCCGTTCGGCGAGTTCGTCGGTCTCGGTGCCGGGGGTGCCGAACACGCGCTTCCCGCCGAATTCGGCGGCGAACCGGTTCTTGGCGCGTGAGGCGGCGAGGTAACCGCGAGCGAGCCGTTGCACCAGCAGGGCCGTTCCGGCGGTCAGGATCAGCCAGATGATCAGCGTGGGCGCGGAGAAGCCGACGCCGGTCAGCACCGGCAGCAGGACCAGCACCATCCCGCCGACCGCGGCCACGACCGGGGTGTGGCCGGGGCCGCGCCGCCGTCCGTGGCGCACGCGCTCGTCCTGCGCGGCGAATTCCCACCATTCGAGGTCGTCCGGATCGATCACGACCTGTTCGGGTTCGTAGCCCGGTTCGTCGCCGAAACGACGTCTCGGCCGCGGCCGGATCGGCGCGCGCACGGAGCGCCAGCCCGCGTCGTAGCCCGCGCGCCTCAGCGGATCGCTGAGCGTGTCGTAAGCCTCGCGGACCAGCTGGAACGTGAGCGCGGAACCGCCGGCGTCCGGGTGATGCGACTTCGCCAGCCGCCGGTACGCGGTTTTGATCTCGTTGACCGAGGCGGCCTTGCCCACGCCGAGCACTTCGTAGTAATCGACAGCTGGCACGGGCGGTTCACCTCCAAAGGGCCGGGCCGCAACACTATTCGGCCGCCGCCGGTCGCCCGCAACCACCTCCGCGGCGCGTCGGGGTGACCTCGCGGGCATACTGTTTCGCCTGTGGCGGAACGAGGTCCGCCTCCGGCGCGTCCTGGATATCGTGGAGATCGACAGCGTACGAGGAAGGACAGCCGTGGAAGAACCGATTACCGGCACGGCCGCGGGGGTGCCGTTCACGGTCTTGCCGCCATCGGCCGAGGTCAGCGGCCCCGCGCCGGTGGTCGTCGCCTGGCACATGATCGACGCGCCCCGCTCCGACGCCGCGTTCGCGGCCGCGTTGCCGCTGGCGGGGGTGCCCGCGTGGCGCGTGTATCTCGGAATGCCCTTGTGCGGCGCGAGAATGGTCGACGGCAGCATGGACGCGCTCGTGGAGCGGGCCGTCCGTGACGCGATGCTCGCCTATATCGACCCCATCGCCGCGCAGGCGGCGCTGGAGTTCCCCGCCGCCCTGGCCGAACTGCGCGAACGCTTCGGTTTCGACACGTCCCGGATGGCCGTCGTCGGCGGTTCGCTCGGCGGCGCCGTGGCGCTGACGATCCTGACCACGCGGGAGATCCCGGTCCGCGCGGCGGCCCTGATCAACCCCGCCGTGCGGGCGCGTTCGGTGATCGGCGTGGTGGAAGGCATGCTGGAGCAGCCTTATCCGTGGAACGACGAGGCGGATCAGGCGGCGGACCGCCTCGACTTCGTCGCACGATCGGGTGAAATTTCGGCCAGGGACACCCAGGTTCCGTTGCTGGTGGTCAGCGGCGAAGAGGATTTCCCCGCTTTCCGCACGGACGCCGGCGAACTCGTCGAGGGATTGCGCGGGCAGTACGCCGAGCCGGACGACGTCCGCCTGACCGGAGTGCCCGGTCTCGCGCACCCGCTGGCCGAAGAACCGGGAATCGAACCCGCGCCGCAGCTGCCGATCGCGAAGGTGGTCGACGACGCGGTCACCGAATGGCTGGTGCGCCACCTGGGCTAGCAACCAGCGGGCGGCGCCGACCGGGCGGGGCCGAATTCCAGCCGGAGTTTGTCGGTCTTGGGGATCACGAACGCGACACCGCTGTTCGCCCGCCAGTCCGACGGCACGAACACGTACTGGCCACCGGACTGAAGCAGTAGTTTCAGCCCGGTGTACCGGTATTTGTAGGCGGCGTCGGGATCCGCGCATTTCACCTGGAGGACACCGCCGGAGGTGAGGTTGAGGCTTTCGGCGCTGTAGAGCGTCGCGGCGGGGCGTGCGGGGAGCTGCGCCGCGACCTCGAATCCGCGCCGGACGCCGATGGCGGCCGAGTAGTCGCTGACGGCCCAGAACAGCCCGATGCTGACCAGCGCGTACCCGAGGACGAGTTCCAGCAGGCTCGATCGCAGCGCCGAAGCCCAGTGCCGCCAAGCGAACAGCAGCATCAGCACGCCGAGTGCGAAGCCGAGTCCCGGCAGGCCCGGGCGGTCGCGGAACGGCTCCGGGTTCAGCGTGACGAACACGGTCGCGCAGACCAGCAGGGCACCGAGTCCGGCCGCGACCGGGGCGCAGATCCGGAGCAGCCGGGCCCACGCACGCTCGGTCAGCCGCAACCGCAGGATCCGGACGGCGATCACGAAACCGAGCACGGCCCCCGCGGCACCCGCCAGCGGCAGGTACAACCCGTCGACGCCGCGCGCGAAGATCTCGTCCGGGGTCTGGGCGAGAAGCGTGTAGTGCACGCGGAAGTACGCGAAAAGCACCTGCGTCTCGACGAGTCCGAAGAAGTACAGCAGCGCGGTGAGCAGCGTGGTGTTGGCCAGTACCGCACCGACCAGCTTGAGGGCCTGTGGCGGCCCGGGGTCGGGCTCGGCGGCCGTGGGCACCGGCCGCCGCAGGCCGCGCCGCGCGGTCATCCCGACGTGGTCTCGGTGGGTTGCTCGCTGGTGGACGCCGGGCTTTCCGAGGTCGTGGTCTCCTCGGTGACCTCGGGCGGGCACGCCTTGGCCTTGATCGTCACCGTCCCGCCGGGTTTGACCGGGGAGTGGGTGATGCTCGCGGTGCACTCGCCCTCACCGACGACGACGACCTTCACGCCGCACAGGTTCGGGCCGCAGGCCTTCCTGATGTCGCCCTGGATGTCCGACTGGGCGATCGCGGGTGCGGCGCCGAGGCGGGTGTGGTCGTAGATGATCGGGCTGCCGGGCACTCCCGGCGGCTTCGAATCCTCGGTGTGACCGCCGCCCCCGCCGGACGACGCGGACGACGTCGAGCCCGCCGACGCGGTCGGGGCGATCTCCGTCGTCACGCCGCCAGTGGTCTGGTCTGCCGGAGCGGTGTCGCGGGGAGCGGACGCTCCGCCGCAGCCCGCCGCGAACCCGAGGGCGGCGATCGCCATCGCCGCGCTGAACAGCCGTTTCATGGACCTCACCGTCCTTGGAAGACGTCCTTCTGGGTAAGGACGCGGAATGACGGCTCCCTGATACGTCCCGGATTGGTCCGTTCGGGGGTATTTCGCTGAATCCGCCCTTTCGGGCAATTCCGGGTGGACCAGTGCGCGACAACTTCGCCGCCCGGCCTTCCGACACGCCCGAAAATATGTTAAGAAACTTTACTAACTAACAGGGAGGCGCGTTTTGAGTTCACCCCCGCAGCCGGGGCTCGAGCGGAAGATCGGGCCGCTGCAGGCGACCGCCATCAACATGACCCAGATGTGCGGGATCGGCCCGTTCGTCACCATCCCCGCGATGGTGGCGACCCTGGGCGGCCCGCAGGCCATGTTCGGCTGGCTCATCGGCGCGGTCATCGCGCTGGCCGACGGCCTGATCTGGGCCGAACTCGGCGCGGCCCTCCCCGGCGCCGGCGGCACCTACGTCTACCTGCGCGAGGCGTTCGGCGTCCGTACCGGCAGGCTCATGCCGTTCCTGTTCGCCTGGAGCGCGGTCCTGTTCATCCCGCTGATCATGTCCACCGGCATCATCGGGCTCGTCCAGTACCTCGGGTACCTGATCCCGGGGGTGGCGGACGAGGCGGGGACGACCGGGCTCGGCAAGGTCATCGGGCTCGGCGTCATCGTGCTCGTCGTGCTGGCGCTGTTCCGGCGGATCGGCGAGATCGGGAAGCTGACCACCGTCCTGTTCGCGATCATGCTGTTCGCCGCGCTTTCGGTGATCGTCGCGGCCTTCACGCATTTCGACGGCGCGCAAGCGTTCGCGTTCACGCCGGGCGCGTTCTCGTTCGGCGGCGGCGCGTTCTGGGCCGGGCTCGGCGCGGGCCTGATCATCGCCATCTACGACTACCTCGGCTACAACACCAGCGCGTACCTCGGCGGCGAGGTACGGGACCCGGGCCGGACGCTGCCGCGGTCGATCATCTTCTCGATCCTCGGCATCATGAGCCTGTACTTCCTGCTGCAGCTCGGGGTGCTGGGCTCGATCCCGCTGGAGGAACTGAAGAGCGCCACGTCGGTCGCCTCCACCGTGCTGGAACAGGCGTGGGGCACGGGTGCGGCCAAGATCATCACCGTGTTCATCGTGATCGCCGCGATCGGCTCGGTGTTCGCCGGCCTGCTCGGTGGCTCGCGGGTCCCGTTCGAGGCCGCGCGCGACAAGGTGTTCCTGCCGGTGTTCGCCAAACTGCACCCGAAACTGAACCTGCCGACCGCCGGTGTGCTGACGATGGGTCTCATCACCGCGATCGGGTCGCTGTTCACGCTGACCGCGGTGATCAACGCGGCGGTGACGGTGCTGGTGATCGTCCAGTCGCTCGCACAGGTCGCGGCGATCGTGGTGCTGCGGCGACGTCGTCCGGACCTGGACCGGCCGTACCGGCAGTGGCTCTACCCGATCCCGACGATCATCGCGTTGCTCGGCTGGGTCTACATCTACTTCTCGGCCACCTGGCTCTCGATCGGGCTTTCGGTGGGATGGATCGCGCTCGGGGTGGCGGCGTTCCTCGCCTACGCGAAGGCGGAGCGTGTCTGGCCGTTCGGGCCCAAGGGTGTTCAGGAATCGTTCGCGGGGGCGGCAGAGGGGAACGGGAAGTGACGGGGGAAGAACTGATCCTGGGGATCGACTTCGGCGGGACGAAGGTCGCGATCGGCCTGGCGGACAGAACCGGGAGCCTGCTGGTCACCCGGCGGCTCGACACCGACGCGCAAGCGGGCGCCGAACAGGTGGTGAGCCGCGCGCTCGCTGCCTCGCGGAAGCTGCTCGCGGACGAAGGCACCGCCGACGAGCTCGTCGCGATCGGCGTCGTCAGCCCCGGCATCGTGCTGGAGGACCGCATCCTGCTGGCCCCCAACGTGCCGGGCTGGGAGGAACTGCGGTTGCGGGACCTCGTCGCCGACGAGTTCGGCGGCGTCCCGATCTCCGTGGGCACCGACGCCAAGGCGGCGGCGCTCGCGGAATGGCGGTGGGGGGCGCTGGCGGACACCGATCCTGCGGTGTTCCTGTCACTGGGGACCGGGATCGCGGCGGCGGTCCTGGTCGGCGGCCGGCTGCTGGCCGGCGCCAACGGAGCTGCGGGCGAGATCGGCTACAACCTCCGCTCGCCGCAGGACACCGACGGGTTCGCCAGCGGAGCGGCGCCGCTGGAGGAGGTCGTCGGTGGGCGTGGGCTGGGCGGCCGGGCGAGTGAATCGCTCGGCCGCCCGGTAACCGCGGGCGAGCTGTTCGGCCTCGCCAGGGAGAACGCGCAGGCCAAGGAACTGGTCCGCGCGGCGCTCGACGAACTGTCGATGCACGTCGCGAACCTCGCCATCGCGCTCGATCCTCAGCGCATCGCCGTCGGCGGGGGACTGGTGCGTTCGGCCGACGTCCTGCTGCCCGCGCTGCGCGAACGGCTGGCGCAGGCGGTGCCGTTCCCGCCGGAGCTGGTGTCGGCCAAGTTCGACCAGGACGCGTCCCTGCTGGGCGCGATCGCGATCGCGCTGGACGCGTAGCGAGATCACCGACCGAAGCCGCCGGGCTTTCGCTAGATCCGATCTAGCGAAAGCCCGGCGGCTTTCTCGCGCCCAGGGGGTGAGGCGAGAGGAGGTCGGTCATGAACTGCAGTCCGCTGCGGGTCGCGGTGATCATCGGCAGTACCCGGGAAGGACGGGTGGGGGATGCCGTCGCCAAATGGTTCACCGGTCGCGCGGAAGACCGGGACGACCTCGTTCTCGACGTCCTCGACCTGATCGACTTCGGCCTGCCCGCCGGGCTGCCGGAGCAGGCGACCCCGGAGATGAAGCGGTTCATCGCGCGGATCGACGACGCGGAGGCGTTCGTCGTCGTCACCCCGGAGTACAACCGCAGCTTCCCGGCGTCGCTCAAGCAGGCGATCGACTGCGCTTACGACGAGTGGCGCGCGAAGCCGGTGGGCTTCGTTTCGTACGGCTACCGCTCGCAGGGCCTTTACGCGGTGGAGCAGCTTCGCTCGATCTTCACCGAGCTGCACACCGTGACCATGCGGGACACGGTCGCCTTCAACCTCCTCGACGGCACCTTCGCCCGCGACGGCACCCCCATCGACGACGACGGCCAAGGACAGGCCGTGACCACCTTGCTCGACGAGCTCGTCTGGTGGGGCCTCGCCCTGCGCGAAGCACGCACCGCCCGTCCCTACGTCTGCTGAAAGCTTCTGAAAGGAACAAGGAAAATGAGTGAACTGGCCATCGAAGCCTCGGGGCTGGTCAAGGTGTTCGGGGAGAACCGGGCGGTCGACGGGATCGACCTGAAGGTCCCCGCGGGCACCGTGTACGGCGTCCTCGGGCCCAACGGCGCCGGCAAGACCACCGCGGTGAAGATGCTCGCGACCCTGCTCCGCCCCAACGGCGGCGAGGCTCGCGTGTTCGGCAAGGACGTCGTCCGCGAGGCGGACGCTGTGCGGTCCATGGTGAGCCTGACCGGGCAGTACGCCTCGGTCGACGAGGATCTGACCGGGACCGAGAACCTGGTGCTGATCGGCAGGCTGACCGGGCACCGCAAACCGGCGGCTCGTGCCCGCGCGGAGGAGCTGCTGGCCGCGTTCGGCCTGTCCGAGGCGGCGGGGCGGCAGGTGAAGAACTACTCCGGCGGGATGCGACGGCGGATCGACATCGCCGCGAGCATCCTCAACACCCCGGACGTGCTCTTCCTCGACGAGCCGACGACCGGGCTCGATCCCCGCAGCCGCAACCAGGTCTGGGACATCGTGCGCGCGATCGTGCAGCACGGCACCACCGTCCTGCTGACCACGCAGTACCTCGACGAGGCCGATCAGCTGGCCTCCCGGATCGCGGTCATCGACCGCGGCAAGGTCATCGCCGAAGGCACCAAGGGCCAGCTGAAGGCATCGGTCGGCGCGGGCGCTGTCCACGTCCGGCTGCGCGATGCCGATCAGCGTCCGGAGGCCGAAGCGCTGCTCGTCCGCATCCTGGAGGCGCAGGTCCAGCTCGAATCGGACCCGCTCGCGCTGACGGCCCGCCTTTCGGGTGACAGCACCGAACAGGGCGCCGCCGAACACGCCGCCCGCGCACTGGCCGAACTCGCCCGCGCGGGGATCGTCGTCGACACCTTCTCCCTCGGCCAGCCGAGCCTCGACGAGGTCTTCCTGGCCCTCACCGACCGCACCGCCACGCCTGAGGAGAGTGCAGCTTGAGCACGACAGCAGTCAAAGAAAACGAACCCGTTCTCGCGGCACCGAAGGCGGAGGATCTCGCCGCCGTCCTGATCGCGAAGAACCGCCCGCAGCGCCCCACCGCGCTGTCGGCTTCGGTCACCTTCGGGTGGCGTGCGATGTTGAAGATCAAGCACGTGCCGGAGCAGCTGTTCGACGTCACCGCGTTCCCGATCATGATGACGCTGATGTTCACGTATCTGTTCGGCGGCGCGCTGTCCGGCTCGCCGACGGAGTACCTGCAGTTCGTGCTGCCGGGCATCATGGCGAGCAGCATCCTGATGATCACCATGTACACCGGCATCTCGGTGAACACCGACATCGAGAAGGGCGTGTTCGACCGGTTCCGCACGCTGCCGATCTGGCGGCCGGCGGCGATGGTCGGATACCTCCTCGGCGACATGCTGCGCTACCTCATCGCGTCGGTGGTGATCCTCGGCGTCGGGCTGATCATGGGCTTCCGTCCCGGCGGCGGGGTCGGTGGCGTGGCCGCCGCGATCCTCCTGCTGCTGGCGTTCTCGTTCGCTTTCTCGTGGATCTGGACGATGTTCGGCCTGCTGCTGCGCAGTGAGAAGTCGGTGATGGGGGTCAGCATGATGGTGCTGTTCCCGCTGACCTTCCTCAGCAACATCTACGTCAACCCGGAGACGATGCCGGGCTGGCTGCAGGCCTTCGTCAACGTCAACCCGGTGACCCACGTGGTCGCGGCGGTCCGCTCGATGATGGAAGGCAACTGGGACGGCGGCGAGATCACCTGGGTGCTGATCGCGGGCGGGGTCATCCTCGCGATCTTCGGAACGCTCACGATGCGCCTCTACAACCGTAAGTGAACTGGGGGTGCTAGGCGCCGTCCGGTAAGTCTGGTCGCGGTCTTCGCGCCCAGGCGGCCCCTGACGGCACGGGCGGATGCGGCCGAGTACGACCCGGTACGAGGCCGATCCGCCCGCACCGTCAGGAACCACCTGGATCACGAAGCCCATCGACCAGACTTACCGGACAGCGCCTGGGTCCCCTGGCGGCTCACAACCGCCAGGGGACCTTGCCGTCCGGTGCGTAGCGGCAAGAAGACCCCGTGGTGACCGACGCGCGCAGGTGCGCGGCCAGTGCCGGATGCTGTTCGTCGAGTTTGCGCAGGGTGTCCCGGATCCGGGCGGTCACCGTCTTGCGGGCGCGTTCGGCCTCGTCGCCGAGCCGCCGGGTGCGGCCACCGAGGCCCGCGGCGGACCGCAGTTCCGCCAGCAGCGCGTCCCGCTCGCGGTCCCAAGCGGCGGCGCGGGCGTCTTGCCCCAGTCCCGTCGCGGTGTCGATCAGGTCGTCGAGTTCGTCCAGCCGGGCGCGATACCGGGCCTTCGCCTCGTCATCCAGGACGGCGTCCCCGCCGAGGCTCTTGGCGGCGACGACCACCTCGCCGCCCTCGGGATCGAGCAGCCGGACGGCCGCCACTTCCGAACCGGGCCTGCCGAGCAGGAAATGCAGGTCCCGCAAGCCTTTCGAATCCGGAAGATGCGCGGTGACGCCGTCGAAGTGCAAGGTCCACACGGCTTCGTCGCGACGGAACTCGGCGAGCGGGGCGGCCGGGACCCGCGTGCGATCCCGCAGTTCGGCGACCCTGGCCACGACCTGCCGCATGCCGATCGCGGTGGCCTCTCTGTCCACTTCGGACAGCAGGGTGGCCGCGGTGATCGCGTCCCCTTCGTGACTGCGGCCGAGCAAGGCCATCGCCAGCCAGGACTTGGCCTCGATCGCCCAGGCCGTGGTCCTCAGCCGGTCCGCGGAGAGCGTGGCGTCGCGCAGCCTGGCCACCGCGTCGGCCCAGCGTTCCTGCGCCAGGTCCAGCCTGCCGAGCCAGAGGTCGACCGGGCCGGAGATTTCGCAGCCGTACAGGGAAACCAGCCACTCCCCGCTGTAGGGCTCGAGAAGCACGCGCGCCGCTTCACACCGTTCGGGGTCGCGAGAGACCGCCGCCGTTTGCGCCTGGCAGCGCAACCACAGCGCTTCCAGATCGCGGGGGTACGGTTTCGTGTCGGCGGCGAGATCGGTGAGCCGCACGGCTTCCGCGGCGTCACCCCGGTGGGCGGCGGTGATCGCCTCCAGCAGCCGGCCGTAGGCGTACCCGTTGTCGTGAATCTCGCGGTGCAATCCGACGAGATCGTCGAAGCGGCCCTCGAGACACCATCGCGTCCACCGCTGCAACTGGTTCAGATCGCCGAAATGGGGATGCTCGTCTCCTTCGTGACAGGAGATCACCTGCTGGATCAACGCCTCGGCTTCGGCGAACCGGCCTTGGAGCGTGGCGATGATGCTCTGGTCGATCCGGGAGGCCAACTGCGAACTCGGCGCCCGGCCGGTGCTCGCCAAGGCGACGAACTCCTGGTACTGCTCGAAATACCGGGGATCGCCGCGTTCGAGCAGTGCCACCCATTTGAACGACGCCGCGTAGTGCTCCAGTTCCGGATTCGACGTCCGGCGGCCGACCACCACCAGTTCGTCGGTGAGCCGTTCCCGTTCCGCGGCGCTGCCCGGCCCCCAGATCGCGTCATGGCGGGCCCACAAACCGAACAGCAGCGCGGAATCGTCCTGATCGTCGCGGGCGGTCATCATGATGTGCGCGGTCAGATCCTGCGTCATTTCCTGGACGGTGAATTCCTGACCGGGCTCGCGGACGCAGAGTCGCTTGTGCGCTTCGGTGAGCACCAGGATGGTCTCGTCGACCCGCAGTCCCTTGTGATCGGCGCGGATCAGGGTCAGCGCCAGCCTGGCGAGGAGATCGTCGTCGTCGAGTTCGTGGATGAGCGTGGAGACCTCGTCGAGAACATGCCTGCCCTCGTCGGTTTCGTGGTGACGGGTCAGATGCGCGCCCAGTTCGAGTGCGATGACCGCCTGTCGCCGTCGATCCTCGGCGACCTCCATCGCCCGCCGGTAGTGCGTGGCCGCCTCCTCGGCCGCCATCCGGCCGGTGGCGTCGATCGCCGCGGCCAGCAACAGTTCGACGGCCAGGTTCGGATCGAGCTCCCGGCCGGCGAGCAGCGCGTGCCGGGCCAGGTCCGCGGGAAAGATCCGGTCCGGTGACCTCGGCATCTCGCGGACCGCCGCGACGACCGCGGCGTGCTGCTTCCGGCGCTCCGCTTCGGGCAGGTTCGCGTACAGCGTCTCGCGGACGAGGTCGTGGGCGAACGCGAACCGGCCCTGCCCCTGCACCACGGCCAGCCGCGCCGCGACGGCCTGGTCGAGCAGCCGGTCCACCTGGGGAACGGGTGCGGACGCCACCCCGGCGAGCAGCTTGCGGTGGAACTCCCTGCCGAGTACGGACGCGGTGGTCAGCAGATCGAGAACCGGCCGGGGGAGCAGGGAAAGCCGTCTCTGCAGGGCGTCGGCGACGCCGGGCGCGATCGTCTCGGCGGAGCCGCCGCTGTGCCACAGCCGCGCCGTCTGCTCGACGAAGAACGGGTTGCCTCCGGTGCGGCGATGGACCTCGGAGACCAGCGCGTCGTCCGGTTCCGTGCCCGCCGTCCTGGCCATGAGCGCGCTGACCTCGTCCGGTTCGAGACCGGTGAGCGTCACCGAAGTGGCCTTCGCGAGCAACGGCAGCATCAGCGAGCGGAGCGGGTGATCGGTCGTCTCGACCTCGACGTCCCGGTACGTGCCGATCAGCAACAGACGTTCGAACCAGGTGTGCTGCGCGGCGAACTCGAGCAGCCGCAGCGACGCCGGGTCGGCCCAGTGCAGATCGTCGAGCACCACCACGACCGGGCGTTCCTGGGACGCGGCCACCAGCGCGCTCGTCACCGCGTCGTAGAGGCGGAAGCCGTCGGCCGCGCCGTCGCCGCGGGCCTCGCCGAGCAGGACGTCCAGTTCACTGTCCGCCATCGCGGCCCAGCGGCCCGGCTCGACCGAACGCCGCAGCCCGCGGACCACCTGCGTCCACGGCCAGTAGCCCGGCGCGCTGGCCGAGTCCCAGCACGACCCGTTGAGCACCAGGGCGCCGAGTCGCTTCGCCTCTTCTGCGGCGCCGGTGACGAGCGTGGTCTTCCCGATCCCGGCCTCGCCGGTGACCAGCACCAGGCCGCCATGGCTTTCGGCGGCACGGGCTGTCTCCGCGCGGAGTACACCCGCGGGATGGTCGCGTCCGATGAGCGAGGCTGGCATGTCCGAATCCTCCCAGTAAGGTCCGACAATTTCACGACGCCGGCCGCTTGTCAGGCGTTACTCCATGTTCGTCGTGACCGACGGTGACCGAGGTCTCCCACCCGCTGGGAACCGTGCCCGGCCCGAATCCGACCTTCTGGACGTGACGAATCGAGTGGGACGACGGGTGAACGGCCGTCGAAATTCCTGCCCCGACGGCCGGAGGCGACCTGTTGTGCCAGGTCAGGTGGTCGGCGGCTGGAGTAGGGTGCGAAGTATGGGGAGCATTCGCTCGCGCGTGCTGGCATGGATCGGCCGTCGCTACCTCGCGCGCCAGCAGAAGAACGGTTTCGACCTGTCCAAGATGTCGATCATCCCGGACAACCTCCTGACGCCGCTGAAACGCGACGGTCTCGACCCGGTCGCCGAGCTGGGCCGGACCCGCGCGGAGGAGCCGATCAGCAGGCTGGACCTGCCGTTCGGGATGAGTGGCTGGCTGGTCACCGGCTACGACGAGGCGAAGGCCGTCCTCGGCAAGGTGACCGAGTTCAGCAGCGACTTCACGAACCTGGTCGGCAGCGCGGGGGTGACCGAGGACCAGAACCCCGGCGGGCTCGGGTTCGCCGATCCGCCGGTGCACACCAGGCTGCGGCGGCTGCTCACGCCGGAGTTCACCATGCGGCGGCTTTCGCGGTTGACGCCGCGGATCGACGAGATCGTCGCCGACCAGCTCGACGCGATGGAGAAGGCGGACGGCCCTGTCGACCTGTGGGAGGCCTTCGCGCTGCCGATCCCGTCGCTGACGATCTGCGAGCTGCTGGGCGTCCCGTACGAGGATCGCGACGAGTTCCAGCGGCTGAGCACCGCGCGGTTCGACCTCTTCGGCGGGGCGGGCGCGTCACTCGGCGCGATGACCGAGTCACTGTCCTATCTGGACGACATCATCAAGAAGCAGCGCGAGAACCCGGGCGACGGCTTGCTCGGCATGCTCATCAAGGAGCACGGCGACGAGATCGACGACCGCGAACTCGCGGGCCTCGCCGACGGTGTGCTCACCGGCGGGCTGGAGACCACGGCGAGCATGCTCGCGCTCGGCGCGCTCGTGTTGCTGAAGGACCGATCGCTTTTCGAGACCGTGCGCGGTGACGACGAGGCCGTCCACAAGTTCGTCGAGGAACTGCTGCGGTACCTGACCGTCGTGCAGATGGCCTTCCCGCGGTTCGCCAAGGAGGACATGGAGATCGCGGGCGTCCGGATCGCGAAGGGCGACATCGTGCTGGTCTCGCTCAGCGTCGCGAACCGTGACGGTGTCCTCGGCGAGGACATGGAGAAGTTCGACGCGACCCGCGAGCCGACGTCACACCTCGCCTTCGGCTGGGGCATCCACCGGTGCATCGGCGCCGAACTGGCCAGGATGGAACTGCGCACCGCGTATCCCGCACTGGTCCGCCGGTTCCCGGAGATGCGGCTGGCGATCGACCCGGACGAGGTGGGCTTCCGAAAGGTCTCGATCGTCTACGGCGTCGACGCGCTGCCCGTGCTGCTGGATTGAGTCTCAGGCGACCCCTCTCGGGCGGAACTGGACGCTGATCCTCGGCCCGACCGGTTTGGCGGTCTTGGGGACGGCGTGTTCCCAGGTCCGCTGGCAACTGCCGCCCATGACGATCAGATCGCCGTGGCCGAGGGCGTGCCGGACGGTCTCGCCCCCGCCACGCGGGCGCAGCGCCAGCTGCCGGGCCGCGCCGACCGAGACGATCGCGATCATGGTGTCTTCGGTGCGGGAGCGGCCGGTGTCGTCGCCGTGCCAGGCGACGCTGTCACGCCCGTCCCGGTAGAAGCACAGACCGGAGGTCACGAACGGTTCGCCGAGCTCGTCCGCGTAGTGCGCCGAGAGCGTCTCTCGCGCTTCGGTGAGGATCAGGTGGGGGAGCGGCACGCCCTCGCCGTAGTGGCTCAGCAGCCGGGGAACGGCGACGACACGGTCGTACATCTGCCGTCGTTCGGCGTGCCACGGCACGTCTTCGGCGAGCCGGGTGAACAGTTCGTCCGCGCCGGTGAGCCAGCCCGGCAGCACGTCGATCCAGGCACCCCGGGTCAGTTCGGTGCGCCGGAGACCGTCGAGCGAGCCGAGCCCGAGGGCGGCGCACTCGTCGAAGAGCGAGGCTTGAAGCGCGGGGGTCATGACAACCGAACCTACCCCGGCTTCCCGTCTTTGTCGAACGCCTGTTCGATCGACGTGAGGGCCCTCACGTCGATCGTCGACCGGCTAGGAAAGCTGCTCGTTGTAGTCAGGCAGCTTGAAGCCCTTTTCGTAGTTGCCGCCGGTGAAGTCGCCGGGGCGGTTCCCGACGTTGGCGATGATGGTGTACCCGGCGGCGGCGTACTCCTTGCGGCAGCGCTGTTTCGTGTCGGTCGCGTGGGACTCCGAGCTCTTGCGCACGCAGACGCGGTCCACCGGGTACCCGGCGTCGGTGAGCGCCTCCTTCGCGCCGCTCGCGCTGGAGCGGTAGCTGGCCACCAGTACCGAGACACCCTTTTCCTTGGCGTGCTTGATGAAAGCGAGCACGTCCGCGGTCGGTTCGCCGGGGTTGTAGTAGGTCTCGAGCGCGGTGTTGTCGATGTCGGTGACGACGGCCAGTTTCGAGCCGCCCTTGGCGATCCGCTCGTCGAGGTACGCCGTGCCGCCCTGCATCGCCGTGTGCACGTCGGACAGCCAGGTCCGGTAGCTCGGTACCGCGCTCGCGGAAGCGCTCGGAGTCGCGATGCCGAACGCCGCGCCGGTGAGGGCGGCGACAGCCAGGACGCGGGTGGTTCTGCTGTTCACTGTGGACCTTCTTTCGTCGCGGTTTTCCTGTGGCACAAGAACTGTGTGTCTCGAATATAACGAGACGGCTCCTTGTGGGAAACCCTCGGTGAAAGAATCCGTAAACAGAGAAACGCTATTCCCAGGTCCAGTGGAGACCGTGGATTCCGGGTGCCGCGTTCCGCCGCGACACGTGGACGGTGCGCGTGGCGTCGGGCCGCACGGTGGTCCACCCGGTGGTCCGGTTTTCGGGCGTGCGGGCACGCCAAGTCCGGCATGAGACCGGCTCCGCTCCGGGGGCGAAGACGACTTCACCGTGGTAGTGCCCCACGGATTCCGCGATCCTGCGGTGGTGGTTCTCGGCGACGATCGGCTGCGGATACTCCTGGACGAAGCCGATGGCCAGCCGTTCACCGCGTCGCAAAGTCCTGTCCAGCACCAATTCCGTCAGCGAGAAGCCCTCTTCGTCGAGTGTGAGCACCGTACCGGGACGGCAACCGCTGCCCTCGACCACCAGAGGCGGCGCAACGCCCGGCATGCTTCTGGCCGCGAAGATCATCGTGCGCGTCCGATCCTGTCTGGCCTCGACGAGCTCCCGCACCACGAGGCGGCCGGTGCAGCGGTCCGGCCGCACATGGAACGTCTCGTGCAATTCGATCTTGCGGACCGGCTTCATCAGGCTGTCCCTGAATTCTTCGAGCAAGGGCGGCAGAAAGGCTGGATGTCCCCACGCCCGATGCCGTCGATGGAGCGGTACCGCGGATCGCACACCGCGACCTCGTGGTCGCCGGGAACCGACCAGCCGGCGCAAGGAGCCCGTTGGCAACGCGAGCACTTCTTCCAGGATTTCCACCGCTCGAAGCGATTCCTCGCGTTCCGGCACGCTCCGGCCGCTCTGCCAATGGCTCAGGGTCATCGCGCTCACCGAGGCGTCTCGGGCGCGGAGGCGGTAGTTCAGCTGCCGGAGGCTGAGGCCTCGTGCCTGCGCCGCCATCGACAACGCGCGGCAGAACGGCCCGGTCCGCAGAGCCTCGGCGAATTCGTCGTTCTCGGTCATGGCTCACCTCGCCGCGACAGTTTGCAACGAGGGTTCACGGCACGCCACCGTCTTTCGCCGGTTGACAGCCGGGTGAATACGCTAAGCTCCGGCCTCCGATCACGAACGGGGAGTCCCATGCTTGAGCGGGTCGCGGACGGCGTGCTGGTCCACCAGAGCGAACTGCTCCGGAACAACACCATTGTCGTGCAGGGCGAGGATGGCGTGTTGCTCGTCGATGCCGGGATAACCGGCGGGGAAATGGTCTGTCTGGCGAATGATCTTCGTGAGTTGGGCCAGCCCGTCGTGGCGGGTTTCTCGACGCATCCCGATTGGGATCACGTACTTTGGCATGCCGAACTCGGCGATGTGCCTCGTTACGGCACGGCCCGCTGCGCCGCCGACATGCGCGATCTGCGGTCGGACGCGGACTGGAAGGCTCGCGCGGCCGAGGGATTACCGCCGGAAATCGCCGGGGAGACGCCGCTGGACCTGTTCGGTCTCATCACCGGTCTGCCCGCCGGAACCGCGCGAATTCCTTGGAACGGACCGGAAATCCGGATCATCGAGCATCCGGCGCATTCCCCGGGCCACGCGGCGTTGCTGATCGTGGAACGAGGGGTGCTCGCCGCCGGCGACATGCTCTCCGATGTCTTCGTCCCGATGCTCGACAACTTCAAGAGCACCAATGACCCGGTCGAGGAGTATCTCGTCGGGCTGCGGCTGCTCGAAGAAGTAGCGGACGACGTGGCCGTCGTGGTTCCCGGCCACGGATCCGTCGGCAGGGGTGACCAGGTACGCGCGCGGATCGAGCAGGACCGGGCGTACGTGCACGCCCTGCGTGACGCCCGGACGCCCGATGACCCGCGTATCGGCTCCTCGGCCGAGCCCGGCTGGGAGTGGGTGAGCGACATCCACGAAGGGCAGGCCCGGAGCGTCGCGGCGCGAGAGGACCCGGCCGGGAAAAATTGACCTGCGCCCGCCGGGAAGGCGGGGCACGATGGTCTCCATGATCGACACAGTCACGTCCGAGGATGGAACGCCGATCGCGCTCGAACGGCGCGGGGCGGGTCCGCCGGTAGTCGTCGTGGCAGGCGCGGCCAACGATCGTCACGGCGACGAGCCACTGGTCGCGGAGCTGACGGCCGAGTACTCCGTGGTGACCTACGACCGGCGGGGCCGGGGCGACAGCGGGAACAACGAACCGTACGCGGTCGAGCGCGAGATCGAAGACCTCGCCGCGGTGGTCGCTTCGCTCGGTGAGCCGGTGATCGTGCACGGCATCTCTTCCGGCGGCGCGCTGGCCTTCCTCGCCGCCGCGGCGGGAGTGCCGATGGCACGGCTTTCGGTCTTCGAGCCGCCGTATCGCGGCGAAGCGGAAGAAGTCCCCGAGGGGTACGCCGACGAGATGCGCGACCTGGTCGCGGCGGACCGCTGGGACGACGCCGTCGCGCTGTTCATGACCTCCGCGGTCGGCTCGCCCGCGGAGGCCGTCGCCGAGGCCAAGGCGACACCGATGTGGGCCGAGCTCCGGTCGTTCGCGCCGACTCTGGTCCACGACGCCCGGGTGATGGGCGATTCGAAGGTGCCGGGCGGACTGGAGTCGATCACGGCGCCGGTCCTCGTGGTGAACAGCAACGGCAGCACGGACTGGCTGAAGGCCGCCGCTCTCGCCGTCACGAAAGCGATCCCCGGAGCGAGGCAAGTGGAGCTGGACGGCGAGTTCCACAGTGTCCCGTCGGAGCGGCTCGTCCCGGAACTCAGCGCGTTCTACCGCGATCCTCGGTGAGCCGCAGGTAGGCCGCGCCGCGAGGGGAGATCCGGTAGCCGACTTCGAGACTGAGCGTCAGGCCGAGGTCCTTGAGTTTGCGGATGTCGACCTTCAACGCTTCCTTCTCACGGCCGAGAAGGTCGGCGAGCTCCTGGGCCCGGCGCCCGGGGTTGTCGTTGATGAGCCGCAGGGTTTCGCGGGTCCATGAGCGGCGCCTGTCCATCTTGGCCAGTCGTTTGCCGATGGCCTCGGTGTCCTTTTCGGACAGTTCGGTCTCCGCGCTGAGCGCGCGCCGCGGATCGGGGCCGAGATAGCGCAGGCGGATGCGGTAGACCGGGGCGTCCGCGGGGCCGCGCAGAGTCCCGCGGACCGCGTTCGCCGAGTCCGCCCCGGAGCGGCGGGCGTCGGCGTCGGTGATGGTGGCCGGATCGACGATCTCGACCGAGTCGACCTCGATCACCCCGGCCTCCAGGCGCATGACGTCACCGGGGTGGACGTTCTGTTTCGGCCAGCGCCGGAACGCCAGGTCGATCGTCCCGGCCGCGAGTCCTTCGAGGACCGTCATGGAGAGGATCACCGTCGTTACCCAATCAGCGGGACGGCGGAGCGTCAACATCTTGTCCGATGACGGTTCGTGCTCGTACAGTCGCAGCCTGGTCCTGGTCTGGACCACCGCCGCCCTGAGTGTGCAGGAGGCAGGATGCGGAGACGACTTCGGACCGCAGGGGTGGTCGCGGCGGCCGCTCTCGGCCTGGTGGCGTCGGCGATGCCGGCGAACGCCCAGGTCGGAACCGGGCCGTGGACGGCGGAGAACCCCTCGTTCAACGTCCAGGAACGCGGCTGCGGCAACGTCGACGGGCTCAACTTCGAACTGACCTGTTCGACCGGGAGCGGTGACCAGCGGGCCGAACGGCGCTACGTGACCTACACCGGCGGGACCCGGCAGTTCGAGGGCTCGTTCCGGATCACCAGCATGGCGGGCACCCGGATCAGCCTGAAACAGACCTTCCGTGACGCGCCGACCGCCGGTCCGTACTTCATGCTCGCGGTCGAACGCGGCGGGCGGCTCTACGCGGTCCACGGCGGGGAGACGCTGGGCAGCGGGGCGACCGTCGGGACGTCGGTGCGGGTCAACACCGTGCACCAGGTCGGGAGCACGCACAAGGTGTACATCAACGGCTCGCTGAAGCAGACAGTGAGCAGCAGCGGCGGCAGCTACTACGACAAGTTCGGCGCCTATCGGACGGCCAGTGGCGCCGGTCCGGTGAAAGTGACCTGGAGTGGGATCAAGTTCTGGCGGAAGTGAGCGGGGCCGCTGTCTGGTGAGGCTTCGTCGTCCGGTGGGGCTTCGGTCGGGTTGGTCGTGAGTGGCGTTTCGGGTTCTAACCCGAAACGCCACTCACGACCACCTGTACCGACGCGTTCCGGCACCTCACGGACCGCGGCGCCACCCGTCGAGGTCCGTCCACGCTTCGAGGGTCTGCCCGCTCTCGAACCGGCGGCGTTCGCGGGTGATCGGATCGGTGAACTCGAGGACCTTCGCCAGCAGTTGCAAGGGTTCGGTGAAGTCGTCGAGCGGGGTTTCGGTCAGGTCCGGGTAGAAGTCGTCGCCGAGAATCGGCAATCCGAGCCCGCTCATGTGGAGCCTGAGCTGGTGGGTGCGGCCGGTCGCGGGGTGCAGGCGGTAGCGGCCGAGGCCGTCGCGGTGCTCGATGAGTTCGACGCGGGTTTCGGCGTTGGGCGGCCCGTCGACTTCCTGCGCCGCGATGACCCCGCGTTCCTTGACGATGCGGCTGCTGATCTCGCGCGGCATCGAGACCGACGGATCGTAGCGGGCGATCGCCTCGTATTCCTTGTGTACCAAGCGATCCCGGAACATCGTCTGATACCTGCCGCGGACTTCGGGAGTGATCACGAACAGGACGAGTCCCGCGGTGACCCGGTCGAGCCGGTGCGCGGGGATGAGCATCGGGAGGTCGAGTTCGCGGCGGAGGCGGACCAGCGCGGTCTGCAGAATGTGCCGCCCGCGGGGGATCGTCGCGAGGAAATGTGGTTTGTCGGCGACCAGGAAATGCTCGTCGCGGTGCACGACGGAGACCTCGAACGGGACTTCGACCTCGTCGGGCAGATCGCGATGAAACCAGATGAACGAGTCCGGCACGAACGGCGAATCGACGTCGAGCGGCCCGTCCAGTCCGACGATGCGCTCCTCGCGGAGCATCTCCTCGATCCGCTCGGGCGAGACCCGGGGGAGCCGCTCGACGAGGTGTTCCCGCAACGTCGTCCACGGCCCCTCGGCGGGCATCTTGAGCCTCGCGGGGTCGAGCCCGTGACGGGGCGGGAGCGGCGGGCGGAGCTTACGTCTCATCACCGCTCAGCCTAGTCGTGACCAGGTCAGGGGATCGTCGCGCGTTGCGAAAGCCACTTTCGCAACCTTGAGCGTTGCGAAAGTGGCTTTCGCAACATCCTGGGAGTTGTCCACAGTGGGGCTGGTGTGGCGAGTTGTCCACAGGTCGGCGGACGGGGGTGGTGCGCGATCGGTTGCGTGCCGACGATCATGGCGTGAAAACCGGAGACTGGGCCCGTGATCCCGAGGGGCTCTATCAACACAGTCGTGGTGGCGTGATCACCGTCGCCCGGCTCGGGGAACTCGGTGTCCCATCCATGACCGCTTATCGCCGATGCCGTCCGGGAAAGCCGTGGCAACGACTGCTGCCGGGCATCGTGCTTCTGCACTCCGGAACGCCGACGCGGCGGCAGCTGGTCGATGCCGCACTCTTGTACGCGGGGCCGGACGCTGTGGTGACGGGAGCGGCTTCCTGCCGACGACAAGGGCTGCGGGCCTTGCCGGGCCATCCTTTCCGTGTCCATGTGCTTGTTCCGAACTCGCACAAGGTGGGCGCTTCCGGGCACGTGATCGTCGAGCGGACGTTCCGGATGCCGCAACCGATCGTCGAGGCGGGAGTGCCGCTGGCGCCTTTGGTCCGGTCGGTTCTCGACGAATGTCGTCGGCTTGGCTCACGACAGGAGGTTTCGGCTCTGCTGGCCGAGGCGGTACAGCGCGGCCTGAGCCTTCCGGAACTGTTCGCCGAACTCGACGCCGGGAGCAGTCGGGGCACGGCGATCCCCCGCGAAGCGTTGCATCGGATCGCCGACGGGGCTCGGTCGGCGGCAGAGGTCGATGCCATGAAGGTATGGCGAATGAGCGGTTTGCCGGAGCCGCAGTGGAATCACGAGCTACGGGACGAGAACGGCGAATACATCGCGACCCCCGATGGCTACTTCGTGGCGGTGGGACTGGCCTGGGAGATCGATTCGTACGACTTCCATTTCGGCAAGCAGCAGTACGCCGCGACAGTGGCTAGAAACGCCAGATACGCGGCCGCGGGAATCGCGGTTCTCCAAACCCTGCCCAGTCGACTGCGAACGGAACCGAAACGTGTTGCCTCCGAACTCGTCGCGGCCCATCGGGCAGCCATCGCCCGAAGCAGGGCAGCCTGACCCGCCGTCGCGCGTTGCGAAAGCCACTTTCGCAACCTTGAGCGTTGCGAAAGTGGCTTTCGCAACGCCCGGGCGAGCGGGGTCAGGCGTTCGGCGAGCGATAGCGCGCGAGATACCGCTCGGTGATGTCCGCCTCCGCGACCGCGATGGCCTCGGCGCGGGTCCGGCGGCCGGTGCCCGGCGGGAAGCCGTTCTTGGCGAGCCGGTGCTCGATGCTCTCCTCCATGTAGGCCATCGAGTAGAAGTACGCCACGAGCGCCGCCATCAGCACGATCGCCAGCCGCAGGGGGAGCGGGCCGGGCAGGAGCAGCCACACCGCGCACAGCGGGGCGATCATCACCGTGCTGCGGGCGACGTGCCGCCAGCGCCAGCTTCCGGTGGTCGCGTCGTGGAGGATCCAGTCGTGGTAGCGCTCGGGCAGCCTGCCGCCGAGTGAGTACCACAGCCAGCGGAACACATCCGGGCGCTTGCGGGGCATCGGACGACTCCCTTCCTTCGATGTTCGCCACAGTACACTAATGGTTAGTACACTAATCATTAGTGTCGTGCACGCCACGGCTAGGATCGGCGGCATGAACTCGGAAGGGCCGGAGATGAAGTCGATCGATCTGGGCGAGGACCCGCTCGCGCTGGAACGTCAGGTGTGTTTCGCGCTGTCGGTCGCGTCTCGCAGCGTCATCGCCATCTACCGTCCGCTGCTGGAGCCGCACGGGCTCACCCATCCGCAGTACCTCGTCATGCTGGCGCTGTGGGAGCGGGGGCCACAGGCGGTGAAGGACCTGAGTGTCGCTCTGCGCGCCGAGCCCGCGACGCTGTCACCGCTGCTCAAGCGGCTGGAGGCGATCGGTTACGTCACTCGCCGGCGTAGTGCCGAGGACGAGCGGCTGCTGACGGTCGAGCTGACGGAATCGGGTCGCGCGTTACGCGCGGAGGCCGAGAAGATCCCGTACCGCGTAGTGGAGAAGCTGGGCATGGAGGTCTCCGAGCTGGAGGCGCTGCACAAAGCACTGACTCGCGTCATCGAGGCCACGGCTTGAGCGAACCGAAACCGGGGTGTGACGAAATGAGGGTGTGAAGCCGCGCCCGGGTGGGTAATTCCCGTCACGCCAACTCAAGATGACAGGAAGCTGAGGGACCGTGACCACCTCGACCCCCGCCCCCACGGAAGCAGGTCTGGATCTCATGACCAGGCTGAACGCCTATCTGGAGGACGTGGCATCGGCGCTGGGGATACGGATGGATTCGTGCACGGCCGACCTCACCGGCCCGGTCACCGCCCGGATGAGGCTGAACTGGCGCCTTCCGGGTTTCCCCGAACGCGACGTCGATCTGCTGTGGCACGAGGAGCACGGCTGGTCGGCCGCGGTCGCGACGCACGCGGGCGACGAGCACCACGTCGTCGTCGCCTATCTCGGCGGACGGTCGGCCGCGTCGCCGCCGCGGCTGGTCGCGCGGTTCGCCGAGACCCTGCGCACCGGCGACCACCAGGACTGCTGGCCCGGTCCGCCGACGCTGCGCACCGCCGGCGGACCGTCCGCACTGGCCAAGGAGCTCTCCGCCTGGGCCTGATCACCCAGGCGGGGCGAGGACCACGTCGAGCGCGATCGCGATCTCCCGGCCGATCAGGAACCTCGGCGCGCGGAGACCGATCGCCTGCCGGTCGAAGACGCCCCGGGCACGCACCCGCCAGGTGCCGTCGCCGTTGTCTTCCGGCCCGGTCGCGGTCAGCGTGAGCGAGCATGACTCGCCGCGCGCGCCGAGAGTGCCTTCGATCGACCACTCGCCGGGGCCGCCTTCGACCCGGTCCGCCGCGAAAGTCAGCACAGGATGCGCGTCGAGCGCGAGCAGACCGGGTTTGCGCAGGTCGGCGTCGCGTTTGGCGTGCCCGGTGTCGATCCGGTCGAGGTTCAGCGCCGCTTCCACCGCGGTGACACCGCTCGCGGAGACCTTCACCGAACCCAGGCTGACCGGGATCGAGCCGTGGACCTCGCGGAATCCGAAGTTCCGGACGGTGAACGCGGCCGAGGTCCGCTCGGCGAGCACGGTCCAGGTGCCGGTGCGCGAGGACGTCCCGGCGGTCATCGCGGCTCACCCACCAGGCCGTGTGCGGGCAGGGACGTGTGGAGCACGCGGTGGACGTCGACCCGGTCCGGGCCGGGGAGCAGCGCGGGATCCTCACCGGGCAGCAGCTCCGTGCTCATGACCGCCTTCTGGACGGCTTCCAAAGCCTCGATCGAGTCGGTGAAGCCGAGCACGAGGCTGGAACGGTCTTCGGCGGTCAGGACGTAGAACCCGCCGACCCCGTCGAGCTTCCGGACGGCGGGCCAGATCCGTTCACGTCCGCCGAAGTCGGCGGCGTCGGCCTCGGCCCGGGTGAGCGGGCGGTCGAACCAGGTCGCCTGCGCGATCCGGGGTTCGGCCGCGCCGCTTTCGACGTCGGAGACCTCGTACACGCGAGCATCGGACGTGCCGGGAGTGCGGCGGTCGGCGGCGGCGAGCGCGGACCCGCGGTCGCGCCACAGCGCGACGACGAGCCCGGTCGCCCCGCCGACCTGGGCGAGGGTGCAGGTGCCCGGCGAACCGGTGCCGGGGTGCAGCTCGGCGGCGAGGGCGTGGCCCCAGCCGTCGGACTCGTCGGCGTGCGAACGCCGGAACTGGTGGACGGTGGCGTACATGGGCTTTCCTTTCCCGTCGGACACCCCGACTCTGCGCCGGCGGAGGCCCCCGGACATCAGTGCCAGTACGCAGGGCGATACGGAATCGGGCCCGGAGAGCGATACTCCTTCCGTGAACCGGGAACCGTTCGTGGGCCGTACGGGCGAACTGGCGAGCCTGCGCGGCAGGCTCGCCGACGCCGCCGCGGGCTCCGGCGGGCTCGTGCTCGTCTCCGGGCCGCCCGGGATCGGCAAGACCCGGCTGGTCGAGGAGGCGACGGCCTCGGCGTCCGGAGTCGTCTGGGGGCGGTGCGCCGACGACCCGGGCGCGCCGCCGCTGTGGCCGTGGCGGCGGGTCGTCGAGGCGCTGCCGTCGGTCGATTCGGCCGTGACGGCCGCGTTCGCCGAGACCGAGGGCGACGCCGACGTCCAAGCGGCACGCTTCCGGCTGGTGGCGGCCGCGGCCGACGCGCTGGTGGCCGCCGCGGAGCCGTCGGGCCTGGTCGTCGTCCTCGAAGACCTCCACTGGGCCGACGAGGCTTCCTTGCGCCTGCTGCGGCATCTCGCGGGGGAGTTGCGGCGCTCGAAGCTGGCCGTGATCGCGACGCATCGGGACACCGGGCACACCCCCGCGCTGGACGCCGCCCTGCCGGATCTCTTGCGCCGTCCTGGCGCGCGCAGCATCTCACTGCCGCCGCTGGCCGAGCCCGACGTCCGGGTGCTGCTCGCCGAACTGGCGGGATCGCCGCCCGCCGAGGGAGACGTCCGCGAGGCGCATCGCCGCTCCGGCGGGAATCCGCTCTATCTCGGCGCGATCGCGCGTTCGGCGGGCAGATCGGAACTCGGGCACCTCGTGCGCGCCGCGGTGGCGGCTCTGGAGCCCGGAGTGCGGCGGCTGATCGCCATCGCGGCGGTCCTCGGCGAGGACGTCGACGCCCCCGTGCTGGCGGAGGTGTCCGGTCTTCCGCTCGGAGACGTCGTCGACGGACTCGACCAAGCCGTCCAGGCCGGGGTGCTGGGTTCCGGCCGGTTCGCGCACGCCGTCGTCCGTGACGGTGTCTACGCGGATTTGGGCCAAGGTGAGCGGGAAGCGTTGCACGGCCGGGCCGCGGCCGCGCTCGAGGAACGCGCCCGGCGTGATCCCGCCTTGGCCGGGACCGTCGCGGGTCATTGGCTGCGCTCGGCGTCCGCGCCGGAGAAGACGGCGGAGTGGGCGGCGCTCGCTGCCGCCGAAGCGAACCGGGCACTGGCCTTCGACGAAGCGGCGCGATTCCTGGCGATCGCGCTGGACGCGCGCGCGAAGGCCGGACTGTCCGAAGTGGACCGTGGCGGGCTGCTGCTCGATCTCGCCGTCGCCGAATACCGGACCGGCCGGTTCGCGCGCAGTCTCGACCACGCCCGGCGTGCCGCCGATGCCGGACTGGTCGCCCGCGCGGCGCTGGTGGTCCGCGACGTCGCGGCGCCGGATCTCCTGCCGGGCATCCGCGATCTCGCCGCCCGCGCGCTCGCCGCGGACGGGGTCGACAAGACGACGCGGGCCCGCCTGCTGGCGCACAGCGCGTCGGTGGAAGCCGACTACGGCCGGTTCGCCGAAGCGGGGAAACTCGCCGACGAGGCGTTCGCGCTCGCTGAAGAGGACGGTGATCCCGAGGCGCTGGTCGACACCGTCCGCGCGCGGATGAAGGTCGCCCCGGAGACCCTGCCGCCGGCCGAGCGGCTGCGCCTCGGGGCACTCGCGGCCGAACTGGGCGCGCGGACCGGGCAGCCGCTGGTTTCCTTGTGGGGCCACAAATGGCGGATCGACGCCGCGCTGGAGGACGGGCGGATGGCGCTCGTCGACGATGAACTCGTCGCGGTGACGACGCTGGCGCGGCTGACCAGGCTGCCGCTGATCCGCTGGCACGATCTGCGGCTGCGCAGTTCGGTGCTGGCGTTGCGGGGAGATCTGGCCGAGGCACGCGAACTCGACTTCGAGGCGGAGGAACTGGCGGACACCGAACTCGCGGACGACTTCTCCGCGAAAGGGATGTCCTACGCGTTCCGTACCCAGCTCGTGTTGCTCACGGGGGATCCTCGCGATCTGCGAGGGGACTACGCGGCTTTGCTCGACCGGGCCCCGCATCTGCCGGTCACGCTGGTTTCACGGCCGTTGCTGAGCCTGATCACGGGCAACGTCGACGAGGCGAGGGTCCGGTACGAGCAACTGGTGCCCTTGGTGCGGAGCCCGGAGTTCGCACTGCACACGACCGGCGCGCTGCCCAACCTCGTGCCGCTGGTCGAGGCCTTCGGCGACGTCGAGATGGCGGAGTACCTGTTGCGGCGCCTCGAAGAGGTGCGGCCGATCGTGTCCGGCGGCGCCGGCGTCTTCTGCACCGGTTCGACGCTGGAACAGCCCGCGCGGCTGAACGCCCTTCTCGGCCGCCACGACGAGGCGGTGCGGCTGTACGAGCAGACGATCGTCGTCAACGAAAGCATCGGCGCCCGGCCGGGTGTCGCTTCGGCGAGGCTACTGCTCGCCGAAGTCCTGGTCGCCCGGGGCGATCTCGTTCGTGCGCAAGGGATCGCGCGCGAAGCTCTCGACGAGTTCCGTCGGCTGGTGATGCCGGGTCCGCTCGCGCGGGCCACGGCACTGCTCGACCGGATCCGCGCCGGACGCCGCGCCGCCGACCCGCTCACCGGCCGGGAACGCGAGATCGTCGTCCTGCTCGCCGACGCGCTGAGCAACCGCCGGATCGCCGAGAAGCTCGTGCTTTCCGAACGCACGGTGGAAAGCCACGTCCGGAGCATCCTGGCGAAACTGGGGCTGGCGAACCGGACCGAGGTCGTCGCGTGGGCGAGCAGGGAAGGCGTCAGGGACTGACGGTCAGCTTGCCGAGGACGCGGGCCACGATGGCGTCCAGATGGTCGTCGAGGAAGAAGTGCCCGCCCTTGAACACCTCCGTCTCGAAGGTGCCGGTGGTGTGCTCGCGCCAGTTTTCGAGATCGGGTACGTCCAGGACCGGGTCCGCGTCGCCGGCGAGCGCCACGATCGGGCAGCTCACGTCGGGGCCCGGCCGGTAGCGGTAGGTCTCGACGGCCTTGTAGTCGCCGCGCAGCGCGGGCAACGCGAGGGCACGGATGTCCGGGTCGTCGAGGATCATCGCGGCCGTGCCGCCGAGACGGCTGACCTCGGCCAGGAACGTGGCGTCGTCGGCGAGATGGTGCATTTTTTCCTTGTGCAGGTCCGGTCCGCGGCGGGCCGAGACGAACAGCGCCGCCGGAACCAGGCCGCGCGCTTCGAGCAGCCGGGCGACCTCGAACGCGACGATGGCGCCCATGCTGTGGCCGAAGAGGGCGAAGGGCTTCGGGAGCGCGGCGACGACGTCCACCAGCTGCTCGGAGAGGGCGTGCAGATCGTCGATGACCGGCTCGCCCATGCGGTCCTGCCGTCCCGGGTACTGGGCGGTGTGCACCTCGAGGGTGGGGGAGAGGGCCGCCGCGAGCGGGCGATACGCGCTCGCCGAGCCACCGGCGTGCGGGAAGACGACGAGCCGCGTCTCGGCCGCCGGTGCCGGGTGGAAGCATCGCGTCCAGCCGCGTAGAGCCTGCCCTGCCATCGAAAAATCCCCCAATCCGTGCGGGAACGGCCCGCACAACACTGGAATGTACGGGGGATTCGCGGGGCGAGTCCATGCTTGTGCGGGGTTGTTCACGCCGGGGCCGGGTGGGAACACTGGACACCGGCCCGCATCCAGGGCCCGCGGAAGGGAGCGAGTGTGGCGGAGGACCTGAAGATCAGGGTCGGCGCGGGATTGGGGACCGGGACGGCGCCCGAGGAGTTCGGTGCCGCTGTCGACCTGCTGGAGCAGGCGGGCATCGATTCGCTCTGGCTGCCCGAGGCGGTGTACTCGCCCAGAATCGACCCGGTCGTCGGGCTGACGCACGCGCTCGCCCGCACCTCGAAACTGAAGGTCGGCACGGGCGTGATGGTGCTGCCCGGCCGCGACCCGGTGCTGGTCGCCAAACAACTCGCCTCCCTCGCCGCGCTCGCACCGAAAAGGGTCCTCCCGGTCTTCGGCCTGAAGCCCGCGCGCGACGCGGAACTGCCGCTGTTCCCGGTGCCGCCCGGCCGCCGCGCCGCGGTGTTCGACGAGTCGTTGCTCCTGATCAAGGCGCTGCTGGAACAGGAAGAGGTGACCTTCGAGGGCGAGTTCTTCCGGGTCGAGGGCGTGGGGCTCGGCATGCGCCCACTGAAACGGCTCGACCTCTGGCTCGGCGGGAAGGCACCCGGCGCGCTGCGGCGGATCGGCAGGCTCGCGGACGGCTGGCTGGCAAGTTTCCTGACACCGGAGGAGGCGCGCGCGGGCCGCGAGGCGATCCAGGAGGCCGCCGCCGAGGCGGACCGGGAGGTCGAGGCCGACCACTTCGGGATCAGTCTCATCGTCGCCGAGGACGGGATCCCGGACGCGCTCGCGGCCTCGGTCGCGGCACGGTCCGACGCGGATCCGTCGCGGCTGATCGCGGGCAGCTGGAGCGCCGCCCGCGACCTGATCGCCGAGTACATCGACGCCGGGCTGAGCAAGTTCGTGCTCTACCCGGCCGGGCCGGAGCCGATCGAGCGGTTCGTGGAGAGCTTCGTCGAGCACGCCGTCCCGATGCAGAACTAGCCGGGGGCCTTCACGTACTTCAGTCGAACTTCAGCTCTTCGGTCCGCCGCGGCATCAGCAGCAGCGCGCCGACGCTGAGCACGGCGACCACCAGCATCGCCAGGAAGACGTGGTGCGTGGCGTCCGCGAGGGCGCCGCGCACGAACGTCGTCGTCGGGGTGTCCGGGCCATGGCCCTCCAGGACGACGCTGGTCGCGTCGACGCCCGACGGCAGGCCGACGACCCCGGCGGGCGGGTTCGCGAAGCGGTTCGCGAGGGTGGCGTTCGCGATCGCGCCGAACATCGCCACGCCGACCGCGCTGCCCAGCGAGCGGCTGAACATGTTGGTCGCGGTGACGACGCCGCGGCGTTCCCAGCCGATGGTGGACTGCACGGCGATCAGTGTCGGGCTCGACGCCAGGCCCAGCCCGATCCCGAGGACGAACGCGGCCGCGGCCGCCAGCCAGATCGACGAACCCGCCGCCAGGAACACCGTGAGCGCCGCGCCCGCGATGACGATCCCGCTGCCGATCAGCGCGGTGTCCCGGAACCCGATCCGCATGTAGACCCGGCCCGCCAGCGACGCCGAGATCGGCCAGCCGACGGTCAGCGCCGCCAGCGCGAATCCGGCGACGAGCGCGCCGGTGCCGAGCACACCCTGGGAGAAGGTCGGCAGGTACGAGGTGAGGCCCATCAGCAGCATGCCGACGACGACGGCGACCAGGTTGCCGCCGATCAGCGTCCGTTTGGTGAAGATCCACAGCGGCAGGACCGGTTCTTCGGCCTTGCGTTCCACGAACACGAACGACACCAGCAGCACCACAGAGGCGGCGAAGATCGCCAGGCTCGGCGCGGACGCCCAGCCCCAGGCGACCCCGCCCTCCAGCAGGCCGAGGATCAGCAGCGAGCAGCCGAGGGTGAGCAGCGTGGCGCCGAGGTAGTCGATGCGGTGCGAGCGGCGTTCGACGCGCTCGCGGAAGTTCCGGTGCAGCATCCACGCCGCCAGCGCGCCGAGCGGCAGGTTGATGAAGAAGATCCAGCGCCAGTCGAGGTACTCGGCGAACACGCCGCCCAGTGTCGGGCCGATCACCGACGAGATGGCCCATACGCTGGCGAGATAGCCCTGCACCCTGGCGCGTTCCTCGACCGTGTACATGTCGCCGACCATGGTCAGCGCGATCGGCTGGATGGCACCGGCGCCGATGCCCTGCACCGCGCGGGCGGCGATCAGCACCGGCATGCTCCAGGCCGCGCCGCAGAGCACCGAGCCCAGCAGGAACGCCGCGATCCCGAAGAACATCACCGGCCGCCTGCCGAGCACGTCGGCGAACTTGCCGTACAGCGGCACGGTGACCGCCTGGGTCAGCAGGTAGATCGAGAACAGCCACGGGAACTGCGAGAACCCGCCCAGGTCCGCGACCACCGACGGAACCGCCGTCGCGATGATGGTCGAGTCCAGGGCGATCAGGCCGGAGCACAGCATCACGGCGATCAGGACGGGGCCGCGTGCGGAGCGGAAACCGACCCCTTCCTTCGCGGTGACCGGGGCCGGGGTGGTCATCTGTGGCGGTCTCCTCGGGCTCATGAAGGGCGTCAACTGCTTCGCATGGGTAAGCATTCCATGGAGACACCCGGTCATGGGATCGATTTGTTCCGTGAGGTTTCCCGCAAAATGGGTCGGATGAGCACTTGGATCCGCCCGATCGACCGTGGCTGGGTTGTCCGCGACACCGTCCCGGGGCCCGACGTCGACGAGTTCGCCGACCCGGACCGGGTCGTCGCCGCGCTCGCGGAGGCGCGAGGTGACACCCTGCTGGCGGTCCAGCATCCGGCCAGAACCCCGGCCGCGCTGGCGGGCGGCCTCTCGATCGAGGCTGCGCTGCCGCAGGCCAGAGCGACGTTCGAGCGTATCCGCGAACGGCACTACCGTCCGGTCACCGCCGTCGTCGCGCCGTACCGCATCGACGGGCCGGACGGGGTCGCGCTGGGCGTGCTGTGCCTGGTCGACCCCGCCGCGGTCCGGGACGACGGGGTGACGCGGGTCCGGCACACCGAGGACGTCTATCCGGATGTCGTCGCGGAGCGTGCCGCGATGCTCGCCGGACTCGGGGTCGCCACGAGCGCCGCCATGCTGGTGCCCGCGACCGGTGGCCGCGAGCTGACCGCGCTGATCGAACGGACCTGCCGGGGGCAGGTGCCCACGCTGTCCACAGTGGACGGCGTGGGCCGCAAACACCAGCTGTGGCTCACCGGTCCCGGCGACGGCCAGTCCGAGCTGCTGGCGGCCCTGGACGAGATGGATCTCCTGGTCGCGGACGGCAACCACCGCGTCGCGGCCGCCGCGGAGTCGGGGCGCGGCGCGCTGCTGGCGCTGGTCACCGGGGGACCGGGACTGCGGATCGGGCCCATCCACCGGGCGCTCACCGGCACCGGCCTCGACGCGGGCACGCTGGTCCGGCGATGGACCGAGGCGGGGTTCGACGTGCATCCCGGCAGTCCGGAGCCGCCCGCCGAGGCAGGTGAGGTGACCGTGCTGGCGGGAGCGTCGGCATTCCGGGTCGTGCTCGGCAAGGCGGGCCTCGACCACGCCCTGGTCGAGCAGGAGTTGCTCCGCGGGGCGCTCGGCGTCGATCCGGAAGGGCCGAACCTGCGGCCGCTGCTGCCGGGCGCCCCGGTGCCCGAAGACGCGGACGCGGTGTTGCTGCTGGCCCCGGTCCCGTACGCGGAGGTGCTCGCCGTGCACGCGGCCGGGTCGCGGATGCCGAGGAAGGCCACTTATTTCACGCCGAAACCACGCAGCGGATTGTTGCTGGCGGAGCTCTGACGTCGCGCTTTTGTCGGTGGCCCGGCCTAGGATCACCTCGTGGAACTGCCCGTGATGCCGCCCGTGAAGCCGATGCTGGCCAAGGCCGTGCACGAATTGCCGCGCACGCCGGGCCTGCTGTACGAGCCGAAGTGGGACGGCTTCCGCTGCGTGGTCTTCCGCGACGGTGACGAGGTCGTGCTGGGCTCGCGCAACGACAGGCCACTGACGAGGTACTTCCCCGAACTGGTCGGCCTGCTCAAGGAGGCCCTGCCCGAGCGCTGCGTCGTCGACGGCGAGATCGTGCTGGTCACCGAGGGCGGGCTCGACTTCGAGGCGCTCCAGCTTCGCCTGCACCCGGCGGCGTCCCGGGTGAACAAACTGGCCGAGGAGACACCGACGAGTTTCGTGGTGTTCGACCTGCTGGCCCTCGAAGACCGGGATCTGACGCCGGAGCCGTTCGGGGAGCGGCGGAAGCTGCTCGAAAGCGTCGTCGACACGAAGTTCGCCCGGGTGCACCTCACCCCGCTGTCCGAGGATCCCGACGTCGCCCAGGACTGGTTCACCCGCTTCGAGGGCGCGGGTTTCGACGGGGTGATGGCCAAACCCGCCGACGCACCGTACGAACAGGACAAGCGGGTGATGTGGAAGGTCAAGCATCAGCGGACCGCGGACTGCGTCGTCGTCGGGTTCCGGTGGCACAAGGACGGTGTGGGCGTCGGTTCGCTGCTGCTCGGGCTCTACAACGACGAAGGCGTCCTGCACCATGTGGGCGTCGCGAGCAGCTTCACTGCCGCGAGGCGTCGTGAACTGGTGGACGAACTCGCGCCACTGCGGGAGAACGCGCTGGAGAACCACCCCTGGCGCGAGTGGGCCGAGGCCCACGAGGAGGCGGGCGGCCGCATGCCCGGCGCGGGCAGCCGGTGGGCGCCGCAAAAGGATCTGAGCTGGGAGCCGCTCCGCGTCGAATGGGTCGCCGAGGTCCGCTACGAGCACGTCGAGGGCACGCGGTTCCGCCACGGCGGCAGGCTCGTGCGGTTCCGCCCCGACCGCGAACCGGCCTCCTGCACGTACGCGCAACTCGAAGAGGTCCCGCCCGCCGAGCTGGCCACGTTGTTCACCGAGCTGGGGGAAACATGAAGTCGGAACCGGTCACGCTGGACCTCGAAGGCGTCGAGTTCACGGTCTCCAATCCCGGCAAGGTCTACTTCCCGGAGAACGGCGAGACCAAATTGGACCTCGTCGAGTACTACCGCGCGGTTTCGGTGCCGCTGCTGGCACAGCTCGGTGGACGGCCCTTGCTGCTGGAGCGCTATCCCGACGGCGCGGGCGGGAAGTCCTGGTTCCAGAAGCGGGTCCCGAAGAACGCGCCGGACTGGCTGACCACGACGGTGGTGTCCACTCCGAACGGCACCACGTCGGACGCGCTCGTGGCGAAAGACCTCGCGCACGTCATCTGGGCGGTGAACCAGGGCTGCCTCGGATTCCACGTCTGGCCGAACCGGGCGGACGCGCCGGACATCAGCGACCAGCTGCGCGTCGACCTCGACCCGTCGCCCGGGATCGGGTTCCCCGAGCTGAGGCACGGCGCAGTCCTGACGAAGAGGCTGCTGGAGGAACTCGGCATCACCGCGCAGCTGAAGACGTCGGGCTCGCGCGGCCTGCATCTTTACGTGCCGCTGGAGCCGAAGTGGGACGCCTACCAGGTCCGCGCGGCCGCCGTCGCGCTCGCTCGCGAACTCGAGCGCCGCCATCCGGAGGAGATGACGGCGCAGTGGTGGAAGGAAGAACGCGGCTCCCGGGTGTTCGTCGACTTCAACCAGAACGCGCCGCACAAGACGGTGTTCGGCGCGTGGTGCGTGCGGCCGCGGGTCGGCGGGCAGGTTTCGACGCCGATCGGCTGGGACGAACTGGAGACCGTCGAGCCGGACAAGCTCACGCTGTCCACCGTTCCCGCTCGGTTCGCCGAACGCGGGGACCCTTGGGCGGAAACGAAACCGCAGTCGATCGCGCCGCTGCTGGAGATGTCCGAAAAGGACATGGAGAACGGGCTCATGGACGCGCCTTGGCCGCCGGTCTACCCGAAGATGCCGAACGAGCCGCCCCGGGTCGCGCCCAGCAGGGCCAAGAAAGAGAGTAACTAGAGGACGAAACGCGGTCAGAGCGGTAGGTCGAAGGCGAGTTGCGTGTTCGCGGCCGGCTCGGCCTTGCGGGTGGAGCGGTGGCCCGGCAGCGTCGCGGCGCACCTCGGGCACGGCGCGACGTCGGTGGTGGTGAGATCCACCGGCGTCCACATCCGGGATTCCTTGTCCCCGCAGGCGGAACGCCGGTAGCGAAGGTCTTCGGAGCGGGTCATCAGGTGCGCGGCGGGAGAATCCTCCGGCAGCGCGCCGACCAGGTACCAGCGTCCGGCGGTGTTCGTCATGGAACTGTCCTCCCGATACAGGTGGTCCAGCTCGAGATTCCTTCCGGAAAACAGTGTCAAGCAGACGCGCCGCGATTCCCGGTATTTCGGCCTTCGGCGTGTCAGTCTTGTCGGTCTTGTCAGTCCTGAATGAAACGCAAGACGCGCAGCATGCCTCGCTCGTCCACGACGTCGGAACCCTCCGAGACGCATTCCTCGAGACGCGCGGTGACGGCCTCGGTGTCGATTCCGGAGCCGATCAGCACCAGTTCGCTCCGCCGCGGGCCGCCGGACGGCCACGCAGACCGTTCCAGCTGGATGAACGAGCCCACCGTGTGCAGCCCGAACCGGGACCGCGGGCCGTTCGGGCCGAAGTCGAGGAAGCCCTTGATCCGGTAGAGCCCGCCGGGGCGCTGTTCGAGGAAGTCCATCAGCCGTCGCGGGTCCAGCGGGCGCTCGGCGGTGAAGGCGACGCTGTCGTACGCGGTGTGGAAGTGGTGCTCGTGGTCGTGCTCCTCCTCGCGGAGGTCGTCGAACGACATCTGCCCGGCCCGGTCGCGCGGCCGGGCGTCGAAGAAGAGGGCGGGGTCGATCCGGCCGTGGGAGGTCGCGATCACCGGGGTGCCGGGCGCGATCTCGTCGATCGTGCCGCGCAGCTTGGCCAGGGCATCCTCATCGGCGCGGTCGGTCTTGTTGAGCACGACGAGGTCGGCGAACCCGAGGTGCTCGTCCAGTTCCGGGTGCCGTTTCCTGGTCGCCTCGAACTCGGCCGCGTCGACGAGTTCGACCAGGCCGCCGTAGGCGATGGCGGGGTTCTCGCTGGCGATCATCAGGCGGATGAGGTCACGCGGTTCGGCGAGGCCGCTGGCTTCGATCACGATGACGTCGATGCCCGCCTCGGCCTCGGACAGCTTGGCGAGCATCGCGTCGAGACCGCTCGCGTCGACGGCGCAGCACAGGCAGCCGTTTCCGAACGACATCATGGTGTCGACCTGGCCGGAGACGGCCATCGCGTCGACCGCGATGCTCCCGAAGTCGTTGACCACGACACCGATCCGCGCGCCCTGGCGGTTCGCCAGCAGGTGGTTGAGCAGGGTGGTCTTCCCGGAGCCGAGGAAGCCCGCGACCAGGATGACCGGAATCCGCCTGTCCACCACGAGCCTTCCTTTCCGCCGGAGATCACCGCACTCTAGCGACGGCGGGCACGGGTCACTACACCGGCACCGGGAAAGAGGAGAAGACCTCGTGAGAGAATACGCTCGAAAGAGTGAAGAATATCTTCTGATAGAACGATCATAAGGTGATCTTGTGGCGTGTGATCATTTCTCCGGATCCCATTCCGTGAATATCCCGCGAAGTCGTACTCAATTCCAAATGTTGTCGTCATCAAGCTTTCTACCTGCGTAAATGTCATCCTGGGTGGAGTCTCTGCCATTTGGTGGATCGGACTCGTCTTTCTGTGGGGTATCGTCTTTCGTCTGGTCCGGACCCGGCCGTCTCGCCGCTCAGACGTGATCCTCCGGGCATTTCCGAGTGCAGGAGGAAATGGTGATCGTTCCCGCCGCCGGTGCCGGCGTCGAATTCGGAGAGTGGGAGGCCGAAGTATCGACGGCCTCCATGCGGGTGACGGATATCCCCCGCTTGCCTCCGGAAGTGAGTCCGCGGGGACGGAGCGTGGACCTGGCCGAGGCGGAGGACTTCCTCCGGCTCTTCCACGCCGAGACGGAGGCTGGGGAGACGCGGCTGCGCGAACGATGGGACGGGGTCCGCGCCGAGATCGACGAGACCGGCACGTACCGGCACACCACCGACGAACTTGAGTTCGGCGCCCGGGTGGCCTGGCGGAACTCCGCGCGCTGTATCGGCAGGCTCTACTGGCAGGGATTGAAGGTGCGGGACCGCCGTGACGCCGCGGGCGCCGCCGCCATCGCCGACGAGTGCGTCACCCATTTGCGCGAGGCGACCCGGGGCGGCCGGATCCGTTCGACCATCACCGTGTTCGCGCCGGACGGCCCCGCCGGTCCCGGGCCGAAGATCCACAACGACCAGCTCATCCGCTACGCGGGCTATCGGCTCAGCGACGGCTCGGTGCTGGGCGATCCGCGCCACGCCGACTTCACCGAGACCGTCCGGGAGCACGGGTGGCGCCCGCCCGAGCGCAAAGGCTCGTTCGACGTCCTCCCGCTGCTCATCGAGTCCGAGCCGGGGGAGCGGCGCCTGTTCCGGCTGCCGTCGGACGCCGTCCTGGAGGTCCCGCTGTCGCATCCCGACCACCGCTGGTTCGCCGGGCTCGGGCTGCGCTGGCACGCGGTACCGGCGATCAGCAACATGCGGCTGGTCATCGGCGGGATCACCTACCCCGCGGCCCCGTTCAACGGCTGGTACCTCGCCACCGAGGTCGGCGCGCGCAACCTGGCCGACACCGACCGCTACGACCTGCTGCCGGTGATCGCGGACCTGATGGGCCTGTCGACGGCGTCGGAGCGCACCCTGTGGCGTGACCGCACGCTGGTCGAACTGACGCTGGCCGTCCAGCACTCCTTCGACGCGGCGGGCGTGACCGTCGCCGATCATCACTCCGAATCGCGGCGGTTCCTCACGCATATCGCCAAGGAAGAACACGCGGGCCGCCGTTGTCAGGCTGAGTGGAGCTGGATCGTCCCGCCGCTGTCCGGCGGGCAGACCGCGGTGTTCCACCGCTATTACGACGAACCCGACCCGGCCGCGAGGCCGGCCTTCCTGCCTCCCGGGTAACGCCCCGACGGGTGAAGAGGTGAGCCGAATGCGGCGTGTCGATGTGCCGGACGGTGGCACGGGTTGCGGCCGCGCGGACAATGGAGGCATGACCGCAGTGCTCGTCGCCCATGCCGGCCGGTCCGGCGGGACAAGGGAGATCGCCGAGGTGATCGTCGCCGAGCTGCGCGAGAGCGGTCTGACGGCCGATCTGCTGGACGCCGCCGAGGTCGAGGACGTCGAACCGTACGGCGCGGTGATCTTGGGGAGCGCGCTGCACCACCGGCGATGGCGGCCGGAGGCGGTGCGCCTGCTCACCGAACACGAGGAAGCGCTCCGGAACCGCCCGGTCTGGCTGTTCCACAGCGGGCCTTGCGGACCGCTCGCCGCGGGCAAACGGGTCAGCCTGCCCGCGGGGGTCGCCCTGCTGGCCGCACGGATCGACGCCGAGCGCACGGCCACCTTCGGCGGCAAGCTCACGCCCGCCACCGCGAGCGGCCTGTTCTGGAAGATCATGGCGATGGGCCCCTGGGCCGGAGACTTCCGGGACTGGCCGTCGATCCGGGCCTGGGCACGCGATGTCGGCCGACGCGTGCGTATTCGCGTCACCCTTTGACAGCACAGTTTGATAAGTGTCCTGTTGTAGGGTGTTTCCATGGACAAAAAGTTCACCGCGAAGCTGCTCAAGAGCCCGGAGAAGGGCGGCTGGACGTACGTGATCATGCCCGGCTCCGCCGAGTACTTCGGCACCAAAGGGCTGGTGAAGGTGCGCGGCACCATCGACGGACATCCGTTCCGGAGTTCGTTCATGGCACTCGGCGACGGCACCCACAAACTCCCGGTGAAGGCCGACGTGCGCAAGGCGATCGGCAAGGGAGAGGGTGACACGGTCGACGTCGTCCTGCTCGAACGGTTAGAGGGCTGAGTGGTCGCGGTCTGGAAGCCTTCCCCGGTCATCAAGATCTACGAGGCGCTCGGCGCGGTGGCCGACGGGCGGGTCGAGGTCGACGGTGACACGGCGCGCGTCGCGTCGTCGGACAAGGCGAAGACGTACGACGTCCGCCACGATCCGGCCGCGGGCTCGATCACGGCCAACGACAACGGGTCCTACTGGCAGGGATACCTCGGATACCCGGGTATCGCGTACTTGATGGTGCGCGGCGTGCTGACCTACGACAGCGGCCTCGCCGTCGAGCTGGCAGGCGTGCCGTGGAAAGAACTCGCGACCAAGTACCGCAACGACTGGGCGAAGGTCGAGAAGCACGTCCGCGACGATCTGTCCGGCCGGGGCGTGGACCTGGACCGGTTCGACGCCGGGCTCGCGGAGATTTCGGAACAGCTGGAAAAGCTGGCGCTCACCAAGCTTTCCCCACGGTTGCGCCCGCCGAAGTCGTGAGTGGTAAGGACGGTTCTGGTGGACCGGTATTTGCCTGCCCACTGGATCCTGATGTCATCTCGGTGGCTTGTAGAGCTTGTTCTGGATGCCGATGTGGGCGAGTGGGGAGGATTTGAGACGTTCAACGTCTCAAATCTTCCCCGCTCGGCTGCCGTTCGCGAGGTTGCGGGGGTGGCACGGTCTTGATCAACGGAGGATCGGGGACGCTCAACGTCCCCATTCCTTCATCGTCAAACATCCTTCACACTCGAACGTGCCGCGGTGAGATTCCGGTGTCATCGAACTCCGAGACCTGAGCGACTCCCTCGACTACCGCACACCATCTTCGCCCTGGTCACGCGTAGGTAGGCGAATACCGGTCCGCTCTAACCGCCCTTACCACTCACGAGACCCAGTGCTCAGCCGCAGTGTTCCGAAGGGCTGTCGTACTTCGTCCCGCCCGCGGAACCGCCCCACTTCACGCATTTGTCCGCCGCGGCCGCCCGCACCGGACCGGCGAACCACGAGAACGACCCGGAGTCGGTGAGCCGGGCCGACCCCTGGACCTCGAGGTAGGCCGACGTCGCGGTCGCGGTGCCCGCGGACGCGCTCTTCATCGTGCTGACGCAGTTCTGTCCGTTGGAAGCGTTGTAAGACAGGTAAACCGTGCCCGCCGTGCCGAGCGGCGCCGAGTCGATCACGCCGTATCCGCTGCCGCACGCCGGGGCGCCGAGCGTCGCCTCGGTGACGGTCGAGAAGCGGATGGTCTCGTTGGCGTTGCCCGCCGGGCCCGCTTCGTACAGCACGCCGACCGAACCCGATGACAGCTGGACCATGTCGGAGTACGCCGCATCGCCGCTCCACACCAGCGTTCCGGCGGAGTTGCCCTGCCAGTTCGCGCCTTCGTCGAACGACGAGCGCACGACGAGTTCCTTGCGGCGGTCGCACACCGACGGTGCGGCGAACAGGATCCGGTTGTACTTGCCCGCCTTGTCGGTCGCGGTCATCCGCGCGGTCGAGGCCTGCACGACCGGGGTGATCAGGTCCTCTTCGAAGGTGAACTTGGTCGAGAAGCTCGCGCCGCCGTCGGAACTGAGGGCGTACGCGCGGTTCTTCGCGCCACCGCTCAGGCACTTGTCGCCGTTGTTGGCCTGGTTGCGCGCCGCGGCGTAGACCCGGCCGTCGAGCAGTTCGGTGACGCTGATCTCCTGCGGGTTCAAGGTCGCCGCCGGGCTGTCGGTGGCGCCGCGTTTCCAGGTGACACCCTGATCGTCGCTGTAGATGAGCGCGCCGCTGTTCTTGCCGCCGGTGGTGTAGCTCATCCCGGCGACGATCCGGCCGGCGTGCGCGCCGCGTGTCAGCACGATGCCGTGCGACGGGCCGGTCGCGAGCCACTCCGGCGCGGTGGCGAACCCGAGTTGCGTGGTGAGCACCTTGGGGGCGGCCCAGGTCTTGCCGTGGTCGTCGCTGATCGAGACGCGCGGAATCCGGTTGCAGTCGGGGTTCTTGACGCATTCCATCACCGAGAGCAGCACGATCCGCCCGGTGGAGGGGATCACGATCGGCGTCGGGTTTCCTTTGGTGTCGCCGAAACCTTCGATGACGACCTTCGAGGCGCTCCAGCTCTTCCCGTTGTCGGCCGAGCGTTTCACGACGAGATCGATGTCGCCGCGGTCGTTGCAGAAGCTGGCACCGCCCTTGCGGGCCTCGGCGAACGCGAGCAGTTCGCCGTTGTTCGCCTTGACGACGGCGGGGATTCTGAAACAGTCGTAACCTTCTGTTTTCTCTTTGTACACCACCGTGTTTCCAACGGCGGCGGTCGCGGCCGGTGCGGCGGGGGAGGCGCCGACCGCCGCGATGGCGACGAGGGCCACGAAAAGGCCCTGTGCGACGCGAGAGATCTTCACGGGAATGCTCCGTCCTGGATCGTGTTCCGGGTGACGGGACATCAGAGTCCTTCCCGGTCGTACAAGGCGCGTACAACCCGGTTTCGCGTTCTGTGTCAGGTGACGCAGAACGAGAGGCCGTTCCCTGTCAAAGTTCCTTCAGCCGGCCACGGCGCGACATCGGAAGGGGAGGGCCGCATGAAGGTGATCGATCCCGAGGGGCGTCAGTGGGAGATCATTCGCCGTTTCGCGCCGTGGCGCCGGTGGGTTCAGCCGTTCGCGTTCCTCAAAGGTGGTTACCGGCATTACAAGATCACCGCGGACTGGACGCTGTATCTCAAGGACCTGCCCAACGACGACCCCGAGGACGGGCCCGTGAACAAGGCGGCCGTCGGACTGCTCGGCGTGCTGGTCTTCCTGGAAGCGCTCGTCGAGATCCCGTTCTATCTGCTCTTCGGGCTGCTGCTGGTGCCGGTCCGGTGGCTGGAGATGCTGGCGCAGGGCGTCGCGGGGTCCGTCGCACAGACCGTCCGGTGGTTCCGGAAGGCACCCGAGCGGGTCGATGTCGCCGGTTGGAACAAGGATCGGACCGGCCTGGTCTCGCTGGCGATCCTCAAGGTCCACCGCGATCTCGCCGACCCGTTGACGACCGAACTGCGCGCCCTGTTCCGTGACCGGATCATGTTCGATCCGGGTGACCCCGCGGTGCGTGAAGTACTCGACCGTTTCGACGTGCGAGTGGAGAAGCACCGCACCCTGCTCCGCCGCCGGACTGCCGCGATCGCCACATGACGGCGGGCGATCTGTGCCAGGATCCGGTCACCGGTGAGGGGGAACGTGATGCGGGTGACCGATACCGACGGCGGCGAGTGGCTGATCGTGCGCCGGTTCGCGCCCTGGCTGCGCCGGATCCGCCCGCTCGCCATCGTCACCGAGAGCGAGAGCTACCGGGAAGTGTCGTTCACCCGGCTCCGCGGCGGGCCCGCCGCCGGGAAACGACCGGGCTTCGAGGACTGGCTGATGCTGGGGTTCGCCGTCGCGCAGGCGGCCGGGCTGGCGCTGATCCTGTCCCCGGTCATCCTGGCGGAGCTGGTGGCCTGGGCGGCGGTGGGCGCCTTCCTCTGGCTGGCGAGGCTCACCGGTCTCATCCGGGCCCGGATCGATCTCATCGCGCCGCCGCCGGCCGTGCGCAGCCTCGCGCCGGTGCGGGTCCTGCTGGTGCCGGGGAGCGCCGCGGCCAGGCTCACCCGCGAGCTCGGCGAACTGATCGGGACCACGCCGGACTTCGACCCGGAGAACGAGCCGCGCGTGCGGAAACTGTTCTCCGCCACCGGAGCGCGGGTGGAGCGGCATTTCGGCCTGCCGTGGCGGCTCAGCGGTCGTCGGGTGCCAGCTGCCTGAGGTCCTTCAGGCTCCGGACGACGAGCCGCTGGCGCCCGGTGCTGAGCAGTCCGTCGGTGCGCAAGGTCCGCAGCGTCCGCGCGACGGCTTCCCGTGACGCGGACGCGAGTCCCGCGAGGTCCTGCTGGCTGATCCGGAGAGCGATCAGGGTGCCGTCGGGGACGGGGACGCCGTACCGCTCGGCGAGATCGACCAGGATCGCGGCGATGCGTTCGGCGGCGGTGCTGTCGCCGAATTCGGTACGGCGAGAGTTGGCGTAGCGCAGTCGGGAGGTGATGATCCGGAGCAGGACGACGGAGATGCCGGCGTGTTCGCGGAGCACGGAGTTGAACGCCCGCGAGGACAGCCACAGCCCGGTGACCGGTTCGACGGCGATCGCCGTCGCCGAGCGCAGGGCGCCGTCCATCGACGCCATCTCGCCGATGATGTCGCCCGGATCGCGGACGGCGAGCACCGCGTCGTAGCCGCCGGTGGACACCGACGTGATCTTGACCCGCCCGGTCATCAGGATCAGCACCCAGTCCGACCGGTCGCCCTCGCGGATGATCACCGTCCCGGCCGGGTACCGACGCAGCTCGGCCTCGGCGCGCAACGCCTTGCGCTGGCCGTCGTCGAGCAGTTCCCAGAGCCTGCCGGGTGAATCGTGCGGCTCCGCCGCCGGCTGTGTCATGCCTGTTCTTCGCCTCCGTGCGCGATGGTACGAGCACGGGCCGCATGCCGCTCGGGCAGGGTTAACCCGAGATCTCTTGGTATGCCTGGGAAAGGCGTTTGATCCCGTCCCGCACCTGCGCGCCGGTCGCGGTGCTGACGTAACTCAGGCGCAGATAGGGCCCCGGAGCCTCGGCCGCGAAGTAGAGCCTGCCGGGCGTGACCGCTACTCCGGCGCGGAAAGCGGCGCTGGTCAAAGCGACTTCGTCGACGAAACCGGGCAGAGGCTGCCACAGGTGATATCCACCGGTCGGGACCGGGACGGCGCGCCAGGAGGGCAGGAACTCCCGCAGCGCCGAGACGGCGACGTCGCGGCGTTCGCGCAACGCGACGGCGAGGGTCCGCAGATGGCGTGTCCACGCGGGGGAACTCACCAGCTCGAGGGCGGTTTCCTGCAGCGGCCGCGGGACGAAGAAACTCTCGACGGCGTGGAGCCCGCGCAGCCGTTCCAGTGCCGGGCCGCGGGCGGCCAGCGCGCTGATCCGCAAGCTCGGTGACGCCGGTTTGGTGAGCGACCGGATGTGCACCACGACACCGTCGGGGTCGTCGGCCACCAGCGGTGGCGGGGGAGCGGGGCTGCCGGGGTGTGCCATCAGGCGAGCGAAATCGTCCTCGATGACGAAAGCGCCCGCGTCACGGGCGATCCGCAGGACCTCGGCCCGGCGTTCGGCGCACAGCACGGCGCCGGTCGGGTTCTGGAAGGCGGGCTGGCAGACGAACAGGCGGGCGCCGGTGTCGCGGAAGGCGTCGGCGAGCAGTTCGGGCCGGACGCCGTCGCGGTCGATCGGCACCGGTACCGGCCGCAGCCCCGAAGCCCTCGCGATGGCCAGCATCCCCGGGTACGTCGGCGATTCCACCAGCACCGGCGCGCCGGGGGCGCCGAGCGCGCGCAACGCCGTGGTCAGCGCGCTCTGCCCACCCGCGGTGACCAGCACGTTCTCGACGTTCACCGGGCTGCCGATGTCGCGGGCGAACCAGGCCCGCAGTTCGGGGAGGCCGCAGATCGGCGGCCGGGTCCACGCGCCGGGACGGCGTCCGGCGCGGGCCGACGCCGTCGCGAGTTCGCGTTCCGGATGGAGGCTCGGATGCGTGTAGCCGCCGTTGAGATCGATGACACCCGACGGCGGGTCGCTCAGCGCGGCGAGCACTCCGGTCGCGTCGATCGCGCGGATCCCGGTCTGTGAGCTCAGCGCCACCTCCTGCCACGAGACGTCGCCGGTCACCGCGACCTCGCGTGGGGGCGGGGCGCGGAAGACGCCGGCGCCGGGACGGCTGGTCACCAGGCCTTCCGCGGCCAGCGCGGCAATGGCGCGCGACACCGTCACCGGGCTCACCTTCAGCTGCCGGACGAGCTCCCGGCTGGACGGGAGCTTTCCTTCAATCGGATAGCGCTCAAGCTCGGACCGCAGCTGGGTGACCAGGCTGGCGACACTGCTACCATCGGACATGAGACTGGATGATAGCGCTATCGCGGACCGGGCAGTAGCGGTCCGCTCCGGGACCGCCCTGGCGGCGCTGGGTGTCTTCGCCTTCTCCTTCACGTTCCCCGCCACCGTCTGGGCGCTCAAGGGCTTCGGCCCGTGGACCGCCACCGGCGTGCGGAGTGTCCTGGCCGCGCTGGTCGCGGCCGCCTGTCTCCGCGCCTTCCGGGTCCCGCTGCCGAAGCGCGAGCAGTGGCGCGGCCTCGCCGTGGTCGCCCTCGGGTGTGTCCTCGCGTTCCCGGTACTGACCACGCTCGCCCTGCAGACGTCGTCGACGGCGCATTCGGCGGTGGTGATCGGGCTGCTGCCGATGGCCACCGCCGTCGTCTCGTCGAGACTCACCGGGCACCGGCCGTCCCGCCGGTTCTGGCTCGCCGCCGCGGTGGGCGCGAGCGCCGTCGTGGTGTTCACCGTCGGCCAGAGCGGCGGCGGACTGTCCACGGCGGACCTGTTCCTGTTCGGCGCGCTCGTGCTGTGCGCGTTCGGGTACGCCGAGGGCGGGCGGCTCGCCAGGGAAATGGCGGGCTGGCAGGTGATCGGCTGGGCGCTGGTGCTCGCGCTGCCGGTGACCGCCGCGTTCGCCGTCTTCGGCCTCGTGACCGAGCCGCTGCACGTCACCGGCGAGGGGATCGCCGGTCTGCTGTACGTCGCGCTCATCTCGCAGTTCGGCGGGTTCTTCGCCTGGTACAAGGGAATGGCCGAGATCGGGGTCACGCGGGCGAGCCAGTTGCAGCTGGCCCAGCCGTTGCTGACGCTGGTCTGGGCGGTCCTGCTGCTCGGTGAGCACCTTCCGGCGGCCGCGCCGGTGACGGCGTTGATCGTGGTCGCCTGCATCGTGGTGACCCAGCGGTCCCGGAGTTAGCAACACGGCCACGTCGCGATTCCGCCAGACCGCGGTGTCCGCGCGGTGATGGGCTGGGGCACATGATCGCCCCGACCCTCGACACCACCGCCCGGACCCCGCTGAAGGGATGGCTCGCCGTCCTCGCGGTGACACTGGGGATCTTCTCCCTCGTCACCACGGAGATCCTGCCGATCGGCCTCCTGACCCCGATCGGCGAGGACTTCCGGATCACGCCGGGGACGGCGGGCCTGACCATGACCCTGCCCGGGTTCCTCGCCGCGCTCGCCGCACCGGCCGTCACCGTCGCCGCGGGCCGGATCGACCGGCGCGCCCTGCTGTGCGCGCTGATGGTGGTGCTGGCCCTGGCCGACGTCCTCGCGGCCACCGCGCAGGCCTACTGGGCGGTGCTCGTCTCGCGAGTACTGGTCGGACTGGTGATCGGCGCGTTCTGGGCGATCGGTTCCGGGCTCGCCGCGCGGCTCGTCGGCCCCGCACGCGCGGGTACGGCGACCGCGGTGATCTTCTCCGCCGTGCCGCTCGGCTCCGTTCTGGGAGTTCCGGCGGGAACGTTCGTCGGCGAACTCTTCGGCTGGCGGGCGGCCTTCGCCGTGATGGCCGTCTTCACGTTCGGCGTGCTCGCAGCGCTGGCCCTCACGCTGCCTCCACTGCCGCCCGCGGGCACCACCCGGCTCGACGTCCTGCGCGAGCTGACCCGCGGCCGGGCGACCCGGCTCGGCCTGCTCGTCACGGTGCTGGTCGTGCTCGCCCACTTCGGGACCTACACCTACGTCACCCCGCTCCTGCGCCAGGTGACGCAGGTGAGCCCGGAGCTGATCACCGTCTTCCTGCTCGTCTACGGCACCGCCGGGATCGCGGGCAACTTCGTCGCGGGCGTGGCGATCGCCCGCGATCTGCGGCTCACTTTCCTCGCCGCCGCGGGCCTGATCGGTCTCGCGACACTCGCGTTGCCGTTCCTCGGCGACTCGAAAGCAGCCGCGCTCGCCCTGCTGGTCGTCTGGGGCTTCGCCTACGGTGCGGTCCCGGTCTGTTCGGGAACGTGGTTCGCGAAGGCGGCACCGCAGGCGCCCGAAGCCGCGTCGGTGCTGTTCACCTCGTCGTTCCAGGCGACCCTCTCGGCGGGCGCGCTTCTCGGCGGGATCGTCGTCGACTCGGTCTCCGTCCCGGCCGTGATGGTCGCCGGCGGGGTGGTCGCGCTGCTCGCCGTGGCCGTTCTCAGCCGAGCACGGACAGCGTGACCAGGGCGGTGGTGCCGACCAGCAGGGTGGAGAGCAGGCCGAGCACCAGGGCACGGCCCCCGGTGCGGACGAGCGTGCCGATCCGCACCGCGCAGCCGAGCCCGAACAGCGCTCCGGCCAGCAACAGTGTGCAGGCGACCTTGGCGACGTCGAGCGCGAAACCCGGCACGATCCCGGTGCTGCGCACGGCGGCCATCGCCAGGAAACCGAGGACGAACAGCGGGACCAGCGGCGGCCGCTTCCCGTCGGCGGGACGGTGGCGTTCGGCCACGCCGACCGCGGCGACCATCGGGGCCAGCAGGACCACCCGGCTGAGCTTGATCACGATGGCGACCGCGATGGCCGCGCTGCCCGCGGGGGTGGCCGCGGCGACGACCTGCGCGACCTCGTGCACGCTGAGCCCGGCCCATTCGCCGATCCGGGCCGCGTCGAGGCGCAGCCAGCCGCCGAGCAGCGGGACGGCCGCGATGGCGAGCCCGCCGTAGAAGGTGACCAGCGCGACCGCGGTCGCGACGTCGGAGTCCTCCCGTTTGACGACGCCTTCCATCGCGGCGATGGCGGACGCGCCGCAGATCGAGAACCCGGTCGCGACCAGCATCGCCAGGCCCCGGGGCACCCCGAGGAGCCTGCCGAGACCGATCGTGCCGAGGAACGTGATGCCGACCGTGAGCACCACGGCGAGCAGGGTGCCGGGGCCCAGCGCGAGGACCGACGGGAGCGAAAGCTGCAGGCCCAGCAGCACGACACCGGCACGAAGCAGCTTCTTGGTGACTCCGGAGATCGCTTTCCGGGTCTCGTCCGGCAACGACGGCAGCGAGCCGGCGAGGATGCCGAGCACGACGGCGATGGTGAGCGCGCTGACGACCGGGACCGCGGTGCCGACCAGGTACGCGGCGGCCACTCCGGCACCGGTGATGGTCAGCGCGGTCAAGTAGGGCTTCGCCGGTCTCACGTGCGTCTTGCTCATGGTTCGAGCCTCGCCCGGCCGGGGTGGCCTCGGTAGCCGTGAGTACCAGGGGTAGGTCATAGACTTGGGCTATGACCACACCCGATCTGGACTCCCTGCGCCTGCTGGTTCTCGTGGACGAACTCGGCAGCATCGGGCAGGCCGCGACCAGGCTCGGGATCGCGCAGCCGTCGGCGAGCAAACGACTGTCCACAGTCGAGCGACGACTCGGACTGGTGCTGGTCGACCGGACGCGGCGGGGTTCCGTGCTGACCCCCGACGGCCAGGTCATCGCGGGCTGGGCGCGTCGTGTGCTGTCCGAAGTCGACGGCCTGCTCGACGGTGCCGAAGCGCTGCGCACCCAGCACGAGGCGCAACTGCGGGTCGCCGCGAGCATGACCCTGGCCGAGTATCTGGTGCCGGGCTGGATCGGCGAGCTCAAACGCGGCGACCCCGGGCTGTACCTCGGCCTGGAGGTCACCAATTCCGATCAGGCCGCCGAACTGGCGAGGGAGGGCAAGGTCGACCTCGGGTTCGTCGAGTCGCCCGGCTCGTTGCCCGGCCTTTCGTCGAAGCGGGTGGCCACCGATCGACTGGTCCTCGTCGTGCCCGGAAACCATCCATGGGCCCGCAAGCGACGGCCCGTGACCGCGGCCGAACTGGCGATCACGCCACTCGTGGTCCGCGAACCGGGTTCCGGGACCAGGGAGACCGTGGACACCGCGCTGCGCAAGGCCGGTGTCGGACCGGCGAAACCGTTGCTGGAACTGGGTTCGGCCTCCGCGGTCGGCAACGCCGTGATCGCGGGTGCCGGTCCGGCGGTGATCAGTGAACTCGCCATCGTCCGGGACGTCGCCGAAGGCAGGCTCGTCCCGGTCGCCGTCGAGGGCGTCGACTTCGGCCGGGAACTGCGGGCGGTCTGGCCCGCCGGGCGGCGGCTGGCCGGTCCGGCCGCCGCGCTGCTGGCCATCGCGGTGCGGAATGCGAAATCCCGCTGAGTCCTTTCACGTTTCTCTGTGAACGGTTCGTTAATCGCGCGTGATACCGAAAGCCCCGCCGGGGTGATACCGACGATAGGGCGAATCGTCGGCAATTCCCCGGAATGGCGGTGGACCACCATTTCCGGTGGTACTGGCTAAAGCGGAATGGTGAACTCCGGGTAACAGGCCGGATGGCGTATCGGGTGTTGGGACACCTGGTCGTTGACGGTTCTTCCCTGCTACTGCGGGAAAACCGCGCGTCGTGGATGTCCGCCCTGTATCCGGAACGCTAATTTTTCGCGACGATCCTCGCGTTTCGCAGGTCGGCGTACCGCCATCCGGTTCCTGTGACCGGAAACCCTACTGTCGAGTATTGACGTGAAGCCCCGCCTGCGTTTAAGTACGCCCGGTAACCAAATCACTCTTCCGTGTGCTCGGAGGCTTCCCGTGGGTAAGTCGCTTCGTGGCGCCGATGCCTCAATGTCGACCGGTACGGCGGATCTGCTCATCGCGGTGCATCCCTTCGGTGTGCCCTCCGCTCGGTTCGCCGCGGCGGCGACGCGTGCCGGTGCGCTCGGTGTCCTGGACCTGACCAGCGGAAACCGGGCCGCGCGCGAAGAACTGGACTTGGCGGAGAGTCTGCTCGAAACCGGCTTCGGCGTCCGCGTCGCGAGACCGGCGGAGCTTCCCCTGGCGGTGCACACGGTTCTGCTCGCCGCGGGCACCACACTGTCCACTGTGGACTTCGGTGACCGGCGGGTACTCGCCGAAGTCACCAGCCGGGACGAAGCCGTGCGAGCCGTCGCCGCCGGGGCGAACGGTCTCGTCGCCCGAGGTCACGAGGCGGGCGGCAGGATCGGCGAACTCGGCACCTTCGTCTTCCTGCAGCAGTTGCTGGCCGACCCGGCGATCGGGGGCCCGGTCTGGGCGTACGGCGGGATAGGCGTGCATACGGCGGCCGCCGCGGTCACCGGTGGCGCCGCCGGCGTCGTGCTCGACACCGCGTTCGCGCTGCTCCCCGAAGCGGATCTCCCGTCGGACGTCACCATGGCCCTGGAAGGTCTCGACGGTTCCGAGACCATTGTGGACGGCGGAATACGGGGCCTCCGCCGACGTCCGGACCTGGAAGTGGGGCAGGACGCGTTCCTGCCCCAGCGTTTCCGCGACACCTGGGGAACGCTCCCGGCCGCGATCCGGGCCGTCCACGCGTCGATCGCCGGTGGCCTCACCGCTTCGGGCGGTGTCCTGCCGCTCGCGCAGGGGCCGATGACGCGGGTCAGCGATCAACCCGAGTTCGCCGGAGCCGTCGCCGCCGGGGGAGCGCTGCCGTTCCTGGCACTGGCGTTGTCCGGGCCCGCGCAGACTCGCGAGATGCTCGAAAAGACCAAGGCGACACTGGGTGACGCGCCTTGGGGTGTCGGCGTCCTCGGGTTCGCCGCGGAGGAGGTCCGAGCCGCGCAACTGGAGGTGATCCGCGAGGTCCGGCCGAGTCACGCGATCATCGCCGGAGGCCGCCCGGCGCAGGCGAAGGCGCTGGAAGACGCCGGTATCTCGACGTTCCTGCACGTCCCGTCACCGGGACTGCTGCGCCAGTTCCTCGAAGCGGGGGCGCGCAAATTCGTCTTCGAAGGTGCCGAATGCGGCGGGCACGTCGGCCCGAGGGCCAGTTTTCCGTTGTGGGAAGCCCAGATCGGTGTGCTTCTCGAGTACGCGGGCGAGATCGAGGTGTACTTCGCGGGTGGAGTGCACGACGAGCGATCGGCCGCGATGGTCGCCGCGGCCGCGGCGCCGCTGACCCGGCTCGGCGCGACCGCCGGCCTCCTGATGGGGACGGCGTACCTGTTCACCGAAGAGGCCGTCCGCGCGGGCGCGATCCTGCCGTTGTTCCAGCGCCAGGTCGTCGAAGCCACGCGCACCGACCTGCTGGAGACCGCTCCGGGCCACGCGACGCGATGCGTGCGTTCGGCCTTCACGACCGAGTACGCGGAGCTCAAACGCGAGTTGAAAGACCGGGAAGTACCGGATCGTGCGGCGTGGGAGCGGCTGGAGAAGCTCAACGTCGGACGGCTTCGCCTGGCCAGCAAGGGAATCGAGCGGATCGGGGACGCGCTGAGCCCGGTCGCCGAAGACCGGCAGCTCGCCGAAGGCATGTTCATGGCGGGTGACGTCGCGGTCCTCCGCTCCGAGGTCACCACGATCGCCCGGTTGCACGAAGCCGCCGGTCCCGGGGCGCTGGCGTTCCGCGAAGCCCGTGCCGCCGAACTGCTCGGCGAGCGGGACGACGAGCCAGCCCCGGAACCGCTCGACATCGCCATCGTGGGGATGGCCTGCGTGTTCCCGCAGGCGGGTGATCTCCCGTCGTTCTGGGCGAACATCCTGTCCGGAGTGGACTCGGTCACCGAGGTCCCGCCCCAGCGCTGGGATCCATCGCTCTACTACGCGCCCGATGGTGACGGCGAGAAGACACCGTCGCGGTGGGGCGGCTTCCTGCCGGAGATCCCGTTCGACCCGCTCGACCACGGCATCCCGCCCGCGTCGCTCGCGAGCATCGAACCCGTCCAGCTGCTGGCACTGGAAGTGTCGAGGCGGGCGCTCGCCGACGCCGGCTACGCCGAACGTGCCTTCGACCGGTCCCGCACGTCGGTGATCTTCGGCGCGGAGGCCGGGAGCGACCTGTCCAACGCGATGACCCTGCGGACCGTGCTCCCGTCCTACCTCGGCGAACTCCCGGCCGAACTCGACCGCCAGCTGCCGCGCCTCACCGAGGACTCGTTCCCCGGCGTCCTCGCCAACGTCATCGCGGGCCGGATCGCGAACCGCCTCGACCTCGGCGGCGCGAACTACACGGTCGACGCGGCGTGCGCGTCGTCGCTGACCGCGGTCGACGCCGCCTGCAAGGAACTCGTCACCGGCACCAGCGACCTCGTCCTGTGCGGCGGCGCCGACCTGCACAACGGCATCAACGACTACCTGCTGTTCTCCTCGGTGCACGCACTCTCCCCGTCCGGCCGCTCGGCCACCTTCGACGGCGGCGCCGACGGGATCGCGCTGGGCGAGGGCGTCGGATGCGTCGTCCTGAAACGTCTGGCGGACGCCGAACGCGACGGCGACCGAGTCTACGCCGTCATCAAGGGCGTCGGCAGCGCCAGCGACGGCCGGGCGCTCGGGCTCACCGCGCCGCGGCCCGAGGGGCAGCACAACGCGCTGACCAGGGCGTACCGCAACGCCGGGATCTCGCCGTCGCGCGTCGGGCTCGTCGAAGCGCACGGCACCGGCACCGTCGTCGGCGACCGCACCGAACTCGGCACCCTCACCCAGGTCTTCACCGAGGCGGGCGCCGAACCCGGCCGGTGCGCGCTCGGTTCGGTGAAGTCCCAGATCGGCCACACGAAATGCGCCGCCGGGCTGGCCGGGCTGATCAAGGCGAGCCTCGCGCTGCACACCGGCGTCAAACCGCCGACGCTGCACCTGGAGCGGCCGAATCCCGCGTGGGATCCGGCGAGCAGCCCGTTCGCGTTCCACACCGAAGCGCGGCCGTGGGCCGAGGACGAGCGCGTCGCCGGGGTGAGCGCCTTCGGCTTCGGCGGCACCAACTTCCACGTGGTCCTCACCGCCCACGAAGGCGCCGTCCCGCCCGCGAAGACCCTCGACGAATGGCCCGCGGAACTCTTCCTGTTCGCGGGCGAGGACGACGCGGCCGCGATCAAGGCCGCGCAGGATCTCCTGGCCGCCACCGGCGAGGGCTGGCATCTGCGCGATCTGGCGCTCGCCGCGTCCCGCCGGGCGGAAGGGCGGGGTGGCCGTACGAGGTTCGCCGTCCTCGCGTCCACTGTGGACGAACTGGTCGTCCTGCTACGCCGGGCCATCGCGGGGGAGCGGGACGAGAACGCGGGGATCTTCACCGCCGACGGCGAACCGGCGGGCGAGATCGCGTTCCTCTTCCCCGGGCAGGGCAGCCAGCGGCCCGGGATGTTCGCGGACCTGTTCGTCGCGTTCCCCGAACTGCGGCGCTACCTCGCGCGCGCCGGGAACACCGTCGACGCCCTGTTCCCGCCCGCCGCGTTCGACGAGGCCGGACGCGAGGCACAACTCGCCCGGCTGACCGACACCCGGGCCGCGCAACCCGCGCTCGGGATCGTGGGCCTCGCCGCGCACCATCTGCTGGAGAAAGCCGGCGTGCGGCCCTCGATGGTCGCGGGCCACAGCTACGGCGAACTGGTCGCGCTGACCGCCGCGGGCGCGTTGAGTTCGGCGTCGCTGCTCGCGTGCAGCGAGGCACGGGCGGAGGCGATCCTCGGCGCGACCGGCGGCGGCGACCCGGGAGCGATGGCGGCCGTCGCCGCGAGCGCCGACGACGTCACCGCCGTGCTCGTCGCCGAGGGCCTCGACGAGACCCTCGTCCTCGCCAACCGGAATTCGCCGAAGCAGACGGTGATCTCGGGCCCGACCGCCGCCGTCGGCGTCGCCGTGGAACGGTTGCGGGACCGCGGGGCCGGGGTCAAGACGCTCCCGGTCGCCTGTGCGTTCCACAGCCCCCTGGTCGCCCCGGCGGAGACGGAGTTCGCCCGCGTGCTCGACACCGTCCCGGTCACCGGACCGGAGATCCCGGTGTGGGCCAACCGGACGGCCGGCACCTACCCGTCGTCGCCGGACGGGATCCGTGCCGAACTGGCCGCGCAGATCGGCGCGCCGGTGCGGTTCGCGGACCAGATCGAAGCCATGTACGAGGCGGGTGCCCGGACGTTCGTCGAGACGGGTTCCGGATCCGTCCTCACCCGGCTCGCCGCCGCCGTTCTCGACGGCCGTCCACATCGGACGGTCACCTTCGAGAGCGGCCGCCGCACCGGGATCGCCGGTTTCCTCGCCGCCCTGGCCAGGCTGGCGGTCGCGGGCGTGGACGTCCGCACCGGCAGGCTGTTCACCGGGCGCGCGTGCACGGACGCGCTGTCCGCGCGGCCGCCGAAGAAGGCGGGCTGGACCGTCGACGGACAGCTCGTCCGCACCGCCGACGGCCGGATCCCCGCCGCGGCACTGCATCCAGCCCAGCGAATCCCCACGGAGGCGATCGTGACATCCCGGCCCGGCACCGACGGCGGTGAGGCGCTCGTTTCGGAGTTCCTCCGCACCAGTCGTGAGATGATCGCCGCGCAACGGGACGTCCTGCTCGGCTATTTCGGCACGGAGCCCGGCGCCCGCCCGGTCCCGCCCGCCGCCCTCCCCGCTCTCGCCACGTCGCCCGAGCCGGTACCCGAGCCCGTTCGCGCCGAGGTCACTCCCGAACGTTCGGTGTTCGACGTCGTCGTCGAGGTGATCGGGGAGCGGACCGGCTATCCGGTCGACATGATCGAGCCCGATCTGGATCTGGAAGCCGACCTGAGCGTCGACTCGATCAAACGCGCCGAGATCGCCGGCGAGCTGGCGACCCGGCTGGGCCTCACCGGCGGCGATCCCGAGGAACTGGCCAAGGCCAGGACCGCCGCCGCTCTCGCGGACCTGATCACCGGCGGCGGCACCGAAGCCGCCCCGCCCGCCGTCGAAACCGACGCCGTCGTCGTGGCGCCCAAGCGTTATCTGATGCGGGAATTCGACCTCGCCGACGCCGTCCCCGCCGACGAGGAGCTCGCCGGGCTCCGCTTCGCCGTCGTGGGCGAAGGCCAGGTCGCCGAGATGCTCGTCGCCCGCCTCACCGGATACGGCGCGGAGACCGAACTGGTCCACGGTGTGCCGGAGCACGGCGCGGACGGGGTGTTCCACCTCGCACCGTCGTTTCCCGACGATTTCCCGCTGTACCAAGCCGTTCTGGCGCGCGGACCGCGCTGGCTCATCGCGAACGGCCCCGTCGACGGAGCCCGGGGCTTCTTCCGCACGGTGGCCAGGGAGTATCCGGACACGGTCGCCCGCGTGGTCGAGCAGCACCCTGAATCCACTGTGGACGAACAGGTCGAGACCCTACTCGCGGAGTTGTCCGCCGGTGATTGGGAACCGGTCGTCGTCCGCCGTGACGGCGCGCGGCGCGGGTTGCGGATGACCGAGGAAGGTCTCGGCCTGCTCGGCAGCACGGGTGCCGGTCCGGCGGGCGACGGGACCGCCGAAGCCGAAGCGCTCGGTCTGGACCGGGATTCGGTCGTGCTCCTCGTCGGCGGGGCGAAGGGCATCACCGCCAGGCTGGCCACCACGCTCGCCTCGGTGTCGCGATGCCGGATCGAGCTCTTCGGCCGCACGGCCGTGCCCATCGAGGGCGAGGAACCGGACATCGCCACGGCGAAGACGACGGCGGAACTGCGCGCGGCCCTGATCGGGAGCGGGCTGGCCAAACCGGCCGAGATCGAGCGGACGATCCGGATCATCGAGGCCGAACGGGAGGTCCGCGGCACCCTGCGGCGGATCGGCGCCCTCGGCAGCCCGGTGCGCTACCACTCGGTGGACATGCTCGACGCGGAGGCCGTGCACCGCGCGGTCAAGGAGATCCACGCGGAGCACGGCCGGATCGACGGCATCGTCTACGCGGCGGGCGTCATCGAGGACAAGCTGATCGCGGACAAGGATCCCGCGTCGTTCGACCGCGTCTTCGGCACCAAGGTCGAAGGGGCGAGCACCCTGCTCGCGGCGGCGGGCGAACTGCCGGAGGCCCCGAAGTTCGCCGTCCTGTTCGGCAGCGTCGCCGCGACGCTGGGCAACCGGGGACAGTCCGACTACGCGGCCGCGAACGACGCGCTGGAGGCGCTCGGGCACCGGTGGGCCACCGTGTACGGCCGCCGCGGGCTCACCGTCCACTGGGGACCATGGGCGCCGACCGGGGTCAACAACGGGATGGTCACCCCGGAACTGATGCGGGACTACGCCCGGCGCGGGATCGAACTGATCGACCCCGAAGAAGGCACGCTGAGCCTGCTGCGCGAACTGGCGTGGGGCGACGAGGACCTCACGGCCGTCACCTACACCGCGTCGGGGTGGTGACCGGTGGCCGAAACACCGCCGATCGCGATCGTCGGGATGTCGGTGCTGTTCCCGGGCGCCCCCGATCTCGAGACCTACTGGCGCAACATCGTCGGCGGGGTCGACGCGATCACCGAGGTGCCGGCGGACCGCTGGGATCCCGGTTACTACCAGCCCGACGCGGAACCGAGGGCGGACCGGATCTACTGCCGTCGCGGTGGTTTCGTCGGTGAACTGGCCGAAGTGGACGTCACCGGCTTCGGCGTGATGCCGTCGTCGGTCCCGGGCACCGAACCCGATCAGCTGATCGCGCTGCGGGTGGCCGCGCAGGCCATCGCCGACGCCGGTGGCGAGCACCGGCTGCCCGCCGACCGGCAGCGAGCCGGTGTCATCCTCGGCCGCGGCGGCTATCTCACCCCCGGCCTGGTGCGTCTGGACCAGCGGGTCCGGACGGCGACCCAGGTCGTCCGGACTCTCGGCGAACTGATGCCCGAACTCAGCGGTGAGCGGCTGGAGGAACTGCGCCGGGCCTTCACCGACCGGCTCGGCCCCGAAGCTCCTGACGCCGCGATCGGGCTCGTGCCCAACCTCGCCGCCTCTCGCCTGGCGAACCGGCTCGACCTGCGCGGACCCGCGTACACGGTGGACGCCGCCTGCGCCTCCTCGCTCGTCGCGGTCGACCACGCCGTGCGCGAACTGGCGACCGGGCGCTGCGACGTGGTGCTGGCCGGTGGCGTGCACCATTGCCACGACGTCACCTTCTGGAGCGTGTTCTCCCAGCTCGGCGCGTTGTCCCGGAGCCAGCGGATCCGGCCGTTCCACCGGGACGCGGACGGGGTGCTGATCGGGGAGGGCACCGGTGTCGTGGTGCTGAAGCGGCTCGCGGACGCCGAACGGGACGGTGACCGCGTCTACGCCGTCGTCACCGGTACCGGCGTGGCCAGTGACGGCCGCACCGCCGGACTGTCCAATCCGGACTCCGCCGGTCAGGTCCGCGCGGTCCGGCAGGCCTGGACCGCCGCGGGAGTCGATCCCGCCACGGTCGGGCTCCTGGAAGCGCACGGGACCGCCACGCCCGCGGGCGACGCCGCCGAACTGGCGACGATCGCGGAGGTCTTCGGGCAGGCCGACGAGCCGACGGCGGTGCTCGGTTCGGTCAAGTCGATGATCGGGCACACCATGCCCGCGGCGGGCGTCGCCGGGCTGGTCAAGGCCGCGTTGGCCGTGTACCACGGTGTTCTCCCGCCGACCCTGCACTGCGAGCGGCCGCATCCGGCGCTGGCCGAGACCCGGTTCGAGACGCTCGGCATCGCGAAGGCATGGGAGACCGACGACCGGCGGCCGGTGCGGCGGGCCGGGGTCAACGCGTTCGGTTTCGGCGGGATCAACGCCCACGTCGTCCTGGAACAGGCCGCGACGCGGGCGGTGGCCGAGGTCCGAGAACCCGAACGGGTCCTGCGGCTGTCCGCGCCGACCATCGCCGAGATGGGCTGCCTGCTGGAGCGGGACGACCTCTTGACCAGCGGTGACATCGGCCGCGGCCGATGCAGGCTCGGCCTCGTCGACCCGACGCCCAAGCGGCTCACCCTGGCCAGGAAGGTGGTCGCGAAGGGCAGACCCTGGCGCGGCCGCAACGACCTCTGGTTCGTTCCACGACCGCTGCTCGGCGCGGGCCGCGGCAAACTCGCGTTCGTCTTTCCCGGCCTGGAGAACGAATTCGAGGCCGACGCCGACGACCTCGCGCGGCATTTCGGCGTTCCCTGGGAATCGCCCGACGTCCTCGTCGGCGATGTCGGCAGGCACGGCAAAGGCGTGTTCCAGCTGGGCAGGCTTCTCGATAAGGCGCTACGCGGGCTGCGCGTGAACCCGGACGCGCTCGCCGGGCACAGCCTGGGGGAGTGGACCGCGATGGCCGTCGCCGGGATCCACGCCGGCGACGAGGTCGACGCGTTCCTGGCCGGCTTCGACCCGGACACGCTCAAGGTGCCAGGACTGGCCTTCGCGGTGATCGGCGCGGGCGCACCCGCGGTCTCCGAAGTCCTCGAAGGACAGTCCGAAGTGGTCCTTTCCCACGACAACGCGCCCAACCAGGCGATGATCTGCGGCCCGTCGGAAGCCGTCGAAGGCTTCGTGCGCGGCTTCCGTGCCGAGGGAGTGATCTCCCAGGTCCTGCCGTTCCGGTCCGGGTTCCACACCCCGATGCTCGCGCCGTATCTCGGTCCGATCCGTGAGGCGGCCGAACGCTATACCCTGCACCCGGCGAAACTCCCGGTCTGGTCGGCCACGACGGGAAGGCCCTATCCGGCGGCGGCCGGGGAGGTCCGCGAGCTGTTCGTCCGGCATCTGCTGGAACCGGTGCGGTTCCGCGGTCTCGTCGAGAACATGTACGCGGCCGGGTTCCGCGCGTTCGTGCAGACGGGCGCCGGTCAGCTCGGCTCGCTGATCGGGAACACCCTGCACGACCGCGAACACCTCGTCGTCGCCGCCCATTCCGCGCACCGGCCCGGCCTTCCGCAACTGCTGCGGGTCGTCACCGCCCTGTGGGCCGACGGCGCCGATCCGGCTTTCGAACTCCTGCCAGGCCAAAGCGGCGGGAAACGCGGCCGGGCGATCCGGCTCGACCTCGGGGGCGCGCTGGTCTCACTCGACGAGAGCGTCCGGCGCGGCTTCCGGCCCGGCACGGCCAAAAAGTCCACTTTGGACAAACTCGGGGAACGGAACCCGCTGGCAGCCGAGTTCTCCGGGCTGCTGGCCGACACCGCCGGTCTGGCGGCGGAACTGTTCGTCGCCAGGCCGGCGCCCCGGATCCGGCCGTTGCGCACCGAACTCCGGGTCTCGGTCGAGACGATGCCCTATCTGCTCGACCACTGTTTCTTCAAGCAGCCACCGGGTGCGGATCCCGCCGACTCGTGGCCGGTCGTCCCCGCCACGACGGTGATCGGGCACCTGATGGACTTCGCCGAACAGGCGGCGCTGGGCAGGCGCGCGGTCGCGCTGGAGGACGTCCGGCTGAACCAGTGGATCGCCGCGACACCCGCGCTGGACGTGCCGGTGACCGTGGTGCCGGAAAGCCGGTCCCGGGTCAGCGTGTCCTTGGGCGAGTACTCGCGGGCCGTCATCGAGCTGGACGACGGATTCCCCGCCGACCCGCCCGCGCCGTGGACGTTCCCCGCCGAAGCCGAACGGACGCCGGACCTGCGCGCCGAACAGCTCTACACCGATCGCTGGATGTTCCACGGCCCGAAGTTCCAGGGTGTCGCGGAACTGGTCGCGGTGGGGGAGCGGCACGTGCGCGGGACCCTGCGGACGCCGGAGGCGCCGGGGGCGCTTCTGGACAACGCCGGTCAGCTGCTCGGGTACTGGATCATGTCGAGGCTTCCCAGCCGCACCACGGTGTTCCCGGTGGGGATGCGGCGGATCCGGTTCTACGGCGAGCATCCGGTGCCGGGGGAGTGGCTCGACTGCGTCGTTCGCATCGTCTCGGTCACCGACGCGGAACTCGAAGCGGACGTCCAGCTGATCCGTGGCGGCCGGGTCTGGGCGGAGGTCGAGGGCTGGCGCGATCGCCGGTTCGACAGCAATCCGGCGATCCGCGCGATGGACCGGCGGCCGGAACGCGCCACGCTGTCGGAAGACCGGCCCGGCGGCTGGGCGCTGGTCCGCGAGCAGTGGCCGGATCTGGCGACGCGGGACCTGATCATGCGCAACGTGCTGGCCGGTCCGGAACGGAAGGACTACGCCGTCCAGCAGCCACGCGGCAAACGGGCGTGGCTGCTCGGGCGGATCGCGGCGAAGGACGCCGTGCGACGGATGCTCTGGCGGGACGGCGAAGGCGACATCTTCCCCGCCGAACTCCGGGTCGGGAACGATCCCTCCGGAGCGCCGGTCGTCTCGGGCGCCTATGGCCGCGAGCTGCCCGGCCTCACCGTCTCGATCGCCCATCGGGACGCGCTCGGTGTCGCCATCGCGCGCCCCGGGCCGTGCGGGATCGACGTCGAGGCCGTGGAAGACCGGACGGAGAGCACGCTCGACGCCGCGCTCGGCGACGCGGAACGAGCGCTGCTGCGCGCGCCGGAAGCCTTGTGGTTCACCAGGTTCTGGGCCGCGAAGGAGGCCGTCGCGAAACGGCTCCGCACCGGCCTGCGCGGCGACCCGCGCGCTTTCGCCGTCGTCGGCGCGGACGGCGGGCGGCTCACCGTGGAGGTGGGCGGTACCCGGTATCCGGTGTGGCACACCACGATCGCCACGCCCGCGAAGGACTACGTCGTGGCTTGGACGGAGAACGAAGATGACCACTGAAACCGTGCCGGCCGAGACGGTCTTGGCCGACATCGCCGTGATGCTGCGTGAACTGCTCGAGGAATACGGGCTGGACGACGCGGACATCGGCCGGGACACGAAGTTCCACGACGACCTCGAACTGGAGAGCATCGACCTCGTCACGCTGTCCGGCAGGCTGCGGGACCACTACGGCGACAAGGTCAACTTCGCCGAGTTCATCGCCGAACGCGAACTGGACGAGATCATCGCGCTGACCGTGGGCGAACTGGTCGACCACGTGGTCGCGTCCCTGGCCGGGAGGGCTTGAGCATGGCGAAGGTCAAGGTCGGAGATCTCGACGTCCATGTCCAGCGCCTCGGGCCCTCGGACGGCGAAGCGCCGGTCGTGGTGTTCGTCCACGGCCTCCTCACCGACAGCCTGGCGAGCTACTACTTCACCCTCGGGCATACCTTCGCCGAGCAGGGGATCGACGTCGTCATGTACGACCTTCGCGGGCACGGGCGCACCACACGGCCCGCCACCGGCTACCGGCTGGAGGACTTCGTCGGCGACCTCGACGGCCTGCTCACCGCGCTCGGGATCGACCGGCCGGTGCACGTGGCCGGGAACTCGTTCGGCGGCTCCGTTGCCTTCGGGCTCGCGGCTTCACGTCCCGAACGTGTCGCGAGCGTCATCGCCATCGAGGCGGAACCACCGGTGCGGGCCTGGCTCGGGCATATGGCCGAAGGGCTGGCCGACGCCAAGAACCGGCTCGCGCACGACGAGGTGATCGGCTGGATCGCGGAGAACCACGGCGCGCACACCGCCCGGCTGTCCAAAGCGGCGTACAAGATCCTGGCGGCCACCACGCTGGCCGAAGACATCCCGCTGAGCCGGACCATCGACGACGACCTCGCGGCGGTGCGCTGCCCGGTGTTCGCGCTGTTCGGCGACCTGTCCGGGCTCGCGGCGCAGGTCCCCGACCTGGAGGCGAACCTCGGCACCTGTCTCACGGTCGTGCTGCCGGACCAGGGACATTCGGTACTCGTCGAGCGCACCGAGGAGACGTCGGAGCTGATCCTGGGCTGGCTCCGGGAGCACACGCGCGAAACGGTGAGGGCCGAGTAGGTGGGCAGATTCCTCTTCGTCACGCCACCGCTGACCGGGCACGTCAACCCGGCGGTGGGGGTCGCGGCGGCGCTGACCGCGCGCGGGCACCAGGTCGCCTGGGCCGGGCAGCCGGAGGTCATCCGATCGCTCGCGGGCGACGGTGCCGAGGTGTTCCCCTGCGCCGTCCCGCGTGGCCTGCCCGAACGCGACGCGAGCCTCAAAGGGCCGGCGGCGTTCCGGTTCCTGTGGGAGGAGTTCCTGATCCCGCTGGCCGAGGCGATGGCGCCCGGTGTCCGCGCCGCGATCGGCCGGTTCCGCCCGCAGGTGGTGATCGCCGACCAGCAGGCCATCGCGGGCGGTCTCGTCGCCGACGGGCTCGGCCTGCCGTGGGTCACCTCCGCGACGACGTCCGCGGAGCTCGTCGACCCCCTGGCCGGGATGCCGAAGGTGGCGGCCTGGCTCGACGACCTCCTCGACGGCCTGCGCACGCGGATCGACGGCGGCCCCGCCGACCCCAGGATGTCCCCGCACGGTGTACTCGCCTTCACCACCCGGGAACTGCTGGGCCCGGCCACGCTGCCGAAGCGGGTCCGGCTGGTCGGGCCGTCGATCGGCGGTCGCGCGGCCATCGGCGACTTCCCGTGGGACCGGCTCGACCCGTCGGTGCCGACGGTGTTCGTCACCCTCGGGACCGCGAACGCCGACGCGGCCGGGGACTTCCTCGCCGCGGCCGCCCGGGGACTTTCCCGGGTCGGCGGGATCCGGACCGTCATCGCCGATCCCGGTGGTGCCGTGGGGCGTACGGGGGACACGGTGCTCGTGGTGCCGCGGGTGCCCCAGATGGCGCTGCTGGCGCGCGTGGACGCCGTCGTCTGCCACGGCGGGCACAACACCGTCTGCGAAAGCCTGTGGCACGGGGTGCCGCTCGTGGTCGCGCCGATCCGGGACGACCAGCCGATCGTCGCCGGGCAGGTCGTCGACGCGGGCGCGGGCGTCCGGGTGCGGTTCGGCCGCGCGAAACCCGACCGGATCGCGACCGCCGTGACCAGGGTGCTGGACGATCCGGCGTACCGTTCGGCCGCCGAGAAGGTGGGTGCCTCGTTCCGGGAGGCGGGCGGCGCCGCGACGGCCGCCGACCACCTGGAGGCTCTACTCCTCTAGCTCTTGAAAAGCGGGCGTGTAGGGACTCTCCTGGAGGGGTACCAGCTTTCCGAAGGTGTGTCCTCGTGCTGGGAGTCGTCGTGACCACAGTGAAGACATCGCCCCGCGCCGCCAAGGGCTTGGCGCTGCCGTACGCGACCCCGGCCGGTGTTCGAACTCCGCGACCGAGGGAATGAGGTACCGCGCATGATCCCGATGGACGTCGAAGGGATGGCAGTGCTGGCTCCGGAAGCGGCACCGGTGATGCTGCTGCGGGAGCGGGAGGGCGAACGCCGCTGGCTGGCGATCACGATCGGCGGCCCCGAGGCGAGCGCGGTGGCGCTCGCGCAGGAGAAGATCCGGCTGCCCCGTCCCGGCACGATCGAACTGATCGGCCAGGTGGTCGAGTCCTTCGGGCACCGGGTCACCGGGGTCGAGGTCACCGCGCTGCGGGACGGCATCTTCTTCGCCGACCTGGTGCTCGATTCCGGCATCCGCGTCTCGGCCCGGCCGAGCGACGCGGTCGCGATCGGCCTGCGCGCCGGGGTGGGGATCAAGGTGGCGGACTCGGTGCTGGAGGTCGCTTCGGTGCGGGTCGAGATCGTGGGGTCCGGACCCGACGCGGAACTGCCGTCGGTGCCCTCGGATCCGGTCGAGCAGGAACGTGAGGTGGAGGAGTTCCGGGCGGCTTTGGACAGGATCGCGCCGGAGGACTTCGGGGAACCGCCGCCCGATCCTCCCGCTGATTCTTAGGTCCAGGGACGCTATGAAAGGCCCGTTACTTGCAAAATTTGCAAGTAACGGGCCTTTCATAGCACTTGGGGGAGCGGGAAGTTACTGCTTCGCCAGGCCCTGCTCGATCGCCTCGATGATGCGCGGCCGCATCTCGGCCGCGCTGATGATCGCGTCCACCGAACCGACCTTCACCGCGCGCTCGATGCTGTGCACGCCGTCGAACTCGGCCGCGACAGCGCCCAGCTTCTCGGCTCGCACCGACGACCGGACCTCGGCGAGTTCTGCGGCCAACGCGGCGCGTTCGGCACCGGTCGCGCCGCTGAGCTTCTCCGACAGCGACCGCACCCGCTGATCCGCCGCGGTCCGCGCGTTGACCTCACCGGCGAACACGACCGCCGCGGCGGGCGCGCCGCCGAGCACGGAGGCGAACGAGCCTTCCAGCGCCAGCACGGTCATGTTCGGGTTCAGCGCCTTCGAGAAGACCACGAACGCGCCGCCGTGGTACCGCGAGATCACGGTGAACACGATCGGGCCTTCGAAGTTGACGATCGCCCTGCCGATCTCCGCGCCGTACTCCAGCTGCAGTTTCCGCATCGACTCCGGCGAACCGTCGAAGCCGGACAGGTTCGCCAGCACCACCAGCGGCCGGTTGCCGCTGGCCGCGTTGATCGCCCGGGCCGCCTTCTTCGACGAACGCGGGAACAGCGTGCCCGCGGTGTAGGTGTCCGGGCCGTCGGTGGGCGGGAAGCCGCGGCGCGGCACCGAACGCGACTCGATGCCGAGCAGGCACACCGGCCGCCCGCCGAGGTGCACGTCCTGCACGGCCGCGGTCTCCGCGTCGGCCATGCCCGGCCAGCGCTCCAGCACCGGGTGGTCCTGGTCCGACAGTGCGCGCATCACGGTGCGGATGTCGAACGGCTTCTTGCGGTCCGGGTTGGCTTCCCGCGAGAAGATCTGGCCGACCGTGGTGAAGTCGCTGTCGACGGCCGCGTGCGGGAACGGCGAGATGTCCCGCTCGATCGGGTCGTTCGTGACCGCCTTGCGCGGGCCGGTCTCGTCCGGCGCCACGTAAGTGTGGTCGTAGTGCGACATCAGCACGTCGCGGGCCGCGGCGAGGTTCGGCGCCCAGTACTGCGCCTGGCCGTTCGGGCCCATGACGCGGTCGTAGCCGCCGATGCCGAAGTTGTCCTCGGCCGAGACGCCACCGGAGAAGTCGAGCGACTGCTTGCCGGTCAGCACCATCGCGGAATCCGGCGTCATCACCAGGATTCCCTTGGTGTGCATGAGCATCGTCGCTTCGGCGTTCCAGTACGGCTGGGCGCCGACGTTGATCCCGGCCACGACGATGTTGATCTCGCCGCCGTCCTGGGTGAAGTGCACGATCCGCTTGAGCGCGGCCGCGACCCAGTCCATGTTCTCGGTGCCGGACTCCATCGAGATCCGGGCGCCCGCCGAGAGCGCGTACCACTCCAGCGGAACCCTCAGCCGCTCGGCGAGGTCCAGCGCCGCGATCACCCGCGAGCACTCCGGCTCCGAGAGCGCGCCGAGCGCCTTCGTCGGGTCTCCCAGCAGCACGACGCGCTTGACGCCCTCCGGGTGACGCTCGGTCGGCGTGGTGACCACACCGGCGACGATCGCCGCCGTGTTGCGGCCCTTCTTCCGGTCGACCGGAACCAGCGTCTTGCTGTCGTCCATGTCGTACTCGGTGAACGAACCGAGCATCTTGGTCAGCTCGTACGGGTACACCGTGTCGCGGCGGCGGGCCCGCAGGACGTTCTGGCGGTAGTCGTCGAGCGGGAGGATCGGCTCGGTCGTGGGCTCGGACAGCGACATCTGCACGCCGCCGCTGACGTCATAGCCGATCCGCACGGCGATCTCGCCGACCTCGCCGGTCGCGCGATCGCGCTGCCTGCCGAGGAACTGGACCTCTTCGAGGCCCGCGCCCGCCGTCGACGGCTGCACGCGCTGCGCGACCGTGTCCAGTTCCTCGCCGGTGAGTTCACTGGTCGGCCACACGTACAGCATGATCCGGTTGGTGTCGAAGCGCTTCTTCGGCGGAAGTTTCGCCTGCACTTCGCGGATCGCGTCGAGGCAGCCCGCGAGGGTGCCTTCGACCGCGGGCAGGGCCAGCAGCTTGCCGTCGTTGTCCCGCAACGGGGTCAGGTCACGGACCTGGGCGAGCGCGACCAACCGCTGGTCCGACGGGTTCATCGGCGCGACGCACTTGAACAGGTACACGTCCTCGTCGCCGGACGGCAGCCGCGTCAGGTCGAAGTTCGCCAGTCGCTGCAGCTGCATCCGCTGGGCGATCAGCGGGTGGAGGCCGCGGATCAGCCTTTCCTCGCTGAAGCCGGTCGAGGACGGGCGGAAGGTGAAGTGGTGGTGCATCACCGCGCCGCTGTGCCCGGCGACCGTGGTGGTGATGCGCCGGATCCGGCTCGGCAGCGACTCGGCCGTGAGGATCTCGCGCAGCCCCGCGGCCATCGCGTCGTCGTCGGCCGACTCGTCGTCCCAGGTCAGGTAGAGATCTGCCTCGACGTCGGTGTCGGCGGGCAGCCCGGCGGCGAGATCGGCGACCGCCTTGATCGCCCCGGGCAGCCCGGCGCGGTCGACGGCGGTGGTGGCCATGTGGAACCGCTCGTCCTCGTCGGTGTAGTCACCGGTGACGAAGGTGCAGCCGCCGACGGTGACCTGCTGGACACCGGTGAGCGCGCGGTTGCCGTAGTAGCGGCGGCTCAGCACCTCGAGCAGCGGGGTGTGGTCGGTGCCGGGACGCCCGATCCGCTGCCCGAGCAGGCGCACCAGCGGTTGCGCGCTGGCCAGCATGCTCGCGATCCGCTCGGCGCGGTCCGGCGAATCCGGGTGCTGGTCGAGGTGACGCAGATGCTTGCGGACCTCGCTGTACACCTCGGCGCGGGTGCGGCGGAGCAGCGGCTGGGCGAACCAGCGGAACACCACGCTGCGCGCGAGGTCGCTGACCACCGGGAAGCGGAGCTGGGTCGCGGCGATCAGCTGCTCCAGCGCCTTGCCCGCCGGTTCGCGCATCGCCTCGAACGGCTGCGCCTCGGTGAGCCACTGCCGCAGCAGCGCGGTGACGACCGTGACGTCCGAAGCGGTCCGCTGCTGGGCGAGGAAGATGCGGAAGACCGCCTCCTCCAGTTCCGGCGTCCGCTCCAGGTCCTTGATGCCGTAGTGCGCCAGCACCTTCTTGAGCTTGTTCTGGAACGACTCCGACAGCCCGGCGCGTTCGACGTCGAGGCTCTGCAGGTAGGTGTGGAAGAACTCGCGGGCGCTGTGCACCCGGGTGTCCGTCTTGGCCTCCTCGCGCGCCGGCTTGTTGCGGATCAGCTCGGACAGGTCGGCGAACACGGTCAGCAGTTCGACCTCGCCCTCGAGCGGGCGGTCGCCGTTGGCCTCGAGTTCGGCACGGGCGGCCAGGTACGCGCTGAGCGTGCGGCGGTCGTCGTGCGGGTCGACGTCGAAGCCGAGCAGGAGGCTGCGCAGGTCCTGCTGTCCCCGCGTGATCCGCTGCGCCGTCGAAGCGCCGTCCGGTTCCACGGGCAGCTCGATCTCGACGCTGCCGGCGTCCTCGGCGACCTCTTCGCCCTCCTCCGCCAGCGGTTCGAGCCGCAGCAGGGGGGCGCCGGTCTCGACCTGGCTGCCGACCGAGACGACGCACTCGCGCAGCTTCGCGCGGAACGGCGCGCGAAGCACCGTCTCCATCTTCATGCTTTCCAGCACCAGCACGGGTGCGCCGGCCTCGACCTCCGCGCCGACCTCGAGCGGCGTCGCGACGACGAGCGCGGGCGCGGGGGAGCGGACGACGCCGCCCTCGTCACGGCTGATGCGGTGGGTGACGCCGTCGACCTCGACCAGGTGGATCGGCCCGTGCGTGCCGGTGACCAGGCGGAAGCGGGTGCCGTTGACGGTGATCTGGCCGGTGTGCTCGTCGAACCGGTCGACCTCGACGTCGGCGGGGTGGATGTCGCCGCCCGCGGAGACGCCGACGCGGAACCGGCGGTGACCGATCCTGGCCACGCTCACGCGGTACGCGGCGCCGCGCAGCTTCAGGTCGAGCGGACGGCCGCTCTCGTGCTGCACCTGCGGGCGGCCACCGTGCGCGGTGGAGAGGAGTCGTTGGCGCTCAACGGCTTCCTCGTCCTCGTAGGCCTCGATCGCGGCGGCCGCGAGCGCGATCGCCGAATGCCGGTGGGTGACCAGCTTGCCTTCGCCTCGGACCCGGTCGATCCAGCCGGTGTCGGCGCTGCCGTCGATCACTTCGGGCTGGTCGAGCAGGTCGAGGACGAAACTCTTGTTGGTCGCGCCGCCCTCGATGATGACCGTGGTCTGCGCCATCGCGCGGCGCAGACGGCCGAGAGCCTCGTCGCGGTCGCGGCCGTAGGCGATGATCTTGGCGATCATCGAGTCGAAGTCGGCCGGGATCGTGTCGCCTTCGCTGACCCCGGTGTCGACGCGGATGCCGGGCCCGGCGGGCAGGTCCAGGCGCGCGATGCGGCCGGGCGACGGTGCGAAGTCGCGATCCGGGTCTTCGGCGTTGAGCCGCGCCTCGACGGCGTGCCCGAACTCGGCGGGCTGGGGGCCTTCGAGCTTGCCGCCGGAAGCGACGTGCAGCTGGGCCTTGACCAGGTCCATGCCGGTGGTCAGCTCGGTGATCGGGTGCTCGACCTGCAGGCGGGTGTTGACCTCGAGGAAGGCGAACAGCTTGTCGCCGGGGTGATAGAGGAACTCGACCGTGCCGGCGCCGCGGTAGTCGACAGCGAGCGCGAGCCGCTCGGCGGACCGCTTGAGCTCGTCGGCCTGCTCGGGGCTCAGCACCGGGGAAGCGGACTCCTCGATGATCTTCTGGTTGCGGCGCTGCACCGAACAGTCGCGGACGCCGAGCGCCCACGCGGTGCCCTGGCCGTCGGCGATGACCTGGACCTCGACGTGCCGGGCGCCGGTGACCAGGCGCTCCAGGAACACGACGCCGCTGCCGAAGGCCCGCTCGGCTTCCATGCTGGTGCGCTCGTAGGCGTCCTCGAGCTCGTCGGCGGAGGTGATGACGCGGATACCGCGCCCGCCGCCGCCGGCGGTCGCCTTGAGCATCAGCGGATAGCCGATCTCCTCGGCCGCCTTGATGGCCGCGTCGAGGTCCGCGACGGCGCCGCGGCTCCACGGCGCCACGGGCACGCCGACCTCTTCGGCGATCAGCTTCGCGCCGATCTTGTCGCCGAGCTGGCGCATCGCGTCCGCGCTCGGGCCGATGAAGGTGATGCCCAGCCGCTCACACAGCTCGGCGAAGGCCGGATCCTCGGCCACGAAGCCCCAACCGACCCAGGCCGCGTCGGCCCCGGTCTCGGTCAGCGCCCGCTCCAGCACGGCGAAGTCCAGATACGGACGCGCCGACGCGGGACCCAGGTTGTGACTGAGGTCGGCTTCCCGCACGAACGTCGCCGACCGGTCGGAATCCGTGTAGAGAGCGACGGTCTCGATCCGCTGTCCGGTCTCCGCCGAAAGCTCGCGGACGGCGTGGATGAGCCGCATCGCGGCTTCTCCGCGGTTGACGATGGCGACACGACTGAACACCGACTGAGCCTCCCAAGTACACAGCACATCAGGTGACATCCCGCCGGATCACGCGCGGGACAGTCCCCTCTATCTGCCTACAGCCTGCCTCTTACCGGCCGGTACGAGAATGTCGTCGGTGACGCATGCCGAGGGCCGGGGCTTGTAGGAACCCGCCAAAAAGTGTCCTGGAACACCTAGTCGAGGGGGCGAATGACGTCATGAAGTGGACAATCGGGGGCTGGAGCGGGTAGCCGGGTCGGGCGGGTGTCACCAGGTGTTCACGCCGGTTTCATCGGGGTTGGCGGGGTGGACCCCGGCTGTGAGCGTTCGCTGGGTGGGAGTTGGGCTTCGGGGTCTCGCGCGGAGGGGGCGTTGCCGTCATTCGGCGACGGGTGGTGATCCACGGTCGCTGTCGTCGGGGGTTCGGTGGGTGCCTGTGGCCGCGATCGGGCCGTGGCCGTTTCCGGCAACGGCTGGCGGCAGGCGGTCGTGGGTTCGCGATCGCGATCGATCTCGTGTCGGGGCCGTAGCCGTTTTACGGCAATCGCTCAGGACGGGGGTGGCTCTCCGGGCTCGAGGTGCGGGATTGCCGTGCTGCGGTGGCCGATTTTCGGCAACGGTGGCCACTCTCCGCTGGAGGTGCGGTGTTGCCGTGACATGGCGACGGCAGTGGTCGTGAGGTCTGCTCCTGCAGGAGCCGTGGCCGTTTTGCGGCGACGGCTCAGAACGGCGGTGGTTCCTCAGCCGGGCGGGGTTCGTGCAGCGGTGGCGGTGTGCTGTCGTAGGACTGCCCAGTAGGCGTGGTGATGGTCAGGGTGCCGTCAGCCGCGAGCCGATAGACCCACCCAGGCTCGTCTTTCAACCGATGATCACGACGGCACAGATCGATCAGATCAGCCGCATCGGTGTGGCCGCCGAACTCCCACGGCACAGCATGGTCGAGATCGCAGGCCTGCGCCGGCCGGTGACAGCCCGGTCTTCGGCACTCACGATCCCGCACCCGAACAAACTCGCCTTGGCCCGCCGACGGCCGATACCGACCCCGGCCCAGATCCAGGACCTGCCCGGACAGCGGGTCGGTGATGATCCGCCGCAACACCGTCTCCGACCCCGTCGCGATCCGGCGGGCCAACGACGCCGGGATATGACCGTGTCCGGCCAGCTCCGCCGGATCCTCGTTCACCCCGAGATAGGTGAACAAATCCATATAGAGGAACACCTCGGCGCGTTCGCCCTTGCCACCCTGACCACCGAGCAGGAGATCGAGTGCGACGTCGGCCCGTAGCTGGTCGAGCGTGCGGGTCTCGTCGCCGGTCTTCAACGCTCGTGCTTCACGGTCGATCCGGACATAGGCGGCGGTGACCTTTTCGACCGGGCCGTCCTCGACCTCGATCGACGCCACACCCGTCTCACCCTGCCGCACCGCCAACCGGCGGCCTTCACGATGGTGCTCGACCCGCCGAGCAGCGCCCTCACGATCCACCGTCAACGCCGCATGACTCGCCGCCTTGCGGATCTGCTCGGAATTCCTTTCCTCCAAACGATCCTCCAACAGGGCGTCAGCGGCCAGAGCGTTCTCGTCCGACAGCCACGCGGTGGCAGCGGCGACCTTCATCGCCCCGAAACCACTCACCCTCCCCTGCTCCATCAACCCCAGCGTGCGGGGCAGGCGGGTGGTCAACGCCTCGGCCGCCGAGACCATCGTACCCGCGTGACTGTCCACAAGAGACAACGCGAACGCGACCTCCTGCACCACACTCCGCGCACCTTCGCGATGCCGCGACAACTGCGCCAGCGCCCGGAACCGCACCGCCTCCAACCGCGCGATATCCGCCGACACCGCCTGCGCCAAAACGACACATTCCTCGGCACCCAAAGCGCGAGGATCAGGCATTTCCTTTAACAGAGCCGAAAAGGCTTCAGTGGTATCCACGCCAAGAACCTACAACCGGCCACCGACACTTTTGGCACTCAAGAACGCCGTCGCCGGAATTCGGCAACACTTGTTGAGGGAAAGCCAAACGTGGCGCGGACATGTCACCCGACAGGACTACGGTCGCCTTGCCCCTCAATAAGAACCCGGCCCCGCTCAGTAGAAGCGCCGCAGCTCGGGCCACAACGAAGACCACTGCCGAGAAGGCCCGGTACACAAGGAAATCTTCACTCCCTGCTCCTCGTTGTCCACTCCGAGACCGTTGTCGTGAACCGCCCTCTCACGACATCCGGCGAACCACTCCGGACGATACTGACCCACCACGACGACCGGGCCGAAGGAGCTGTTCGGCGGCGGCCCCCAGTCCGCATAGGACATATGTCCCGAGTACACCGAGGGAAGGCCGTAGTACTGCAAAGCGCCTGCCTGCCCGTAATTCCGCGTGAAGATCACCGAGATCGAACGTCGCTCCGCGGGGATTTCCGACCAGACCCGGCTGACCGTCGTGGCCAGTTCGGGCCAGCCCGCCTGCTCGCCTTGTTCTTTGTTCACCGCCAGAATCGGCCCCAGCGCCGAGACCGGCAGCAGCGGTAGCCCGACCAGGAGTGACACGGCCGCGCCTTCGACAGCCAAGAGGATGGCCACTACGCGGCGCCAGGTCCGATCGAGCCAGCGCAGGCACGGTTCCGCGCCCGCTGCCGCGAGGAGCAGCAGGAACGGCGCCGAGTAGTACGGTTTTCCGCCCAGTAGCAACAAAAGTACGCACAACACCGGATAGGCCACGGCGAAGGAACGTGCCCAGCGCAGCTCGGGATCACGCCAGAGCCGGAGGGCGCCGGCGATCCAGACCGGCACGACGACGGGGGAAAGGTAGAGCAGTTGCATCGGCACGAACAGGATCCGGTTCTCCGCACCGTCGTCCACGCTGATCCCGTGAGCCACGCTCAGCATCGGGAGATCGTGGGCCATTTGCCAGACGAACCCGGGTGCGGCCAGCGCAAGCGCGAGGAGGATCCCGACGGGGAGCCAGCCACTGCCGAGCACCGTCCGCGGGCCGACGGCGAGTACCGCGAGGCCGATCGAGGCGATCATCAGCAGGACGAGCCACTTGCTCTCCATTCCGATCCCGGCGACGGCGCCGATCGCGAGCCACCACCGTCCGTCGCCGGTGCGGAACAGGCGCAGGAAGACCAGGCCCAGCGCGCTCCAGACCAGCATGTCGACGGTGGTCGTCGACAGCATGTGCCCGTCGACCACGACGAACGCCGCCAGCGCCGTGATCGCGGCGGTGAGTACCTGGGGTCCGCGTCCGCCGCCGAATTCCCGGGCGACCAGGGCCAGGGTGATCACCGTCGCGGCCGCGCACAAGGTCGCGGCCACGCGCAGGCCGGCAGGGGTCTCGCCGAAGATTTCGGTGGAGATCCGCGCGAGCAAGGGCGTCAGCGGTGGTTGATCGGTGTAGCCCCAGGCAAGCCGCTTTCCGGCGGTGAGGAAGTACAACTCGTCCCGGTGGAAGCCGTATCTTCCTGAAAACAGGGTCAGCACCACCGCCTGCGCAGCGACGACCAGACCGACCGGAACCCAAGCGAATCGCTTCATGGTGCCTCCCCAGAGGAGGGAACCTTACTGCGTCGGCTGAGCCAGTTCGACCCTGTTGCGGCCACCTTGCTTCGCGCGGTAGAGCGCGGTATCGGTGGCCACGAGGAGGTCGTCGACGCTGCTGATGTTGGCCGCCGGGTACAGCGCCCCGCCGATCGACACGGTCAGATCGGTCAACACCGTGTCGCGATCGGGCAGCGCGACAGAGACCACCGCCACCTGGTGCCGGATCCGTTCGGCCACCTGGCGCAGGTTCTCCTCGCTGTGGACGTCCGGGATGACGATCGCGAACTCCTCGCCGCCCCACCGCCCGCAGACGTCCTGTTCGCGGATCTCGGCGCGCAGCGCGTCACCGACGGCGCGCAGGACGAGGTCGCCGTTGGGGTGTCCGTAGGTGTCGTTGATCGTCTTGAAGTTGTCGAGGTCGAGGAACAGCACGCCGAGTTTGCGCCCGGCACGTGTCCGGCCGAGGAGCTCTTCGGCCAGCTGACGCCAGCGGCGTTTCGTGACGAGCCCGGTGGTGGCGTCGGTGTGCGCGTCGCGCCGGTACTGCGTCAGCAGCAGCCCGCGGTGCAGCGCGACCAGCGCGATGACGACCCCGACCAATACCAGCGGGTTGGCCTGGACGAGGACGACGGCCGTCACCAGGCCGAGGCCGAGAGCGCCCGCTTCGAGGATCTGGTCGCCGAAGCCGGAGAACAGTTCGCCGATCGACTTCGGCGGCGAAGACAGCGCGATCGCGATCATCACCAGCACGGTGTTGATCGCCCAGCGCAGGGCCGCGGCCACGATGATGACGGCGAGGTCGCCCAGCCCGGCGAGCAAACCGGAGTCGGGCGAGCCGGGGTAGTGGCGCATGCCGAGGCTGAGGACGACGACGGCGGCCTGCGTGCCGCAGAGCACCGTCGCGGCGGAAAAGATCCACCGATGGGGGAGAACCGGCCGTTGGTGTGGCCAGATCCGCAGCCATGCGATGGTGTAGGTCACCACGACCATCGCGGCGGCGAGCACCGGCGGCAGCGCGATGACGGCGGCGACGCTCCAGACCGCCTTGGTGTCGACGTAGGCGACCGACGGAGCCCTGTCGTACTCCCGTTGGCGTTCGATCTGCCGGGTGCCCTCGATCGCGATGGCCGCGCACAGCGTCAGCACGCCGAACCGGACCAGGTCGGTGCCGGTGACCGGGATCAACCGGGCCGTGGCGGCGGTCGAGAGGACTGCGATGAGATTCACGACCAGGACGTAGGAACGCACAGGTCGCGGCAGGCTCCACAGGTGCCAGGCCTTGAGCCGCCGTCGCGCGCCGCCTAGTCGTCCGTTCACGCACCCTCTTCCGTCGGTGATCTACACCGTAATCGAACCGGGACGGCGACGACCGTCGTTGCCCGGACGATAAGAAGCGCGGCCGGGAATTCCCCCGGACAGCCCAACCAAAACCAAGGAGGTGCACCGATGCAGGACAACAACTGGTGAACGTTTTGCCGGATAGATCGCAATTTCGAAGGAGGTGAACGGCATGCGGGACAACAACTGGACCACTCGGCGTGACAACAACTGGACGTGATCAGGAACCGTGCTCACCCACGGGTGTCGTCCCGCCGACCGGATCCACCGGATCCCCCTGGCGGGACGACACCGCCCGTGACCAGCCCGCCCCGGCGACGCAGGCGACCACCACGCCCGCGACCGCCGCGACGGTGATCACGGTGGTCGGCGCGAAGACCTGCGCCATCAGCCCGGCGGCTGCGATACCGGCCGCCTGTGCCGCTCGCAACGCCGCGATCGCGACCCCGATCACCTGGCCTCGCCGGTCCGGCGGCGCGGCGAGGCTGTACTGCGTCTGGGTGATCATGTCGTGCGCGGAGAACACGCCCGAGATCGTCCACAGCACGACGATCGTGACCAGGCCCGGCGCCCAGGCGGTGGGGATCAGCACCAGGCTGCTCGCCACCGCGAGCACGCCCAGCACCCGGACCTGCCGTTCCCGCGGGATCCGGCTCAGCAGGATCCCGCCGAGCACCGAGCCGACCGGGTTCGCGGCCAGCAGCCAGGGCAGCGCGCCCGTGCCGCCCAGTTCGGCGGCGACCGGGACGGCGAGGCCTTCGGGTACGACGTAGAAACCGCAGCAGCAGGCGATGAGCAGCAGCCACCGCAGTTTGCGGTCCCGGGCGACCAGACGGCAGCCCGCGATCAGCGACGGACGCCGGTGGTGGCTTGGCGCCGAGGGCGGATATCGCTCGATGCCGAAGCGGAGCATGAGCGCCGACAGGGCGAAAGTCCCCGCGTCGATCAGGAGCGCACCGGGTACGCCGAGGCCGGTGACGACGGCGGCGCCCGCGCCGAAGCCCACCACCAGTCCGGCCTGATACGTCGACGAGATGACGGCCTGGCCGACGACCAGCCGGTCCGGGTCGAGCAGATCCGGCAGCATCGCCTGGCGTGCCGCGTGGAACGGGCCCGCCATGAGCTGCACGAGGAACAAGAGCGCGGCCGCGGCGGGCAGCGGCAGGCCGGGGACGGCCATCAGCGCGATCAGGACGGCGCGGCCGACGTCGGTCACCACCATCACGGTGCGCCGCGAGAACCGGTCCGCGATGCCACCGAGCGCTCCGCCGAGGAGATCGGGCACGAACGTCAGCGCGTACGCCGCCGAAGCCCAGCCCGCCGACGACGTCCGGTCGAACACCAGCACCGTGAGGGCGACCCTGGCCAGCTGGTCGCCGGCGACCGAGAGCAGATGCGCGAGCCAGATCCGGCGGAACCCGGCGACCGCGAACACGCTGCGGAACGACGCCGCCCGGGCTGGCATGCGCTTCAGGCTGTCGTGAAGCCGCCACTTTGCGCAACCCCCGAAGAAGTTCGAAAAATATCCGTGGCCGTGTCGAACCGCGGGGTACCCGTTCGACGTGTCAGTAAGAGAAGGAACGGAGAATCCGATGTCGCATTCACTGGGGCCGCTGGCGAACAACCTGGCCGCCTATGCCATCTACTCGACCGCGCAGACCGAGATGCGCCACGCCTACAAGCTGATCGAGGCCGGTGACTACCTCGGCGCCGCCACGGAGATCGATTCCGCCGCGCACGCCGCCGAGGTGCTCGCCCGCGCCACCTCCGATCTGGACGCGGAGCGCTCCGAACGATGGCTCAGAGTCGTCGCCGCCCGGAGGCGGTTCGCCGAACAGGCCAGGGTCCGAGCCTCGGACCTCGCGTTGCCGCTCGCCGCCTGACCCGGACACCTCGCCGTATCAACGGAAAGCCCGCCGGTAGGTGACCGGGCTGACGCCGGTCGTGCGCTTGAACCGGTCGCGGAACGAAGTGGGCGAACCGAAACCGACTTCGGCACCGATCCGCTCGACGGCGTCCTGGGTGGTCTCCAGCAGATGCTGCGCCTGCCGGACACGCGCCCGGTGCAACCACTGCAACGGTGTCGTCCCGGTCTGTTCGCGGAAATGCCGGATCAGGGTGCGCGTGCTCGTCCCGGCGTGCGCGGCGATGTCTGCCAGGCTGAGGTCGCGCGCCAGATTTTCCTGCATCCACAGCAAAGTGGGTTCCAGCGCCGAGCCGCGAGGAGCCGGGGGATGCCGCAACGCGATGAACTGCGCCTGGCCGCCCTCGCGTTCCAGCGCCATCACCGAAAGGCGGGCCGCGTCGGCCGCGATCGCCGAGCCGTGGTCGCGGCGGATCAGGTGCAGGCACAGATCCAGCCCCGCGGCGGCACCCGCTGACGTCAAGATCTGCCCGTTGTCGACGTAGAGCACGTCCGGATCGACCTCGACGTCCGGGTAGGTCTCGGCGAGCAGGCCCGCCGCGACCCAGTGGGTGGTGGCACGGAGGCCGTCGAGCAGCCCCGCGGCGGCGAGGACGAAGGTGCCGGAGCAGATCGAGGCGATCCGCGTGCCTTTCGCGGCGGCCGAGGTGAGCGCGTCGTGGACGGCTTCCGGCAACGGCCGGTCCGGTTCGGCGGTGCCGGGCACGATGATCGTGTCGGCCTCACGCAGCGCTTCGAGCCCCCACGGCGCGCGCAAGGTGAAGTGCCCGGCGTCGACTTCCGGATGTTCGGCGCAGACGAGCAGCCGGTAACCCGCGCTCCCGTCCGCCAGCCGTGTCCTGGTGAACACCTCGATGGGCGTCGACAGATCGAACGGGATCACCTGGTCCAGCGCGAGCACGGCGACGGTGTGCATGACCGCACGCTAGCGCGCGCGTGGCGAGATCCCGTCGGAAGGCGTCGTTCACGCCACTGGGAGCGGACGTGGCGCGGTTCTAGCGTCGGACCATGATGATCATCGCGCCGATTCTGGTCGGCCTCACCTACGTCGTGCTGATGTCGCTGATCCACGAACCGCATCGCCGCCGCTTCAACGCGATCATGGTGGCGGGCGCCGGAGCCGCGTATCTGAGCGGCGGCGGGCTCGGGATCTGGGAGCTGGTCTTCACCGCGGTGATGGCCTACGTGGCGTACCGCGGCCTCGAGTCCTGGACGTTCATCGGCGTCGCCTGGCTGCTGCACACCGCTTGGGACGTCGTGCACCATCTCAAGGGCGCCCCGATCATCCCGTTCCTGGGCGACTCCTCGTTCGGCTGCGCCATCTGCGATCCGATCATCGCCGTCTGGTGTTTCGCCGGCGGGCGCTCGCCGGGAGCTTGGTCCTTGGGCCGATCGATGCGAACATATGTTCTATGACGATCGAGGGTCCCATCCTGCACGCCGACCTGGACGCGTTCTACGCGTCGGTCGAGCAGCGTGACGACCCTCGCCTGCGCGGGCGGCCGGTCATCGTCGGCGGCGGTGTCGTCCTGGCGGCCAGTTACGAGGCCAAGGCGTATGGCGTCCGGACGGCGATGGGCGGTGGCCAGGCGCGGCGGCTGTGCCCGGACGCGATCGTGGTCCCGCCCCGGATGCGCGCGTACTCGGAGGCGAGCAAGGCGGTCTTCGAGGTCTTCGACAACACGACACCGCTGGTGGAAGGCATCTCGATCGACGAGGCATTCCTCGACGTCGGCGGGCTGCTGAAGATCGCGGGCACGCCGAGCCGGATCGCCGCGAAGCTGCGGAAGGACGTCCTGGAGCAGGTCGGCCTCCCGATCACCGTCGGCGTGGCCAGGACGAAGTTCCTCGCGAAGGTGGCCAGCGGCGTCGCGAAACCCGACGGCCTGCTCGTCGTGCCGCACGACGGGGAACTGGAGTTCCTGCACCCGCTGCCGGTCGAGCGGCTGTGGGGCGTGGGCAAGGTGACCGCCCAGAAGCTCCGCGAGCGCGGCGTGACGACGGTCGGGCAGATGGAAGGGTTCGGGGAGAAGGAACTCGTCCGGATGCTCGGCCGGGGCGTCGGCACCCACCTGCACGCCCTGTCCCACAACGACGACCCGCGGCGAGTGCAGACGGGCCGTCGTCGCCGGTCGATCGGGGCGCAGCGCGCGCTCGGCAGCAGGCCGCGCTCACCCGCCGAGCTCGACGCGATGCTGCTGACCCTGGCCGATCGCCTCGCCCGGCGGCTGCGCGCGGCGCACCGGGTGTGCCGGACCGTCGTGCTGCGGATGCGGTTCGCCGATTTCACCAAGGCGACGCGTTCGCACACCCTGCTGGAGGCGACCGAACAGACCGGCGCGATCGTCGCGGCGGCACGACACCTGCTCGCGGCAGCGAGACCACTGATCGACGAACGCGGGCTCACGCTGATCGGCCTCGCGCTCACGAACCTGTCGAAGGACGACGCGATCCAGCTGGCGTTGCCGTTCGGGGCGAAGCCGAGGGACGCGCTCGATTCGACGCTCGACACCGTCCGGGACCGCTTCGGTTCGAAGTCCATCACCCGGGCGGTGCACCTCGGGCAGGCCGAGGAGCCGTGGGTGCCACTGCTGCCGGACTGAACCCGTCGCTAGGGTGTCCCGGTGGCGGAAGCATCAGTCGAGATCTACACCGATGGCGCGTGCAGCGGGAATCCCGGCCCCGGCGGCTGGGGAGCGGTGCTGCGGTACGGCGACGTCGAGAAGGAGATCTACGGCGGGGACGCCGGGCCGACCACGAACAACCGGATGGAGCTGATGGCGCCCATCGAGGCGCTCGAAAGCCTCAAGCGCCGGGTCACGGTGAACCTCTACACCGACAGCACGTACGTCCGGAACGGCATCACCAGCTGGGTGCGGAACTGGAAGAACAACGGCTGGATGACCTCGGCCAAGACGCCGGTCAAGAACGCCGACCTGTGGCGCCGCCTCGACGAGGCCGCTTCACAGCACGACGTCGAATGGCATTGGGTCAAGGGCCACGCCGGGCATCCGGAGAACGAGCGAGCGGACCGGCTCGCCGTCAAAGGCGTGGAAGAGGTCATGGGGCGACCCGTGGTCCAGCCCGGCGAACGGTCCGTTCGGCGTCGTTAGCAGCTGACGCTGACCTTGGCGCTCTTGGAGAACGACACGTGGACGTGGTCCATGTGGTTGGCGGTCGCGCCGCCGCGGTCCTCCATGGTGTCCCAGCCGCTGCCGTCGTTGTAGCGCTGGCGCCAGATGACGTAGCTGACGCCGAAGTCCTTCTGGTTCGCCAGGATGTAGTCGGCGATGGCGTTACCGGTGGCGGTGTCCACCATGAAGTCCAGCGCGAGGCCGGAGGGGTGGTCGCTGGCGTTCGCACGCCCGGCGACGCCGCCGACGTTCTTGACGCCGAACTTCGCCTTGATGTGGTTGCCGACCTGGGCGACGTGCGGCTTGGTGCCGGCGAGGCTGGTCGAACACGAAGCCGTCGCGGCGGGCACGGTCTTCTTCACCGGTGCGGGGGCCTTGGTCGACGTCGTCGGCTTCGGGGGAGCGGCGGTGGTCGACGGGGGCGGGGTGGTCGTCGAGCTGGGGGGCGGGGTGCTGCTGGTCGACGGCGGGGGAGTCACGCTGGAGACCGGGGGAGCCTGCAGCGCGAGCGCGGCACTGGCCGCTTCGACGTCGGGGGAACCCGCGGTGGTCAGCCACATCGACGCCGGGAGCGCCGTGGCGACCGCTGCCGCGATACCCGCGGGGAGCTTCCACTTCGGGGCTTTGGTCTTGCGATGTCTGCCGGCCATTTCTCTGATCACTCACCAATTCGGGGACGGGAGCTCGCGTCGGGGGCCGCGAGCTCCGGCAACATTACGAAAAGGACACGGCAATGTCACGCCCGAGTGTGCTCGCCCACAGTTACCTTGATCGTTGAACCGAACAGGGCTCACGTCCGTACAGACACAAGAAGTGCTTTTATATGAGCACTGTGAGTGATCGGTTCAGCCGGCTTTGCAGGCTTGGTAGTACATTTCCCCGGCCGGCGAGGTCACGTTCATCCCCGGAGCGGCCGGAGCCCGCCCCGTCGACGCCGAGGCCGCCGTCGCGGTGCAAACCAGCTGGTTGAGGGCTTGGCTCGACAGTTTTCGCGTGGTGTACGGCAGCACCATGGTCCCCGGTTCGCCCGAGTACACCTCGACCCGCCCCACCTCGGGGGGAACGAACGTGGTGAGCCCCTGCGCGGCTTCCCGTTCCGTTGGTCCCTTCATCAGCAACGTGATCGCGCCCTCGGGGGAGAGGAACCCTTCGGCGGGCCGTGTCACCGGGATGACCCGGCCGTCGGAGACGAAGTACAGCGTCACCCCGCCCATGACGGAGGTCCCCTCGGTGGCGCGGATCGACGGCCCCGGTCCGGCCGGGACGACACCGGTGGGCTGGACGCCGCAGGCCGCCACCAGCGCCGTCGCGGAGAGGACGGCCATCAGGGTCTTCCTCATCAGGCAGTCCCTTCGGCTCGGTTCGGCAGGCGCAGGACGAACCGGGCGCCGGTCCCGCTGTTGGCCGCCGTGATGTCACCGCCGTGCAGCCGGGCGTTCTCCAGTGCGATCGCCAGGCCCAGCCCGCTGCCTTCGGACCGGGCGCGGGAGCTGTCCGCCTTGGTGAACCGGTCGAACACATGCGGCAGGATCTCGGGGTCGATGCCCGGACCGTGGTCGTCGACCTCCACGGTGACGCCGTGGTCGTCGGCGCGCAGGTGGATCTCGACCGGGGCGGAGCCGTGCCGGAACGCGTTGCCGACGAGGTTGGCGACGATCAGGTCGAGCCGCCGCCGGTCGACCCGTGCGGTGACGCCCTCTGGCAGGTCGGTGACCAGGTCTTCGCCGTCCCGCCAGCCCCGGGCGTCGAGGCTGTCGCGGATCGCCGTCGCGAGATCCCATTCGTCGAGCACGAGTTCGGCGCGGCCCGCGTCGAACCGGGAGATCTCGACCAGGTCCTGGACGAGCCGGGTCAGCCTGCGAGTTTCGCCCGAGACCAGCCGTGCCGCGACGGCCGTGTCCGGCGGCAGCGTTTCGGCGTCCTCGTCCAGCACGTCGGTGACCGCGTTCATCGCCGCGAGCGGGGTGCGGAGTTCGTGCGAGACGTCGGCCACGAACCGGCGCGCGTCGGCTTCCATGGCCCGCAGCTCGCCGACCGTGCGTTCCAGCTCGGCGGCCGTGTTGTTGAAGGTCGTGACCAGTTCGGCCAGTTCGTCGGACCCCTTGGCGGGCAGCCGGACGTCGAGCCTGCCCTCGCCGAGCTGGGCGGCGGCGGTGTTGAGCGCCCGGACCGGCCGTAGCACCTGCCTCGCCGCGAGCAGGGCCAGCGCGGCGGCCAGCGGCAACGCGAGCGCGGCCATCTGCCAGGCTTTTTTCGCGAGTTCCTCGATGGCTTGCTGCTGCTGGACGAGCGAGGTGAGCGAGTACACCTCGACGCCGCTGGCTCCCATCGCCCCGTTCGGTTGCCGCGCCAGCACGGGCATGCCGACCAGGAGCTGGGGATTGGCGTTGCGGTCCAGCCGCTGGAACTGGATCCGGGTGTCGGCGGCGACGGTCCGCCGCAGTTCGGGCGAGAAGATGGTCAGGTCCGGGCCGTTGACCGACCGCGTGTCGCGGTAGACCGCGACGGCGGTCAACCGCAGGCTGCCCGCGAAGTCGTTGAGCTGTTCCTGGGTCGGTGGAGTGGACAGCGGGCGGCCGTAGGCGCTGACCCGGTCCTTCAGCTGGTTCATCGCCGCGTCCTGGACCGCTTCGAGGATCGCGTTGCGGGCCGAAACGTAACTGGCGCCCGCCGCGGCCGCCGCCCCGATGATCGTCATCGCCGCGAAGGCCAGGATGAGCCGGGGCCGGAGCCCGGAGAGCAGCCTCATGAACGGCCGAACCGGTACCCGAAGCCCCGGACGGTCTGGACGTGGTCGGGTTTCGCGGGCACGTCTTCGATCTTCGCACGCAACCGCTGGACACAGGCGTCGACCAGCCTGGAGTCGCCGAGGTAGTCGTGATCCCAGACGGCGGAGAGGATCTGCTGGCGGCTGTAGACCTGCCCCGGCGTGCGCGACAGTTCCAGCAGCAGTTTCAACTCGGTCGGGGTGAGCGAGACCGGCTCGCCGTTCTTCGTGACCACCAGCCCGGCCCTGTCGATGACCAGGCGGCCGTGCCGTTCTTCGGCAGGGTCCTCCTCGCTCGAGGGCTTCTCGCTCACCGCGCGCCGCAGCACCGCCCGGATCCGGGCGTCGAGCACCCGGGGTTCGATCGGCTTGGTCACGTAGTCGTCGGCGCCCGCCTCCAGCCCGGCGACGATGTCGAAGTCGTCGCTGCGGGCGGTGAGCATGATGATCGGCACCTCGCCGGCCGAGCGGATCCGGCGGCAGGTCTCGAAGCCGTCGATCCCGGGCAGCATCAGGTCCAGCACGACGATGTCGGGCTGGTAGACCCGCAGTTTCTCCAGCCCGAGCTCACCGCTCTCGGCGGTGTGGACGGTGTGCGCCTGACGGCGCAGCGCGAGTTCCAGACCCTCCCGGACGGACGCGTCGTCTTCGATCAAAAGGACACTTGCCACGCCGCCATTATTCGGATATCGCCGCGCGTGTGCGACTCGGCTCGATCTTGTAGCAGAACCATGACATTGTGCGGACCTCACGGCGAAACGGCGTGGGGAGAGTGGGACACATGGCCGTACTCACCCACGAAGCGAAGCCGACCCCCGCCCACCGCCCGCTGCCGGGACGGCACGCGGAGACCAGGCGCACCCTGTCCAGGGCCGTGTTCCAGCTCGCCACCGGACTGGGACTGGCCACCGCGTTCATCGTGACCTACGTGCTGTTCGTGCACACGTCGGCAGGCCAGCTCGCCGAGAACGGCGTCGTCCGCAGCGCGCAGTCCGGCCAGTGGTCCACAATGGACTGGGCGGGGCCGCTGCGGGAGCAGGACATGGTGCTCGTGATCGGAGCCGCCGCCATCCTGTTGATCGGCCTGGCGCTCATCCGGCGCAAACCGGGTCTTCTCGTCCCCGCGCTGAGTGTCCTCGTGTTCCCGCTCATCGCCGCGCAGCTGCTCAAGCTGTACGTCCTCGAACGCCCCGAACTGCCTGACGGTGGTTACGGACCCGGGCACAACAGTTTCCCGAGCGGACACGTCAGCGCCGCCATGGCGATCCTGATGGCCTTCGCTTTCGTTCTGCCCCAACGATTCCGCCCGGCGATCATCGGGATCGGCGGCGTCGCCGTGGCCTGGGTCGCGTCGTCGACCATCGCGCTGGGCTGGCACCGGCTGAGCGACACGGCGGGCGCCTGCCTGCTGGGAGCGTCGTTCGCCTGCCTCCTCGCCGCCTGGCTGACCACCCGGCGCCGGGACCTGCGCCGCACGCCCGCCGCCCTGGTGGCGCTGGCCGCGATACTGCCGACCGGGATCGTGCTGATCGGGTTCGCGGTGCTGCACACGGCGACCGAGGGCGCCGCCCAGTTCGTCGCCGCGCTGGTGCTGGCCGCGTTGGCCGCGGTGGGGGTCGTGCTGGTCGCGCTGTGGCCGTTGCGCGGATCCGCGTTCGAACGGCGAGCCGGTGTGGAGACCCGCGTGGTCGACGACCTGCTCGAGACTCGCCTCGTGACCCGCCGCTGACGCGGGTTTCCCGAGGTGCCCCCGAATGTCACGTATGGGACGTTTCCCGTCTCATACGTGACATCGGTGCTTCAGGGGTTCCCGTGCGGCGGGCTGAAGGGGCCTTTCGCCGCGTTGGATGCCGCGAAGGGAGCTTTCGCCGCGTTGGATGCGGCGAAAGGCCCCTTCAGCTCAGGACGTGAGTCCCCGGCTCATCGGCGACGTGGGAGCCCGGGGCGCAGGAGGACCCGCGGCGAGTGAAGGCGCCAGGACCACCCGGTTCCGTCCGCTCCGCTTCGCTTGGTACATCGCCGAGTCCGCCGCGCGGAAGAGCTCGCCGTAATCCGTCGAGTGCTCGGGGGAGAGCCCGACGCCGATCGACACGGTGCATCCGTGGATCGGCCCGACCGCGCGGGGTTCGTTGGTGGCGTGGCCGCTGGCGAGTTCCGTCAGCCCGGTGATGGCGGTCTTCGCGACCGCCTCCCGGATCCGTTCGGCGACCCGCACGGCCTCCTCGCAGGTGGTGTCCGGCAGCAGCACGGCGAACTCCTCGCCACCCCACCGCCCGACGACGTCGCGAGACCGCGTGTTCTGCCGGAGCACCGCGCTGACACAGCCGAGCACGATGTCGCCGCCGGAGTGCCCGTACTTGTCGTTCCACTGCTTGAAGTGGTCGAGATCCAGCATCAGGAACGCGGTCGGCCGACGATCGGTCTGGTCTTCGAGCAGGAGCAAGGCGGCCGGGGCGTGGAAGGAGTCCTCGGTCAGCAGGCCGGTCTTCCGGTCTCGCTGGCTGCGCGCGATCGTGTCCGCCAGCGCCTGCGAGAGCCGGGTCGAGCGCAGCGCGACCCCGATCATCACCAGCGGTACCAGCGCGATGTTGACCGCGCCGAGGATCGTGGTGCACGCCGCGAGCTGCAGCGCGTAGACGAAGTCCGCGTTGTCCGCCCAGCTGCCGATCAGCTTTTGCCGCCGCCAGCCGCCCCAGGCCAGACCGCGCGCGATGCTGATCAGGAGCGTTTGCGACGCGAAGTACCAGAGCGCGGCGCCCACCAGCGCGACGGCGGCGAGCGCGATGTCGCCCGTGCCCTGCGGGAGCATGCCCGATTCGAGCCAGGTGTGCAGTGACGTCAGTTCCGTGAGCGTGTGCACGCCGAGGATGGACGCGGCGTGCGCGGCGGTGGTGAAGAGGAACGTCGTCATCGCCTTGTGCGCGATGGAGTAGCGCTGCACGCGCACCATCAGCAACAGCGCGAGCGAGAGGGTGGGCGGCAGCAGGACGGCCGCGCTGCCCAGCCAGACGGCGGTCTGGTCGATGTGCTCGCCGCGCCGGTCGTCGGCACGGCGCTGTTCCTCGGGATGCTGCGTCTGGAGGAGATACCAGATGGTGCAGCCCGCGATCACGCCGAAGCGGACGAGGTCCGTGGTCGTGACAGTGACCTTGAAGGCGTTGTAGAGGGCCCAGATCGCGACCGCGATCTCGGTGCCGAGCATCCAGAAGACTGCCGCGGGCGGAAGGCGCCACAGTTCCCACCCCGCCGGATGCCGCAGGGTGTTCCAGGCACGACCACGCAGCCGCCAGACGCGGGCGGAGGCGAGGCCGACGGTGTCGGCGAAACCCCGGAGCGAACCGGCCGGCCGCTCGGAGTCCTGTTTACCCAACTCGCTGACGAGGGTCACCTCCATCCGTTACGCACCGCACCCGCTTCGATCTTGCTGGGTAACCGCAAGGGGGTGACAGGGGGACCGCGTTGACGATCGCGTGAGACAGGCCAATGCCTGCGTTCGCCGGACGCGATACCGCCACAAGCTGGCAGGGTGGCTCGTATGCCTGACGCCGCATACGACGACGCCGCGGTCCCCGTGATGTTCGGCCCGGAATTCGACAGGAATCCTTCGCCCGCTTACGAATGGCTTCGTGCGAACGCCCCGGCGTTCCGGCTTCCGTTACCCGGCGACACCTGGACCTGGCTGCTGACCCGGCACGCGGACGTCGTTTCCGCGATGGCCGACCCCCGGTTGTCGAAATGCCCGTCCGTGGCCGCGGACCACTGGCGCAAGGCCAATCTCGGCCTGCCCGCCGACCATCGCCCGACCCTCATCGGGCATATGAACAATGTCGAGGGCGACGAACACGCGCGGCTGCGCAAGGCCTGCGCCGGCGCGTTCGGCCCGCGGCGGCTCCAGCACATGCGCGACCGCACGCATCAGCTGGCGAACGAACTGCTCGACCCGATCCTCGACCGCGGCGAAGGCGATCTCGTCGAGGATTTCGCCTACCCGCTGGGAATCCGGTCGATCTGCGAGCTGATCGGCATCCCGGACAGCCTTCTCGGCGAGGTCCGCCCGCCCGCGCTGGTGGTCGCCGCCGGCGACGTCACCGACATGGCGTCGATGCTCAAGGCGACCGACGATCTGGACAAACTGCTCGCCGACGTCGTCGCCCGGAAACGGGCCGAACCGGGGGCGGATCTGATCAGCGACCTGCTCGCGCAGGAGGCCGACGGGAAACTCACCGACGAAGAGGTCGCGGCGACGGCCTTCCTGTCGCTGATCGCCGGGCACGAGACGACGATCAGTCTCATCGCCTCGACCGCGCTGACCCTCATCACGCATCCGGAGGAAGCCGCCCGCGCCCGCGCCGACGGTGCGCATCTGACCCTCGTCATCGAGGAGGTCCTGCGCCGCGACACCCCGCTGCAGAACACCAGCTGGCGCTTCGTCACCGAGCCGATGGAACTCGCCGGGCAACCGATGGAGGCGGGCGACCCGATCCTCTTGTCGTTGCTGGCGGCCAATCGCGACCCCGAAGTCCACCCCGAACCGCTCGCTTTCCGCCCGGGCGAGCGGCCGGTGCGGCATCTGGCCTTCGGGGTCGGCCCGCATATCTGCATCGGTGCCGCGCTCGCGCGGATGCAGGCGTCCGCGGCCCTGGAGACGTTGTTCGACCGCGCGCCGTCGATGACGCTGACCGTGCCCGAGGACAGGCTCGTGTGGTGGCCGAGCGCGATCACCCGCGGCCTGCACAACCTCCCGGTGAAGCTCTAGACGGCGCCTTCGAGCCTGCCGCGCAGCACGCTCGCCTTGCGGTCGTCGAGATCCATGACGAGCTGGAGCGCGTCGCGCCAGACCGTCATGGCCTCTTCACGGTGACCTTGGGCGGCCAGCGCGCAGCCGCGTTCGTCGAGCGCGTCGGCCTGGCCCCAGACGTCGCCGCAGTTCCGGTACGCGGTCAGCGCCTGCTCGCAATAGTCGAGCGCGTGCTCCGGATCGCCGAACCGGCGGCAGGTCCGCGCGAGCGGCACCAGCGCGAAGCCCATGCCGTGCTGGTCGGCGTCCTTCGCGTAGGTGTCGAACGCGCGCAGGCCGTGTTCGAGCGCCAGATCGCGTTCGCCGAGATCGCGGTAGGCGCGGCCGAGGTGGACCCGCGCGGTCGCTTCGCCGAGCTGATATCCGATCCGCGTGTTCACCTCCACGCTCTGCTCGACGAGCCGCACGGCCTCGGCGTAGTCCTCCCGCTCGTGCGCGATGTTGCCGAGTCCGACCAGTGCCCAGCCCAGGCTCGGGTTCTCGCCGATCTCGCCGGAGATCTCGACGGCCTGCCCGAACAGCTCGTGCGCGCGGTCGAGGTCGCCGCGCCGCCGGTGCGCCTCGGCGAGGTTGATCGCCGACCACGCCAGCCCGCCGAGGTCGCCGCCCGCCTTCGCGGACTCGATCGCCACGTCGTGGCTGGAGATCCACGTCTGCCACGGCCTGCCGAGCAGGTGGTAGTCGAACAACTCCACCGGCAGCCGCCAGCCGATCTCGTACAGCCCGTGATCCAGCGCCAGTCGCGCGACACCGGTGATGCTCGGCATCTCCGACGCGCACCAGATGTACGCCTCGTCGAAGGTGGCGAACCGGAGCGGCTCGACACCTTCGGGGGCGGGACCGAGGTCGATGTGGTGGTCACGGGCGGGCGTCAGCGTCCAGCTCGCGGCGTTGGCCGCGTAGAGATACCAGTGGGTGAGCCGGGAAACCGCCGCCTGCCGCTCATCGCGCCATTGCTCGGCGGCGGCCTCTTCGGCGGCGTAGACACGGAGGAGGTCATGGAACCGGTAGTACCGGGCGCCGACCTGCTGGACGAGATGCGCCTGCACGAGCTTGTCGACGAGCCGTCGTGCGTCGTGTTCGGGCAGCCCGGCGAGCGCGGCCGCCGCGCCCGCGGTGAAGCGCGGGCCGGGGTGGAGGCCGATCAGCCGGAACATGCGGGCGGTGTCGGCCTCGAGCGCGCGGTACGACCAGCTGAAGGCGGCCCGGACCCCGACGGCGTCGTCGTCGACGGCGAGCAGCTCCAGCCGGCGGCCCTCGGCGACGAGCTCGCGGGCGAGGTCGCCGACACTCTGATGGGGATGCGTGGCGACCCGCTCGGCGGCGATGTTCACCGCCAGCGGCAGCGCCGCGCACAACTGGACGAGCTTGCCGACGCCTTCGGGATCGCCCGCCGCGCGTTCGTCGCCGATGAGGTCCGCCATGAGCCGGGTCGCTTCGAGATCTTCCAGCGGCTCCAAGGAAACCTGGACCGCGCCACTGCCGACGACCAGTCCGGAGAGCCGTCGCCTGCTGGTGATCAGCACGGTGGTGTCCGGGGTGCCGGGCAGTACCGGCCGCACCTGATGCGAATCGAGGGCGTTGTCCAGCACGACGAGCGTGCGCTGACCGCGCAGCAGGCCACGCAGGAGCGCGAGTCGCATGTGCTCTTCGGCGGGAACGCGGTCGGGCCGGACGCCGACGCACCGGAGAAGGTCGTCGAGGATGTCGGCGGGTTGCGCGGGGGAGCCCGCCGCGTAGCCGCGCAGATCCGACCAGAGAACGCTGTCGAACTCTTCCTGCCGCCGGTTCGCCCATTTCAGCACCAGCGCGGTCTTCCCGACCCCGGGCGGTCCGGCCACGAAGACCACTTGGGCCGGTCCGCCGAGCACTTTCTCGTCGAGCAGGGCGAAATGTTCTTCGCGGCCGACGAAATGCGCCGGTGGCGAGGGAAGGTGGACATACGGTTCCGCGCGGGCGGCTTCGGCGAGCACGATCAGCGTCCCGCCCGCCTCCAGCGCGCGATCGCAGGCTTCGGCGAATTCCGCACTCGGCGGGGTGAGGCCGCGTTCGGCCCGGCTGATGAGACTCTTGTCGACATAGGCGAGTTTCTGGAGTTCGCGCAGTGCCAGTCCTTTGGCCTGCCGCCGCTGCCGCAGTGCGCGCCCGAAAGCCAGTGCGGCCGTCGAAACCGGCTTCGGTTCCGCGCGTGCTTTCCCGGTCTCCCCGGATCTGGCCGAGCCGGAATTCTCGGTCACCAGAAGCACCTTTCTCCCTGCTCCGCGGCAGATCGTGCCACAACGGCGCGACGGCGGGCAGGGCCATCTGCCGATTCGCCGCTGGGCGGAATGGCTCCGCGTGCGACAACCTTCCCATTACATGGGTCACAACACGGCCACCGGGTGTGCGGACGTGCGAAGACAGCCCCCAAACTGTGCGAGAACGCGCCCGTTCCCCACCGGTGCGCCAGTCGAAAGGGAGGTGGATCATGCGCGACCGCGAAATGTGAGCAGGCCCTTGTTCCGCCTTGCGAGCAACCGGGCGAGTACTGATCTCCTCGCAAGCCGGTCGTGGCCGTCTTTCCCGGCGGCCACGGCCGTGACCTTGTGGAACATGTAGAACCGCTTAACGTCGGTGTAGATCTTTTCACTTGTCCTGATGAGTCGTCCGAGGCAGCTTGGAGAGGTATCGAGCAGCCCGGCGAAAGGATCGAAGTGAGCATCGGCGCGCCAGGAACCCTGGTCCGGATGGGCGTTCTCGCCCTGTTGTGGGGATCGGGGTTCCTGTGGATCAAGCTTGCGCTGACCGGGCTGCCGCCCGTTCAGGTCACCGTCATCCGCTGCGCGCTCGGCGCGGTGGTCCTTCTCGTCCTGAGCCGCTGGGCCGGGCAACGCCTCCCGCGTGACCGCCGGATCTGGGGAAGGCTCCTCGTCGCCGCCTTCTTCTGCAACGCCTTGCCGTTCGCGTTGTTCAGCATCGGCGAACTGACCGTGGACTCCGGTATCGCCGGGGTCATGAACGCGACGACTCCGTTGTGGTCGCTGCTGATCGGCATCGGGATCGGCACCGAACGCCGGATCACCGTGATCCGGGTGGGCGGGCTGGCCCTCGGGTTCGCCGGCATCCTGCTGATCTTCGCGCCATGGCAGAAGAGCGGCCTGCTCGGCTGGGGGACGCTGGCCCTGCTCGGCGCCGGAGTCAGCTACGCCATCGCTTTCGCTTACATGGGACGGAAACTCGTCGGCCAGGGCGGTCCGATCGCGATCTCCGCCGCCCAGTTGCTGACCGCCACCGTGTTGAGCGCGCTCGCCCTGCCGTTCGACGCGGCGCCGTCCGGACCGCTGAACGTGACCGCGCTGATCGCCGTCGTCGTCCTCGGGATCTTCGGCACCGGCATCACCTTCTACCTCAACTACCGGCTCATCGAGGACGAAGGCGCGACGTCGGCGGCGACCGTGGGCTACCTGCTGCCGGTCGTGTCGGTGGCGCTGGGCGCGATCGTGCTCGGGGAGGAACTCGGCCCGCGGGTGCTCGCCGGGATGGCGGTGGTGCTGCTCGGAGTCGCCCTGACGCGCTACGTGAGGTCTTCGGCGAGCAAGTCCATCAGCAGCCCGTCGTGCCAGCCGTCGCCGACGGTGTCGCGTTCGTAGCCGCGCATGACCCCGACCTCCCGGAAACCGACGGCCTTGTAGCAGCGGATCGCGGCCTCGTTGTCCACGGCCGGATCGATCACCAGCCGGTGATGCCCGCGATCGTGCACCAGATGGCGGGCCATCGCGCGGACGGTGTCCGTGCCCAGCCCCCGGCCGTGCGCCGCCGGGTCGAGGAAGAGGTCGACCGACGCGTGCCGGTACATGGGATCCTCCTCCTCGCCGTACTGGACGAAGCCCCGGACGGCTCCGTCCTCCAGGACGGTGAAGCGGGTCGTCGTCGGATCGTCGAACGGCCAGGTGGGGGAGTCTTCGACCGAACCCCAGCGCGCCCTGACCTCGGCCGTGCCGCGAATCCGCCGCAGGTCCGGGACGTGGGCTTCGGTGACCGGGGTCAGGATCACGATCTCCCCGTGCAACTCGGTGGTCAGTTCCCGCTCCGTCCGCTCGTTCGAGTGGCGCCAGTCTAGGGAGGCGCGGCCAGGACCGCACGAAGACAGGCGGACATCTCAGCCGGGATCGGGTATCACTAAGGGGAAGGTGGAGGTGGGTCATGGGGAACCTGTACGAGGAACTGCGCCCGGCCACGGAACTGGTCGACGGCGGGGCGACCGCCGTGCGCGCGGCGGTGCTGCGCAAGGCGACCGAGGCGGTCGTCGCGAACGCCCGGGACGCGACGGACTGCCGGATGCTGCTGGAGATGCTGGGGCTGCACTCCGAGCCCGCGACCCGGTCCGAGGACGAAGCCGCCTGAGGCTTCGGCACCGGGGGCCGTGAGTGGGGATTCGGGTTATTGAGGAAGGTCAAAAGTGGCGTGTTCGGGCGGGATGGGCGTTCACGTGTGTTCGGGCGGCGATCACGTGTGATCAGAGACGGATCACGTGTGCTTGGATCCGGATCTCGTGTGATCGGGCGACGTTCACGGAGTTCGCCTTCTGATCACGCGTGATCCGGCTCCGATCACGCGAGTCACGCCTTCGCTCACCTTGGGTTCAGCCACAACGCCACGGTGAGGGCCGCACCAGCCTCCCGGGACGTCGCGAAAGCCACTTTCGGGACATCAGACGTCCCGCAAGTGGCTTTCGTGACACGGCCGCTCGGCATCGGACGCGGCGAAGGACGCCTTCATCCCGTCGCCGGCCCGGCCCGCGAACACGCCGCCTTTGCCTCGCCGCTCAATAACTCGAATGCCCACTCACGACCACCCCGGCCGACCCGTCTCAGTGCCGGGGCAGCACGCAGAACTCGTTGCCTTCCGGATCGGCCATGACGACCCAGGGATCCGACTCGGGGTCGTCGACGACCTTGGCGCCGAGCGAAACGAGCCGGGCGACCTCTTCGCGTTGCTCGAGTTCGTTGGAGGCGAGGTCGAGGTGCAGCCGGTTCTTGCCCGACTTCTCCTCGGGCACCGGCTGGAAGAGCAGACTCAGGACGTCCGGGCCCTTCAGTTCGACGTAGGTCACCCCGTGCCCGTCCGTCCACCGGGACGTTTCGGGGTAACCGAGCGCTTCCTTCCAGAACGCGGCCAGCGCTTCGGCCTCGCGGCAGTCGACGGTGACGGCGAGCATCCGGGTTCGCATCTCTCCACGGTGCCACGGGAAAACGAAATTCGCCGATCAGGTGGGGCGAGGCGTGATCAAGAGTCGCAGGACGTCGGTGAAGAGTGTTTCGGGGACCGCGCCGGCGTCCACTCCGCGCTCGACGGCGAGGCCGTTCGACAGCGCGAGGATCACCACCGCGAGTTGTTCGGCCGGGATCGGCAGTTCCACCGAGTGCGCCCCGGCGGCTTTGCGGATCGCGCGGGTGATGGCCTCCCGCAGCCGGGCCCGGCGTTCCGCGAAACCCGCGTGGATCGCCGGATCCCGCATCGCCAGGCCCCAGTACTCCAGCAGCAGCCGATGCCAGGTGGCGTCGGTGCCGATTCCGCTCAGCAACCGGGCACCCGCCTCGGCCGTCGCCTCCTCCAGATCGGCGATCTCGTCGAAGACCGCGGTGGCGGCGCCCATCCGCTCGACGATGTGCTCTTCCATGATGGTCAGCACCAGATCGTCGCGGCCGCTGAAGTTGGAGTACACGGCGCCCTTGGTGAGCCCGGCTTCGGCCGCGATGTCGTTGAGCGAAGTTCCCGCGATGCCTTGACGGGCGAACACGGCGGTCGCCGCGTCGAGCACGCGCCGCCGGGTTTCGGCCCGGCTCGGGCGGGTGCGGGGAGGACGGGAAGCGGCCATGGATCCGGAGGGTACAACCCGCTGAACTCGGGTTCTGAACATTGACTGTGATCTGGCCCATATGGTACTCAGACAACTCGATACCGCTCGGTATTGAGTTGGAGGTCCCGTGTTCGCAGTCACCGTCGACGTGCGCCGCGCCATGGCCGTCCTGGCCGCAGCCTTCGTCGCCCTCGCCACCCTGGTGGTCGCCGCGCCACCCGTCCGTGCCGCCGATTTCCCGCAGAATCCCCGGAACGATCCCTTCTACGCCCAGCCGTCGCCGTTCCCCGACGTCGCGCCGGGCACCGTGCTCGACTCCCGGCCGGTCACCGTCCGGGCGCTCGCCCTGCCGCTCCCGATCCGGGCCTGGCAGGTCAAGTACAAGTCCACCGACACCCGGGGCAGGCCGATCGCCGACGTCGCGACCGTCCTGCAGCCGCTCGTCCCGCCGCCGGGGCCGCGCAAACTCGTCTCCTACCAGACCGCGCAGGACGGTCTCACCACCGATTGCGCGCCGTCGTACGTGCTCCGGACCGGGCTGGCCCTGCCCGCCGAGGAACTCGCCCTGATGGTGCCGCTGCTCGCGGCCGGGCACACCGTCGTCACCGCGGACTACCAGGGACCCGATTCACAATGGACGGCCGGGCTCAACACCGCGCACGGCGTCCTCGACGGAATCCGTGCGGCACAACGGTTCGCGCCCGCGCGACTGAACGGCGCGGCCACGCCGACCGCGTTGATGGGCTATTCCGGTGGCGCGCTGGCGAGCCAGTGGGCCAACGAGATCCAGCCGTCGTACGCGCCGGAGCTGAAGTTCGCCGGTGTCGCGGCGGGCGGGGTCCCGGCCGACATGGGCTACATCGCGCGGCAGATCGACGGCGGACCGTTGTCGGGTGTCTACATCGGAGCGGCCGTCGGACTCAGCAGGGCGTATCCGGAGATCGACCTCGCCACTCTGCTCAACGCGCGCGGCAAGGCGGCGTTCGCCGAGGTCGGGAAGCAGTGCATCGACCAGTTCAGTGTCGGGCAGGCGTTCCGTCGCATGGCCGATTACGTGACCGTGCCGGAACTGCTCGACGTCCCGGCGGTGAAACGGGTGATCGCCGAGAACGTCATGGGCGGGCACGAACCGGGTTCGCCGACGTACTTCTACCAAGGGATCTTCGATGAACTGACGCCGATCCCGCCGGTCGACAAGCTGGTCGCGAAGTACTGCGCGGCGGGCGTGAAGATCAAGTACGACCGGATCCCCGTCGGCGAGCACGTCACCGTCGCGGTCCAGGGCGCACCCGGCGCGCTGGCCTATGTCAACGATCGGCTCGCCGGGAAACCGGTGCCGAGTTCCTGCTGATCACCGGCATACTCGCCGGATGGCTTTCTTCGACATCGAGGGTTACGAACCCGTGTGGCTCTCCGGACTCAAGGAGATCCGGAGGGCGCACGGGGACCGGTTGCGCGCACTGGTGGGCAAGCGGCTCCAGCACGTCCACCTGACCTGGTACGTCAAATACGGCGAATGGCTTCAGGACGCGCCGGTCGTGCTGGACTTCGGGGACGAACGGCTGGAGATCACGCACTGGAAGTTCGACGAGGTTTCCCTCACCTGGAACACGATCGACCCGTTCGGCAAGGCGGAATGGAACTGGGGCGATCCGGCCGAACCGAGTCCGCTCCGGTGGCGGCAGGACATCTACCCCGAACTGTCCGCTTTGGAGGGTCAGGTGCTCCAGGACGTCGAACTGCTCGAATCCCTGTACAAGGGTGTGGCCGGGAGCATGGTGGCGCTCGGCTTCGTGTTCCCGGGCGGGCGGTTCACCGTCTTCAACGCCATGGACGAGAACGGGCTCGAGTACACCGAGCCCGGTGAGGACTACCGGAAGCATTCCCTGGCGGGCTGAAAAACCGGATGCCCCGGCCGTCGATCTTCGTGATACTTCCCGGCATGTCCCGGATCAAACTGGCCGAAGCGCTCGCTCTGCGCGCCGACGCGACGAAGAAGGTGGAGGCGCTGCGCTCCCGGATCGTCGACAACGCACGCCACCAAGAGGGCGAGGAACCGGCGGAGGACGCGTCCGCGCTCCTCGTCGACGTCGAAACCGCGCTGGGCGACCTGGAATCGCTGATCCAGCGGATCAACCGGACCAACGCCGCGACCCCGCTCGGGGAAGGCACGATCACCGACGCGATCGCGCACCGCGACGTCCTCCGGCTCAGGCACGGCGTCCTCACCGCGGCCGCCGACGCCGCGGCGGGCCGCAACCAAAGCGGCTACGGCCGTCAGCTCCGCTCGGAACTCCGGTATCTCTCCGCGCTTCCGGTCGCGGAGCTGCGGTCCCGCGCGGACCGGGTCGCCGGCGAGATCCGGGTGGTCGACGTCGAGATCCAGCGCACCAACTGGGAGACCGACCTCCTGGACTGAACGTGGAAAGCAGGTAGCCCTCCGGGAAGCGGGCACAAGCCGAGAGCCGGCGGTACACCGGCTCACCTCCTGGTACGTGGCGGGCAGCGTGGGGTTCGACTCCCCGATCACAACTCAGCCCAGCACGGCGCACAGGTGACGGCGCAAACGGCACAGTTCATCACCACGTGCCGGTCCCGGAAGGCGAGGGTGGGCACGGGGCCTTTCCACGTCCGGACGAGGTGCTCGGCACCGCATTCCCGTTGCCCGAGTGGCGTTCCCGACACAGCGGCGAAGCCGATCCATGGGCGGACCCGATCGACTCTGTGCCAAGGTGAAAAGCGGAACAACCCAAGAGCCCAGGTGGTGACCCCGGATGGCACTGAAGATCGGTTACAAGGCGTCGGCCGAGCAGTTCGGCCCGCGCGACCTCGTCGAGTACTCCGTGCTCGCCGAGCAGGTCGGGCTGGACAGCGTGATGGTCAGCGACCATTTCCAGCCCTGGCGGCACCAGGGCGGGCACGCGCCGTTCTCGTTCGCGTGGATGGCGGCGGTCGGCGAGCGCACCGAGCGGGTGGTTCTCGGCACCAGCGTGCTGACGGCGACCTTCCGCTACAACCCGGCCGTGGTGGCGCAGGCGTTCGGCACCCTCGGCAGCCTGTACCCCGGCCGGGTACTGCTCGGGGTCGGCAGCGGCGAGGCGCTCAACGAGGTCGCGGTCGCGCGGATCGAGTGGCCCGCGTTCAAAGAGCGGTTCGCGCGGCTGCGCGAGGCGATCGAGCTGATGCGCAAACTGTGGTCCGAAGAGCGCGTCACGTTCGAGGGCGAGTACTACCAGACCACCGACGCCACCGTGTACGACCGACCCGAGGGCGGCGTGCCGATCTACATCGCGGCGGGCGGTCCGGTGATGGCGAAGTACGTCGGCAAGCAGGGCGACGGTTTCATCTGCACCAGCGGCAAGGGGATGGACCTCTACACCGACAAGCTGCTGCCCGCGGTCGCGGAGGGCGCGGAGCAGGTCGGCCGGAGCACCGGCGACATCGACAAGATGATCGAGATCAAGCTGTCCTACGACCCGGATCCGGCGCAGGCGCTGGAGAACACCCGGTTCTGGGCGCCGCTCTCGCTGACGCCGGAGCAGAAGGCGGGCATCGAGGACCCGTCCGAAATGGAGAAGGCCGCGGACGCGCTGCCGATCGAGCAGGTCGCGAAGCGCTGGATCGTCACCTCCGACCCGGCCGACGCCGTCGAGCAGATCAAGCCGTACGTCGAAGCGGGCTTCAACCACCTCGTCTTCCACGGCCCCGGCCACGACCAGGAGCGTTTCCTGCGCTCGTTCTCCGAGCAGGTCGTCCCGGGTCTCCGCGAACTCGGCTGACCGGCTCGGGTGGCGGCATCGCGCGGGCGGTGCCGCCACCCGGCTCCCGGCTGGTGAGACCTCGTTGACCGGTCCGGCCGCCGCTGGGTTTCCTTTCGTCCATGCCCGCGAAACGAATTCGTCTCAACGCTTTCGACATGGCCGTCACGGGCCATCTCGCCCCCGGCGTGTGGACCCATCCCGACGATCAGGCCCATCGGTACAAGGATCTCGAATACTGGACCGAACTGGCGAAACTGCTGGAGCGCGGTAAATTCGACGGCCTTTTCCTCGCCGACGTCCTCGGGGTCTACGACGTCTACCGCGATTCGCGGGATCCCGCGGTGGGCACGGGCACGCAGGTCCCGGTGAACGATCCGCTGCTGTCGGTTTCGGCGATGGCCGCGGTCACGAAGCACCTCGGGTTCGGTGTCACGGTTTCCCTCACCTACGAACAGCCGTATGCCCTGGCGCGCAAGTTCACCACTCTCGACCATCTGACCAAGGGCCGGGTCGCCTGGAACATCGTGACGTCCTATTTGGACAGCGCGGCGGTGAACCTCGGTCTCGACCAGCAGATCACCCACGACAACCGGTACGACATCGGCGAGGAGTTCCTCGAGGTCACCTACAAACTGTGGGAGTCCTCCTGGGAGGACGACGCCGTGCTCGCGGACAAGTCCACCGGCCGGTACGCCGATCCGGACAAGGTCCACCCCATCGAACACAAGGGGGAGTACTACTCGGTTCCCGGCGTGTTCCTCGCCGAGCCGTCGCCACAGCGGACACCGGTGCTCTATCAGGCCGGGACGTCGACCAAGGGGCGCTCCTTCGCCGCCAAACACGCCGAAGCGGTGTTCATCATGGGCCATTCGACCGACGTCGTCGGCCGGAACGTGGCCGACGTCCGCCGTCAGGCCGCGGACTTCGGCCGGGATCCGGAGAGCGTCAAGTTCTTCGCGCTGGTGACCCCGATCGTCGCCGAGACCGACGAGGCCGCGCAGGAGAAGTTCCGCGACTACCTCGGCCGGGCGAGTTACGAAGGGGCGCTCACCCTGTTCGGCGGCTGGACCGGCATCGACCTTTCCGGCTATTCGCCGACCGAAATCCTCGAACACGTGCACAGCGAGGCGATCCAGTCGGTGGTGGAGAACTTCTCCAAGGCCGATCCGACGCGGACCTGGACGCCGGAGGAGATCGGGAAGTTCCTCGGCATCGGCGGACTCGGCCCGGTGATCGTCGGCTCGCCCGCGACCGTGGCCGACGAACTCGAGCGGTGGATCGACGAGGCCGACGTCGACGGCTTCAACGTCGCCTACGCGACCACGCCGGGCACCTTCGCCGACTTCATCGACCTCGTGGTGCCTGAACTGCGGCGGCGAGGGCTGGTGTGGGAGGACTACGAGGGCGACACCCTGCGGGAGAGCATCTACGAACCGGGCCAGGTGCGGCTGCGTGACGACCACCCTGGCGCCCGGTACCGGCGGGTTTAGTCCTCTGGTTGCGGTCCGGGCCTCAGGACTCGGTGACGAGCTTGCCGATCTCCTGGTCGAAGTCGAACCACTCCGGCTCGGAACCGGCGGGCACGACGTCGTAGGTGCGGTCGAGGAACTCGGCCAGTTCCTGCGCCTGCGCTTCGAGGACCGCGCAGCCGTCGGGTGCGCTGAGGGCGAAGATCACGATCGAGGTGTCGTCGGCCGGGCTGATGATCACGTCGCCCTCACCCGATGGAGTGAGGAGGCCGTCCGCGAGCAGGTCACGGCCGAACATCCAGCGGACCGTCCCGCCGCCCGAGTGGTAGGCCACCACGACGGCGTAGGGATCTTCGGGGTCGTACTCGAGGTCGGCGTTGACGGGGAGGGGGTCCGCACCGAAAGTGCGCAGGCCGAAGACGATCGTCCCCCGGATGAGGTCGTTTTCCTTGTCCAACGCTTCAGCCCCTTACGTTCGGTTGCTGTTGATCTTCAGCTATTGATAACGCAATGTGAAGCCTTTTCGTGACCCGAGTCGACAACTTTCACACGTTCGGCTGAGAGCTGTGTCTCACGTGCTCACGGACGGTTCCGGCCGTGCACGTGCGGTGAGCAAGCGGGAAATGTGATCATTCGTGCAAAAGAAAGAGATTCCGCACGTGCATATTCCGGTGAATGAAAATAGCCAACCATTCGGCGGAGTGAATCGGTAATTCTCGCGGTTAACATCATCCTGCGTCGTTCAAGTATTTCTCGGAGACCGGCGTGGATCCGTCCTGGACCTCGGCGAATTGGATCGTTGCGGATCGGGAGGGGACTGACAATGGGCGTACGAATCACCGTCGCCATTCCAAGAGAAGAGCCGGTGCGGCGTGATGCGGTTTACGGGCCGCGGCGGCGAGCCGTTCCGGGACGAGTGCCGGCCCCGTCCGGCGCCGGTACCGAACCGGCGGTGCCGCGCGTCCAGGGGCGCCGCCGTGATTGACCGGCTCCCGATGCGTGTCGGGCGGGCCGACATCGATCGGCTGGAGGGCGTCATCGCCGCACTCCGGGCGCGCGACTATCGGGAAGGCGGCGGGTCCTGCCGGGAACTGCTGCGGGTGCTGGAGCCCTACGGAGCCGCTCTGCGACGGGGAATGATGTCCGAGACGCAGGCCCGGCGCCTGGCGGGCGTGGTCGCGGATCTGCACAACCTGCAGGGCTGGACGGAATTCGACTCCGGCCGCCCGATCAGGGCGGAGCGGCACTTCCGCCGTGCGCTCGAACTGGCGGCGGAAGCGGGCAACGACGACCTCACCGCCAACATCCACTACCGGCTCGGCCGGATGTACCTGCATCACCGCTCGCCGGCTGAGGCGCTCGAACAGTTCGGTAAGGGGCAGCTCGCCGCACGCAGGGCGGGAAGGCCGCTTTCGCAGGCGATCCTTTCGGCGAACGAGGCATGGGCCTACGCGCTCCTCGGTGACGTCCGCCAGGCGCTGGACAAGCTTTCCCTTGCCCCGGAACAGTTCGCCAATTCCCTCGGGGACACCGTCCCGTCGTGGTCCGCCTTCTTCGCGGCCAACGACCTGGCCGCGATGATCGGCACCGTGCGCACCGAACTCGCCAGGCTCGTCGACGTCCGCCACAGCCGGGAGGCCATCCCCGCGCTCACCGAGGCCATCGAGGGCTACGGCCCGGACATGGTCCGCAGCCGGTCGCTGACGATGATCTGGCTCGCCGTCGACCACGCCTTGGAAGGCGACCTCGATCGCGCGGCCGAGGTCGGCCTGTCCGCGATGGAGATCGCCGGCGGAATCCGTTCCGCGCGGACGCGGGACCGTTTACGGCCGCTGTCGGAATGCGTGCGGAAGCGGGTCGGCGATATCAATGCGCGGGATCTTCTTGACCGGATCGCAACATTTCGTGCCAGCGCCTGAGCGCCGGGGAATAGGTGGAGGAATGACCGGATCAATTTCACCGGGCGTAGGCTCGCGGACATGAAACGGACTTCGTTCGCGCAGTGGCCGTGCTCGATCGCGCGCACCATGGACCTGCTCGGCGACTGGTGGACGCCGCTGGTCCTGCGGGAGGCGTTCTACGGGATCCGCAGGTTCGACGAGTTTCAGCAGGAACTCGGCATCGCGCGGAACACCCTCGCCGACCGGCTGCGCCGCCTGGTCGGCGAGGGGTTGCTGGAGAAGCGCGCCTACCAGACCGACCCGGTCCGTTACGACTACGTGCTGACCGAGAAGGGCGCGGATTTCTACGGTGTCCTCGCCGCGATGTCGCGCTGGGGCGACCGCTGGCTCGCCGAGGAAAGCGGGCCGCCGATCACCCTCCACCACGACACCTGCGGGCACGACACGCACGCGGAGGTCGTCTGCGCGCACTGTGCCGGGCCGCTCACCGCCGAGAACACGCGGGCACGGCTCGGGTCCGGCTACCCGCCGAAGCTCGCGAACCGCCCCGACGTGGTGCGCCGCTTCGCCGCGCAGGAGGGTTTGACAAGGTAAGTCCATCTACGCAACTATCGAGGTCACGAGCACGGGAGGGCGACCACGATGGAGTGGACGGGCGCCAAGTACGCCGACAAACCGACGGTCGAGGTCGAGGCCTGGGTCGATGCCGTCCCGGAGCGGGTCTGGTCGATCGTCTCCGACGTCCGGCTGATGCCGGAGATGAGCGGGGAACTCCAGTCGGTCGACTGGTGCGACGGCGAGGACGGTGACGCCGCGGTCGGCAGGCGGTTCGTCGGCCGCAGCAGGCACGACGCGCTCGGCGAATGGGAGACGACGTCGCACGTCGTCGAATGCGACGAGCCGCGCGTGTTCACGTGGGCGGTGCACGACCCCGAGACGCCGACGGCGTTGTGGCGCTTCACGCTGGAGGCCGAGAACGGCGGTACGAAGCTCCGGCAGTGGATGCAGCTGGGGCCGGGGCGGTCCGGCCTGTCGCTGGCCATCGACCAGATGCCGGGCAAGGAGGAGAAGATCGTCTTCGTCCGGCTGCGTGAATTCGAGAACGCGATGACCGGGACCCTCGCCGCGATCAAGGAGCGGGCCGAGGCGGCGCGCGCGTGATGCGGACGGCGACCACGGTCGAGGCCTCGCGCGGCTGGCGGGAGACGCTGGATTTCGTGCTGGAGGCGGAGAAGCTCGGTCTCGACGACTGCTGGGTCGCCGAAGCGTGGGGTTCGGACGCTCCGTCGGTGCTCGGGTATCTCGCCGCGCGGACCGAGCGGATCCGGCTCGGCTCCGGGATCATCCAGCTCGGCACGCGGAGCCCGGTCGCGATCGCGCAGGCCGCGCTGACCCTCTCGATGCTGTCCGACGGCCGGTTCGCCCTCGGGCTCGGCGCCTCGGGGCCGCAAGTGATCGAGGGCCTCCACGGCGTTTCGTTCGCCCGGCCGCTGACGCGGATGCGGGAGACGGTCGCGATCATCCGTCAGGCGTTCGCGGGGGAGAAGATCTCGCACTCCGGCAAGGAGTTCGAGATCCCGCTGCCGGGTGAGACCAGGCCGATGCGGCTGTCGACGACGCCGAATCCGGACATCCCGATCCACTTGGCCACGCTCTCGCCGAAGCTGCTGGAGCTGACCGGTGAGATCGCGGACGGCTGGCTGGGCACCAGTTTCGTCCCGGAAGGGGCGCAGGCCTACTTCTCGCATCTCGACGCAGGTCTCGCGAAGGCGGGCCGGACGCGGGCGGACCTGGAGGTCTGCCAAGGCGCCGAGGTCGCCTTCGCCCGCGACGAGGACGAGTTGCGAGGGATGGTCGCGGGCCGCAAGGCCGAACTGGCGTTCAGTCTCGGCGGGATGGGTTCGGCGAAAACGAACTTCTACAACAACGCCTACAGCAGGCAGGGCTGGGCCGAGGTCGCGGCGGCGGTGCGCGAGCGCTGGCAGTCGGGCGACCGCGAAGGCGCCGCCGCGCTGGTGACCGACGAGATGGTGCTCGGCACGACGCTGATCGGCACCGAACCGATGGTGGCGGAGCGGCTGCGCGTCTGGCGTGACGCCGGGGTCGACACGGTCCGGCTGTACCCGGCGGGGGAGACGGTCGCCGACCGGCTCACCACCCTCGGCCGCGCGCTGGACCTGGTCCGCGCCCTGGGGTGAGGAGTTGGCCCGAATGCCCGCGCCGGTTGAGGTGACCGGCCGAGTGCGGGCGGCCGCGCCTGCTCCAAGCGGGTAGAACTTGTTTCACTTTTGCCTCCGGCTGGAGAACATGACCTCGCTCGATCGCCACGCGAGGAGGCCCCATGAAGCCCGACCCCCGACTTTCCCGGCGCCAGGTTCTGCGCGGCAGCGCCGGGCTCGCGCTCGCTTCGGGCCTGCCGTTCGCCGGGACGGCCACGGCGAGCGCCGCGGTGATCGGCGAGTACGACGTCGTCGTGGTCGGCGCGGGCGCGGCGGGGATGACCGCCGCGCTGACGGCGGCCAAACGCGGGCTCAGCTGCGTCGTACTGGAGAAGGCGGCGAAGTTCGGCGGTTCGGCGGCCCGCTCGGGGGCGGGGATCTGGATTCCGTGCAATTCGGTGCTGGCCGCGGCCGGCGTCCGTGACACCCCGGACCAGGCCGCGCGGTACCTGGCCGCCGTGGTCGGCCCGTCGATCCCCGCCTCGCGGCAGCAGGCGTTCCTCGCCGACGGCCCGGCGATGCTCTCGTTCGTGATGGCCAACAGCCCGCTGCGGTTCCGGTGGATGGAGGGCTACAGCGACTACTACCCGGAACTGCCCGGCGGGATGCCGGACGGCCGCTCGATCGAACCGGACCAGCTCGACGGGAACGTCCTCGGTGCCGAACTGGCCAACCTGAACCCGCCTTATCTCGCCACGCCCGCGGGAATGGTCGTCTTCAGCGCCGACTACAAATGGCTCGCGCTGGCCGCGGTCAATCCGAAGGGTGCCGCGGTGGCCGCCGCCTGCCTCGCCCGCGGCACCGCCGCCGCGCTCGCCAGGCAGAAACCGCTCACCATGGGCCAATCACTGGCCGCGGGACTGCGGGCCGGGCTGCAGCGCGCCGGTGTGCCGGTCTTGCTGAACACGCCGTTGACCGATCTCGTCATCGAGAACGGGAAGGTCACCGGAGTGACCGTCGCGGGTGGCGTCGTCAAGGCCCGGCGCGGTGTCATCGTCGGCTCCGGCGGGTTCGAGCACAATGCCGCCATGCGGGCGGAGTACCAGCGCCAGCCGATCGGTACACAGTGGACGGTCGGCGCCCGGTCGAACACCGGAGACGGGATCCTGGCCGGAAAGCGGGCAGGCGCGGCACTGGACCTGATGGACGACGCCTGGTGGGGCCCGGCGATCCCGCTGCCCGGCGAGCCGTACTTCTGCCTCGCCGAGCGGACCCTGCCCGGCGGGCTGATGGTGGACGCGGCGGGCAAACGGTTCGTCAACGAAGCGGCGCCGTACAGCGACGTCGTGCACACGATGTACGACCGGAACCCGACTTCGCCGACCATCCCGGCGTGGCTGGTCGTCGACCAGCATTACCGCAACCGGTATCTCTTCCGCGACGTCGCGCCGCTGCTGCCGCTTCCCGACGAGTGGTACTCGGCGGGCGCGGTCAAGAAGGCGTGGACCGTGGAGGCGCTCGGCAGCGCGATCGGTGTTCCGTCGAAGGCGTTGCGCGCCACGGTGAACCGGTTCAACGGCCAGGCACTGTCCGGTGTGGACAGTGACTTCCGGCGGGGCGCCAGTGCCTACGACCACTACTACACCGATCCCTATGTCCTGCCGAACTCGTGCCTCGCCCCGCTCTGGGAACCGCCGTTCTACGCGTTCAAGATCGTCCCGGGCGACCTCGGCACCAAGGGCGGGATGCGCACCGACGCGCGGGCGCGGGTCCTGCGGGCGGACGGTTCGGTCATCTCCGGCCTGTACGCCGCCGGGAACGCCAGCGCGGCGGTGATGGGCCCCAGCTACGCGGGAGCCGGGTCGACGATCGGCCCGGCGATGACGTTCGGGTACGTCGCGGCGAACGATCTCGCCGATCACCCGTGAGCTGAAGGGGCCCTTCACCGCATGTCACGCGGTGAAGGGCCCCTTCGTCGCGTCAGATGCGGGTATGGCGTCCTTCGGCTCCCCCTCCGCTAAGGTGAGACGTTCGCGTGGCATCAAGGGCTGGGGGGTCCGCCATGGTCGTCAAACGTTCCTATCACCATGGGGACCTTCGTCGTGCGCTCGTCATGGCCGCGCGTGAGGTGCTCGTCGAGCGGGGTCCCGAGGGGGTGAGCCTGCGCGGCGCGGTCGCGAAGGTGGGCGCTTCCACCGCGGCGCCGTACCGCCATTTCCGCGACAAGGACGCGCTGCTGGTGGCCGTCGCGCTGGAGGGACACGCCGAATTGCAGGCCGCTTTGCGGGGCTGCGGCGCCGGGACGGTGACCGCGCTCGGGCATTCCTATCTCGGCTTCGCGCTGGAGAATCCCGCGTTGTACCGGTTGATGGCGGGGGCCGGGATCGGCGACCGCGCCGCGCATCCGGAACTCGCCGAGGCGCACCGGGAGACGTGCGCGGTGCTGGCCGGGCGAGTGGGGGAGCGGAGCGATCCGGGCGGCTTCGCCGTCACCCTGTGGTGCTTGCTCCACGGGCTGGCCACGCTCGTGATCGACGGTCACGTCGAGCGCGGCTCCGCCGTCGCGGAGGCCGAGCGCAGTCTCGCGTTGCTGAGCGGCGGCGCGGTCGGGACCGCGGACGCGCGTCCGTAGACGACCTTCCCCAAGTACAGGAAGGACCCCTTCACTGCGCTAGACGCAAGGAAGGGGGCCATCACGTACTTCGGGTGGACAGGGCACGACCACCTCACCCGGCCCGGTTCGGTTGCGAGTACTCGGCGAGCGCGGCGCTGAAGGAACGCGCGGTGCGCGCCAGTCCGGCGACCGCCGAAAGCGGGTCGCGCCGGGCGGGCAGGACGGCGGCGAGTGCCGCGCCGACCCGGCCGTCCGGAGTCCTGATGCCGACGGCGGCGCAGCCGAGCCCGGCCGTGATGGTTTCCGATTCGGCCGCGTACCCGGCCGACCGGATCTCCAGCGCGTCGGCGTCCGGTTCCGCGAGTGCGGCGTGATGGGCGGCGAGGAGCCGTCCGGCGGCGGTCCCGGGTGGCAGCGGGCTGCCCGGCCACACGGGGACGTCGTCGGAGGGCAGGACGGCGCCCGCCGCGACCAGTGCGCGGCCCTCCCGCGGGACCACGAGCACGAGGCTGACGCGCATCCGCGCCGAAAGCACCGGCAGCCACTCCTTGGCCAGGTCCCGCAGTTCGGGCTGCCAGAACCGGCCGAGCCGGAACACCCGCGAGCCGATCCGGTAGTTGCGGTCCGCACGCTCGACCGCGCCGAGGTCGGCCAGCTGTTCGAGGAGCCGGTGCACGGTGGTCTTCGGGAGCCCGGTGGCCCGCACGAGCTGGGTCAGCCCGGCCTGCCCGCCGTGCTCGTTGAGCGCTTCGAGCAAGGCGAAGGCGCCTTCGAGCACTCCGCGTCCGCCAAGGGGTTCTCGCATCGCCGCCCTTTCTCGAGATCAGGCCACACCGAAGAAGTAAAGTGCGTCCCCAGCCGTCCGGGATACGAACTTTCGGGCAGCCGATGGGGTGGGGTTCCGCTGAACGGCCCAGCCCCCGACGTGACCGACACCGCGACGGAAACGACCGTGCCGGGTCCTGCGTCCCGGCGCGTTCCTGGCATGCTGGCAAGGTTCGCGCGAACACCACAGCTCCAGGGGGACGTCGATAATGGAGGAGATCCGCCGCCTCGCCGACCGGTTCGATCTCATCGAGCCCGTCGGTGGTGGCTCGATGGGCACCGTGTGGCGGGCGCGCGACGACAACCTGGAGCGCACGGTCGCGGTCAAGGAACTCCTTCTGCCGCACGGACAAGGGGAGCAGAAGGCCGACGAGGCCAAGAACCGCGCGCTGCGCGAGGCCAGGATCGCCGCCCGGCTGGTGCATCCGCACGCCATCACCGTCTTCGGCGTGATCGACGAGCAGGACCGCCCGTGGATCATCATGGAGTATCTCCCCTCGATCAGCCTCGCGGACAAACTGCGCGAAGGGCCGATGGAGGTCGACGACGTCATCCGCCTCGCCATCCAGTTGTGCTCGGCGCTGGCGGCCGCGCACCGGGCGGGCATCGTGCACCGCGACATCAAGCCCGGCAACGTCCTGCTCGGCGAGGACGACACCGTCAAGATCACCGACTTCGGGATCTCGCGGGCGATGGGCGACGTCCAGCTCACCGCGACCGGCGAAATCTCCGGGACGCCGGCGTTCCTGGCGCCCGAGGTCGCCCGAGGTGAGGACGCCACTTCCGCTTCCGACGTGTTCTCGCTCGGCGCGACGCTGTACACCGCGCTCGAAGGCGGCACGCCCTACGGCACGGCGGAGAACCCGATCGCGTTGCTGTACCGCGCGTCGAGCGGGGAGATCACCCCGCCGGTCAAGTCCGGCATCCTGACGCCGCTGCTGACCCGTCTCCTCGACGTCCGGCCGGACAGCAGGCCGACGATGACCGAGACCGAGCGGGAGCTGCGGGCCCTGGCGGCGGGGGATCCGACGACGCTCGTCGCCGAGGAGCCGCCACCGAAGGCGCGCAAGGGCATGCTGATCGGCGTACTCGCCGGGTTCCTGGTGCTCGCCGCCATCGCCGCGGCCGTGGTCGTCGTGCTCACGCGCGGCGAGGACACCCCGACGGACGCGGCACCGCCGCCGGCCTCGCAGTCGCAGGCCGTCACCCCGCCGCCGTCGACCGCCGCCGAACCGCCGCCGTCCTCTTCGGCGCCTCCGTCGTCGTCACCGCCCCCGGCCACGTCGTCTTCGGCTCCGCCGCCTCCGGCGCAGACGCCCGGCCAGGCGCTTTCGGCGTACTACTCGCTCATCCCGGGGAATCTCCAGGCCGGGTTCGCGACGCTGACCGACAACTTCAAGCGCACCAAGAACCAGAGCTTCGAGCGCTACTCGAACTTCTGGAAGGACTACCGCGGGGTGGCGGTGTCGAACGTCGTCGAATCCGGGAACACGGTGTCGGTGACGCTCACCTACACCAGGGCCGCGGGCGGGACCATGACGGAGAAAGCGACCTTCGTCATGGTGCAGCAGGACGGGCGCTACCTCATCGATTCCCAGCGCTGAGGCCGAGCTTCCCGGCGAGGCGCTGAAGCCAGGCTTCGACCTCCTCGGGGGACCGGTCCGGGAGGCCGAAGATCGTCTCGGTGACCCCGGCCGCCTCCAGTTTGGCCAGGTTCTCCGGATCCGGGCGGACGCCGAGCGCCGAAATCTCCGGCTCGCCGGAGCGGCCCTCTTCGCGCCAGATCTCGCGCAGGCGCCGCGCCTTGTCCTCGATGTCCGTGTCGCCCGGGGTGGTGAGCCAGCCGTCGGCGGACTTCGCGATCCAGCGGAACGTCTTCTCCGTCCCGCCCGCGCCGACGATCACCGGGATGTGGGCTTGCGCCGGTTTCGGCCACGCCCAGCTCGCGCCGAACGAGACGAACTCACCCGCGTACGAGGCTTCGTCGTCCGTCCAGAGCGCGCGCATCGCCTCCAGGTACTCGCGCAGGACCGTCCGCCGCTTGCCGCCGGGGACGCCGTGATCGGCCAGTTCGTCGACGTTCCAGCCGAAGCCGACGCCGAGGGTGACCCGCCCGGCCGAGAGGTGATCGAGGCTGGCGATCGTCTTCGCCAGCGTGATCGGATCGCTCTCGACCGGGAGGGCGACCGCCGTCGCGAGCCGGATCCGCGTGGTCACCGACGCCGCCGTGGCCAGCGCGACCCACGGGTCCAGCGTGCGCAGGTAGCGATCGTCGGGCAGCGACGCATCGCCGGTGCGCGGATGCGGGGCCTCCCGTTTGACCGGGATGTGCGTGTGTTCGGGCACGTGGAAGGCGTCGAAGCCCGCGGCCTCCGCAGCCTGGGCGGCGGCCGCCGGAGTGATGCCCCGGTCACTGGTGAACAGCACTATCCCGTGTCTCACAGCCGGTCACATTATTAGAACGTGTTTCAGTTTGCAACCGTCGCATGCAGCGTGACCGGCAGTGCGTTCAACCGCCAGGTGCCCGGATCCGGGATCCGCAGCAGGCCGTCGGCGAGCGCCAGATCGGGAAAACGGCGCAGTAGCGCGGTGAGCGCGACTTCGGTCTGGACCCTGGCCAGCGAGGCGCCGAGACAGAAATGCGGTCCGTGCGCGAACGCCAGGTGCCAGGCGGGCCCCGCCGCGCGCCGGATGTCGAAGACGTCCGGTTCGGGGAACGCCCTCGGATCCCGGTTCACCGCGGCGATCGCGACGGTGACCGGTGCTCCTTCGGGGATCGCGACGTCGCCGATCCGGACGTCCGTGGTGGTGATGCGGGGGACCGTCAGGAGTTGCGGGCTGCACCAGCGCATCAGTTCCTCGACCGCGCCGGGCATGAGAGCCGGGTCTTCGCGGAGCTCGGCCAGCTGTGCGGGGTGGGAGAGCAGGATTTCGACGGCGTTGGCGATGAGGTTGCCGGGCACCTGACCGCCCAGGACCAGTTGCCAGACCAAGGCGACCAGTTCGGTTTCGCTGAGCCTGTCGCCGTCTTCGGCCTGGATCTGAAGAAGTTGCGAGACGACGTCCTCGGCGGGCTCGAGCTTCCGTTTCTCGATGGCGGCGAGCGAGTCCTCGACGATCGCCGGGACCGCCTTCGAGAGTCCCGGGCCGTCGCCCGCCGCGACCATCGTCCCGTACTCGCGCCAGCGTGGGCGGTCCGCTTCGGCGATGCCGACCAAGGCGCAGATCACGTCGACCGGAAGCGGGCGCGCGAAGGCCGTGACCAGGTCGATCCGCTCTTCTCCGGCGAGGCTGTCGAGGAGGTCGTCCACGAGCCGCTCGATCCCCGGACGGAGCGCGGCGGCCTTGCGCGGGGTGAACGCGGGGGCCACGAGGCGCCGGAGCCGGACGTGTTCCGGGCCTTCGACCTCCTGCATGCTCCGCATGTACGGACGGCAGTGCTCGGGGATCTCCATTCGCTGGTAGCTGGCCGGGCTCAGCGCGAAGCGCGGGTCGCTCAGCATCTTCCGCGCCTCTTCGTGGCGCAGGATCGCCCACATTTCGAGCCCCGGCGCGACGAGCTTGGCGATCGGGGAGCGCTCGCGGACCGGGCTGTACGCGGTGAATGGATCGCGCAGGACCTCAGGGTCGGTCAGGTGGATCTCGGGAACGTCGGACAAGAGGGCTCTCCCAGTTCGGATGTTCAATTCAGATGTTCTCATCATCTGAATGCCCAAGGTATCTTGATCCGGGTCCGCAGGCAACGACGGGGGAGTGATGGTCCGGCTGAGCAGGGCGGAGACGCAGGAGCGCAATCGCGCGAAGGTGCTGGCCGCCGCGCGCGACGAGTTCGCGGAGCAGGGCTTCCGCGACGCCAAGATCGACGTCATCGCCGAACGGGCGGAGCTCACCCGCGGCGCCGTCTACTCGAACTTCCCCGGGAAACGCGCGCTGTACTTCGCCGTCCTCGCCGAGCTTGCGGAACACTCCGCCGGAGCGCCGCACGCCGTGCCGGGCGAGACGCTCCAGGACGCGCTGGGGGCGCTGGCCAGGGCGAGAATGGCGGCGTTTCCCCTGGGTGAGGACCAGGCGGGCCTCGCGCGCGACCTGATGCCGGAGGTACTCGCGGACGAGCGGATCCGGCGCCCGTTCGCGCAGCTGGTCAAGCTCAACGGGCTGTTGCTCGGGCTCGCGCTGGAGCGGCTCGACCCGCCGGAACGCCCGGAGGGCGCGCCGGTACCACGTCGTGTCCGGCTCGCGGAGACCGTGCTGACCGTGCTGCACGGGGCGGGCCAGCTGGCGGCCGCCGATCCAGGTCTCGTCGAACCTTTCGACGTCGTGAGCGCCGGCGAACGGCTGGCGGGGCTGGCCTTCAACGACTGGTGGGCGCCGCCGGTGATCGCGCCCGCCGCGCAGGCCACCGATCGGCCGTGGTCACCGCCCGGGGCCGTGGACCTCGTCCGTGCCGAACCGTTCGTGCCCGCCGACGGCGTGGTCGTCGTGCTCGGCACCCATCGGATCTCCGCGGCCGAGGAGGCCGTCCGGGCCCACGATGGCGACGTCACCGTCGCCGTCGTGACCAGCGAGCCCGACGAACTCGTCCCGCTGACCCGGCTGATCGTCGCGGAGTTGTGCGGCGGTCTGCGGCAGGCCTTCCCGGAGCGGGCGTGGCCGGGCGTGCGTGTGGTGTGCGACGTGACCGGGACACTGGCCGCGTCGGCGGGGGTGCTCGCGGTCAGCGACGAGACCGAGGCCGCGGTCCGCGTCGAGCAGGGCCGGATCGTCGCCACGGCGGACGGGCGCGGCGCGGGGCAGGCCGTCTCGACGACGGGCGAAGTGTCCCGTGTGGACGATCGCCGCTAGAGGACGTCGGTGTGCCGGATCCGGTACACCTGCAGGCGAAGCCCGTAGTACTTCTCGGTTTCCCCGACCCAGACCATTCCGAGCCGTTTCGCGGTCGCGATGGCGCGCACGTTGTTCGGCCGCGCGACGGCGAAGAACTCGTCCGTGTCCTGGGTGAACGCCCAGCCGAGCAGCGCACGGGCGGCCTCGGAGGCGTAGCCCTCGCCCCAGGCGTCCGGATGCAGCTGCCAGCTGATCTCCAGGTCCTCTTCGTACGGCGGCAGCAGATGGATGCCCAGTCCGCCGACGACGGCGCCGTCTTCCTTGCGCTGCACCGCCCATCTTCCGCGCGGGGGCACGAGATTGGGCTGCGCCTGCTGCCAGGCCTGCAGAACCGAACGCATGGCCGCGGCGTCGGTGACCCGGTCCATCGCCGGGGTGAGCCAGCGGGTCACGTCAGTGGTGCCGTAGATCGCCAGAGCGGCTTCGGCGTCGTCCTCGGACCACTCGCGGACGACGAGCCTTTCGGTGGTCAAGTCCATAACAGAACGTTACGCGCATAGGTGGGGTGATGGGGTGTCTCGATCATGACAACTCGGCAAACCGCGTACCGTGGCTCCATGCGCGCCGACGCTTCGACCACCCCGGAACAGGCCTGTTCGATCGCCCCGGTGGTCGACCTCGTCTTCAGTCGCTGGACGACGCCGATCCTGTGGGCGCTCAACGAATTCGGCAGGCAGCGGTTCGTCGAACTCGAGCGCCGGATCGGGACGATCACGCCGAAGGTGCTGACCCAGCGGCTGCGGCAACTGGAACGCGACGGACTCCTCACGCGGACCTATCACGCGGAGGTGCCGCCCCGGGTCGAGTACGAGATCAGCGACCTGGGCCGGAGCCTGGCGCCGCTGTTCGCGACCCTCGCGGACTGGTCGGCGGAGAACCTGCCGAAGGTGGAGAAGGCCCGGTCGGTCTACGACTCCGACCAGCTTTCTTGACCGATCGGTCCAGATGTGGCTAAGCTTCTCTCGTGTCCCGGGTGAAGGAATTCGACGTCGACGCGGCCTGCGATGCCGCGCTGGAACTGTTCTGGCGGCAGGGGTACGAGGCCACCTCGGTCAGTGATCTCGTCGCCGGACTCGGCATCGGCAAGGCCAGCCTCTACGCGACGTTCGGTACCAAGCATCAGCTGTACCTGACAGCCTTGAACCGCTACATCGCCCGGGGCAACGAGCGGTTCGTCGCGGACTTCGCCGGACCGGGGCCCGCCCTCGACGGCGTGCGGCGGCTCATCGAGCGCTATGTCGCCGAGATCCTCGACGAATCGGGGCGCAAAGGCTGTTTCGTGGTCAACGCCGCGATGGAAATGCTGCCGAAGGATCCCGAGGTCGCGCGCGTGGTCGAGCGCAGCTGGGACGCGCTCGAACTGGCGTTGCGGATGGCGTTGAGCCGGGCGAAGGCGCAGGGCGAAATCGGCCCCGGCGCCGATCCGGAAGCGCTCGCCGGGTTCCTGCTCACCGTCCTGCAGGGAATGCGGGTCCTGGGCAAGGGGCTGGATCACGCGGCACGCGTCCGGGCGACGGCGAAGCAGGCCATCGCGGTCCTCGAAGCCGCTCGTCAGCACTGATAATAGAACGATCGGACCAGAAAGTTGGGTACTGTGGGGAAGCGATTCAGCGGCAAGGTCGTCCTGGTCACCGGGGGAGGTTCCGGGATCGGCCGCGCCACGGCGGCGGCCTTCGCGCGCGAAGGCGCTCAGGTCGTCGTTTCGGGCCGGGACGGCGAGAAACTGCGCCAGACGGTGAAGGAGATCGAGGCCGCAGGCGGCGCGGCCGACGCGGTGACCGCCGACGTGAGTGTCGGCACCGAAGTCGAACGTCTCGTCACCGAGACCGTGCGGCGGCACGGGAAACTCGACGTCGCGTTCAACAACGCGGGCATTCTCGGCAGCCCCGCGCCGACCGCGGACCTCGACGAAGACGGCTTCAGCGCCGTCGTGCAGACCAACCTCACGGGGACCTGGCTGTCCATGAAGCACGAGATCGCGCAGATGCGGGAGGGCGGCGGGGGAGTCATCGTCAACATGGCGTCCAACATCGGCTCGCACATCCGCCTCCCCGGAATGGCCGCCTACGCCGCTTCGAAGGCCGCCGTGGACGTGCTGACCCGGACCGCCGCCCGCGACCACATCGCCGAGGGGATCCGGATCAACGCGGTGAGCCCCGGCGCCACCGACACCGGCATGTCGTTCCGGCCCGGTGACACCGAGGCCGACCGCGCCGAACGGCTCGGCGCGGTCATCCCGCTCGGCCGGATCGGCGCGGTCGAGGAGATCGCCGCGGCGGTGCTGTGGCTGGCCTCCGAGGAATCCGCGTACGTCGTGGGGCACGACATCGTCCTCGACGGTGGCGCGAGCGCCTGATCTTCAGTGGCGGGGCGGTTCCGGGGAGCCGGTGTCGAGCGGTACCGCCGCCGACCTGACGAGTCCTAATTGGACAGTCTGTCGTTTCGTCACCGCCTCCAGTGCCCAGTCGGTGGCGGTGCGCAGCCGGTTTCCCGGCATGGCCAGCAGGTGGTACCCCCGCGTGACCGCCTTGGCGGCGAGCCCGGAAAGGGGGATGTGCAAGGGATTCGCCGCGGCCTGATGACCGCCGAGGTCGACGACGAAGCCGAGATCGTGGTGCCGGTAGGTGCCGTGCGAGCCGTGTCCCAGTGACGCGGCGACGTTCCGCCCGGCGAGCCTGCCCTGCCGCTCGGCGTGCTGGGCCGTCATCGGCGTGTATTCGCCCGGTCTGGTCAGATCCGGGACGGCGGCCGCGTCGCCGCACGCGTAGACGTCGCGTCGTCCGGGGACGTTGAGTTGCGTGGTGACGACGAGCCTGCCCTTGGCCGTCTCCAGTCCCAGGTCCTCGATCAGCGGATCCGGCCGGACCCCGACGCACCAGACGAGGGTGCGGGTCGGCACGGATTCGCCGGAGGTGAGCGTGACGCCCTTCGCGTCGGCGTTGTCGACCGACGTCTTCATCAGCACCTCGACGCCGCGCGCCCGCAACACCTCGTCCGCGGTGGCGCCGAGCCTGCGGTCGAGTTCCGGCAGGACACGTCCGGCCACGTCCAGCAGCAGCCAGCGGATCTTCTGGCCGTCCAGTTCGGGGTGCCGGGCGGCGAGCGCGGCGGTGAACGCCGGCCCCTGGGCGGCGACTTCGGTTCCGGTGTAGCCGGCGCCGACCACGACGAACGTGCAGCGCGCGTCGCGTTCGGCCGGATCTTCGGCGGAGGCCGCGAGCTCTATCTGCCGGGTGACGTGATCCCGCAGGTAGAGCGCCTCGGCAAGACCGCGGAAGCCATGGGCGTACTCGGGCACGCCGGGGATCGGCAACAACTTGTTGACGCTGCCCGCGGCGAGGACGAGGCGGTCGTAGCCGATTTCGTGCTCGCGGTCCTCGGGGTCGGTGTAACGCACGCTGCGGCCGTCGAAATCGACCGAGGTCGCGGTGCCGAGCACGAGGCGCACGCCCCGCAGGGTGCCGGGGATGGAGACCGAAATCCGCCGCGGTTCCAGGATCCCGGCGGCGACTTCGGGCAGCAGGGGAAGGTAGAGGAAGTAGTCGGTCGGGTTCAGCACGACGATCTCGGTGTCGTCGCCGGCCGACTTGAGCAGGGTTTTGGCGGCGTTGTAACCGGCGAACCCGCCTCCGATGATGACTACGCGCATCGTCAGTCCTCGGTGGGCCAGTCGCCGGTCGCCTTGCGGTAGCCGATCGCGCCCGCCCGTTCGGTGGCCGCCTTCACCGCCCCGAAGATCGCGCCCTGCGCAGCGGCCGCGACGAGCACCTGGGTCCAGGTGAAGTCCCGGTCCGTGGCGTTCGGCGCGTCTTCCTCGCCGCTCACGCGTTTCCAGATCTGCTTGAACGCGATCCCGGCGAGCACACCGCCCGCGGCGCTCACGACCATGTTCAGTGGCTTGTATAGGACCTTGTTCACGACGAAGACCTCTTTCGCATGATCAGCCGGATCGTCACGAGCAGTGCGAAAACACCGACGAAGATCGGCAGGGGGTTGGCACGGACGACTTCGGTGCCCTGACGGAACTTGTCCGCCGCGGGCTCGGAGACCTTTTCGGAGATCTTGGCGCTGGCCTGGTCGACTTTGGCGTCGAGGTTGTCGTTGACCCGGGTTTTGACGTCGAGTTTCTGACCCAAGGCGTCGAGGGTTTCGGTGAGCTCCTCACGCGTCACATCGCGATCGGCGCGGGCTTCTTCCGCGTTCTTGGGGAAATCGGTCATGAGCGCACTCCCTGCTTGACGGTGTCGACATCCTTGCGGACGCCTTCGATGGCTTCTTCCGGCACCGGCGGTGTCGCGCTCGCGATCTCCTTCTTGCCGACGATGGCCGAAAGTCCGCCTATCAGCAGCAGTCCCGCGCCGGTCACCACGGCGGCCAGCCAGGCGGGCATCACCAGGGCGAGCGCCAGTACCACCGCGGCGATGAGGGTGGCCAGGCCGAACAGCGCGAACAGCCCGGCGACGCCGAACAACCCGGCGCCGAGTCCCATCCGCTTTCCCTTGCCCTGCAATTCGACGACGGCGAGCCGCATCTCGTCGCGGACGAGACGTTTGACCTCGTCACTCAGGTCGGAGAGCAATTCGCCGACCGACCGGTCTTCGGTCTTTTCGATCATGGAGCACCTCCTCGGGGCGTTCTGCCCGCCGGGTACCCGGGAGTAAGGGCGATCAATCACGGCGCGTTTCGGCCCTCGGGGTGCCGGGTAGCCGAGGAGTGCCGGCTCGAAAGCACCCAACAATCAGGAGGATGCATGAGCACGATCACCGAAATGGTCGACGTCGACGTACCGGTCAAGACCGCGTACAACCAGTGGACCCAGTTCGAGTCCTTCCCGCAGTTCATGGAAGGTGTCGAGGAGATCCGCCAGGTCGACGCGACCCACACCCACTGGGTGACCAAGTTCGGTGGTGTGAGCCGGGAATTCGACGCGACCATCACCGAACAGCATCCCGACGAGCGCGTCGCGTGGACGTCGGACTCCGGTCCCGACCACGCGGGCGTCATCACCTTCCATCGCCTGGACGACAACAAGACGCGTGTCACGGCGCAGATGGAGATCGATCCGGAGGGCTTCGCCGAGAACGTCGCCGACAAGCTCGGCATCCTTGACCGCCGGGTCAAGGGCGACATGAAGCGGTTCAAGGAGTTCATCGAGAGCCGCGGTCATGAGTCCGGCGCGTGGCGCGGTGACGTGGACCGTCCCGGCAGCTGACCCCCACCCGGCGATCTCCCCCTGGAAAACGGCGTTTTCCAGGGGGAGATCCCGGGTATTTCACGGGTGAGGTCCACAACGAAGGGAGCGTCCCGGCATGACTACCAACGCATACGTAGCCTTCCTCGTCATCGGGGTGGCGCTGGTCATGCTCGACGGCCTGATCATCTACCAGAGCGGTAAGCGCTACCTGCGAGGTTCCTACGGCGATCCGGCGGCCGGGGCGTCCATGACCTGGCTGGTCACGGTGCTGTTCCACCTCGCGACGCTGGGCGTCCTGGCACTGCTGTCGACGATCGACATCGGGGGCAGCGACCTTCCGGGTGTGGTCGGCAGGCTGGGTGTCCTGTTGCTGGTCCTGGCCATCGCCCACGCGATCACGCTCAGCGTACTTTCGCGGATCCGCGGCGAGCAGGAGGCCGAAGCGGTCATCAACCGCCCCAGGCAGCGCGTCGAACCCGAGCAGCAGGGCACCACGGTGACGCCGGTGCCCGGGCAGGGAGGCCGGTACCCGACCGCGAGCCCTTCGATCGAGCAGCAGGCGCCGTACACGACGCCGTAGCGCTCGGCCCTTTTGCGTGTGAAGGCCCCCTTTCTCTCGGTCCAGCCGAGGGAAAGGGGGCCTTCACACGCGTGAGGCGGGGGCGGTTACCGGGTGGTCGGCCTTCGTGAGTGGCGATTCGGGTTGCCAGCGCGGTGGCCGCTTGAAGTACGTGATGGCCCCCTTCCTTGCGTCTAGCGCAAGGAAGGGGGCCATCACGTACTTGGGACAGGCGTGAGGGTCGAGTTTCTTCGGCTGAGCCGAGGCAAGGGGCCCTTCACGGCCCGGACTCGTGAACGACCGCGGCCAGAGGCCGGTAGGTAACCAAGACACCCTTAGCCCTAACCCGAATCGCCACTCACGACTGAGGAGTCGCCGATCCGGGCAACCGTGCGGCAACACCAGCCGCCTCGGGTGTCCCGAAAGTGGGGCGGATTCATGTGGTGGTCGCAACGTGCTCTGTTAGGACAGTAGCGTGGTGAGTTTCTCGAGTGGGGTGTGCCAGTCGAGTGTTTTGCGGGGGCGGCTGTTGAGTCGTGCGGCGACCGCGGCGAGGTCTTCGGCGGTGTGCTGGTGCAGGTTGGTCCCTTTGGGGAAGTACTGGCGGAGCAGGCCGTTGGTGTTCTCGTTCGATCCGCGTTGCCATGGGGAATGCGGGTCACAGAAGTAGATGGCCATGTCGGTGGCGAGGGTGATGTCGGCGTGTCGGGCCATCTCGTTGCCCCGGTCCCAGGTCAGTGACCGCCGTAACTGATGCGGGAGAGTCTGGATCGCTTCGATCATCGCGTCCCGGACCTGGATCGCGTCGTGGCCGTTGGGCAGGTGCAGCAGCACGACGAACCGGGTGGAGCGCTCCACGAAGGTGCCGATCGCGGACTTGTTGCCGGCACCGGTGATCAGGTCGCCTTCCCAATGACCCGGGACTGCCCGATCCTCGGCTTCGGCCGGCCGTTCGCTGATCTCCACGAGGTCAGGGATCCGTGATCGTCGTGCCTGCGCCTGCTTGCGCGGTCGGCGCAACGCCCGCCCGGTCCGCAAACACGCGGTGAGCTCGCGGCGCAGCGCTCCCCGGCTCTGCACATACAAGGACTGGTAAATCGTCTCGTGTGACACTCGCATCTCCGGCCGGTCAGGAAACTCCATCGCAAGCCTGGCTGTGATCTGCCCTGGAGACCACTCCTGCAGCAATCGCGCCTGCACATGATCCCGCAACTCGCGATTACCGGCCTCGGCCAGCTTCGCAGTCTTCGGCCGCCGGGCCCGATCGCGCGCCGCTGACTCCGCCCGATGCGCTCGATACCCACCCCGGCCGCCATTGTTCGTCACCTCCCGGCTGATCGTCGACGGCGCCCGGGCCAACTGCCGAGCGATCTCCCGATAAGAGAGATCCCCGGACAGACCACGAGAGATCTCCTCCCGCTCAGCCATACTCAGATAGCGCTCGCCCAACGAGCCAGGTGCGTTCCCGATCACCCCGCCAGCCTGCGCGAACCACCGTCGCCCGGTCTCGTGCGACACATCCACCAAACGGGCGGCAGGCTTGGGCAGATACCCCGCCCGCACCGCACCCCAAAAACGCACCCGCACCGAACGCGGCAACACGAACCCGCCAGCCACCACAAACTCCCAGCTCACGAAGGATGTTGCAACGACCGCATGAATCCGCCTGGCTTTCGCGACACTCCCGCTGGGCATGACGAAGTCCGTGAAGGCCTCCTTAACTACCCTCAGGGTAAGTAAGGAGGCCTTCACGGACATGCCGCTCTACTCCGAGAGCTTCCCTCTCAACTGTTCCAGCGTCTGCGAAAGAAGCCGCGAGACGTGCATCTGCGAAATGCCGATCCGTTCCGCGATCTGCGTCTGGGTGTAGCCGCCGAAGAACCGCATCACGAGGATCGCGCGTTCGCGCTTCGGGAGTTCCCGCAGCAGCGGTTGCAGCGCCTCGTGGTTCTCCACCAAGGCCATCTCGTGGTCCTCCTCGCCGATCGTGTCGGCGAGTGAAAGAGCCTCGGTGGCGTCGTCGTGAACCGGCTTGTCGACCGACAACGTCTGGTACGCCTGGCCGGCGAGCAGGCCTTCACGCACTTCGTTGACCTCGAGCCCGAGGTATTCGGCGAGTTCGGTCGGTGTCGGCGCGCGGCCGAGTCGCTGGGACAGCGCGGCCGTGCCCTGGCTGAGCGAAACGTGGAGTTCCTTGAGCCGCCTCGGTACCCGGACCGACCAGCCGGTGTCCCGGAAGTGCCGCCGGACCTCGCCCATCACCGTGGGGACGGCGAAGGAGAGGAAGTCGTGGCCCCGTTCGGGATCGAAGCGGTCGACCGCGTTGATCAGGCCGATCCGTGCCACCTGCACCAGATCCTCGCGGGGTTCGCCCCGGCCGGAGAACCGGGTGGCGATGTGCTCGGCGAGCGGGAGCAGTTCGGTGACCAGGCGGGCTCGCACCTCTTGGCGGCGAGGGGAGTCCTCCGGGAGGGCGGACAGCTCTTCGAAGAGGGGTTCGCAATGGGCGTAGTCATCCGCCTGGCGGGCGGTCGACCTGCGCTCGGCGTTCACCCGTCGCTCGTTCCCGGTGTCAGGACGAGGTCGATCGTCGTCGTGCTCCCCGTTTCGCCGGGAATCGGCTCGCAGCGAGCCGCCACCGACCGGGTCAGGGTCGTCAGCACGTGCCATCCGAACGTCGTTTCGCTCGGGAGATGGGCTTTGGCCGTCCGAGTGGAGATCGAAACGGCTATCCCTTCCGGGATCTCGTGAAAGACGCAACACAGGGTCGCTCCCAGTTCTGCGGGCTGGACCAGTTGGGAACAGGCTTCGTCGACGGCCATCTTCGCGTCTGAAATGGCGTCCAAGCCGAAGTCCGCACGTGCCACCACTCCGTGGGTGAGCGTGCGGACGAGGGGGATCTGTTCCGCCTCGGCGGGGAGACGGAGTTCCACTCGATCGAGAAATCCGTCCTCTTCATGGCGGGTTTCAGGGGTGAGGCTGCCCCGTGCGTGTGAATCCATTACGTGACCTATCCGTCCATGGCCGTGGGGCAACCGCGGTGGGGACCCGCCGCGGGACAGGCGATCAACGGCCAAGGGCGCGCTGAAGCTCCTTTTTGGACATCTTCGACCTGCCCTCGATATCGCGCTTCTTCGCTTCGTTGTAGAGCTGGTCCTTGGTGGGGCCGTTCGGGCCCAGCCGATTGCCGGACCGCAGGCCGCCTCGCCTCTGCGGGGACATGTCCTGGGTGGAGGTCTTGCTCGCCTCGCGCGACTCGCCCGATTGCGCGCGGTTCTTGTTCACCGTGCGTGCGGCGATCTCCTCCGCGCGGTCCGTGCTCGCTCCACGGTCCTTCGCCGAGTCCTTGATGTGTTCGTACTGTCGTTCGCGTTTGTCGCTCCAACTCCGCTGAGGCATGACTGCTCCCTTCTCCTCAGCTCAGGTACCCCGATCGTTTCGCTGAATAAACCTCCGGTTGACCGCCGTAGCGGGCGGGTACGCGGAGGTCAGACGCGAAGGAGGCTCCGATGCGCATCGGCTACACGCTCATGACCGAGCAGACCGGGCCGAAGGACCTGGTGGGGTACGCCGCCGCGGCCGAGCGGGCGGGATTCGACTTCGAGGTGATGAGCGACCATTACTCGCCTTGGCTGGACGAGCAGGGCCATTCGCCGTACGCGTGGAGTGTGCTGGGCGCGGTCACCCAGAGTACCGAACGGATCGAACTGATGACCTTCGTGACGTGCCCGACCATGCGCTACCACCCGGCGGTGGTGGCGCAGAAGGCGGCGACCGTCCAGGAGCTCTCGGACGGCCGATTCACCCTCGGGCTCGGAGCGGGGGAGAACCTCAACGAACATGTCGTCGGACGCGGCTGGCCACCGGCGAACGTCCGCCACGAGATGCTCGCCGAAGCGATCCAGATCATCGGCGGGCTGTTCGACGGCGGGTACTTCAACTACGCGGGCGACCACTTCCGGGTGGACTCGGCGAAGCTCTGGGACCTTCCGGAGCAGCGTGTCCCGATCGCCGTCGCGGTGTCCGGGTCTCAGTCGGTCACCCGGTTCGCACCGATCGCCGACGCGATGATCGCGGTGGAGGCGAACGAGTCGCTGGGCCGGGAGTGGGACGCCGTCAAACCCGGCCCGCCGGCCAGGAAGATCGCCCAGCTGCCGGTGTCCTGGGGCGAAGACCGCGACGCGGCGATCCAGCGGGCGCACGAGCAGTTCCGGTGGTTCGCCGGTGGCTGGAAGGTCAACGCCGAACTGCCGGGGCCCGCCGGGTTCGCCGGGGCCACCCGGTTCGTCAAACCGGAGGACGTCGCCGCGGCCATCCCGTGCGGGCCGGACGTGGATCGGATCGTGAAGCAGGCAGGCGAGTTCGAGGCGGCCGGGTTCACCGATCTCGCCCTGATCCAGATCGGCGGCGACCAGCAGGAAGGCTTCCTGCGCTTCGCCGAAGAGACGCTGCTCCCGGCGTTGCGAGGCTGATTCACACGGACGGAGTAAGGCGGCCGTGTCTCTGCGCACCCGAGCGGGGACACCTGTGTTCAAGCCCGCGATCGTGGGTACCAGAGTGACACGTCGGCCTTCATCCAAGGGGGAATTGATGAGAAACGAACTCGGACTGCACCCGGTACCCGACCTGCTGTCGGACGGCCTGGACTCGCCACAGCAGGAGGAGATGCGCCGCAAGGCGGCCCTCACCGTGGCGTCTCGGGCGACGAGCGCCGATGACTGCGCGACCCTGCTGGACATGCTCGGCCTGCACGACGGCGGCCGCAGCTTCGAAGTGGCCTGATTCAGCGGGGCGGCGGCTGCTCAGGAGGTCCGCGCAGGCGCGACGATGCCGTACTCGTGGATCTTCCGGTAGATCGTCGCCCGGGAGATGCCGAGAAGCTGGGCCGCGCGCATCTTGTTGCCGTCGGCGTCTTCGAGACCCCGCACGATCGCGTCGCGTTCGATCACCTCGAACCGGTTGAGCGGGCGTCGCGTCACGGCGTGGAACTCGGCGGGAAGGTCGCCGGGCACGATGGTCCCCGAACGGCGGCGTTGCGCAACCTTCCGCAGCACCTGGTAGAGCTCACCCGCGTTCCCCGGCCACTCGGCCCGCATGAGCAGGTGCAGCGCGGCGGCCGAGCAGGTGAGCCGCCCGCCGTAGCCGAGTTTGCTCAGGAACAAGGGGATGAGCTCGGTGAGGTCCTCGGCATGGTGACGCAGGGGCGGGACCTGGACGGTGCGCGGGAAGAACTTCAGCGGTTCCGCCAGCTCGGGCACGGTTTCGGTACCGGGGGCGAGGGTCAGCACCACCCACGGCCCGCCCTCGTCCCGCAGGTCCCGCAGCAAGCGGACGAACGGCTCCGCGGCGGCGGCCGAAAGGCGGTGCGCGTGCCGGACGACGAGGGTGGCCGGGGGATGGGTACGGAGTTCGTGGCGCAAGTCGTCGGCCCACGCCGCGTCCACCGCCCCCGATGCGTCCACTGTGCACAGTCGTGCCGCCGGGCTGCGCCGCATGTGCATCCCTTTGGCCAGAGCGTGCTTTCCCGTTCCTGGGCCACCTTCGAGGACGACCCATTCCTTGCGGCCGAACCCGGTTTCCAGGTCGTGCCCGCACCGCAGCCACAGCGGCGCGGAGCCGACGACGCCGGGGAGGTACATCGGCAGCAGCGGAACGGTCCCGGCGGTGGTCTCGCCGGTTTCGAGAAGCTTGACCGACAGCACCCCGCCCGCGACGTCGCCGTCCCGCCGTCCGGGGACACGACGGCAGAACACGCGGACCCGCTGACCACTCGACAGCGCGAGTTCCGCGGTCGTCCTGCCGCCCGACTCCAGCGCTTCGGCGGCGAAGCCGAGCAACACCGACTGGTCGGACGGGTCGAGCAACTGCCGCGCCCGGTCGTTCATCATCACGATGTCCTCGTTGAACGCCAGCACGATCCCGGTCCAGCGGCGGCAGGTCTGCAGATACGCCTGGAACAGCATCATTTCGTGCAGGTCGCTGTGCCGCAGCATCGCCTGGCGGATCTGCTCGGCCGTCGAGCGGGCCAGCGCCAGCAGCAGCCCGCCCGCGTCCTTGTACCAGCAGGTGAGGTCGACGGCACCGATCTTCTTGCCGGAGAGGGGATGGAGGATCGGGACGCCGGCGCAGGCCAGGTTCTCCAGGTGCTCGGCGTAGTGCTCGTGCCCGAACACCTGCGTGGCGCGGCCGTCTTCGAGCGCCGTGCCGATGCCGTTGGTGCCGACGGACTGCTCCCCGTAGCTGAACCCGGGGACCAGTTCGACCTTTTCGAGATGGCGTCGCAGTTCGTTGTCGCCGGTGCTCTGGGTGAGGACGACCCCGTTCGGGTCGGTGAGGATGAGGCTGATCGGCTGCCCGTCGAACTGTTCGCCGAGTTTGGCCAGCACCGGTTCGGCGCCGCGGATCAGCGGGATGTCGAGGTTCTGGTCGCCGAGATACCGCGGGTCGATCCGGTCCGCCTGCACCCGGAGGTCCCGCGACCGGCGCCACGACGCCAGGATCGGCTGCCGTACGCAGCCTGATTCGATCGGTTCCTCGGTGAGGAACCGGACCCTCGTCCGTGCGAGTCGTTCGTCGGCGACGACCATGCCGTCCACGTGACCTCCCGCGAGTCCCGCGGCCCGCGTGGGTGCGGGCACACCCTCGTGCCGCTCCACCCAGAGTAGAGGCGGGCGGCCTGGGGTGGTGTCTCAAATTGAGACGACTACCTGTCCGCGAGCGTGGGTGAAGGGACGAGCTGAAGGGGACTTTCCCCGCATGGCATGCGGGGAAAGCGCCCTTCGCCGCGTGGGACGCGGGGAAAGTCCCCTTCAGCTCGTCGTGGCCGAACTCCGCGCGAGCGCCAGGCGGGTGTCTCACATTGAGACCCGCGAGCGTCGCGAGCAGCCCTCTAATGGTGAGCGGGAGCCGTCGGAGGGTGCCACGGAGAAGGAGTGATCCATGAGCCGCCAGAGTGTGGCGAAAGCCCACCAGAAGATCCAGGAACTGTCGTGGGAACCGGCGTACCACACACCGGTGTCGCATTACGGGACCGACTACACCTTCCGCAAGGCCAAGAAGAAGGACCCGCTCAAGCAGGTGTTGCGGTCCTATTTCCCGATGCAGGAGGAGAAGGACCACCGCGTGTACGGCGCCGAGGACGGCGCGATCCGCGGCAACATGTTCCGCCAGGTCCAGGAACGCTGGCTGGAATGGCAGAAGTTGTTCCTGAGCATCATCCCGCTGCCCGAGATCTCCGCCGCGCGGGCGATGCCGCTGCTGTTCCGCACGGTGCCGAACCCGGAACTGCACAACGGCCAGGCGATCCAGATGATCGACGAGGTCCGGCATTCGACGATCCAGCAGAACCTCAAACGCCTGTACATGCAGAACTACATCGACCCGGCGGGCTTCAACTCGAGTCTGCGCAATTTCCAGAACGACTACTGCGGCACGATCGGCCGTCAGTTCGCCGAGGGGTTCATCACCGGGGACGCCATCACCGCGGCGAGCGTCTACCTCACCATCGTGGCGGAGACCGCGTTCACGAACACGCTGTTCGTCGCGATGCCCGCCGAAGCCGCCGCCAACGGTGACTATCTGCTGCCGACGGTGTTCCACTCGGTGCAATCCGACGAATCCCGCCACATCAGCAACGGATACGCGACCCTGCTGATGGCGCTGTCCGACGAGAGCAACCACCAGCTGCTCGAACGCGACCTGAGGTACGCGTGGTGGAACAACCACGCCGTCGTCGACGCGGCCATCGGCACGTTCATCGAATACGGCACCAAGGACCGCCGCAAGGACCGCGAAAGCTACGCGGAGATGTGGCGCCGCTGGATCTACGACGACTACTACCGCAGCTACCTCGTCCCGTTGGAGAAGTACGGTCTCGTCATCCCGCACGACCTCATCGAAGAGGCGTGGAACCGGATCTGGAACAAGGGCTACGTGCACGAGGTCGCCCAGTTCTTCGCCACCGGCTGGCTCGCCAACTACTGGCGGATCGACCCGATGACGGACAAGGACTTCGAGTGGTTCGAGTACAAGTATCCGGGCTGGTACGACAAGTACGGCAAGTGGTGGGAGAACTACAACCGCCTCGCCACCCCGAACGGGCACCACCCGATCGTCGCCGAGGACGTCGACTACGTGTACCCGCACCGATGCTGGACCTGCATGGTCCCCTGCCTCATCCGTGAGGACATGGTCACCGACAAGGTCGAGGGGCAGTGGCGCACCTACTGCTCGGAGACCTGCCGCTGGACCGACGCCGACGCTTTCCAGCCCATCTACCAGGGCCGCAACACACCCAACATGGGCAAGCTCGTCGGCGCCCGCGAATGGGAAACGCTGTACCACGGCTGGAACTGGGCCGACGTCGTCTCCGACATGGGTTTCGTGCGTGACGACGGCAAGACCATGGTCGCCCAGCCGCATCTGGACCTCGACCCGAAGAAGATGTGGACGCTCGACCACCTCCGCCGGATGCCCGAGGTGCAGTCGCCGAACGTGCTGCTGAACCGGATGACCGACGAGCAGCGGGCCGCGTTCCAGGCCGACTACAACCGCCAGGGCCCGGCAGGCCGCCCGGCGCCGCGCGCCTAGAGACCAAGTGGGAGGGCGGACCCCTCCGCGACACAACGCCCTCCCACCCTCTCCGCCGGACGAGGAGCCATGGACAAACACCGCGTGCGGTTCGAGCCCGTCGGCATCGAGATCGACGCCCACGAGGATCAGACGATCCTGCGCGCCGCCGCCGAGCAGGGCGTCATGCTCATGCACGGCTGCAAGGAAGGGCAGTGCGCGTCCTGCAAGTCCTTCATCCTCGACGGCGACGACGTCGAACACGACCGGTACTCCACGTTCGCGCTGCCCGACTACGAAAAGGAGGAGGGCTTCACGCTGCTGTGCCGCGCGCACGCCTACGAGGACCTCACGATCGAACTCCTCAACTACGACGAGGAAATGATCCAGGCAGGGCTGCCCATCACCGACGCGGTGGTGGAGGTCGTCTCGAACGAGAACGTCACCCACGACCTGCGGCATCTGGTCGTGCGGCTCGTCGAACCGGAGATGCTGAAGTTCTTTCCCGGCCAGTACCTGGACTTCAAGATCCCCGGCACGGACGAGACACGGTCGTTCTCGATGGCCAACACCTCCGCGCGGGACGGGTTGCTGGAGTTCGTGGTCAAGATCTATCCCGGTGGGCTGTTCTCGGAATTCCTCGACAGCAAGGTCAAAGCGGGCGACCGGCTGGAGGTCACCGGACCGTTCGGGGTCTTCACGCTGCGGGACGCGCCCGGCGCCGAGGTGGTGTTCGTCGGCGGCGGCGCCGGGATGGCGCCGATCCTGGCGTTGCTGCGGTCGATGGCCGAACGCGGGATCGACCGCAAGGCCACCTTCTACTACGGCGCCCGACGGCGGCACGACCTCTGCTTCGAGGACGAGCTCGGGGCACTCGCCGGAACTCTGGAGAACTTCCGTTACCTGCCCGCACTTTCCGAAGCCGGGGACGAGGGCTGGGACGGCGAGACCGGGTTCGTCACCGAGGTGCTCAAGCGTGCCGGACACGATCTCTCCGGCGCCGACGCCTACGTCTGCGGGCCACCGCCGATGGTGGAGGCGGCCCTGGAGCTGTTGCCTTCCCTCGGAGTCGCGGAGAAACGCGTTTTCTACGACAAGTTCACCACTACCGGTGAGGAAACGAACCCATGACAGCCACCGAAGAACGCAGTGTGCCGAAGCCGGTCTTCACCGATGCCGAAGCCGGAGCCAAGGTGTTCCCGGACTCGGACGCGCGCCGCTTCAACTACTACAACTCGGCCAAACGCAAGCAGAGTCACTACGAGGACGTGACCGTCGAAGTCCAGCCGGACCCGCGGCACTATCTCTCGCAAGGCTGGCTGTACGCCTTCGCCGACGGCAAGGGCGGCTACCCGCTCGAGTGGACGGCCTTGAAGGCGTGGGGTTCGGACCGGCCGGAACCGGAACGCGGTCCCGGCTCGGGCGGCAAGGGTTACGACTGGCCCGCGCACGGCTGGCACGAATTCCGCGATCCCAACGAGGAATGGGAACTGACCCTCTACCGCTACAACGCGAACGTCGTCCGCCAGCTGAACCAGAACGTCGACGCGGCGCGGCAGGCGAAGGCCTTCGAGCAGTGGAACCCCAACTGGGTCGACTTCGTGGCCAAGCACGTCGGCGCGTGGATGCACGTCGACCACGGCCTCGGGCTGTACCTGTTCGCCAACGCCAACCGCCGCGCGCCGACCAACATGCACAACAACGCGATCTCGGTGAACAGCATGCACCGTATCCGCGCCGCGCAGGACCTCGCCCTGTACAACTTCACGCTCACCGAGGAGATCGAGGGCTTCGACGGGACCGCGCATCTGGAGACGTGGAACTCCGATCCGGCGTGGCAGGGTGTCCGCGAGACGGCCGAGCAGCTCACCGGGATCTGGGACTGGTGCGAGGCCATCTTCGCCGCGAACGTGGTCTTCGAGCCGCTCGTCGGTGAACTGTTCCGCAGCAATCTGGTGCAGCAGGCCGCGCCCGCCAACGGCGACTTCGTCACCCCGACCCTCGTCGGCGCCGGGGAATTCGACTACTCCGAGCGGGATCTCCGCTACACCAAGGCGATGTTCGACCTGCTCGTCAACGATCGCCAGTACGCCGAGCACAACAAGGGCATCCTCCAGGGCTGGCTGGAGGACTGGGTTCCCCGGTGCATCGCCGCGGCCCGCACGCTGCAGCCGTTGTGGTCGCAGCCCGACGCCAAACCGACCCGGTTCGAGGACGGTCTCGACCGGGCGAAGAGCCGGTTCGTCGGCATCCTGTCCGATCTGGGTCTCAAAGCACCGAAGGAGCTGGGCCAGTGACCTCGTTCAAGACGTCGGAAAGCCCGTTCAAGGCCAACAACACCGCGTCCAACAGGTGCGGTTTCACCCTGATGAACAACCAGGTCGGCGCGATCATCGCGGAGGTCATGGGCCAGGCGGACAACGTGACCATCACGCCGTTGCCCTCGATGATCCGCGTCGACGCCACCGGCCGGACGGATCTCGTGTACGCCGACGTCGACGAAGCCGCCGGCGAGGAGGAAGGGTGGTTCACCGCGGCGGAGTTCGAAGAGAGCATGTCCACCCACTACGGCCGGATGGTGCATCTCGACGACCGCACGATCATGTTCGCCAACCCCGAGGACGCGGCCGAGTACCTCGACTTCGACCTCAAGCCCATCCGCTGACGTTCCGCCCACCACCCAGCCGGAGGCACGCTCATGTACACAAAGGACGGAGAGCAGTACTTCGTCGTCGACGCCCACACCCACTTCTGGGACGCGAGCCCGGAGAACTGGGTCGAAGGCCAGGAGGAGTTCGCCAAGGGCTGGATCGAATGCTTCCACGCCTACCAGGGACTCGGCCCCAAGGAGACCCACTGGCCGATCGACCGGTTCCAGAAGTACTCCGAAGAGCTGATGATGCACGACCTGTTCGAGGCCGGGCACGTCGACAAGGCGATCTTCCAGCCGACGAACCTGCGGCAGTGGTACAAAAACGGGTTCAACACCACCGAGGCCGACGGCGCGTTGGCCGAACGGCATCCCGGCAAGTTCCTCGTCAACACCACGTTCGACCCGCGTGAGGGCGAGGAGGGACTGAAGGCGTTCGAGGAACGGGTCAAGCGCTACGGCGCGAAGGGAGTCAAGCTCTACACCGCCGAGTGGCGCGGTGACTCGCGCGGCTGGAGCCTGAAGGACCCGGAAGCCGCGCGGTACCTGGAGAAGTGCGAGGAACTGGGCGTCAAGAACGTGCACGTCCACAAGGGACCGACGATCTGGCCGCTGGACAAGGACGCCTTCGACGTCTCCGACATCGACCACGTGGCGACGAACTTCCAAGGCCTGAACTTCATCGTCGAACACGTCGGCCTGCCGCGGATCGAGGACTTCTGCTTCATGGCGACGCAGGAGCGCAACGTCTACGCGGGACTCGCGGTCGTGGTCGGCGGCCTGATGCACGCCCGGCCGAAGTTCTTCGCGAAGGTCATGGGCGAGCTGATGTTCTGGATCGGCGAGGACAAGCTGATCTTCGGCGCCGACTACGCGATCTGGGAGCCGAAGTGGCAGGTCGAGGGTTTCGTCGACTGGAACATGCCCGAGGACGCCGAGCTTTCGGATTTCGCCCCGCTCACCGTCGCGCAAAAGAAGAAGATCCTCGGCCTCAACGCGGCCCGGCTCTACGACATCGAGGTCCCGCCCGAGCTGCGGCTGGAGCAGGAGACCGAGGTCGAACCGGTCGGCGTGCAGCAACCATGACCGTCGTGGCGGCCGTCTGGTCCGCTTTGCGCACCGTCCGTGATCCGGAACTGGACGAGCCGTTGCCGGACCTCGGTTTCGTGGCGCGGTGCGAGGTCGATCCGGCGGGCGGGGCACGGGTGGAGCTGCGGCTGCCCACCTACTTCTGCGCGCCCAACTTCGCCTTCCTCATGGTCGCCGACGCCTACGACGCGGTGGCCGGGGTCAGGGGAGTGACCAGGGTGGAGGTGGTGCTGCTCCACCACTTCGCCGCCGACGTCATCAATCGGGGAGTGGCGGCGCGCGAAGGCTTCGTGGCGTCGTTCGACGGGGAAGCGGCCGGCGAACTCGATGGATTGCGGGCCGATTTCGTCCGTAAGGCCGTCCTCGCCGGAACCGACCGGGTATGCCGGGCGCTGCTCGCCGAAGGCGTCGATGCCGCCCGGCTGCCCGGGCTCACGCTGGGCGACGTCCCGGCCGGGCCGGATCTCGACAGGTTGCGACGGCGGCGGAATGAACTGTGCCTGCCCGCCGGTGACGAGGACGCGCTCTTGCTCGACCCGGTGACGGCGCTGCCGATCACGCCGTCGGAGGCGAAGCGGCATCTCGCTTTCGCCCGGCTCACCCGGACGAGCATGGAGGCCAATTCCGGCGTGTGCCGCGGCATGCTGCGCGTGCGGTACCCGCGAATCCAGGAAGAGGAGAACACGGGATGAAAGCGGTCCGCCTGCGCTCGTACCACCGGCGACCCGTCGTCGAGGAGGTCCCGGAACCCCGCGCCACCGGCCCGTTCGACGTGGTGGTGAAGATCGGCGGGGCCGGCGTGTGCCGCACCGATCTGCACATCATCGAGGAACAGTGGGCGGAGAAGTCCGGTGTCACGCTGCCTTACACGATCGGGCACGAGAACGCGGGCTGGGTGCACGAGATCGGCCCGGCGGTGTCCAATGTGGAGGTCGGGGACACGGTCATCCTGCACCCGACACCGACCTGCGGACTGTGCCAAGCCTGCCGGGCGGGTGACGACATGCACTGTCCAAACGGGACTTTCCCCGGGATCGACACCGACGGCGGGATGGCGGAGTACCTGCTGACGTCGGCGAGGGCCTGCATCAAACTCGATCCGGAGACCCGGCCCGAGGACGTCGCGGCACTGGCCGACGCGGGGATCACCGCCTATCACGCCGTGCGCAAGGCTGTCCCGCTGTTGCCGCCGGGCACGGTGTGCGTGGTGAACGGCGCCGGCGGGCTGGGGCACATCGGCATCCAGTCGTTGCGCGCGTTGACCGCCGCGACCGTCGTCGTGGTGGATCGCAACGCCGATGCCCTCGGCCTGGCGGCGAAACTCGGCGCCGACCACACGGTGCTCGCCGACGGGAAACAGGTCGAAGCCGTGCTGGACCTGACCGGCGGCAACGGCGCCGAGGTCGTCCTCGACTTCGTGGCCGAACAGGGCGCGCAGCAGGACGCGTTCGCGATGACCCGCCGGGCCGGTTCGCAGTTCGTCATCGGCTACGGCAGCAACATCGACATCCCGACCATCGACCTGATCTCCACCGAACGCAACGTGATCGGCAATCTGGTCGGCACCTACAACGACCTCGTCGAACTGATGGTGCTGGCCCAGACCGGCCGCGTCACGCTGCACACCAGGAAGTACCCGTTGGACGCGGCGCTCGACGCCCTCGCCGATCTCGACGCCGGCCGGGTCCGCGGCCGCGCGATCCTCACCCCCTGAACCCGCCCGAACCGATCGAGGAGCACGCACGATGGCCAAGGAACTGCGTTTCGGCTCGGACGCCCGCGACCTCCTCCTCGCGGGGGTCGACAAGCTGGCGGAGGCGGTGAAGTCGACGCTGGGACCCAAGGGGCGCAACGTGATCATCGAGAAGATCACCGGCTCGCCCGTGGTGACCAACGACGGCGTCACCATCGCGCGGGAGATCCACCTCAAGAACCAGTTCGAGAACATGGGCGCGCAACTGGTCAAGGAGGCGGCGATCAAGACCAACGACGTGGTCGGCGACGGGACCACCACGGCGACGGTGCTGGCACAGGCGATCATCCGCGCGGGGATGCAGGCCATCGGCCGCGGCGGGAATCCCGTACTGGTCAAACGTGGTATCGACCACGCCGTCGGAAGGCTCGTCGACCATCTGGAGAAGCAGGCGCGCCCGGTGGTGTCCGAACAGGACTTCGCGCGGGTCGCGGCCATCTCGGCCAATGACGACGATGCTGTCGGCGAGGTCATCGCGAAGGCGCTGCACACGGTCGGAGAGGGCGGCGTGGTGACCGTCGAGGAGTCGGCGTCGCTCGGGATGAGCGTCGATTTCGTCGAGGGCTTCGAATTCGACAACGGCTATCTCTCGCCGTACCTGGTCACCGACCCGGGACGGCTGGAGGCGGTGCTCGAAGATCCGTACATCCTCATGTGCAGCGAGAAGATCACCCAGGTCCAGCAGCTGATGCCGTTGCTGGACAAGGTGATGCGGGCGCCGAGGCCCCTGGTCGTGATCGGAGAGACGGTCGAGGGGACCGCGCTGTCGATGCTGGTGCACAACCACGTCAACGGCACCTTCCAGTCGGTGGCCGTGCGCGCCCCGGGCTTCGGTGACCGGCGGTTGCACAAGCTGGAGGACCTCGCGGCCGTCGTCGGTGGTGCGGTGCTTTCGCGGCAGGCCGGGTTCTCGCTGGAGACGATGACGCTCGAACACCTGGGGCGCGCCAGGCAGGTCCGGGTCACCGAGAACAAGACGACCATCGTGGGCGGGGCCGGTTCCGCCGAGGCGATCGACTTCCGGGTCGGGCAACTGCGGGCCGAACTCGAGCGTGCGCAGTTCGGTGTGGACGAAGAGGTGCTGACGGAACGGATCGGCGCGCTGACCGGCAAGGTCGCCGTCGTCCGAGTCGGTGCGGCCACCCCGGCCGAACTCAAGGAACTCCAGCACCGGGTGGAGGACGCGCTGTCGGCGACCCGGGCCGCGATGGCCGAAGGCATCGTCGCGGGCGGCGGCGCGGCGCTGCTGCACGCGGAGAAGGCGCTGGACGACCTCGGGCTGGACGGTGACTACGCGATCGGCGCCGAGATCGTGCGCCAGGCGCTGAGCGAACCGGCGTACCTCATCGCGTTCAACGCCGGGCATCCCGCGCACGAGATCGTCGCTAGGACCAGGGAATTGGGCGACGACGAAGGTTTCGACGCCCTGAACGACCGCTACGGCGACATGATCGAACTGGGCGTCGTCGATCCGTTGCGGGTCTGCCGGTCGGCGGTGCAGAACGGTGCCTCGGTGGCGGGGCTGCTGCTGACGACGAACTCGCTGATCGCCGAGGAACAGACACCGTGGGGCGGGAGCGCGGCACTGATGACCGAATTCGGGCCGCTGGACGGCGGGTTGCACCAGCCGTCGCCGGATGCCAGCACACCACAGTCGCTGGGGATGGGGCCGTCGGTGGGCTAAGGCTCCTCGTCCACCCATTCGAGCAGGTCGCCGGGCTGGCATTCGAGGACCCGGCACATGGCTTCCAGGGTGCTGAACCGGACGGCCTTGGCGCGGCCGTTCTTCAGCACCGCCACGTTCGCCGGGGTGAGCCCGACGAGCTCGGCGAACTCGCCGACACTCATCTTGCGCTTGGCCAGCTCGACGTCGATGCGGACGACGATCGGCATCAGATCACCTGTTCCAGATCGGAGCGCAGCGTGGTGGCCTGCCGCAGCAACGTGCGCAGCACGATCATGAGGAGGCCCAGCACGGCGACGCCGACCAACGCCAGGAACAACAGCAGCGGCAGAGCCGGATCACCGGCGTTGAAGCCGACGTAGAGGAACACACTCGCCAGCACCACCCAGCCGGCGAGGATCGCCCACACGATGGCGTCCACCCACCTCAGGGACGCTTCGGTGAAGATCCGGTCCTTCTTGACCAGGGTGAGCAGCTGCCAGGTGGCGACGATCACGACCTGGACGCAGAGCACCCAGAAGACGGAGACGGCCGTCGCGGGCCAGCGCAGATACGCCATGTCCGGGTCATGCCGGGCCATGTACGCGAACTGGCTGGGCAGGGACATGGTCTGGAAGAGGACCAGGATCCCGAACAACACCACGAGGAACACTCTGAGGGGCGCGACCGCCCGCTGCGCTGTCAGCATGCATCGAGTTTCGCGCGTTATCTATCGAAAGTCAATCGGTAGCTATCGAGGTTCGGGCGGCGGTGAGCGGCTGGGGGTCTTGCGAACGTGGCCTTCGCAGCGTCCGCGGCGGCACCCGCCAGGAGTCCGCTGTCCGTGAAGGCCTCCTTCCCTGCTCTCACGGTAGGCAAGGAGGCCTTCACGGACGGATCCAGTGCGTGTGCGACGCCTGAAGCGGCGGTCAGGACAAGGCCCCGCCCACTGTCGGAGCGCATTGGGGAAATCGCTCACCGCATTCGGTGAACGGGGTTGAATTTTCGTCGCGTGAAGGAATTCACCCGGCCGTAGTTCCGCCATTGTCGCGTCCGGTGCCGTCTGTCAGGATGCTCGTGACTCGACCCGAAGGAGTGTCCAGTGGCTTCCCGTCTCAACCCTTACATCAGCTTCGCCGGCGATGCCCGGCAGGCGATGGAATTCTACAAGTCGGTGTTCGGCGGAGAACTGACGCTGAACACGTTCGGCGAGTCCGGTATGGCGGGTTCGCCCGTGGAGGACCAGATCATGCACAGCCAGCTCGATTCCCCTGGCGGCTACACGATCATGGCCTCGGACACACCGCCGGGAATGGAGCACAAGCCGGGCACCAACCTGTCGGTCAGCCTCAGCGGTGATGACGGGGAGGAATTGCGCGGATACTGGGAGAAACTCTCCGCCGACGGCACCGTTTCGGTGCCGTTCGAAAAGCAGATGTGGGGTGACGAATTCGGTGCCTGCACCGACAAGTTCGGCATCTCCTGGATGGTGAACGTCATTCAAGGCTAGGGCATTCCGGCCCGGTGCGATCGGTGCCGAAGCTCCCGACTTCCGGGGACTTGCGGCTCCGATCGCGCGAAACCTGTCATGCCGCCGGTGAAATCGCCGATCACCCCTGGTGAGGATTCGGTGGTTCCATCAGGAGGCAGGGATATGAACAGAATGGTCGCGGCACTGCTGGTTTCGGCGGGTGCCGCCGCGGTGCTGGGTGGTTGCGGGACGGCGGGATCCGGCTCGCCACCGGTCACCGTGGTGCGGGAGATCTTGCCGCCGTCGACGACCACCGCCGTCGCACCGCCCGCCACTTCGGTGGTCGTGGTGGAGCCGCCGGTGACGGTCACGCGGGTGCCCGTGGCGCCGAGTCTCACCTCGTGTCAGCGCCTCCTCGCCGACGGATTCTCCTATGCGTATGCGTTCGACGCCTGGGTGAACGCGGGCCGTCCGCTGAGCTGGGACGCCGATCGCGACGGGTATCCCTGCGAGCAGTCCTACGGGAACCGGAACTAGACCGGCTCGCAGCGAACATCGATGGTGCCGCGCGGGTCTTCTTGCCCGAGTGCCCGCAAGTGAATCGGTGTCCCACCGGGATTGTCGTACAGCCGGATGCCGTCGCCGAGCAGGACCGGCGCGATGTGCAGGTCGATCTCGTCGATCAGCCGCAGTTCCAGCAGTTGACGGCCGATGTCGGGAGAGAACACTTCGAGGTTCTTCCCGTTCGCCGCCTCCAGTCCGATCCGGACCGCTTCGGCCGGGCCGCAGTTCAGGAACGTGACGCCCTCCGTGGGAGTCGCGTCCTCGGGATGGTGGGTGAGGACGAAGAGCGGTCCTTTCCAGGCGCCGCCGTAGATACCGCTCGGGTCGGGGTAGGCGTCCCAGCCGTCGCGGCCGCCGAGGACGGCGCCGGTGGTCGTGGCGTATTCGTCGATCAGGGTCGGCCGGGACGTGATGCCCGCCATCCAGTCCATGCCGTGGCCCGGTCCCGCGACGAAGCCGTCGAGGGACATCGTGAAGTGCCAGAGCACTTTCCCGCCCGCGGTCTGTGGTTCGATCATTCCGCCTCCTACTGCTTGCGTTTTGCAATCGGTCGCTTCACGGTAGGCGGAGTGATGGTAGATTGCAACCACTTCGACCGGAGGTGAAGGAATGGCGGAACCCGCCCGTTCGGGCTGTCCGATCAACGCCGCGATCGAGGCGTTCGGCGACAGCTGGAGCCTGCTCGTGCTGCGGGACATCATGTTCGGCACGCGGCGCTATTTCCGGGAACTGCTCGCCGGATCCGAAGAGGGGATCGCCTCCAACATCCTGGCCGACAGGCTGAAGCGGCTGGTCAAGGCCGGCCTGCTGACCCGTGAGGACGCCGGTCCCGGCAAGCGGGCCGCGTACAGCCTGACCGAGGCGTCGATCCAGCTGGTGCCCGTGTTCGCCCAGCTCGGTTCGTGGGGGCTCAGCCATCGGCCGACCACGAAGCGCTTGAGGGTGCGGGCCGAACTGCTCGCCGCGGGCGGGCCGGAACTATGGGCGGAGTTCATGACCGAACTGCGGGTCGTCCATCTCGGCGCTCCGGCGCCGGAGCAGGATGGGCCGGGCGTGCTGGAGCGTCTCGCGGCCGCCTATCAGGGAGCCCTCTGATGGCTTCTCGTTCCGGCAATTCACGCGACCGAAAAGGGCAGCCGATGGGGCTGAACGGCTCAAGCCGGTGGAGTATTCAGTGCGGGTTCCTTTCCCGGTATTCCGCCCAGACCTTCTTCGGCACGCACATTCGCCACGCGTCGACGATCAGCTCTCGTAACTCCTCGTAATCGATCGCGGACAGCCGGACGTGAACCCACCGATAGCGCATATCGGCCGGATTCGGCAACATGAACTTGTCCGGCTCACCTGTCACCAGCGCTTCCCGCTCTTCTTTGGGATAGCCGAATCCCAGCACGGTTTCGTCAGGTGACAGCGAAAGGAACACGATTCGCCCCACGCGGAACTTCACCCGGTCGCGGACCAGCGCCTCATAGGCGCGGGGCAGCTCCGAAGCGATCCTCCTGACGTCATCCCCGGTTACCATTTTTCCACCATTCCCCGCTGTCCGTTCCCCAGTCACCCTTGGCGCCCGTGGTGAAGACGACGTAAAGGTATTCGTCGAGGATCTTCGCCAGGGACACCGGTCTGCCCACAAGGGCGGGGATCCCGTCTCCCGCCTCCGCGATCACCGCGGCGGCCCACTCGCGGCCGAGCCGCAGGTGCCTGCCGAACGCGGCGCCGTCGCGGTCGCCGTGGAGGGCGGCCGCGATCGCGGCGTCCCACGGCATGATCGTGTTGGGCCGCAACGCATACAGGGCCTTGGCAGCGGCGGTCGGGCCGAGCGTGCGCCTCGTCCGTCCTGCTGAGACGACGACTTCCGAGAGGTCCGAGTACGCCTTCGCCGCCGTGTCGATCCCCGCGTCCGTCAGGTGGACGAGGTCGACGGTCGGCAGGGTGGTGCCCCAGGTGTCCCACCAGGCCTGGACCCCGGCGTCGAAGGGGGCGGGCTCGCCTTCTCGCGGATACCGGATGCGGCATCCCCACGAGTTCAGCCAGCGAAGAAGAATCGTGCGATGTGCGGCCTGTGACAGGTCGATCGCGGACCGCGTTTCCGTGGTGAGCCGGAACCATGAGGTGTCGGCATTCGCGAAGCCGTTGAACACTTCGGCGGCACGCCGGAGTTCCGAGAGAGGGGGCAGGGGGCCAGACATGGGCGAACCCTATCCGGTGCCACCAAGGGGGTGAATTTCCGCGTCCAACTATTGGACTTTGTACATTGAGTCACCTATTTGTATCTGCTGCGCGGTTCATTGGTCCTTTAGGGTTGTGGCCAAGAAGGCCACAAGGATGGCGGTCACGCAGCGCGATCGTGTTACCCCATCCCGGGGAGGAGTAAGGCATGGGCAGACCCGAGCGACCGTTGGACGGCTCCACTGGTCCGATCGCCGCATTCGCTCATGATCTGCGGGTGTTACGTAACCGAGCGGGAAACCCGAGCTACCGGGAACTCGCCAGAACGGCGCTGTTCGCGCCCTCCGTACTGTCCAGCGCCGCCAGCGGCCACCGGCTGCCCACCCTGGCGGTGACAATGGCGTTCGTCTCCGCGTGCGGCGGAGATCGTGCGGCGTGGGAACGACGCTGGAGGAGTGTCGCCGGGCAAACAGGTGGTGGCGTCGAGGTACGCGAGGAGCGTCCGCCCGCGCCCGCGACTGCCGAGATCCCGGCGGATGGCGCACAGGTGCTGGCATCCGGGGTCATCCACCTCGCCCGTCCGGCCCAGCTTCCCATGGGGTCCAGGACTTTCGTCGGCAGGGAAGGGGATTTGGCCGGTGCCGCCGAGATGATCGGGGCGACCGGCCCGGTCAAGGTGCCGCTCCTGGTCAGCGGTCCGATCGGGGTGGGTAAAACGGCTTTCGCCTTGCGGCTGGCCGAAGAGGTGGCCGCGGACTTCCCGGACGGGCAGCTCTACGCCGATCTGAGCAACAGCGGAACCGGCGGCCGGTCGGCGAACGGGATCGTGCGCGGCTTCCTGCGCGCGCTCGGCGTACCGGCGCATCTCGTGCCCGACGACCCGATGCAGCGGATCGGGCTGTACCGGTCCTTGCTGGCGGAACGCAGGTTGTTCGTTCTCCTGGCCGGCGTGAGCGACGAGGGGCAGGTGCGCCCGCTGCTGGGCCAGGCCCCGCACAGCCAGGTCGTGGTGACCAGCCGCGCCCGGCTGCTCGGCTTGGAGGACACGAACCGTGTCGAGCTGGATACGTTCTCGCGTAGGGAATCACTGGCGTTGATCGGCCGGATCGCCGGACCGAGCCGGGTGCGCGCCGAGCAAGACGCCACCGACACGATCGCCGAACTGTGCGGGGATCTTCCGCTGGCGGTCAACATCGTCGGCCGCAAGATCGCCGCGCGTCCCGAGTGGGCGATCGCGTACACGGCGGGGCAGCTCGCCGATCGCGAACGGCTCATGGACAGCCTCAGCGTCGGTGACGTCAACGTCCGGGACCGGTTCAGTTCCGCGTACGAACACCTGTCACCCGCCGGACGCGAGGCCATCCACCACTTCGGGCAGAGCGGGGCGGGCTGGACGACGTCGATCGGCATCGCCGCGGCGATGGGCATCATGATCGAGACCGCCGACGAGCTCCTGGAGTCCGTCGTGGACGCCGGGCTTCTCCAGCGCGCCAACGTCGCCGGCCGGTACGCGGTGTCCCGCTTGGTCAGCGCGTTCGCCGCGGAACGGCAACGGGAACCGGATCCGTTCGCCGCCGCCGTGCCGATGGCGGGCCGCCGGGCGCGGAAGAACGCCTTCGAATCGCTGCGCCACGACGCCGTGCGCACCCTGCCGGGCGGCTCGTCCGAAGGGTGATCGTTCGAGCCGCGCGGTGCTTCCGGGCAGCGGACCGCGCGGCTCGAAAGCACCGCGACAGGGGTGATCATGTTCAGGATCGGGCCCGGCCGGGTAGTCGGTGCGGAAAGCACCCGACCGGAAGGAGCCCGATGGCTGACAAGTTACGACCGCCGCAGCAGCAGGAGCCGCCGGGCGTGACGTCGGAGATGGACCCGCCGCCTCGTGACTCCATGGAGGACTACGAGGGCCGCGACCTGTTGCGCGGCAAGCGCGCGCTCATCACCGGCGGCGACTCCGGGATCGGCAGGGCGGTCGCCATCGCCTTCGCGAAGGAGGGCGCCGACGTCGCGATCGCCTACCTCAACGAGCACGAGGACGCGAAGTACACCGAGGAGCGCGTCCGGGCCGAGGGCCGCGAATGTCTTCTCCTGCCGGGCGACTTGGCCGAGGCCGCCCAGTGCCGCGAGATCGTCGCTCGGACCGTGGACGAGCTCGGAGGTCTGGACATCCTGGTCAACAACGTCGCCACGCAGTGGCCGGTCGACTCCCCGGAGGAACTCACCGACGAGCAGTGGACGCACACCTTCGACGTGAACATCCACAGCTTCTTCCGGGTGACCGACGCCGCGTTGCCGCATCTGAAGAAAGGCGCGGCGATCATCAACACCGGCTCGGTGAACGGCCTTCGCGGCAACAAGTCGCTCATCGACTACTCCGCGACCAAGGGCGCCGTCCACGCTTGGACCTACGCGATGGCCCAGGCACTGGCGGATCGCGGCGTCCGGATCAACTGCGTCGCGCCGGGGCCGGTCTGGACACCGCTGATCCCCTCGACGTTCCCGCCCGAGAAGGTCGAGAAGTTCGGCCTTCAGGTCCCGTTCGAGCGGGCCGCCCACCCCGACGACCTCGCACCTTCGTACGTCTTCTTGGCGTCCAACCGGCTTTCGTCGTACTACAGCGGCGAGGTCATCGCGGCGCTCGGCGGGGAGACGACACCCGGCTGAGCGCCGCGGTGACAGCGGGTCCCGGCCCGATCCGAGAGATTCGAGGAGGTGCGATGGCGATGACGGAGGCGCGGCGACGGTTGATGTCGCCGTTCGCCTGGGCAAGCCGGGCCGTCCGAGTCCCGGGCGAGGAACGGCGAAGCCTGATCCAGACCACGAAAGCCGCGGCCGCCGCGGTGATCGCGTGGATCGTCGCGACGTCGGTCCTCGACCTGCCACAGCCCTTTCTCGCGCCGTACGCGGCCGTTTTCCTGGTGCAGGCCACGGTTTACCGTTCCCTGCGCGGCTGGGCTCAGCAGGTCGGCGCGGTCAGTGTGGGAGTGCTGCTCGCGGCGGGCGCCGGCCAGTTCATCCCGTCGGTGACGGTGGCGCTCGGCCTGGTCATCTTCACCGGGTTGCTGATCGGCTCGTGGCGTGGTTTCGGCGACTCGGGGGTGTGGGTCGGGATCACCGGCATGCTGCTGATCTCCTACGGCAACGCGACCGAACCCGTCCTGCTCGCCGACAGGCTGCTCGAAACCGCGCTGGGCGCGGCGATCGGGGCGGTGCTGAACGCGGTGATCCTGCCGCCACTGCACGGGGAACGCCTGCGGGAGGCGACGGGACGCCTCGCCTCGGCCATCGCGGACGTCCTCAAGGAGACCGCGGCACTGGTCCGCGGCGGCGAACCGCCCGAGGCGACCGACGTTCTGCACGACCGGATGCGCGATGTCCGCAGCCTGGTCGCGGAGGCGGAGGAAGCGATCGGCTGGACCCAGGAGGGCCGGTACCTGAACCTCCGCAGACGGCGGGAGACCGGGGAAGACGCACTGGCGAATCTCATCTCCCTGTGGCCGCCGCTCGCCCAGTTGATCGACGCGGTGACCGAAGCCTCCCGGAGCGAGCAGCCGTTCCGGCATCCCGGCGAGTACGCGCGCGGAGTGGTCGGCGACCTGCTCGAAGCGCTCGCCGAAGTGGCGCGTTCGGGTGACCCGGACAAGCTCGATCGGTGCCGCACGCTGGTCGAAGAGATCGATCACCTGCTCGTCACCCCCACGGACGAGGTCACGACGTCGATCGGACTCGGGGCGATGGCGCTGCCCGCCCGGCGCCTGGTCCAGCGGCTCGGCGCCGATTAGGCCGGGGCGACGGCGGGTAACCGTACCCATGACCGGAAGCGGAAAGCGGACCGTGGTCACCGGCAATGTCGGGACGGCCGCCGTGCGCGCGTTATACGTCCTCGAACCTGCGAAGGCGCTGACATGAGAGAACGATTCCAAGGCGAGCTGAGCGTCCTCGGAGACCTCCTGTCGAGCATGTGCGGCATGGCGTGTGAGGAACTGCGCCTGGCCAACCGCGTCTTTCTCGACCGGGACGGCGCCGCCGTCATCCTGCTGGCGGGGGTGGAGACGAAGCTGAACGCGGCCCGGACCGAATGCGAGGAGACCGCGCAGAAGCTGCTCGCCCTGCAGGCTCCGGTCGCGGGGGATCTGCGGACCGTGCTCGCGGCGGTGTACTGCGCCGACCGGCTCGAGCGGATGGGCGACCTCGCCCAGCACATCGCCGACCAGGCCGCACGAGAGCCGGAATTCGCCGTGCCCGGGGCCCTCACCGGACACTTCCGTGAGATGGCCGGGCTGGTCTGCTCGATGGCGGAGGACCTCGCCACGGGAATCGAGGGACCGACGGCCGAGGTGTTCCACTCCTTGGCCAGGACCGATCAACGGGTCGACGCGTTGTACGAGGAGCTGATGACACTCGTCACCGGTCCGGAATGGACGGACGGTGTCGCACCCGCGATCTCGGTGGCGCTGCTGGCGCGGTTCTACGAGCGCTTCGCCGATCAGGTCGTCTCCGTGGCGCGGCGGGTGGATTTCGCGCTCACGGGACAGCTGCCCGAATCCTCGGTGCGGGACAGTTCCGACGGTCCGGTCACGGCTCCCTGAAGTGCTATGAAAGGCCCGTTACTTGCAAAATTTGCAGGTAACGGGCCTTTCATAGCATCCCGGGAGCCGGGAACCGCAGCGATCACGAAGCGGGGTACTGATTCTCCCGCAGCAGGTTCGCCAGATGGACGGCGTTGCGCGCCAGGGTCGAGTTGGTCGATTCGACCGCTTCCGGAGTCTCGTCGAGGTCGTTGTAGTCGCCGCCCTTCATGGCCTCGCCGTTCCAGTAGGTCCCGCCCTGGGCGGGCACCGTGAACCCGGTGTCGTTGAGGGCCTGGAACAGGTCCGCGGTGACCTTGTGGGCGCCGTCTTCGTTGCCTACGACGGCGGTGACCCCGATCTTGGCGAACATCGCGGGCCTGCCCTCGTCGTCCGTCTCGGACAGTTCGGCGTCGAGCCGCTCCAGGACACGCTGGGCCACACTGGACATGTGGCCGACCCAGGTCGGCGTGGAGATCAGCAGAATGTCCGCGGCGTCGATCTTGCGGCGGATCGCGGGCCAGGCGTCGCCGTCGCCCATGTCGGCCTCCACCCCGGGCTTGACGTCGTGGTCGACGACCCGCACCAGTTCGCCGGTGACACCGCGTTCCGCCATCTTGTCCAGCACCTGCCGGGCGATCAGGGCGCTGCTCGAAGCAGCGGGCGACGGTTTGAGCGAGCACACCAGGGCGAGGGCCTTCAACGGCTGGGTCATCGTGTCCTCCTGTTCATGCCGAGCGGCTACCCGGACAGGGATTCGGGGAAACCCGTGTGAATCGGGCGCAGCCGGGTAAGCCTCCGATATGCGTGCTTTGGTGATCGGATGGGCGAGTTTGCGTCACGGCGAGGCGACGCCCGTCGATGTACTCGGAATGCGGCGGGTCGACGCCGCGCTCTCGCTGGCCGAGGTGCCCCACGATCTCGCTTGGGGGCCGTCACACCGGCTGGAGGGGCTGGACTACGAGGAGGTGGACCCGGCGAGGTACAGCCATGTCGTGTTCGTCTCCGGCGCCGTGCGGGGAAGGCAGGTGTGCGAGGTGCACCGGCGGTTCGCGCACTGTCACCGGATCGCCGTCGGGGTTTCGGTGGCCGATCCGGGCGACGACGCGGTCACCGGGTTCGACCAGGTGCTCGCCCGTGACCATCAGGGGATCGCCACCCCCGACCTCTCGATCGACTCCCCGACCGACGAGGTGCTGGTGGCGGGCCTGATCCTCGCGCGGGAGCACACCGCCGTCCGGTCGTTCGTGACGAAGTGGGTCGCCGGGATCGATTGCGGGAGAGTGCCGCTCGAACCGGGTCTGGCGTTTTCGGACTGGGAACGCTGTGCGACGCCGGACCAGTTCGCGTCGATCCTGTCGCATCTGGACGTCGTGGTGACGACCCGGCTCGACGGGCTGGTGCTGGGCCTGAGGGCGGGTGTCCCCGTGCTGGCGGTGGATCCCGTCGCCGGTGGCGGCGCGCTGACGGCGCAGGCCGACGCGCTCGGCTGGCCGGCACTCGTCCCCGCCGAGGAGGCGGGGGAGACGGAGAACCTCGATTCGTGGTGGCGCTGGTGTTCTTCGGTGCAGGGCAGGGCGGTGGCCGCGCTGCGGGCGTTGCCGACCGACAACGTGCTGATGCGGGACATGGTGAAGGCGTTCAAGACCGGTCCGGTTCGGTAACGCGCGGGCTCACACGCGCGTCGGCGCCTCCTGCACTGCCGACGCATAGGCTCGCGCGCACTCCACCGCCACGCGGTCCCAGGAATACCGTGCCTGGACCCGGTCGCGTGCGGCGACGCCGAAGGTCTCCCGCGACGACGCGTCCGAAAGCAGCCGCCGCAGTGCACCGACGAGTTCCTTGGGATTGCCCGGCGACACCAGCGAACCGGTGACGCCGTCGATCACGGTTTCGGTGAGCACGCCGACCGATGCCGCCACCACGCTCACCCCGCACGCCATCGCTTCGAGCGGTACGAGACCGGACGGATCGGAGCGGGGCGCGCAGACCACGATGTCGGCGGAACGCAGGAGAGCGGGCAGATCCGCCCGCGGAACCCAGCCCGCCGTCCGCATCCGGCCCGCCACCCCGGCCCGCTCGGCGGTCCCGCGCAGGCGGCGCGCGTCCTCGGCCGTGAGACTTCCGGCGAGGACGAGTTCCGTCTCCGGCAACGCCGCCAGAGCGGTGATCACGACGTCGGCTCCCGGGATGCCGACGCTCACGATCCGGTGCCGCGCGGTACGGCGTGCGCTTTCGCCCTCCACGGTGAACTTCGCCGGATCGACGCCACCGGAGACGACCGAGGCCCGCACCCGGGGCATTCCCAGCCGGGTGAGGGAGAGGACTTCGTCGGACGAGGTCGCCACCACCTGGCCCGCCTGTTTGGCGATCATGCGCTCGACCCGGGTCCGGTCCGCATCTCCGGCCCCGAGGGTGTGGAAGGTCTGGACCACCGGGATGCCGAGGTCCTTGGCCGCCAGAAGCGAGGCGAGCCCGGACGACCAGAAGTGCGCGTGCACCACGTCCGGCCGGTCCTTGGTCCAGCGGGAGCGCAGGACGCGGGTGAAATCTCCCAGCGCCGGAAGGAGATCGTCCTCCTGGAGCCGCTTCGGGGGGCCCGCGAGCACCTGGACCACGCGGTATCCGTCCGGGGTCTCGACCGTCGCCGGGGTCCGGCGGCTCTCGCGGCGGGTGTACACGGTGACGTCATGGCCTTCGCGGGTCAGGGCGGCGGACAGCTCGGCGATGTGGACGTGCCGTCGTCCGACCGGGCCGTCGCCGAGGACGGCGAGCGGACTGGCCTGCGCGGAGACCATCGCGATCTTCATCGGCGGGTGTGGCGGGTCACGACGACCATCGGGTATGCCTCCGTTCCCCCTGGCGGCGGATACCCCGTGGTGGCATCGCGAAACACACCCTCCCCGGCGGCGGGCCATTGTGGACGTTTGGCGTCCCGTGATCGGGGTAGCCCGGAGCATGACCGCGATGGTGAACCATGACTAGGAAACGGGTCCGGATCGAATCCGGCGGCCCGATACTGGTGGAGGGCCCGGTCGAGATCGCCACGCCCGACGGCGAGACGGTGACCTCCGACCGGTTCCTCGTCGCGCTGTGCGCCTGCCGTCGCAGCAAGAGCTTTCCCTTCTGCGACACCAGCCACCGCCGCCGCTCACGGCAAGGGGAGCAACGGCCTCAGCAGTGACGTCTCACCGGCCGACCAGGCGCCCATCAGGTGCTCGGTCAGCCGGTTCTCCAGCAGTTCGGTGGCCTGGATGCCCAGCGCGATGTCCGCCGCCAGTTCCGGTTCCCGCGCCAGCAGATCTCCGATGACGTCGTGCCGTAGCACTTGTTCGTGCACCGCGTCGGCTTCGATGTGCTCGGTGTAGAAGTACCGGCATTCCCCGGCCGCACCGAGCCGCCCCAGCGCCTCGTCCATCCGCCGGGCGGAAGGCCCGGTGCTGATCTCGGTACTGGCGAAATGCCCGACGAGCGCCCCGCGCAGGCGCCGGTGCAAGCCGAACAGCGACATCATGTTCACCGTCGCGAGCGTGCAGGCCGGGACGTGGTCGAGGTAGGCGAGGTAGCCGTCGGACAGGTCCGCCGCGGTCAGCAGATCCGCGAAAAGGCGGGAATGCGCCTGTTCGGCCCGCCCGCCACCGAACTCGTCGAACTCCACGGCGACCAGCGCGGCCTTGGCCCGGCCCCGCAGCCGCGGGATCACCCAGGCATGGGGATCGGCCTCTTTGAGGTGGTAGATCGACCGATGCGCGAAGTACTCCTCGACATGCCACCATTCGCCCTTGTCGCGCAGGAAGTGCGAAACACCTTCCCCGTCGACGGGCTCGACCAGCATCTCGTCGAGCAGTCCTTGGACGTCGTCCCCACCGGGTACCGCGGCGCGGATGCCGTCCAGGAACGCGTGCTCCAGACCGGACCGGAAGCCGAGCAGGCGCGGGTCCCATTCCCAGCCGTCGTCGACGCCGTCGAAACCCTGGTAATGGAGCTCGTAGCAGACGTGCAGCGCGAGCTGCAGATCTTCGCCGAAGGGATCGGCTCCGATCACCGCGTCGTGGTCGAAGTCGTCCCGGCGACCGCCTGCCAGGGTGTTCACCACGGCGGCGGAGAGCGGGCCGCGGATCTCGGGCAGCCTCGCGGCCACCTCTCGGTCGATCGTCGTCATGCCCCCGGGTACCCGCTCTACGCGAGCGGAACCGTTTCCCCGGTCAGCATCCGCAACACCGCGACGTCCCCGTCCGCGGCGGCCCGGCGCTGCCGGTCGGCACCGGTGCCCTCACGTTCCAGCCGGTCGAGCAGCGTGCGCACCAGTGTCAGGTCGCCGGTGTCCTCCAGCGCCGGTCCGGCGTGCGCGAGCAACGCGGCGACCCGGTCGCCCGCCGGCACCGGCTTCTCCGTCACCGGGTCGATCGCGGGGCCGGAAAGACCGTGCCGGGCGGCCGACCACACCGCGGCGGCGGCGATCTGCGGATCCAGCGGTACGGCCTCCACCCCGTGGTCGAGATCGGTGAGCGCGGTGCGCACCAGTGCTCGGGTCAGCAAGGCCTGCAGGACGGCTTCGTCCACAGTGGAGGCGGTGTCGGCCGCCCGGATCTCGACCGTCGGCCAGCGCGACGACGGTCTGGCGAGCCAGAAGGTCTGGTTCCCGTCCACCAGGATCCCGCAGTCCACCAGCTTCCCGACCTGTTCCTCGTACGCGGCGGCGTCCGTGAAGTACGGCGCGATCCCCGAGCCGGGAAACCGGCTCTGCTCCACCGTCCGCCAGCTCTCGTACCCGGTGTCACGGCCGCCACTGAACGGTGAATTCGCCGACAACGCGAGCAATGTGGGCAGCCATTCGGCCACATGGTTCACGACGGCGACCGCGGTCTCCCGGTCGGGCACGCCGACGTGCACGTGGCAGCCGCAGGCCTCGTAGGCCTCGACCACACCGGCGTACAGGGTGTCGATCTTGCCGTATCGGTCGTCGAGGCCGAGGTCCCGTTCGGGCGAGGGGTGCAGCGGAGTGCCGGAAGCGATGACGGCGCAGTCCTCGCCGGCCGCCGCTTCGGCCAGCGTCCGGCGGCCCGCGGTCAGGTGCTCGTACAGCTCGTCGGCGGTGGTGCAGACGCCGGTGACGGCCTCGATCTGCGTCAGCCGGAGTTCCCGGTGTACCGACGCGCCGTCCGGCAGCGGACAGCAGACCCGATGCCGGGCGAGGACCGCCTCGGCGCGCGGGCAGCTCACCCCGGTTCTCGGGTCGACCAGCAGGAACTCCTCCTCGACGCCGATGCCGGTCATCGCCGCCCTCGCTTCTCCGGCAGTGCCCGCACGGCCGGGCCCTGGATCACCGACCCGTCCAGGCCGAACCGTGAACCGTGGCAGGGGCAGTCCCAGGTCCGCTCCGCGTTGTTGAACGCGACCAGGCAGCCGAGGTGGGTGCAGTGGGCGCCGACGGTGTGCAGGTCACCGTCCGGATCGCGGTAGGCGGCGACGAGTTCACCGCCGTCCCTGGTCACCTTGGCCTCGCCGGGTGCGAGTTCGTCGAGGGACGCGGGCTTGCGCAACGCGCCGAGGTGGTCGCCCACCAGGAACTTCGCCACCGTGATGGTGTTCTCCACGGTCGAGATCGCGGAACGGAGGTCGTAGCGGTTCGGGTCGTACAGGTCCGCCGAAGGGTTGTCGCGCCCGGTCAGCAGGTCCGCCAGCAACAGCCCCGCCGCGGTCCCGCCCGTCATGCCCCACTGCCCGAAGCCGGTGGCGACCCAGAGGTGGCGACTCGCCGGGTGATAGCGCCCGACGTACGGCACCGAGTCCACAGTGGACAGGTCGTGGGCGGACCACCGGTGGGTGACGCGGTGCACGGCGGCGTGTTCGCTCGCCCAGCCCGCCAGCCGCTCATAGCGGCTCTCGACGTCGACGGAGTCGCCGACACGATAGTGCTCGCCGCCCGCGACCGCGTAGGGGACGCCGTCGTTGAGGTAGCTCCGCACGGAGTGGTGCGTGTCGGCGTCGAGGTACATCCCTTCCGGCGGGTTCCCCTCGACCGGCCCGGCGACCACCAGATCGCGAACCGGGTCGAGCCGGGTGAAGTACAGGCCGCGGTCGAAGACCGGGTAGTGGGTCGCCACCACGACCTCGTCGGCCCGCACGTCGCCGGAACTGGTGCGCACCTTGGTCCCACCGAGTTCGTCGACCCCTTCCGCGCGGACACCTTCGACGATCGTGCCGCCCGCCCGTTCGATCGCGCCGGCCAGCCCGAGCAGCCAGCGGCGTGGATGGAAATGCGCCTGTGAAGCGAACTTCACCGCGCCGAGCGCCTGGACGTCCAGGTCGACGGAGGTGACGTAGGTCGCGGGAAGGCCCGCTTCGGCGGCCGCTTCCGCCTCTCGCTCAAGGCTTTCCACGGTTTCGGGCTTGGTCGTGTAGACGAAGCTTTCGGCTCGGGTGAAGCCGCAGTCGATGCCGAGTTCGGCTGAGGTGGACTCGATCCAGCCCAAAGCGGATGTCTGCGTGTAGGCGTACATCGCGGCGGCTTCGGCGCCCTTGCTCTTGGTCAGCATGGCGTACTTCAGCCCGTGCTGGGCACTGATCTTCGCCGTGGTGTGCCCGGAAACGCCCGCCGCGACGCGATCCGCCTCCAGGACCAGCACCGAACGGCCCGCCTTCGCCAGGCGATACGCCGTGGTGAGACCGGCGATGCCGGCGCCGAGGACGGCGACATCGACCTCCGAGGGCAGCGGCGTACCGGTCCGATCGGGAGCGGGAGCGGTGTCGAGCCACAGTGAACGCGTTCCGGGCAACTCCGTCATGGTGGCCGGTTTCCCGGCGGGCAACGCGGGCAAACCAGAGCGGTCCGGGTTTTCTGGATCACGCGAACGGGTAGCACTCGCCCATGACCACATCCTCCAGGTCCCCAGAGGAAAAGAACATTTTTGTCCTCGGTCTCGACGACGCCAACGAGGATGTGCTGAGACGGATCCCCGGTGTCGCGCGGTATCGCTTCCATCCCTTGCTGTCGCCCGAAGAACTCCAGCACGGCGAGATCCCGATCGTCGAGTCGATGGACAAGGCCGTGTCGCATTTGGACGCCTTCACTGGGCCGATCGACGCAATAGTCGGCTATGGGGATTTCCCGTCTTCGACGATGGTGGCGATGCTGTGCGAGAAATACGGCCTTCCGGGAGTCTCGCTCGAGGCGGTGCTGAAATGCGAGCACAAGTACTGGAGCAGGCTCGAACAGGCGAAGGTGATCGACGAGGTGCCGTCGTTCGGCATCGTCGATCTCGATCACGAGGACCCCCGGCCGCCCGACGGTGTCGGCTACCCCCTGTGGCTCAAGCCGGTGAAGTCGTTCTCGTCGGAGCTCGCCTTCCATGTGGCCGACGAGGACGGGTTCGACAAGGCCGTCGCCGAGATCCGGGCGAGTGTCGACAGGGTGGGCAGGTCCTTCGACCGCGTTCTCGGCACGATCGAGCTTCCCGTCGAAGTGGCCGGCACCGGGGGAGCGGCGTGCCTCGCGGAGGGAGAGCTCAGCGGGGTGCGGGCCGCGACCGAAGGATATGTCCACAAAGGACATATCACGGTGTACGGCGCCCTCGATTCGGTCGACTACCCCGATTCCACCTGCTTGCTGAGGCATCAGTACCCGTCGCAGTTGCCCGAGGACGCCATCGAGCGGATGAAGGAGATCTCCGTCCGTGTGATGGAGCAGATCGGCTTCGACAACGCCACGTTCGGCATCGAATTCTTCTGCCACCCGGAATCCGGGCAAGTCTGCCTGCTGGAGATCACTCCGCGGCATTCACATTCCCACGCCGAGCTGTTCGAGTACGTCGACGGCGTGGCGAATCACCAGATCATGGTCCAGCTGGGGCTCGGGCAGGAACCCGGCGCGCGGCGGAACCGGGGTGACTACCGGATCGCGGGCAAGTGGTACCACCGTCGTTTCCGTGACGGACTGGTCACCCGCGTGCCCACCCGGGGCGAGATCGCGGAGCTGGAGGCGGAGATCCGCGGCGTGCGGATCGAAGTGGTGCCGGAGAAGGGGGTCCGGCTCTCGGAACTGCCCGCGCAGGACAGCCACAGCTACGAACTCGCGCACATCTTCGTCGCGGCGCAGACCCAGCGGGAGATGGAAAGCAAGTACCGCAAGTGCACCGAAGCGCTGCGGTTCGACTTCGAGGAGGGATAGCCCATGCGTACGGTGGCTTCGCTATCGTACGAGCCGAAACTGGCACCGGACGAGTTCCCGCGATCAGGTTTAGCGCCGGAGGAACGGGTAACCGGGGGGCAGCGGCGGGTGAAGCGTGGTTGTGCGACCACCGGCCGCGAGGTGGACCGGCGCGGGCAGCCTCGGCGGAGCAGGGACGCCGGCGCGCCGGTCACCGCAACCAACCGGGTCAGACGACGAACAGGTCCACCACGTCCTCCGGCCTTTTCCGCTCTTCGAACCGCCTCCGTTGCCGGTCCGCGCCGTTCCCGCTTTCGAACAGCCGCGCGCAACCGTCGCGGACGAAGTCCAGGTCGCCGGTCGATTCCAGCGCGGACGCCGCGAAGGCCACGACGTCGTCGACGACCTTCGGTGCCGGGGCGAGGTCCCCCGTGACCGGATGCGGGCACTGACCGGAAAGCCCTTCGCGGGAGGCACGCCAAAGATGCGCGCGCAGCACCTCGTTGGACAGCCGGGAGGCAGGCTCGCCCTCGTCGAGGACGGTGGTGACCAGTCCCCGGATCAGGATGCCGAGCAGGACCGCCTCGTCCGGCGTCGACACCACGTCGGAGAACCGGAACTCGACCGTCGGTTGCCCCTCGGAAAGCCTTACATCCCAATAAACCATCGCGCGATCGAGGATCGCGCCCGCGCGCAGCCAGGCGTCCACGATGCTCTCGTAGTGGTCGAGTGAGGTGAACTCCGGTGGTGGTCCCGCGGACGGCCATCTGGACCATTGCTGATACCGCCAACTGCTGTAGCCGGTGTCGATGCCGTCCGAGATCGCGGAGTTCGCGGTGAGCGTGAGCAGCGCGGGCAGCCAGGGCCGGATCCGCCTGATCAACCGGACACCTGTTTCCCGGTCCGGGATCGCGATGTGGACGTGGCAGCCGCAGGTCGACGTGGCGCGTGCGGTGGCGCCGAAGTGCCTGGCCATCTGCTCGTAGCGGGGGTGCGGGGTGATCGATGGCAGCTCGGCTTCGGCCATCGGCGGGCTTCCGCAGGCGAGGAGGCGAGAGCCCCGCTGAGCCGCCGCCTCGGCGAGCTCGGTGCGGAGGGCTTTCAGCTGGTGTAACCCCTCGTCGCGCGTCCGGCAGATACCGGTCGCGGATTCGACCTGGGAGAGAGTGAGTTCGTGCTGCAGTTCTCCTTGGCCTTCTTCCGCGGAGTCGACGACGACGTTGCCGCTGAGGGAGAGATGTCCTTCGCGGTCTACGACGAAGAACTCTTCTTCGATACCGAAAGTGAGTTCGTCACCGGTCACGAACGCGGGATAGCCACCGGCGGTCCCCGGTAAACCTGTTTTCCCGATACCGGTTCCGGGTATTCACCGGGTATGGACCCCGTCTCGGCGGAACCGCCGTACTTGCTGGCCGCGCAGGCCTCTTCCGTCGTGCGCCATCTGTATCGCCGGGTGCAGGACGACGAACTCGACTCCGCGGCCGATCTCAACCGGACACTCGGCGCGCTGCGCCGGCTGTCCGACGACCTCGCCCACATCCTGCCCGGACTCCAGGAGCAACTCGAAGAAAGGCTCTTGGACGGCGGCCTCCCGAGCACCGGGCCGTCGGCCGAGGCCTGGGACACCGTGGCGGAGGTCGGCCTGGCACTCGCTCGCGCCCGGGCCGCCGGATTGCTGATGGCACAAGAACTCCGGGCGTCGCAACGGTTACTCGGCGGCTTGGCCGCACCGCTGGACGGTTCCGCCTGACGCGCTAAGAGCGCACCACCGCCACCGGGCAGTGGGCGTGGTGGAGCGCGTCATCGCTGACCGAGCCCAGCAACAGGCGCCGAAGGCTCCCGTGGTCGCTGCGGCCGAGGACCAGCAACGCCGCCTCGCTGGACTGCACGGTCAGCGCCTGCGCCGTCGGCCCGACGCCGTGCACGATCTCCACCGGCACCTCCGGATAGCGCTCCCGCCAAGGCTTGAGCTGCTGCTCGACGAGCTGGTCCGCGATCTCCTGGGGGATCGGCTGGACCGGATCCATCACCGGACCGCCGAGCAGCGGTTCGCTCGCGGGCCCCCAGATGGAGAGCCGCGCCGCGTGGACCGCGTGCACGACCCGGCCGTGCCTCGCCGCGAAGTCGAACGCGAACCCGGCCGCCTGCGCGCTCTGCTCAGTGCCGTCGGCGCCGAGGATCACCGGCCCGTCGGGCGGGGGCTCCTCACCACGGACGACGACCACCGGCCGTCCGGCATGCTGGGTGACCTCGGCTTCGGTCGAGCCGGTCACGGCGCGGGCGAACACCCCGGTGTGGGATTCGCCGAGCACGATCATCGCCGCGTCCGTCTCGTCGGCGATCGACACAAGCACCTCGTCGGGGGTCCCTCCGCGCTCGACGGTCCGGACTTCGAGGTCCGGATCGGTGCGCTGGAGTTCCTCGGCCATGGCTTCCAGTCGCCGTCCCGCGGGTTCGCCGACGGCCTCCGGGACGACCTGCGTGAGCGGGGCTGCGACGGGGTCGGAACCCGGCGGTGGCAACCGGTCCTTGATGCAGTACGCCAGCACCAGACCGCGTCCGCGGGTCTTCGCCTCGGCGACCGCCCAGGCGACGGCCCGGCGGGCCTCCGGCGAGCCGTCGAATCCGGTCACCACGGGGCCGTTTCCCTGCTGTGCGTGCGACATCGGTCCTCACCTCCGGCAAACGGTGGATACCCGTTCGGGCCGATGTTCATGCGTCCGTTGTCATCGGGTACTTCCACCCTGTGGACGTTCTTGGTGACGCGTCACAACGACGTCCCGGCAAGTCTGGGGAATTCCCCACCGCCGCACCGCCTCGCCGCGCGCAAGATGTGAAGACACATTACCGCGCGGTAACAACAACGACGTTGGAGGCGGCATGAGGCCGAGCAGGCGGTTCAGGGCGGGTTTGGCGGCTTTGGCGGCGGGGATCGCGGTGACCGCGGTGGCGATTCCGGCGGAGGCGGCCAGGTTGGAGTACGTCGCCCTCGGCGATTCGGCCGCGGCCGGACCGCTCGTCCCGAACCAGGATCCCAATCTGCTGTGCCTGCGTTCGGATCACGACTACCCGGCTCTCGCCGCGAAGGCACTCGGGGCCGAACTGACCGACGTTTCGTGTTCGGGAGCGGTGACGGCCGATCTCACGAACCGGCGGTTCGGCATCCTCGCTCCGCAACTCGATGCGCTCAAGCTGTCGACGGGTTTGGTATCGATCACCATGGGCGCCAACGATTCCGGACTGTTCCAGCAGGCGCTCAGCTGCATCAACCTCCTGCCCGAACCGGCCGGGCTCTCGTGCGCGGACCGGCTCACCGCGGGCGGCAAGGACCCGCTGGGCGACTCGATCCGGGCGTGGGCCCCGAAATTCGGCGCCGCGCTCGACGAGATTCGAGTGCGGGCGCCGCACGCGAAGATCCTCGTCACCGGGTACGGCACCTACGTCCGGCACAACGGCTGCTACCCCGTGCAGCCGGTCTGGGCGCGGGACGCGAACTATCTGCAGAGCGTGATGGACCTGATCAGCTCCACCGCCCGGAAGCAGGCCGAGGCCCGCGGCGCCACGTTCGTCGACTTCGCCGCGCTCACCGTCGGACACGACATCTGCGCCGCCCCGCGCGATCGGTACCTCGAAGGCCTGATCCCGGCACACGCCGCGGCCCCGCTGCATCCGAACGCACAGGGGATGGCGGTGTTCGGCGCCGCGATCGCACGGGCGGCGGGCTGATGTTCCCGATGTCGCATTCGAGACGCTCAGCGACTCAGATGCGACATCGGGAAACATCAGCCGCCTTTGGCGGACCGGGCCGAAAGGGCCGCGCTCAGCAGGGCGATGTGCTCGAGCCGGGTGGGATCCAGTCCGGTGAGATCGGCGATCCGGCGCAGCCGGTAGTCGACCGTGTTGGGATGGACGTGGAGGACCGCGGCGGTTTGCCGCCGCCCTCCACGGCTGAGGAAGGTCTCCAATGTCTGAAGGAGTTCTTCGTTGCCGCCCAACGGTTCCAGCCGGGCGGCCAGCCTGTCGAGGGCCGGACCGGGGCGGGAAAGCTGGTATTCGAGCAACACGTCGTCGAGCCGGTACAGCCGGGGCGGCCGCCCGGATCCGGTGGCGACCGCGAGCACGTCCTGCGCGAGCTTCACCGCGTCGGGCACGCCGGCCGGTTCGGCCGCGGCGGCTCCGGCGATGACCTCCGCGCCCGCCGTGCGGGCGACGTCGGTGAGGACCCGCTCCAGGCGCGCCCAGTCGTGTGGGGACAGTTCGTCGGCCGGGGTTTCGTGCGGTAGCAGGGCGATACCGCCCTCGGAGGTGAGCGAGGTCAGGACGGTGCCCCGGATCTGCCGCTCCAGTTCGACCCGCAGCCGCCGGAGCTTCCGGCGCCCGGCGACCAGCGGATCGACGCCGTTGGCCTCCTCGTCGGGATGCGCCCCGACCGTCGCGGCGAGGACGATGTAGCACGGTGGCAGGCGCAGGCCCGCCTGCCCGGCCGCGACGTCGGCGGGGTCGCCGTCGAGCAGGGCGGACAGCACCGTGTGCCGTGCCGAACGCTCGTCGTCGAACATCGTCTGGCGTTCGTCGAGATATCCCGCGCCGACCGCGGGGGTGACCACCTCGAGATAGCGCAGGGTCAGCGCGTTGACGGCCAGGACGTCGGCGACCTCCTCCGGGCGCGCGTCCGGCGTCAGCGACGCCCAGACGACTTGGATGCCGACGTGATAGGCGGTGAGCACGATGTCGATCGGGATACCCTCTTCCGCGCGCCGGGCGGCCGATTCGCGGAGGAAGTCGAGTTCCTCTCGCGTCGGTGTGGCCCCGGTGCGCAGGGTGTCGATGAACGAACGCAGGTTCTGTTCGATCACATGCGTGATGTCACCGCTGAGTTCCTCGGCTGGCAGCAGGCCGTATTCCGGGATCCGGGAGACGATCTCGGAGAGCACCGTCTTCGCGAGCGACGGCAGGACTTCGGTCAGCCGTTCCGCCAGCGGACGTCCGCCGATGCGGAATCCTGGATCTTTGTCACCCGTCACAACCAGCCATCATGACAGCTTGTCAGCGAGTGAGCGCGTCCCGTGCCGAATCGATGGTCGGGTGCACGTTGAAGACGGCGTCGAGGCCGAGGAGTGACATCGGGCGCAGCAGGGCTCGTTCCTGGGTGACCAGGATGAAGGGGATGCCCGCTTCTTCGGTCTTCGCCCGGATCTGGACGAGGGCCGTGAAACCGGACGAATCGCAGAAAGTGACGGCGGACAGGTCCGCGATCAGCGCCGAGGGCGTGAACCGGAGTTCTTCCTCCATGGCCTGGCGCAGGCCGTCCGAGACGGCGAGGTCGATCTCGCCGGAAACGGTGACCACCGTGTCGATGCCGGAAGCGGTGACCGAGATGTCGAGCGGGGACACGAATCTCCGGGCCGGACGGGGCGGATCGGAGGCTGGTGCGCGATAGTCGGTCAAGTTGACTCCTTGCCGGTGTGGGGTCCGGCTGGAGCCAGAAGGCATGCCGGACCTGAAAAGAAAAGAGGGCCCGGCGGCTGGTGTCTGAACCGCGACGAGCCAACCGTAGCAGTCTCGCGGCCCGGTATGCCGGATGAGCGCTGTGGGGCTGGTCATCGGCTCGCTGAACACAAGGCGCTTCGCAGGTGGAGACCTCCTCCGACAGGTCCTTGGCCTGCCGACGTCAGATCGCGAGAGGCTAACTGGAGAGCCGGCGGACTCCCGTCATCCGTGTCCGGGCTTCGCCGACCATGACCTGGTCGAGATCAGGGTGCACTTCGTCGGCTCGGTCCCACAGATCGGCCGCCAGCGCGTGGGAGCCTTCAGCCACCGCCACATTGCCGAGACCGATGTACGCGCGTGCGGCTTCGTATGAGCTTCCGCAGGCTTCAGCCCGGTCCACGGCGGTACGGTAGGCCGAGGCGGCCAGGTCATGGCGCTCGGCGTGGTACCAGGCCCAGCCCATGCAGTTGAGGGCCATCGCGGCGTCCAGTTCCAGTCCGAGTTCGTCGAACACGGACAAGGTTTCGGCGGCGAGTGTGGCGGCTTCGGCGGACTGCCCGATCGCGGTCAGTACCAGCGCGATCCCGCGGCCGGTGATCGCGGCGTTGCGGCGATTGCCGTCGCGGACGTAGGAGGCGTGCGCCTGCCGGAGATCTCGTAGCGCGTCGTCGTGGTTGCCCCGATAGTGGTCGGCCCAGCCGCTGTGCGCCAGCGTCGTGGTTTCCCCGTGACCGTCACCGATGCGCCGGAACAGCGTAAGCGCTTCGCGGTAGCACGCCGAGGCTTCGTCCAGGTCGCCGCGATCGACGAGCGCGACCCCCAGGTTGGCCGTGGTGGTGGCGAGCGCCCACGTGTCCCCGATCGACTCGGCGGACGAGCGTGCCCATCGATGGGTTTCCAGCCAGGGATCCCAGAGTTTGGCCACGAAGAAGAAGTCGCGCAGGAAGAAGGCGAGTTGCCAGCACCTTTCGTGCTCGCCGCGTTCACTCGCCGTCTTGCACAGGGTCACCAGGCCGGGCCATTCCGAGTGGAACCAGGACATCGCCATCGCGCTGTCGTCGAGCCTGACCGGTTCCGGGACGTCCGGGTCGAAGGCGATCTCCGGGAAGAAGCGGTGCGGGGTGAGTTCTCTGTCGGCTTGAGCGGCACTTCGAACCGCGAAAGCCGTGAGCCGGCTGAACGCTTTCATTCCATCCTCCGCGTCGGTTAGTACGAATTCGGCCGCGAACGCACGCAGCAGATCATGGAATCCGTATCGATCAGGTTCTGGTTGGGTGAGAAGGTGGACTTCGTGCAGACGGTCCAATAATCGATCGGTCTCCCGGAGCGGAAGCGCGCTCAGCGCACTCACGGTGTGGATGTCGACGTCGGTTCCGGGGTGGACGGTGAGGAGACCGAAGAGTCTCGACTCGGCGGGGCTGAGCAGCTGTGCGGACAGCCAGAACGCGGCGGTGAGCGTGCGTTCGCCGTCGTCCAGCTCGCCAAGGCGAGCGGCCTCGTCGTTCAGGCGCCGGTCGAGTTCGGCGACGTCCCACGCCGGATGCGCGCGAAGCCTCGCCGCGGCGATCCGGATCGCGAGGGGGAGCAGGCCGCATCGTTGGACCACCCGGGTGACGGTGGGTCCGGCGGGAACCTCGGTGACAGTGGTGAAAAGATTCACCGCCGCGGCAAGGGGGAGCATGTCCAGGGAAACGTGCTCGGCGTCGTCGAGCGCGCTCAGCCTGGACCTGCTGGTGATCAGGACGCGGCATTTCGGCTCGGCGGGGAGCAGCGGACGAACTTGAGCCGCGTTGACCGCGTTGTCGAGCACCAAGAGAAGACTGCGGCCGCGGAGCCGGGACCGGTACAGCGCGGCGCGATCGTCCGCATCGGTCGGGATACGGTCCGCCGGTACGCCGAGCACGCGCAACAATCTGTCGTGCACCGCGCTGGAATCGCCGGACTCGTGGCCGCGCAGGTCGACGAACAGGCACCCGTCGGCGAATCCGGACTCAAGCCGTCGCGCACACCGGACCGCGAGTTCCGTCTTTCCGACACCGCCCATACCGGACACGACGCAGACGCCACCGTCGGCTTCCAAGGCCGCGCGGATCGCGCGGAGTTCGGCGGTCCGGCCGGTGAAGGAGGGAGTTCCCGGTGGTAATCCGGACGGCCGGACGTCCGGCCGCGTCCTACGCCGCAGGGGTTCGCCGGGCAGTAGCGGTGTCAGTGCCCCTTCCACGCCGAGTTCGGTTTCACAAAGAGTGGCGAGTGCAGGATTCGGTGTGGAGAGCCCGGTCTCGACCTTGCTGAGGTAGCCCTTGCTGTAGTGGGTGCGAGCGGCGAGTTCGGTGAGTGAAAGGCCGGCCGCTTTGCGAAGACGTCTCAGCTCGGCTCCGAACGTGGCTTTTTCGTTCATCGGCACCCATCCTCGTCGGAGGATCAGTATGGCCGTGTGGATGATGGCCCGACAGCGTCCGCCGGTCGGATCCGCGGATCCGACCGGCGGACGCGTGCACATGTCACAGTCGTGTGTACTCATCCTCCTCAGCCGAGCACGAAGCCGAGCAGGGCCAGGATCAGGCCGATGGCGTGGGTCTGCATGGTCAATCCACCTCCTTTCCATGCGTGGCGACCACGGTCTTGACCGAGGGCGCGGGCGCGGTTCCCATCGCGCTGCCGAGCGCCACCCCGATGACGAGCGCGACCACCCACAGCCAGAAAGCCAGCCTTATGAGCAGCGAAAACGAGCACTCGACCTTCATTCCGACTCCTTCGGTGTGCGTGCCGGGGCAGCACTCGACAACACGGGAAACCGCTGGTTAGAGGGCTATTCGCCGCGAAATTGCGGCGGCTCACCAAGAATGCGTCGGCACCCCGGCCGCGACAAGGAGTTTCCTGTTTCCCGTATGGGCGGGAAAGGAAAACCCAAAATAACGATCGTCGATAGACCGCCGCGCCCGGCTGGACACGAGCGGCCGGGCTGGCGACCATTGACCACCTTGCTCGAACCACTAGGGGAGGACTGGTGACCGTCAGCGCTGCGGACCTGGCCGTCGAATTGAAGCTGCTTCGGCGGGGCAGGGGAATTGCGGCACCTCAGCTCACCGAACGAGCCGGGCCCGCGTTGCGCGCGGTCTGCGGGATGGCCGAAGACGAGGAAAACGCGGTGATCCGGAGAAGGTTGACGGATTGCCTGTCCGAGTGGACGCGTGCGCTGCCCGAGGATCTGAGTATCGCCGTGTTGGCCGCGTTCGGCCTTCACCCGGACGCGGTGAACCCGTTCTATCAGGATCGGGTGGGCTGGCTGGCCGGGTACCTTGAGCGTGACGACCGGACCGCGCGACGGCGAATCGACGAAGGCCTGGATCGGCTCGCCGAGGTCGCTGTGGCGTCCACAAACGAATCCGACGAGGCCGAAACATCCCACCCCAGCAAGAGATGGCATACCGAGGAGTTGCGTGTTGCGCTGGCGCTCGATCAGCCGATCCCGGAAGCTTTCGAATTCCGCAGGATCGTCGCGGACGCCGACGACATCACCGAGCTGGATCTCGCCTTGACGCTGACCAACTCGGCATATCGAGGCGAAGCCATCAGTGCCGACGATCTTCGGGTCGACGTGTTCCACGGCGGGCGGCTGGTCGGGCGGGTGATGGAGTCCACTGATCGCGTCGGGCTGGCCTTACAATTGCCCGGCCCGCTTCAGCGGCACGGTAAGCATGAAATCGCGTTGCGGTTCAAAGCGGACATCAGACACCCGCATTTCGTCTGCGTCCCCCGGCACCCGGTCGATCTTTTCCACCTGCACGTCCGGTTCGCTCTGCCGATCCCGAGGGAAGTCGTGCAGTTGGAGCGGGTTTTCCAGGACGACGCGAGTGACGAGGCGACGCGGGGGATTTCCTTGACGCCGGATGCCTCCGGAGAGATCCATGTCCAATTCCGCAGGCTCTCGCCGGGCTTCGCCTACGGAGTACGCTGGAGATTCTCTGATCCCGGCTGAATGAACTGACAGCCGGGCCGGCCCTGCGCCGGTGAACTCTTCATCTCACTCGAGTCACTCGCTGCTCTTCGCGCCGCCCGCACCGAAAAGCCGTTCATCCGTGGTCGGCGCGGAGACGAGGGGCAGGGGGAGCCGGATCACCCGTCTTGCCGCGACAGCCTTCGCCGACAGTTCGGTCGCGAGGCCGAACGTCGCGATGATGTCGTCCGCGGCCCCCTCGACCAGTTCCGTGGCAAGCTGATACTGCTCGCGCCCGCCGAAAGCCAGTGCTATACCCAGGTCGAGCCTGCTTTCCAGGGTTTCCGGATGGCGCAAGCCCAGCAGCCGGATCTGAGGCTGGAGGATCTCTTCGAGGATTTCGGCCTGATGGCCGAAATCACCTAACTGCCCATGTGCCTGGGCAATGCCATGCCTGATCCGGTAGCGCAACTGGTGTTCGTCGCCGATAACGCGGAGCACGGTCCGCTCGGTCGCGCTCAGTGCGCGCAAGGCCTGCTCAGGTTGCCCCAGTGCCAGTAGCGCACGATCGGCCATGGCCGCGACGGTCAAGGTCAACGGATTTTCCGAGCCGTAGTGTTTTCCATACGTCCTTTCGAGTTCGCGCAGTTTCCCGGCGAATCGCTCCCGATCGGCGAAGGCCGGACGAAGGTCTCGCAGGTCGAGGGTGACCGTCGCTTCCGCCAGCAGCAGTTCGGCCTCAGTGCACCTGAAGTGCCGTTCCCTGCCAGTGTTGTGAAAGCCGGTGACTACTTCCGTCGCGACCTGGCGAGCTCGTTGTGGATGGCCATCGAGCAGCAAGGCGCGCGCATATTCCAGGAGAGCCGACGGAAGGAGGTCGTCGCGCAGCGGCCCGGGTGGTACGTCGTGGAGCTCAGGCAGAATCGCCTCGAGTGAGGTGATGGACTCCCGGGCACGACCGCGGAGACGGAACGCCTGCGCACTCGCAACGATGACGGGCAACCGTTCGTCGCGGCCGTCCGGGAGCCGGCCGCTGTACGCGTGCCAGAAGGTCCGATCGCCGGCGTCGTAGTCCCCCTGACAGTCGAGCGCCTGTGCGGCGATCAGCCTTGCCGTGTACCGCTCGTCGTCGGTACCCGCCAGCAGCAGCGCGCGCCGGGCGTGCCGCGCGGCCTCCGGGTACAGACCGCAGTCGATCTCCACGCGCGCCGCCGTCGCGAAGTCCACGCTGGTCGCCCCCTCGGTGGTCAGGATCATGGCGTGGATCTCGCCGGCTGCCAGGGGATCTCCGTGCTTCTCGTGCATGGCCGCGATCGGGCGCAGCAGCTGGATCCGGTACGCCGCGGAGGTGTGTTCGGCGAGAGAGCGGCCATGCTGGAGGAAGAGCCCCCGGTATTCTGCGCGGTCGTCGGAGATGAGCCGTAACAGGGTTTTTGCCGCCGACTCGGGCAGATCGCCCGGCTCGAGTCCGGCACTGGCCACCTCCGCCACGAGCGGTTGCAGCCACAATCCGCCGTCCACGAGTGAGACCACCCCCGACGTGGCCAACGCGCCGACGGCATCCGTGAAAGCGCGGTCGATGGCGGGTCCGAGAACGTCGCGCGCGAAGCCGAGCGGAAACGGGACCGGGGCCAGCAGGCTGCCCAACCGGACGATGACGGAGGCGACCGGACCGAGGTTCGCCAGCAGGTCACGGATCGCCGGCGGTGCGGTGTCCGGGCAAGCGGCCAAGGAACCGTCATCGAGCCGTCCCGGCTGGTTCCGGACAGCCAAGGCGTTGGCGCGCACCGTGATCGGGTGTCCACCACATCGCTCGACGAGACTTAGTACCGCTTCCCGTTCGGCGTCATCGGCAGGAGCGCGGTGCTCGCTGAACAGCTGGAGCCCTTCGCCCGGTGACAATCCGGCGAGGTCCAGAACCGCGGCGTCCCACGCGGAATGCTCTACCCGGCTGGTGATCACCGTGGACACTTCGGGCGTGGGGAGCAGGAGCCGGTCGAGTACGTTCGGCGGCAGCCCTGCCGGAACGTCGTCGATCAGGACGAGTACCCGGTGCCCGGTGGCGCCGATCCGCCCAGCGACGTGGTCGCGCAGCCGATCGAGGTCCATTCCGGACACATCGACGCCCAGTTGTTCCCCGGCCGCCTGGGCCAGCGCGAGGTGAAACTGGGAAAGGACCTCTTCGGGTGCGTGATGCCCGAACGGGCCCAAGCGCATCACACCGCCTTCGAAGGCAGTGCGGAAAAGGTAGGCGTACTGCTCCGCCAACGCGGTCTTACCCACGCCTGGCAGGCCGCGCAGTATCAAGACCGGCCTGGCGCGCAGCCCACTGTGGATTGCCCAGAGTTCCCGGTGCCTCCCGGTCATCCGTGCGGGCGGCCGCTCTGCCGGTACCTGGTTCCCGGCGCCGAGGGGATGGCCGGCGTCGGCCACTTTGCGCAGGACTCGCTCGACCAGGGCGGGCAAGGTTCGCGGAGTGACCGGACCGGTGAAGAATCTCGCGTCGGCCAGCTCCGCGGGCTCGACGTGCTTTCCGTCGGGCTCCGGATCGACGACGAGCACGCGGTCCGCCGGATCGCCGTGGCGTCCGGCGGAGGCGAAAGCGGTGGTCAGTTCCCATCGGCAGGAATGGTTTCCGGCGAAAGCGCGGGAGTAGTACACGAGCAGAACGCGCGAGCAGGCGATCGCGTCGGCGAGTTCACGAGTGATCGGTGCGTACTCGTCGAGGACTTCGTCCCGGAAAACGCGGAGTCCCGCGTCACGAAGAGCCACCGCGATCTCGGTCATCCGCGCTGAGCCCACGGGATCGTCGCGACTGAAACAGAGGAAGACATCGAAACGATCCGAGCTGTGAGCGTCGGACAAGTCGGGGTCGGGATCCGTCATCTGCGTTCTCTCCCAGAGGTCGTGTCGGTTCGCCTGCGCAAGGATCGTTCAGGGAAACGATTTCGCTACCGGTGATCGTGCCGATGCAAAAAGTGTCCTTGATTTGGCCGGACGGTCGGCGAATTTCGCCGAGAAATCATCATGGCAGGTATTTTGTCAACGGACAGAATCATGACAAGAAACCGCCGGGCGCAACGCCGGCACCGTTTTCCCCGATTACCCGGGCATTCGAACCGCGAACGCCGGGAGAGAGCATGGGAATCGCCAGTGACAACGCGAGCGAGGGGAACAGCGCGACCGGCGCCCTGATCGTCGTCGTGATAGCCGTCCTGTACCTGGGCTACACAGCCTTCAAGAGACACGGCTTCCGGCCGCGGCGCGTGGAAACGGTACTGAGCGGGCAGCAGTTACGGCATGTTTTCAAGAAGAAGGTCGCGAGGAGGGGCTGGTCCATCGCGGACGACGGCAACCCGATGATCGCCCAGTCCGCGCTACTCGCCGGGATCCGGCAGCAGATCTCCCTCAGGATCTCCGAGGCCGACGGGTGCACGGTCGGCGAGTTGGCCGCGATTCTCCACGAAAAGAAGGCTTTCAGCGACCCGGCGAAGGCGTACAGCCTGCGGTGGCGGATGAACGCCTTCATCGCGCAGGTCCGACGGCTCGATGCCACCGCGAAGGTGAAGGGCTGATCCGATGCCGACCATCGACACTCGCCCGATCGGCGACGACGTCAAGGGCTACAGCACGTTGGGGACCGCGTCGCGTCAATCGGGCCGTCTGACCAGAGAAGTGCTCGACCCGCTTGTCATGGCGGCGAAGGCCGGCGATCCGGGTGCGGTCCACGCGTTACTGGCCGTTGTGAAGCCGGTGCTGGTGCGCTATTGCCGTGCACGGATGGGCGGCCGCGATCTTTCCTACCTGTCGGCCGACGACATCGCGCAGGAAGCGTGCCTCGCGGTCTTCAAAATGCTGCCGTCGTACGAAGATCGAGGTGGCTCGTTCCTCTACCTCGTGCGCGCGATCGCGGCCAACAAGGTCGCCGACGCCTTCCGCGTGGTGTCCCGCGACCGATCCGACCCCGTGCCGGAGCTGCCGGAGGCCGGATCGGTCCGCAACGAGCCGGAAAGCCATCTGCTCGGCGTCGACCTCGGGGCACGGCTCGGCAGGCTCGTCGCCACGCTCCCGAGGACGCAGCGGGAGGTGATCACTTTGAGGATCGTTGTCGGGTTGACCGCCACCGAGACCGGGGTCGCACTCGGGCTCACGCCGGGCAACGTGCGGGTCAAACAACACCGGGCGTTGGTGAAGCTCCGCGAACTGGTGCAGGAGGAGGACGACTTATGAGGGGTGCGCCTGCCGACGCCGTGAGTCACTCCAGGACGGGGTCGCCCCAGGCCAGTTCGGGCAGCCACTTGGCCTCTGTGGTGCCTGGGCGGTGGAATTCCAGCCGCAGTGTCAGCACGCCGGTGACGTCGACGTCGATCGCGGCAGGCTTCCCCAGCGCCACCTTGACCTCGGGGGATGGCCTTCCGTCGAGGAGTACGCGGAAGTGTCCCACCTGGAAGGGCTCGGTGGCGCCGTCGAGGACGCCCGCCACCGCGGTCAGCCTCCTGTAGGCCATTCCAAGGTCCACTTCGACGAAGGCGAGCTGCTCCGCCGCCCGCAAGACGATGCTGTCCGCGTAGTGCACGTCGTTGATCCGCGCGCCCTCCACCCGGATGTTCCGGCCGCCCGCTCGCCATTCCAGCCCGGTCGCCAATGCGGTCCGGCGAGGAGCTGCCGTGCTGACCTTGCCGCCACGCCACTGCGCGCGCTCGGGACGCTGGTGCCTTGCTCTGCCGGTGATCGCGACCAGCAGGTCCTCCACACCCTCCTCGGTGAACGCCTCGACCGGGTACCTGGTGGTCGAGTATGGGTTCAGAAAGTTCGGGATGTCCTCGACGGACTGTTGGGGGAACACGACCGGGAGCACCCGCTTGATCTCGCCGCCGAGATCCCGGGTCAGCCGATCGCGGATCCGCGCCGCTTCGAACTGGGATCCACGTCCTTCGTCGAAGGCCGCGGATCCCTCGGCGCGGCGTTTGTACTCCGGGGAGGCGATGACCACCACGAAATCCGCCGTGTCGAGATGATTCAACGCCCACAAAGACCAGTCGCGACGTTCGTCGTCGTCCCATTGATCAAGGTGTACTTCGAGGCCGATCCCGCTGTGCAGGAAATCCGCGAAGAGGCGGACCCGCTCTTTATGCTCCGGTGAATCGTGTGCGTAAGTGACGAACACGCGCGGCGCCTCGTTGTCGGTCATCGAAACTCCTGTCGGATGAAGGAAACCCGGTCGTCCGGGTGGGTCGCATTCTTGATCCTCGTGCGGCTGGACGCACTCATTGTCGCCTGCTTGTCATCTTTCTGTCTTTGTTCGAATCGTTGGTGTCCAGGACAGTGTCCCGAGTAGGGTCGTGTCCAGTTTTTGTCGTGTTTTTGTACCTTTTTCGAAGGTGTCACAGACCCCTACGATCGGTGCTGTCAATCGGATCGGGGTGCGAAGGGGCGATGGCGCTCGTGTACGAGTACGACGTGTTCATCAGCTATCGCCGAGGCGGAGGCGATGCCCCGGACTGGGTGCGAAATCACTTTCACCCTCGGTTGCAGAGACTTCTGGACGACAATGTCGACTATGATGTCAAGATATTTCTGGAGGACAGCGTTCCTGTCGGGGGAAAGTGGCCGCAGGAGGTGCGGGACGCCTTGCAGCGCGCCCGGATCCTGATCCCAGTCTGTTCCCCGAAGTACTTTCACGATGAGTGGTGCCTCGCCGAATGGCACACGATGGCGAAACGAGAGGAAATCGTCGCGAAGGACAGTGCGGCGAAGGTGGGACGGTTGATCTATCCGGTGATCTTCAGCGACTCGGAGAACTTTCCCGGCTACGCTCGCGAACGCCGTATGCACAGTTTCCGGAACTGGAACAAGCCGCATCCGCAGTATCAGAACACCCCCGAGTACCTCGACTTCGACCGCGAGATGGAGCGGATGGTGGAGGACCTGGTGGAGATCATCGCGCAGGCGCCACGATGGTGTCCGGAGTGGCCGGTCGAAACTCCGCCGCCCGGCCCGACCAGGCCGTCGAAGCTGCCGAGGTTCTGACCCATGCCGGGAACCGTGGTCACCTTCTACTCCTACAAGGGCGGCGTCGGGCGGAGCTTCACCCTGGCCAATATCGCCGTTCTCCTGGCTCGCTGGGGATATCGGGTGTTGTGTCTGGACTGGGATCTGGAGGCACCAGGTCTGGACACCTACTTCCAGCCGATGATGAGCGCGCCCCCGTCCGGCGGCGTCGTGGATCTGATCGACGACTTCCGCGAGGGCAGGCTCCGGCCCGGCGCGCATACGACCCGGCTGACCGGCAAGGTGAAGCTCGACGTCATCACCGCGGGCCGGGCGGATTCCGCCTACGTCAGGCGAGTGCAGGACCTCGACTGGGAAACCCTCTACGAACAGGGTTTCGGGGACTATCTCGAACAATGCCGGGAACAGTGGACGGCAGGCTACGACTTCATCCTCGTCGATAGCCGGACGGGCATCTCCGACATCGGGGGCATCTGCACCGCCCACCTTCCGGACCGCCTCGTGGTCCTGTTCACGGCGAACGTGCAGAGTATGAAGGGCGCGGTCGACATCGCCGAACGCGCCAACGTCGCCCGGGACCGCATGCCCTACGACCGGCCGCAGCTGACCGTTCTTCCGGTGCTGTCGCGATTCGACGCCCGCGAGGAGTACGCCCGCTCGGAGGAGTGGCGGCGTATCTGTCTCGACGAGACCAAGGACCTGTTCCGCAGCTGGCTCGACCGCGACGTCTCTCCCGACGTGATGTCGCGTCATCTGACACTGCCTTACGTCTCCTTCTGGACCTTCGGTGAGCAGCTCCCGGTGATGACGGAACTCAGCCCGACCGTCGATCAGATCAGTTTCGCGCTCGAAACGGTCGCCGCGGTCGTCGCGCACGACTTCGACCGGACGGACCTGCTCGCCGAGAACCGGGACGCGTATGTCGCCGCGATCCGTGCGGAGAAGAGGACGTTCACCCACGACGTCCGGGTCAGTACGACCAGGCCGACGATGGATCTCGCCGACGACCTCATGAAGTACTTGGCGGAACTCGGCGTGCGACCGGTGCTGTCGTTCTCGGGAGAACGGTCACTGCTCGAAAAGACCGAGGACGACGCGAAACATCTGTGCCTGATCGTCGACCGGGAAGTGAGCCGGTGGCAGTCGGCCGAGGTCGAGCTGTTCCTGCACCGGACCCTCGGTCAAGATCGCCGGGTCGTGCCGGTGCTCACCGAGGGAACCGAGCCCAACACGTTGCCGGGTTATGTCGGCAATCTGAGGCATCTCCAGTTCGGTCAGTCCCGCGGGCCGGTGGAGATCGCCCGGAACCTGGTGGACCAGCTCACCGGGACGACGGCGCTCGTCGAACCGGGTGAACTCGACGTCGCTGGCGTGCTCCGGCACGCCGCTCGCGCGCGACTGCGCCCCCTCATGTGGGGACTGGTGGACGAGATCGTCGCCGACCTGCAGATCGCGATCGGCGCGGGTGGGCGTGAGCGGGTCCAGGACCTCGCGCAGGAGCTCATGGCGGCTACGCGGGCCAGGGCGACCGACGTCGAGCAGAGCCATCGTGTCGTGATCCCGCCCAGCACCCGGGCGGCCATCGACTGGGCGGTGCGGACCGCCGAGGCGAGGGTGACGCGCCACGGCTTCAGCGGATTCCTCGATCAGTAGGACTCAGGTACGGGAAGGATCACGGATGACGGATCAATTGGGGCAGAAGCAGATCGCGGCGATGCTCGTGCTGATGGTGGTCGCGCGCGAGGTGTCGAATCCGGAGTTGGACGAGCTGGTGCATTTCAAGCTCGACGGAAAGGAACGCACCGGGCTCAACGATCTCGACCTGGTCTCCAGTGAGCGCAGCAAGGTGCTCCGCGGCCGCCCCTTCGTGCACACGCTGACCGAACGTGGCTGGGCTCGGTGCGAGGAGGAACTGAGTGTGGAGGAAGCGCCGTCGCCCCGGACCAGTCTCGGCAGCGCCCTGTACGTCCTGCTCGGCGGCCTCGGCAGACATCTCCGCCGGGGAAACCTCCGGCTCGCCGACCTTTTCATGCCCGACGTCGAATTGACGGCCGAGGAGATCGAGACTCGGATCCGTATCGGCTATCGCAAACTCTCGCGTACTCCTCGCGACTGGGTCGCGCTGGTGGAGCTGAGGCCGCTGCTCGGTGAGGCGTCCACTGTGGACGTCGATGCGGTGTTGAAGGAACTCAGCCGCTCGGGGCAGGCACATCTGGTGCCGGAATCGAATCGCAAAGCGCTCACCGCCGCCGATCACGCCGCGGCGATCCGCATCGGCGGTGAGGACAACCATCTGATCTCGATCGAGACGCCGTGATGGACGAGCTGACCGCGCTCGCGGCCCTGCGCTTCGACTGGGCCGACACACCCGATCATGTGTGGCGTGATTCGCCATATCACGTCGATGGCCTGCACACCGGAGTCCTGAAGCAGGTGAGCGCGGGGATCCGCGAGGCCGTCTCCAGCGACGGTCCGAGCCCGATCGGGTTGGTCCTCCAAGGAAAGAAGGGCGTGGGCAAGACACATCTGCTCGGCCTTGTCCGGAAGCAGGTCCACGGGGCCCGCGGCTACTTCTTCCTCAACGACCTCACGGCGGGCGACGCGTTCTGGGAGAACACCGCGGAGGCGATGCGCCGGGGCCTTTCGCGACTCGACGGGGCCGGCGTCCCCCAGCTCACCAGCTTTCTCCGGCGCGTCTGCCTCCGCGCGAGCATCGACGCGAACGTCACCAAGAAGATCCTGAACGGACATGGCCTGTCGAGAGGTGATGTCGACTCGTTCGTCGACGGCCTGCGTGCCTTCGATCGAGACGTCGCCAGGGAATGTGCCGACACCGCACGGGCGCTGGTGCTCTACGCGAGCGAGGACCAGAACAAGAACTACGTCGGGGACGACTACCTCGGCGTGTTCCCGGAGTCGAAATCCGGGGATCGCCGCAAATGGGGGATCCGATCGGACCCCAAATCCGCGGCGACCCAGGTCAAGAACATCACGAGGCTGCTCGCGCTCACCGGCCCGATCGTGATCGCCGTCGACCAGCTCGACACCCTGGTGGCCCGCTCCACGGTGGGTCTCAGGCAAGTGCAGGACAGCGACGAACAGGACTTGCTCGTCGCACAGATCGCGGACGGGTTGATGGGACTGCGGGAGGTGACCAAGAGGACGATGACGGTGCTTGCCTGCCTCCCCGGCACGTGGGAGCTGCTCAAGCAGAAGGCCACCGACACGGTCCCGGATCGCTTCCGTGAAGCCCTGATCCTCGGCCGGGTCACCGATGCCGAAGTCGGCAGGGCTTTGGTCGAGAAGCGTCTCGGAGTCGCTTACGAGGCGATGAAGTTCGTGCCTCCTCATCCCACTTGGCCGGTGTCACCGTCCGCTTTCAACGGGGCCTGGGAAGAGCTGACCCCGCGGGAGGTGCTGAAACGGATCGGCGCGCACATCGACACCTGTGTCCGAGCGGGCCGGATCGCCGAGCTCACCACGTTCGACGAGCACGGCGCGCACTCGGCCGTACCGCCTCGTCCGGTGATGGCCGCCGATCGGTTCGCGGAACTGGACGCACGGTTCGAGGAACACCGAGCGTCGGCGGATCCGTCGGCGCTGGTGGACCCGAAGAACGAGGACTACGTGATGCCCAGGCTGTTGTCCGCCGCCATCAGGGGCTGGATCACCGAGGTCGGCGACGACAACCTGGAGTGGGTCTACGGAGCCCAGAGTGACCGTAACGAACTGCACGCGTGGCTCACCCGGACCGTGGACGAGGCGTCCGACCTGGAAGAGCACTGGGCGTTCCGTGCCATCGCGGCGGCGAACCCCATCGCCGCCTTGCACCGGTTCCGCAAGGCACGGTCGGCGTCCGGCGTGCGCAAGGGTGCGGAGAATCGTCACCTCGTCTTGATCCGCAACCTGGAGTGGTCGGGAGGAGTCAAGACACAGGCGGAACTCAAGGCGTTCAAAAAGGACGGCGGGAAGTCACGCGAGCTGTCCGATTCTGACATCCGCACGTTCTGGGCCCTCGACAAGATGTTCGCCGAGGGAAGCCGGGAATTCCACGAGTGGCTCGTCGACCGGCGCCCCGCCGGCCGGTCGGAACTCTTGGCGGAGGTTCTACCGGAGCCCGGACCCAGGCCAGGGCCAGGATCCGGTGAGGCGCACCCGCCTTCCCCCGAAGGACAGATCACCCTCGGGACCGTGGCAGGCAGCGGGAAACCCGTCAGGATCGAACTAGCGGCCTTGCGTAAGCACGCCGCGGTCTTCGCGGGTTCGGGTTCCGGGAAGACGGTGTTGCTGCGGCGGATCGTGGAGGAGTGCGCACTGCAGGGTGTTTCGGCGATCGTGCTGGATCCGAACAACGACCTCGCCCGCCTTGGCGATGCCTGGCCGGAGCAGCCGGAGGCGTGGGGACCGGACGATGCTCAGTGCGCCAAGCGGTACCTGGCCGAGACCGACGTCGTCGTGTGGACGCCGGGACGGGCGAGCGGCAGGCCGCTCGCGTTCCAGCCGTTGCCCGACTTCGGGGGTGTTCTCGACGACGAGGACGAGTTCAATGCGGCCGTCGAGGTCGCGGTGGCCACGCTCGCTCCCCAGGTGAAGCTGACCGGAAGCACGGCGAAAACCACCGTCGGACTCGCGGTGTTGCGGCAGGCCGTCGTGCACCACGCCCGTACTGGGTCCCGGAGCCTGCCTGAACTCATCGAGGTGCTCGAAGACCTGCCTGATGGGGTGAGCACCCTGAACAACGGGAGGAAACTGGCGGCAGAGCTGGCCGAGTTGCTGAAAGCCTCCATGGTCAACGACCCCCTCTTGGCGGGCGGCGGCGAGCCTGTCGACCCGGGGCTTCTGCTCGCTCCCGGGGAAGGCAAGCGAGCAAGGGTTTCGGTCATCAGCTTCGTCGGACTGCCTTCGGAGAAACAGCGGCAGAACTTCGTCAACCAGCTCCAGATGGAACTCTTCGCCTGGGCCAAGCGGAATCCGGCGGGTGACCGGCCACTCGGCGCCCTTTTCGTCATGGACGAGGCGCAGATGCTCGCCGCGGCGGGCACGCTCACGGCGAGCACTCGCAGCACGATCGTGCTCGCTTCGCAGGCCCGAAAGTACGGCCTTGGGCTGCTGTTCGCCACGCAGGCACCGAAGGGCCTGCACAACCAGGTCGTCGGCAACGCGATGACGCAGTTCTTCGGCAGGCTCAACAGCCCGGCCCAGATCGCCGCGGCCAACGAACTGGCCAGAGCCAAGGGCAGCCCGGTCGACGACATCTCGCGGCTCGAACGGGCCCAGTTCTACGTGGCGGGGGAGGGTTTCGGGTTCCAGCGGGTGACCACCCCACTGTGTCTCACCCACCATCCGGCCAGTCCGCTCAGCGTCGAGGAGGTGCTCGCCCGCGCTCGGGCCGAAGCCGAGTGAAACCACCGTCCTTACCCCTCATCAACTTTGCTCGCTGGAAAGGATTTCGCACCATGGCAGGAATCTTCATCGCCCTCCGGCCCGGTGACGGTCAGGACCGGATCCAGGGTCTCGATCGGAGTTTGGGTCACGTGTTCGGAAAGGACCGGATCCTCCGGTCCGGCGGCTCCGCGTCCGTCTTGGTGGTGCCGATTGGCGCCGAGGGGCTCAACGGCCTCGACGACGAGGTTCGGCGAGAGATCGCCGAGGCACTGCGGCTCGGAAAAAAGATCGTCCCGGTACTCACCGAGGACGCCGTCATCCCTGGCGAAAGCGACCTGCCGTCCGAAATCGCCGCGCTCTCCAGCCTGCGGTACCGGCGGCTCGGTCCACGAATGACGGAACAGGACATCGCGGGCCTGGTCACCGAACTGATCCGCGTCGCCCCGGAACTGGGCATCGACGTCGTCAAAGGCCTCGAAGACCTGCCGGAGTGGCTTGATTCCTGGCGGCACGAGACGCGTCCGGTGCTGCCCGGGACGCTCCCGGTGCTCGGCAGGGACCGGGCGGTGGAGCGGTTGTGTGCTTGGCTGGACGACGGGCCATCGGTTCTGCCCGTGTACGCCGGCAGCCGTACCGAGGCCGCGGCCTTCGTGGCGACCGCGTTGGCGACCCACCGGCCCGCCTTGCGAGCGGTGCGGGTATCGAGCCAAGAAGGCTGGCGTCATTGCCGGAACCTGCACGCCCCGTTCGTCGCTGTGGTGGACGGTGCCGCGGTCGAGGTGGGGGAGGGGGCCCCTGGTGAAGGTCACGTCGTCGTGGTGCGCGGCACTCCGGACCGGAACGGTGCTGATCTCCTGGTACTGCCGGGGATTCCCCGCGACGAGGCGGCCGAGGCGTTCGCCGCGACCGGTGTTCCGCCCGCCGACGCGAACATTTACGCGGATCTCGCTCGACGGAGCGTCGGCAGTCTGCGCCGCAGGATCGGTGTGGCCGGCGATCTCCCGAAGTGGGCGAACCCGCTGGAGCGCGATCTCGCCGCACCGCTCCTGCTGATCGGCCGGTGGTCGGCGGGATCGCGGCACGATCTGGAGGAGATCGCCGCGATCGCCGGGAGGGAGACCGATGAGCTCAGCCGCTTCTTCGCCAGATCCGAGACCGGTGGTGATCCCTTGCTGGCCCGGTCGGGCGACCGGGTGCGGCTGGCGGATCCGCACGACGCCTGGACTCTCCTGCACGGCCGGCTGAGCGCGCAGGATCTGCGGCGCTGGCACGAGGAGGCCGTCAAGGTGCTCGCGGAGAAGGAACCCGGACGGACCTGGTCCGCGGAGCTGCGGCATGGGCTGGCGCGAAGCGCGGCGCTGTTGTCCTCCCAAGGGGAGACGACGTTGTCCGGTGGCGTCACGTGCGCCGATCACGCCGCGCGCTTCGTTCGGGAACTGCTCGGGCGAGCCAACGACGCCGCGGACGGGGTGCTCTGGCGGTCGCTCACCGATGTCCTACCCTTGCTCGCCGAAGCCGCCCCTCACGAGTTTCTCGGCGCTGTCGATCAGGCGCTGACCAGCGATCCTTCCCCGCTAGGCGGTGTTTCCGGCGGTCTCACGGCGGCGCTGGAAACGGTCTGCTGGTCCGACGAGGCGTTGCCGATGGTGGCCTCGCTGATCGCCGAGCTGACGCGGCGAGGGACGGACGATCAGTCGCTCGAATCCCTGATCACCCTTGTGCAGCCGTGGTATCCCTACCTCGAGCTGCCTGGCGGACAGCGGGCGGATCTGGTCAAGGCGATCGGTCGGCGTACCCCGGAAACCGGCTGGCGGCTGGTTCTCGCACTGTTGCGTGGTCCGCGAGGACACCTTCTCGCGAGCCCTCGGCGGCCCCAGGTCCGTCTCGAATGGACTGTCCCGGCACCACCTGCCGCCGTCCCCGAAGGTCCGGAATTCCAAGATGAGCTGGTCACCTCGGCGTTGGCCGCCTTGGACGAACGGCCGCAACGATGGGGCGAGTTCTTCGAGCAGCGGCCCGAGCTGAACACTGCGCAGTGGGACCGTGTCGTGGAAGCCCTCACTCGGGTGGATGTCGACAGGCTCTCGGCGGACGAACGTCTTCGCCTGTGGAAGCGGCTCACCGGGTTGACCGCCGAGCATCGTCACTACGCCGGTGCCGACTGGGCCCTGCCGGAAGAATTGCTCCAGTGGCTGGAATCCTGCGCCGAGATGGTCGAGCCCGCGGTCAATCCGGGGCGGCACGGTGTGTTGTTCGGCCGGCAGCCGTACCTCGAGGATGGCGACTCCCTCGGTCCGGAGGCGCGCGAGGCCGAGATCGGTCGTCTTCGCCGCGACGCTGTCGGCGGCGTCCTGCGCGAACATGGTGTCGCCGGACTGAGTGCCCTCGCCGCCGAGAGCGCTCAGCCCAGGCTGGTCGGAGTCGTCGCGGCCGAGGTGGCCGTCGATGACATCCAGGAAGAAGCGCTCGCGGAACTGGACCGCGAGGACTGGGCATCCGGCTGGGTGGGTGCAATGGCGTTGTCCCAGGGCGAAGAATGGCAGCAGGAGGTCGCGACGGAGCTCAAGGGACAGGACAGACTGGTCGACTACCTCCTGGCCATACCCGTGGAACACGCCTTGGCGCTTCTCGATTCGGCCGATGACGCGGTTCTCGAGAGCTACTGGGCTCGCGTCGGCCCATGGCCGCTTCCCGTGGGGCAGGAATCGTTCTTCGTCACGCAACTCGCGCGACGGCGGCCATGGGACGCGGTCAAGGCGCTCGAGCTGGGCGTGTTCGCGGCCGAACCACCGTCACTGACCGCTTCTTTGGTCGAAGACGTGCTGCTCCAAGCGTCCACCGATGGTGTCGAACCTCCCGACCGCAAAGCCGTCGCGGGGGTCGGACCACTACTGGACCACCTGGTCGAGGCCGGAGGTTCGGACGTCGCGGTCGCACGGCTGGAACTGCGATACCACCCGGCGCTCAAACACCACCGGAAACCTCGGGTCCTCCAACGGATTCTCGCCGAGAACCCCGGCGCGTTCGTCGATCTCTACACCCGGATCCATCCCGTGGACGACGGCACCACGAGCGTGGAATTGGTCAACGCGTGGCTCGCGATCTTCGAGACGCGCGCCATGCCGGGCGATACCGGCTCCGGCCTCGACGGTGCCGCGCTCAAGGCCTGGGTTTCGCGCGCCCGCGCGGAGTTCGCCGAGCGTGGCCGGGCCGAGTCCGGTGACCGGGCGATCGGCACCGTGCTGGCGAGCGGTTCTCCTCTTCCGGACGACGGCTGGCCGCCGGAGCCGGTTCGGGACGTCTTGGACGTCGCCGACGGCGCGCACCTGCGGGAAGGCTTCGTCATCGGCCTGACCGTCCTGGACGGCGATTCGCGCGATCTCGTTCAGCGTCATCGTGGCTGGGCCCGGCGGATCAATGTCGGCTGGCCACGGGTCGCCGCACTCTTGCGTGAACATGCCGACGACCTGGCACGGCGCGGATAGCACTCGACGTGGCCGCGTGGAGGAGCGGGTCGGCTCCTCCACGCGGGGTGCCTCGTAGGCTGGATCTCACGCGCCGAGACAGGAGGCCGACGTGACCGGTACGACGAGGGCCGAAGTGCTGGCCGAACTGGCCGCGCTCGAGGACCCGCGGGTACGCGAGGTGAACGAGAAACACGGCGACGACCACGGCGTGAACCTCGGCAAGCTGCGGGCGCTCGCGAAGCGGTTGAAGACGCAGCAAGAGCTGGCGCGCGAACTCTGGGAAACGGACGACACCGCGGCGAAATTGCTCGCGCTCTTGATCTGCCGTCCGAAGGCGTTCGAAGGCGAGGACCTGGACCGCATGGTGCGCGAGGCGCGCACTCCGAAGGTGCACGACTGGCTCGTGAACTATGTGGCCAAGAAGAACCCGCACGCCGAAGAGCTGCGACTCGCCTGGTTCGCGGATCCGGATCCCGTGGTCGCGAGTGCGGGCTGGGCGCTGACCACCGACCGCGTGGCGAAGAAACCCGAGGGCCTCGACCTCACGCGGCTGCTCGACATCATCGAGACGAGGATGAAGGACACTCCGGATCGCCTGCAGTGGGCGATGAACCACTGCCTGGCGCAGATCGGGATCGAGCACGCCGGGTACCGCGCCCGGGCGATCGGCATCGGCGAGCGCCTGGAGGTGCTCAAGGACTATCCGACCCCGCCGGACTGCACGTCGCCGTTCGCGCCCGCCTGGATCGCCGAAATGGTGCGACGGCAGGAGAAGTAGGCGCGCTCAGCCGAGCGCGTCCGCCTTGATGGCCTCGAACTGGGCGCCCATGCGCCCCGCGAGCGCCTCCGCGGCCCGCAGCGGCCGGACCATCACCTTGAAGTCGGCGATCTTGCCGTCGTCGTCGAAGGTCAGGAGATCGCACCCGTTGATCTGAAGCCCGTCGACGGTCGCTTCGAACTCGTACACGTGGTGAGCGCCGTCCTGGATCTCGCGGACGTAGCGGAAGTCCTCGAACACGCGCAGGACCCCGCGCAGGATCGCCGCGGTGATCGCCTTGCCCTGGTAGGGCTTGAACGCGACCGGGCTGGTGAAGACCACGTCGTCGGCGAGCATCGCCTCGATCGCGGTGGCGTCCTTCGCTTCGACGGCCTGACGGAACGTGGTCATGACGCTCACCTCATAGTCAACTTGTTGAGTAGATGACGCTGAGCGTAGGTGATCACCGCACCGGTGTCCATCAAAGTGACTAGTCAACTTTGCGACTAGTCCGCTGGTGACTATCATCGGGTCATGGCGCTGCGGAACGCGATCCTCGCGATGCTCTTGGAAGGCGAGTCTTCGGGCTACGACCTGGCGAAGAGCTTCAACGCCTCGGTCGCCAACTTCTGGACCGCGACGCCCCAGCAGCTCTACCGGGAGCTGGACAAGATGGAGACGCAGGGCCTCGTGACGGCACGCGTCGTCGAACAGCGGCGACGGCCGAACAAGCGGCTGTTCTCCTTGACCGACGACGGCGCGGCCGAACTCGCCGACTTCACCACGCGAGCGCCGAAGCCGACGGCGATCCGCGACGAACTGCTGGTGCAGATCCAAGCCGTCGAGGCGGGTGACGACGAGGCGATCCGGCGAGCCGTCGCGGACAGGATGGCCACCGCCGAAACGAAGCTCAAGCGGTTCGAGCGGCTCCGGGACCGTCTTCTCGGTGAGTCCACCGAGGCGGAGTTCCTCGTCGCCTCGCCCCGTGTCGGCCCGTATCTGACCCTCGCCCGCGGCATCGCGTTCGAGCAGGAGAACATCCGCTGGTGCGAGGAGGTTCTCACCGTTCTCGATCGACGCGCTACCGTGCGATCCGGAGGTGATCGGCATGGTTGAGCGAGGTCCCACGTTCCGTCAGGTGGTGCTGGACGGCACCGATGCCCGCGCGCTGGCGGAGTTCTACCGGCGTCTGCTGGTGTGGAATTACCGCCCCGGCGACGAGCCACCACCGCCCGGCGTCGAGGACGAGCGCGGCAAAGACTGGCTGGTACTGAGGAATCCCCAGGGCGGGACGCAACTCGCCGTCCAGCAGGTCGATCGGCTGCCCGAAGCGAGCTGGCCGGACGCCGAGCCGATTCCTCAGCAACTTCACCTGGACCTGACCGTGGACTCGATCGAGGAGCTCGACGCGCAGGACGGCCGTGTCCTCGAATTCGGCGGGCGCCTGCTGCTCGACCGCAGCGACGACCCGGACGAACCACTGCGCGTCTACGCGGATCCGGCGGGGCATCCGTTCTGCGTCTTCGTCGGCTGATCGCTCAGGACCTGCCCCACGACCGACACCGAAACGGCACGAGCACGCCACGTTTGCCCTTCCCCTCACTATAAGGACGTTCGGGTAACTTCCCGTCATGACCACCGCGCTGATCATCGGGGACCTCCAGCGAGGCATCACGGGCAACTACCCGTTCGCCGAGCGAGTACTGCCGCCGCTCACGGACCTGTTGCCCCGTGCCCGCGAGGCAGGCGCCCTCGTGGTGTTCGTCCACTTCGCGCTTCGGGGCAACGGCGCCGACTTGCCGCCGGGCAACGCGCTGTTCGAGTCGTTCCACGAAGCCGGGGACACCTTCCACGAGGGCTCGGCCGGGACCGAGCTCGCTCTGCCGGTCGCCGCCGAAGACGTCGTCGTGGTGAAACGCCGTGCCAGCGCGTTCGCCGGGACCGATCTCGATCTGGTGCTCCGTTCCCGGGGCGTCGACACCGTCGTGATCGCCGGGGTCGCGACCAGCGCGATGGTGGCCGCGACGTGTTACGACGCGGCGGACCGCGGCTACCACGTGACCGTGCTGCGCGACGGGTGCGCCGACGGCGACACGGCGATCCACGACTTCTTCGTCGACGCCGTCTTCCCCAGCCGGGGATTCGAGGTCGTGTCCTGTGACGGATGGGGGACGCGGTGATTCTGTCGGTGGTGCCGGAGAAGATGGCGGCATGACGGAAACACCCGCTGGAATCGAACCCGGCCGACGGTTTCGGTTGGAGACCTTGCGCGACATCGTCCAGGCCGAGCTGGCGGCCGCCGGGCTGCCGGTCGCTCCCGGCGAGCATCCGACCGGTACCGCGGGGGCGGTCGTGACGGTCGATCTGCCGGACTTGCAAGGCGTGCTCGCCGACTGGCAGGAACACGAAGTCCTTCTCGACGCGAGCCGGCAGGCCGCGGCCGAATGCCCGAATCCGGACTGTGAGACCCATCGCGGGACGGGGGGCTAGCCGGGAACGCGTGGTCGATGCGTCCCACTCGAAAACCTGAGGTGAAGATCGCCGCACTATGGCAACGTGGCCCGTGAGCCGATCAAGGGGGACGGGCTGGGGATGAAGACGAAACGACTGGGGAACACCGGCGTCGAAGTGACGCGGCTGGGGTTCGGCGGCGGGCCGCTGGGCGGGCTGTTCGCGCCGCTGGACGACGAGACGGCCGCCGGGGCGCTGGCCGCGGCATGGGACGGCGGGATTCGGTACTACGACACGTCTCCGCACTACGGGATCGGGCATTCCGAGCGCAGGATCGGTGAATTCCTGCGCGGGCGGCCGCGTGATTCCTTCGTCCTGTCGACGAAGGTCGGCAGGCTGCTGGTGCCGCAGGACGCTGACGGGAAGCTGGATCCGGCCGGTTTCCACGTTCCCGCAACACATTCCCGCGTACGCGACTTCACCCGTGACGGGATCCGGCGCAGTGTCGAGGACTCGCTGGAGCGGATGGGCCTGGACCGGATCGACGTGCTGTACCTGCACGACGCCGAGGAGTTCTTCGACGACGCGGTGCGCGAGGGCTATCCGGCGCTCGCGGAGTTGCGGTCGGAAGGGGTCGTCGGTGCGATCGGTGCCGGTATGTACGACACGGCGATGCTGACCACGTTGGTGCGGGAAGCGGATGTCGACGTGGTCATGCAGTCCGGCCGCCACACGCTGCTCGATCACAGCGCGCTCGACACGTTCTTGCCCGCTTGCGAGGACCGCGGGGTCTCGGTGATCGCGGCGTCGATCTTCAACTCCGGGCTGCTCGCCGTCCCGCGGCCGGACGCGGGAGCGTACTTCGACTACGAGGCCGTGACACCGGATGTTCTGGGGCGGGCGAACAGGATCGCCGACGTGTGCGAGGCGCACGGCGTGACGCTTCCTCAGGTCGCCATGGCCTTCCCACTGCAGCATCCTGCTGTCGCCGGTATCGCGGTGGGGATGCGGTCCGCGGAGGAGGCGCGGCGCAACCTGGAGTCCTTCGCCGTGGAGGTTCCCGCGCGGGTCTGGACCGAGCTGCGTGCCGCGGGCCTGATCCGTTAGCCGGCGTCGGCGAACGCTGTCCGGGCGAGATCGCGCAGCCAGCGGTGTGCGTGGTCGGTGTCGTAACGCTGGTGCCAGGACAGGTACACCGCGGCAGGCGGCAGTTCGAGGGGGAGCGGGAGCAGGGCGAGACCGAGGTCCGCGGCCACCGAACGGGCGGTGGATTCGGGGACCGTGGCGAGAAAGTCCCCGCCACGCACGAAAGCGAACGCGGCCGCCTCGGTGGGGGCGGACGCCACCACGCGCCGGGTGAGCCCGAGCTGCGCGAGAGCCTCGTCGAGAGTGTTCTCGAGCCTTCCGCGCCGCGAGACGGTGACGTGCTCGGCCGCGGCGTACTGCGCGGCGGTGAGCGGGTGTCCTTGCCGCGCGACGACGACGTGGCGGGTTTCCGCCACCTTCTCGGCGCGGATGTCGGGCGTGGCCGGGTGACCCGCGTTCGCCTCGAGGTCGACCTCGCCGCGGCGGAGCCCGGGAGTGTCGACGCTCGATTCCGCGATGAAACGCAGGCGCACGCCCGGTGCCTGGTCACGCACGGCCCTGAGCAGGGCCGGGCCCGCGAGGGCGACCAGGGAATCGTGCCAACGGAGGGTGAAGGTGCGTTCGAGCGTCGTGAGGTCGAGTTCGCGGCTCGGTGCCAGTACGCCGCGGACTTCCTGGAGGAGTTCGTGCACTTGCTGCCGGACGGCGATCGCGTAGGGCGTCGGGGTCATCGTGCGCCCGGTGCGCACCAGGATCTGATCCCCGGTCGTGCGCCGGATCCGGCCGAGGCTCCGGCTCATCGCGGGCGCGGTGACGTGCAGGCGCTCGGCCGCCCCGGCCACGCTGCCTTCTTCGAGCAAGGCGTCGAGCGCCGACAGCAGGTTCAGATCCAAGTGCATGAGAATCATCTTAACCGTGCCTAACATGCACTTGCTGTTAATTGAATGCGCACCTACCTTCGTGAGTGAGGGGCCGATCGACCCCCGAGACCCTTGCTCAGGATGGGAAAACCGTCATGCCCGGAACAGATCTCCTCGCCCAGACGGCGACGGCCACGCGTGCGGCAGGCGCGGTCCTGCTCGAGCGCTTCGGAGAGGTGGCCCGCTACCGGACCCGCGACGAACTGATGGACGTCCTCGCCGCCAACGACGCAGCGGCCCTCGAAGTGCTGCGCCCCCGCCTCACGAGCCTGCGCCCGGACGCCCAATGGGTGGAGGAGGAACTCGACGGCGGCGTGCTGCCTTCCGGCGAGTGGTGGGTCGTCGATCCGGTCGAGGGCAACATCAACCATCTGCACGGCCTGCCGGAATGGGCGGTCACCGCCACTCTCGTACGCGACAACCAGCCGGTGCTCACCGCGGTCCATCAGCCGCTGACCGGCGAGACCCACACCGCGCTCGCGGGCGGCGGAGCCTGGCGCGACGGCCTGCCGCTGCGTGTGTCCGACACCGCGGACCTGGGCTTGAGCCTCGTCGCCACCAGTCAGGCCAGGCCGGACGAGGACGAAGCGGTCGTGCGGCGCGTCGGCTCCTCGATCACCGCGATGCTCCAGGAAGCGCTCGTGGTGCGCACCTCCGTGCCCGCGACGCTGCACCTGCTGAACGTGGCCGCCGGTCGCGTCGACGCTTTCTGGCAGTTCGCCGGCGCCCGCGCCGACCTGCTTCCCGGGGCGCTGCTCGTGGCCGAGGCCGGTGGCCGGATCTCCGACGCCGAAGGCCACCCCTGGAGCCCCGCGAGCGGGAGTTTTCTGGCCGCCGCGCCCGGTGTGCACGCCGAAGCCGTCGCCACGCTTTCCCGCTGACCGTCCACAACCTACAAAACTGGAGTAAAGATGATCGCCGTACTGGGAAAGGGTCGTGTCGGAGGCACCCTCGCCGCCGCGCTCGCCAAGGCAGGACACGAGGTGTCCGTTGCGGACAGCACACCGGGTGCCGCCGCCGAAGCGGCTCAGCAGGCGCAGATAGTCATCAATGCCACCCCGGGCGCGGATTCCCTCGAGCGGCTGGCCGCGCTGCGAGAACAACTGCGGGGCAAGATCCTCGTCGACGTCTCCAACGCCACCACCGAAGGACCGGACGGATTGCCCGCCGGTTTGCTCTACCCCGGCTCGAGTCTCGCGGAGCACCTTCAGGACGCGCTTCCCGACACCAGTGTCGTCAAAAGCCTCAACACGATGCTGTATTCGGTGATGACCGCGCCCGCTTCGCTGACCCAGCCGCCCACCGCGTTCCTTTCCGGTCAGGACCCGCAGGCCAAGCAAACGGTAAAACGACTGCTCATGGACCTCGGCTGGCGTCCGGAGTGGATCACGGACCTCGGCGGAATCGAAACCGCGCGGGCCACCGAAGCCGCGGTCCTGTTCGTACCGCACGTCATCCGGGCCGACGGATTTGCCCCATTCGCCCTCTCGATCGCTCGCTGAAGACAACGAGTTCGAATTGTGTTCCGCTCCGCCGGTCCGGAATTCCGGTGCGTTCTCTTCGTCCCTCGCGGTGGTACCTTCGAAGCAGGGAATCGGCAGAGTCGCCGTGAGGGGACAGGTACCAGATGGAGCGCCGTCAGCAGGCGGTACATCGGACGATCGTGATCGTGGATGTCGAGGCGTTCACGGACTTGCGCAGGACGACGCCGCATCAGCTCGTTGTCCGCGAAGCCTTGTACAGCGCCTTGTCCCAGGGTTTCGAGGTGGCGGGTGCGCCCTGGTCGGAATGTCATCACGAGGACCGCGGTGACGGGGTCTTCGTGCTCGCGCCGTCGCATATTCCGAAGGCGCCCTTCATCGAGTTGCTGCCGAATGCGTTGGCGGCCGGACTGACGCTGCACAACGTCGCGCACCCGGCCGAACAACGAATCAGGTTGCGCATGGCGTTGCATGCCGGGGAAATCGTCTACGACGACCACGGCGCGACTGCGGAATCGGTCAATTTCGCATTCCGGTTACTGGACGCGGCCCCGCTCAGAACCGCGCTCGCCCGATCCGAGGGCGTGCTCGCGGTGATCGTGTCGAAGTGGTTCTTCGACGAAGTGGTGCGCAATAGCGAAGTGATCGATCCGGCCACGTTCCGGCCCGCCCGCGTCCAGGTCAAGGACACGTCGGCGATCGGCTGGATCTGGCTGCCCGACCATCAGTACCCGGCCGATCTCACGTATCTCGCGGCGTCGCGTGGCCGCGGCGAGCCGGAAATGCGGCAGCTGCCCGCGGCGCCGCGTTCGTTCACCGGCCGCGCGGACGAACTCGCCGTCCTCACCTCGGTACTGGAAGACGCGGCGGAAGAAGCCACGACGATCGTGATCTCCGCGATCTTCGGTACCGGGGGCGTCGGCAAGACCTGGCTCGCCCTGCACTGGGCGTACCAGCATCTCGACCTGTTCCCGGACGGACAGCTCTTCGTCGACCTGCGCGGGTTCGCGCCGGAGGGGCAGCCCTTGTCGCCGAGCGCCGTGGTGCAGGCCTTTCTGGACACTTTCGGGGTCGACCCGGCGCGGGTGCCCGCCGAACTGGAGGCGCAGTCCGCGTTGTACCGGAGCATCCTGGCGGACAAGAGGATGCTGATCGTGCTGGACAACGCCCGCGACACCAAACAAGTCGTCCCGCTCCTGCCCGCCAGTCCCGGCTGCACGGTGGTGATCACCAGCCGGGACCGGCTGGCGGGCCTCGTCACCGCCCACGGTGCGCGCCCGATCCCCGTGGACGTCTTCTCCGACACCGAAGCGCGGGAAATGCTCGCCACGCGACTGGGCGCGGGCAGGCTGAACGCCGAACCCGACGCGGTCGGCGAGCTCCTGTCCTGTTGCGGCGGGTTCCCCCTGGCGCTGAGCATCGTCGCCGGTCGCGCCGAGGCACACCGCGACTTCCCGCTCGCCGTCCTGGCCGCCGAACTGCGCGACGCGACCACCAGATTGGGCGCGCTCGACGAAGGCGACCCGGCCGCCAGTCTGCCCGCGGTGCTGTCCTGGTCGTATGCGGCGCTCTCCGACGACCAGGCGAAGATGTTCGAACTGCTGGGAGTGGCCCCGGTGGCCGACATCGACCTCGCGGCCGCCGCCAATCTGCTGAACGCGCCCGCCGGCCGCGTTTCCGCGGAACTGCAGGCCCTGGAACGGACTTCCCTGATCCACCAGCATGTTCCGGGCCGATGGCGGATGCACGACCTGGTCAAGCTGTACGCCGCCGAGCGGGCGGACCGGCGGCCGGACCGGACCGCGCAGGGCGACGCGCTGCACCGGCTCGTCGACTTCTACGTGCACACCGCGCACGCCGCCGATCTCCTGCTCGATCCGGACGGCCAGTCCATCGAACTGCCTGCCCCTCGAGACGGCTGTGCACCACGCCCCGTGCGGAGCCCGCAAGACGCGCTCGCGTGGTTCACCGCGGAACACCTCAACCTCATCTCCGTCCAGCAGGCGGCTCTCGAACGCCGATGGCTTCCGCCCGTCTGGCAGCTGGCCTGGGGACTGCACGGTTTTCACTGGTGGAAAGGGCATGTCCATTCCGATGTCGCCGTCTGGCAGACGGGGCTGGCCGCGGCCGAGCAACTGGGTGAACCGCTGCCCCTGACCCTGGCGAACCAGATGCTGCTCCACGCCTACTCGCGCCAGGGTGACCACGCCAAGTCACTCGAACACGGCAGGCGCGCTCTCGCCGGAGTCGACGGCCTGGATGCCGTGCACCGCGCCCCCACGCACCACGCGGCCGCGTACATGTGGGCCCGTCAAGGAGAACTGGCGAAGGCACTGGACCACGCCACGCAGGCGATGTCGCTGTACCGGGAGGCGCACAGGCCGATCCGCGAAGCGTGGGCGCTGACCATGATCGCGTCCTTCGCGATCAAACTGGGCCAAGAATCCCGGGGAGAGAGTGCGTGCGAGGCCGCACTCGCCCTCTTTCGCGAACATGCGTCCCCCTTGGGAGAAGCGGCCGTTCTCAACACCCTCGGCGAACTCGCCTTCGCCACCGGTGACCACGCCAAGGCGCTCACGCGGTTCGAGCAGACGCTCAGTCTCCGCCGCGAACTCGGCGCGAGCTACGCGGCAGCGGACACTCTGGACAACATCGCCCGCACCCATGCCGCTCTGGGGGACAAGGACAAAGCGCGCGAGACGTGGCTCGAGGCGCTGCGCGCGTATCAATCCCAGTTGCGCAACGACGAGTCCAGCCGGGTGCAGAAACAGCTGGATCTCCTGGACGGGTCCTGAAGCCGCTAGCGCGTCTCGTCCAGCCAGTCCGCGATGTCGTCGACGACCGCGCGGTCGACGTGGTCCGGCTTCTCGTAGTCGGACGGCGTCGACGGTCCCGCGCCGGGGAAGAACAGATGGTCGTCGGCGGCGTGGACATGGATCGTGACGTCCGGGCGATCCGAGAGGCCTGCCTGCCAGCGCGACAGATCGTCCTCGACGGTCACCTGGTAGTCGCGACCGCCTTGGAGGATGAGCATGGGCTTGTCCAGTGCCGCCGCGGTCGCGACGGGATCGTAGCCGCGGAGATCGAGCCAATACGACGCGGAAAAGCCGAAAGGCAGGTCCGCGGCCGGAGTGGCGGGGGAGAGGCCGGGACTGTCGACGTTCGCGGCCTGGCGGACGAATAGGTCGACGGCGTCCTGGCCGAGCAGCCCCGGAACCACGGTCGCGAGGTGGCGGGCGACCCGCATCGCGGCATGGTGCATCGGCTGGGTGTCGCCCGCGAGGATGAGCAATCCCGCGACGGAGGGTTCGGCGGCGGCGACCCGCGGCGCGACCTTCCCGCCCATACTGTGGCCCAGGACGAAGACCCGCTCGCTGTCCACAGTGGACTCGCGCTGGAGCAGGCGGACGGCGGCCGCGGCGTGCGGCACGTATTCGTCGGACATCGTGAAGCCGGGAACGCTCGCGGCCTCACGCCGGGTGTGGGTGATCTTGTCGAAACGCAGCGTCGTCACGCCCCGGCAGGCGAGACCCCAGGCCAGGTCCTTGAGTGGCTTGTTCGGCCCGCTGGTCTCGTCCCGGTCGAAGGGGCCGCCGCCGGGAAGCAGGACCACGCCTGCCCGGCTGCCGGGCTCCGTCGGCCTGGTCAGGGTTCCCGCCACGGCCGACGAACCGGCGTCGAGCGTGACTTCGTGTTCGGTGAACGCCGCCGGATCCGCGTAGGGCGGAGGCGACCACGCCGTGCTCGTCGCGGGCGCGAGCTGAAGACCCTGCAGCAGACCGCCTTCGTCGATCGACATGAGCACGGTGAGGTCGCCGTGCTCGCAGTGGAGGGGAACCCCGATCCGCGCCAGGCCCGCGTCGACGGGCTTGGCGTCCGGTTCCCCGATGCCGGTGATGGGTCCGCGTTTGCCGATTTCGGCCGTCCACGCGGCTCGGAGCGCGTCGGTCGAGACGACCGCACGCAACGGTGGCGCGAAGAGCGCCGCGACCTCGTCGAAGTGCTCGTCGCGCAGCATTTCGACGATCGTCGTCGCGGTGGTGACGAGAGTGGACCCCAGTTCCATCCCCACTACCTTTCTCACGTTTTGCGAAAGGTATCACATCATGAGATCGTTGCCGGGTGAACGCGTGGGAACTCCTGGCACATCCGGTTCGGTTGCGCATCGTGCACGCGATGCGCGGGGGGAGGGTGCTCACGACGGCTCAGCTCTGCGCGCGCGTTCCCGACGCCTCGAAGGCGATGGTCTATCGGCATGTCGACCTTCTGGAGACGGGTGGCGTCCTGGAAGTGGCGGAGGAGCGCCGGGTGCGAGGCGCCGTCGAGCGCGGCTACCGGCTCCGTCAGGATCGGGCGGCCATCGATCCCGACGCCCTCGCGTCGGCGACCACCGAGGACTTCCAGCGGAGTTTCGCCACCGCGCTGGCCGCCCTGATGGCCGAGTTCACCGCCTATCTGGACCGGGACGGGGCCGATCCGGTCGCGGACCTGGTCGGCTACCGCCAGCACGCGGTCTGGCTTTCCCGCGAAGAGCTTCTCGAGCTGATCGGCGCGATGCGGGAAGCCATCGTTCCCGTCCTGTCCCACGAGCCCCGGCCGGATCGCGCCCAATACCTGCTCAGCCCGATCCACTTCCCGATCGAGGAAGCACCCGGCACTTGAGCTTCAGGCGTCACGGATGCTGAAGGTCGTGACGCAGAAATCGCCGTCGTCCCGGCGATCCGCGATCACCGTGCCCTTGGCCCGCCGGCTTTCGACGGTCCCGGCGACGTCTGCCAGGACGAATCCGGACGTTCCGCCGGTCTTGGTGATCGTGACCCGTGAGCCCGGCGGGAGCAGGGAATCGATCTTGTCGTCCATGAACCTCTTCTGCTGTTCGCAGGCCAGCGCGATCGCTCCCGCTTTGTCGCCGACGGCGATCTTGGCGAGGAAGTCCGTGATCACCTGAACCCCCTTCTCGGGCGGTTGAGGGGCGGGACGCCTGGTGACGGTGACCCTCGGGCGGGTCGGGCGGCTGATGGTCGTGGTGCTCGTCCGGCTCGTGGGTGCGGAAGTCGGGACCGGGCTGGACGACGGAGCGGGCGGGAGGAGGCCGGAACCCTTGCCGAGCAGGAATCCGGGCGCGGCGAAACCGGTGACGCAGAAGGCGGTCAGTGCGATCACGGCGATCAGGATCCCGATGGCGACGCCGGGTTTGACGGTGGCGGGCCGCGGTGGCGTGCCGAAGTGCCGAGGAGCGTTCTGGTGGTCGGGCCTGCCTGGATGGGTCATCGGATTCGCCTTCCGTGCGGGATCTGAATCGGCGATCCGACGGCGGCTTTCCGGTGCGGGTTCCGACCTTTCGGAGACCTTACGGCTCCGCGAATTCCGTTCCGGAACGCGGCGGAATGTGCACCACAGGGCGGGGACCTGCGGGGTCCCCGCCGGGTACCGCGTGCTCAGCAGGCGATGCGGGCAGCGGGGGTGAAGAACGTCCGGTCGATCATCTTCGGCTCACCCGTCTTGAAGATGACCACCGCGCGCATCGCGGCGTAGAGAAGGCCGCTGGCGCACGGCCGCTTGATCTGCTCGCCGCCGCCCATCGTCCCGAAATTGAACTGGTCGACGGTGTTGCCCAGCGGGGCGCTTTCGTTCCCCCGGAAGATCGCGACGAAGCCCGCGATGCCCGTGACCTCCTGATCGCAGGTGACCGAGTAGTCGCTGGCCACCTCGGAGGCGCCGGCCCGGACCGGGGTCGTGAGGTTCGCCGTGCAGGTCGTGGCCGCGATGCCTGCCGTACCGCGGGCGTCGTTCGTGATCGTTTGGGAGATCAAATGCTTGGTGGCGGCTCGTGACTCCGATGCCGATGCCGATGCCGCGCCGGTCGCGAGTACGGCCATCGCGAGCACTACTCCCAGTAGGGTCAGGAAATGTCGGAAAAACCTGGCCGGCTGACTTTTCTTCACGTATCCGCCTCCACTGCTTCCGCGTTGCTCCGAATCTGTGACCATGGCGATCCTGCCGTCATACGAATGGCCGTGTCTTCGTCATGGCTCACGAATCGCGAACCGGCGCGGCACGGCGATTTGTCACTGGTCACGAATGCGGGCCGGCGAAGAGGTGAACCGAAGGGTGACGACGATGACCGAGGATCTGGGTCCCTTCCAGGGCTTTTGGAACGCCTGGGACGAAGTGCACGACGAGATACGCGCCAAGGCCTTCGAACACTTCTCCCGCGCGGCGGAGATCCAGTACGAGGAAATGCGCGAACACCTCGCCAAGGGCGACTCCCGGGCGGCCGCGCGCGAAGCGACGGACGTGATCAGCATCGCGCTCAACACCATGCGCTGGCTGGGCTACGGACCGGCGGAGATCGCAGAGATCGCCCGGGACCGTGCCAGGGAGCGAATGCAGGGGCGGACCTCTTCGATCCTCGAGAAGTACCAAAGCGAATACGACATCTGATGTCGCTTTTCGATACGCCCAGATTCGATTCGCAACCGTTGCATATCTGGTGTATCGTTTTGGATCGCCCGCACTTCGAAGACGACCACCAGTGAACGAGGGTGACGTGCCGTTCGGTCACCCTGCGGGCCCGGCCACCCTCCCCCTCGCGCCGGGTCCGTGAGCCCGGTGGCGCCCTGGTGGAACCGGCCCCTCCCGGTCGAGCCGAGGCGCCGCCGGGTACTCACTCGCGTGGAGTCTCGTAAGCTGATCACGGTGTGCACACCCGTGCGGGGAGGACTACACCTGAATTCGTGAGGTGTTGATGGACGTCGACGAGATGAGTGCCGACGCGGGGGCGTGGACTCCCGGGATGGTGGCCGAGGAGCTGGGGGTTTCTCCGGTGACCCTCCGGACCTGGGCGTCCCGGTACGGCGTCGGCCCGTCGTTGCGGGCGGAAGGGCGTCATCGCCGCTATTCCGACGCCGACGTCCGCAGACTCCAGCACATGCAGCGGTTGATCGGTCGCGGTATCCGGGCGCGCGAGGCGGCGGCGGCCGTCTTCTCCGGCGTGGACGAAGCCCTTCCCGAGGTTTCCCCGGATCGGCGGGTCGGCGAACTCGAGCAGGCTTCGGAAAACCTCGAATTCCCCACCATCGCGGCCTTGCTGGACGAAACGCTCGACGCGATGGGCGCGGCGAAGATGTGGACCGAGGTGCTGTTGCCGATCCTCCGGAACCTCGGCGGGCGCTGGCTCCGGGGTGACGTGTGCTTCGAGGCCGAGTGGGCGCTCACCACCGAGGTGTCTTTCGCGCTCCAGCGCTACGTCGCCCGGTTCGCCGGTGTCCGGGCGGATCGCTCCGTGCTCATCGCCTGCTGCCCGGGGGAGCGTCACAGCCTGCCTGTCGAAGTCCTGCGCGCGTCGTTGGCGGAGACCGGCATCCCCGCCGTCTATCTCGGCCACATGGTGCCCGCGGCGACCACGGCCGGGATGGTCGCCAGGCTCGGACCGGCGCTCGTCGTGCTGTGGTCGATGTCCCCGGCGACCGTCGACCTCCTGCTTTGCCGGCGCTTGCAGCGCAAGGGTTTCGCCGTCGCGGTCGCGGGGCCGGGCTGGAAGGGGCTCGACGTCCGCGGCGCCCCCTGGGTCGACGATCTGGCGGGCGCGCTGGATCTCGCCGCCGAACGGTCGAAGGCCTGAGCTTCGCACACTCGATCGTGGCTCGTGTCGCGCTGAAGGGACTCCCGGCCGAGGCTAGAATCGCATCGATTGTGAATCGATAAACGGGAGTTGGTGTGGGCGGACCCGAACCGTTGTGGCTCTTCGGTGATCAGCTGGGGCCGCATTTTCACGGCACGGCCGAAAACCGGGACCGCGAGGTGGTGCTGATCCGCTCGACCGCGGCTTTCGCGCGCCGCCCGTTCCATCGGCAGAAGATCCACTTGGTCGAAGCGGGAATCCGGCGGCTCGCGGCGGATCTCGGCGACCGGGCCCGGATCGTCGACGCGCCGACCTACGCGGAAGGGTTGCGTCGGCTCGGAACGCCCGTCGTGGTGCACGAACCCGGGTCGCATGCCGCCGAAGGGCTCGTCCGGCGTCTGCGGGATCAAGGCCTGGTCGAGGAAGTCTTGCCGACACCGGGATTCGTACGGTCCAAAAAGGACTTCGCGACCTGGGCGGCGGATCGGCCGCGGTTCGTGATGGAGGACTTCTATCGTGACCAGCGCCGGCGGTTCGGCGTCCTGCTCGAACCGGACGGTGCTCCGGCGGGCGGGAAATGGAATTTCGACCACGACAACCGGCGTCCCCCGCCGGGGCGATCGACTTTGCCCGTCGCCGCGCCCTTTTTCCCGGCCGAGGACGAAGTGGACGAGCAGGTCCGCGCGGACCTCGACAGGGCGGAAAGAGACGGCGACATCCATCCTGTCGGTGTCGACGGCCCACGCCTTTTCGCCGTCAGCCAGGCCGAAGCGGAGCAGGCGTTGGACCGGTTCCTGGACCACCGGCTGGCCACTTTCGGTCCTCACCAGGACGCCATGCTCAGCGCGGACTGGGCGATGTCACACGCACTGCTGTCGGTGCCGCTGAACCTCGGCCTGCTCGATCCGCTCGACGTCGTCCGTCGTGCCGAGGAAAGGCATTGGTCCGGCGCCGCGCCGCTGGCGAGTGTCGAAGGCTTCGTCCGGCAGATCCTCGGCTGGCGGGAATGGATCTGGCATCTCTACTGGCATCTGGGGCCGGATTACCTCAAGAAGAACGAACTCCGCGCCCACCGGAAGCTGCCGCGGTGGTGGCGGGAACTCGACGCCGACTCGGTCGAGGCGGCTTGTCTCCGCACCGCGCTCGCCGGGGTGCGGGATCGCGGTTACGCCCACCACATCGAGCGGCTCATGGTGCTGGGCAACCACGCCCTGCAGCGCGGCTACGACCCGGCCGAGCTCACCGGCTGGTTCGCCACCGCGTTCGTCGACGGCTTCCCCTGGGTCATGCCTGCGAACGTGGTCGGTATGAGCCAATACGCCGACGGGGGAATCGTCGGCACCAAGCCGTACGCGGCGGGCGGTGCCTACATCCACCGCATGAGCGACCACTGCGGCGGATGCACCTACGACCCGAAGAAACGCGTGGGCGCCGACGCCTGCCCGTTCACCGCCGGTTATTGGGCTTTCCTCGACCGCAACGCCGATCGGCTCCGGGGCAATCCGCGGATGCGCCAGCCGCTCAATGGCCTCCGCAGACTGGCGGACCTTCCCGACGTCGTGGCGAGGGAAAGCCTGCGAGAGCGGTTTTGAGAGGACGGTTCAGGCGGCGAGTACCTGTTCGCGCAGGATGTCGGCGTGTCCGCAGTGGTGGGCCAGCTCCCGCAAAACCTGCAGGTACACCCAGTGGAGCGTGCGCGGCCCGGTCCGGTGACCGGTCACGACGGTGTCCAGTGGCAGGTCCGCGACCGTCGTCCTGGCCGTGGCGCAGGCTTCCCGGTGAGCCGCAGTGATCGAAGCGACGGTGTCTTCGTCCGAGAGCCGGAAGGATTCGTCCGGATTCCGCACCAGGCCGAGCTCCTGGCGGGACGTTCCGCCGACGCACTCTTCGAACCACACTCGCTGCATCCAAGTGACGTGCTTGAGCAGCCCTAGCAGCGTCGTCGCCGACGGGACGAGCCGACGGCGGGCCTGTTCTTCGGTGAGACCGTCGAGAGTCGCTTCGATGGCGCCGCGGTATTCCTCGATGAAGGCTTCGAGTTGGGTGCGTTCGTCGTCCAGCGGTACAGCGAACGAGCTCATCGAGTCTCCTGATCCTGGTTTTTGCGTAAGTTTCGCAGAGGGGTCGTTCTAACCCGAATCGCCACTCACGACCACCCCAGCCGGCTCGGTACCGGCGCCGTGGCCGCTTGAAGTACGTGATGGCCCCCTTCCTTGCGCTAGACGCAAGGAAGGGGGCCATCACGTACTTGGGAAGGTGTGAGGGTCGAGTTTCCTTGGCTGAGCCGAGGGGAAGGGGCCTTCGCGCGCGGCCGCTGTGGCTGTTGGTGCGTGTGGGGCGAAAGTGGCGGCCGTGGCGATCACAAGGTTGCAAAAGGGGCCTTCATGTACTTGGGCCCTATGCAAGTAGTCGACTACTTGGTAGGGGTCGTGAGTGGCGATTCGCGGACTGTGTGGATTTTGGGTCATCTAACGCCCCAAAATCCACACAGTCCGGTCGTCACTGGTCCGATCGTGGCGGGCTGTGTGGAAATAGGGACACTCAACGTCCCTATTTCCACACACCCCTACGCAAGTAGTCGACTACTTGCGTAGGGTCGTCTCCTGACGATCACCGCTGAAACCCCCTTCTCACGTCTCGCGTGGGAAGGGGGCTTTTTCGGTCCTTAGTGAATATTTATCGCGCGGGTAGCGGTGGTACTTAGCCTCGGTGGCTCGACAATCACTGGGGAGTGATCATGAAATCTCTTGCTCGAGCCACCACCGCTCTGGGTGTACTGGCGCTCGGTTTCGCCGGATTGGCGGGCACCGCCTCCGCCGCGCCGACCACGTCGCTGGAGGTGTGCAGCCCGCTCGGATGCGCGGTGCAAAGCGTCCAGGCCACCATCGGTCCGGGAGAGCTGTTCACCACGTTGACCGACAACTCGCCGACTGCGGCCCTCATCGCACAGTTCATCGTGTCCCCGCCGAGTCAGACCAGCATCGTCCACGTCAACGATGGGGTGTTCCATGGCTTGGTCAGGTTGCCGAGCGGCTGGAAGCAGCTGACGGTGAAGGCCTGCTCCACCCCGACCAACTGCAACAGCAAGTCCATCATCCGGCTGTAAGGCCTCGTGAGTGGCCCTACTGGATTCTGGCTTCGGCTGATCGGAGGTCCGGTCCGTGAAGGCCTCCATCACTACTTTCAAGGTAGGCAAGGGGCCCTTGGCGACCCGGCCCTGCACATGCCGGCTCCGATCTCGGTCACGCCGTGATCAATGCCCGAGCAGCCGGGCGCTCTCTTCGGCCCGGTGCAAGGCTGTCAGCAGAGCGGCCCGGCCACCGTCGTCGATGTCCTCGGTCAGCGCGTCGGCGGCGGTTTTCCCGCCCTGCCGGAGCTTTTCGACCAGCTCGCGGTGGACAGCGGCCAGGTGCGCGGCGTCGAAATCCGGCCGGACGAAGGTGAGCAGCAGCCGGATCTCGTCCTCGCAGCGCCGGAAGTCGTCCAGCAGGCGCCGGTTGCCCGCCGCCGCGACGATCGCCCGGTGGACGGCGCCGTGCACCCCGGTCAGCTCGCGCCAGGACGGGGCGGGGGACCGTCCGGCCAGTTCCTCCAGGCGCTCGACCTCGGCGAGCACCGGGCTCAGGTCGGCGCCCTTGTCCTGCGCCATGCGCAGCGCGCCGAGTTCGAGCACCTTGCGGTAGTCGAAGACCTCGTCGATCCGCCGCCTGCTCAGCGGGGCGACGACGGCGCCCCGGTGGCGTTCGTGCACGACCAGCCCGCGCTCGGTGAGCAGTTGGATGGCCGACCGGATCGTGTGCCTGCCGACGTCGAAGCGTTCGGCCAGCACCTCTTCGCGGAAGCGGGTGCCGACCGGATGAACGCCTTCGAGCAGTTCTCCGCGCAGGGCCGCGGCGATCCGCTCCGGGGCAGCCTGCGCACGGTTCGGACTCCCCGCCATGGCTCTCCTTGCGTCACAGTTTTCGGTAGGATTGTGCAACAATACCGCGAACACGAGGAGCGCTGATGGAGATCGACGGGGTCCGCGTCCATGGCGAGTCCGGGCAGCCGGTACTGCTGCTGCCCGGTGGCGCCGAGGCCTGCGAAGGTTTCTTTCCCGGTCTGGTCGAGGGGCTTCTCGCCGATCCGGGCTGCCGGGTGATCGTGCACGACCGGCCGGGCACCGGCACCTCGACGGTCGAGGGGGCGCTGGCGGACGCCGCCGCCCACCTGAGCGCGCTCATCGACAGCCTGGACTGCGGCCCGGTCGTGGTCGTCGGCCAGAGCCTCGGCGGCGCCGTGGCGGTCCTGCTTGCCCGCGCGCACCCCGAGAAGGTCGCCGGTCTGGTCCTGCTCGACCCGACACCCATCGACGATCCCCGGACCTGCGCCGGTCTGGAACGCGGGATAGGCGTGCTCGGTTCGGTCTCGACGGTTCCCGTGCTGCGTAGCGTCCTGCCCCGCGTGGTGCACGCCGCCGTCGTCCGGGCCGCGCGACGTCAGGAACTCCGGCCCGACTGCGAGGCCGCGTTCGTGCGGACGGGTGACCTGGACGCGCCGATGCTGGCCCGGGCGGTCCGCGGCATCTCGGTGCTGGCGAAGGACCTGCAAGGGGCGGAGCTGCCCAGCCTGCCTGCCGTGGTGGTGACCGCGGACCGCAAGCCGGACAGCGCGATGCGGCGTTCCCACGAGCGTCTCGCCGCCGCGTTCGGCGGGCGGGTCGAGTGCTGGCCGGGGGCGACGCACAGCGTGCACCTCGACCATCCCGACGAAACCCTGGCGACGGTGCGTGATCTGGTCGCCCAGGTCGGCTGAACGGGCCTACCCCGCGATCGTCCCGTCCGTGTCGAGACCGTGGTGCTTGATCAGGAGTGCCGTGTCGTCCAATTCCTGATCACCGTTGAGGTGGAGGCGCAGATTCGTGCTGGCCTCGTTGTTGCCTTCGGCGATCATCCTGCCCAGTTCCCGCCATCGGGCCTGGCGGGTGAGAAACGCGGCGTAGGTGCGGCTGGCCGCGCGGGACGTCTCGGCCAGTTCTCGCGCTTCGTCCTCTCGATCGACCGTCAAGAGCAACTCGGTCAGGTGCCGTCGCACGACCTTGTCCGGGTGTGCCTCGCTGTGCCTGCGCAACTTGGTCAGATCGCCGTCCGCGTGCAAGCGGGCGGCGACCGACCTGATGTCGCCTGACGGTGGGCCAGGGGGGATGCCGGCGCCGTCGTCTCCCGCCTTGCCCTGGAGGGTAAGGAGAAGCTGGGGAGCGGCGGGATCCTGGCCGAGGAGTTCTCTGCACTCCGCGATCGCCTCGGACACGAGTCCGAGTTCGGCGAGTTTCGTGATCAATCGGTACGGCCGGATCGAACCGGCCGTGGTCAGGTCACGCCACTGCTGAGCCGTCCACTGTGGATCCAGCTTGCCGATGTCGGCGAGGACCGCATCGGCCTGGCCGAGGCGATCGGCGGCGCCCGCTTGGTGCCAGGCACGTTTCGCCGGGCCGGCAGTGCGGCGCCGCGCGTGCAGGCGAGCGAGTTGCAGGAACACGCAGCCTTCCGCGCGTTCGGTCGACAGGGCCGTGAGGGCGTCGAGATCGTCCCGTACGCGCAGGATCGCCGCCCATTCGGCCAGGGCGCACACGTCACCGTCGTCCGCCGCGCGGCGCTGGAGCCCGATCGCGTGACCGTAGAGAAGACGCTGATAGGCCCGTTTGCCCAGGTGATGGGCCTGAGCAACGGGAGCGTGGGTGAGGCAGGCCTCCCAGAAGGCGGCGGGAGGCGGGATCTTGAGCCGGACGCGTTGCAAGTGCTGATCGAGATAGTCGGCGAGGTCGTAGCCCGCGGCGTCGTCGAGAGGGATGAGGGCTTGGACGCCTTGCGTGGAGCGGAAGGGTTTGGTGGCGTAGGCGAGGGCGTCGTCGAACCAGCCGTCGGGCGGGCTGGTCCGGCCGCGTTCTTCCCGCCACCACCCGATGGCGATATCGCGCAGCAGGGGAGCGGACAGCGCGTGGGTGTGGCCGAGGCGGTGTGAGTCGGCCGCGGCGTCGAGGACGAGCCGGTTCAGCCGGTGGGGTGCGTTCGTATAGCGCTGCAACAGTTCGTAGGCACCGGCGAGAGTCTGCGCGAATCCGACACGGTCGCGGTCGGCGAGGGCTTCGTCGAGGCGGGCGTCTCGGCTGCCCGTGGCGAGTTCCCGGGCGCTGACGCGTTCGGAGGTGAGCAGATCGGACGGGACGTCGTGCCAGCGCACCCATTCGTTGTCGGTGGTGAGAAGGTCGATGTTGTCGCTGTGCCGGTCTTCCTCCGCGATGGCGTCCCGCAGGGTTTCCGCCCACAAGGAGCCGACCGCCACCACCGGGCGGGTCCGCCGGACGGCGAGCAGGTCGCGCAGGACGTCGAGCGACAGTCCGGTGCCGTCGGAGCCGAGGAACTTCCGCAGGTCGTTGAGCCACAGCACGCACGGCCGGCGGTTCACCAGGCCGGAGGCCGCAAGACCGCGCAGCGCGGCCGCCGAGCGAGGTCTTACGACTGCCCAGTCGGGGCATAAGGCGTGCACGGCCTCGTGGAGTGATCGGGTCTTCCCGGTCGAGGAGTCACCGCGCACCACGATCAGCGCCGAGAGATCACCGGCAGCGGCAGCGGCGATGTCCGCGCGCAGTGCCGTGTCGTGGACTCTCGGCACATAGGGCGGCGGTGTCACGGCGTGATGTCGTCCGGGGACGTACGCGCCGCGGTCGATCGCGGTGTGCACGGTCGCCTCAGCCGGGGTGAATCGTTCCATCTCCCAGACCGTGCACTCGGCCGCCGCCGCGGCCGACGCGAAGGTGACTTGAGCCGGGTCGCGGTGATCCGGTCGCGTGAGCTTCAGCAGGCGAAGCGCCTCCGCGCGTTCGATGTCGTCGGCGCCCAGGGCGGTCAGCAGCGCTTTGAGCGTGCTCTCGCCCCGCTCATGACCAGGTTTGGTCACGTACTTCTGCGCGGCTCCGTGACTGCACGACGCAAGTTTGGCCAAGTCCACGTAGGTGAGGCTGCTGCGGGTCTTCAAGGTGCCCAGCAGTGCTCGCAACTGTTCGTCCGCGATGCCCGGATCCGCCATCGGCTCAGCTTTCCTCGTCCATCCATCGTGCGGGTCGTGATCGTGTGCGTGGATCCGCTGACCGGCGAGGCGCGCACCGGCATCGTGGAGTTCGTGACCGGACCACCCGGTCACGAACGAACCGAAAGGTGGTGGTCATGGGCTTCACGCCGTCCGCCTCTACCGCCGGAATCGCGGGCCTGTCCGGAATACTGCCGATGTGGTGCGTGATCGCCATCGTGCTCACCGGGCTGGTCCTCGTGGTGCTGAAGGTGATCGTCACCCAGATCATCCGCCTTCGTGCGAGCAGCAGGATCACCACGAGCGCGCACGCCCTCCGCGTTCTCGAGATCGAAGGGCGCCGGTCCCGATCGCAGCGTACTCAGTGAAGCCGCCTAGTTTTTCTTGCGACGTCCGAGCGCCAGCGCGACGACGACCGCGATCCCGAACCCGAGCCCGACGAGCGCGACCGGATCCGATTTGCCGGTGGTCTTCGGCGGCTCGATGATCACCACTTTGCCCGGTGGTGGTTCGGTGGGGCGTGGGGTGCGGTCGAGCAGGACCCAGAGCATGGTTGCGAGCGCGACGAGCGACGCTTCGATGACGATCACGAACGCCGCGTACGCGTGCCATCCGGGGACTGCCTCGGGCAGCGGGACCAGCGCGGAGAGCGCCATCACCTCGCCGAGGCTCAAGATGAATACGGCGAACACGACGGTCGGCCGTTGGCCGGGATCTGTCGCCGCGTCGCGGAAGAAGCCCACCTCGACCCCCAAGGCGACGATGAGCAGCACGATCACCTGGCTCATCTGTGCGAAGAACTCTTGATCGACGTCGCCGTCGAGCTGGTACTCCCACCATGTGGTGGCGAGGTAGGCGAAGAGTGTGCCGATCAGAAGAGGGATCGCCGTCCGGACGCGAACCCACTCGTCGGGGTTGTCGTTCCGGACCTTCTGGCTGAGGAACACGGTCGGACTGGCGTTCAACGTAGTGGACAGGATGATCGCCAGCGCCGCGATATAGGCGGGGGAGACGGCCAGATCGAGCCACAGCCGCGTCATCTCGGCGGCGGAAGTCCGAGGAGTGACCAGGACCGCGGTGAGGAAGTCGAGCCCTAACGTCATCAGGGCGCCGACCAGCCACCAGATCAAGATCGATCGTCTTTTGGCGCCTCCGGTTCTCCACCGGAACAATCTCTTCGCCAGCAGCACGGCGGAGAGGATGACGAAGTCGATCGGAACCAGCAGCCAATCCCACCGGTGGTTCAGCTTCAGCTCGTCGTTGAACGCGCCCAGGAACTCGTCACTGAAGGCCAGCACGACGAGCACGATGAAGGCCGCGCTGATAGGGAGGACCGCGGTGGCGGGAGAACGGGTTGGTCGGGTCACGCCCCACAGTCGGTTGTCACCGGTGACGTGTTACTCACGGGTTTGTCCACTGTGGACTCAATGCCCCTGGATCGTCTGCAGGCTGCGGCGACAGCTCGAGGTGATCGGGTGCCGGGCTCCGAGGACTTCGTCGCAGAGCTCCAGGGTGGTGCGCTGTTCTCGTTCGGCGACGTCCAGTTGACCGAGGTGGTAGAGCAGGACACCGTGGTTCACGCGGCGGCCGAGGGTGACCGGGTCGCGCTCACCGAGAACGGTGGCCGTGGCCTCGACCAGCGCGCGTTGCCGTTGCGTCGCCTCGCGTACGTCGCCGGAATCGAGCAGAAGATAGGCCAGCAGGCTTTGGCCGAACAGGGTTTCCGCGTCAGCCGGGCCGAGAACGCGGGTGCAGTCGTCGTTCGCGGCGCGCAGTTCCCGTTCGGCCTCCTCCAGTCTGCCGGCGCGGTGCAGGGCGAAACCGAGCAGGTTCCGGGCTTTCAGCGTGTCCCGGTGGTCGGCGCCGGAGCGGCGGGTGACGAGGTCGACGGCGGCCTGGCGGGCTGGGATCGAATCGTCTTCCGGCATGCTGCCTCTCCTGGCGGTGAAAGACGCTGTCGATTCGAGGGTACCCAGATCTTCAGGGCCGTGACGCGGCTCCTATGCCTGGTCCGAGGCGATCACGGCCGCCAGGTCCGTCGGCGACGGGTACGCGAAGACCAGGGCGACCGAGACCTCGATGCCGAGCGCGTCCTGCAGGCCCGCGGTGATCTGGAAGGCGGCCAGCGAGTCCCCGTTCGACTCGAAGAAGTCGCTGTCGGCGTCCAAGGTGTTGTCGCCCAGGGAATCGCGGTACAGCGACACGATCAGCTCGGGCAGGTCGTGGGTGGTGGTCATCGCGGTCCGTTCTCCTGGGTGAGGGTCAGCACTTTCCGGTCGGTCTTGCCGCTGTGCGTGGTCGGCAGGCTGGCGATGCGGACGAAGCGGCGCGGCATCATGTACGGCGGCAGTGATCCGGCCAGGTGCGCGCGCAGCGCGGTGTCCGGCACGCCGTCCAGTTCGCCCACGACATGTGCGGTGAGACCGACCCTGCCGCGTTCGTCCTTGTCCGCGGTGAGGACGGCGCCGGTCACGGCGGGATGGGACAGCAGCGCGCCTTCGATCTCGGCCGGATCCACGCGGTAGCCACGGATCTTGAGCTGCCGGTCGGCCCGGCCCAGGTACACGAGGTTGCCGTCGGCGTGACGGCGCGCGAGGTCGCCGGTGCGGTACAGCCGCGCCCCCGGTGGGCCGAACGGGTCCGGGACGAACCGTTCGGCGGTCAGGCCGGGCCGCCCGCCATAGCCGCGGGCGACGCCGACGCCGCCGATGTGGACCTCACCGGTGGCCCCGTCGGGGACGGGACGGTGATCAGGGCCGAGCAGCCACACCGAAACCCCGTCGATCGGCGTGCCGATCAGGTCGGCCGCCGTCACCGGGTCGCCGGGCACGGGGTACCGGGTCGAGGTCATGGTGCATTCGGTCGGGCCGTACTGGTTGACCAGCCGTCCCGGCAGCAGACCCCGGCCACCGGAAACGAGGAACGGCAACAGCGACTCCCCGCTCGAGACGATCAGTTCGACCGTCCGCAGCGCCGCCGTGGCGGCCTCGTGCCCGGCCAGGAAACCGAGGAACGACGGGGTCACGCTGAGCAGCGTGGTGACGCCGAAGGTACGCACGGTGTCCGCGAACTCGTCCGGTCGCAGCAGTTTCGCACGGGGGACGAGGACAACGCAGCCACCGGCGACGAGCGGCGCGAACACGTCGCGGATCGAGGCGTCGTAACCGATCGGGGCCACCTGCAAGGTGACCGTCCGCGGACCCAAACCGTTGTCCGCGCCGATCGCGCGCAGGTACGACCGCAGCCCGCCGTGTTCGACCAGTACGGCGTTGGGCGCGCCGGTCGACCCGGACGTGTGGCTGACGTAGGCGAGCGTGCGTGGCGTGACTTCGGGCAAGCGCACCGCCTCGGCGGGCGGCACGGTCTGGTCGATCGCGATGACCGGACCCGTGATGGGCAGCGTGAGCCGCTTGGCGAGCGCGGTCGTCGTCACCAGCATGCGCGCGCCGCCGGTGCGGCACATCGCGTCGAGACGAGCGGAGGGCAGGTCTGCGTCGAGGGCGAGGAACGCGCCGCCCGCCCGCGCCACGGCGGCCATCGCGATCACGGCTTCCACACCGTGCTCGACGGCGATGGCGCAGACCTGCTCCGGTCCCAGCCCGTCGCCCGCCAGTACTTGGGCGAGCCGCTGGATCCGGTCGGTCAGCTCCCCGTAGGTCAGCTGACCGTCCGGGGTGCGGATCGCGACCGCCTCAGGAGAATGTGCGCAGACGTCGTCGACGAAACTCATGTCGCCTCGCTGGCCAGGAGTTGTTCCACCTCGGCGTCGGACAGCCCGGTGATCTCGTCCTCGACCGCCCGCGTCACCGCTTGCGCCAGCTCGGCGACCGTGGTGGCCTCGAACAGGCGGCGCAGCGGAAGCTCCACGGCGAACGCGCGCCGCAGCTGGGCCAGTACCCGGGTCGCCAGCAGGGAATGCCCGCCCAGCGCGAAGAAATCGTCCGTCACGCCGACCCGGTCCACCCCGAGCACCTCGCGCCAGATGTCGGCGATGAGCTGCTCCGCCGGATCACGGGGCGCCTCGGCCGGTCCGGCTCCGGACGCGACCGGTTCCGCCGAGGGCAAGGCCTTTCGATCGACCTTCCCGCTCGCCGTCATCGGCAGGGCGGCGAGGATCGCCCAGCGCGCCGGGACCATGTACTCCGGCAGCAGCGCACGCAGGTGTTCGCGCAACGCCGCGGCGGTGGGCTCGCCGGCGACGTAGGCGGCCAGCAGCGGATCACCCGCCGGGCCCGCCGTGGTGACCACCACGGCCGCGTCCACGTCCGGATGCCGCAGCAGGGCCGCCTCGATCTCGCCTAGTTCGACGCGCAACCCGCGGATCTTGACCTGGTGGTCGATCCGCCCGAGGAACTCGATCGCCCCGTCCCGGCGATACCGGACCAGGTCCCCGGTGCGGTACAGCCGTGCCCCCGGCGGGCCGAACGGGTCCGGGACGAACCGTTCGGCGGTGAGAGCGGCGCGGTGGTGATACCCGCGGGCCAGCCGCACGCCGCCGAGGCAGAGTTCCCCGGGCACGCCGGTCGGCACCGGGCGGAGATCGGCGTCCACGATGTAGGCGCGGGTGCCCGCGACCGGCCGTCCGATCGGCATCGCGGCACCGCCCTGCTGCCCGTCGAGGTCACCGGACACCGGGTACAGCAGGGAACAGATGGTCGCCTCGGTCGGCCCGTAGCTGCACAGGAACCGCCCCGGGTGTCCGGTCGCCGCCCACTGCTGCGCGTCGTCGACCGTGACCACGTCGGCGCCGACGTTCATCAACCGCAGTCCCGCCAGCAGCTCCGGGCCGTAGCGCATCGCCTCGCGGTAGTAAGCGGGCGCGGTGTCGATGATCGTCACGCCGTACTCGGCCAGCCGGGCCGGAAGCTCGGCCGGGGTCCAGGACTCCGGGTCGCTCACCACGATCGTCGCGCCGGTGAGCAGTGTGGCGCCGATCTGGTCCATGGCCACGTCGAAGGTCAGCGCGGACAGCAGGACGACGCGGTCGTCGGAGCCGATGGTGTAGGCGTCCGCGATCACCCGGCAGTGGTGGGCGTAGGACCGGTGCTCGATCAAGACGCCCTTGGGCCGCCCGGTCGAACCGGAGGTGTAGATGATGTACGCCAGCGAACGCGGGTCCGGCCGGGGCATCAGGTTGTCGTCTTCGGCGGGCCAGTCCGCCGGCTCCCCGTCGACGGCCACCACTTCGCGGTCGCCGAACCGGCCGGCGAACTCCGGAGTGGTCACCACGACCCGGGCACCGGCGTCGGTCAGCATGAAGTCCAGCCGTTCCGCGGGATGCCGCGGGTCGAACGGGGCGTACACCCCGCCGGATTTGAGCACGCCCAGCAGGACCACCACGGCGTCGAGTGATCGTTCCAGGCACACGCCGACGACGGTCTCCGGCCCGGCCCCGCGCGTCCGCAACAGCCGCGCGAACCGGTTGGCCCGTGCGTTCAGTTCGGCGTAGGTCAGCTGCCGCGTGCCGGAGACGACGGCGATCGCGTCGGGACGCAGCGCCGCCTGTCGCTCGACCAGCTCGGGCAGGCACATCGGGTGCTCTTCCGCGGGATCGAGCGTCGCCAGCCGATCGCGCTCCGGGTCGGGCCAGTCGCTCAGCAGCCGCCTGCGCTCTTCGTCACCGAGGACGTCCAGCTCGGCCAGCCTCCGGTCCGGAGCGGTACCGATGCTCGCCAGCAGGTGCAGGTAGTGCCCGGCCATCCGCTCGACGGTCGTCCGGTCGAACAGGCTGGTCGCGTACTCGAAGACACAGCGCAGCTCGCCGCCGTCCCGCTGCTGGACGGACACGATGAGGTCGAACTTGGCCACCGGAGTGCCGGAGGGGATCCGCTGCACGGCGGTGCCGCACAGGGTGTCCGGCCGGTTCTCCAGGTGCTCCAGCTCGAACATGATCTGGAACAACGGGTTCCTGGAGAGGTCCCGATCCGGCTGCAGCGCGTCGACGAGGTGCTCGAACGGCACGTCCTGGTGAGCGAACGCGTCGGTGCAGCCGCGGCGCACCTGGTCGAGCAGTGCGGTGAAGGTCGGCTCACCGGCCAGATCGGCCCGGAGGACCAACGTGTTGGTGAAGAAGCCCAGCAGTTCTTCGGTTTCCTGTCGCGTCCGGCCCGCGACCGGGGTGCCGACCGAGACGTCGGTGCGGCCGGTGTAGCGGCCGAGCAGCACCTGGAACGCGGCCAGCAGGGTCATGAACGGAGTGGCGCCCTGCCGGGCGGCCAGTTCGGTCACCGCCTTGGCCACCGGCACCGGGACGGTGACCACCACCGTGTCCCCGCGCGGATCACGCTGTGCCGGGCGCGGGCGGTCGGTGGTCAGCTCGACCGGGGTGAGCCCGGCCAGCCGGTCCAGCCAGTACCGGAGCTGACCGGCCATGTCCTGAGTGGACTGTGCGGATCGTTGCCAGGCGGCGAAGTCCGCGTACTGGATGGGCAGCGGCCCGCCGTGGGCGGCGTTCAGGTCGCGGAACAGGATGTCCATCGACCACGCGTCGAAGGCGATGTGGTGCAGGGTCAGCGCGACGAGGTGCTCGTCCGCGGCCACCCGGACCACGGTGACCCGCAACGGATGCTCGCGCTCGAGGTCGAACGGCCTGCCGGACACCTGGTCCAGCAGCTCGCGGGCCTCTTCGGGCCTGCCGGTCAGGTCGACGAGGCGGAACGCCACCGGCCCCGGCGGGTCGACGATCTGCACGGGCTCGCCGCCCTGGCCGACGTAGCGGGTGCGCAGTACCTCGTGCCGCTCGGCCAGCCGGTCCAGCGCGCGCTGGAACGCTTCGACGGAAAGCGGGCCGGAAAGCCGCAGCGCCAACGGGATGAGGTACTCGACGCTGCCCGGGTCGAGCTGGTCGAGGAACCACATCCGCTGCTGGGCGAACGACAACGGCAGGCCGTCGCCGTCCCGGGGGACCGGCCGGATCGCCGCGACGGCGGTGCCCGTGGTGTTCGCGTCGAGCCGGGCGGCGAGGCGCTCGACGGTCCGGTCGTCGAACAGTTCGCCGACCGTCAGCTCGCCACCGAACTCACGCCGGAGCTTCAGCACGAGCCGGATGGCCAGCAGCGAGTGCCCGCCGAGGGCGAAGAAATCGGCGCGGACGTCGACGCGCTCGACACCGAGCAACTCGGCCATCGCGGCGGCGACGAATTCCTCGGACGGGGTCCTCGGCGCCGTGTGATCGTCCGATGTGGACTCCGCGCCGTCCGGCGCGGGGAGCGCGGCACGGTCCAGCTTGCCGTTGGGGCCCAAGGGGAGCGCGCCGAGGAGGTGGATGGCCGGTGGGATCATGGGCGACGGCAGCCGGGTGGCCAGATGCTCGCTCAGGTCCGCCGGCGTGGTTCCGTTGGTGGACACCGCATAGGCGACGAGAGTGGTGTCTCCGGCCGGTGACCGGTGGGGGATGACGGCGGCGGCCGTGATGTCCGGATGCGTGCACAGGACGGCTTCGATCTCGGCGGGTTCGATCCGCACGCCGTTGATCTTGACCTGGTGGTCGACACGGCCCGCGTACTCCAGGGTGCCGTCTTCGCGCCAGCGGGCCAGATCGCCGGTGCGGTACCAGCGTTCGCCCGGAACCGAGGGGTACGGATGCGGGGTGAACTGCCGGGCGGTCTGGCCGGGACGATCGGCGTAGCCCCGGGCGAGGCCGACACCGCTGACGCACAGCTCGCCCGGGACACCGATCGGCACGAGCCGGTCCGCGTCGTCCACGACGAACACCCGCGTGTTGGACAGCGGTGTGCCGATGGGCACTGTCCCTGCCCGCTCGTCGGGCCGGTAGCGCCCCGCGGTCACGTCGATGGCGCATTCGGTGGGGCCGTAGGTGTTGTCGACCTCCACGTCGAGCAGCTCGGTCAACCGGCGGCACAGCGACACCGGCAGCGCCTCGCCCGCCGAACAGACCAGGCGCAGCGAGGTGCATTCGGCGAATCCGGGCTCGTCGAGCAGCAGACGCAGGATCGACGGGACGAGTTGCAGGACCGTGGCGCCGTGGCGGGTGATCGCCCCGGCCATCGCGGCGGGGTCCCGGTGGGCGCCGGGCGGCGCCATGACCAGGGTGGCCCCGGCGACGAACGGGGTCAGCAGCTCCCACATCGAGGCGTCGAACCCGATCGTGGTCTTCTGCAGGACACGATCGGTGGCCGTGAGCTGGTTGCGAACCGACCACAGGACCCGGTTGCGGATTCCGTCGTGTGTGACGGCGACACCCTTGGGCCTGCCCGTGGATCCCGAGGTGTGCACGACGTAGGCGATCTGCGCGCCGTGGATGGCCGGGCGATCGTCGAGAGAGCAGGGCGCGATGGCGTCCCGGTGCGCGTCCAGGTCGATCCGCGTGAGGGACTCCGGCAGGTGGACGTCCACTGTGGAATGTGACAGCACCAGGGCGATGCCGGTGTCGGCGACGACCTGGCGGAGGCGTTCGGCCGGATGGTCCGGCGGCAGCGGGACGTAGGTGGCACCGGCGGTGAGGATCGCCAGCAGCGCGACGGCCAGGTCGGTGCCGCGGTCCATGGCGACGCCGACAGGGGTCTCCGTGCCGACTCCGAGGCTGCGGAGATAGCCGGCGAGGGCACCGACGCGGGCGGCGAGCTCGCCATAGGTCAGTTCGTCCACATCGGACAGTATGGCCACGGCCTCGGGGGATCGCGCGGCCTGCGCGAAGAACAGCTCCGGCAGCGAGTGCTCGGCCGCCTCCGCCGTCGCCGTGCCGAAGGAACGCAGCCGGTCCTGTTCGGACTCGCCGACCAGTTCGAGCGCGTGCACCGGATCCTCCGGCGAGGCGGTGATCTCTTCGAGCAGCCGCACGTAGTTGGCGGCCATCCGCTCGACCCGGGCCCGGTCGAACAGGCTCGTCGGGTGGATGAGCTGGCCGTGCACCGAGCCGTCGGCGAACTGGGCCAAGTGCAGCGACAGGTCGAAAGCCGAGCTGGCCCACAGAGGCGGGCAGAGCGTGACGTCGAGCCCGGGCAGCCGATAGGGCCGCCGCCGGGCGTCGTACCACGCGATACCGGCCTGGAACACCGGGTTCCGCGACGGGTCCCGTTCCGGCTCCAGATGGGTGATGACCTGGTCGAACGGTACGTCCTGATGCGCGTACGCCTCGAGCGCGGTCTTCCTCGCCTGCGCCAGCAACTCCACAAAGGACGGTTCGCCGGACAGGTCGCCGCGCAGGACCAGCGTGTTGAGGAACATGCCGATCAGCGGCAGCTCGTCCCGGCGCCGGGTGGAGACCGAAACCCCGACCGCGACGTCGTCCTGTCCCGAATAGCGGGCGAGCAGGAGCTGGTAGGCGGCGAGGTAAACCATGAACGGCGTCGCGCGGTGTGCCCGGCCCAGGTCACGCAGGCGATCCGCCAGATCCGGCGGTACGACGAGGTCGACGCAGTCGCCGTCGGCCACCCATTTCGACGGCCGGGCGCGATCGGTGGGCAGTTCGAGCGGGCTGAGCCCGGACAGCCGGTCGGTCCAGTACGCGAGGCCGCTATCGGTGGTGCCCGGCTCGCGGCGGCGCAGCGCCTCGTGGTGCTGGAGAGCCGGTTCGGGCAGTGTCGCCGATCCGTAGAACGCGTCGAGTTCGTCGGCCAGCACACTCCAGGACAAGCCGTCGAAGGCGATGTGGTGCACGGCGATCAGCAGGACGGCGTCGTCGTCGGCCCACCGGACCAGCGTGAGCCGCCACGGAGGCTCCGTGCGCAGGTCGATCGGGGTGCGCAGGTCGCCCAGCCGGAGCTCCCGCAAGCGCGCTTCACGGTCCGCGAGCGGCAGGCCCGAGATGTCCACACCGGACAGTTCGACGGGTGCCGGATCGGTGATGATCTGCACCGCCGTCCCGTCCACCATGTCGAACCGGGACCGCAGTACCGCGTGCCTGGCCGCGATCTTCGTGAGCGCCGCTGCCAGCGCCCCGACGTCGAGGACGCCGCGCAAGCGGAGGGTCGCGGACAGCAGGTGCTCGATGGCCGCGTTCGCACGCAGCTCGTCGATGAACCACAGCTGTTCCTGCGACGACGACAGCGGGTGGACGCCACCGCTTTCCACCATGGCCAGCCTTTCGTGTCCGGTACTACTGACCGTTTTCGCCGGTCGACGGCTCGGCCATGGCCACGGCGATCTTCCTGGGACCGGTGAACGGTTCCCGGCCGTGCGAGGAAAGCATGTTGTCGACCATCAGCACGTCACCGCGCTGCCAGTCGAAACGCCGGGACGCGGCGCGATAGCGGTCCCGCAGGTGCGCGACGACCTCGTCGGGAATGGTGCCGCCGTCGCCGTAGTAGGTGTTGGTCGGCAGGTCTTCCTCGGCGAGCATGGCGCGCAGCCCCATGCAGACGTCCTCGGCCAGTGTCGTGACGTGGAAGAACGTGAGGTGGTTGAACCAGACGGCCTCACCCGTGACCGGATGCTCGTGCACGGCCCGGCGCCGGGCCCTGGTGCGCAGCCCGTTCCCGTCGAGCCATTCGGTCTCGACACCGTTCTTCGCGCAGTAGGCCGTGACCTGTTCGCGGTCGGTGGTGTTGAACGTCTGCTGCCACGGCAGGCCGAACGACTCGGTGAAGTTGCGCACCACCATCCAGCCGCGCGCCTCGAACTCCGCCCGCACCTCGGGGTCGATCGACGCGAGGACCCGCCGGGTGTCGGCGAGCGGCGTGGCGCCGAGGGTGGTCGGCGGGGAAACGCAGTAGAAGAACAGGCTCAGCGGCCAGGCGGCCTGATAGGAGTTCTCGTTGTGCAGGAAGATCTCCTCGGCTTCCGGATAGTCCGTCGAGGTGTACACCTGCCCCTTGATCGTGCTGCGGGGAGAGGACCGCTCGTGGTAGGTCAGCGGCGGGCCCGCCAGCGTGCGGACGGTGGCGTCGAACCCGTCCACGTCGTCGATGCCGAACCCGCGCAGCAGCACGGCGCCGTGTTCGAGCAGCCGGTTCCGGATCAGGGGGCGGTGCGCCTCGAGGGAGGCGGCGCCCTTGGCCTCACCCTGGCCGGGAGTCACCACGCAGGGCAGGGCTCGCTCCTGCCCGGAAGACTCGTTTGTCGCGGAAATGGACGGTCCAGCGGTCATGCCCGACATCGTGTCCGGTGGTTCCGGGTGCCCAGAAGAGAATGACGGGTAGCGCGGGGCGCACCGGCGTGCCTGAGGTTCTGCGTGTTCTTCTCTGCAGCCGTACGCGCCCTCGCGGGCAGGCTCGACCTGCCGCCGACCCGACAACCGGGCGCGACAGTGACTTCCAGGAGACACCCATGCCCGAGGAGCAGACCGACCAGCGTGCGTACCTGGTCGTCGTCAACGACGAGGAGCAGTACTCGATCTGGCTGGCCGACAGGGAACTGCCGGCAGGCTGGAACGCCGAGGGCACGCGGGGCGGTCGTGAAGAGTGCCTCGCCCACATCGGCGAGGTGTGGACCGACATGCGGCCACTGAGCCTGCGTCGGCAACTGGACCCGACAGCCGGCTGAGCCGGCCAAATCCATGGACCTGACTGAAGACGGACCGGCGGGCGTGCTGTCCACGATCGGCGCGACACCGCTGGTCGAACTGACCAAGCTCTACCCGTCGGCGGGGTTCCGGCTGTTCGCCAAACTGGAAGGCCACAACCCCGGCGGGAGCAGCAAAGACCGAGCGGCGCTGTCCATGCTGGCCGGTGAGGTCCGGGCCGGACGGCTCGTCCCGGGGCGCTCGGTGGTGGTCGAGTCCAGCTCGGGCAACCTGGGCATCGGGATGGCCCAGGTGTGCCGGTACTTCGGGATCCGCTTCATCTGCGTGGTGGATCCCCGGACCAGCAAGCAGAATCTCGCGATCATGCGGGCGCTGGGCGCCGAGGTCGAGATGATCGAAGAGGCCGATCCGATCACCGGTGACTACCTGCCGGTCCGCATCCGCCGCATCCGGGAACTGACCGAATGCCTCGAGCACGCCTACTGGCCGGACCAGTACTCCAACCCGGGGAACCCGCTGGCGCACCACACCACCATGCGCGAGATCGTCGAACAGGTGCCGGGCGGACTGGACTTCCTGTTCTGCGCCACCAGTTCCTGCGGGACGTTGCGCGGCTGCGCCGAGTACGCCCGGGCCAACGACCTGCCGGTGACGATCGTGGCCGTGGACGCCGCGGGCAGTGCCATCTTCGCCGACTCGCCAGGGCCCCGGCTGATCCCGGGACACGGCGCCGCCGTCCGCCCCGGTCACCACGCGGACGACCTGGCCGACCTGGTCGTGCACGTCGCCGACGTGGACAGCGTCCGCGGCTGCCGCCGGCTCGCCGCGCGGGAAGCGATCCTCGCGGGCGGTTCGTCCGGTGCGGTGGTCGCGGCGGTGGACAGCCTGCGCGACCGGGTGCCGCCCGGCGCCACCTGCGCGATCGTCCTGCCCGACCGCGGTGAGCGATACCTCGACACGATCTACAACGACGCGTGGGTCTCGACCCACTTCGGCGAGGTTCCGCTGGAAGGGCTGACGCGGGTCCTGGTCGAGGGGTAGGGCCCGGCGCCCGGCTGTCCGTGATGCCTACGGCCGTGTCGCGAAAGCCACTTTCGGGACGTCTGATGTCGCGAAAGTGGCTTTCGCGACGTCCCGGGAGGCTGGTGCGGCCTTCACGGGGGCGTTGTGGCTGAACCCAAGGTGAGCGAAGGCGTGACTCGCGTGATCGGAGCCGGATCACGCGTGATCAGACGCCGAACTCCGTGAACGTCGCCCGATCACACGAGATCCGGCTCCAAGCACACGTGATCCGTCTCTGATCACACGTGAACGCCGCCCGAACACGCGTGAACGCCCACCCCGCTCGAACACGCCACTTTTGACCTTCCCCTCAATAACCCTCTTTGTCACTCATGACCCCATCGAAAACCGCATATCTAACCATCAATCGGACATTCTGTCGCCAGAAGTGTCCCTTGTGGACACTCAGGGAGCGACTGGTGCCCGCAGGCCGGTCCAGGGCCACGTCACGAAGGCCACCTCTTAATCTTGAAGCCAGCGAAGGGGTCCTTCGCCGCAGACGGCTCGGTCATGCCACATTTGACTTACCCCTCAATAGAACCCGAATCGCCACTCATGACCAACCCTCTCCACGCCCTACCCGCGCGGCCCGTCACTTCACTTCGCCGGGGCGGGCGCTTCGAGTTCCGCCAGGTCCGGTGCCGACCGGACCGAGGGGCTGATCACGGTCGCCAGGGCCAGCGCGGCCATCCACAGCGTGAACAGCCACACCGTCGTGGTGGCGCCGACCCAGCCCAGCAGGAAACCGCCGATCAGCGACCCGAGCGGGACGGCCCCGAAGGCGATCATGCCCGCGGCGGCGAGGACCCGGCCCTGGAGGTGGTCCGGGGTGACCGCGAGCTGGTAGGCCGAGGTCCCCACGTTCCACAGTGGACCGACGAAGGCCATCGCGCCGAACACCGCGCCGAGCAGGAGCGGCTCGTCCACCACGGCCAGCAGCGGGACCAGCAGGAGCCAGACCCAGTTCGCCCCGATGACGACCGTCTTCAGAGACAGCCGTCTCGCCGCCGCGGGAGCGACCAGTGAGCCGAGCACCCCGCCGACCGCGATGATGCCGAGCATGAAACCGACGGTCGCCGGAGAGGCGCCGTGGTTGTTCGCGGACACGATCACGGTCAGGAACAGTCCCTGGAACAACAGGTTGCTGCCGGCGATCAGGAGCGTGGTCGCCCGGAGGAACGGCTGCCGCCACAGCCAGACGGCGCCCTCGGTGAACTCCGCGGCGCGCGGGCGGCGGCTCGCGGTGTCCCGCTGGACCTGGAAGTCCTTGCGGATCAAGCCGAGTGTCAGCACCGAGATCGCGTAGCTGACGATGTCGAACACGAACGGCACCGCGCGGCCGAAGCCGAACAGGATCCCGCCGAGGGGTTTGCCCAGCATGGCGGCGCCCCGGCGGCGGGCCTCGTTGCGCGCCAGCGCCAGGGGGAGCTGCGACGCGTCGACCACGTTGGGCACGGCCGCCGCGGCGGCCAATCGGTAGCACACCGCGAAGGTGCCTTCGAGGAAGCCGACCACGAGGATGTGCGGCAGGGTCAGCCGCCCGAACAGCAGGGCCGCCACCAGGGTGCTCAGCACCAGCGCGCACAGGATATCGCAGTAGATCATCATGCGCTTGCGGTCGAAGCGGTCGACCAGCGCGCCCGCGGGCAGCTGGAACAGCAGTTGCGGCAGCAGCGAGACGAATCCGGCGAGACCGGCGTCGGTGGCCGAGCCGGTCAGCGCGAGCACCAACAGCGGGTACGCCACATTGGACACGTTCGAGCCCAGGATCGACACCGCCGATCCGGCCCACAGCAGAACGAAGTCACGGTTTCGATACAGCGGGGGCACGGGGGGACTCATGGTCCCCGATGCTCGTGGGCACGGGCACTCGCGCACAGAGAAGGATCGGCACTCCGGCACCCGGCGCGCTGCGTGAACGGGCACCACCTTCACCCTGACGCCCGCTCACGGCCGCCGGGCATCCTCGACCGATCATCCCTGGCTCCCGGTCTTTGGTGGCAGGACAGGAAGGCGGACCATGGACACCCGAGGCAACTCCCGTGCCGAACTGCTGCGGCGACGGCTGCGAGGTATCGGCAACGTCGAGGCTTCCGGCGGGATCACCCCGGTGCCCCGGGACCGGCCGCTGCCGCTTTCGTTCGCGCAGCGCGGGTTGTGGTTGCTCGACCAGACCCGGCCCGGCGGCGCCGACTACCTGATGCCGGTGCGGCTGCGGCTGCGCGGTGAGGTGGACGTACCCGCGCTGCGCCGGGCCCTGGACGAGATCGTCGCCAGGCACGAGGTGCTGCGCACCCGGTACCCGGAAGGTGGTTCCGGCGGCGAGCCCGTGCAGGTGATCGACGAGCCGGGGCCGGTGCCCTTCGAACGGCTCGACCTCGCCGACCGGCCGGAGTCCCTCGACGATGTGCTGGCCGAAGCGGGCGCTCGCCCGCTCGACCTGGCCGAAGAGTGGCCGCTACGGGCTCTGCTGGTCCGTCTGTCCGATGTGGACCACGTGCTCCTTCTTTCCGTGCACCACATCGCGTCGGACGGGTGGTCCGAGAACATTCTTCTGTCCGAATTGGACAACGTGTACGCGGCGTTCGCCGCGGGCCTTCCGTCTCCGCTCGGGCCGCTCCCGGTGCAGTACGGGGACTTCGCCGTGTGGCAGCGGGACCGGCTCACCGGTGGTCGTCTCACCGAGAAGGTCGAGTACTGGCGCAAGCAACTCGACGGGGTCGCCCCGCTCGAGCTCCCGACGGATCGGCCCCGCGGACCGGTCCGCGACAGCGCGGGCGCGACCGTGCCGGTCGTCGTGCCCGGGCCGCTGGCCGAGAGCCTGACCCGGCTCGGCCGGGAGCACGGCGCGACGCCGTACATGGTGCTGCTGGCGGCCTTCCAGGTGTTGCTCGGCCGCTACTCCGGGCAGACCGACGTGGTCGTGGGCAGCCCGGTCGCCGGGCGTGAGGAGGACCGGACCGAGGGTCTGCTCGGCATGTTCGTCAACATGATCGCGCAGCGCGCCGGGCTGTCCGCCGAACAGTCCTTTGTGGACCTGCTGACCCGGGTGCGGGCGACCGCGCTGGACGCCTACACCCACCAGGACACCCCCTTCGATCTCGTGGTCGACGAACTCGCGGGGGAGCGTGACCCGTCCCGGACCCCGCTGTTCCAGGTGGTGTTCCAGCTCGGCGACGACGACGGGCCGCGCCGCCTGGCCGGCCTCGGCGCCGAGGTGGAGTCCCCGGGCTGGGACGTGGCGAAATACGATCTGGACCTCACCCTCGCCACCCGCCAGGACGGTTCCATCACCGGGCAGCTGGGCTACGCCACGGCCCTGTTCGACGCCGCCACCGCGCACCGGATGTCCGGCCATTTCGTCCAGTTGCTGGAAAGCATCGCCGCCGAACCGAACGGCAGGCTCGGCGGGCTCGCCATGCTGGCGGGTGAGGAACGCGAACGTTTGCTGGCGGCCGGGAACGGCCCGGACCTGACCTTCCCCGCCGAGGAGAGCCTGCCCGAGGTCTTCGCGGCACAGCTCGCCCGCACACCGGACGCGCTCGCCGTGTCCTTCGACGGCGAGCACCTGACCTATGCCGAGCTCGACGCGCGGGCCAACCGGCTCGCCCATCGGCTCCGCTCGCACGGCGCGGCACCGGGACAGCTGGTCGGCGTCTGCCTCGACCGGGGACTCGATCTCGTGGTGGCCCTGCTGGGCGTGCTCAAGTCCGGCGCGGGTTACGTGCCGCTCGATCCCGCCCAGCCCGCCGAGCGGCTGACCATGATGCGAGCCGACGCCGAGGTCGGCACGGTGGTCAGCACGGGTGAGCTCGCCGGGTGGCTGGCGGGCGAGCCGGTCACCGCGGTCCTGCTCGACCAGCCCGGTTCCGAGTGGCCGGAGACCGACCCGGCGTACTTGGCGGGACCTGGCGACGTGGCGTACGTGATCTACACGTCCGGGTCCACCGGGCGGCCGAAGGGTGTCCCGGTCACGCACGCGAACGTGCTGCGGCTGCTGCGGGCCAGCGCGGCCGACTTCGCGTTCGGCCCGGACGACGTCTGGACCCTGTTCCACTCCTACGCCTTCGACTTCTCGGTCTGGGAGCTGTGGGGCGCGCTGCTGCACGGCGGGCGCGTCGTCGTCGTGCCGTTCACGGTTTCCCGTTCCCCGTGGGACTTCCTCGACCTGCTGATCGCCGAGGGCGTCACCGTGCTGAACCAGACCCCGTCGGCGTTCCGGCGGCTGATCGACGCGGTCGCCGAGGCGGAGACCCCGCCCGAGTCGCTCGCGCTGCGTTTCGTGGTGCTGGGCGGCGAGGCCGTCGACGTCGCCGACGTCGCGCCGTGGTTCGCCCGCTTCGGCGACGAACGGCCCGCCGTGGTCAACATGTACGGGATCACCGAGACGACCGTGCACGTGACCTACCGCAGGCTGCGTGCCGAGGACACCACCGAGGGCCCGCGCAGCCCCCTCGGCAGGCCGCTGCCCGACCTGCGCGTCTACCTGCTCGACGGCAACCTCGATCCGGTGCCGGTCGGCGTGCCCGGCGAGCTCTACGTGTCCGGGCCGGGGCTCGCCCTCGGGTACCTCGGCCGCCCGGAACTGACCGCGGACCGGTTCGGCCCCGATCCGTACTCGCCGCGTCCCGGCGCCCGCATGTACCGCACCGGCGACCTCGCCCGCCGCACCCTCGACGGTGATCTGGAGTTCGCGGGCCGGGCCGACGAGCAGGTCAAGATCCGCGGCCACCGGATCGAGCCGGGCGAGATCGAGGCCGCCCTCGCCGCCCACGCCGCGGTGGCCCGTGCCGTGGTGCTCGCGCACCGGCGGCCGGGGGAGTGGGAGCACCGCCTCGTCGCCTATGCCGTGCCTGTCGCCGGCCACCGGCTGGACGCGGCGGACCTGCGTGACCACCTCAGCAGGCTCCTGCCCACGTACATGGTGCCCGCGGCGTTCGTGCCGCTGGACCGGTTCCCGGTGACGGCCAACGGGAAGATCGACCGGACCGCCTTGCCCGAGCCGGTCGCGGGCCACGCGACACCCGCCGGTTCGGTCGCTCCCCGCGACCCGGGCGAGCGGGCCATGGCCGAGGTGTGGGGCACGGCGCTCGGTGTCGGATCGGTCGGGGTGCACGACAACTTCTTCGCGCTGGGCGGTGACTCCATCCGGGCCATCCAGGTGGTGGGGGTGCTGCGCAAACGAGGACTCCCGGTGACCGTGCAGGATCTGTTGCTGCATCAGACGGTCGAGAGCCTGACCCGGTTCGCCGGGACGGCGGCCGGGCCGGTCGAGGACCGCCGGGTCGCCCCGTTCGAACTGGTCGGCGAGGCCGACCGGAAGGCGTTGCCGGACGACCTCGCCGACGCCTATCCGATGTCCATGGGCCAGACCGCGATGGTCTACGAGATGGTGGCGGACAAGGACGTCAGCCTCTACCACAACATCACGCTGTTCCCGATCGTCGACGACGCCCCGTTCTCGCTGCCCGCGCTGCGGGAAGCGGCGGTGCTTCTGGTGCGGCGGCACGAGATCCTGCGCACCGCCTTCGACCTGACCACCTACCGGGAGCCCATGCAGCTGGTGCACCGCAGTGCGCCGATGGAGGTCGGTTACGACGACCTGCGCGGGACTCCCGGGCCGCGGGCCGACGAGGTGCTGGGGGAGTTCGTCGCCGACACCCGCCGCAAGCCGCTCGATGTCACGAAGGCGCCGTTGGTGCGCTTCCACGTGCACCAGACGGCGGAAAGCCGGTGGACGCTGTCGTTCATCGAGTGTCACGCGGTTCTCGACGGCTGGAGCCACCACTCGCTGCTCGAAGAGCTGCTGGACACGTACCGCAGTCTTCGGGATGGGCGCACTCCGACCTTCCCCGAGCAGGCGCCGGTGCGCTTCGCAGACTTCATCGCCCACGAGAAGCGCTCCCTCGAGTCCACTGTGGACCAGGAGTTCTGGCGCGACCGGCTGGATCGCTACGACCCGGTCAGCCTGCCGCCCGGCTGGGCGTCGGCACCGAGCCCGGACGGCCTTCCGCACCAGATCAGCGTGCGGTATGCCGACCTGGAACCGAGGTTGCGCGCCTTGGCCGCGGTGGCGGGTGCTTCGCTGAAGACCGTGTTGTTCGCCGCGCACCTCAAGGTGCTGAGCACGATCAGCGGGTCGAACCGGTTCCACACCGGACTGGTGCACAACGGCAGGCTCGAAGAACCGGGCGGTGAGCTGGCGAGGGGCATGCACCTCAACCCGCTGCCGGTGTGCGTCGACCTGACCGCGACGAACTGGACCGGGCTCGTCCGGCAGGTGTTCGCCGAAGAGGTGGCCGTCTGGCCGCACCGGCGCTTCCCGATCGGGGAGTTGCAGCGGCGCTGGGGCGGGGGACGGCCGCTGGTCGACATCTCGTTCGCCTACCTGGACTTCCACGTCTTCGACACCGACCGGGTGGAGACGGCGAAGATCGTGGACGAGAGCTACAACGGGTTCGGCGTGGACGTGTGGAGCTTCCCCGGTGTCCTGCATTTCAGGGCACAGGCCGACCGGATCGCCCCGGTCCACGGGCCCGCGCTCGCCGCGATGTACCGGCGGGTGCTCGAAGCCATGGCCGCCGACCCGGAAGGTGACGTCCGCGGTGCCGCGCTCGCCCCGGCCGAGACCGAACGGCTGCTGTCGTTCGCGGACGGTCCGGTCGCCGAGTACCCGGACGCGTGTGCGCACGAACTGTTCGAACGCCAGGCCGCCCGCACCCCGGACGCGATCGCGCTGCGGTGTGCGGACGGGACCACGGTCACCTACGCGGACCTCGACGCCCGCGCGAACAGGCTGGCCCATCACCTGCGCGAGCAAGGCGCGGGTCCGGAGACGGTGCTCGGCGTGCTCCTGCGCCGCGGCCCCGAGCTGGTGACCGCGCTGCTCGCGGTCCTCAAATCCGGTGCGGCCTACCTGCCACTCGATCCGAGTCATCCGGCGCAACGGCTGGCCACGGTGCTCACCGAGGCCGGCGCGACCACGGTGGTCACCGAGTCCGCCCTCGCCGACCGGGTGCCCGGCACCACGACGGTCCTCGTCGGGGATCCGGCCATCGCCACCCGCCCGGACGGAGACCTCGGCCGGACCGCGACGCCGGAGGCGCTCGCGTACGTCATCTACACGTCCGGCTCGACGGGCAAGCCGAAGGGCGTCATGGTCGAGCACCGCAACCTGGTCAACTACCTGTGCTGGCGCGCCGAGTCCGCCGTCGCCGGGGGTTCCCCGTTGTACTCGTCGATGGCGTTCGACCTGCCGGTCACGTCCCTGTTCTCCGCGCTGCTGTCCGGCAGGCCGGTCACCCTCACCCCCGACGACGGCACCCCGGCCATCGAGGCGCTGGTCGCGGCGCTGGGCGAGGGCGGATTCGGTCTCGTCAAGCTCACCCCGTCGCATCTGGCGGCACTCAGCCAGATGCTGCCCGCCGAAGCACTCCCCGGCGCGGCCGCCCGGCTCGTCGTGGGCGGCGAGGAGCTGACCAGGGACATGCTCGCCGCGTGGACCCGGCACGCCCCGGACACGGTGGTGGACAACGAATACGGGCCGACCGAGGCCACCGTGGGCTGCGCTTCCCACGTGAGCGCGGCCGGTGACCTCGAGGCGGGGCCGGTCCCGATCGGCCGTCCGGGTGCCAACACCGTGCTGCGCGTACTGGACGCTGACCTCGAGCCGGTCCCGATCGGCGTGCTCGGCGAGCTGTACATCGGCGGCGCGCAGCTGGCCCGTGGTTACCGCGGCCGTCCCGACCTCACCGCGGACCGGTTCGTGCCCGATCCGTACGCCGTCGGCCGGCGCCTGTACCGCACCGGCGACCTCGCCCGGTACCGGGACGACGGCGTGCTGGAGTTCGCGGGCCGGGTGGACGACCAGGTCAAGATCCGCGGCTACCGGGTCGAACTGGGCGAGGTGGAGTCGGTCCTGCGAGCGCACGCCGAATTGCGCGACGTGGCCGTGCGCGCCCGCCGGACCGCCCGTGGAGACCAAGAACTGGTCGCCTACCTGGTCCCGGCACACGAAGGACTGGACCCGGCCGAGTTGCCCGGACGGCTGGCCGGTGCCGTGCCCGAATACCTGATCCCGTCCGCGTGGGTGGTGCTGCCCGAACTGCCCACCACCCCCAGCGGCAAACTCGACACCAAGGCCCTGCCCGAGCCGACGGCCACCGCCCGGACCGCGATGGCCCCGCGCACGGCGGTGGAGAAGATCATCGCCACCGCGCTGGCCAAGGGCCTCGCCATCGACCAGGTGGGCGTGGACGTCCCGTTCAGTGACCTGGGCCTGCACTCACTGCTGATCATCCGGGTGCTGGTCGAACTCCGCGAAGAACACGGCCTGCCGGTGGAGTTGCGCGACTTCTACGAGCACCGCACGGTGATCGATCTGGCCGAGGCCGTCGACCCGGCCAGCAAGGGCGGCTTCCGGCCGACCGAGGCGGCGGCGATGGAATCCGCCGCGACCTGGGCGCGTGACGCCGTCGTGTGGCTGCGCCGCACCGGTTCGAAACCGCCGTTGTTCTGCATGTACCCCGGTGGCGGTCTTTGGTACATCCGGCTGGCCGAGCACATCAGCGCCGATCGGCCGGTGGCCGCGCTCGAGTGGCCCGGCCTGCACCGCGACACGCCCTCGCCGCAGAGCATCGCGAGCGTGGCCGCGCTCTTCGTGGACCAGATCCGCGCGGTGCATCCGGAGGGGCCCTACCACCTGCTCGGCTGGTGCGGCGGCGGGCTGGTGACCGGTGAGATGGCCCGCATCATGCACCGCGACGGCGACCGGCTCACGCTGATGTTGCTCGACCCGGCGCAGGACTTCTACAAGCGGGAGAACATGTGGGAGGAGACCGCCATGTTCGCCCGTGGCGAGGACCTCCTCGACCAGTTGAACAACACGACGGATCCCGACGAGCTCGCCGAGATCCACCGCCAGTTCGCGGAAGTGCTCGACTACATCATCGACGAGGGCACCAAGGAACCACCGATCCCCGGGGACCCGTTCTGGCCGCGCCGGATCCGGGTGTGGCGGGAGCTGACCCAGGCGATGCTCGGTTTCCGCCAGCGCCCGTACGCCGGCCGGACCAACCTGCTGGTGGGCGACGAACTGGCCGACGGCCTGCACGAGACCAACTTCGGGCAGAGCTACGCGCAGTACCAGGATCGCTGGGTCAAGCTGGCTCCCGGCGGGCTCAAGGTCCACCGGGTCGGCGGCGACCACATGGGCGTGCTGCGCCCGCCGCACGTGGCGAAGCTGGCCGAGTTGCTCACCACGCTGATGAAGGCGACGGAGGAGGCGTGACGCTGGTGTCGGGCCGTCCCACGGTCGCCGGGATCGACCTCGAACGGGCGACGATCCCGGAGCTGCAGCGCGCGATGGACTCCGGTCCGCTGACCTCGGCGGAGCTGACCGGGTTCTACCTGGACCGCATCCGCCTGCTCGACCCCCGGTTGCACGCGGTCATCACGACCAACCCGGACGCGCCGCGACTCGCGGCGGAGAGCGACGACCGGCGCAGAGCCCGCCGGATGCTCGGTATCCTGGACGGGATCCCGGTGCTGCTCAAGGACAACATCGACACCGCGGACCGGCAGCGGACCACGGCGGGCTCGTTCGCGCTGGCCGGGTCGCGTCCGGCCGCCGACGCCCATCTGGTCGAACGGCTCCGCGCGGCCGGGGCGGTGATCCTCGGGAAGACGAACCTGTCGGAGTGGGCGAACTTCCGTGACCGGCGGTCGTCGAGCGGCTGGAGCGCGATCGGCGGGCAGGCCGGCAATCCCTACGTGCTCGACCGCAACACCTGCGGCTCGTCGAGCGGCTCCGCCGCGGCGATCGCCGCGAACCTGGCCACGGTCGCGGTCGGCACGGAGACGAACGGCTCGATCGTCACCGCGGCGGGCGCGAACGGGGTCGTCGGCGTCAAACCGAGTATCGGCCTGGTGAGCCGGAGCGGCGTGGTGCCGATCTCGGTGGTGCAGGACACCGCGGGCCCCATGGCCCGCACCGTGACCGACGCGGCCATCCTGCTGGCCGTCCTCAACGGCCCCGACAGCGGCGACCCGTCCACCTCGGACAGTCCTGCCCGGCCGGACTATCTGCGCTTCTTGGATCCTGCGGCGTTGCACGGCAAGCGGATCGGCCTCTGGGATCCCACCGGAGGTACCAGCCCGGAAACCCTGGCGGAGTTCGCGCGCGCCGTGGACCTGCTGGAGTCCTCGGGAGCGACGACGGTCGAGGTGACGATCCCCGGACTGGACGTGGTGGGCCGCACCGAGTTGCCGTCGATGCTGCACGAGTTCAAGCACGGCATCAACGAGTACCTGGCGGCGACCCCCGGCGAACACCCGGCGGACCTGGCAGGCCTGATCGAGTTCAACAAGGCCAACGCGGACGTCGAGATGGGGTTCTTCGGGCAAGAGCTGTTCGAGGAGGCGCAGGCGACGAGCGGTGACCTGACCGAACCGGCGTATTTGAGCATGCGCGCGGAAGCGACCGGGGCGGCGCGACGCGGGCTGGACGACACGCTCCGCGCACACCGCCTGGACGCGATCGTGGCACCGACGAACGCCCCGGCCTGGAAGACCACGCTCGGCCGGGGCGACGACTACCGGTTCGGTTCGTCCGCGCCCGCCGCGGTGTCCGGCTACGCGAACATCACCGTCCCCATGGGATTCGTCGGCCCGCTGCCGGTCGGCCTGTCGATCATGGCGGGCCGGTACAGCGAGCCGACGATACTGGCGCTGGCGTACGCGTTCGAGCAGGCCGCCCGCGCACGCCGGCCACCGGAATTCCTGCCCTCCTGTTGAGGGGTGAAGAAACGTGCCCTGGTCGCGGGTCCGACGCTCGGGTGTCGCCTTCAGCGGCGTGAACCTGGACTGGCCTGCAAAGGCTGAATGTCTGATGCCTATATGTACGCTTCGGGCCAGTGGGTCGTGAGTGGCGATTCGGGCTAGAGCGGTTACGTGTGACTGGCGGGACGACACGCGTGTCCAGAGGGACGACGCGCGTGTCCAGAGGGACATCTCCCTGTGTGGCCCGGCCGCGCTCGTGTCGTCCATCTCGTCACGTGTGTCGTCCCTCGGAGCACGCGAGTCGTCCGGTCAATCACGCGAAATGGCCAGTCCCGCGGTGGGACCAGGTCGTGAGTGGCAAGGAGGGCTAGTGGAGGGTAGGGCACAGCGTGGGGTGGTCACGCCTGTCTGCGTCGGGGCCCTGCCGTCGCCCCTTGCCTGCGGGAAGTACGTGAAGGACCCCTTCACTACCTTGAGAGTAGGGAAGGGGTCCTTCACGGACACCCCGCCCGAACACGCCACCTTTGCCCTTCCCGCAACATAAGTTGAGCGGTGCCGTCAGATCAGCCCGGCACGGACCGCGTGGGCGACCGCGTGGGCCCGGTTGCGCACCTGAAGCCGCGCCATCAGCTCGTAGATGACGTTCTTCACGGTGTGCTCGGAACAGGACAGCTCGCGTGCGATGTCGGCGTTGCCGTGCCCGTCCGCCACCAGGGTGAGCACCGTCAGCTGTCGCTCCGTGAGCGGTGCGGCCAGGGGGTCGCCGATCGGCATCGACAGTTCGGCGCCACCGCTGAGCAAACGGACCAGTACCCCATACGGCACCCGGCTCTCCCCGTGTACGGCCGAATGCACGGCGGCACCGAACTGGTCCGGCGTCGTTTCGGGAGTCTGCAACAGGATCCGCGCACCCGCCCGGACCGCATGCAGCACACCGGCCGGATTGAGCGTGTCGGCGGCGACGATCAACCGCTGGCCCCGCGTACGAAGCGTGGGGGGACAGGTGGTCAGCGCTTCGTCGATCGTGCCGCCGGCGGCCACCACCACGGTGCCCGTCGTGGCCGTGACGAGGATTCCCGCCTGTCTCAGCTTGCCGACCACGGCTTCCCTGACCGCGGCGCCCGCCGCGGTCACCTGCACACTGATCACAGCAGCCTGGCCCGGAGTGCGTAGGCGACGGCGTGCGCGCGGTTGCGCAGCCGGAAACGCTGGGTGATGTCGTGCACGACCGCCGTCACCGTACGCGCCGAGTACGACAGCCGCCGGGCGATCTCGTCGGTCTCGTAACCCTCGGCGACCAGGCGCAGCACCGCGTGCTCGCGTTCGCTGAGCCCCGCTCGTGCCCACGCCTGCGGCGCGACCGGCGTCTGGTTTTCCATTCCCTGTTCGAGAACCCGGTCGATCAGGTCCGGTGGCATGGTGCAGTCGCCGACGACGGCGGCGAGGACGGCGCGGGAGAGCCGGCTCGCGCTGGCCTCCCTCCGGCGCAGCAGGCCGTGCGCGCCCGCCGCGATCGCTTGCAGCGCGTCGCCCGGCGACAGTTCGGTGGCCAGCAGGACGACCTCGGGCCGGTGGGCCTGGTTCCTGATGGTGTGCACGACGTCGAGCACCTTCTCGTCCACGAGATCGACGACCACGACCGTGGCGTCCGCTTCCTCGCCGTTCGTCACGACCGTGAGTTCCGGACTCCCGTTCAGTGTGCAGCCGATCCCCGCCTCGAGTACCGGATCGGCCGCGTCCACACTGACCCTTGCGGGCTCTCCCATGCCAACTTCCCTTCCCCATTCGACCGGCGTCCAGTCTCATCGGGAAGGAGGCGGTTGTCTTCCTCGCTACGTATGAAAATCGAGAACTTTTACTGTGCTGTTTTTCGCACTTGGCGTGAATTTCACCGTTGTCACGGAACTGTTCGTAGAAGCAGGGACAAACGCGCAACCGGTGCCCGCACCGATCCTGCCGCTCTTTCCCTGCCGTCCCATCACCCCCGGCAGCAGGCTGTGGCGAGCACACTTCGGAGGTAGCCATGGCCGACCCGGCACGCCGCCACCTGATCTCACTCGAGGACCTCGACGACGCCGACCTGCACTGGATCGTCGGCCGCGGGATCGAGCACACGCTCGGCCGCCGAACAGACGAGCGCCCGTTGCGAGATTTGGTCGCGGGTATTTTGTTCCGCAAAACCTCGACCAGGACGCGGACTTCGTTCTCCGCCGGAGCCCTCCGGCTCGGCGCCCGGCTGATCACCTACGGTCCCGGCGACCTTCAGGAGAACACCGGTGAGACCATCGAGGACACCGCCGCCGTGCTGTCGGGCATGCTCGATCTGCTCGTGGTGCGGACGGCCGGAGGCGAGGCCGAGCTTCGCGCGTACGCGGTGAACCGGCGGATGGCCGTGATCAACGCGATGTGCGCGGAGGAACATCCCACCCAGGCACTCGCCGACCTCACCACGCTCACCCAGCGGTTCGGCCGGGTCGAAGGCCTGCGCGTGCTCTACGTCGGCGAGGGCAACAACACCGCGTCGGCGTTGGCGCTGGCGCTGTCCCGGTACGCCGGCACGAAGCTGTATCTGCGGACGCCGCCGGACTACGGCCTCGATCAACGGTTCCTGGACCGGGCCGCGGTCCACGCCAGGCGCAGCGGCGCGCTGGTGGAGGAGCGGCACGACATGACCGCCCTGCCGACGGTCGACGTGGTCTATACCACGCGATGGCAGACCACGGGAACGGTCAAACACACCGAGGACTGGCGCGAGGTGTTCGCCCCGTTCCAGGTGGACGCCAAGGTGATGGCCGAGACCGGCGCCGAGGTGTTCCTGCACGACCTGCCCGCGCACCGCGGCGAAGAGGTCACCGCGGAGGTCCTCGACGGACCCGCGAGCCTCGCGTTCCAGCAGGCGGAGAACAAGTACCACAGTGCGCGCGCCGTCCTCGAATGGTGCGGAACCGGTGGAGATCCGGTGGGCCGTGGCTGACGAAGTCCTGCTGTCGGGCGGCGAATGGCGGTTGTGGAACGAGTTCGCCTTGCGTGGCCCCGGATTCCCCGCCTCCGGGGTGCTGCGGCTGGCGCCGCTCGGGCTCGCCGAGGCGGCGGACAAGTTCGCCGGTGGCGCCGGGCTCACCGGTCCCGAGTGGCTCGCGTTCGAGGAGCTGTTCGCGGACGCGATGGTGAACAACGTCAAGGAACTGCAGGAGATCGCCGCGCAACCGGCCTTCCAGGCCGCGGTGGCCTGGCAGAACCCGGCCCTGCTGCAACGGGGTATCGGCTTGTTCCTCGGCTGGGATCCTTCGGCGGAGGGACGCACCAGCAAGCGGCGTGAACGCGAGGAGCTGGTCGCGCACTACTGGCAACGGTTCTGCGTGAAGAACGACACGATCGGCTTCTTCGGCCCGGTGGGATGGGGCAAGTGGGACGAGACGGTGGACGGCGTCGTCGTCGAGCCGGGTTCCGGTCTGGTCGCCGAGTCGAACATCTACTTCTCGAGCTGGGCCGTCGACGCGGTCGCCCGCACCGTCGGCACCGATCCGCGGCTGCGGGCCTGGATCGCGCCGCGCCGGGTGTCCTTCGTCCGGATCGCCGGGGACCAGGCGGGGATGCCCGGGCGGCCTCCGCAACGGCTCGAGCCGCTCGAACGGGAGATTCTCTCGCGCTGCGACGGTGTCCGACGTCCGGCGGAGCTCGCGGCGGACCTCGGGGCGACCGAAGACGCGGTCGTGTCCCTCTTGGACGACCTGGTGCGGCGACGGCTGATCGTGTGGCGGCTGGAGGTGCCGACCTGCGCGTATCCCGAACGCTACCTGCGGACCGTACTGGAGCGGGTTTCGGATCCCGGCCTGCGGCAGGACGCGCTGGCCAAGGTGGCGGTACTCGAACGCGGCCGGGACCGGATCCAGGCGGCCGGTGTCGACGCCAACGCTCTCTCGGCGGCGTTCTCCGAGCTGGAAACCGAGTTCGAGGAGCTGACCCAGGTCGCGGCGCAACGCGCCAAGGGCACGCGGACCGCACCGTGCCGGGCGCTCATCTACGCAGACTGCCGCCGGTCCGCCACGGTCCGGATCGGCGCCGCGATCCGCGACGAGCTGACCCCGCTGGGCCTGTGCCTCACCGCCGCCCGCTGGCTGACCGGCCGGTTCGGAGAGGCCGTCGGGCGCCGCGTCCGGGAGGCCTACGAGCGCCTGCGCGACCGGCACGGCAGCGTGGATCTCGCGTCGTTGTGGATGGAGTGCCTGCCCGCCCCGCACGGCGGGTCGATCGCCGACATCGACCGGATCCAGACCGAGCTGAGAGAGCGCTGGGCGCGGATCCTGAACGTCCCCGAGGACGCCCGGCGCGTCCGTCTGTCCAGTGTGGACATCGCTGACCGGGTGCGGGAGGAGTTCGGGGAAACCGGCCCTGGCTGGCCGCAGTCCCGGTACGTCAGCCCGGACGTGATGGTCGTCGCCGACGACGCCGACGCGGTGGCACGCGGGGATTTCGAGCTGGTCCTCGGCGAACTGCACGTCGCGATGAACACCGCCAGCACGTCCCTGTGGGTGATGCAGCATCCGGACGCCGGACGGCTGCTCGCCGAGACCGCGACCGACTTCCCGGGCCCGCGCCTGTTGCCGATGCTGCCCAAGGAACAGCCGCCGCGGTGGTCGGCGCGCAGCCGGATCTCCCTGGACCGGCCCGAGGACTACTACGTGGCCCTGGTGGACCACACGGTCGATCCGGAACGGGGCAGGACGGTGCTCAGTGCCGACGTCCTGGTCGAAGAACGGGGCGACCGGCTGGTGGCCGTGCTGCCCGACAGCGCGGAGTTCGACCTGCTGGACGTGTTCAGCAACGCGATGACCAACCGGGTCATGGACCGGTTCTCCCTGCGGCCGCTCGCGGGCCACTCGCCCCGGGTGACGGTGGACCGGCTGGTGGTGGCGCGCGAGTCGTGGTCGATCCCGGTGGAGGAGATGGACTTCGTTTCGGAGAAGTCCGAGGCACGGAGGTTCGTGCTGGGCCGTCGGTGGCGGGAGTCGTTGGGATTGCCGCGTTTCGTTTTCGTCGTCTCGCCAGGGGAGCCTCGTCCGTTCTATGTGGACTTCGACGCGCCGGTGTACGTCAACATCTTCGCGAAGGCTGTTCGACGGTTGGCACGGCAGGATCCGGGCGGCCGGCTGGTGATCACGGAAATGCTGCCGTCGCCGGAGCAGGTGTGGCTGACCGACGACGTGGGGAACCGCTACACCTCCGAACTACGCTTCGTCGCGGTCGACCAGTCCGCCCGATGATCGTCAGAGCGCCCCGGCTCGGCGCCGCCGACGTACTGGCGGCGGCGCGGCGGACCGAGGGCCGGATCCGACGTACCCCGTTGCTGCCGCTGGACGGCCTGCCGCACATCCTGCTCAAGGCCGAGCATCTGCAGCTGGGCGGCTCGTTCAAGACCCGTGGCGCGGCGAACGCCATGCTCGACCTGGCCGCCACCCACGTCGTGACCGGCTCGTCGGGCAACCACGGGATCGCGGTCGCGCGGCTCGGCGCGGAACTGGGCGTGGGGGTGACGGTCGTCGTCGCGGGGGGAGCGCGGGCCGACAAGGCGGCCGCCATCGGCAGGCTCGGTGCCCAGGTGGTCGAAGTTCCCGGCGGGGTGGCCCAACGGGATCAGCACGCGCGAGATCTCGCCGACCGCACCGGTGCGGTGTTCGTGCCGTCCTCGGACCACGGGCTGGTGGTCGCCGGCGCGGGCACCGTGGGGCTGGAGGTCTTCGAGGCGATACCGGACCTCGACGCGATCTTCGTGCCGACCGGCGGAGGCGGTCTGCTGGCCGGTGTGTGCCTGGCCGCCGAGGGAACGCGCGGGACACCGCGGATCATCGGGGTGGAGCCGGTGGCGGCGCGGCGTTACGCCCGTTCGCTGGCGGCCGGATGCCCGGTCGAGGTGCCGCCGTCCGACACGGTGGCCGACGGGCTGCGTGGCCAGCGGCCGGGCGCGATCCCGTTCCCGATCATCCGGCGCCGGGTCGACGAGATGATCGAGGTCACCGACGAGGCGATCCTGGCGGCGATGGACCTGTTGCACCGCAACGGCGTCGAGGCGGAACCGAGCGGGAGTGTCGCCCTCGCCGGAGCTTTGCGGACCGGGTTCACCGGCCGGGCCGTCGCCATCGTGTCCGGTGGGAACACGCCGAGGCGCTTCCGCGCCGTTGATCCCCGATAGCCGCGAGGAGCGTTGCCGACATGGTGTGGTTGAGCGGAAAGTGGCGGCTGTGGGACCAGTTCGCGGTCCGTGGCGCGGGTTTCCCCGCCGCGGGTGTGCTGCGGCTGGCGCCGGAAGGACTGGCGACCGCCGCGGACCAGTTCGACGCGGGCGCGCGGCTGTCCGGCCCGGCGTGGGACGTGTTCGACAAGCAGTTCGCCGCCTCGGCCGTGGAAACAGCCGTGGAACTCCAGGCGATCGCGTCCGCGCCGGGATTCCGGGACGCGGTCGAGTGGCAGAATTCGACGATCTGGCGAACCGGTGTCGAGTCCTTCCTGGCCTGGGAGCCGTCGGTGGCGGGCCGCACCAGCAAACCGAGGCAGCGCGAGGAGCTGGTGGCGCAGTACTGGCAACGGTTCTGCGTGAAGAACGACACGATCGGCTTCTTCGGCCCGGTGGGATGGGGCCGGTGGGACGAGTCTGTCGAGGGCGTCGCCGTCGAGCCGGGCTCCGGGTTGATCACGGCTTCGAACGTCTACTTCGCCAGCTGGGCGATCGACGCGGTGGCCCAGGCGATCAGCGCCGATCCGCGATCGCGGAACTGGGTGGCGCCGCGCCGGGTGCCGTTCGTGCGGATTTCCGGTGGCCTGGCACACCTCCCCGGCCGGCCACCGCAGGAGATCCCGCCGGGGCTCGGCCGGGTGCTCGACCACTGTGACGGAGTCCGGACCGCACAGGCGATCCAGGAGGACCTAGGCCCCGCAGTGGCCTCCTCGCTGGAGGAGTTGGTACTCCGCCGATGGGTCGTCTGGCGGCTGGACATCCCGGCGGGCGCGCACCCCGAGCGGCATCTGCGAACTTGGCTGGAGTCCGCCGGAGACACCGAGTTCCGGGAGCACTGGCTCGCCCGGCTGGACGAGCTGGAGCGCGGTCGCGACCGGGTCGGGGCGGCGGCGTCCGCTGAGCTGCCGGACGAATTGGGCGCGCTGGAGACCGTCTTCACGACCTTGACCGGCGCGGCGGCCACCCGCGCCAAAGGCACCAACACCGCACCCTGCCGTGGTCTGGTCTACTCCGACACCGTCCGGGCGGCGCGGTCCCGGCTCGGCACCGGGACCCTGGCCGACCTCGCCCCCCTCGACCTGCTGATGACCAGCGCGACCTGGCTGACCTCCCGGCTCGCCGACACGGTGCTGAGTCACGCGCGTCGGGTCCACACAGGACTCGCGGCCGCCGGACCGGTCGACCTCGCCGCGTTCTGGTTCGCGTGCATGCCGATCCTGCACGGTTCGGCGGTGGCCGAGGCCACGGCGCTCCGTCTCGAGCTGGCCACACGGTGGGCGAGAATCCTCGACGTCCCCGATGGTGCCCGCCGAGTCCGTGTGTCCAGTGTGGACATCGCGGAACGGGTGCGGGACGAGTTCGGCGAGCCGTCTCCCGGCTGGGGCATGGCCCGCTACCTCAGCCCGGATGTGTTCGTCGTCCCCGGCGACGGCGGCGGGCTGGTGCTCGGCGAGCTGCACGTCGCGTCGAACACTCTCGGCGCCTCGTTGTTCGTCAACCAGCATCCGGCGCGCGGCGAACTGCTCGCCGAGACCACGGCCGACTTCCCCGGCCCGCGCCTGCTCCCGATGCTGCCCAAGGAACACAGATCCCGGCTGTCCGCCCGGATTCGCTATTCGCTCGACCGGCCGAAGGACTACTACGTCGCCCTCGTGGACCACACGGCCGACCCGAAACGCGGGCGGACGGTGCTGAGCGCCGACGTCCGGGTGGAGGAACGGGGCGACCGGCTGGTGGCGGTGTTGCCCGACAGCACGGAGTTCGACGTGCTCGACGTGTTTGGGCACGTGCTGACCACACTGGCGATGGACCTGTTCCGGATCATGCCGGACGCGGACCACACGCCTCGGGTGACAGTGGACCGGCTGGTGGTGGCGCGGGAGTCGTGGTCGATCCCGGTGGAGGAACTGGGTTTCACCGCGGAGAAGTCGGAGTCGCGGCGGTTCGTGCTGGGTCGCCGGTGGCGGGAGTCGTTGGGGTTGCCACGGTTTGTGTTCGTGGTGTCACCGGGAGAGCCGCGTCCGTTCTATGTGGACTTCGACGCTCCGGTGTATGTGAACGTCTTCGCGAAGGCTGTTCGGCGATTGGCGCGCCAGGATCCGGGCGGCCGGTTGGCGATCACGGAGATGTTGCCGTCACCGGAGCAGGTGTGGCTGACCGACGACGCGGGTTCCCGCTACACCGCCGAACTGCGTTTCGTCGCCGTCCACAACGGATAGCCGGTTTGTCTGCGTGTTCTTCCCTCCGCAAGGCGATCGCCGTCCGCCAGGCTTGGCGGCATGCTGATCCTGTCCCATGGCGACGTTCGGCGGATCCTCGACGGCGCGGAGCACGACGTGCTGGCCGCGGTGCGCTCCGCGTACGTCCTGCACGCCCAAGGCCGGACGGCCGTGCCACACTCGGTGTTCCTGCGATTCCCCGGCGACGAGCGCAACCGGATCATCGCGCTGCCCGCCTACCTGGACTCGCCCGAGGCCGCGGTCGCCGGAGTCAAATGGGTGTCGTCGTTCCCCGGCAACGTGAACTCCGCGCTGGACCGGGCGTCGGCGGCCATCATCCTCAACTCGATGCGGACCGGCCATCCCGAGGTGTTCCTCGAGGGAGCGACCATCTCGGCGCGGCGCACCGCGGCGAGCGCGGCGGTCGCCGCCGCGACCCTCGGCACCGGCGGTTCCGGGGTCACCCTCATCGGCTGCGGCGTGATCAACTTCGAGGTCCTGGCGTTCCTGCGGGCCGTGGACGCCGGACTGGACTCGGTCACCCTGTTCGACCTCGACCAGGATCGGGCCGCCGCCTTCGCGGTCAAGTGCGCCACCCGGTGGCCCGAGGTGAAGATCGACGTCGCCACCAGGGTCGAGGACGCCCTCGCCGCACACCCGTTGGTGTCCCTGGCGACCAGCGCGACGGTCCCGCATCTGGACGGTTCGCACTGCCGGCCGGGAACGCTGATCCTGCACCTCTCCCTGCGCGACCTCACGCCGGAGACGATCCTGTCCGGCGTCAACATCGTCGACGACGCCGACCACGTCTGCCGGGCCGCGACGTCGCCGCACCTCGCGGAGCAGCAGGTCGGCCACCGCGACTTCATCGCCCACTCGCTCGGGGAGTTGCTCCTCGCGGGCGGCGAATACCAGCGAAGCACAGACGCCCTCACGGTCTTCTCGCCGTTCGGGCTCGGCGTACTGGACCTCGCCGTCGCGGACCTCGTCCACCGGCGTGCGCGGGAGCTCGGCCTGGGTGTCCGTGTTCCGGACTTCCTGGGCAACGTGTCCGGCTGAAGTACGTGAAGGCACACCCCTCGGAAGCGGTAGCAGAACCGCCAGGCGGTCAATGCGTCAATTGACACAAGCCCCGCCGGAACTTCTTGCTAGTCATGAATCATGAGAACGCGATCAGCTGTGCATCGGACCGTGCTGGCGGTGGATGTACAGGGATTCGGTGACCGGTGGCGGGCCACACCGCAACAGCTCGCGGTGCGGAAGGGCATGTACCGCGCGCTGGAGAACGCCTTCAACGCCACGGGTATTTCGTGGGCCGAGTGTCACCGCGAGGACCGCGGTGACGGTCTCATGGTGATGGCTCCTTCACGGGCGCCCAAATCACTGTTCGTGGAGCTGTTCCCGCACGCGGTGGCCGCGGAGTTGCGTGCGCACAACGCGACGCGACCGGTGGAGCAGCAGATCCGGCTGCGCCTCGCGTTGCATGCCGGGGAGGTGGTCTTCGACGCACACGGGGTCGCCGGTGCGGCGGTCGATCTGACGTTCCGGCTGCTGGACGCGCCCGTGCTGAAGCAAGCGTTGGCGGAGTCGCCGGGTGTGCTGGCGATGGTCACGTCGGGGTGGTTCTTCGAAGAGGTCGTGCGCAACAGCCCGGTCGCGGATCCGGCGGCCTACAGCCGGGTACGAGTGGCGGTGAAGGGGACCACGACGATCGCGTGGATCAGCCGTCCGGACCGTCCTTATCCCGGTGATCACGAATCCGGCGCGACGGTCACGATGACCGCGACCTCGTCGGACAGCGGCAGGGTTTACCAGGCCGCGCGGGACCAGTAGTCACCGAGGACTGCACCAGAGCCGGGCCTTCACGGACTTCGTGATGCCCAGCGTCTATGTCGCGAAAGCCACTTTCGGGACATCAGACGTCCCGAAAGTGGCTTTCGAGACACCGGAATGGCTGGCGCGGATTCTCACGACGGCCCGGATCAGCGAGCCCTAAAGTCTCGTGAGTGGTAAAGACGGTTAGAGCGGACCGGTATTTGCCTACCTACGCGTGACCAGGGCGAAGATGGTGTGCGGTAGTCGAGGGGGTCGCTCCGGTCTTGGTACTTGATCGACGGAGGATCGGGGACACTCAACGTCCCCGATCCTCCGTCGATCAAGACCGTGCCACCCCGCACCTCGCGGACGGCAGCCGAGTGGGGAGGATTTGGGACGTTGAACGTCTCAAATCCTCCCCACTCGCCCACAACGGCATCCAGAACAAGCTCTACAAGCCACCGAGATGACATCAGGATCCAGTGGGCAGGCAAATACAGGTCCACCAGAACCGCCCTTACCACTCACGAGGCAGGTCAGGCAGAGCTCCGCGGCGACGTCTTCTCCGTATCGGTGGCCTGCGCGGTGGTCGGCATTTCGACCGGCACCGCAACCGCCGTCTCGGGCGCGGACCGCAACGGCATCCGCCGGACGTCCGGCAGGGCGAGCAGCGCGACGTTGAACCCGCCCACCAGCACGGCGGCGAAGATCAGGACGGTCGATTCGCTGGTCATCATCGCCACCGGCGCGGCGAGGGCGAGACCCAGTGGACGGGCTGCGAAGGACAGGAGCGCGTCGTAGGAATCGGCCCTGGCCAGGGTTTGCGGCGGGAACTGCTGTTGCATCACCGTCTGCCAGAGCGTGTTCAGGATGCCCAGGCCGAGCATCGCCACGAAGTAGGCCGCGGCGTTCAGCCACACCGGGCCGGGGATGGCGAAAGCGGCCAGTGGCAGGGCGAACACCGCGCCACCCAGTGAGGTCGCGATCAGTGGCCGGGCGATCGGCAGGCGCGGCGCCAGGAACGAGCCGATGATCATGCCCACCATGCCGCACTGGTAGATGATCACCCACGAGATCTCGCCGCCCAGTACGCGGATGGCGATCAGCGGCCCGAGTGTCATGAAGATGCCGGCCGTGAGGTTCGAAACGCCGTGCCCGAGCAGGTTCGTCCAGAACCACCGGCGCTTGCGGACCTCGGTCCAGCCCTCGACCAGGTCGCGGACGAACGTGGCTTCCTTGCTCCTGGCGGGCCGGGCGGCGGTGCGGAGTCCGCCGAGCAGCGCGCCGCCCGCGAAGAACACGGCCGCGATGACGACGAACAGCCAGCCCGCGCCCACGGTCACGATCAGGAGGCCCACCACGCCGGGGCCCACCACGAGTGCCAGCCCTCTGGCCATGCCGAGCTGCCCGTTGACGCGCAGGCGGTCGCGTTCCGGCACGGTCGCGATGACCAGCGGCGACATCGTCGGCGTGCCGATGGCGATGGCGGCGCCCGCGATGGCCGAGAGGATGGCCAGGTGCAGGATCTGCATCGAGCCGAGGAGCAGTTCGACACCGATGGCCAGTTGCACCAGGCCGCGCACCACGTCGGCGGCGAACGCGAGCCGCTGCGGGCGCAGGCGGTCGGCGATCACCCCGCCGATCGGCAGCAGGAGCAACTGGGGGATCAGCTCGCAAGCGAGGACGACACCGACTGCGGTACCGGAATCGGTGGCTTCGATGATCGCCAGGATCAGCGCGGTCGGGATCATCGCGGTGCCGAGCAACGACAGCGAACGGCCGACGAGGAGACGGCGGATCGTGGCGGGAACGGCGGTGGTGACGGGAGTGCTCACGCGATCCCTCCCGCCGTGGCGACGACGCGGCGGCCTGCGACGGCTTCGGCCATCCCGGTGCCCAGCTCGTCCACCAGCGCCGGTGGCGCGTGGAGGAACGCGTGATGCTCGCCCTCCAGCACCACCTGCCGGAACCGGCCGGGCTCCGCGTACTCGGCCCAGCCGGTGCTCTGCTCCGGCCGGATCTCGACGTCGTCGCTCCAGCCGATCGCGTGGATCGTCGACGGCAGTTTCACCGGGGTCTCCAGGTGGTAGGCCTTGTTCGCATCAACATCCTTGCGCAGCACTCGCAACCCCATCGCGATCATGTCAGGACTGGCGTTTCCGCCGAGCTGCCCCACGAACGCGGTGAGTTCGGTGGCGAGTTCGGCGTTGGTCAATTCGAGGAACCGGCCGAACGGGCCGTCGTGCGGGGAGACCTGGGACGAGAGGAACAACCGGTCCGGCGTGGGCAGGCCACGTTCCCACAGATGCAGGGCCAGCGCGAAACCAGGTAGGGCGCCGCCGCAGTGCCCGAAGAAGCCGAACGGGCGATCGAAATACGGCAGCAGCTGGTCCGCCAGCTGCCCGGCCAGCTCCTCATAGGTGCCGTAGTGCGGTTCCTTGATGCGGTTCTCCCGTCCGGGTGGCTGCACGAAACAGATTTCGGCGGGACCGGCGAACGCGGGCCAGCGGTTGTACATCGAAGCGCCGACGCCCGAATAGGGGAAACAGAACAGGCGAGCGGCCGAATCGGCTCGGGGTTTGCGCAACAGGACGCGTTGCGGCTTGGCTGGATTCGGGGAAGACATGACCACCTCGGAATGAGAGCGAAGGGAGGATCACCGGGTTGCTGGAATCGGCCCGTCGGCCGCGATCGCTTCCTCCAGTTCTTCTTCGGCGCCTTGACGCAACCGGGCGGAGACGCGCATGTCCTTGATGCCCGCGACGAAATTGGACGTGAGGTGTTCGACCGGCGTGTCTAGCCGGAACTCCGCGACCTTCCCGACGATCTCCTCGAACAGCAGGCGCAGCGCGATCCGCGCGAGGGGAGCGCCGATGCAGTAGTGCGGTCCGAAACCGAAGGCGACGTGCCGGTTGGGGGAGCGGGCGACGTCGAAACGGAACGGGTCGGCGAACACCTCTTCGTCCCGGTTGGCCGAGCCGAGCCACGCCACGACGGCGTCACCGCGCCGCAGTTCCACGCCCCGGATCTCCGTGGGCTGCACGACATAGCGCATGAAGTGGTTCGCCGGTGACGACCAGCGCAGCCCTTCTTCCACGGCACTGGTCACCAGCCTGGGGTCGTCGGCCACCCGCCGGTACTCCTCGGGGTGCTCGATGAGGGCCAGCACCGTTCCCGCGACCGCGTGCGGCGTGGTGACGTTCGCGCCGAGCAGCAGGCTGTAGCAGTTGTAGACGATCTCGTCGTGCCGGAAGGCGCGGCCGCCGACGCTCATCCGCATCAGCGCGCCCACGAGGTCGTCACCCGGTTCGCCAGCCCGGCGCCGGACCTCGCCCGAGAAGTACGAGAACAGTTCGTGGTGCGCCGAAGCCAGCGTGCCGCCGCCCTTGCCCTGGCGGAATTCCGGGTCGTCCGGGGCGACCGCCATCGTGGTCAGGCGGGTGAGCCGCGGCCAGTCGGCTTCGGGGAGCCCCATCAGTGTCCCGGTGAACGCCATCGGGAAGTCGGCGGCGGAGCGGGCGAGGTTCCACGAACCCGTCGCGAGCGGCGCGATCATGCGATTGACGACCCGCCGGACCTTCGGGACCATCGGCCGCAGGGCCCGTGCCGAAAGCATGTCCATCATCGGCCGCCGCATCGACGTGTGCACGGGCGGATCGCTGGCCGCCATCATCTTGCCGCCCGCCGGATCGCGGCCACCCAGGATCGACAGCAGGGTGCCCCGGTTCGACGTGAAGCGGGTGTGGTCGCGCAGGACGTCGTTGACGTCGTGGTACTTGGTGACCGACCAGAACGAGCGGCCGTCGGGCAGCACCTGACGGTGCACCGGTGAGTGCAGGCGCATCGCGGTCCAGACCGGATGCGGATCACCGGACCCGTAGAGCGTCGGCGCGTGGAGGTCCGCCTCGTCGATCTCGTGCGGGGCCACCGCCGTGTCGTCGGCGCTGATCTTCATCGGGGCTCCTTCTCGATCGAGGTTTCACCGTCGATCAGAGCGGCGAGTTCCGCCACGGACGGGTTCTCGTAGAACGCGTAGGTGGGCACGTCGACGTCGTGGGCTTCGCTGATCTCCGTGGTCAGGCGGACCGCCACCAGCGAGTGCCCGCCCGCCTCGAAGAAGTCGTCGTCGACGCCGATCCGGTCGATCTGGAGCAGATCCGCCCAGAGCTCGGCGAGCCACGCCTCCAAGGGGGTTCCCGGCGCGCGGTAGTCGGTGCTCAGATCTCCGCGTTCCGGAAGCGGCAGACCGGCGAGGGCGTCGCGGTCGACCTTCCCGTTCGCGGTCAGCGGGAGTTCGTCCAGCCGGACGAACCGGCCGGGGACCAGGTACGGCGGCAGGGTTTCCCCGAGATGGGCGCGCAGCCCGGCGGTGATGATCGTGTCGTCGCAGGCGTAGTACGCGACCAGACTGTGCCCGGTGCCCGACGGCAGCGCGAGGACGGCGGCGTCGTACACCTCCGGGTGGGTCCGCAACGCGGCCTCGATTTCGGCGGGCTCCACCCGGAAACCGCGGATCTTGACCTGCCGGTCGTTGCGGCCCGCGAACTCGATTTGCCCGTCGGGCAGACGGCGGCCGAGGTCGCCGGTCGCGTACATGCGATCGCCGGGGACACCGGAGAAGGGATCGGGCAGGAATCGGTCCGCGGTGGCGGCGGGCGCGCCGAGGTAGCCGTGCGCGAGACCGAGGCCGGCGGCGAAGATCTGGCCCAGTTCCCCGTCCGGGACCGGGGCGCCCTGCTCGTCGAGCAGGTACACCCTCGTCCCGGTGATGGCGTGGCCGATCGGGACACTGCGCGCGCCCACCGGCCGGTCGAGGACCGCGCAGCAGGTGAACGTCGTGTTCTCGGTCGGGCCGTAACCGTTGAGCACGGTGGTGGAAGGCAGCGCCTCGATGGCTTTGTCCACATGGGACGGTGAGAGGACGTCGCCACCCGCGATCAGGATCCGCAGTCCGGTCAGGTCCCGCGACCCCGCTTCGATCACCTGGTGGAACAGTCCCGCGGTCAGCCACAGGACGGTGACCTTCTCCTCGCGGACGAGCGCGGTCACGTCGGTGGGACGCAGTTCTCCCGCCGGTGCGACGACGAGCCTGCCGCCGTTGAGCAGCGCTCCCCAGAATTCGAGGGTCGACGCGTCGAACGCGGCCGGCGCGAGCTGGAGGAAGACGTCTTCCGGACCGACCGGCAGGAAGCGCGCGCCGAGGACGAGCCGGAGAACGGCGCGATGCGGGACGACCACGCCCTTCGGCGTGCCGGTCGAGCCCGACGTGTACGCGATGTAGGCGGTGTCTTCCCCTCCGACGTCGATCGCTTCCGTCGCGTCGACGTGTTCGGCGCGGGCCGTCAGTTCGGCCAGCGTCGTCCACGAACTTCCCGGCGCCGCAACGGGTTCTTCCGTGATCACGATCCTGGGGCCCGCGTCCCGCAGGATCGTGTCGCGCCGGGAGTCCGGGGTGTGCGGATCGAGGACGAGGTAGGCGGCGCCCGCTTTCAGGACCGCCAGCAGCAGGACCACGAGGTCCGCCGAACGCGGCAGGACGATGCCGACGGCATCCCCCGGTACGACACCGGCCGCACGCAGTGCGGTCGCGAGCTTCGCCGACGACTGGTCGAGTGCGCCGTAGCTCAGGACCCTGGCACCATCGGTGACAGCGACGGCTCCCGGGTTCTTCCTGGCCTGCTGTCCGAACGCGTCGACGACGGACCGCGCGGGCGCGGCGTCGAGGGTGCGTTCCTCCATGGTGGATGTGGTGGACACTGTGGTCATCCCTTCTCTTCCCGCTTGCCGGAATCCAGCGCGATCCAGACCGAGGCCGCTTTGGCCAGCAGTCCGCCCGTTTCGTCGTAGAGCGCGGTGCCGACGTTGGCCGTGCGGCCGTGCCGCCGCCGGAGCCTGCCGACGATCACATGGGTGCGCCCGGGGAGCGGTCTCCTGTGGACGATCGCGCTCATCCGGCCGAGCACCATCGGTTCCCGGACCGGGTCGCCGGTCCAGCCGCCGGGGCAGTCGAGCACGCTCCACACCAGGGCGATGGGTACTTCGCCGTCGTCGTCCGCTTCGGGGGTCCAGGTGCACGCCACGAGATCGCGGCCGCCGACCTTGCCGGGGGTCACCGGGAAGCCGCCGGACGGCGCGCGTTCGACGCCGCAGACGAAGCAGGTGGGGAACGGATGTCCTTGCCAGCCTTCGAAAGCCGATTCCGCCTGCTTCGCCTCCGTCACCGTGACGGGTTCGACTTCCTCGACCTTCCCGGCTTCGGGGCCGATGGTCGCGATCAGCCGTTCTCCGTGCCACACCTGGGTGCGCCGGGCTCCCGCCCGGACCTCGAGATCGGTCTGGAGGGGCGGCGGCGTGTGCAGGGTGACCGCGGGCGGGGTCGCCTCCGGGAACGAGGCCAGCCCGGCGAACACGCCGCACGCGTACCCGCCGTTCGCGCTGTGCGCGGGCCCGTTGTAGGCGCCGCCGATCCGGACGTCCATCAGGACTGTCCCCAGTGGACCTGCCGGAGCGGGAACTCCGCGCAGAGATCGCGGACGGCGGCACCGACTTCGGCGCGGACCGCTTCGTCGAGATGCCAGATCCGGTCGCCGTCGGGACGGACGGCCGACAGCACGCGGTCGACCAGCCCGGCACAGCGGATCACCGCGTCGTCGGTCAGGCCCCGGGCGGCCAGGATGTTCGTGCCGAACCGCAGACCGCTCGTCACCAGCGGACCGTGCGGGTCGCCGTCGATCACGTTCTTGTTCGCGACGATGCCGCACGACTCCAGCGCCTGTTCGGCGATCACCCCGGTCAGCCCGGCCTGGCCGACGTCGACCAGCACCAGGTGGTTGTCGGTGCCGCCGGTGAGCACCTCGTACCCGGCCCCCATCAGCTCGACGGCCAGCGCGTCGGCACTGGTCCTGATGCGCTGGGCGAGCGCGCGGAATTCGGGCGTGAGCACCAGATCGAGCGCGCGGGCCTTGGCCGCGATCGAATCGAACGCGGGCGTGCCCTGGAAGTAGGGGAAGACGGCGTTGCGCATGACGTCGGCGAGCGGCCGGCCGCGCCGGGCCGCGACCGGCGCGTCCGCGTCCTTGCCGAGCAGGATCAGACCGCCGCGGGGACCGTAGAGCTGCTTGTACGTACTGGTGGTGGTGACGTGGGCGTGGTCGACGGGGCTCGGGTGCAGTCCCGCCGCGATCAGCCCGGCCACATGCGAGATGTCCGCGAGCAGATACGCGCCGACCTCGTCGGCGATCGCCCGGAACCGGGCGTAGTCGATGGTCCGGGGATAGGAGCTGGCCCCGCACACGATCACCCGCGGCCGGTGCTCCCGCGCCAGGGTGGCGACCTGGTCGTAGTCGATCAGGCCGGCGCGGTCGGTGCCGTAGGAGACGGAGGTGAAGTACCGGCCGGTGACCGACGCGGACGCGCCGTGCGTCAGATGCCCGCCGGCGTTGAGGGCCATGCCCAGGACGACATCGCCGGGGGAGAGCAGGCTGAACAGGACGATCTGGTTGGCGTTGCTGCCCGAATGCGGCTGCACGTTGGCGTACCGGGCGTGGAAGACCCGCTGCGCGCGATCGATGGCCAGCTGTTCGATCTCGTCGACGATCGCGCTCCCGGCGTGGAACCGCGCCCCCGGATAGCCCTCCGCGGTCGTGTTCCCGAGCACGGATCCCGCGGCCGCGAGCACCGACGGATCCGCCACGCTGGCGGCCGCGATCATGGCGAGGGTGCCGTCCTGGCGGACGCGTTCGCGTTCGATCAGGCCGAACAGCTCCGGATCGGCGCGGTGGTGGCCGTGCGGGTCGTCGGCGGCCCGGTCGGCGAAGTCCGCGATGTTCGCGAGGGTCATGCTTTGCTCCTGTCGAAGGCAGCGCCCGGCAGAGACACCGAGTCAGCGGGAGAACCGGCGAGCCGGTCCGCCGCGGTGAGCAGGTCGTCGCGCAGCCGGTCCAGGGCGTCGTTGCCGTGCCGGGTGAGATCCACGGTGATTTCGCAGTGGACGCCGCCGGCGCGTGGCTCGTTCAGCGTCTCGATGCGGATCGGGAATTCGGCCCGTTCCCGCATGTCCTCCTCCGGGCGCAGCAGACCGGCTTCGAGCAGGCCGTCGCGCGCGTGGAAGTGGACGTAGTTGAAGGCCGAGTCGAACGGACGGCGGCCGAGCAGCTTGCGTACCTCGGAATCCGGGAAGCGCCGGTACGGGAGCAGCGTGTTCTCGGCGGCCAGCGCCGAATCCGCGGCCTCCCGCCAGGTGCCGTCCGTGACCGGCAGGCGCAACGGGAGATAGTTGAGGAACAGCCCGATGGTCAGGTCCGCGCCGGTCACCTCCGGCCTGCCGCTGACCGGTATCCCGATCACCGGCGCCGGGTTCCCGGTGAGGGACGCGACCGCGGCGGCGTGGGTCACCAGCATCAGTGATTTCAGGGGCACTCCCCACGACGCCGAACGTTTCGACAGCGCCGCGGTGAGGTCGGACGGCAGGACGAAACCGATCTTGCGGAAGTCGGGGGTGGCCGACGGCGGTTCCGCGCCCAGATGCGGCCGTAGGCCTTCGAAGTAGGCCCGCGCGTCCGTGTCGCGCAGCGCGGCGCGCTCGAGCCGGACGTAGTCCTCGGCGGGGGCGGGCTTGCCCAGATCCACGCTGCCGCCGTCGAGCAGGGCGGCGTACACGCGGACCACTTCACTGACGAACAGCGATTCGCTCCAGCCGTCCATGATCGCGTGGTGGAACGCGTGGGAAAACCGGAAAGAACGGTCGTCGAGCGCGGCGGCATGCACGCGGATCAGTGGTGCCGTCTCCGGATCGAACGGTTGCCCCAGTGACGCCATGACCTGCTCGTGCCGGTCGGCGACGGCGTCCTCCGCCAGGCCCCGGTGGTCGGCGACCTCGAGCGGGATCGTGGCCTGCTTTTCGACCACCTGCATCGCTTCGCTGAACGACACCAGGTCGAATCCGGAGCGCAGCGCGGGATGGCGTGCCGACACGGTGGCGAGTGCCTTCGCGAGGGTTTCCTCGACGAGCGGGCGGTCGACCACCCGCGACACCACCTCGTGGTAGAGCTCTCCGCCGCTGAGCAGGGATTCGTAGATCAGGCCGAGCTGGAGCCGGGTGGCCGGGTGGACCCGCTCCGCGCTCGCCGGGGCGAGAGCCAGGTCTTCGGGGGAGAGCAACTCGGCCGTGTCGTCCTCAGGTTCGGCACCCAGCGCCGAACACATCCCGCGCACGGTCGGGTTCCGGAACAGGTCGACCAGGGTGAGGTGCATCCCCCGCTCGGCCGCCGCCCCGATGACCTTCAGCGCGAGCAGGGAATCACCGCCGAGGGCGAAGAAGTCCGCGTCGCCGTCGACCCGCTCGATACCGAGCACGTCCCGCCAGATCTCGGCCAGCGCGTCCTCGGCGTGGCCGGTGGTGTCAGTCATCGTCTTCTCGCTCCGGGTATTCGTCACAGGGCGCCGATCTCCGCGCCGCTGACGGCGCGCGGGCCGTCCTCGAAGGTGAAGCGGAAGACCAGCCGTCCGCTGATCGCCGCGGTCAGGCCCGCCAGTTCCGCGTGGTCGCCGACGCGGCCGATGGTCATGTCGAGTTCGTGGGTGTGCACCCCGCCGGGCAACGTGGCGCCGGGTTTGCCGAACGGGCGGTACACGCTCACCCCCGGCAGTTCGCGGACCCGCTCGCCCCCGTCGATGCCGTCCAGCACGCATTTGCGCCGCGGTGCCGGATGGAACTGCTGGAAGAACACCGCGTCCCGCGGCGGAGGCGGCACGTGGACGTCCTCGCCGAGGGCGATCCGCCCGCCGATCTCGATCAGGTTGACGCCGAGCGCGCGGATCGAAAGTTCGCTGATGCCACCGCCGAGCCGCCCGTTCACCTCGATCAGCCGGGGGCCGTCGGGGGTGAGCTTGAACTCGGTGTGGACCAGGCCGGTGGTGATGCCGAGCGCGGCGATCGCCCCGCGCGCGACGGCCTGCATCTCGTCGTCTTCGGCCCGCCCCAGCGGCGACGGCCAGAACCGGCCGGTCTCCCGGAACGGCGGCACCATCGGCAGTTTCCCGGTGACCGCGAGATCGTCGATCCGGCCTGCCACGACGACGTTCTCCACCGAGACGTAGTCGCCGAAGGCACCGCAATCCCGGCCGGGCAGGTACTCCTCCAGGATCAGCCCGCCCGACGGGTCGTAGCCGGGCGCGCCCTCCGAGAGCAGACGCCGGGCCAGCGCTTCGCCGTCGGTGCTGTCGTGGATCAGGTAGGTGTTCATGCTGGCGCCGCCGTACAGGGGCTTGAGCACGGCGGGCAGACCGGTCTCGGCGACCGCGGCCGCCCACTCGCCCGGCGTGGTGACGGGGTGGAAACGCACGGCGTCGACACCCGCGGCCCGCAACGCGGACCGCTGCTTCGCCTTGTCGGTCAGGTAGGTCAGCGTCTGCTCGCCCAGGTACGGCAGGTCGAGCGCGCGGGCGAGCTCCCCGGTCAGCCGGAGCGCTTTTTCGCTGTAGGTCACGATTCCCGCCGCGCCCCGCGCGGCCAGTTCCCGCGCGGCGCCGTCGACGGACTCGATCGCGGTGACCCGGCCGAACTGCTCCAGCAGCGGGCGCATCGCGGTGGTGTGCTCGTTGACCGGGATCGCGAACAGGCAGGGCGTCAACGACGCCAAGCCGACCGCGATCTCGCCCGGTGGCGCCGCGCCCTGGTCGTAGACGACGACGAGTGGTCCGGTCATCGGGCGGCCGCTCGCGCCGACGCCGGCCGGATGTCGGTCCACACGGTCGCTATGTGCGCGAGGCAGGCCTCCCTGGTGCCGCTGAAGCCCACTTCGCGCCAGCCCTCGGGCGGAGTGGTGGCGGCGGGCCACACGGAGTACTGCTCTTCGTGATTGACGACGACGGTGTAGTTCACGACTGGCTCCCGGTTCGAAGGGTCGGCAGGCTTTCGGTGAAGGCGTCGGCGAGCGCGCGGACCCGCTTGGCGGACAACAGATCCGCGCTGTGCAACCAGGACACGGACAACCGCGACCCGGCGAACACCGCGTAGCACTCCAGCGCGTACGGCCGGGGCATGGCGGGATCGCGGTCCGCGCCGGTGCCCTCGATGCGCACGGCACCGAGCGCGCCACCGTCCCGGCCGTCGGCCAGATAGGCCGGGGTGCCCCAGAAGTTGAACAGCAGCCGCGGTCTGGGCAGCGCCGTGAGCCGGGCCCGGACGTCCGCGTCGGGATGCAGGAACCGCGCCGTCTCGAAGCCGAATCCCCGGCCGGGCACCGAGCGGTGCAGCGCTGCGACGTCGTCCGTGCTCGCCGAAAGCGGCAACGCGAACGGGTAAGCCGAGTTGAAGTAGCCGACGATCCGGCTGGGGTCGAGGTCGAGGACGTCCTCACGGCCGTGCCCGCCGAGCTGGACCAGCGCCTCGCCGTCTTCGCCGGTCCACTCGCGCAACGCGGCGCCGAGCGCGCCGAGGAGGCATTCGTAGACCGAAAGCCCGCGTTCGCGCGCCGTCTCGGCGATCGCCCGGCTCGCCGCCTCGTCCAGGACGGTGCGGACGTCGCCGACGGCCCCTTCCACCCCGGCCAGGCCGTCCGGGACGACCTGGGCGCACCCCGACCAGTCCCGGTCGAGCCAGTGGCCGGCGCCGAGCCGGGCCGGATCGGTCCGCACGTAACCGGTCAAGGCCGCGGCCCACGCCGCCGGGGACGGGCCGGGACGCTCCAGCGAGCCGTCGTCGCCGTCGCGGAGGATCACGGACAGCTCGTCGGTGATCAGGTCCCAGGAGAACAGATCGACCATCAGGTGGTGGATCACGACGACCAGCCGGTCCGGGGCGTCGTCGATCCGCAGCAGGCCGAACCGCGCCACCGGGCCCGAGCGCAGGTCGAGCCCTTCGTGCAGGCCGGTGGCGGCTCGATGCGCCCGCTCGTCCACCTCGGCGGCCGGCACCCCGGTCAGGTCGATCTCGGAGACCGGCGGGGCTTCCGGCACCGCGTACTGACGCGGCTCGCCGGTCAGGTCCAGCCGCGAGCGCACCGCGGGATGCCGCCGGGCCAGCACCCGCACCGCGGCCGTGATCTCGCCGAGGTCGTAGTGGCGGCCGAGATCGTAGGAGACGCCGTGGTTCCAGTGATCCGGGTTCGGTACCCCACGAGCCAGGAAGGACTGCTGAGCGGGCGTGAGAGGACCACTGTCGCCGCCGTCCGATTCCGCCGGGTCCTCGAACGGGATGGCGACCTCGGCGAGCTTCTCCACCGTCGGGTGTTCCAGGATGTGCCGCGGCCGCAGCGTGATACCGCGCCGCTTGGCCTCCTGCACGATGCGGATCCCGACGATGGAGTCCCCGCCGAGCGCGAAGAAGCCGTGCCGGATCCCGATCTTGTCGGCCGTGGGCAGATGCGCCGCCCACACCTCGCACAACGTCTCCTCCACCGGCGTGCGCGGCGCGACGTACTCCTCGCGGGAGCGCTTTTCGGCGGCCACGGCCCGCAACGCCCGCCGGTCGACCTTGCCGTTCGCGTTCCAGGGCAAGGAATCCAGCACGATCACCTGGTTCGGGACCATGTAGTCCGGCAGCCGCTCGGCGGCGAACCGGCGCAGATCCTCGGCGTCGAGCGTGCCTCCGATCGAGGCGGTCGCGAAGGCGACCAGCCGGGCGAGACCGTGCTCGTCCAGCAACTCGACGGTGGCCCTCGCGACGTCGGGCGAGGTCTCCAGCAGATGTTCGATCTCGCCGATCTCGACCCGCCTGCCGCGGATCTTGACCTGGCTGTCGGCCCGGCCGAGCAGGACGACCGCGCCGTCCGCACGCCAGTAGCCGAGGTCACCGGTGCGGTACAGGCGGCCGCCGGGGGTGGTGGCGAAAGGATCCGGCACGAACGCCGACGCGGTCATGGCGGGTTCGCCGAGGTAGCCGCGGCCGACGCTGCGCCCGCCGATGTGGATCTCCCCGGTGACACCGGGCGGCACCGGCCGCTGGTCCGGGTCGAGGATGTGCACGGTGACGTTCGGCAGGACCAGCCCGATCGGCGTGTGCCGCGGCTCGTCGGGACCGACGGGGCCGCCCGTCGTGTCGTCGGCGACCTCGGCGGGACCGTAGGCGTTGAGCAGCGGGACGCCGGGCAGCTGGGCGTGCCAGCGGGCGGCCAGGCCGGGGCTCAGGACCTCACCGGTCGAGATCATCAGGTGCAGGTGCTCGCGCAGGCGCGCGGTGAGCGCGGGGTCGTCGCGGAGTTCGTCCAGCAGAACCGCGATGTAGGTCGGCACCAGCGCCAGGCAGCCGAACCGGTGCCGGACGGCGAGCGCGAGCAGTGCGGCCGGATCGCGGACGACGTCGTCGGGGACGACCCGCACGGTCGCGCCCGCGGTGAGCCCGGCGAACATCTGCCAGATCGACAGGTCGAAGGTCAGCGGCGCGGTCTGCGGGACAGTGGAGCCCGGTTTCAGCCCGTAGTCGGGCACCCGCGTGGCGAGCAGGTTGAGGAAGGACCGGTGCTCGATGCAGGCGCCCTTGGGGCGCCCCGTCGAGCCGGAGGTGAAGATGGCGTAGGCGAGGTCGTCCGGCTCGGGCGCCGGACCGAGGTCGGCGACGTCTCCCGCGGGCGCGTTTCGCAGCTCCGCCAGGTCGAAGCGCGGTCGCCCGGACGCGCCCGCCACGCCGGGGACGGCGATCAGCGCGTCCGCCCGGCGGATCAGATCCGCCTGCCGCGCCGGGGGAGTGGCCGGGTCGACCGGCATGTACGCGGCGCCCGCGAAGAGGATCCCGACCGCCGTCACCAGGAACCAGGCGTCACGCGGGGCGGCCAGCGCGACGAGGCTTTCCTTGCCGATGCCTTCGGCCCGCAGGCGCACCGCGATCGCGGTGGCGTGACGGCACAGGTCGGCATAGGTGAACGACTCGATGTCGTCCTCCACGGCCAGTGCGTCAGGCGCCTGCCGGAGCACGAGTTCCCGGTACGGAACGGTGCTGTCCAACGGTTCGGCCTCGTTGAACCCGGCGAGCAGTGCCGTCGTGGCGTCGTCGAGCACACCCAGTTCGCTGACCGTCCGGCCCAGGTCGTGCAGGCCCTCCTCCAGCACGACACCGATCCCGTCGACCAGGTACCGCAGGCGTGCCGGATCGGCGATCGTCGAGCCGGCACGGATTCCGCGCGCGTCGCAGGCGAGAGCCAGCGGGGCGGTGCCGGGCCGATCGCCCCAGACCAGCTCCAGTGTGCGGCTGTCGCCGGGAGTCTCGTGCGCCATCGCTTCGGCGACCGCGGTGCGCACCTCGCCGAGCCATTCCTGGACGGTCAGTTCCGGCCGGGGCCGGAGGAACAGCGGGAACCGCTCACCCGAAGGAGGTCCGGCCAGCAGCGTGATGCCCTGGTGCGCACCGAAACGGCGCAGCACGACGGCGGTCGCGGCCGCGACGACGGTCCAGCCGAGGACGGGGTCGCCACCGGTGATCGCGGCCAGCCGGGCGGCCGCGCGCGCGGACCAGTCGGCGGAGGCTTCGGCCCGCTCGGTGCCGAGCGCGTCGAAGAGCCCCGCGACGGCGGTGTCACCGTCGCGCACTTCGCCGTCGTCGCGGCTCGTCAACGGGCTGATACTGGTGCTCATACCGCTCCCTCGGACTCAGAACCGGAAATCGGGCAAGGCGACGGCGGCCGGTGCGGTGCCGGTCAGCTCCAGGAGTGACTCCTTCTCGCCGTTCTCGGCCAGCCGCCGCAACAGGGCTTCGAAGTCCGCGATCCACCCTTCGACGGTCGCGCGCTCGAAGAGGTCGGCCGCGTACTTGACGCGGCCGCGCAGTTCGCCGCCGTACTCCAGCACCGACACGCTGACCGGGTACGCGGGCGCCGACGGGTCGACGTCGAGCAGTTCGACGCCGGGACCGCCGTCGCCGAAGGACTCCGTGATCGGCTCGACCCCCGCGTGGTAGGCGAAGTTGGTCGCGGCGAGCATGGCGCTGCCTCCCGGATGCGCCAGCCGCACGATGCGGTCGGTGGGCAGTTCGGCGTGCGCGAGCGCGGCGAGCTGGGACCGGCGGACGTCGGCGAGGTGGTCGCGGAAAAGGGCTTCGGGCAAGGGTTTCGAGCGGATCGCGACGGTGTTGACGAAGCAGCCGACCACGTCCTCGTCCCGGCGCTCGCGGCCGCTCACCGGGATGGCGACGCTCTGGTCTCGCACGCCGGTGATCTGCCACAACAGGACCGACCACGCGGCCAGCAGCACCATGTTCACCGTCGCGCGCTCGCGGCGGGCGAGTTCCTTGAGCCCGTCGAACAGGGCGTCGTCCAGCTCCAAGGGCAGCACGCCGCCCGAGCCGGGCACGATCGCCCGTTCCGGGTGGCCGGTGGGCAGGGCCACCTCGGGCGCGCCGCCGAGGTAATCCGTCCAGAACCGGGTGAGCTGTTGTCCGCGTTCGCCCGCCAGAGCCTCGTTCTGTTCGCGCACGAGGTCGAAGTAGGTCCGGGCGGGTATGTCGTCCGACGGCCCGCGCGTCAGTTCGGCCAGCAGGATCCGCCAGGACCAGCCGTCGCAGAAGAGGTGGTGCACGGTCAGCGCCAGCGCGTCCCGTTCGGTGTCGGCGAACCGGATCCGGACGAGCTGGGCCCGGACCGGCCGCTCATAGGGCGAAAGCGCCGGACTGATGAGCTCCGCCAGGCCCGCTTCCAGATCCGCTCGCGCGTCGGCGTACGACAGGCGGGAGAGGTCGAGCCGGACTTCTTCCAGTGCGACGGTCCTGCCCGTCTCCACTACCTGACATGGGCCGGATTCGGTGTCCCGTAAGACAGTGCGCAGCATCGGATGCCTGCGGACCAGCTCCGCCAGCCGCTCGCCGACGGCCGCCGTATCGACGACGCCGTCGAACAACAGGATCTCCGGAACGTTGTAGGCGTTCGAGTCCGGGTCGAGCTGTCCGGCTGCCCAGATCGAAAGTTGCTGTCCGGAAAGCGGTCCGGTTTCGGCGGTCGGCACGCTCGTCGCGGGTGACGGCGCCGCGGAAATCTCGGCGGGGATCTCGGCGGCGACGGCTTCGGCGATCCCGCTGATCTCGGTGTGGTCGAACAGATCGAGCACTTCGATGTCGGTGCCGAAGTGCTCGTTGATCCGGCTGACCAGCTGTGCGCCGTTGAGCGAATCGCCGCCCAGCGCGAAGAAGTCGTCGTCCAGCGTGGTGTCCGGCTCCTTGAGCACCGCGCGGACGAACTCGAGAACCTGGTCCGCCACCGACAGTTCCGGTGTTTCGGCGGAATCGGGGGAAGGCGGTGTCGTCTCCAGGGGCCAGCAGTGCTCGTCGAGCAACGGCGCGACCGGGAGCCGGGCCCGCAGTGGCGGAGGTGGCACCGCGGCCCGCAGGTCCAGCTCGAACCCGAGCAGGTACAACACGCGCAGCAACTCCGCAGGGGTGGAGACCGGCCGCAGGTTCGCGGCCGGACGGAGCTCGCGGATCGCGGTGCTGAGCGCGCCGCCGGGCGCGAGATCGAGAACGATCGTCCCGTCGGGAACGGAGGCCAGCGCGGCACCGAGTTTCGTGACGTCCGGCTTCGCGGCGCCGGACGCGTGGGCCAGCACCAGGGCCGGGGCGACCCCCAGATCGGTGACGATCGCGCGGAGACCGGCCGCGTGGATCTCCGCCCGCGCGGCGGGCGACCAGGTCGCGGCAGGTTCGGCTGCGGCCGGGGCGGTGGCCGTGGCGAATCCGCGATAGTCGCGGGCCCAGTCCAGCAACGTCTTCGTGTCAGCGGGCGCGGGGACGCCGCCGACGGCCAGGACGACCGGCGGCGGGGTGGCCACGGCGGTCTCGTCCGGCTCGCTCCCGAGCTCCCGCAGCAACTCGTTCCGGTCGCGGACGACCCACGCGGCACGGTGCGCGAAGTGCTCGCGGCCGACGGCGAGTTGCCGGGCGAGGTCGCCGACACCGGGGGCACCCGCCTGCGACATCACCGAGCGCAACTGTCCGGTGAGGGACCGCAGCCCGGCCTGATCGCGGGCGGAGACCAGGATCACGGACTCACGGTCCGATGTGGACGGTGAGGACGGCCGCGGGCCTTCCTCCAGCACGACGTGCACGTTGGTGCCGCTGAGCCCGAAACTGCTGATGCCCGCGATCCTCGGCGACCCGTCCGCCGGCCACGGCCGGACGTCACCGACGACCTGGACGGGGCCCGATGCCCAGTCCGCCAAGGGATTGGCCTCGCGGAAGTGCGCGGTCGGGAACAGCTGACCCGCCCGGAACTGGGCGAGGACCCGGAGCAGCCCGGCGAATCCGGCCATGCAGTCCAGATGACCGAAGTTGCCCTTCGCGGAGGAGATCGGGATCCGCCCGGCGTACCCGGGCCAGTTCGCGACGGCCTGGCTGATGCCCTGCAGTTCGATCGGGTCACCGATCTTGGTCGCCGTGCCGTGCGCTTCCAGGTAGCCGATGTCCGCGGGTTCGACGGCGGCGTCACGCCATGCCTTCGTGATGACCTCGGCCTGCCCGGCGGGGCTGGGGGAGGTGAGGCCGTTCGCGCGCCCCGCGTCCTGGTTGACGGCGCTGCCGAGGAGGACCGCGTGCACGGTGTCCCCGTCCCGGCGGGCGTCGGAAAGCCTTTTGAGGACCACGAAACCGCCGCCCTCGCCGAACGTGGTGCCGTCGGCGTCCGCGTCGAACGGACGACAGCGCCCGGTCGGCGACAGCACGCCGAGGCCGTCGCCGTTCTCGGGACGGCGTGGCGGTGGTCCGAGAATGAGCTCGAAACCACCCGCCAGGGCGAGGTCGTGCTCACCGTTGGCCAGTTTCCGGCGGGCTTCGTGCAGCGCGACCAGAAAGGACGAACAGGCCGTGTCCACGACCGTGGCGGCGCCCCGCAGGTCGAGGTGATACGCGATCCGGCCCGCGGAATAGGCGGGCATGCTCCCGATCACCGCGGGCCCGTCGGTCGCGCGATCGCCGGGAAGCAGTTCTCGCAGCGTCGGTTCGGTTCCGCCGTACGCGGCGACGACCACGGAGGTGTCGCTGCCCCGCAGCTCGGCGGGCGCGTAACCGGCGTCCCCGAGCGCGCCGACGGCGAGGTGCAGCATCCGCCGTTGCCGCGGGTCGATCAGTTCGGCGTCCGCTCGCGAGATCCCGAAATACCGGGGGTCGAAACCGGTGATGTGGTTCAGCCACGCACCGGGCTGGCCGGAGGAATCCGGCGCCAGCCCCGTTTCCCCGGCCCGGTCGCCGGGCATCTGCCCGACGCGATCGGTACCGGAGCGGAAGAGTTCGGTCAACGATTCCCACTCGGTGAGCCCCGGTAATTCGAAGGACACCCCGATGATCGCGACAGAAACGTCGGCCACGCCTGACACGAATTCTCCTCGCTCTCGGATATCGGTTCAATCGGCGCTCGCCGGGCACGGTGAATACCAGGTCGCGGCATGCGGCGGCCTGCTGATCGGCGATTAATCGATTACCCGCTCGGCTGTACCTGCACGTTCGTGAGCAGGACGGATGGCGAGCTGCCTTGCCCCCTGTTCCCCAGTAAGTCCGCCGCATCGCGACGTGATTCGACTGTAACATCGTCGCAGTCCTCGTCAAGGCGCCCGATCGGGATCGTGGTGTTGATTAAACGTGAAGATCCGGATCGGGTGAGGATGCTCCCAGAGATCTGACCGGGAATAATCGGGAAGTGATTACTCCGGACGATCGATAAGCCCCAGTGAAGTGCTGTATTTGTGTTACGCTCGCATTCGGTCCTGCCGCTCCTGCTCAAATTGAAGATACACGCGATGCCGTGCGCGTCAGCAGAGTCGGACTGTTTTCACGAGAATGGAGTAGGCGAGTGTCGACGTTACCCGTGCGGGAGAACTGCGCATCGACAGTGGTGGAGCTGGTCCGGGACATCATTTCAGTGAATGGGACCCGCCCCGCCGTGCGCCACGGCGGAAAGACGTTGAGCTATGCGGAACTGGGCTCCGCCGCAGGTGGCGCGGCAGAAAGCCTGCGCGAACTCGGGGTCCGGCCGGGTTCGGTAGTGGCCATTCTCGTGGATCGGTCACCCTTGTCGGTGGTGGGTGTGGCGGCCGCCTGGGCGGTCGGCGCCGCTTATGTCCACCTCGAAAGTGCGCATCCCGATTCCCGCATCTCGGAAGTACTCGAGCTCGCGGGACCCATGGCGATAATCACCGATTCACACAACGAAAGTAGGGTTCCCTCGGTCTTACGGGAGCGAACAGTCGTGGTCGAACGCACACCGCCCGCCCCCTATCGCGTCGATCCCGGCCGGACACCGGAAGAACTCGCTTACCTGGTATTCACCTCGGGTTCGTCCGGGAAGCCGAAGGCGGTCGAGGTCACCCACGGCGCGGTGACGAATTACCTCGAGGGTTTCACCAAGGGTTTGGCCGGACTGGAAATCGGCAGCTACGGCCTGGCCACGACCTTCGCGGCCGACCTGGGCAAAGTCTCGGTGTACGGCGCCTTGCTCACCGGTGCCCGGCTCGACATCTACGACCGCGAGACCATCCTGGACCCGGTGGCCTTCGCCGCGGAGATCCGGGAGCATCCGGTCGACTGGGTCACGCTGGTGCCGTCCCAGATGGAGGCGATCGCCGGCACGGGCGACGTCGCCGACGTGCTGCCCGCCCGGGCGGTCATGCTCGCCGGGGAGGCGTTCCCACCCAGACTCGCCGAAGCCATCCTGGCCGCGAGGCCGGATCTCAAGGTCTACAACGGATACGGCCCTTCCGAGGCCACGATCGTGGTGACCATGCACGAGGTCCGGGTCGAGTCCGGCGCCGTCAGGGTACCGATCGGCCTGCCCTTGTCGGGTACCGAATTCCGGGTGCTGGACGAGCGGCGCGCGTCCGTCCCGGACGGTGAGCCCGGTGTCCTCCACATCGGAGGGGCGTCACTGGCCCGCGGCTACCGGAACGACCCCGGGCTGACCGCGGCGAAGTTCCCCGAGGTCGAGGGGACCCGTTTCTACTGCACGGACGACGTCGTCGTGCGGCGCGAGGGAGGGGAACTGGAGTACCTCGGCCGCGCCGACGGCCAGCTGAAGATCCGCGGTCACCGTATCGAGCCGGGCGAGGTCGAGGCCGCCTTGCTCGCCCTGCCCGGGATCCGGCAGGCGGTGGTCGCGGGCGAACGATCCGCGGAAGGACCGCTGGAACTGGCCGCCTACGTGGTCGGCCCGGAAAACCCCGCCGGGCTGGGGAAGAAGCTGCTGGAGCGGCTGCCGCCCGAACTGGTGCCCAGCCGCTTCCGCCTGGTCCCCCGGATCCCGGTCACGGTCAACGGCAAGGTCGACACCGCGGAACTGCGCGCCCTCGCCGCGGAACCGTCTGACCTGCGAAACGAGCCCGCCGAACCGCCGGAATCGCCGGACGAACACGTCATCGCCCGGGTGTGGTGGGAGGTATTGGGGCGGGCCGACATCGGGCGGAGCGACCGATTCCTGGAGAGCGGCGGAGACTCGTTCAAGGCGCTGGCCGTATTCGCGCGGCTGCGCAAACATTACCCCGGAATCACCATCGCCCAGCTCTTCGACCAGCCGACCATCGCCGATTTGGCCAAAGCGCTGGGTGGTACTGCACCGGTGGCGTTCGTACCCGTTGTCGAACTTTGATCAGCCGACAGAAATATCACCGGCGGTAGTCGGCCCCGGGTGGCGGAACACCACTTTGGCGGTATAGACCACCGCCCGGCGCTGCTTATCCTGCTCCGGGGTCGCCCACGGATAGCGGGCGGCTATCATCTGGCGCACTGGGGAGTACGTCCGAAATCGCACCGGCGGGTTACCGGTGCGATTTCGGTTGCGCGCGTTCCCGGTGCCACAGTGGCGACACCACCGAGATGAACAATGGGGGTACCACAGCATGAGGAAATCACGATTCAGGAAGGCGACGGCCGTTCTCGCCGCCGCCCTGCTGGTCATACCGCAATTGGCCACGAGTACGGCGCAGGCGACCGGCGGAGGACCCGCGAACTGGCTGGCCGAACGTATGTCGGACCAGGTCACCGGCGCGAATTCGGCTCGCCACCTGCGCGAATTGATGGCCGCGACGGCGGCGAACGGCGGCCACCGCGATTCGGCGTCGCCGGGCTACACCGCCTCGGCGGATTATCTGACCGGAAAACTCCGGGCCGCGGGCTACCAGGTCCAACGCCAGGAATTCTCTTTCCGTGACTACGCCATCCACTCCGAACGTGCGGAAGTGGTTTCGCCGAACGCCCGCACGCTGCGGCCGCTCATCGTCAGGTTCGCCGTCTCCACGCCGGCTGAAGGGCTGACCGCGACCGTCGCCGTGCCCGCCGTCAAGGACACCGGCTGCACTGCCGAGGACTACGCGGGACAGGACGTGCGGGGCAAGATCGTCCTGGTCAGGGTCGGGGACTGCTTCATCACGCAGAAGCAGAACACCGCCGCGGCCGTGGGCGCGGCGGCCATGCTGATGAACGCGGACTCGCCGAACCCCGATCTCAACCTCCGCTACCGGATGGTTCCGCCCGAGGACGCCAAGATCCCGTCGGCGACCCTGCCCCGCGGTGAATCCGAACGGCTCGCCGCCGACGTGGCCGCCGGCCCGGTCACCGTCCGGCTCGACCTGCGCGGACAGGACTCGACCACCAAGACGTTCAACCTGCTGGCCGACACCCCGACCGGCCGCGCGGACAACACGATCGTCATGGGCGCGCACCTGGACAGCGTGGACACGACGCCCGGCGCCAACGACAACGGCGCCGCCGCCGCGACCGTGCTGGAGACGGCGCTGCAGCTCAAGCGCTACGCGCCGTTGCTGCGCAACAAGGTTCGCTTCGCCTGGTGGGCGGCGGAGGAGAAGGGCCTCTCCGGGTCGCAGTACTACGTCGACCAGTTGAGCCCGGAACAGCGGAAGCAGACCGCCCTGTACCTGAACCTGGAGATGATCGGCTCGCCGAACTTCGCCCGCCAGGTCTACAGTGGACAGACGCCCGAAGGGCCTGCCCCGGCCGGCTCCGCGAAGATCTCGCAGCTGGTCCACGGCTACTTCGCCGACCAGAAGCTCCCGACCGTCGATCTGGTGCTGGACGGTCGATCCGACCACACCGCGTTCGTCAACGCCGGGATCGCCGCCGGTGGCGTGAACGCGGGCTCGGACCGGTTGAAGTCCGCGGAGTGGGTGAAGCTGTTCGGCGGCGTCGAAGGGCAGATGCTGGATCCCTGCTACCACCAGGGATGCGACGGCTACAGCAACGTGAACCAGACCATCTTCGACCAGTTCAGCCGGTCCATGGCATGGGCGGTCGGCCGGTTCGCGATCACGACGGCGGATATCAACGGCCGCAAGTGAGCCTGAAGTGACGGCGGCGGGCGCTCACGGGCGCCCGCCGCGGTCAGGTGACGGGTAGTGGAACCGGTTCGTCGTCGGTGGGGATGATCGGGACGGCCTTCGGGAGGATGGGGCGGCCGGTCATGAACCACGAAAGCCCGAACGCCACCACGCCCAGGGTCTCCCACCAGAACACCCAGGATGTGGCGGTTCGGAGGTCGTCGCTGGTCGTCGCGATCACCAAGGCGGAACCGGCGACCGAGAGGAGGATCAGGCCGCCGCAGATGCGGTGGGCCCATTGCCTCCAGCGTGCTGGTGTGTAACCCGTGCGGTGTCGGGCGAACAGGATCGACAGGGCCGCCAGCAGCACGAAGAGCCCTGCGGCGCATATCAAGTGGATCACGGCTGTTGCTGGGCGTTCGGTCGCGTTCTCAGGGGCCGTCGGGAACAGCCCGACCGCGATGGCGAGGATTCCGGCGAAGGTCGCGATCCAGTTGTCCGCCTTGCCGAGCCGGTAGGCCAGCAGAAACACCCCGAAGGCGAACATGCTGCCGACGAACCAGTCCTGCATTCCGGTGTGATAGTACGCGCTGATCGACGGGCGCAGCGGCAGGCCGAACAGCAGGTAGCCGCCCAGGCCGAGCACAATCGGCAGAACCAAGCCGATCGTCCCCACGAGCCTGCGGAGGACGGAGTAGGTGATCAGGGTGCCTTGGTAAGGCTCGAGCGCGTTCATGACGGTCTCCTCTCGTGCCAGGAAGTCGTCCGACGGGAGTAAGTGGTTAACGGCCGTTCGGGTGAACCGCTTCAAGGGCGCGGTTTGATGCAAACGAACGTTCTGGCTAGCTTGTGGGTCGCCTGGACGCGATCGCGGGCTGCCGGGAGTCCGTTGGCAGGGAAGGAAATCCCGACACGATCCGGTTCGGTCCGGCTGCACCGGGGCTGTCGCGTATGGACTTTGGTGGTGTCGGTTCTGTGGGAGCCCGACGACGTCGAGTCAGGGACTTCCCGGTTTCGAGTGGTCGTGGACCGTTCCTCCCGCAATGCTGCTCGGGTGCTCGCGACTTGTGACCGAGCGGCTTCGCCAAATCACCCTTCAGTGGCTTTTATTCGGTTCATTGTTGCTTAAAGTACGAACACCTGTTCGATAGATGTGCGGTATTATTGTGGGGTGTCCGAGGCCTTTGTTCCCGAGTTGCCGCAGGAGTTGTGGCGCGCTGGCAAGCTGGAGCTTGCTCATGGCGTGCAACAGTTTCTGCAGGTGGTGCGGGTCGCCTCCGCCGGTTTGGGGCGGTATCTGGCGGAGATTGATTCTCGTGGCGCGAAAGACTTATACGGTTATGGGACAACGGTGGCGTGGTTCGCCGATATCGCCGGACTGAGCCAGGGCGAGGCGCGGCCGTATGTGAAGCGTGCTGTCGATCTGAATCCGACGCGTGGCTTGGATGGCACGGAGATCCCGGCCTTCGCACCGGCGACAGCTGTTGCGGCGGCGGACGGCGCGATCGGCGAGGAACGGATCAAGCAGATCGTGGAGATCCTCCGGAAAATCCCCGCCGAGGTATCGGTGGAGGATCGGGAGCACGCGGAGACAACCCTCGCCGATCTCGCCCGGAAGGCGGGTCCCCAGCAGGTGTCGGATCTCGGGGACCAGCTGCTGGGCTGGTTGGATCCGGACGGCAAGGAACCCAAAGATCCCGAACCCGCCCAGCCCCGCCGGGAAGTCACCCTGGAACGCCGCAAAGACGGCTACTGGACACTGAACGGCCTCCTCGACGACGAGTTGGGTGCCCGCACCGCGGCCGTGCTTGAGGCGTATGCGAAGCCTCGACCGATGGACGAGTTCGGCCAAGCCGATCTGCGCACGAAGGCCGAGCGTCAGGGCGATGCCTGGGCCGAGCTGCTGGACTTGGCGGTCGCGTGCCCGGATCAGCCTGGGACCAGCGGCTACCGGACGTTGATCCACGTCACCATTGGCCTCGACGAGCTGAAGTCCGGTCTGGGCACGGCGTGTGTGGACTTCGTCGGAAAGATGACCGCCCGCGAGGCACGGATGGCGGCCTGCGACTGCCTGATGCTCCCGGTGGTGATGAACGCGGCTGGTGAGCCGCTGGACGTGGGACGGCTGAGACGGTTCGTCACCCCCGGCCAGCGCCGGGCACTCAACATCCGTGACCGGGGCTGCGCGTTCCCGGGGTGTCATCGCAGGCCAAAGAACTGTCACGCCCACCACATTCATCACTGGGCAGACGGCGGCCCCACCGACCTCCGCAACCTCGTGCTGCTGTGCGGTTTCCATCACCGGCTGATCCACCACGGGGATTGGGAAGTCCGGATGGCCGGGGATGGACTACCGGAGTTCATCCCGCCGCAGTATCTGGATCCGTTGCGAAGATCGCGGCGTAACACCCACGCTTGACCCGAGGAGCCCGTCGGCCACGCCGGCGACGGGCCCCTCGGCATGCCCGCATCACGCAAAACCCGGGCAAACGGGGCAACGCCAGCTCGTCAACTTTCAGTGGTGCTGGTCTTGCGGGGCTAGTGGCGGAGCGCGAGGGCGCCTTCGTCCAGGCAGCAGATTGCCGACGACAAAGGAGCCACGCCGGCCCAGATCGCTCTCGCCTGGGTGCTGGCGCAGAAGCCGTGGTTCGTGCCGATCCCTGGCACCACCAAGCCGCAACGTCTGGAAGAGAACCTGGGCGCACTCGACGTCGAGCTGACAACCGGCGATCTACAACGGATCGAAGAGGCGCGGCCGACATTCGGATCCAGGGCGAACGTGTCCCTGCGCAGTCGCAGTCACGGTTCGGCCGCTGAACCCCTGCGCGAACGCGAGAACACCCGCCTTCACGGTCAGATCCTCTTGTGAAAGCACACCCGATCATGACCAGGCCCGTCGTAGTCGCCGTGCAGGGGAAGCCCGTCGACCACCCGGTCCCCGGGTTCGAGCGCGAACCCCATGGCGCGGTGAAAGGCGATCGATCCGGTGTTGCCCGGCGAGGTGATCGCCCGCACCTCCGTCCGGCCGGCCTCGGCGGCACGCTGGAAGAAGGTCGTGTACAGACGGCGAGCGGTGCCTTGTCCGCGAAGCTTCGGGTCCACTCCAACGAAATGGATGTACGCCTCCACGTCATTGTCGGCGGCGTAGAAGCCGACAAGGAAAGCCCTGACACCGGTTTCGTCCTCCAGGACCAGGCTCGTGCCGGAGAAGAACTGCAAGAACAGCTTGGGGAGCAAGAGGGAGAGTTCTCGCGCCTGCGCGGGAGTGCGTGAGTCGCCCCACCACCGGTGCACCCGGTCGACGATCGCGCCGTGGTCGGTCACGCGGGCTTGCCGCAGCTCGGACATGCCGCTCCCTCCCGGAGATGATCTCGGCCGACACCGTTGTACCAGGGACCATAAATACGGCGACGTCCGCGTTCTTCCCGGTGACAATGGCCGTCATGGCGGAGGTCGAGGTCGTTGTCGCACACCACGAGTGCGCGACGCTGCGGGTCGGTGAGCTGTTCCTGAAGATCGACACCGATCAGGCACGCGCCGATGTCGAGGTCGAGGCGATGAGCCTGGCGCCGATCCCGACTCCGGAGGTGCTGTGGCGGAAGCCGCCCGTGCTCGCGCTCGCCGCGCTGCCCGGCAGGGCGCTCGGCCGTCTCGGCGAGCCGTCCACCGCGTCGCCGGAGGCCTGGGCCGCGGCGGGGGCCGCCGTGCGGAGAGTGCACGACGCGCCCTTGCCCCCGTGGCCAGGCCGGAGTCCTGGCGATTTCGCGGCAGACCTCGACAGGGAATGCGAGTGGCTCGTCGCGAACAGCGTCCTGCCTGCCGACCTGGTCACGCGCAACCGCGAGATCGCCGAGGCCGCGCTCCGGCCGTGGACGCCGGTGTTCATCCACGGTGACCTGCAGATCGCGCACGTCTTCACCGACGGAGACGAGATCACCGGTGTGCTCGACTGGACCGAGGCCGCCCGGGGCGACGCGCTGTTCGACCTCGCCACCTTGACGCTCGGACACGAGGAGCACCTCGGCGACGTGATCGACGGCTACGGTGCCGACGTCGACCTCGACGTGATCCGCGCGTGGTGGTCGACGCGCAGCCTGCTGGGGATCCGCTGGCTGGTCGAGCACGGCTTCGATCCGGCCGCGCCGGGCTGCGAGATCGACGTCTTGAAATCCGGAATGTAGCTGTACCGCCATGGCGTCTCGACTTTGTTCCCGTGATCACCTGAGTATCAGGGGATGGGTGGAGGATTCTGGCGGGATCTGGGCGCATTGGGCAGGTCCGCGGGGCTGGCCGGTCCGGTGCGGGGGGTCCGGCGCCGCGCGGCGGAGTACGTCGCGGCGTATGGCGGGGTGGTCGCCCCGATCGTCGATGCCGCGGTGGGTGACCCTGGGCTGCGTGAGCATGTGGGACGCTCGCTTTGTTCGGCGGGCGCCAAGGCCGGTTTTCTGATCCAGGGATACACGACGATGGCCGGGGTGCCGTTCAGAGCGGATTTGGCGGTACTCGGAGGCGCGGTCGCGCGGTTGTACGACGACCTGCTCGACGAATTCGGCTCCGAGGAGCTTGTCCGGAGATTGTCCGTGCTGTTCGACGGCGGCCCGTTCTCGCCACGCAACGATGTCGAGCGGCTCTTGTGCGAGCTCTATCGCGAGGTGGAACGGCGGCTCGGCCGTGGCCGGGACGATCCGATCTTCGCGGCGTTGACGGCGGTGCACGAACATCAGGCACGATCCCGCCAGCAGAGTGATCCGGCGATCCCGGCGTTGACGTTGGCGGAGATCACCGAAGCCAAGGGCGGGGCGGCGATCGTCGTGCTGTTCGCGTTGATGCGGCCGTCGATGAGCGACCGCGAAATGTCGTTGATCCGCGACGTGGGCGGTGTGCTGCAGCTGCTCGACGACTATCAGGACGTGGCGCTGGACCGGCAGGCCGGGGTGGTGACGGCCGCCGTCCGCGGCGAGGTGACCTTGAGTGACATCTGTCGGCTGTTTCGGGTGATGCGGAGGCCGCTCAGCGACTACTATGGGCGCATTCGACCCTTTTCCGCGGTGCTCTACGCCATTCTGTGGATAGCCTTTCTCCGGCTGCACTGGCCAGGATTGGGGGTCGGCGGACCGCCCGCGTCCACGCCGTTCGGCGTGCTGGTGCGGCCGGGCGACAATCTGGTGCAGAAGGCAGGACAGCGGCGACACGGGAATTGATCAGCGGTTCGACGGTCGGAGGATGGTGAGAATGGTGCCGGACAGCGCCCCCTTCGAACCGATTACGCTCCGTCCCGATCTTGCGATACCGCTGCCGCCTTCCCGCTGGGGAACCGATTCCCTTCTGCGGAGCTTGACGATGCTCCGGGAACCGGCGTTCGCGCGGGCGCATCGGCAGACTCTCTGGCTGGTGACGGCGGCGGTCGCGCTGGTGGCGATGGGGCAGTTCGTGGTCGCCGGCGCCTTCCGCGAGGCGTTCACCGTAGGCGGCGTCGCGCTGGTGGTGTACACGGCGTTGCGGGCGATGGTGCTGGTCGCCGACGAGCGACGCCAGTACGCGTTCGAGCCCGTGTGGCTGGCCGAGCGGTCGGCGTCGTTACGGGACGGCCGATTCGAGGTGATGCGCGTCGTCGTGGACGGCGAGGTCCGCGACCTCACGGATCCTGAAGACGTGCGGGACCTGCGGCGCCGGTACGACGACGCCCGGGTCAAGCTGGACTTCGTCTATCCGGCGGCCGGCTGGGAACGCGTGTACCGGCGGCTGGGGGATCTGGAGTTCCGCCGCACCTTGAAGCCGGGAGCGCAGGCTCAGGTGCGGTTCCCGCAGGCACGGTATGGCCTGCAACCGTCCGGCAGGCGGACTTATTGGCTGCTGGGCACCCCTGTGGTGATCACCGTCGCCGCGCCAGCCGATCACGAAGCAGCGCGTGCCGGAACTGGTAGTACGGACCGACCTGGCGCAGCACCCCGAGACGGCGTGCGTCGTCCAGGAAGGTCATGAGCCGCAACGGAGTGACGCCCCACAGCGCCAGCCAGACCCGCGTGGTGGTGGAACGTCCCGACGCGCTGGTGGACTGAACGATCAGAGCCAGGCCGAAGGCGCCGAGCAGCGCGCCGACCGCCGCGCCCAGCAGGCCGACCAGGACCGGATTGTCGATCGGGACCACCAGCCCGCGGGTGGCCGCGCCGACCACCCCGCCCATGAACGCGCCCACCAGGGCACCGACCAGACCGCCGAGCCCGGCGGCGTACAGGACGGCGAATCGGTCGCTTCGCATCACGCTGGCGGGGGTGACGGCCTCGCGTGGTTCGGTCGGCTCGGTGAACCGGCGGACCACACCGAAGGCGATCCCGAAGACCAGGCCGATCGCGATGCCGAATCCCCCGCCGTAGAGGATCCCGACCACCAGCCCGCCGACCACGGCGCCGATCAGGCCGAATCCCAGATCTCTGGTGAGCTCGCTGCGGCGCAGCATCCGCGGGACGAACCGTCGCGGCGCCTCGGTCGGGACGAGCCCGAGTGCCAGACCGCCGGTGAGTCCGACGGCGAGCCCGAGCAGCGCGCCGAAACCGGGACGGCCGAACAAACCGAACATCAGCCAGCCCAGCAGGGTGCACGCGCCCCCGCCGACGAGCATCCCGGTGCCGATGAACACCGCTTTCGGAACCGCGCGATACAGCCGCCACCAAGCGATGTCGCCCTCGGTCATCCGGGCGAGAGCGGCGAGCCAGCGCTCGGCCTTCGCCGGATCCCAGTGCCGCGACGGACGTGACGCGGTGGCGAGAGCGGAAGGCGGCCGGTAGGCGAACACCTGCACGGCGAAGGCGTCGAGCAGGTGTTCTTCGACTTGCCGGGCGTCGGGAAGTTCCAGCAGTTCCGCCGGAGTGGTGCTGGGATCGGCGTAAGCCGTGCGGGCGAGATAGAGCATCAGTGGCGTGCGGAGTGCTTCGGCGACCGGTCCGCCGTCGTCCTCGGTGAGCTGGGCCAGTACCGGGTCCCACCGGTCGAGTTTCGTGGTGGGCGCGACGTCGAGCAGGTACTCCGCCGCGATGTCCGCGGTCAAGGGCAGCAACCGCACCACCAACGCGTCGCGGACGATTCCGGTCGCTTCGAATTCCGCGGTCCGGGACGTCAGGACCAGCGGCTCGCCGCTGCGGCGATCGAGCCCGATCGTCTGCAACGCGGCCGTCCGGCGGTCCTCGGCCATTTCGTCCAGCCCGTCCAGCACCGGCAGGATCCGGTGCTGCGCCAGGAGATCCCGGACGGCGGTGGCCCCGTATCGCGCCTCGTTGCCGAGGAACGGGTAGAACTCGAGGATGCTGCGGATGAGCCAGGCGTGAAAGTCGTCGGACGGATTCCAGGAGGAGATCTGCAGCAGTACCGGCGCCCGCGATGGTGACGGCCGGCGCAGCAACTCCAGCGTCAGCAACATGCACAGGCCCGTCTTGCCCGATCCGGGATCACCGATCACCACGAGCCGTCGAGGGGCGTCGGCGTACGAGGTGACGAGCTCGGCCAGATCACCGGTGGCCGAGCCGTTCTTCGCCTCCCAGCGCAGCGGCAGCCCATCCGCCTCGTCGAGAAGTCTTCGGCCGGCTTCGGCTTCCCACTGGGTGCGAACCTCCCAGGCCAGTGCCTCGGAGGCCCGGTCCAGTTGCTCCGACGTGCTCGACGCGTCCTGTCTGGATCGCCAGCGCAAAGCGGTGACGAGCTGCGCCAACGCGGCGCCTCCCGAAATGATGGTCAGCAACGTGGTCGCCGTGGCGGCGCCGTAGCGGCCCCACATGATCGAGAGCCCCAACGCCAGCGCCACCCAGAGGGCCGCCCGCCCCAACACCGCCCGTCGAGACACCGGCGCCCTCCTCGCGTCGCGAACCAAAGTACGTATCTTGTCACGCGCCGAGGGGGCGGCGGGACGACAAATCCAGGTACATCAATCTGCATTGATGTACCCTCCCTCTCGTGACGATCACCGGGATGTCCGAGCCGCCGCCGTTCGTGCGGCTGGCGAGTGAACCGCTGCGCTGGCGATTGCTGCGCGAGCTGGCGCATGGCGATCGCCGGGTGCGGGAGCTGGTGGAGAGCGTCGGGCAGCCGCAGAACCTGGTGTCGTACCACTTGCGCAAGTTGCGGGCGGCGGAGCTGGTCACGGCGCGGCAGAGCAGCTTCGACGGCCGAGACACGTATTACCACCTCGATCTCGAACGGTGCGCGGATTCGTTGGCCGAAGCGGGGAGCGCGCTGCACCCCGGTCTCGTGCCGAACCTGGGGAGTGAGAAGCGAACGGCGTCCCGGCCCAAGGTGCTGTTCGTGTGCACCGGCAACAGTGGCCGGTCACCGATGGCCGAGGCGTTGCTGCGACATCGAGCCGGTGGGTCGGTCGAGGTGTCCAGCGCGGGAAGTCATCCGAAACCGTTGCATCCCCACGCCGTGCGGGCCCTCGCCGAGCGCGGCATCGCCTTGACCCACGAACCGGCCTCAGTGGACGGTCTTCGTCGCCACCGTTTTCAGTGGGTGATCAGCCTGTGTGATCGTGTCCGCGAGGTCTGCCCGGAATTCCCCGGTCATCCGCGCGTCGTCCACTGGAGCCTGCCGGATCCGGCCAGGGAAGCCGACGAACTGGGGGAGACCTATCCGGCGTTCCGCCGCCTCGCCGTCGAGCTCGACCGCCGGATCGGGTTTCTCACCGCCCAGCTCGGTTCGCCCGCCCGATGACGGAGGAACCCGGGACGCCGGGAAAGTCCACAAAGGATGAAACCGCCGCGCCGAGCCTCGGGAAAGTGCTGAAGGAATGGGGGCGGATCGGGTGCATCGGCTTCGGCGGCCCGCCGACTCACATCGCGTTGCTCCGTAAGTTGTGCGTGCAGCGCCAGAAGTGGTTGTCGGACCACGAATTCGAAGACGCGATCGCCGCCTGCAACCTGCTGCCCGGCCCGGCGTCGACCCAGTTGGCGATCTTCACCGCCTGGCGGGTGCGCGGACGCGTGGGAGCGCTGGTCGGGGGTGCGGCGTTCATCGTTCCCGGTCTCGTGGTGATCTTGGGGCTGGCGGCACTGTTCCTCACCGGGTCTCCGCCTGCCTGGGTCCGTGGGGCCGGAGCGGGCGCGGGCGCGGCGGTCGCCGCCGTCGCGGTGCACGCGGGCGCCGGCCTGGTCCCGGCGGGCTGGCGGCGTGCGGCCACCACCAGCCGGATTCGCTGGGCCCTGTACGTCCTCGCGGGTATCGCGTCGGCGGCCACGCTCGGTCCGTGGCTGGTGCTGGTCCTGCTCGGCTGCGGGTTGATCGAACTGACCGCGCACCGCACGCGGACCGGTGGAGCGGGTACGGCGCTTCTCGCCGTACCCGCCCAATCGTGGGCCACCGCGGTCGCGGGCGCCGGTGTGTTCGCGTCCGTGGCGTGGGTGGCCCTCAAGGTCGGGATGCTGTCCTACGGCGGCGGCTTCGTGATCATCCCGCTCATGCAGGACGACGCGGTGAACACCTACCACTGGATGAGCGCCGGGCAATTCCTCAACGCGGTCGCCCTCGGCCAGGTCACCCCGGGGCCGGTGGTGCAGACCGTCGCCGTCGTCGGGTACGCCGCGGCCGGGCTCGCCGGTGGCATCCTGGCCGCACTGGTCGCCTTCGCCCCGTCGTTCCTGTTCGTCTTGTTCGGTGCCAAGCACTTCGACCGGCTTCGCGGCAATCCGAACGTGCGGGCGTTCCTCGACGGCGCGGGCCCGGCCGCTGTCGGCGCGATCCTCGGCTCGGCGATCCCGCTCGCGCTCAGCCTGACCCAAGCGTGGCAGTACGCCGTCCTCGCCGGAGCCGTGATCCTGTTGTTCGCGCTACGGCGTGGCGTGGTGACCACGATCCTCGCCGCGGCCTGCGCGGGGACGGTGCTCGCGCTCGCCGGCGTGCCCTTGCCGATTTGAACGTAGCGAGGAGAAGGGCAAACGTGGCGTGCTCACGACCAACCCGACCCATAAGCCTCAGCCGAGGCAGGCTCGCACGGCTTTGGTCAGGTTCGCCGCCCTCGGGTCGTCGGGCCGGAAGTTCCAGAGGTTGGTGACATAACCGAAGCCGACACCGGCGTCGGGATCCGCGAAGCCGATCGATCCGCCGGAACCCGGGTGCCCGAACGACCCAGGCCCGGTCATCGGCATCGGCGGGCAGGCCCGCCAGAACCCGAGCGACATGTTGAAGGAGCGGTCGGCCGGGATGTCCAGTCCCGGCGGCAGGCCGTGCATCGGTGTCCTGTCGGTCTGGACGGCGGTCATCTTCTCGACCGTCGCCCGATCGAGCAGCCGTACCCCGTCGACGGTGCTCACCGTGGCGGCGTACATCCGGGCCAGCGATCGTGCGTCGGTGAGCATGTTCGCGGCCGGGAACTCCGCCGCGCGCCAGGCGCGGGAGGAGAAGTAGTCGGTCGTGGGGTCCAGAGCACCGCCCAGTTCACCGGCCCTGGCCTGCACGGAGCCCGGGGCCCACAGGGCGGTGACCCAGCGGGTGACGGTGTCCGCGTCGAGTCCGGTCACCTTGATCATCCCCGCGATCAGTTCTTCCAGGGTGAACGGCGCGGCGTTGTGGATCTTGGCCACCCGGTGCTCTTGTCTCTCCGGCAGCCCGATCCAGGCACTGAGCCCGAGCGGGCGGGCGACTTCGTCGGCGAAGAACGTGCCCAGTGACTTGCCTGAGATCCGGCGCACGACTTCTCCGACCAGGAAACCGAAGGTGACGCTGTGGTAGACGTGTTCGGTTCCCGGTTTCCACAGCGGTTTCTGCGCTTCGAGCGCCCGGATGACCGGATGCCAGGCGCAGGCCTGCTCGAAGGTCAGCGGCCCGTCGACGAGCGGCAGGCCCGCCTGGTGCGACAGCAGCCAGCGCACCGTGATCCGCTCCTTGCCCGCGGCGCCGAACTCCGGCCAGTACCGGGCCACGGGGGCGTCCAGATCCAGTTCGCCGCGCTGCGCCAGCAGATGGGCGCAGATCGCGGTGGCACCCTTCGTCGTGGACGCGACCTGGACGATGGTGTTCCTGCGCCACGGCCGGTGGGTATCGCGATCGGCGAGACCGCCCCACAGGTTGACGACCGGGCGGCCGCCGACGTAGACGCTGCACGCCGCGCCGACTTCGCCGGGGCCGTCCTTGAAGTTCCTGCGGAAGACGTCGGCGACCTTCCCCCAGCCGTGCTCGACGTCGTCGCCACCATGGCCGCTCTCCGCCGCGTTGCCGCGCCCCGCGAGACCGGCGAGCGCACCGGCGGTGAGCGCTCCGGTCAGCACGGTCCTGCGCCGGACGTGCCCCTGCTCGGATCTTCCGTCGACCATGTCGCGTCCCTCCTGGTGAAGCTCGGATGACTTGTCCGAGATCACGGTGGAGGAGTGCGCTGACGCGGTGCTGACACCGCCCTGACACGGCCGCCTTTGTCTTATCCCTCAGGAAGTCCTCGGGTGGTGACGACGCGCGCGCTGCCGTCGGCGAGGTGGTAGGAGAGTCCGGCGATGGCGGCTTCCCCGGCGTCGATCTTGTCGGCGAGCAGCCGGGAGCGGTCGGCCAGGAGGTCGACGGTGTTGCGGATGTGCTCGTCGATGATGTCGTCGTCGCCGGTGAGCCCGGCGGCGTGGGCGGCGAGGACACTCGGGGTGACCCGCTCGATGACGTCGCGGACGAAACTGTTGGTGCCGAGCCCTTCGGTCAGCGCCGCGCGGGTCGCGGCCACGGCGCCGCAGGAGTCATGGCCCAGCACGACGACCAGGGGACAGCCGAGGACGCTGACGGCGTACTCGATGCTGCCCAGCACCTCCGTGCCGGCCACGTGCCCGGCGGTGCGGACGACGAACAGGTCACCCAGACCGCGGTCGAAGATGATCTCGGCGGCCAGTCGCGAGTCCGAACAGCCGAAGAGAACGGCGAAGGGGCGCTGTACCGGGGCGGTTTCGGCCCGGCGGGTGGCATCCTGGTTCGGGTGCTCCGGGGTGCCGGCGACGAACCGCCGGTTACCGGTGAGCAGAAGGTCGAAGGCCTCGGAGGGGGTCGGCGGCGCGTCGCTCATGAACCGGACATTACCGGCTGAGATCAAGATCAGCCGAGCGAGGCGGCCGACCCCGTACCGGCCGCAGGCACGCGGTGTGCGGTCCGGCGTCCGGGCAGGCTAGTTTGCCCGGATGAGTCTCCTCGATGACGTGGCCGAACGCGACGGCTGGCGGTGCTGGGTGTGCGACGAACCGGTCGACCCCGACATGTCGGTGAACGACGCTCGAGGACCCAGCGTCGACAGCAGGACCGCCGATCGGAAGGCCAAGATCGCCGAACGGCTCGCGCATCGCGGATGCAACACCCGCAAGGGCGCCGTCAAGGTGGTCATCGCCTGGCCGGACCGCCTGCACGTGGTCGAACCCGCGCCGTTGATCACCGTCGCCGGGAGGCTGGAGCGCAAGGGCGGCCGCGAGATGGTCGCCCGGTGCCCGACCGAGCAGGACGCCCGCGAGGCCGCGGACTGGCTGGTGGACCGGTTCTCGCGGCTGGTCCCCGGGCTGCCGGTGACCGCGGCCGTCGAGCCGGGCGGCGGGCAGTTCCTCGTCATCCTGGCCGCCGGGCGCCGCTGACCGCCGGGAACACCCGGGCGGCCTGGGCCGCGACCCCGGGGATGCCGGAGGTGATGAACGGCCCGCCGCCCGCGAAGTCCCCGACGACGGCCAGGCGCGGATCGGCCGGGACGAGACCGCCGTCGGGATGCGCGGTGGCCAGGCCACCCGCGAGCAGTGACGCGGTCAGGGGCTCCGCCGCCCGCGGTACGGCGTGCGGCGCCGGATTCACGGCGTTGACGACGACGTCCGCACTCGACGTCCCCGCGGCACTGTGCAACCTGAATCCCCCTTGTGCGGCCTGGATTTCCCGGATGCCCGCGGTGACGCGGAGTTGCCCGCTGTCCAGCAGCCGGAGCAGGATCGCCGCGTTCACCGGCACCATGGGCGAGACGAGGCTGCTCGCCAGGCGGGATCGCCGCCACAGCAGGGCACGGTCGGCCTCCGGCAGCAACCGCCAGGCCAAGGGGCCGACGGTATGCGCCGTCTCTTGCAGGACACGGCGTCCGAGCGCGGGATCGTCCACAGTGGCCAGTTGGCGCCGCAGGCGTTCGGTGGGCGGTTCGGATTCCGCCGAGAGCAGATCGGCCACGACGTCGTCGAAGTCCTCTCCGGTTTCCGCGAGTTCGGAACGCATCAGCCGGACGAGATCGTCGAGGGTGACCGTGCCGTTTCCGCGATGCAGCGCGGTCACCCGGTCCACCGTGACCTGTCGTGGGCGCCGGTCGAGCGGGCGCTGCCAGACGTGGGGGAGCAGACCGGTGCGCGACACCAGCGAGATCGGGCCCGTGTGCCCGCGCGCCGCGAGCGACACGACGACGTCGACCGCCGTCAGGCCGCTGCCGATGACCGCCACCGGGCTCCGGGCCGGGATCCGGTCGAGAGTGCGCGCCAGCGGGTACGGATCGGCGACGAACCCGGTGGCCCCGCCGAGTCCGTAGTGGTCGTGCGGTGGCCCTCCGCCCACGCAAAGCGTCACCCGGTCGGCTTCGTGCGCTCGTCCGTCGTCGGTGCGCAGGACGAGCCGTTCGCCGGCGCGGGCGATCGCGGTGACACGCCGTCCGATCACCCGGACCGTCACTTCGCGCTCCCGTAGCGCGGCGATCGCCGCCTCCGCGGTGTGTTCCAGGTAGCCGCCGTAGAGCGCGCGGGGAACAAGCGGCTGTCCCAGGAGTTCATCAAGGTGAGAGGCGCCACGCTCGCCCAGCCAGGCGGCGTAGTGCCCGAAGTCCGCGTGGCGGATCGACATGAGGGCGGGTGGGGAGTTGACGAGCACGGTGTCCAGGTCCGGTCCGTACGGGCGGCCGCGCCACAACCGCGCGGACGGCTCGAAAACGGTGACGGTGGCGGGCCCGTCGGCGATGGCCGCCAGTGTGTCGAGCAGGGCGACCGTGGCCGCGCCCCCTCCGACGATTGCGATGTCCATGCCGGTGAGCCTCGCCGTGGCGGGGGCCGTGCTCCATCCCTCGCCCGCGGCGGATTCGCCGGGCAAGACCCCCTCGAACGAGGGATGGGCCCGGAGCGGGAGAGCGGGCATCGTCACCGAAGCACCGATCAGCAGGAGGAAGTTCTCGTGAGCGATCCACGCCGTCATGCCGGCGTCGTAGCGGCGGCCGAGCGCGCGGGCGGCGCGCTGGACCTGTTCACCCGCGCCTCGGCCAGGCTCCGGCGGCTCGTCCCGTTCGACGCGGCCGTGTGGACGGCGACCGACCCGGAAACCGGCTTGGTCACCGCGCCGATGCTGGTGGAGAACCTGGGCTCCGGTGAGGGATGCGGCGCGTACTGGGAGAGCGAGTTCCTGGAGGAGAACGTCCTCCCGTTCCGCGACCTCACCCGCGCGGCCGTCCCGGCGGCGGCGCTCCGCGCGGCCACCGGTGGCGTGCCCGCGCGCAGTGCGCGATACCGGCGCCTGCTCGGGGCCCAAGGCGTGGACGACGAACTCCGGGCGGTGCTGCGCGTCGGCGACCGGCCGTGGGGGCTGGTCAGCCTGTTCCGCATGCACGGCGGCGCCGAGTTCGCGCCGGACGAGGTCGCCCTGCTCGCCGGGTTGTCCGAACCCCTCGCGGGACGGCTGCGCCGGTTCGCTCGTCCGTCCGGATCGGACGGTGCGGAGGGCTCTTCCGCGCCGGGGCTGCTGCTCCTCGACCCGGATGGTGAGGCGACCTCGATCAACGAAGAGGCGCGGCGGTATCTCGCCCGGCTGCCTGACGGCCCGTCCGTTCCTTCGGCGCTGGGCCTGAACCTGCCGATCTGGGTGGCGGGCGCGGCGCTGCAGGCACGGGCGATCGCGCTGGGCCGGGATCGCGGCAGCGCCCGGGTCCGGATCCGCACCGTCGACGGCGTGTGGCTGACCTGCCACGCCTCCTGCCTCACCGGCCTCGACGGGAAACCGGGGCCGGTGGCGCTGGTCATCGAACCCGCGGCCGCCGCCGACCTCACGGGCATCGTCGCCGAGGCGTACGGGCTGACCCCGCGTGAACTCGAAGTCGCCCACCTCGTGGCGCGGGGCCTGCCCACCGCCGAGATCGCCTCGGCCCTGTTCCTCTCGCCCCACACCGTCCGCGACCACCTCAAGGCTCTCTTCGGCAAGACCGCGGTGTCGAGCCGTGTCGGGCTCGTCGCGCGGCTCTTCGCCGAGCAGCATCGGCAGGCGACGACCTGACCGTGGTCAGCCGAAGCGGACTTCGGGGATCGCCGCCATCAGCCGCTCCCACTCGGGATACCTGGCGAGCTTGCCTTCGTAGACGGCGGTGATCTTCGCGGCCAGCTCCGGATCGGGGTCGTCGGAGACGGCGAGCCCGACGTGCAGCTTGCCGTAGTGCGGCAGGATTTCCGGATCCCCGGCCAGATGGACCGGGTCGTACATGTAGCGCTGGAAAGCGTCGAGGTCGGCGAGGCCGAAGGAGTAGCCGTGGGTGTAGCCCTCGGCCGGATCGCCGAGGAGCCTGCCGACCGTGGAGAACGACAGTGACTCCACCGCCGCTGTCCGGCGGATCAACTCCAGGGCCCGGGCCTTCTGGTCCTCGGTGCTCTCCTTGCGGAACGCGAAGCGCATGAACTGGACGATCAAGACTTCCTCCCGTAGATTGAACTCACGAGTTCAACATAGTGAACGGGCGGGTTCAGGTGCAAGACCGGATTTCGAAGCGCGAGGGGATCTTGGCCGTGGCCTTCACGGTCTTCGCTCGACGCGGTTACGCGCGAGCGTCCGTCCAGGAGATCGCGGACGAGGCGAAGGCCGCGAAACCCACCGTCTACAACCACTTCGGCGACAAGGAAACACTGTTCCGCGGCGCCATGGCGGCCGCCGCCGACAGTGTCGCCGCCGAGACGTTCGCCGCCATCGAACCGCTCCGCGAAACGGGTGCCGACGTCCGCGCGACCCTCGGCGTCGCGGCCACCGGGCTGCTGCGGATCTGTGCCGGCGAGCGTTCGCACGCGCTTCGGTCGCTGGCCTTCGCCGAACTGGCCACGTTCCCGGAGCTGGCGGTCGCCATGCAGGAACGCACGTCGGTGCACCTGACCGAGGCGCTGGCCGACCGGTTCGCCCGCCTCGCCCTTTCCAGCGCGCTCCGCCCCTGCGACCCGGACACGGCCGCCGAACACTTCCTCGCCCTGCTGATCGGACCGCTGGAATCACGCTCTCGCCTGGGCGCTCGCACACTCCCGGAGAAAGAACTCGAGGGCATCGCGGAATCGGCCGTCGACACCTTCGTCCGCGCCTACGGTTCCTAGGCCGGAACGCCGTCTTTGTCCAAAAAGGACTCGCCAGTGCCGGATAGCTCACAGTCCAGCTGGTGAGACGGAAGTGTCAAGGCTGGGTGCGGCGGTTTTCTTTCTTTAGGGTCCCTGATCGTCACCCGATCAGCTGACCCCGAGTAGGTGCTGTGCCCGATCCCTTGCTGCTGCCCGAAGGCGTCCCGCCGACGGCGGCGCGTTCACTGCCGTCCGCGGTGTGGCACGCGGTCCGGTCCAGTGGATGGACGCTCACCTGCGCGATCGTCGTGGTGCTGATCCTGGTCATGGCGGTGGCCGCGGACCTGCTCGTCCTGGTCGAAGGACAGAGCCTGACCCCGGACATCGCCAACCTCGGGCCGACCGGGTTGCCCGCCGGATCCCTGGGCGGCGTCAGCGGATCCCACTGGTTCGGGGTGGAACCGCTCACCGGGATCGACCTGTTCGCCCTGGTGGCCCACGGCGCCAGGACGTCGTTGCTGGTCGGGCTCGGCGCGACGGCGCTGGCCACCGCCCTCGGCGTGGTGATCGGGGCGGCCGCGGGCTACCTCGGCGGCTGGTGGGACCGGGTGGTCACCTGGACCGCCGACGTGATCCTGGGTTTCCCGTACCTGATCTTCATGATCGCGCTCGGCGCGATGGCGCCACCCGACTTCCCGCGCCAGCCCTTGCTGATCGTCGTCCTCGGCCTCTTCGGCTGGCCGCGGGTCGCGCGGATCGTCCGCGCGCAGACGCTTTCGCTGAGCGGCCGCGACTTCGTGTCGGCGGCCAAGGCGATGGGCGGGGGACCGTGGCACGTCTTCACCCGTGAGCTGCTGCCGAACCTGTGGGCGCCGGTCATCGTCGTGGCGAGCCTGTCGATCCCGTCGATGATCGGCAGCGAGGCGGCGCTTTCCTTCCTGGGGGTCGGTGTCCTGCCGCCGACCCCGAGCTGGGGCCGGACGATCAGCACCGCGATCGACTTCTTCGAGACCGATCCGCTGTACCTGGTGTTCCCGGGGCTGATGCTGTTCCTGGTCACCTTGGCGTTCAACGTCGTCGGCGACGCCGTGCGCGACACGCTCGACCCGCGGTCGGGAGGCCGGGACTGATGCGTGCCCTGCGCTTCGTGCTCGGCCGGTTCGCCGGCATGGTGCTCGTCCTGCTGATCGTCACCTTCGTGACGTTCGTGGTGTTCTACCTGCTGCCCGCCGACCCGGCCAGGATGGCCTGCGGTCGCCCCTGCTCCCCGGAAAGCCTCGCGCTGGCAAGGGAGTTCATGGGGTACGACGCGCCGTGGTACCGGCAGTTCGCCGAATTCCTCGGCGGCATCTTCGCCGGGCGGACGTTCGGCACCGGTGTCACCGCGATCCAGTGCGGTGCCCCGTGTTTCGGCTACGACTTCCAGAACAACGTCGAGGTGCTGACGGAGATCGGTGAACGGATCGAGGTGAGTTTCTCGGTCGCGCTCGGTGCCGCCGCCCTCTGGCTCGTCACCGGCGTCGGCCTCGGCGTGCTGTCGGCGTTGCGCCGGGGGAGCGCGGCCGACCGGATCACCATGGCGGTCGCGATGGCCGGGGTCTCCCTGCCCGCCTATCTCGCCGGGATGATCGGCATCACGGTCTTCGCGTTCGCGCTCGATGTCGTGCCCAAGAACGGCTACGTCCCGTTCGGCGAGGATCCGGTCCAGTGGGCCTGGCATCTCGTCCTGCCCTGGCTGGTGCTGGCCTTCCTGCACGCCGCGATCTACGCGCGGCTGACGCGGAGCCAGATGCTGGAGACGCTCGGCGAGGACTTCATCCGTACCGCGCGGGCCAAGGGGCTCACCGAGCGGAAGGTCGTCGGCAAGCACGCGCTGCGCAACGTCCTCCTGCCCGTGGTGACCGTGTTCGGCGTCGACCTCGGCGCCCTGCTCGCCGGGACCGTGATCACCGAACGGATCTTCGGGATGGCCGGGGTCGGCAGGCTGCTGGTCGACGCCATCGCCGCGATGAACCTGCCCGTCCTGCTCGGCGTCACGTTGTTCTCGGCGGTGCTCGTGACGGTCGTGAACTTCCTGGTCGACCTGGCTTATGGCGCGCTCGATCCGCGAGCCCGCCTGATCTGAAGGGGAAACGATGAAACGCAAGCCTTTGCTGAAGGCGGTCGCGGGGGCGGTCGCCGTCACGACGGTGCTGACCGCCTGCGGCGCCAACGACAAACCGGCGCAGGCCGGGGGCGAGGTCAAACCCGGTGGCACCGTCCGGCTCCTGAACGACAGCGCCACCCAGCAGTACGACCCGGCCAAGAGCGGAAGCCTGGTGGTCACCGCGCTCGGCCTGGTGCACCGCAGACTGACCTCGTGGAAGGTCGCCCCGGGGCAGGACACCACGATCATCCCCGACCTCGCGACCGACACCGGCAGGCCGACCGAGGGCGGCAAGACCTGGACCTTCACCCTGAAGGACAACGTCAAGTACAACGACGGTTCGCCGATCAAGGCGCAGGACATCAAATGGGGGCTGGAGCGGACGTACGCCGCCGCGTTCTCCGGAGGCCTGACCTACCACAAGGACCTGCTGTCCCCGGGGCTCGCGTACAAGGGGCCGTTCGAGGGCGGCAAGGAACTCGACTCGATCGAGACACCCGACGACAAGACCATCGTGTTCCACCTCGCCCGCCCCTACGGCGACTGGAACTGGATCGCGAGCACGCCCGCGTTTTCCCCGGTACCCAAGGGAAAGGGCGAAGAGGCGGATTACGGCAACCATCCGGTCGCGTCCGGGCCGTACGTACTGGAGAAGTACGAGCGCGGCAAGGAGGCGAGGCTCGTCCGGAACCCGCACTGGGACCGGGCGACCGACGACACCCGCAAGGCCAACCCGGACACCATCGTGTTCCAGCTCGGCCAGGACACCAGTGTCATCTCCAAGCGGCTGATCGACGACAGCGGTGACGACCAGAGCGCGTTCAGCATCCCGTTCGCCTCTCCCGCGCAGCTGGCCCAGATCCAGGCGAACCCGTCGGCGAAGTCCCGGATCGTCACCTCGGAATCGGGAGCGCTCGCGTACCTCACGCTGAACACCCAGCGCGGCAAACTCGTCGATCCCAAGGTGCGCCAGGCTTTCCAGTACGCGGTGGACAAGGCGGCGTACCAGGTCGCCAGCGCGGGCAACGCCCAGCTCGCCGGGGACGTCGCGACCACGCTGATCACCCCGGGCCTGCAGGGGCGCGAGCAGTTCGACCTGTACCCGGCACCGGCGAGCGGCGACCCGGAGAAGGCGAAGAAGCTGCTGGCCGAGGCAGGCCTGCCGAACGGTCTCGACGGCCTGGTCCTGGCCACCCGCAACGAGAACAGCTACCCGGAGAAGGCCGCCGCGATCCAGGCCGCGCTGGCGAGGGCGAACATCAAGATCACCATCAAGGCTCTCGACGAGGACACCTACACGTCCGAAGTGGACACCAAGGGGATCTCGGACTACGACCTGACGCTGACCTCGTGGCAGCCGGACATCCCGTCCGCCAACGCCAACATCCAGCCGCTGTTCCAGTCGACCGAGATCGGCAACGGCGGGGTCAACGAGTCCCGGTACAACAACCCCGAGGTCGACCGGCTGATCACCGAGGCGCAGGCGACGCTGGATCCCGCCGAGGCTGGGAAGAAGTGGGCGGCGCTGGACAAGAAGATCCTCGGTGACTCGCCGGTGGTCCCGCTGATCTACACCCGGAACTCGTTCCTGCACGGCTCGAAGTTCGGCAACGTCGTGATCGGCCGGTTCCCGGCGTACCCGGACTACCGCCAGTTCGGGCTGATCCAGTGACGGGGGCCTCGCCGTCCGGTGGACGGGCGGTGCCGGACGGCGAGGCCGCCCTCCTGGAGTTGCGCGAAGTCAGTGTCTCTTTCGGACGGACGAAGGCGGCGCGTTCGGTCTCCTGGTCGGTTTCGGCCGGTGAAGTCGTCGCGGTGGTCGGGGAATCCGGCTCGGGAAAGTCGGTCACCGCGCTGTCGCTGCTCGGGCTGCTGCCGCGGGACGCGGACGTTTCCGGCCGGGCGCTGCTGTCCGGCCGCGATCTCTACACACTGACGCCGGACGAGTTGCGCGCCGTCCGCGGCAACGAGATCGGCATGGTGTTCCAGGAACCGATGAGCGCGCTGAACCCGGTGTTCCCCATCGGGGAGCAGCTGATCGAGGCGATCCGCATCCATCAGGACCTGACGCCGAAGGCCGCCCGGCGGTGGGCGATCGAACTGCTCGGCCTGGTGGGACTGCCCGCTCCCGAACAACGGTTCCGGTCCTATCCGCACGAGCTGTCCGGCGGTCAGTTGCAGCGGATCGTGATCGCGATGGCGGTCGCGAACGAGCCGGAACTGCTGATCGCCGACGAACCGACGACGGCCCTCGACGTCACCGTGCAGGCCGAGATCCTCGAACTGCTGCGGGATCTGCGCGACCGGCTCGGCACGGCGATCCTGCTGATCACCCACGACATGGGCGTGGTGGCCGACATCGCCGACCGCGTCGTGGTGATGTACGACGGCCAGGTCGTCGAACAGGACGGCGTGGAGGAGATCTTCACCGCGCCGCGCGAGGACTACACCCGGCGGCTGCTCGGGTCGGTGGTCTCGCTCGGAGTCGCGGCGACGGAGGGTGTCGAGCGGGTGCTCGCGGCGGAGCCGGCCCTGTCGACCGGCCATCACGCCGCGACCGACCACCCCGCCACCCGGTCGGTGCCGGACGTCCCGGCGGTGGCGCCCTTGCTGGTGGTGGAAGACCTGTCCGTCACCTATCGCGGCCGCTTCCGGGCGATGGCGGTCCGGGCGGCGGACGGGGTGAGCCTGCACGTCGAACCCGGCGAGATCCTCGGTCTGGTGGGGGAGTCGGGGTCGGGGAAGAGCACCGTCGCCGGTGCCGTCACGGGCTTGATCGCGCCCACCTCGGGCACGGTCCGGATCGGCGGGACCGACATCGCCCGCGCGAAGGGGCGAGCCGCCAAGGCGCTGCGCCGCCGGATCGGCGTGGTCTTCCAGGACCCGCTGTCCTCGCTCAACCCCCGGACGACCGTGGGCGACAGCGTGGCCACCCCGCTCCGGCTGCACCGCACCCACCGAGGGTCCGAAGTGGACGATCGGGTCGCCGGGCTCTTCGAGTCGGTACGGCTTTCCCCTGATCTGCGCGGCCGCTATCCGCACCAGCTGTCCGGAGGGCAGCGCCAGCGGGTGTGTGTGGCCCGGGCGCTCGCCCTCGATCCGGATCTGCTGGTGGCGGACGAGCCGACCAGCGCGCTCGACGTCACCATCCAGGCCCGGATCCTCGAGCTCCTGCGGACCTTGCAGAGCGAACTCGGTTTCGCCTGCCTGTTCATCAGCCACGACCTCGCCGTGGTCGAGCAGCTCGCCGACCGGGTCGCGGTGATGCACCGCGGCCATGTCGTGGAGCAGGGGCCGACGAAGGAGGTGCTCACCGACCCGGTGCACCCGTACACCCACCGCCTGCTGTCGGCCGCGCCGGTCGCCGACCCCGCGGCACAACGGCGACGGCGCGAAGCCTGGCGGCGGCTGACGAGAGGATCTTGACGCGCCGTACGTCCACAGTGGATGGACTGGCGCCCGGTGTGTTCGGGCGGCGATCATACGTGCTCAGAGACGGATCACGTCGCGAAAGCCACTTTCGGGACATCAGACGTCCCGAAAGTGGCTTTCGCGACACGGCCGCTCGGCATCGGACGTGGTGAAGGACGCCTAGGGTCAGAGGCCGTTCATGTACATGGCGTTTTCGGGGTACCGCTTGCCCTTCGTGATGCCGGCCGGGACCGCCGCGTCGAGCAGTGCCATGTCCTCGGGGCTGAGCCGCAGCGCGGCCGCCCGGAGATTTTCCTCCAGCGCGCACCGGCGTTTGGTGCCTGGTATCGGCACGACATCGCCACCTTTGGCCAGCAGCCAAGCCAGGCACACCTGCGCCGGGGTCGCGTCGACCCGGGCGGCGACGACCCCGACCACGTCGACGGCGGCCTTGTTCGCGGAGAAGTTCTCGCGCTGGAAGCGAGGGTCTCTCCTGCGATAGTCGTCCTCGGCGTACTCCTCGGCGGGTTTGGCGGTTCCGGTCAGGAAACTGCGGCCCAGCGGGGAATAAGCGACCAGGCCGATGCCCAGTTCGCGCAGGACGGGCAGTATCTCGGCCTCGATGTGCCGCTCCCACAAGGCATACTCGGTCTGCAGAGCGGTCACGGGGGTGACCGCGTGCGCGCGGCGGATCGTGGCCGTCCCGGCTTCGGAAAGGCCGAAGTACCGGATCTTGCCCGCGGCCATCAGTTCGTTCGCGGCGCCCGCGACGTCCTCGATCGGAACCTTCGGATCGACCCGGTGCTGTGACAGCAGATCGATGTGGTCGGTGCGCAGCCGCGTGAGCATCGCGTCGACGGTACGACGGATGTGATCGGGCCTGCTGTTCAACTCGCCGCGGGTACCGTCCGGCGCGTACACCCAGCCGAACTTCGTGCAGACGAAGGCCTCGCCACGGCGGCCGCGCAATGCGGCGCCGAGCAGTTCTTCGTTGACGAACGGCCCGTAGACCTCCGCGGTGTCGAAGAAGGTACAGCCGAGGTCGAGTGCCCGGTGGACGGTGGCGATCGATTCGGCGTCGTCCGCGGCACCGTAGGCCTGGCTCATCCCGAAGCACCCGAGCCCGAGCGCGGACACGACGGGACCGTCGATCCCCAGGATCCGGGTGGGCAAGACATCGTTGTACGGCAACGGGGCCCCTTTCTGAGCCGGAGCACGGCCGAAGGTCGGGGTCCGGGATTCGTCGTGCGCCTGCGGAAGGAAATCCAGGTCTTTCCGGTGAGCCGTCACCGAAGCTTGGCCCCGTTGCGGACGACCGCGTCGAGGAAGTCGCCACGGGAGAGCGCGACGGCCAGCGCCCCGATGTCATCGCTCAGATACCGGTCCCGGTCCAGGGTCGGGACCGTCGCCCGGACCTGGTCGTGGGTGACCCGGCCGAGCGGGCCGAGGCGTTCGTACCGGCCCGACACGTCGACGGCCTGTGCCGCGGCGAGCAGTTCCACCGCCAGGATCCAGTTGTTGTTCGCCAGTACCCGGCGGGCGTTTCTCGCCCCGATCAGTCCCATGCTGACCACGTCCTGGTTGTCGGCGTTGGCGGGCACGCTCTGGATGCTGGCGGGGCCGATCGTCCGGTTCTCGGCGACCAGCGCGCTCGCCGGGTACTGCGCCCCGGCCAGCCCGCTGTGCAGGCCGGGACTGCCGGCGATGAGAAACTCGGGCAGCCCGTCGTTGAGATGCCGGTTCAACAGCCGATGTGTCCGGCGCTCGGAGAACACGCCGAGCTGGGTGAGCGCGATGGTGCAGTAGTCCATCGCGAAGGCGATCGGCTGACCGTGGAAATTCGCGCCGTGGAAGATGTCTTCTTCGCCGTCCCCGCCGAAGAAGAGGGGATTGTCGTTGGCGGAATTGAGTTCGATCTCCAGGGTGGCCTCGGCCTGCCGCAGGGTGTCGCGGACGGCGCCGAGCACCTGCGGTACCGCGCGCAGGGTGTACGCCTTCTGCAGGTAGACCTCGCCGTCGCCGTTCTTGGCCTGTCGTGAGAGTTCGGAGTGCTCGACGGCGAGTCCGGTGCCGTTCAACAGCAAGCGCAGGTTCGCCGCGGTGTCGATTTGACCCCGGTGGGGACGGGCCCGCTCGTGCCCACCGGCGACGAACGGGCTCGTCGAGCCACGCAGCACCTCCACGACCAGCGCGGAGATGATCTCGGCCTGCCGCACCTGGTCCAGCGCGCGGCCGACCACCAGCGCGCCGAGCCCCGTCATCGCCGACGTGCCGTTGATCAGCGCGAGGCCTTCTTTGGCCCGCAATTCGAGCGGCTCGATCCCGTGCCGTTCGAGCACGGGGCCGGTCGGTGTCCGCTCACCGCCTTCGAGGACGTACCCCTCGCCGATCAGGGTGCCGGCGATATGCGAGAGCGGTGCCAGGTCCCCGCTGGCTCCGAGCGACCCGATCTCCGGCACGGCCGGGACGATGTCCAGGTTCAGGTACGACGCCAGCCGCTCCAGGACGACCGGGCGCACGGCCGAGTAGCCCTTGGCGAGCGCGTTGATCCTGGCCGTGATCATCGCCCGGACCTCGTCCGCGGCGAACAGCGGGCCGACACCGGCGCTGTGGCTGCGGACGAGGTTCGTCTGCAGGGCCACCTCGTCGCCCGCCCCGACCGGGTGATGCACCAGTTCGCCGTATCCGGTGGTGACGCCGTAGACCGGAACGCCCCGGCTCACCAGTCGTTCGAACGACTTCCGGTTCTCCTCGACGGCCGCCAGCGCGGCCGGGGCCACCACGCACGGCACCTTGCCCTCGGCGATCCGGCGGACGGCCGCGAGGTCCAGGGCGCCGCCGTCGAGTTCGACGGGCTGGTGTCTCTTCGCCGTCACGCCTGTACTCCCGCCTCGATCGGTGTCCCGGAACGGCCGAGCAGCCAGCTCAGCACCGCGGTCGCCACGGCGAGCAGCGCGAGCACCCCGCAGGTGACGACGAACGCGTCGCCGAAACCGTCGGCGGGAATCGACGCCGTGTCCTGCGGACTGTGCCCCAGCGCGACGCGGTAGACCGTGCCGATACCGGCGATCCCGAGCGCCATCGCGGCCTGCGTGACGGTGTTCAGCACGCCCGAACCCGACCCGGTCAGGTCGGCGGGCACCTGGGCCATGGCGATGCCGATCAACGGCGAGACCACCAGCCCCTGCCCGATCCCGGACAGCCCGATGGTGGCCGCGAGCAGGACCGCCTGGGTGTCGGCGCCCGCCTGCACGATGAACGGCATCGGCAGGAAGCTCACGGTCATCAGCAGCGCGCCGGTGATCAGCACGCGGGTGCCGTAGCGCTCGGTCAGCCGTCGCCCGGCGGACGAGGCCACCGCGAACCCGACGCCCAGCGGCACGAACACCACACCGGTGCCCAGCGGGTCCAGATGCAGCGCGGACTGGAGGTAGTAGGTCAGCACCAGGAAGTAGCCCGCGTTGCCGGCGAAGAACACCGTCACCGTGGCCATGCTGGTCGGGAAGCCGCGTCCCCGCAGGACGCGGGCGGGCAGCAGCGGATCACCACCGCGCGCGGCCAGTCTGTTCTCGTACCGGAACAGGCCGGCCACGAGCAGCGCGGTGGCGGCGAAGCTGAACCAGATCCACAGTGGCCAGCCGTGTTCCGGGCCGAGCGACAGCGGGATCAGCAGAGCGGGCAGCACGGCCGCGGTGAGGACCGTCCCCACCATGTCCAGTGGGGCGGTGACCTCGCTCCGGCTCTCCCGGACCGTCGGCGGCGCGGCCAGCAGGATGAGCAGCCCGATCGGCACGTTGATCAGGAAGATCGTCCGCCACTCGAGACCGGCGACATCCACTTCGAGGAGCAGCCCGCCGCCGATCAGCCCGGCGACGACCCCGAGCCCGATCACCGACCCGTAGGCACCGATCGCGCGCTGCCGGTCCCGCAGCTGGCCGAACGTGCCCTGGATGATCGACAGCACCTGCGGCATCAGGACGGCCGCCGCGGCGCCCTGCACGACCCGCGCCACGATCAGGAGATTCGCCGTGGGGCACAACGCGCACAGCAGCGAGGCGACGGTGAAGGCCGCGACGCCGTACTGGAAAACCTTCTTGCGGCCGAACCGGTCGCCGAGCTTGCCGCCGGTCACCATGCCCGCCGCGTAGGCGATCACGTAGCCGTCGATGACGAACTGGATCTGGCCGAAACTGGCGCCCAGATCCACTTGGATCGACGGGCTGGCCACGTTCACGATGAACATGTCGATCTGGCCCATGAACGTGGCCAGCAGGACTACCCCTATCCCGGCCCAGTCACGAGGGCTCGGCCTGGTCGAGGGTGTTGTGTCCGCAACGGCAACCATTCTCGCCTCTTTACCTGGTCGGGTGAGCGCCGCCGTTGACCCCGAGGGTCTGGCCGGTGATGTGGCGGGCGCCGGCGGAAGCGAGGAAGTACACCGTTTCGGCGATGTCGGCGGGGATCCCGGCACGGCCGGTGCTGGTCGCCTCGACCAGCTGCTCGGCCCGCTCCGTGGGGAGCTTGTCCCGGAAGAACTCGGTTTCGCGGATGTAGCCGGGCGAAACCACGTTCGAGGTGATCTTGCGGGCGCCGAGCTGCTTGGCCAGGTCGACGTTCCACGACGAGAGCCCGGCCTTGGCCGCGCCGTAGGAACCCGCGCCCTGGTCGGCGGCGATGGACCCGATGTGGATCACCGAGCCGCCTTCGGCCAGTTTGCCCTCGGCCGCGGTGGTGGTCAGCACCGCGCTGATCAGGTTCGCGTCCAGGTTGGCCCGCCAGTGCGCGAGGACCCCGGCGAGCCCGTCCTGCTCGGGGAGATCGAAGTCGGTGTTGCCGCCCGCGTTGTTGACCAGCACGTCGATCGGTCCGTCCAGCCCGACCAGTGCGGCGGTGACCTGATCGGGATCGGTGCAGTCGCAGACGAGTGGCCGGACCGACGAACCCAGCTCGGCCGCGGTCGCGACCAGCACTTCCTTCCGTCGCCCGGTGATGTACACGACCGCGTCCGACGCCGCGAACCTCGCCGCGACGGACCTGCCGATGCCAGTGCCCCCGCCGGTGACCAAAATTGTCCGAATCATCTAGCCTTCCTTCGTGTCAGCCGGTTTAGACTCACGTTTAGGCCTAAATGATAGGCTGTGTGCCGTACAGCCGACAACCGAGGTGGAGGTCTGGGATGACTGCAGCGTCCGGGCAAGACCCCACGCTGGACGCCGCGGACGACATCGAGGCGGCTTGGAAACGCGAGCGTCCTGGCACGTCGACCGAGTCCATCGGCATCGTGACTCGCGTGTGGCAGCTGGCGAAACTGTTCGGTGAGGACCGCCGCCGGGTGCTGCTCGACTCCGATGTCGATTCGGCCACCTTGGACCTGCTCAGCATGCTCCGGCGCAGCTCCCCGCCGTACTCACTGACGACCAGGGAGCTGGCCAGGCTGACCCTGGTCACCGCGGGAGCGATCTCGCAGCGGGTGGCTCGCGCGGAACGCGAAGGGCTGGTCGAGCGGCACACCGAGCCGCCGGGCCGCAGCGTGTACGTGACGCTGACCCCGGCCGGGCACGCTCTGGTGGAGGAAACCGTCGATCGGGTGCTCGCGAGGGAACTCGAACTGATCTCAGGGCTGAGCACCGAGCAGCGAAGCGAGCTCGCTTCGCTGCTGCGGGTGCTCCTCGGTGAGGTCCAGACGCGATGCAACGATCACGGCGTTTCGCACGTCGGCGATGTCGGTTCGGCGTTGTGAGCCCGCTACGGGGCGGGCTCACAACAACCGGGTGAAATGCCGGACGACCTGCTGCGCCTGAATCGGGTTCAGCCGGGGGTCGCAGGCGGACTCGTACCGGTCGAAGTCGAGCGAGCCGGTCAGGTCGGCCGTCGTGTCCACGCATTCGGTCACCGGGTCGGGGCTCACCTCGAGGTGGAGGCCGCCCGGGTGGACCCGCTGCTCGCGCAGGATCCGGCAGAAGTGCCCGATCTCGTCCTGGATCTCCGTCACGACCCGGGTCTTCTGCCCGGTCACGGTCTTCTTGGTGTTGCCGTGCATGGGGTCGCTGAGCCAGGCCACCTCGCCCGCCCGCGTGCCCAGTGCGGCCACCAGCGCGGGGAGCCGGTCCGCGATCTTTTCCGCGCCCATGCGGATGATGAGGGTCAGCCTGCCCCGGCGGTGCCCGGTGGCCAGGCGGTCGACGATGGCGATCAGCTCTTCCGGCGTCGCGGTCGGGCCGATCTTCACTCCGACGGGGTTGTTGATCTGCTCGGCGAGCGCGAGATGCGCGTGATCGAGCTGCCGGGTGCGCTCACCGATCCACACCATGTGGGCCGAGGAGGCGTAGGTGCCGCCGCGGGCCGGGTCCGGCCGGAGCAGCGCTCGCTCGAAGTCCAGCAGCAGGGCTTCGTGGCTGATGTAGGTCGGCGCCAGCATCGAACTGATCCCGCTGTCGCCTTCCGAAAGGAGCAGCTGCCGCATGAACAGCGCGTCCAGGCCGCTCGCCGCGAGGTCGTAGGCGGTCAGCATGCGCGCCGGATCGGCCCGCCTGGCCGTGGCGGTGGGATTCAGGCCGTTCACCGCGTCGCCGCGGTAGACCGGGATCTCCGTGCCGTCCGGCAGGGTTTCCGTGGCGCAGGAACGAGGTTTGGCGAACTGCCCGGCGAAGCGGCCGATCCGGACGGCCGGTATCCCGGCGAATTCGGCGGTGTCGCAGAGATGGTGCAACTGGGAGGCCTTGGCCTGGACCCGGTGCCGCTCCGAGTCGGAGAACAGTTCGGCACAGTCGCCCGCCTGGATCACCACGGCCTCACCGCGGGCGACGAACTCGAGTTCGCCTGCCAGCGCGTGACAGGAGTGCGCGTCGACGAGCGGTGGCCTGCCGAGCAGTTCGTTCCGGACCGCGGCCAGTTCGCCGGGGGTGGACCATTCGGGCTGGTGGGCGGCGGCGATTTCCAGTAGTGCGTGGGGGATCATCGCGGTCTCCTGGTGGGGTGGTGGGGCGTCACGCGGGGCGGAGGGCGGGTGTTCCCAGCCGGAGCTGCACCCGCCGGGCCAGGTCGATCAGCCGTTCTTCGCTGCCGGGCTGTCCGACGATCTGCACGCCGAGCGGCGCGCGGTTCACCGGGCTGAGCCTGGCCGGCACGGCGATGGCGGGCAGTCCGGCGAAACTGGCGATCGGGGTGTAGCCGATCCGCCGGTCGTAGTCGGCTTCGCCGGGGGCGGGAATGGTGGTGGCGACCGGGCGGCTGGTCCGCAGATCCGGTGGGGGAGAGGGATCCAGCGGCAGCAACCAGACGTGCGTACGGTCGTCGAAACGGGCGGCGTTCTCCTGACGGCAGGAGAACATCGCGTCGAGGATCTCCGCGTAGTGGCCGTCGCTCACCCGTGCGCCGACTTCCAGCGCCTGCTCGGTGCTCGCGTGCAACGGCACGGTGATCCAGTGCCGCCAGAGCCGGTAGCCGTCCCACGCCTGCCGGGCGCAGAGCTGCCAGGCGTCGCCACGGCGTTGCCAGAGGTCGTCCGACACCCTCCGGTCGTTCACCTCGTGGCCGTCCTCGGCCAGCGCGGCGCTGACCAGATCCAGCGTTTCCAGCATCTCGGGACCGCACGAACCTTCCCGGACGTTGGTGGGCACACCGATGCGATAGCGGGCGGGCAACGGCTGTCCGGTGTCGCCGATCAGGGTGCGCAAACCCAAGCGCTGCCACAGGAACGCGAGGTCTTCGGCCGTGCGTGCCACCCAGCCGACCGCGTCCATCGGTGGTGACAAAGGGAAGATGCCGCGCAGCAGCCCGGGATCGTGCGTCATCCGCAGCCCGACGGTGCCGCAGTGCCCGGCGGGCCACCGCACCGAACCGAGGACGTCCGTGCCCATCGCGAGATCACAGAGATCGGCCGCGACGGCGACCCCCGCGCCGGTACTCGACCCCGCGGGGTCGATGTGCGGGAAGTAGGGATTCATGCAGCCGGAGCCGACACCGATGTTCAGCTCGGTGCTCACGACCTTGCCGATCACCAGGTCTTCGACACCGTCGAGCCGGGAGAGCGCCGTCGCCGACGCCGCCGGGTGATGCCGGTAATGGCGCAGGCCCAAGGAAGTGGGCAGGCCGGCGACGTCGATGGTGTCCTTGACGCCGACCCGGATCAGCGGCGTACCCGATTCCGGCTTCCGCCGCGTGGTGACCGCCCGGTAGCGGGCATCGGCCACGGAGTACCAGGTTTCGTTCTGCTCGGCCCATTTCCGGTCGTCCCACTCGCCCCGATCGTGCAGGTCGCACCGCTGCGCGAGTGGCAGTTCGAGCAGATCGGGCCGGACCGGGCGATCATCGGGATAGGTGATTCCCGCGTTCTCGATGTAGCCGGTCATCGACGTGGCGGGATCGGAGTGGAGCGGGCGGACCGTCATCAGCTCGCCCCTTCCAGCGCCACGCGGGGTTTCTGTTGCGTGAGGGCGTACAGGGCGGTGACGGCGATCTTCCCGGTCGCGGTCCGCGGGATGCGCCGGACCTGGTGCATCGCCCGCGGTGGGGTGAAGTCGTGCATGACCGACCGCAGCCGGGCGAAGATCTGCTGGCGGGAGAGGTCCCGGTCGAGGCTGTAGAACAGTTCGTAGTGCTCGGCACGGACGGGATCGTGCACGGGCAGGCAGGCCACGTCCAGACCGTCGACCGAATTCCGCAGCGCGGTCGCGAGTTCTTCCAGGTTCACCCGCGCCCCGTTCACCTTGATCAGGGCCGAGGCCCGCCCCTTGAACTCGAAGGACCGGCCGTCGCGGTGGATCACGTCGGGCAGCCGCCACGATTCCGGTTTGAACGCCATGTCGCCGCGGCGGGCCAGCCGCGGGCTCCGGATGTGCAGCCACTGTCCCGGACTTTCGCCGGGATCGGCGAACTCGACGTCGGGCAGGAGTTGCCAGCGTCCCGCGTCGACGCCAGGCGGCGTGATCTCCCGGTGCGCGATCCCGCCGGTTTCGGTGGACCCGAACAACTCGAAGGCACGGAAACCGTTGCCGGACAAGGCTTCCAGTACCTCATCGGTGGCCTGCACCGTCGGCCCGGTCCCGTGCAGCGCGACCGCCGAGGGCAGCGCCTTGAGCTGGCCGAGCAGATGACGCAGCAGCAGCCAGCTGGACGGCAGGCAGACGAACAGCGTCCGCTTCTTCTCCACCTCGGGCGGCAATCCGGCGGGCGCGTGGGTGAGATGGTGCACGGGAACGCCGCGCAGCTCCGGCAGGATCTGCGCGAACAGCTTGCCGAACAGGTGCTCCACGGGAGCGAAGCTGACGATCTGCTCGACCTCGCCGACGAGCTCGTTCGCGATCAGCTCGGCTTCGGCGCGGAGTTGTTCCCGGGTACGAAGCCACACGGTGGGCGAACCCGTATGCCCGGACGTGCGGAATTCGACTTCCCGGGCCGTCACCGGGGCCCTCCGAACGCGGCCTGGTCTTCCAGTTGGGCGTGCACGAACTCGGCGATGCGATCCATCTGCGCGAAGGTGTAGCGGACGTCGTGCTCGACGAAGTCGACCTCGATGCCGAACTCCTTTTCCATCGCGGTGACGCATTCCATCGCGCCGAGGCTGTCGTAGCGGTCGCCGAGCGTTTCCGGGAGCGGCGCGTCGGCGGGCAGGTCGTCGATCTCCGGACCGAACAGACCGGCCAGCACAGCCCGGGTCCGGGTCCGGAGGGAGTCGAGGGTGGGCACGGAAGATACGGTCATCGGTTTCCCCTTTAGGTGGCGTCCGCGCGACGAAGTCGTCCCTGAACGCCGAAGTACACGGATTCCTTGGGCGTGGGCCGGAACTCCAGGTAGAGGAAGGGAGTCCCGGCGGTCATTCCGAGCGCGTCGGCGAGGACGGCGGCCAGTTCTTCGTAGAAGGCCTCGTCCCGCCCGACGGACACGCAGCAGACGACACTGGCGTGGTGCAGTCCTTCGTCCTCTTGTGGAAGGGCTTCGATCGGCAGGCCGCCGACGAACACCGTGCCCTCCTCGGTCCGCTCGAACCGCACGACCACATGCCTGCGGTCGCTGTCGTGGTCGGCGAACCAGCGGGTCAGCCGGACGGCGATGGCCCGGCGTTCGGTGGTGGACAGCGCCATGGTGCGAATGGTGATGGTGGGCATGGTTTCCCCAGAATCGACGGTTTCACTCAGGACAGGGTGAGTGCGGGCAGTTCCGCCCGGTGCCCCGCGATGCGGTCGCGGAGCAGTACGCCGAGGCAGTCGGCCAGCGCTCCGCCGCCGGTCGGGGTGAGCGGTGTCCACGCGGTGCCGTCCGGACGCCCGATCCGGTCGAGGAAGACGGCCAGCCGGGAGAAGTCGACGGGAATCCGCTGACGGTCCGCGGTCACCACCGCTTCGTAGGTGCTCAGCAGATCCGGCATGCGCGAACCTTCGTTGGCGAAGCCGCCACCGGTCACCCGGTGCTGGTCGAGCAGGATCGCGAGTTCGCCGGGCGTGGTCTGGCCCAGTTCGTCCCGGATCCGCAACGCCTGCAGCCCGGCACGGAGCGTGGGAGGTGCCTCCGGCACGTGCCGGTAACCCAGCACGTCACGGCACCCCAGGACGAATTCCGCCAGCCGTGCGGGATCCAGCGCCTCGGAAAGCGGAATCCCGAGTAGCCGCAAGGTCTCCACCGCCGCCGCGGTGGAGACCAGATCCGATCCACGGCCTTCCCAGTAGCCGAAACCACCGTCGGGATTCTGCAGTTCGCCCAGCCAGTTCGCGATCTCGCGAGGCGCGGTGGGATCGGCGCCCGCCGCGCCCGCGGCGACGGCCCACAGTGTGCACCGCACTTCGCTGCCCCGGGCGGGCATGTACATGATCCCGCCCTCGTTCGGCAGCCGGCACCCGGCCAGCCAGGTACGCCACTGGCTTTGTCGCGGGTCTTCGGGCGCTGACATCATCGCGGTCGCCGCGGTGCTCAGCGCGTCTCCGGCTCGATCGGGTTCGCGATAGGTGAAGCCACCACCGTCACAGGACATCGCGTGCAGCCTGCGCAGCACTGGACCGGCGTGCCTCTCGGTGTCCGCGCCCATGGCCCGCAACGAACCGATCGCACAGAACGAGGCCCAGACGTCGGCGACGTCGTAACCGGCCCATCGGACGAACGAGCCGTCGGCCAACCGGCGGTCCAGGACCCAATCGACGCAGCGCTGCTTCTCCGCCGGGCCCGAGCCCAGCGTTTCGAGAGCGGCTGTCGCCCGATAGGTGGCCCACATGCATGACGTATCGGCCGACGGGCCGAACAGGAAACCGCCTTCGGCCTGTTGCTGATCCCGCATCCAGCGCACCAGCGCGGGACCGTCCCAGGGAAGCGCCAGATCCGGATCAGTGGCTCGTAAGGCCCGCCAGGACATCACTCCGTAGAAGCAGGCCCGGACGTCGGAAGCCGTGGTCGCGGCGTGCTCCGGCGACCAGCCGAGGCCGCCGTCCGGCGCCTGCAGCGCGCGCAGCCAGGTCAGCAGGCGACCCCGGTCCGGCGGGTCGTCGTGACAAAGCTCGACCATGGTGCGCACCGAAAAGTGCGTGGCCCACACATCGGGGGCTTGGCCGGGCAGCATCGCGTACGCGTCGCCGGACCAGGTGCGGTGCAGCCAGTCCCGCGTCGAGCCGAGCTTGGGGATCTCGGCGCCGAGTTCGGCCATCGCCTGGGTGCAGTAGAACGTCGCCCACGCGTCGGACGCCATTCCCTTGCTCCAGGCGTAGCCGCCATCGCTGTTGCGGCGGCTGCGCAGGTAATCGACGGTGGCCGCGCTACCGGGCAGTTCGCCGGCCCGGCCCAGCCACGCGGCGGTGCGGACCGCGGCGTAGGTGCACCACAGGTCGGCTTCACCGGTGGTGACGGCTGTTCCGACCGGCGCGTGGGGCGCCAGGTGCGCGATCATCCGCCCGCTCCCACGACCCGGAAGTTGGATCGCTTCCAGCTCTTCTGCGAAGCGCCGCTCTTGGTGCTCGCGGGCAGCTGGTTGACGAAGAGCACCTCGTCCCATTCCAGGCCGAGCACTTCGCGGGAGGAATGCTGGAGCCGGTCGGCCATCGTGGCCTCGCCGGTCCGGTCCCAGTGCACGTCCCGTTCCAGGATCAACCGGGCGAACGCGCCCGGCGCGTCGGTCTCCATCAGGTAGCCGGTCGCCTCGGTCTCGCCGTAGACCACTTCTTCGACCGCTCGCACGGTGAGTTTCGCGCCGCGGACGGCCACGGCGTCGGAACTGCGCCCGACGACCTCGATCACCGGGGCGCGGTCGCCGCAGTCGCAGCGGGCGCCCAACCGCACGTCGTCCCCCGTGTCCAGCCGCAGCACGCACCGGGCGTGCAGGTTGAGCGGGGTGACCACGAGTCGTCCGGCGCCGGATTCCGGCAGTGGACGGACGGTTCCGTCGTCATCGGCGAGCTCGAAGTAGTTGGTCGCGGTCAGCAGGTGCAACCGGTCCCTGGCGCAGCCGGCGGCCAGGGTGCCGGTCTCCGTGCTCCCGTAACTCGCGTCCAGCGCGGAGGCACCCCACCATCGGCCGAGGCGGGTCCGGAACGGAGCGGTGCTGACCTCGCCGAGCAGCATCAGCCGGTTCACGCCGGCACTCAGTTCCGCCAGAAGCCCGCGTTGTTTGATCAGCCTGCTGAACTGCAGCGCCACCCCGGGAGCGGCGAAAACGACGGTCGGCCGGAAGGTCTGGCACAGTCCTATCAGCCGGTCCCAGTCGGAGATCCCGGTGGCGAACGGATAGGCCCTGGCATGCGGCCGCCCGAGGTACTCGCAGACACCGACGATAAGGTCGGCCACCGGAACGATGTCCGAGGGCAGCATAATCAATACGCGTTCATTTTCCGGCAACAGATCGCGCCAGGCTTCTGCCACCGAAACGGTGTTCCAGATTATGTCCTCCGCCAGTCGCGGAGTCGGCGTCGGCAGCCCGGTGGTACCGGTTGTTTCATAATATTTCGACGCCGCGTCAACTGGGGAAGCCAGGAATTCAGAAGGTTTTTTCTTGAGGTGCTGCTTGCTGGTGGTGCCGAGTGCTTCGAATTTGGCGAAGGAGTACTCTGGAAGGTTGGCGTAGGCTTCGGTGCGGCCGGCTCGTTGCCATGTTTCGGCGAGTTTCCGCAGGTAGAAGCCCTGACTGGGCATCTTTCGCTGCTGGTCGCAGATCTCGTCGCCTGCCTGGTTCAGCAGGCGCAAGCGATCGCTGCTATTGATGATCAAGGATAATTCCCTCCCCAGGAAATAGACTAAGGTCTATGATCTTCTTGAGGCCCCCGGCTATTCAATCGGAGCAAGTTTAGCACTAAACCTCGATACGTCGCAAGTTGTCCGACGAGACAACGACGTTCGTATCATTCGCGACTGACGTCACTCTGGTGGCGGTACGGGCCCTGTCGGGCGCTGACGTACAGTCCTCGACCAGATGAATTGCCGGCAGTCGTTGGCGTGCGTTCGTCTGCACTATATCGCCGCCATGGTCGGTGAAACACCCCCTTCCGTGCGCCTGGTCGCGAGTCAATAGCACGTGTCGTGAGGGTGTACGGCTCGTCGGTGCAGCGTAAGAGCCCATCAAGCAGACCCAGCATGCCTCTAAGACAGGGAGCGTCATGTGCGGAATCGCAGGCTGGATCAATCTCGAGCATCCCGTCGGGTGGAAGGAAGCGGACCTCGAACGCATGACCCGGACGCTCGCCCGCCGCGGCCCGGACGACGAAGGGCTGTGGACTGACCGGCACGTGGGACTCGGCCACCGCCGGCTCGCCATCCTCGACGTGCAGCGGGGTGTGCAGCCGATGGTCGCGGGTCCGCTCGACCGGCCGCACGCCGTCCTCTGCTACAGCGGCGAGGTGTACAACTTCCGCGAGTTGAGGGCGGAACTGGCCGGGCGCGGGCACGTCTTCCGGACCCACGGCGACACCGAAGTGGTGCTCAACGCCTACCTGGAGTGGGGCGAGAGCTTCGTCGAGCGGCTGAGCGGGATGTTCGCCTTCGCGTTGTGGGATCCGCGTGAACGGAAACTGATCCTGGTCCGCGACCGGCTGGGCATCAAACCTCTTTACTACGCCCGGCTCGGTGAAGCGGTTCTGTTCGCTTCCGAGCCGAAGGCGGTGCTGGCCCACCCGGAGTTCACCGCCCGGCTGGATCACCAGGGGCTCGCCGATCTGCTGGGGCTCATCAAGACTCCCGGCGTGACCCCGTTCCACGACCTGTTCGAGGTGCCGCCCGGGCACGTCCTCACCATCGACGACAACGGCAGCCACCTGACCCGGTACTGGAGTTTGCCGACCGTTCCGCACGAGGACGACATCGCGGAGACGGTGAGCCACGTCCGCGAGCTGCTCTTCGACACCGTGCGACGGCAGCTGATCACCGACGTTCCGTTGTGCACCCTGCTTTCCGGCGGTCTGGACTCGAGTGCGCTGACCGCGATGGCCACGGAAATCCTCGACAGCACGGGAGAAGGCCCGGTCCGTTCGTTCTCCGTCGACTTCGTCGGCAGCGCGGACCACTTCCGCGCCAGCGACTTCCGGCCGGAACGGGACAATCCGTACGCCCTCCTGGTCGCCGAACACCTCGGCACGGCACACCGGACCATCGAACTGCCGGAAGACGCCCTCATCGAGGACGGCAACCGGGACGTCGTCCTCGGCGCGCACGATCTCCCGCTCACCTTCGGCGACGTCGACACCTCGCTGTACCTTCTCTTCTCGGCCATTCGCGACAAATCGACCGTCGCGCTGTCCGGTGAGTCCGCGGACGAGGTCTTCGGCGGGTACAACTGGTTCCACGATCCGAAGGTCGTCGGCACCGCGGACTTTCCCTGGCTCAGCACCATGCAGTTCGTTCCCGAGGGGATGCTGACCGCCGAGTTCCGTGAGCACACCCGATTCGGGGAGTACCGGGCCGACAGCTACCAGCAGGCGATCGGTGAAGTCGAGTACCTGCCGGGAGAAGACGCGCAGGACCGGCGGATGCGCGAGTTCAGCCACCTGCATCTCACGCGCTGGCTGCAAGTCCTGCTGGATCGCAAGGACCGGCTCAGCATGGCCGCCGGTCTCGAGGTGCGGGTGCCGTTCTGCGATCACCGCCTGGTCGAGTACGTGCACAACATCCCGTGGAAGATCAAGACCTACGACGGCCGGGAAAAGAGCGTTCTCCGTGGCGCGGCGGCCGGTCTGCTGCCCGATTCGGTGCTGAGCCGGAAGAAGAGTCCGTATCCCACCACCGGCAACACCCGGTACGAACAGGATCTGCGCCGCCGGGTCGGCACCCTCCTGGCGGAGAACCGCTCGCCGGCACTGGAGATCGTCGACCCGGGCGCCCTCCGCGAGTTGCTGAGCAGGCCCGACGGCTACTTCGACACCCAGCTCCGGCGCAACCCGCTGGAAACCGTCTTGAGTCTCGCGCAGTGGTACCAGGGTCAATGGAACTCGTGATCGCCGCGTCCGGCGACCCGGGTCTCCCGAACGAACCGGAGGAATGATGGAGAACCTGTGGCTCGCCGACGTGCTCGCGAAGCCGGTGCCGGAGTCGGTGCGGTTCCTCAGCCGCGCCGACGTCGTGGAGTGCCTGGCGACGGTCGACGTCGTGGGCGCGGTCAAGGGCGCGCTGCTGAGCCATCACCACGGCCGGACGATCCTGCCCGGTGAGGCCTATCTGTCCTGGACCAATCGGCTCGGCGCCTACAGCCGGTCGATCGGCATGCCGGGTGCCGTGCTGGAGCAGGGATCCGAGGGCGCCTACGGCATGAAAATCATCAATGCCAGTGTGTCGAACCCGGAGTTCGGCCTGGAACGGGCCGGTGGCCTGGGTCTCTGCTTCGACGCGCAGACCGCCAGGGTGACCGCGGTGATGGAGGTCGGCGTGCTCAGCGCCGTGCGGACGGCCGCCGTGACCGCGATCGCCGTCGAGGCGGTCGGATACGGGGCGGCTCGCTCGCTGGCCGCCGTCGGATGTGGAACCCAGGCACGTGTGCACCTCGCGCTGCTCCTCGCGCGATGCCCGGAGCTCAGCCGGATCACGCTGTACGACGTGCGACAGCCGGTGGCCGAGAGTCTTGCCGCTGAGCTCGCCCTGCGGCACCCGGAGGTCTCGTTCTCCGTCGCTTCCACGCCGGCCGAAGCGATGGCAGACGCCGAGGTGGCGCTGTTCTTGACCACCGTGGCCGAAGGGTACGTCCAGCCGGAGTGGGTGCGACCCGGATCGCTCCTGGTCAACGTCTCGCTCGGCGACCTCACCGACGAGGTCCTGGTCGGCGCCTCCGCCCTCGTCGTCGACGACCTTCAGCTGATCATCGAGAATCCCCGGCGGCCGTTGGGCCGTCTGATCAACGACGGGCGAATCGCGGCGAAGGCCGATGAGGGCCTGCCCTCGGTCACCGCGACGATCGGTGAACTGCTCGTCGGCGACACGACCGTCCAGAGATCCGACGCCGGTTACGTCGTCGTGAATCCCTTCGGACTCGGCATTCTCGACGTGGCACTGTTCGGCTCGGTGCTGCGCCAGGCGAGCGGTGCGGGCGTCGGGAAGATTCTGGAGCTCAATTGAGCCGGGCGGTCGTCGTCCGGCGAAAGTTTCACTGTTGACCATTCACCGTCTTTGATTCAGGGAGTTCAGGTGCGGTTGCCCAACCATCGCGGTCCGGTGAGCGAGATCCTAGTGAATATCTTCCGGCGCCCGCCGGAGAGTGACGACAAGTCCGTCTTGGAGGCCATTTCGGCGACCGAGGTGGAGGCCATCTCCGACGAGGACCTGCAGCTGAGTTTGTTCTTGTGCTACGGACCCCAGTACTGCCTCTTCGGAGAGACGGCGCAAAATTGGGAGTGGGACGCCTCTCTGGTCGAGTTGCGCAAGCGGCTCGAAACCCGCTTCGCCCGCGAGCTCGGCGAAATCGCCGGCCCGCTCCCGGAGGTGGACGTGGAGAAGCTTCCCGGGTTCCTGATGGAACTCGGGAAACCGAGCCCGGGACGGTCTCTCTCGCGCTACATCAAGCAAGAGGCCTCCATGGCGCAGTTCCAGGAGTTCCTCATGCACCGGTCCGTCTACAGTCTCATGGAAGCGGACCACCACAGCCTCGTCATCCCTCGGGTGCGAGGCGGCGGGAAACCGGCCTTGGTGGAGATCCAGGCCGACGAGTACGGCGGCGGGATCCCGGGCCGTCTGCACTCCCAGTTGTTCGAATTGACCCTGGCCGAGCTCGGCATGCTCACCGAATTCGGCTCGTATTTCGAGGATGTCCCGGCTTGTTCGCTGGAGACGGTGAACGTGATATCCTATTTCGGAACGTACGGGCGTCACCGGGGTGCGTTGCTCGGAAATCTGGCGCTCACGGAAATCGGCTCGCACTATGTGAACCGGAATTTCCGGAACGGCCTGCAGCGGTTGAACGGGTCCGACGATTCGTGGATCTTCTTCCAAGAGCACATCGTGGCCGACGCCGTCCACGAACAGCTCGCCGCCTATGACATGTGCGGCAAATTCGTACGGGAGAATCCGCGGGAGTTGTCCGATCTGGTCTTCGGCGCCGTCGTGACGGCCGAACTGGGAGCACGGGCGAACGAGAGCATGCTGTCGGCTTGGGAACGTGGCGAATCCTCCCTCCGCGGCAAGACGTCCGTGGCGGCGAGCTGATGGACGGCCGGGAACCGGCAGGGGGCACCGGCGCCGGGCCGGTGGTGCAGAAGCACGCTCCGGCCACGGTCGTGGTGTGCCAGGACGGGCCGATCATCATCCGTGGCGACTACGACCTGCGCAGCCAAACCGATGAGCCGATAGATCCACAGCGCAAGACCATCGCCATCTGCCGTTGCGGACGCTCCTTGATGAAGCCGTTCTGCGATGGCAGCCATATCTGGGCGAGGAACGGTGGCCATGGAGACCGGTCGGACCGGACGTAGTGACGGTGCCTGCGCCAGGGCGTGTTTCACAAGCCCTGTTCGCGGTCTTCGCGCCCAGTCGTCCCCCGACGGCACGAACCACCTGGATCACGAAGCCCATCGAACAGACTTGGGAAACACGCCCTAGGGGAGGAAAAAGACGGTGCTGGTTGAACTGCACGGCCCTGTGCCGGGTAGAACACCGATGGTGAAGGCGGTGGTGGGCTATCACGGCAGAACGACGAATCTCTGGTTGAAACTGGAGCAGGAGAACCCGTTCGGGTCCATCAAGGACAGAGTGGCGTACTCCTTGCTCGGCACGATCTTCGAGACGGGACTGCTCTGCGGTGGGATCATCGAGTCGACGTCCGGAAATCTCGGGATCGCGTTGGCCAGGTACTCCCAGATCTGCGGCGTGGAGTTCACGGCCGTCGTCGACCCGCGGACGTCGCGCATGCTCGTACGGCAGATGCGGAGCGCGGACGCGAAGATCGTGGAAGTGACGAATCCCGACGAGACAGGCGGATTCCTGCTGTCCCGGCTGGCCTACATCCGGGATCGGATGGCGGTCGAGGACACGCTCGTGTGGCCGAACCAGTACGAGAACCCGGCCAACCCTCGTGCGCACACCGAAGGGACGGCACCGGAGATCCACTCCGCCATTCCCTCCGACGATCTCGACGTCTTCCTGGGCGTGTCGACGGGCGGGACCATGCGCGGGTTCACGGACTACGTCACGCGCAACAGGCTGCCGTGGCGTTGTATCGCGGTGGACGAAGTGGGATCGATCGCGCTCGGCGGCCCGCCGGCGACCCGCAGCCTGAACGGAATCGGCGCGAGCCGGAGCTCGTCCTTCGTCTCCGGGCGTGACTGTCCGAACGTGCGGGTGACCGCGCGCGAGGCGGTGGCCGCGTGCGACTGGGTCGCGAGTGAGCTGGGCGTCCGTGTCGGAGGCAGCTCGGGGGCCACCGTGGCAGGGGCGCTGAGATGGATGCGCGAGGGTTTCGGTGCCGAGCACATGGTCGTCGTCTGCCCTGACGGCGGCGAACGGTACGAGGACACGATCTATTCACAGAACTGGCGTCGAGCGAAGGACCTGACCGCGAGAGCGGACCTGGAATTTCCGGAAGTGCGCTCGACGAGTGTCGTGGACAATTCGCTGATTTTGACCTGACGACGGAGGATCGCATGGTTGGCTTTCTCTCTCTCGACGATGTCGACCCCGGCGAGCTGCACGAGATCGTCGGCAGGTCGGTCGACGTGCTCGCCCGGCCGGAGCGGTGGGAACAACGGCTTTCCGGCAAGGTGATCGGAACCTACTTCGCCAAGACTTCAACTCGCACGCGGACCGCGTTCACGACGGCGGCGTTGCGGCTCGGGGCTTCGGTCGTCCCGTACGGCCCCGCCGATCTTCAGCTCAACACCGGGGAGTCCCTGCACGACACCGGCCGGATGTTCGGCGTGATGCTCGACGGCCTGGTCATGCGCACCGCGGGCCCGCTCGAAGACATGCGGCTCGTGGCTCGCAGCGGAGACCTGCCCGTCGTCAACGCGATGGCCGCGCAAGAGCATCCGACCCAGGGCGTTTGCGACGCGGCGTCGATGCTCCGGCACTTCGGCGGTGTGGACGGTTTGTCCGTGCTGTACGTCGGTGAAGGCAACAACACGGCTGTGGCGCTCGGAAAGATCCTGAGCACTTATCGTGGTGTCACGGTGGTTTTCGCCACCCCGAAGGGATACGGGCTCGATGCCACGCTGCTCGGCTCGCTGCAGGAAAAGGCGGCGGCTTCGGGCTCCCGGATCGTCGAGACCCACGACCTGGATGCGGTCGACGTAACGGTCGACGTCGTTTACACGACTCGCTGGCAGACCACTGGTACGGCGAAACCGAGTGCGGATTGGCGGGAGGACTTCCGGCCGTTCTATGTGGACGACGCGGTGATGTCCCGCTGGCCGGACGCGGTCTTCATGCACGACCTGCCGGCGCACCGCGGCGACGAGGTCAAGGGTTCGGTGCTCGACGGAGACCGGTCGATCGCCTGGGAACAGGCGCGGATGAAGTACGGCAGTGCGGTCGCCATTCTGGAATGGGTCTACCGCGATTTCTAAAAGCAGCTTGCAAGTGAACAACGGGGGAGTTTTGACGACACTTACACTTCTTTCTTTCACAGCCGCGGCGGCGGTCGTCGTCATCGTGCCGGGGCCGGACCAGGCGTTGCTGCTCCAGACGAGCGCCGCGTCCGGACGCCCGGCGGCGGTGCGCGCCGCAGGAGGAGTGCTGCTCGGCATCGTCCTGTGGGGTATCGCCTCGGTGGTGGGGTTGTCCGCACTGCTGGCCAACGGCAGCGTCGCCTTTCTGGTCGTCTCCGTGATCGGCGCGGCTTATCTGATCTGGCTCGGGATCAACGCCTTGCGTTCCGCGATGTCGGCCGCGGCGGGCGCCGCTCCGATACGCGACGCTCGCGGGAGGACGGGGTTCTTCATGCGCGGACTGCTCATGAATTGCCTGAATCCGAAGATCGGCCTGTTCTACCTGTCGATTCTTCCGCAGTTCCTGCCGAGCTCGGCGACGCCCGCCGTGAGCGACGAGCTCGTGCTCTTCGCCATCTACGTCACGGTGAGCGCCCTGTGGTTGTTCGGATTCGCGTTCGCGGCCGGAAGTCTCCATCCGATCCTGAACCGGCCGCGCGTCAAAAGATCGTTGGACTCGGTGGTAGGAGTGATTTTGGTGGGACTAGGCGTCATGGCTCTGGTGGGGGTGTGATGAACGGCCAAGTGGACACACTCGTCGAAACGGGCTGCGCGGTAGGGCGGGCTGTCGACGCCGTCGAGCAGGCCCGGGGCGAGCTGCGAACATCCGGTGATCCCTTGATGGCCGCGGTGGACAGCGCGCTCACCTGTGCGGTTTCCCTGATCGAGCTCCGTGAGCGGGGAACGGACTGCGACATCGACACCTTGCACAAGGCTCTGGCCGCGGCGCGGGCCTTGGTCGGCGAAGTCACCTTCGCCGTTCGCGACAGCTATCCGTGAGCATCCACTGAGGACACTGTCCTCAGTGGATGTTCGCTTTCGCGGTGTCGTAGTCCTCGCGTGCCTTCTGGACGGCACTCAAACGCCGGTCGGTCCACCGGGCGAGGCCGCAGACCTGGTCCGCGGCCTCTTTGCCGATGTCGGTGAGGGAGTAGTCGACCCGGGGCGGGATCACGGGTTTGGCGTCCCGGTGGACCAGGCCGTCGCGTTCCAGAGTTTGGAGTGTCTGGGCGAGCATCTTCTCGCTGACCTTGCCGATCTGACGGCGTAGCTCATTGAAGCGGTAGGGACGGTCCAGGAGCGCGATGAGGACGAGCGTGCCCCACCGGCTGGTGACGTGTTCCAGCACCAGGCGCTGGGGGCACATCGTGTCGCCGCCGGCGAGCCGGACGCGGTCCACGAGCGACATTTCACTTACGTCCATGCCAGTACCTTACTTCAAGGTGGGTACTTCCCAAAGGAGAGTGTGCGGGTCAAGGTTGGTGAACCGACCTTGAAGGAGAAAGTACGAGCATGAGCATCGTCGTCACCGGCGCCACCGGAAGCCTCGGCCGATTTGTCATCGAGGGCTTGTTGGAGAAGGTCCCGGCCGAACAGATCACCGCTGTCGCCCGCAGCAGGGAGAAAGCGGCCGCCTTCGCCGCCCGAGGTGTGCGGATCGCGATCGCCGACTACAACGACCCTGAGACCTTCGACGACCTGTTCGCCGCAGGCGACAAGGTGCTCCTCATTTCCGGCACCGAGTTCGACAAGGGCCGCGTCGGGCAGCACAAGATCGTCCTCGACGCGGCGCGTGCGGCCGGAGTCGCGCTGTTCGCGTACACCAGCGCGCCCGGCGCTCTGACCGCCACGCTCGCGGACGACCACCGGGGCACCGAGACCGCGATCCTCGAGTCCGGTCTGCCGTACGTGTTCCTGCGCAATGGTTGGTACAACGAGAACTACACCGAGCGGCTCGCTCCCGTGCTTGAGACCTCCACCGTCACCCAGGCCGCCGGCGAAGGCCGCGTCGCCTCCGCTTCCCGGGCCGACTACGCCGCCGCCGCGGTCGCGGTGCTCACCGGTGAGGGCCACGAGAACACGGCGTACGAGCTCAGTGGCGACACCGCCTGGGGCTTCGCCGAGTTCGCGGCCGAGTTGAGCAGGCAGACCGGCGGCGAAATCGTCTACCGGCCCGTTTCGGCCGACGCCTTCTCCGACATCCTGACCGGCCACGCCGGGCTCCCCGCGCCGATCGCCGCGCTCCTGACCGGTATGGAGTCGGCCATCGAGAAGGGCGAACTGGCGGGCGCCGACGGCGAACTCGGCCGCCTGATCGGCAGGCCCACCACGCCGATCGCCGACTCGATCGCCCTCGCGCTGAAGGAGTGACCGGGTTGGATATTGAGGGGTAAGTCAACGGTGGCGTGTTCGCGGGCGAGGCTGGCGGTGTCCTTCGTCGCGTCCGATGTCGAGCGGGCGTGTCGCGAAAGCCACTTTCGGGACGTCTGATGTCGCGAAAGTGGCTTTCGCAATATCCCGGGAGACTGGTGTGGCCCGTTCGGTGGCTTCTCGGTCGTGAGTGGCGACTCAGCGTGTGCCGGGTGTTGATGGTGAAGGAATCGGGACGTTGAGTGTCCCGTTCCTTCATCGTCGAGGGGCCGAGCCACCCCGCAGACAGCAGCCGAGTGGGGAAGATTCCGGACGTTCAACGTCCCAAATCCTCCCCACTCACCCACATCAGCATCCAGAACAAGCTCTACAGCCTCACTGAGCTGACATCAGGATCCAGTGGGTGGACAAATACGGGTCCACTAGAACCCGCTTTGCCGCTCACGACCTCCTTTGCAAAGCGCGCATATGGCATCAATCAGACACTTACCCAGCTAAAGTGTCCTATATGGACAGTCAGGGTGCGGCCAGTCCGGCACGACCCGCCCGTGAACGCGCCACGTTTGCCCTACCCCTCAACAACCCTTTCAGCAGCTGAGGTAAGGGGAAACCCAGTCTCCCCAGTCCCCGGCGGAGCCGTCACTCGCGTCGTCCACGGCGAGCGCGAGTACCTGCACACCCGTCACCGGCACGACGAGACGTTGCACGGCGTCCCCGTGCCGCATGTTCCCCGTGGCCTCCAGTTCGACGCCATCACCGAGTACGCGGAACCCGAGCGTCCCGTTCGGCCCGCGGTCGTCGACGCCGACGGTCGCGGTGAACTGCTTGCACTTGCCGCCGAGGTAGTACCGCACCACCGACGGCGCGTGCGCGCCCAGCCCGCCGCGTGTCTCGGTCTTGCCGTTGATCTTGAACGGGTGACCGTTGTCGGTGCTGTCCCGTTCGACCGGGCCGAGGCCGTTCTCCGAGGAGATCCACGGCTGAGTGCTGAGCAACCCGTTGGTATAAGGCGGATTCGGCGCGAGCATGAGCGGCGCCTCGGCCGACGTGGTCGCGGTCCGCGCGCCTTGCGTGGTCGTGTACGTCACGGTGCCCGGCATCTTGAACGGCTGGGTGGCCGTCGAAACCGGGGTCAGCGTCACCGGGGTCTCCCACGTGTCACCCGGTCCGACGGTCTCGGTGGTCGCTTCGGCGGGGCCGTCGAACCGCCACTCCGCGGGGGCGGTCAACCGCAGGTGTGCGCCGGTGATCGGCGTCGAACCGGCGTTGGTGAACTTGACCGTGGCGGTGACCGGCTGGGACGGCGGCACTGAGTCGGGCAGCTCGACGGTCAGCGACGTCCGCGGCGCGGCGGTCGCGTTCGTGGGCCACACGCGCAGCACGGTGGCGGCGTGCCGTCCGACGGTTTCGCGGAGGGCGCCGGTCGTTTCGGTCTCGTCGCCGGTCCACAGGTCGCGCACGCGATACCCGGACGCGGCGGGGAGTCCGGCGTCGGCCACGGAGGTGGTGATCGGCGTGGCCAGTTCGCCGCGGTTGAACAGCACCAGCACGGCCGAGCCGTCGGACATCGGTTTCGTCCACACCTCGGTCCAGCCCGTGTCGCGGACCTTGCGCCCGGCGACGCCCGCCCAGTCCTGCTGGACGGCGATGATGTCGGGGTTCTTCATCTCGGCGGCCGGGAGCGTGGTGTCGGCCGCCAGAGCCATGTCGGCCACCAGCGGTGCGTTGAGCACCGCCCACAGTCCGAGCTTGGCCTGGCGCTCCGCGGTGCTGAGGTAGCTGAAAGTGAACGGGCCCGGCATGTTCCAGCCACCCGAGCCCTTGTAGCCGTCCAGCCCGTACTGCTTGTCGAGACTGTCCGTCGAGTACCCGAAGTTGAAGGTCGCGTGCTTGTACGTACGCCAAACCTGCGCGCCGGCGGCCCGTCCCCACAGCCATTGGCTCTGGTCACGGTCGTAGTCGTCGATCTCGAGTGTGATGGGACGGCCGGTGCGCTTGATCGCGTCCGCCATCTTCTTGACCCGAGCGGGCGCGTCGCCGTTGACGCTGTGGCAGGTGTCGTAGCGCAGGTAGTCCGCGCCCCAGTCGGCGAAGGTCTGGGCGTCGAGGTCCTCGTGGTCGAGCGAGCCCGCCGCCTGACGGCTGCAGGTCTTCTCGCCGGTTCCGCTGTAGAGACCGATCTTGAGCCCGCGCGAGTGCACGTAGTTCACCAGCGCCGGGATGCCCGAAGGGAAACTGGCGCGGGCGGTGAGCTTCCCGGCGGCGTCGCGCTCGGCCGCCTGCCAGCAGTCGCCCAGCATGACGTACTCGTATCCGGCGTCCCGCAGCCCGGAGGTGACCAGCTGGTCCGCCGCGGCTTTCACGACGTCCTCGGTGAACCGGTTGTAGATGCAGTAGGGATCCCCGGTCGCCCAGGTGATCCCCAGCGGGGGTCTTTCGCCCGGAACCGGATCAGGGGGCGTATCGGCCGCCGCGGGAACGGCGGTCGCCGTCAGGAAAAGTGCGCAGAGCAGTACGAAGAGTCGTCGCATTGGTCCCCTCCAGAAAGCAGACAAGACTCCCAGGATCGCCTTGCCTCGCGACAAAGGTCAAGAGGGATGCGAGGCCGCGGACGGCTTGCGATCCTGGACGCGGCGGGCGATGGTGAGCGCGATCGGCGCGGCGAGCCAGCACAGGTACGCACCGGTGCCCTCGGTCAGGAACGCGACGGGAATGGACAGCCCGAACACCGCGGCCAGGCAGACACTGCGCGTCAGGCTCTGGGCGAAGACCCGGGGCGGGCCGTCGGGTCCGTACAGGTGTTCGCGGCGGATCTCCCGGATGATCAGCGCGAACGACGCGGAGGCCAGGACCTGCACCATCGCGTAGAAGCCGAACCGGAGCGGGAAGGCGCCGTCGGCGGTGATCACCCGCGTCGCGAACGGCATCAGGACCTGCATGAACAGCCAGGCCAGGGTGAGGCTGATCAGGCGTCCGCTCAGCGAGCGGACGTAGGGGAAGATCTCGTGGTGGGCGCGCCAGTGGGCGGCGATCACCACGAAACCGAGCGCGAAGGCAAGGTATTCCTTGCCGTGGTCCGCCACCGACCCCAGCATGGCGTCGGTGGTGTCGCCGTGCGGGATCGGGAGATCCAGGGCCAGCAAGGTGAGCGCGATCGCGATCACCGCGTCGACGAAGATGGTGAGCCGCTCGGCGGCGGCCGCGCGCGTCTTCCCGGACGTCTCGCCGGGGCCGGTGGGGGTGGTCATGCCGCGACGGGCTGACGGGTGGTGGTCGCGAGGCGCCGGGACCGCACGGCCAGGAAGATCATGACCGCCGGGATCAGGATGTCGGTGACGAGGACTCCGCCGGTGTTGCCGGGGGCGTGGTCACCGTTGGCGAACCACTGGTAGACGTGGCCGACCACGGCTCCCCAGAGGAACATCCCGCCACCGATGCCGATGGTGATGCGTTCGCGCGCCGATGCCGAGGCTGCCCGGAAGCCCAGGAGGGCCATGCCGAGGTTGGCGAAGGCGATTTCGAACAGGAAGGGGGTCCGCTCGAAGCCGATCGCCGTCGCCATGACGTCGGGGAAGGCCAGGAAGGCGATCGTCATCCACAGGCTGCCGCAGCCGAAGGCGCCGATGGCCCACCAGCGCTGCCAGATCTCGAGCCGTTCTTCAGAGGACGTGGCGCGGCGTGCGCGGATCGAGGCTCCGATGGCGGGCACCACGACCCAGACCAGCGGGAAGGCGGATTGGGCGAGGTAAGAGAAGTTGTCCATGGGCTCAGTCTTACCTAGTTAATATTAACTCGTCAAGACTCTGGTAAGGTGGGTCACGTGGACGATGGACTCGGAGACTTGCTGCACCGCGTGGTCATGCTGCTGGGCGAAGCGGCCCGCAGGCGCACCGACGACCCCGGCGGTTTGACCTACAGTCAGATACGGCTTCTGGGCACGCTGGAGGAGGTCGAGCCGACGACGCAGCATCGGCTCGCGCAAGCGCTGTCGGTGTCCGATCCGGCGATCAGCCGGGCGTTGCGACCGCTCGAGGCGGAGGGTCTGGTGCAGATCACCGTCGACCCCGAACACGCGCGACGACGGCTGGTCCGCCTCACCGAGGTCGGCCGGAAAGCCTTCCATGCCGCCGGGAAGCCGCTCTACGACGAGTTCCGCGCGGCGCTCGTCGCGGCAGGCTTTCCTTACGACCGCTACCTGGAAGACACCCTTCGGCTGGCCGAAATCCTCGCGCCCGACTGAGGGTTCCTCAGTCCGCTTCGGACACCACGTGCCCACCGACGACGGTCAGGTCCGAACGGGTGCCGAGCAGTTCCCGCCCGCTCGCGGTGACCGGGTCGTGGTCGAGGACGGTCAGGTCGGCGAGCCGGCCCGGCGCCAGAGTCCCCTTGCGGCTCTCGGCATGTTCCAGCCACGCCGGGCCGGTCGTCCACAGTCGCAACGCTTCTTCCCGGCTGAGCCATTTCTCTTGCGGGAGCAGGGAAAACGGGTTGGGCCCCGGCTCGCCGGTGAACGTCGCGACCCCGCGTCGCCAGTCCGGCTCGGTCACCGGGGCGTCCGAACTGTCGGCGACCGCCACCCCGTGGTCGAGCAGCGTCCGCGCGGGGAACGACTCCTGCCAGCGGTCTTCGCCCACGATCCGGACCATCGACGGACCGCTGAACGTCCGCATGAGCGAGCTGGTGATCACGCCGGTCCCGGTGCGGGCCAGGCGTTCGTGCACTTCCGGCGAAAGGAAGGTGCCGTGGATGAGCACGTGCCGCGCGTCCGGCCACGGGTCGGCGGCCGCGGCGGCCTCGATGGCGTTGACCACGGCGTCGGCCGCGCGATCGCCGGTCACGTGGACCTGCACGCGCACCCGGCGCCGGTGGGCGACGGCGATCAGTTCATGCAGTTCCCGGACCTGTTCCGGATCGCCGGACCCGGCCGTGACGAGACTTCCGTGCCCGCCATCGGGATACGGCCGGTGCATCCAGGCCGTGCAGTGCGTCGGGACGCCGTCGGCGAACAGCTTGATCCCGCCGATGCGCAGCAGGTCGTCCCCGGTATCGAGGTCCGTACCGTCCAGTGCCCGGGCCAAGTCGGCCGCCGAAGTCGTGGGAGACGGCCAGTTCCAGTGCAGCAGCGCGGTGACCCGCAGCGTCATCCGGCCCGCCGCGTGCAGCTCCCGGTAGTCCTGCCACAAACCGGGCGGAACGATCGGATCGGTGACGCTGGTGACGCCCAGCCGGTTCAGCCGGGCCATCGTGCGCGCGGTCGCGTCCAGCCGTTCGTCCCGGGTCGGCTGCGGGAGCAACCCGGCCACGAGTTCCTGCGCGCTTTCCAGGAGCACTCCGGTCGGCTCCCCGGCGGCGTCCCGGACGATCTCTCCCGCCGTGGGATCCGGTGTCGCCGCGGTGATCCCGGCCCGCTCCAGCGCGGCGCTGTTGACCCAGATCGAATGGGACGAGGCGTGGTGCAGCACCGCGGGCCGGGTCCCGGTCGCGTCGTCGAGCCACTCTCGTGACGGTGCGGCCCGGCCGTCGGCGAACTCGGTGATGGTGGTCTCACGCCAGCCGCGGCCGACGATCCATTCGCCCGGTGGCGCGGCGTCCAGCGCCCGCCGGACCTCGGCGAGGCTCGCCGCGGCCGCGAGGTTCACACAGAACTCCGGCCCGGCCAGGGCATACCAGGCCAGATGCAGATGCGCGTCGTTGATCCCCGGCAGGACAGTGCGTCCCCGCAGATCGATCGACAGCGTGCCGGGGGCGGCCGCGGCGGAGACGGTGTCGTCGTCCCCGACCGCGACCACGCGGCCGCCGGAAAGCAGGATCGCCGTGGCGTTCCCGGGTTCGGCGTCGAAGGTGCGCACGAGACCGCCGTGCAGGAGCAGATCGGAGGTCATACCGCCGCCTTTTCCGCGGCGGGGACGGCCGCCTGATGTTCCGGATGCCAGGCCACGGTCACGTCATCGCCGGGACGGTGTTCGTGTGCCGCGCCCGCGGCCAGCACCGCGCAACCACGCGCGCCGTCGGCGTACCGCAGCCAGATCCGGCTGTGGTCGCCCACGTAGACGATGTCGGTGACCTGGGCGCTGACCCGCTGATGCCCGGACGGCACCGGTTCGGCCCGGGTGTACAGGGTCAGCCGCTCCGGCCGCACGATCGTGACTTCGCCGGGCGTGAGGGACAAGGCGTTGGACTCGCCGACGAACTGCGCGACGAACAACGTTTCCGGGCGCTCGTAAAGGTCTTCGGGCGTGCCGACCTGTTCGATCCGGCCCTCGTTGAACACCGCGATCCGATCGGACAGGGTGAGTGCCTCCTGCTGGTCGTGGGTGACGAACAGGAACGTCATGCCCAGCTCGCGGTGCATCCGGGCGATCTCGCGCTGCAGCTGGTCGCGCAGCTTCTTGTCGAGGGCGCCCAGCGGCTCGTCCATCAGCAGCGCCCGGGGCTGGTAGACCACGGCGCGGGCCAGCGCGACCCGTTGCTGCTGACCGCCGGAAAGCTGACGGGGCAACCGGTCCCGGACCGCGGACAAGCCGACCATCTCCAGCACCTCGGTGACCCGGCGGTCGATCTCCGCCTTCGGCCGTTTGCGCTGGGTGAGCCCGAACGCGACGTTGCGGGCGACCGACATGTGCGGGAACAGGGCGTACTGCTGGAACACCACCCCGAGATCGCGCCGGTGCGGTTTGAGCCGGGAGATCTCCTGGCCGTCCAGGGTGATCGACCCCTCGGTGAGCGGGGTGAAGCCGGCGATCATCGACAGCATCGTCGTCTTGCCCGAACCCGACGGGCCGAGGAAGGTCATGAACTCGCCGTCGGCGATGTGCAGCGAGACGTCGTCCACGGCGGGACGGTCGACACCGGCGTACGCCTTGGTCACGTTGGCGGTGGTGATACCGCGGTGGTCGTCAGTCATGGTGGCTCCGTCGGCGCAGGAACGTGGGCACGAACAGCAGGATCGTGGTGAACACGACGATCAGGCTCGACGCCGCGGCGATGGTGGGGTCGATCTCGAGGACGATCGACTCGTACATCTTCACCGGCAGGGTCTTGATGGCGGGCGTCTGCAGGAAGAGGGCGACCACGACCTCGTCGAAGGAGGTCGCGAAGGCGAACACGAAACCCGACAGCACGCCGGGAGCGATGATCGGCAGCACGACCTTGCGCAGCGTCGTGAGCTTCGGCGCGCCGAGACTCGCCGCGGCCTTCTCCACGACCGGGTCGTACCCGGCGAGACTGGTCTGCACGGAGGTCAGCACGAACGGCACGCCCAGCACGGCGTGCGCCAGCACGAAACCGAGCATCGTCCCGTTGAGCTGCCAGCGCAGGAAGACCCCGTAGACGGCGACCGCGACGACGATCCCGGGCAGGATCATCGGCGCCATCAGCAGTTGCCGTACGACGCCGCGGCCGCGGAACCGCGCGCGGTCGAGACCGAACGCGGCCGCCACCCCGACGACCGTCGCGAGCACCGCCGCCAGCAGGCCGACCTGGACCGAGTTGCCCAGCGCGGCGAGCCACTGCTTGCTGCCGAAGAACTCGCCGTACCAGCGCCACGACCAGTCGTCGGGCGGGAACTGGAAGGTCGAGCCCGCGCCGAAGCTCATCGGGATCACGACGAGGGTGGGCGCGACGAGCACGAACCCGACGACGGCGACCCACGCGCGCAGTCCCCAGCCGAGCGTTCGTTGCCGGAGCGCGGCCCTGGAAATGGACGGTTTGTCAGCCACGGTCGGCACCTCCCGCCGCGCTGGTACCCAGCGGTGCGGCCACCCGGCTGAGCACGGCCAGCACCACGAGCGTGACGACCAGCAGGATCGCCCCGAGCGCGCCGGCCCCGGCGAAGTCGAGCAGGTCGTTGACCTGGGTCCCGATCACCTGCGCGGCCAGCGCTTGCTGCGGCGTGCCGAGCAGTGCCGGGGTGATGTAGAAGCCGAGAGACATGATGAACACCACCGACACTCCCGCCAGGACTCCCGGCATCGACAGCGGCACGTACACCCGCAGGAAGGCGACCGGACGGGAAGCGCCGAGGCTGCCGGCGGCGTGGAGCAGGCTGCGGTCGATCCCGGTCATGGAACTGTGCAGCGGCAGCACCATGAACGGCAGCATCACCTGCACCATCGCGACGGTCACCCCGGCCACCGAACCCAGGAGCACCACTCCGTCGAAGCCGATCGAAGCGAGCACCTTCTCGATCACGCCGCCTCGCTGTTCGAGGACGTACCAAGCGAAGTTGCGGGCCATCACGCTGGTCCAGAACGGCATCAGGACCAGCAGCGTCAGGACCGTGCGGGCCCGGCGCCCGACCAGGGTCATCGCGTAGGCGTAGGGATAGGCGACGATCAGGGTGGCGACGGTGATGATCAGCGCGGTCCGCAAGGTCCGGAGCAGCACCCGGATCTGCACCTCGTCCCCGAGGACGGCCAGGTAGTTGCCGACGCCGAAATCGGGTTCGGTGAAGCTGCGCCAGAGGATCGCGGCGAGCGGATAGAAGAAGAACACGAGCACCACCGCCGCGGCGGGGAACAGCAGCCAGGCCGCGGAAGCGGGCCGCCTCGTTCTCAGGACGGTGATCATCCGGTCCTCCAGTCCGACCAGGCCTTGACGAGCCTGGTGCGGTTCGCCGCCCACCAGCGCACGTCACTGAGCACCCGCAGGTCCTCCTTGCCCTCTCCCCAGATGTCGAGTTCCCGGCCGATCGCCGTGGCCAGTGGGGGTGCGGCGGTGTTCGCGGGCCCGACGCCCGCACTGGCCGCGAAGGCTGCCGCCTGCGCCGGTTCCGAGGCGAACCGGATCAGCCGCTTGGCCTCGTCCGCGCGCGGTGTCCCCTTGGGTACGACGAGCACGTCCCAGGTCACCGGGACGGGGATGCCGGGCACCACCTTCCAGTGGGTCGCCCCGGCTTTCAGCAGCGAGAACGCGCGGGCGCTGACGATGAGCGCCATGTCCGCCTGCCCGCCCGCCATCCGCTGCTGCTGGTCGCCGTAGGTGCTGGTGATGGTGAGTAACGGCCGGATCCGGTCGTACATCGACAGCGCGCGGGGGACGTCGAGCGGGTACAGCGCGTCGCGCGGGACTCCGTCGGCCAGCAGGGCGGCCTCGATCGTGCCCACACTCGGGTCGCCGCCGTAGATGATCCGCCGTCCGGGGAACTTCCGGGGATCGAAGAAGTCGGCCATGCGGGTCGGCGGGTGGTCGCCGTAGACCTTGGTGTCGTACATCAGCATCATGCCGAAAAAGGCGTCCGGCACCCCGCAGTCGGTCAGCGACCCCTTCGGGAAACCCGCCGCCAGCGGTCCCATGTCGATCGGTTCGAGCAGGCTGCCGCAGACCGCGGCGGCCGCGGAGGCGTCGGTGTCCACGACGTCCCAGGTGACCTTGCCCGCCTCGACCATCGCCTTCAGCTTGGCGTTGCTCGACGGGCCGTCGATCGTGACCGTGGTCCCGGTCCGCTTCTCGTACGGGTCGAGCCACGCCGAGCGCTGTCCCGCCTGATAAGCGCCCTGGCCGTAGGAGACGAACACGAGCGAATTCGGGCCGCCCTCGGAAATGGCGCATCCGGTGGCGACGAGGGGAACGGTCAGCGCGGCGGACAGCAGCGTCGGTATCCGGCGTCTCATCGGGGTCCCCGCTCAGCTCGCCGCGGCCGCGACGTGGCGGCACAGCACGTCGGCCAGGGTGTCGAGCTGCTCCTCGGTGATGACCAGCGGCGGGGACAGCACGATGCTGGTGCCGGAGGCGCGGACCACCACGCCGTCCGCGCGGCAGCCGGACTGCACCGACGCCGTCGGCACGTCGGTGAATTCGATGCCGAGCATCAGGCCGACCCCGCGGACCTCGCGCACGTGGGGGAGTTCGGTGAGCGGGTCGAGCCGTGCGCGCAGCCGGGCGCCGAGGACACGGGCGCGTTCGAGCAGGTTCTCCCGCTCGATGATGTCGAGGTTCGCCAGCGCGACCGCGGCGCCGACGGGATGGCCGTTGTAGGTGAAACCGTGCAGGAACGTGGCGCCGTCGGCAAGGTCGAGCACCCGGCGGCCGATGAGCACCGCGCCCATCGGGACGTAGCCGCTGGTGATGCCCTTCGCGGTGACGATCATGTCCGGCTCGATGCCGAAGTGCTGACTGCCGAACCACTGTCCCGTCCGGCCGAAGGCGGTCACGATCTCATCGACGATGAGCAGGATCCCGTTGCGGCGCAACACTTCCTGCACGCGGGGCCAGTACCCGTCCGGCGGCGGCACCATCCCGCCGACACCCAGCACCGGTTCGCCGATGAACGCGGCGATGCGATGCGCGCCGATCTCGGCGATGCGCTGTTCCAGCTCCGCGACGAGCACGTCCGTCGCGTCCGGGCCGTACTCGATGGCGTGGGGCTTTCCCAGCCATTCGATGTCGGGCAGCAGCGGGCCGAACCCGGCGCGCAGGCCCTCGATCCCGGTGGCGGCGAGCGAGGCGCCGCCCATGCCGTGGTAACCGCCGGTCCGGGCCAGCACCACCGTCCGCTCCGGGGACCCGGCGTGGTGGAAGGCGAGGCGCGCGAGCTTGATCGCGGTCTCGTTACCCTCCGAACCGCCGTTGGTGAGGAACACGCGTTCCAGACCGGCGGGTGCGAGCGACAACAGCCGTTCGGCGAGGCGGATGGACGGAGCGTTCGAGTAGTCGCCGAAGGACGAGTAGAACTCCAGCCGTCGGATCTGCTCGGCGGCGACGTCGGCGAGCTCGGTGCGGCCGTGGCCGACCGGGCACTGCCACAGCCCGCAGGTGCCGTCGATGTACCGGTGGCCTTCGGTGTCCCACAGCAGGGCGCCCTCACCACGGTCGAGGATGAGCGGTTCGGCCGGGGCGCCGATCGTGGTGTGCGGGTGGACGAGGGTGCGCCGGTCGAGAGCGGCGAGCTCGGTGGTGCTGGTCATGAAGGTCCTTTCTTTGCCCGGGCCTGCTCAGAAACGCAGCGCCACGGCCTTCGTCTCGGTGTAGGCCTCGATGCCTTCGGCGCCGCCTTCGCGTTCCTGGCCGGAGTTCTTCTGACCGCCGAAGGGCAGTTCCGGGCGGACCGGGGCCGGGTCGTTGACCCCGATCACGCCGAAGTCCAAGCGGTCGAGCGCCCGCCAGACACGGCGCAGGTCGCAGCCGAACAGGTAGGCGGCGAGCCCGTAGTCCGTGGCGTTGGCCAGGGCGATCGCCTCGTCGTCGTCGGTGAACGTGGCGACGGCGAGCACCGGGCCGAACGTCTCTTCGCGGCTGATGAGCATGTCCGCGGTGACGCCGGTCAGCACCGTCGGCCGGAACCAGTGGCCGCGCAGCGCCGGGTCGCCGGACTCCCAGCGGCCACCGCCGATCAGGACCCGGGCGCCCTTGGCCACGGCGTCGGCGACCTGGTTCTCGACCTTCGCGAGCCCGGCCTCGTCGATCAACGGACCGACTGTGGTGCCTTCGGCGTCTCCGCGTCCGACGCGCAGCGCGGCCGTCTTCTTCTCGATCAGCGCGAGCAGGTCGTCTCGTACGCTTTCGTGGACGTAAAGCCGGTTCACGGCCGTGCAGCTTTGGCCCGCGTTGAAGAACTTCGCGGTGACCACGCCGGTGGCGGCCGCTTCGAGATCCGCGTCGGCGAAGACGATCGCGGGGGAGTGCCCGCCCATTTCGAGCGACGTGCGGCGAAGCGTGTCGCCGGTCTGGCGCAGCAGGCCGAGGCCGACCTCGGTCGATCCGGTGAAGGAGACCTTGCGCAGCCTGCGATCGGCAAGCAGCGCTCCGACGAGTTCCGCGGGGCGGCTCGTGGTCAGGGATTGCAGCACACCCGCGGGAAGGCCGGTCGCCTGCAGGATGTCGAGCAGCGCGGTGGCGATGAGCGGTGTCTGTTCGGCCGGTTTGGCGATCACCGGGCAGCCCGCGGCCAGGGCGAGGCCGACCTTGCGCAGCAGCATGCTCGCCGGGAAGTTCCACGGCGTGATCGCGAGGACCGGCCCGACGGGGGAGCGCAGCACCAGGCCGGGGCCCGCCGCGGAGGCGGGGGTGACCCGGCCGTAGGCGCGGCGCCCCTCTTCCGCGGCCCACTCCAGCATCCGCGCCCCGCTCGCGAGTTCGCCCGCGGCCTCCGCGAGGGGTTTGCCGTTCTCGCGGCTCAGCAACGAGGCGAGTTCACCTTGGCGTGCCCGGATTTCCGCCGCCGCGGCGCGAAGGTGACCACCGCGGGTCTCCGGATCGGTGTCCGCCCAGCCGCGAGCGGCGGCGGCCGCGGCGTCGAGCGCGGCGAGAGCGTGGGTGGGGTCCGCGTCGGCTGCCTGGCCGAGGACGTCGAGGCTCGCGGGGTCCACGACGTCGAACGTCGCCGGGGCGGAAAGCCGGCGACCGTCGATCAGCAGGGTCGCGGCAGCGGTGTCGGGCATCGGAAGGCCTTTCGCTTCAGGGATGCGCCGAGTCTGACTCCCGAGTGTTGATTAAGTCAACACCTAATCGGTTTCGAAAGTCTGAAAAGGACAGTCGGGAGTTGTTGCCCTGTAACGAAAAATGGCAGTACTGTGGCCCGGTGTCACGCGGGGTGCGTGTCACCGGGCGGCAGTACTGCCGGTCTTAGCCGTGCTTTGCCAGGATGGTGTGCAGGGCTTCGAGTGCCGGGCCGGGGTCGACGTCCGGGTCCGCCACCTGGTGTAGGAATATTCCGTCGAGGGCGTAGAAAACGAGTTGCGCGAATCCGTCGTCCGCGGGCAGTTCTTTGCCGACCGCGTCGAGATATCCGCGATAGAGCCGTCGGACCACCGGCCGCAACTCCGGTCGCCGAGCGGACTCGACGACCAGTTGGTACTGGAAGATCTGGATCTCCGCGCTGTCCTGGTATCGCTTCCGGACTTCCTCGCCGTCGGCGAACACTCCGGTGCGGGCGCCGATCAGGCCGTTCTCCGCGCTCTCTTCGAGTACCCAGTCCAATGAGGACTGGAGGAGATCGTCGATGGACGAGAAATGGTGCTGGACCGCGCCTGTGGTGCAGTCGGCCGCTTTCGCGACCGCGCGGTAGGTGAGGCCGCGGAGTCCTTCGCGTGCCACGACTTCGACCGCGGCGCGCTGGAGTGCCCGCTTCATTCCCGGAACCTCCTTGCGCGTCTGAGGGCTTGTGGGAGGAGGCTACATTACAGATGTAATGTCGCGCTACCGACGGGACAGGCTTCACGTACTTCAAACCGGGCAGGGGGGCCGGTACCGGGTCGGTCACGTTGGTCGTGAGTGGCGATTCGGGTTAGTGCCGAAGGGGTCTTAGATACCTGCTGGCTGGGTTGGTTGCAGGTCCGTGAAGGCCTCCTTGCCTACCCTGAAGGTAGTGAAGGAGGCCTTCACGGACTACGTGATCGCCCTCCGAAGCCTCAGCGACGCCCGCCAGCCCGGCAGTCACGGGCGGCGGCGCGTGAAGGTCCTTTCCCGAGTACATGAAGGCCCCCTTCCTGTACCTAGGCGCAAGGAAGGGGGCCTTCATGTACTGCGGGGGCGAGCCAGAGCGGCAGTGGCGTGGCGGGCCGTTGCGAGGGCCGCGCCAGCCAGCCCGGGTGTCGCGAAAGCCACTTTCGCGACGTCTGATGTCCCGAAAGTGGCTTTCGCGACACGGCCGCTGGGCAGCACGAACTTGCGAACACTCGCACGCAAAATCCAGTAGGTACCTAGGGCGCCCTTGGCTAGAACCCGAATCGCCACTCACGACCAACCCGACCCAGCACGCCACGATCGCCCTGCCCCCACTCCTCAGGGCCGCAGCCGCTCCACCGCCGCGTCGTACTCCTCCACGATCCGCCGCACGATCTCACCCGCGGGCAGCACATCGGTCACCAGCCCGGCCGATTGGCCCGCTTCGACCTTGCCGTTCTTCAGGTCGCCGTCGAGCGCGGCGTCGCGCAGGGTCGAGGCGGCGAACACCTCACGTCGCCGTTCGACGTCGGCCGCGGCGTCCTCGAGTTCGGTCATCCGGTCGGTGAAGTCGTTGGCCAGCGCGCGGATCAGGCCGAGGTCCCGGCCGACCGTGCGGGTCGAGTCGATCCCGGCGGCGACCACGGCGGCCTTGTAGTCCGGGTGGACGGTGGCTTCGGTGCTGGCGAGGAACCGGGTGCCGAACTGGGCGGCGCCCGCCCCGAGCGCGAGCATCGCGGCGAGGCCGGCGCCGTCGGCCAGGCCCCCGGCCGCGACGATCGGCGTGTCCGGGACAGCGGTGGCGACGGCGCGGGTGAGGACCAGTGTCGTGACGAGGCCGGGTGGCGGATGTCCTCCGGCTTCGGCGCCGACCACGACGAGCCCGTCGACACCGGCGTCGACGGCCTTCTTCGCGTGCTCGGTTCCGGAGACCACGTGCAGGCAGGTCGTCCCGACGTCGTGGAAGCGCTCGAGGTAGCGTCGCGGACCGCCCTGCGAGGCGATCAGCACCGGCGGGCGCCGTTCGAGCAGCAACTCGATCACTTCCTCGGCACCCGCCCGGTAGAGCGGCAGGTTCACCGCCCACGGCGACTCGGTGCCGTCGGCCAATTCGTCGAGGGTGCGGGCCAGGTCCGGCAGCCGCATCGGTCCCGCGGCGACCACCCCGAGCCCGCCGGCGTCGCTCACCGCGAGCGGCAGGGCCGAGCACGACGAGGCCCACGACATCCCCGCCTGCACGATCGGCAGCGCGATGTCCAGCAGTTCGGTGACGGGGGTGCGGATCCGCCTCATCGGACAGGCCCGAGCAGGGTGCGGGCGTGCTCCGCGAGCTGGTTCTTCCGCACCTTCGAACTCGCGGTCATGCCGATCCCCTCGAAGTCGTCGACGATCCGAAGATGGTGCGGCACCTTGAAACCCGCCATGTTCGCCTTCGCCCAGCGCAAGAGTTCCTCCTCGGTGACGGCGTCGGGTTCGCGGAGCACGACGAACGCGAACGGGACCTCGATCAGCCGCTCGTGAGGCACCCCGACCACCGCGGCCTGCCGGACCGCGGCATGCCGGTGCAGGACGTCCTCGACGTCGGCCGGGGCGACGTTCTCACCCCCGACACGGATGATGTCCTTGGTACGCCCGGAGAAATGGAGCCTGCCTGACAGGTCGAGCAGACCGATGTCCCCGGTGGACAGCCAGCCGCCGGCGTCGATCGCGGCGGCGGTCTGCCCGGGATCGTCGAGGTAGCCCCGCATGACGTTCCAGCCGCGGACGAGGATCGCGCCCGGGGTGCCCGGCGCGCAGTCGTGGTCCCCGTCGAGCGCGCGGATGCGGACTTCCACCCCGGGTTCGACGGCCATCGCGCCGGAAGCCCGGATCTGCTCGGGCTCCCACCAACAGGACTGCGCGACGTTCGGCGAAGCCTCGGACAGGCCGTATCCCGCGACGCATTCACGGGCACCGAGCTCGTCGATCACCCGCCGGATCACCGTCGGCGACGCCGCGACCCAGGCACCGCGCAGGTGGAGTTCCCGCGTCGCGCGGTCCGGATGGTTGAGCAACATCATCGCGATGGTGTCGTTGCCCGAAAAATGGGTGCAGCGCTCCTCTTCCAGCAGACGCAGGGCCTCTCCCGCCTCGAATTTGGCCATGGCCACCAAGGTGACGGCGTGCTGCAGGCTGGCGAGCACCGAAAGCGTGCTTCCGGCGACATGGAAGAAGGGACGGGCGCTGAGGAAACGGTCGGCGGGACGGAACCCGAGCCGGGCACCCGAAAAGTACGCGTTGGCGCACATGCTCCGATGGGTGAGCAGGACACCTTTGGGGCGGGATGTCGTGCCCGAGGTGTACTGCACGAGCAGCACGTCGTCCGGTTCCGCGGTGGCCGGGGTGTCGCCGTCGGCCGCGGCGAGGAACGCCTTCCAGGACGTCACCCCCTCCGGCACCTCCGTGCCCAGTACGACCACGGAGGTCAGGTCGGGCAACGTGGCGCAGCGCCCGTCGGTCCCGAGGCCCAGCTCGCGCAGCATCGCGACGAAGTCGACGCGCAGCACACGGTCCGCGACGAAGAGCGTGGACACCTTCGCCTTGGCCAGCATGTACCGCACCTCGTCGGCGGTGCACCGGGTGTTGACGGGCACGGTGACGGCGCCGAGCGAGCCGATCGCGACGAACAGCGCGACCCAGTCGGGCCCGTTGCCGAGGCAGACGCCGACACGGTCACCCCGTCCGACGCCGTGTGCCGCGAGCGCGGACCGGATCCGCGCGACGTTCCCGGCGAGCTCGCCGTAGGTGACGCGGGATTCGGCGGTGACGACGGCCTCGACGTCCGGCGCGGTCAGCGCGGCGCGCTCCAGCGCCTCGTGCGCGGTGAGCGGGCAGACGGTGCGCAGGTCCATCACTCTGCCTCCTTGGCTGTCGCGGTGGCCGAGAAGCGCTCGACGCCGTCACGCCAGTCGCCAGTCTGCAGATTCTGCTCGATCGCGGCCATTTCGATGCGGATGCCGCGGTCGAGGTCGGTTTCGGTGCCGAGATCCACCGCGCGTTTGGTCAGCGCGATGGCACCCGGTGGTGCCTTGGCGATGGTCCGCGCTGTCTCGTCGCCGACGTCGGCCAGCTCCGCCGGGGGAACGACGCGGACGACGAGCCCGAGGTCACGGGCCTCTTCCGCGCCGACGGGGCGATTGGTGAACAGCAGCTCCTTGGCGCGGCGCGGCCCGATCGCCCTCGGCAGCCGTTGGGTGGCACCGATCGTGCCCCAGTGCGGCTCGGGGAAGCGGAACGTGGTGCCCTCGGCCGCGATGGCGAAATCGGCGGCGAGGGCGATCTCGCCGCCCGAGCCGACGACGGCCCCGTGCACCAGCGCGATCACCGGACGGCGGCAGGCCGCGATCGCGGCGTAGGCGGCGAACGAGGCCACGCGGCGGCGGCGTATCCACGACGCGTCCTTGCCGGTGCGCTCCTTGAGGTCGGCGCCCGCGCAGAAGACCGGACCCTGCCCGGAGAGCAGGACGACGCGGACAGACTCGTCGGCGTCGATCTCGTCGAACGCCGCGCGCAGCTGAAGACACAGGGGCAGGTCCACGGCGTTGCGCGCGGCCGGGCGGGCCAGTTCCAGCCGGGCGATCCCGGCGGTGACGTCGAGCAGGATCCGCTCGTCCACTCAGATCACTCCTTCGCCGCGCAGGGCGGCGATCTCGGCCGAGCCGAAGCCCGCTTCCGCGAGCACACTTTCGGTGTCGGCGCCCAGCAACGGCGGGCTCTCCAGGTCATGTGGCCGTGCCCCGGTTTCCCGCAGGGGAGTGCGGATCGCGGGGAACTCGCCCTCGGTGGGATGCGAGAAGGTGCCGACGACGCCGCGCGCCCGCGCGTGCGGATCGTCCAGTGCCTCTCGGACACCCCGGACCTCGCCCACCGGCACGTCGGCCGCACGCAGTTCCTCGACCAGCTTGCCGCTTTCGCGGTCGGCGATCGCCGACCGCAGCGCGGTCATCACCCGGTCCCGGTGGGCGACACGACCGGCGTTGTGCCGGAGTTCGCTGTCGGACTCCAGGTCGTCGAGGCGGAGCACGCGGCACAGCGGCTGCCAGTGCTGGTCGCTGCAGCTGATGTGCACCCAGCGGCCGTCCGCGGCCTCGAAGGCGGCGGACGGGACGCGACCGGGGTGCTGACTGCCGGTCCGCGCCGGATCCTCGTCGAGGGCGAACAGCCGGGCGGCGTTCAGCGCGTGCAGGCTGAGCTGGACGTCCATCATCGACACGTCCAGGTGGCGGCCGCGTCCGGTGGTTCCCCGGCCCGCCAGCCCGGTCAGCACGGCGATGACCACCCAGAGCCCGGAGGTCAGGTCCGCCGCCGGGATCCCGGTCTTGACCGGCGGGCCGTCCGGTTCGCCGGTCATCGCCATGACTCCGGACAGGGCCTGGAAGACGGTGTCGTACCCCTTGCGGGCACGGTCCGGGCCGGTCTGCCCGAACCCGGTGGCGGAGACGTACACCAGGCCGGGGTTGCCCGCGGCCAGCTCCTCGTAGCCGAGGCCGAGCCGGTCCATCGTGCCGGGCAGGAAGTTCTCCACGACGACGTCGGCACGGGCGGCGATGCGGCGGGCGGCGTCGCGGCCGCGGGTGTCCTTCAGATCGAGGGTCACCGAACGTTTGCCCCGGTTGACGGCGAAGAAGTAGGCACTTTCCCCGGCGGGGAGCCGGGGTTCGAAGCCCCGCGTCTCGTCGCCGGAGCCCGGCCGTTCGACCTTGATCACCGTCGCGCCCAGCTCGCCGAGGATCTGCGTCGCCATCGGGGCGGCCAGCACCCGGGAGAAGTCGAGCACGGTGATGCCTTCGAGGGGCGGAGTCACCGGCGGAACCCCCGCATCAGGGCGTTCACGTCCTGGCCGGCGCGCACGGCGGCGTCGGTCGGCAGGTCGGCGACCCGGTAGAACAGGTCCTTGGCGGCGCTCAGCGCGCGCGGCTCCACCGCCGCCCAGCCCGCGGCGATCTCCAGCGCGGCGGAGAGGACGTTCTCCGGCTCGACGACGCTGTTGACCAGGCCGTGTTCGAGCGCTTCGGCCGCCGTGAGCAGCCTGCCGGTGCTGATCAGCTCGAAGGCGAGTTTGCGGCCCAGGTGCCGTACCAGACCGGTCATCACCAGGGCCGGGACGAGGGAGTGCCGCAGTTCCGGGTAGCCGAAGCGCAGGTCGGTGCCCGCGACGACCATGTCGGCGCCGATCGCGAGGCCCGCGCCGCCGCCGACCGCCGCGCCGCGGACCGCGGTGACGACCGGGGTGCCCATCCGCTGCATCCGCGTCTGGAGCCCGGCGGTCAGCGCCGCTCGCTCCAGTACGGCGTCGGGCTGCTCCGGAGTGAGCGCGGAGAACTCGGAAAGGTCCGCGCCCGCACAGAATCCGCGGCCGTTGCCGGTGAGCACCACCGCGCGGACGGCGGGGTCGAGGTCGGCGTCGTCGAGCGCGTCCCGCAGCGCCCGGGTGAGGGCGGTGTCGAGCGCGTTGAGCTTGTCCGGCCGGTTGAGGGTGAGGACGCGGACCCGGTCGCGGTCCTCGGTGAGCAGGATCATCGTCGGCTTTCTCCTTGTGTGCGGGCGAAACCGGCTCGCGCGACCATGCTGTGCAGCGGACGGCCGAGTGCTTTCTCGCAGGCGGCGGACGACTCGGCGAGCGCGCCGGGGTCCAGTCCGGTTCGGACACCCATCGCGTGGAAGAGGTCGACGAGGTCTTCGGTGCAGACGTTCCCGGTCAGCCCGGCGCCGTAGCCGATCGACGCCGGGTGGCCGCCGACCCCGCCCATCGCGCTGTCGAAGTGGCGGCAGCCCGCGTCCAGCGCGGCCACGGCGTTAGCGATGCCGGCGCCCCGCGAGTTGTGGAAGTGCGCGATCAGCGGCAGTCCGGGGTGGGCCCGGCCGAGCCGCTCGAACAGGGCTGTGACGGTCTTCGGCGTCGCCACCCCGGTGGTGTCGCCCAGGGTGACCGCGTCGGCGCCCAGGTCGGCGAAGCGGGCGACGTCCTCGGCGACCCGGCCCGGGTCGACAGCGCCTTCGAACGGGCAGCCGAAGGCGACGGACACGACGCCGATCAGGCGGAAACGCTTGTCCGCCAGGCGGATCATCTCCGCGACCCGGTCCCACTGGGCGGCGCGGGTGGTGCGCAGGTTCCGTTCGGTGTGGCTCTCGCTGGCCGAGACCAGCAGGCTGAGCTCTTGAGCCCCGGCTCCGCGATCCAGGTCTTCCAGCGCACGGGTCACCGCGCGGGGATTGGGGCACGTCGCCTTGAACGCCACGCCCGGCCGGTGGCCGAGGGAGGCGAGCACCTCGCTCGCGTCGGCGAACGCCGGGACCCGCTCCGGGTGGCTGTAGCTCGTGGCTTCGATACGGGTGAACCCCGCGCGGGCGAAACCTTCCAGCAGGGCGACCTTCGTCGCGGTGGGGACGAACGCGGGCTCGTGCTGCAGCCCGTCCCTGGCGAAGCACTCACAAATCGTGACCCCGTCGGTCATCGAGTCACCTCCTACGGTGACTCCAGAATTACCCGCCGCGAGTTGATAATGTCAACACTTAGGGTTTCGTGTCACGCTCGCGCTCCTCCTGTTCGATGACGAGCGCGGCGTCGGCGAGCTTGTCCAGGGCGCGTTCGAGGATCTCGGTTTCGGTGGAGGTCAGGATGCCGAGGAAGGCGGCGTCGCGCTCGTTCGCCGCGACGATGAGACCCCGGTACACGGTGAGCCCGTCCTCGGTCAGCGCCAGGCGGGAAGTGCGGCCGGAAGCGGCCGTGCGGTTCACCAAGCCGCGCTCGACCAGCTTCGCCACCACCCTGCTCATCTGCGCTTTGTCCAGGCCTGCCCGCCGGGCCAGCCGGTTGAGCGTGAGCGTCGGGTCCGCGGCGATGAGGGCGATCGCCCGCCATTCGCCGAGGCTCACGTCGAACTCCCGGCGGTAGCGCAACGCTGCTGAGCGCGACAAGGCGGCCGACGTGCGGGAGAGTCGGTAGGACAGCAGCTGGGAGATCGGGACGAGCTCGTGTCCGTCCGGACGTTCGGTCATGCCGGGCATCCTACCCATCGGGCACCGAGTGTTGACAGTATCAACACTTGCGCGCATGCTCGCGTCGTCCCCGCCGCCGACAAGGGAGTCGAAGACCGTGGCCGATCCCAGTCCAGCCACCGAACAGTCCGCCATGCCGGTCGACCGTCCTGCCACCTATCGGGCGATCGCGCTGCGGATCATGCCCTTGCTCGTGATCTGCTACATCGTCAGCTTCATCGACCGGACGAACATCGGGATCGCGCAGGAAGGCCTCAAACGCGACCTCGGTTTCGGCCCCGCGGTCTACGGCCTCGGCGTGACGGTGTTCTTCGTCGGGTTCATCCTCTTCGAGGTGCCGAGTAACGCGCTGATGGCACGGATCGGGGCGCGCAAGTCCCTGGTGCGCATCATGGCCTCCTGGGGCGTCGTGACCGTGGCGACGATGTTCGTCCAAGACGAGTACACGTTCTATGTGGCGAGGTTCCTGCTCGGCGTCGCCGAAGCGGGATTCTTCCCCGGGGCGCTGTTCTATCTGTCCCGTTGGTTCCCGTCGGCGCGCCGGACCCGCATGACCGCGATCTTCTTCATCGGGGTGCCGGTTTCCGGGATCGTGGGTTCGGTGATCTCCGGCGGCATCATGCACAGCCTCGGCGGTGTCGCGGGACTCGCGGACTGGCAATGGCTGTTCCTCGTCGAGGGCATCCCGCCGATCCTGCTCGCCCTCGCCGTGCTGTTCTGGCTCGCCGACGAGCCCGAACAGGTCCGCTGGCTCACTCCGGCGCAGAAGGCCGCGGTCCGCGCCGACCTCGACGCCGATCAGCTGCTCAAGGGAGGCGCGGGCGGCACGCGGACCCATGCCGGGCTCCGCGCCGCGCTGAGCGACCCCAAGGTCTGGATCCTCGGGCTGTGCGCGTGCGGCGCGTACACCCTCGCGAACGCGGTTTCCTTCTGGGCGCCCAGGATCATCGCCGACGCCGGCGTGGGCGACGTGCTGGACCTCGGCCTGTTCTCCGCCGTGCCGCCGCTGGCCGGGATCGTCGCCATGCTGATCGTGGGACGGCATTCCGACCGCACCCTCGAGCGGCGCTGGCACGCCGCCACGGCCTGGATCGTCGCGGCGCTCGCGATGTTCGCGATCTCCCTTTTCCACGGCAATGTCTTCGCGGTCGTGGTGCTGCTCGCCGTCCTCGCGGCGGCGCACTACTCGGGTCTGACGGTGTTCTACTCGATCCCGTCGATCTATCTTTCGGACCGCGCGGCCGCGACCGGTATCGCCGTCGTGACCTCGATGGGCTCCTTCGCGGCCGCCGCCTCGCCTTCCTTGCTCGGGTTCATCCAGTCCGCGACCGGGAGTCTCGGCCTCGGGCTGCAGATCAGCAGCGGGATGGTGCTGATCGCGGTGATCGTCCTTCTCGTCGGCGTGAAGGCGGCCGATCTCAAGGAGAAGAAGTAAGGATCCTCGACACTTGATTCGCGAATGGCGTGGTCGATACCGGGGAAGGTATTGCGGGGTAAGTCAAAGGGGGTTATTGGGTGACAGGGCAAACATGGCGTGTTCGCGGCGGGGCGGCGACGGGATGAAGGTGGCTTTCGCGACGTCCCGGGAGGCTGGTGCGGCCTTCATGGTGGCGTTGTGGCTGAACCCACGGTGAGCGAAGGCGTAATCCGTCTCTGATCACACGGCCGGCACTTCACTCCACGACCGACGCCGACTTCGGGTCTTGCAAGTTCTGCTATGTGGAAGCTAACCTCCGCAGACTGAAATTTCCCGGAATCGCTCGCTGGTGCCGAGAGGCGGATCCATGGTGAAGAGGACGCAGGCCGAAGAGGGCGTCAGGCCCGAGGACGAACGGCTGGGGATCGGCAAGAGCTTCACGTACGGCATCCAGCACGTTCTGACGATGTACGGCGGGATCATCGCGCCGCCCTTGATCATCGGCGGTGTCGCGGGCGTTTCGCCCGCCGAAATCGGGCTGCTCGTCGCGTCCTGCCTGTTCATCGGCGGGCTGGCGACGATCCTGCAGTCGTTCGGCGTGCCCTTCTTCGGCTCCCGGCTGCCGCTGGTCCAGGGCACTTCCTTCGCCGGCGTGGCGACGATGACGGCGATCGTGGCCGACGGCGGGCTCCCCGCGGTGTTCGGGGCGGTGATCGCGTCCACGCTGCTCGGCCTGCTCATCACGCCGGTGTTCTCGCGGCTGGTGAAGTACTTCCCGCCGGTCGTCACCGGGACGGTGATCACGGTGATCGGGCTCAGCCTGATGCCGGTCGCGGCGCAGTGGGCGATGGGGAACAACACCAAGGCCGCGGACTTCGGCTCGGTCTCCAACATCGGCCTGGCCGCCCTGACCCTGATGTTCGTGCTGGCGCTCAGCAAGGTCGCCGTCCCGGCGATCTCCCGGCTTTCGATCCTCCTGGCGATCGTGGTGGGCACCGTGCTGGCCGCCGTGCTCGGCAAGGCCGACTTCTCCCACGTCGGGGACGGCCCGATCTTCGCGGTACCGACGCCGTTCGCTTTCGGGGTGCCGACCTTCGACGTCGCCGCGATCTTGTCGATGTTCATCGTCGTGCTGGTGACCCTCACCGAGACCACGGCCGACATCCTCGCGGTGGGGGAGATCGTCGGGACGCGGGTCAGCAAGCGCCGGATCGGCGACGGCCTGCGCGCCGACATGGCGTCCTCGGCGATCGCGCCGATCTTCAACGGGTTCACCCAGAGCGCGTTCGCGCAGAACGTCGGCCTCGTCGCGATCACCGGGGTCAAGAGCAGGTTCGTGGTGACCGCCGGGGGAGTGGTCCTGCTGGTGCTCGGGATGCTCCCGGTACTCGGCCGGGTGGTCGCGGCGATCCCGTACCCGGTCCTCGGCGGCGCCGGTCTCGTGCTGTTCGGCACGGTCGCGGCGTCCGGGATCAAGACGCTGTCCAAAGTGGACTACAACGGCAACCTGAATCTGGTCATCGTCGCTGCCTCCATCGGTTTCGGCATGATCCCGATCGCCGCGCCGGACTTCTACCACCACTTCCCGACATGGGTCGGCACGATCTTCCATTCGGGCATCAGTTCCGCCGCGCTGATGGCCGTCGTGCTGAACCTGGTGTTCAACCATCTGAAACCGGGCAAGGCGGGCACCGACCCGTCGGTGTTCGCGACGGCGACCCGCGTGATCGACTACTCAGACCTCAAAGCCTTCTCGCAGTTGGAGGACGGCGACAGGATCGTCGACGGCAAGATCGTGGACGCCGACGGCAAACCGGTCCCGGTGCGGGGTGCGGACGGCCGCCCGGTGCAGTACCGGATCGGCGCCGAACCGGAAACGCACTGAGGCGGCACGTCGCGCTCAAGGCGCCGGAATCGCCTCGATGAGCCAAAACCCGGTGTCTCCCAGTGGACGGGTGTCCGTTGCCTCGAGGTTCGCCCGGCGGCACAGGTTCTCGAAATCCGTCCGCGTCCGTTCGCGGCCGCCCACGTTCACCAGCATGTTCAGATCGCTCAAGTACAGCCCCGGCGGTGTGCCCGGTCGGACGACCTCGGGCAGCACCGGTTCCACCAGCAGCAGCCGGCCGTCGGGCGGCATGACCGCGCGGCAGTGCCGCAGGATCGTCGCGCACCGGTCGTCGTCCCAGTCGTGGATGATGCTCTTGAGCAGGTACACGTCGCTGCCGTCGGGCACCTCGGCGAAGAAATCCCCGGTCAGGACCGACGTCCGGTCAGCCAGACCGGCCGCTTCGAACCGTCCGGTGGCCGCGGCGCCACCTTCGGCGGAGTCGAACACCGCACCACGCACCGAGGGGTGGGCTCGCAGGATCTCCGTCAGCAGCGTGCCGTCCCCGCCGCCCACGTCGGTCACGCTCGCGAACCGGCCGAAGTCGAAGGCCTGCGGGAGAATCCGGGCCACCGCACGCGAACCTTCGCTCATCGAGGCGTTGAACAGCGCCGACTTGGCGGGATCCTCCGCCAGGTGCGCGAAGAACGGCTTGCCGAAGACGTCGTCGAAAGCGGGCCGCCCGGTGCGGACGCTCTCCGCCATCCCTTCCCAGCCGCGGGTCATCACCGGGTCCGTGAACATCTCGACCAGAGCGGACTGCGCCCCCGGATGCGCTTGTCCCAGCAGGCGCCCTTCCCCGGTCACCGCGAAACGGCCCGTCTCCGGCTCGGTGAACAGCCCCAGCACGGTCAACGCGCGCAACAGCCGGGTGACCGTTTCCGCGGGAAGACCGAGCGCCGCCGCGACTTCCGCACCGGTGCGCGGCGCGTCGTCGAAGGCGTCGACGAGTTTCAGCTGGAGCGCCGCGCGGACGGTATACGTGGTCATGAACCCGAAGGCGAGCCGTCGCAGGTGCGAGCCGGGCGGCAGTGCTTCCGTCATCTGTCCTCCAGTGCCGTTAGAATAAGGCGAGCCTAACCTAAATTCCGAGCGGCGAGGTGGCCGCGAACGGGTTCTGCGCGACGACGAACGGGGTTGCCAGGTGGCGGTATCGACCGGGACGGCCGCCGCTGCCCACGTGCGGTGCGCGACCGGTTTGGTACTGGCGCTCGGCTTGCTGGCCGGGGCCGGGGTGCTGAGCCTGCTCGTGGGATCGGAACCGGTGGGGATCGGACCGGTGCTGCGGGTGCTGTTCGCCGACGACCGCAGCGACGCCGCGGTGATCGTGCACGACCTGCGGATGCCGCGCACGGTGCTGGGAATCTGCGTCGGGGTCGCGCTCGGCCTCGCCGGGGCGCTGATGCAGTCGCTGACCCGGAATCCGATCGCCGACCCCGGGGTGCTCGGGATCAACGCGGGTGCTGCGCTGGGTGTGCTGGTCGCACTGGTCGGATTCGGGATCGGGACTTTCCGCGGCTACGTCTGGTTCGCGTTGCTGGGCGCGGCGCTGAGCACGGTGCTGGTGTACGCCGTCGCCGGCCGCGGCCCGACGGCGGGCGCTCCCGTCCGGCTGGCGCTGGCGGGCACCGCCGTGGGTGCCGCGCTCGTGGCCTGCGCCGAGGGACTCGTTTTCCTGAACCCGAAGGCGTTCGACGAGTACCGGTTCTGGATCGTCGGCGACGTCGCCAGACCGGGGATGTCCGTCGTCGTCCAGCTCCTGCCTTTCCTGTCCGCCGGGGTGATGCTGACGCTTTCCCTCGGCCACCGGCTGAACGCGCTGGCCCTCGGCGACGAACTCGGCGGAGCGCTGGGGGTGCGGGTGGCGCGCACGCGCGTGCTGGTCGGGCTCGCGGTGCTGTTGTTGTCCGGGATCGCCACGGCGGCGGCCGGGCCGATCGCGTTCGTCGGGCTGGCCGTACCGCATCTGGCCGTCAGGGTGACCGGTCCGGATCAGCGCTGGCTGCTGCCGTACGCGGGGGTGTTCGGTGGCGCACTCGTGCTGCTGGCGGACGTGCTCGGCCGGGTCGTCCTCCCCTCGGGCGAACTCCGGGTGTCGATCATGACGGCCGTCATCGGGGCCCCTTTCTTCGTGTGGCTGGTGCGGCGGGGAAGGTCCGCGTGAGCAGGGTGCGGGTGGTTCGGCTGGCCGGTCTGTCCCTGCGGGTCCGGCCGAGAGAGGTCGCGGTGACCATCGCGCTCGCCGTCGCGCTGGCCGTCCTGACCGGCTACGCGCTCACCGTGGGCAAGTTCCCCATCCCGGTTCCGGACGTACTGGGCCTGCTCGCGGGCCGTCCGGGACCACCCGGCGCGGACTACGTGTTCTGGACCGTCCGCCTGCCGCGGGTGCTCACCGGGCTGCTGGTGGGCGCGGCACTCGGGGTGAGCGGCGCGATCGTGCAGAGCCTGGCGCGCAACGCGCTCGCCAGTCCGGACGTGCTGGGATTCTCCGGTGGCGCGGCGACCGGTGCACTCCTGCAGATCGTGCTGCTCGGCGGGAACGCCCTCGCGGTCGCGTTCAGTTCGCTCGCCGGCGCACTGGCGACCGCGGCGGTGGTGTACCTGATTTCTCGCCGTGCCGGGGTTTCCGGTCTCCGGCTGGTGCTGGTGGGCATCGGGATCGCCGCACTGCTCTCCGCACTGAACCGGTATCTGCTCATCACCGCCGAACTGGACGACGCCTTCCGCGCCGGGGTGTGGCTGACCGGCTCGTTGCTCAACCGCACGTGGGACCACGTGACCATCGTGACCGTCGCCGTGGCCGTGCTTGTTCCGGCGGCGACTCTGTTCGCCCGCCGCCTCGGCCTGCTGGAACTGGGCGACGAAACGAGTATCGGGCTCGGCGTACCGGTGGGGCCGACCCGGCTGGCGCTGTTCGCGATCGCCGTCGGGCTGGCGGGCGCGGCGACGGCGGCTGCGGGACCGGTGGCGTTCGTGGCCTTGGCCGCGCCGCATGTCGCCCGGCGCCTGCTGCGCACGCCCGGTCCCAGCCTGCTCGGCGCCGGTCTGGTCGGATCCGTCCTGCTGATCGGCGCGGACCTGGTGGGCCAAAAGGTGTTCCCGGTGAGCGAGCTCCCGGTCGGGGTGGCGACCGGTGCGCTCGGCGGCTGCTATCTGGCCGTGCTGATGGGCCGCCGGTGGCGCGGCGGATCGCTGCGCTGAGCCTTCAGGCGAGCTTGCCGACGGTGCGGTCGAGGTCGTCGAGAACCGCGTTCGCCGCCGACGTCGAACCGCCGTCCCACCAAGAGATCCTGGAGACCTCGAAGACCTTGCCGTTCCGCACGGCCGGCAGTCTCCGCCACAGGTCTCCTTCGGTGTACTTGGCGAAGGTGCTCGAAACCTGGCCGCCCTCGCTGGCGCCACCGCCGCTGAAGTGGATGATCGCGTCGGCGTCGGCGAGCCTGCCGACCTGTTCGGGCGACAGGGAAGTGTAGGTGTCGGTGGGCTTTCCGGGTGCGCTGGACGGTGAGCGGGTGACGCCCGCGTCGGTGAGGATCCTGGACGGGAAGATCACCGAATCGGTGATGATGCGCAGTTCCTCGGTGGTGAAGCGCAGCAACACGATCTTCCGGCCGCCCAGCAGCCGCGCGTGCCGTGTGCGGAATTCGCCCGCTCGCGCGCGGTAGGCGTCCAGCCGTTGTTGCTGTGCCTGCCGGACGCCGAAGATGTCGGCGACGGTGAGCGAGGCCTCGTGCCATTCGACCTTGTTCGCGGTGTTGGCGTAAGCCACCGTGGCGGCCAGCCCGGACACCGCCGGATACTTGTCCCGCAGGATCGTGATGTGCCCGACGATCAGGTCGGGGCCGAAGCCCGCCAGCCGCTCGACGTCCACCTGGCCGAAACCGAGATGCTCGAACGGTTGCTTCGGCGGCGGCAGGTAGCCGGGCACCGGCTGATCGGTCTCCAGCGTCGCCGACGCCACGAGCGGGACACCGTGCTCGACAGCGACCTGCATGGCCTGTCCCGGATCGAGGGTGATCACCCGCCGCGGGCTGATCGGCACCTGGGTCTCGCCGTACGGATGGCGCACCGGCTTGGTGGCCCCGCTCTCGCCTCCGCCGCCCTGCGTGCCGGGGCCACACGCGCCGAGTCCGAGAGCGGCCGCGCCCGCGAGGAAAGCGCGCCGTCCGACCGGCGCGGGCTTGTGATTCATCGGTTCCCCCTCGGTGAGCACGACGAGTGAACGAGCGGTGACTCCGAGGCTACCGCTTCTCGTCCCCGGTCGGCGTCGTTCGGGATCCGGGCCGCATGGGGGCATCAATCGACCATCGAGCTGTCCAGAAGTGTCCCGTGTGGACAGTCCAGGTCCACGAGAGCGCGTCCGCGGCCGACCGATCCTTCAGTCGCGGGCGGTCGGGGGCCGCAGTCCGTCCAGGACGAGGGTGATGACACCGTCGGCCTCGGCCCGCCAATCGGGGCGGTCATGAGCCGCGCCGATGCCGTGCAGCGCCATCATGATCGTGCCGGGAACCACGTCGTCGCGGATGGCGCCGTCCCGCACGGCGGCGGCCACCAGGTCGGTGACGGCCTGCTCCAGTGCCCGGCTGCCCTCGGCGAGGGCACCCGAGCGATCGGCCATGAGCGTGGCCAGTGTCCGGGCCAGGCCCTCGTGGGCGGCTATGTGGTCGACCATGTCGCGGAGGAAGGTCGCCAACGCCTCCGCCGCGGGCAGCGTGTCCTGGAGCAGGCGGGCGCGGTCGCACAGGGCGGCGACTTCCCCGTGGTAGACCGCCTCGGCCAGGGCCTCCCTGGTGGGGAAGTGGCGGTAAAGCGTGCCCGTGCCCACGCCTGCCAGGCAAGCGAAGTCATCGAAGCGCAGATCGAAGAAGCATCCGGCCTGGAAGATCTCTCTGGCCTTGGCGAGCAGGGCCTCGCGCTTGCGCCGGGCGTCGGCTCGCAGCGGCTTGGGGGCGGTCATGCGCTACCTCGCGTTGACAAATGGAGATGACCTCCATATTTTCGATAAGTGGAGATTACCTCCAAATCGATCGTACTCCACGAGGTGCAGCGTGAAGATCCTGATGTTCGGGCGAGGCGTGATCGCCACCGTTTACGGCTGGGCTCTGGAACGGGCCGGGCACGAGGTCGAGTTCTACGTCCGGCCGGGCCGTGCCTCGGTGTACGGGGACGCGATCGACCTCGACCTGTTCGATACGCGGCGCCGGGTATGGGGGCGGCGCGTCGCCGAGAAGTGGCCGGTGCGCTACCACGAGACGCTGGAGCCGGACCACGACTTCGACCTGATCGTGGTCAGCCTGCCGCACCACCGCCTGGCGGAGGCGTCGGCCTTCCTGGCGCCGCGCATCGGCAAGGCGACGGTGCTGGTGTTCGGCAACATCTGGACCGAGCCGCAGGACGCGATCGCCCCACTTCCCCTCGACCGGATCGCCTGGGGCTTTCCCCAGGCCGGTGGCGGTTTCGACGCGGACGGCGTGCTCCGTGGGCTGCTGCTGCCGTCGGTCGTCTTCGGGACCTTCGGCAGGCCCCCGACCGACCGGGAGCGCACCGTGCGCCAGGCGTTCCGCGAGGCCGGGCTCCGGATCAAGGAGCGGCCCGACTTCCGCGGCTGGCTGTGGGTCCATTTCGTGTCGGATGCCGGCCTGCTCTCGCAGGGCTTGCGGCGAGGTTCCCTGTCCGAGCTGGCCGGGTCGGCGGGCGACCTGCGCGCGGGGTTGCTGACCGGCCGCGAGTTGCTGCCGCTCCTCGAGGCGCGCGGCATCGACCTGCGACGTCACCGGGTCGGTTTGCTGCCGTTCCGGGCGCCCACCTGGCTGACGGCCTCCGCTCTCGCCTGGCTGACTGCTCATGTCGCGGCGGCGCGCGTGAGTCTCACGGCGCACTCCGACCCCGACGCCGAGGAGCCTCGTGAGGTCTGCCGGGACACCCTGGCCGAAGCACGACGGTTGGGCATCTCGGTACCGCGGCTGGAAGCGGCGGAACCGCACTTCGGTGAACGCGCGTATTAACGGAAGCGGGTCCGATAACACGACTTTCCGCGCACGCCGGATTTTTCAACGACGAGAACCAATCCCTCAAGGAACCTTGACCGTATCCCTGTTCCGCCGTCCGGCCCAAATCCGGCCACCTCGTACGCGACTTTTCTTCCTTGTCACCCGATTGCGGGTCCTCACCCGGGAGGAGAAGCGGGAAGATCCATGCCGGACCGCGACGAAAGAGGATTCGGCGGAAAATGAGTACCGACGTCGCCGCGGCGGTCGGTTTGACGGATCGCCCGAGCGAGCGAAGCTGTTCTCGGCGAATGCGGGCGCCGCCCGGCCCGGACCGACCGCACGGCCCGGGTCGTCCTGGGCAACCGTCAAGCACCCCAAGGGGAACCATGAACCGCGTCACCACGCTCGTAGTAGACGATCAGCCCCTCATCAGATACGCGCTCAGCAGGCTGTTACGGGATTCGGCGGGGGTGGGGGCGGTGGCCGAGGCCGCGAGCGAGCCGGAAGCGTTGTGGCAGTGCGAAAAACGTCATCCGGACATGGTCATCACCGAACTGTCGATCTGGGGTGAGCCCGCCGGGACCGCGATCTGCCGGTTCGTCAAGGAACATTTCGAGCGCGTGACCGTCCTGGTCTTCGCCGGTGACGCCTCGCCCTCGGCCATCGCCACGGCGCTGAACGCGGGCGCGGACAGCTTCGTGCACAAGTCGGCTAACGGCGGGCAGGTGATGTCTGCGGTGCGCTCCACGCTCGCCGGGCAGCGGGTGTGCCTGCAGGCGGGCGGATCCCCGCCGGTGGTCGGCGAAGCCGTGCGGTACGCGAGTGCGATGACCAGGCGGGAGGAGGAGATCCTCGCGCTGATCCTCTACCGGTGGTCCAACGACGAGATCGCCGAAGAACTGCACCTCGCGACGCAGACGGTGAAGAACTACGCCAGCCGGATCCTGCAGAAGCTGGGCTTCGGCAGCAGGCGTGACCTGTTCCGGGCACTGCGGTTCCGGCCGGGCGGAAACCCGTTACCCCGGCTGGAAACGACCTCGCACGAGGGCGAGCCGTTCGCCGCGGACCGGCTGGCCGGGTACACGCCCTAGGCCGGTCGGGTGGGCGGCGTACCGGAAGTACCGAGACCGGACCAGGTTCGGTACCCGCCGTATCCTGTGCCGCCGAGATCGTTTTCCTAGCGTTGCAGTCATGACGAAGTCAGGTTTTCTGTTCCTGATCCTCGCACTCGCCGGAATCCCCGCTCCGGACGTGGTCCGGTCTTCGTCGGTCAAGATCCATGAGGTGCTCGGCGGCCCGGCGGGCTACATCGACCTGCGCAACACCGGCGCCACCACCCTCGACATCGGTGGCTGGGCCGTTCAGGCGTGCACGGGCGGAGCCGTGCCCCTCGAACTGGCCACCCTGCCCGCCGGGAGCGAGATCCTTGCCGGTGACCACTTCCTCATCACCGGACAGGGCTTCGGCGGGACGGTGCAGCACTTGGTCGTCGAGGCGATCGTCGGGGACGGCGAGATGCTGGTTGACCGGCGCGGAACCCGGGTCGACAGCCTCGGATGGGCGCCGTCGTCACCCTGCCGCGAGAACCAGGCCGCCGCCGGCTGTCCCGGCCTCGCCCAGGCAAGGGACGCCGTCAGCCGCGACACCGACAACAACAAGGCCGACTTCGGCTGTGTGCCACCGCTCGGCTGAGAGCCGGTTGTCAGTCCGTTTTGGAATCCGTGTGCCTGTACCAGAAAGGTGCGGTCGTGGCCGCGAACGGCGAAGGCGGGGACGTGACCCCGCTGTCCGAACTGCTCACCGAACAGCGAATCGCGAGAGGCTGGTCCCAGGGTGACCTGGTCGCGAAGTTGCATACCCACTCCGGCAACGACAGCGTCACCCGAGTGGAGATTTCCCGCTGGGAAAGGGGAAAACGTATTCCCGGTCCGTACTGGCGGCAGTGGCTCGGCGATGTGCTGGACACGTCTTGCCGGGAGCTCGAGGTCGCCGCCGCGGTCGCGAGAAGACGGCGGCGGAAAGACGCGCCCAGGGAGCGATGGACCCTTATCGACTGATGGGAAAGTACCGCGAAACTGGCCACTTCCCGGCGGCGTCCCGGTTCTCGGATACTTATCTGGTCGCCACCGGTCGAAAGGATTCCGGTCCGGCGAACAAAACCCCGGTAATCAAGCTGAAAGGAATTTCTCGTGCGACGAATTCTGGGCGTTTCGGCGGTACTGGCGATGCTGGCGATGGGGACGGCGGGCGGTGTCGCGAATGCGGCGGGTGAAGGCCACGAAACCGAGGCCGCGCCGCTGGTCTCGTCTTCCGTGGTCATCAACGAGGTTTCGACCCGCGGCGTGAACGGTCTGCTCGACGAGTACGTCGAGCTGCGCAACGTCTCGAGCCAGCAGCAGGACGTGAGCGGCCACGTCGTCCGCATCTACTCGCCGTCGAACGTCGTGGTCGACACGATCGTCCTGCCCGCGGGCACGATCCTGCAGCCGAAGGGCAACGCCGGCCAGTTCGCGGTGCTGATCGGGCAGAACTTCTCCGGCACCATCGCCGACCAGACGTACGTCATCCCGTTCACGCTGACCAGCGTCGAGGGCATCCCGACCCTCGGTGGCCTCTCGGTGCAGAACCTGGCCGGCGCGAAGATCGACGGTGTCGCCTTCAGCAACTCGGTGATGACCCCGCGTGAAGGCCAGGCGGCGACTCCGGAGAGCACCATCACCGATCAGCTCGACGCGGCGAACACCCGCAACATCCTGAGCACCGACACCGACAACAACCGGCAGGACTTCTCCCTGCAGCTGCGTTCCCCGGGTCTGTAGGACCGGAGAACCGACCCGCTAGACCGGGCCCGGGCCGCCGTCGGCGGTCCGGGCTCTTCCATGGCGGTATCTCGCCAACGGCGACATACCGCCACCGAGAGTTATTTTCATCCAGGAAGTCCTGCCTCATCCTCGGGAAACTCCATCTTCGCGGCGGCCGTGACCACGGCCGCTTCTCACTATCCGAGGAGAGTCACTTGACGAGACGCCCACGGCACCCGTCGGCGATTCTGGCGGCCTCCGTACTGGTCGCCCTTTTCCCGCTACCGGTGACCACGACCGCCGCGACCGCTGCCCTGTCCGGACCCGCACCCGCCGCCGGGCGGCCGGACGTCCATCGCGTCACGTTGCTCACCGGCGACGTGGTGACCTACGAACGAGACGGCAGCGGGCACGGCACCGCTCAAGTCGAACCGGCGGTACGGCCGGACCGGCCGAGCCCGGCGTTCCAGATCACGACCACGCCCGAAGGCCTGATGGTGTATCCGTCGGACGCGCTTCCGTTCGTCGGCAAGGGACTGCTCGGCCGGGAACTGTTCAACGTCACCGCGCTCGTCGGAGACCGGCGTGACGACGCGGCGAGCGCCACGATCCCGGTCATCGTGGGTTACGCCGACCGAGCGGGTCTGTCCGCGCGGTCCTTGGACGCGAAGGCGAAGGCGCTCCCGCAAACCCGGCGGCCCACTCCGCTCGTCACGGCCAACGGGGTGGGAGTGCAGGTCAAGAAGGCGGGGACGGCCGAGTTCTGGCGTTCGCTCGTCGCGTTCGACCCAGGCGGGAAACCGGTGCTGAACCAAGGGATCTCGCAGGTCCGGCTGGACAGGAAGGTCCGGGTGGCGCTGGACAGGAGCACGGCCCAGGTCGGTGCGCCGTCGGCGTGGAGCGGCGGGTTGACCGGGAAGGGGACCACGGTCGCGGTGGTGGACACCGGGATCGACGAGAAACATCCCGATCTGGCGGGCAAGACGATCGCTTCGGCGGACTTCAGCGGAGAAGGCGACGTCGTGGACCGCCATGGCCACGGCACCCACTGCGCGTCGATCGTCGCCGGCACCGGCGCGGCCTCGGGCGGCCGGTACAAGGGCGTCGCACCGGACGCGAAACTGGTGGTGGCCAAGGTTTTCGACGCCTCCGGCGAGGGTGACACCGCACAGGTCATGGCCGGGATCGACTGGGCCGTCGCGCAGGGCGCGAAGATCGTGAACCTCAGCCTCGGCGCCGGAGTCAGCGATGGAGCCGACCCGTTGAGCGAACAGATCGACACGCTTTCGGCGAAGTCGGGCACGTTGTTCGTGGTCGCGGCCGGGAACTCCGGGCCGGGCGACCGGACGGTCACGACGCCGGGGGCGGCGACCTCCGCGCTCACGGTCGGGGCGGTCGGCAGGGACAACGCGATCGCGTGGTTCAGCAGCCGCGGCCCGCGCCTGCGGGACGCCGCGGTCAAGCCGGAGATCACCGCGCCGGGCGTCGGGATCGTCGCCGCCCGGGCCGGGGACACGGCGATGGGCGAGCCGGTGGACGACTCCTACACCGCGGCGTCGGGCACTTCGATGGCGACACCGCACGTCGCGGGCGCCGCGGCAATCCTGCTGCAGCAGCAGCCTGGGATCACCTGGCGGGAACTGAAGAACACGCTCGTCACCACGGCCAAGGACGTCGGCCTCCGGTGGTACGAGCAGGGAGCCGGACTCCTCGACGTCGCGCGGGCCGTCTCGCAGAAGGCGACCGGTACCGCGGTCGCGAGCTTCGGCCGTAACGAGCGGGCGGCGAACAGCGCGGCGCAGGTCGTCCGGCAGCTGTCTTACACCAACACCGGGGACCGGCCGCTGGCACTGAACCTGAAGCTGACCGTGCAGCCCTGGGACGGCGGCGCCAAGCCGGTCACCGGGATGCGGCTGGCGAAGACGGACCTGTCGATCCCGCCGAAGTCCAGCACCACCGTCGACCTCGCCGTGGACCCGCGTGAAGGGGCGGCGGGCGTCTACGGCGGCGCGGTGGTGGCCACGACCACGGACGGAGCCAATTCCGTCCGGACGGCCGTGAGCACCTACAACGCGGCCGAGTTGTTCCCGGTGACGATCCGGGTGCGGGACTCGGCGGGTGGTCCGGCTCAGGTCGCGTCGGCCCAGCTGATCGACGACGCGGCCGGTGCGGGTAACCGCAACGACCCGTTCCTCGACCAGGTCAGCCAGCAGATCGGCCTGGTCGACGGGGTCGGCCGGGTGCTCGTGCCCGCCGGTCGCTATTCGGCACTCGGCTGGGTGATGGAGCGCGGGCTGGCGGTGCGTCGCTGGTCGGCGATGAGCGCGACCCAGGTCTCGGTCACGGCCCCGGCCGAGATCACGCTGAACGCGGCGAGCGCCGTCCCGGTGGGGCTGGTCACGCCCACCCCCACCGACCTGCGGGACCGCACGGTGATGCTGCGGCGCGTGATCCCCGGCGGAGCGGGAGTGAACGGCTTCGTCGGCGAAGCCGGGCTGACCGCGGGCTCGGGCTGGGACGTGCGCGTGACCCCCGCGGCGGCCACCTCGGCAGGCGCGATTTCGCTGCAGGACAGCGCGACGCTGTCCCAGACCGCGGTCGAGATGCGGGCCATCGGTGGCTCGCTCGCGTTGAATCCCGCTTACGACGTGCCGACGTTGACGGCGAAGTCGCCCGGTGAACGCACGCTGCCGGTCGTGTTCGGCGGCGCGGGTGTCGGAAGTGATCTCGCCGGTCTGGACGTCCGCGGAAAGGCGGTCCTGGTGCGGATCCCGGTCCAACCCGGGTCGCCGGACCCGGTGGGCGGCGTCTCCACCGGCATCGCGAACGCGGCACGCGCGGTGGCCGCCGCGGGCGGGGCGGCGATGATCCCGTACGCCGGTTCACCGGGTTCGCTGAGTGTTCCGGGGCTCAGCAGTGCGGTGGTGCCGACCCTGTCCCTCGGCTGGGACGAAGGAGAGGCGCTGCGTGCCGCGGGTGCGGTCTCGGTGCGGTTGCTGGTGCGCGCGGCCCCGGACGCGATGTACAACCTCAGCTACCTCGACGCCAACGGGGTGCCGAAGGACCTCGTCCGGCGTGTCGACCCGAAGTCGCTGGTCGCCACGAGGACCGGCTACCAGGCCGAAAAGCCGGGGCTGACCGGGCAGAAGAACTGGTACGCCTTCCCGACCGGCCTGTGGAAGACGCAGGCGGTGCAGGGCACCAAGATCCCGGTGCCGGGCACGTGGACCGAGTACACCGGCCCGGCGAACGATCGGCTGGTCTGGAAACGGGTGGTCACCCTGTCCGGCACCGACATCGCGGGCCGTCGTGCGGCGCTGAGCATGAACGCGCAGAACATCTACCGCGCGGGTGAGCGGTCGAGGCCGGACGAGTACTGGTTCCGCGCACCGATGCACAGCGGGTCGGTCGAACTGCCGTCCGACCATCCGGCTCGCTATCCGGCGACGGCCACCGGCTGGGCGGCGCTGTGCTCGCTGTGCCGCGGCGGCACGGACCCCGACCTGTTCGTCCCCGCGGTGCAGTGGATGGACGGCTCGTCCGGTGCCGGCTCGGGCGGGCACTACACGAATCCGTACGAGAACGCGCGGTACTTCGCGACGACCACGGTGCGGTTGTACCGGGACGGGACCGAGATCCCACGCTCCAATGTGGACGATCCGCTCGCGCTCGTCCCGGTGTTCCGGCTCGCGCCCGTTCCCGCCACGTACCGGCTGGACGTGACCGACGTGATGCCCGGCCAGGCACAGGTCGGTGCCCCGAGCGGAGTGCTGTTCCAGAACGCGCCGCGGACCGACACGTCGTGGACGTTCGCTTCGGCACGATCCACCGCCGCGTCACCGCTCGGGTTCAACTGCTACGAATCGGGCAGCGCGTGTTCCTTCCAGCCGCTCATCCAGCTGGACCACCGGCTGCCGCTGGACCTCGGCGGCCGGGCACCGGCGGGGCGCCCGTTCACCTTCGAGGTGTTCGCCGGGTCGCACAGTGGTGCACGGGGCGGCGGGCCGGTGACGCAGCTGCGGGTCTCGTCGTCGACGGACGGCGGGCGGACCTGGACGGCGGCGGCCGCCCGGCCGAACGGGACCGGGCTGTGGTCGGTGACGGTGACGCACCCGCAACTCGCGGCGACCGACGGGGCCGTCTGGCTGCGTGCGGACGCACGGGACGCTTCCGGAAACACCGTGACGCAGACGGTCCAACAGGCCTACGCGCTCACGGACGTGGCGAAGGTGAATCCGCGCCTTCGGTGACGCCCTCCTCACGCGGGGGCCGGGTCGCGGGCAGGGTGACCCAACCCCTGGTGGCGACCTGAAGCCCGGCCTGGAACCGGGTGGTCGCGCCGAGCGCGGTCATGAGGTCGCGGAGGCGTCGCTGGAAGGTCCGGTAGCTCATGCCGAGCTGTTTGGCGATGCTCCGGTCGGGCAGCCCGGTGGTGAGCAAGGCGAGCAGGCGGGCGTCGTCGGAAGGCGCGACGTCCGCCTGCTCGGCCGAGCCGGGCAGGTACAGCGGAAGTCCTTTCTGCCAAAGGAAGGTAAAGACGGCGCTGAGCGCGTCGAGCAGGGCGCACGGATGGATCACCAGTGCGGTGTCGACTTCGGGGAGATCGGAACGCAGCGGCACCAGGCCGATCCGCTGGTCGATCACGATCATCTTCAGCGGGGCGGAGGTGACCACGCGGGCCTCCTCACCGAGGGCGAGGCCCGCCTCGAGGTCGGATGACAGGTCGTGCAGTTCCAGCGCGCTGCGCTCGTAGACCCCGCGAAACCGCACACCCCGGCCGAGGAGATCACGTTCGGCGGGATGCAGCACACTCGGCGTTCGCGCGTAAGGCGGTTTGTCGACGAAGGCGACCTCCTGCTCGGCCGAGCGCAGCAGTTGATCGGTCCGGTCGGCGATGAGGGCGTTCCCGTGGATCACCTCGATGAGATCGACCGGGCGTTGACCGGACGTCGCCCGGTACCGCTCGCGCAGCCTGTCGGCGACCAGCCGCGCACTCGCGAGTTCCTGCTCCTTCTGCCGGAGCATCGCCTCCAGCGCGATCTCCGGCCGCACCGCCGAATATGCCTCCGCCGGGCCGGGAAGCTTGGTGAGCAACCCTTTTCCGGTCAGCAGGCGCAGAACCCGAAGCAGTCGCTGGTGAGGTACTCCGGTTCGTTGCCGGATTTCGGCGACGGTCATCGAACCGGTGCCGGCGAAAGCATCGTAGACGTCGACGTCGATTTCACTCAGGCCGATGATGTCCAGCACTTGCTCTCCCGCCGCAGGCGCGGTCGCTTTCACCCGACCATACCGTCTTCGACCGGTAAAAGGGACCGCGCCTCATCGCGGGAGTGGGTCAACGGCGGCTTGATCAGTGCCGGATTGTCCTCACGTTCGCGCGGCGATGGGAATGGTGATGCAGGAGGGCTGGTCCACCGTGCTCGAAATGGTGAGCGTGGTGGCGTCCGCGTTGGCGTCGGCGAGGAATTTGTCCTTGGTGTCCACGACGAGTCGCAGGAAACGCCCGGCGCGGATGAGGTAATCGGTCAGTTGGAAAGGTATGTCGATCGTCACCGGAACGCCTGGTTCACGATCGAGGATGGAGTAGGCGGCGCTGGTGATGATGCGGTCGAAGTTCTTGCCCGGGGGGATGGTGAAGGGTTCCGCGGTCGCGTCGAACAGGTACGCGACGACGGTCGCGTCCTTGTTCTGCGGTGTCACCGTGAGCCGCATCCGCACTTCGCCGCTGATGCGCTGGTCGTCGCCGAAGGGCGGGCAACTCCAGATCGCGGCGTTCTTCCTGGAGATGTTCCTGGTGCCGTAGCGGCGGAACTGGGCGAGGCGTTCGCTGATTCCCCTCTGTATCAAGGTGTCGGCTATCTCGGCCGAGGTCTCCTCGATCTGGACGGTGTGGCTCCAGGAGGATCCGGTCCCTTGGGGGTCGAGGCCGCCGTCGGTATCGGGACTGGGGGCGTGGAGGTGGAACGGCACCGGCGCGTTGGTGAAGTCCTCCCAGGTGCGGTAGCGATGCGCGTCGGCGTAGGGATAGGGCATCGTCTCCACGACGACGGGATCGGTCTCCTGCTCGCCCTCGTCCCGCAGGTGCAGGTCGAACCAGTTCATGGCGGCGACGGTGGGTCTGCTGTACTCACCGGCGAGGCCGGTGCCCTCGGCGTTGCCGTGGTCGCCGACCTGGACGATGAGTTTCTTGGAACCGACGGTCAGGCTGTTGAAGAGATCCACCACGCTGTTGTTCGAGAAAATGGTTTCGTGCCAATAAGTGCAGAGCAGGATCGCCAGGTCCGGCCGGTTCAGTTCGTCGAGGAACTCGGGTTGGATCGGTGAGCGCTTGTCGGCGAAGGCCCGCAGCTGTCCGATCTCGACGTTGTCGGCGATGTGCTGGAAGACCTGTTCGGTTTCGGCGTTCAGCCTGCTCACCCCCGGCATCGGATCGGGCTGCGGCTGAGGCGGGAAGGAGGGGAGGGACGGTGGGCCCGGCCAGGTCTGGAACAGGCCTCGGAGCGCGTGGAAGGCTTTGATGTGCCTGGTCTCGTTCTCGTAGAGCGATTTGAACAGGTCGCCCCACGCGCTCATGGCGACGACCGCCTTCACCCGCTTGTCCTTGGCGGCGATCAGAAGACTCTGGCCCGCTCCATACGAGGCGCCTGCCATGCCGACGCGACTCAGGTCGGCCGCCTGGATGTGCTCGGAAACCCAGTCGATCACCGCCGTTCCATCCGCCTGATCACGCGGGCCGGCGACGTCGATCTTCCCGCCGGAGTGGGAAAGGCCGCGCTCGCTGTAGGCGACGACGACGTATCCTTTCGCCGCGAGATTGGCCATGAAGCCTTTCTTCAACAGAGGATAGAATACGGCGTAGGCCCGCCAGCCGATCGGCGCCAAGGGTGCGGGCAGGACGATCAAAGGATATTCTGCGGGCTGGGCATTATCCGGCAAGGCGACGCAGGCATCGAGTTCCACGGCCCTTCCGGGAAATTCGGGGTCTTCGGCTACTTCGATCTTGACGGGATGGAAAGAAACCGGGATATCAGCCGTGGGTATTGTGCCGAATACCGCATCGAAATCGGACAAGAGTTTCCCCTTCGCTTCGTCACGCCCGTTCGAACCGAGAACTCCCATACTGGTCGGTGCTCGTCGCGACGGGCAAGGAACCGTTCGGGTGGCTTGCCGGTCAACGGCCAAGAGTGTCTTCGCAGGGTGGTAATAACATTAATCGGTGTCGACCCGACCTGTTCCTGAAATAGATCGAGACGTGGATGAGGTCGTGGTGGCGGCCGGTGAGGTTGGCTTGGTTCGCGACTCGCCGCCGCACGCGCGGCCTCGGGGCGACCGGAGGCGGGATCGGCCTGATGCCGTGCGAACAACGACAGCGAGGTCGAGGATCTTGCCGTTCTTGTCGAAAAGTTCGTTCCGGACAGGTCGAGCCCGCCGTCGATCCGGATGCCGCTCGCCGCTCACGATCATCCGGCGGCGTGGCCTTGGCGCAGCACCTGCCCGCCTGTGAGTGCTGTGAGTGGCCTCGATCGGCGGCCGGCGGCCGTCGATCCGAAGTCGACGGCGGGATGAAGCCTTCGAGAACGAGAAACGACACATCGCCGTCGGTTTCCGAATCGCGCGAGCGCCTGTTTACCAACGGGCGAACCGATCGGCAAGCGACGATCGTCGTGTCACCGGCGCCGGCCATTCCGTTACAGGCAACCGGGTGAATATGAGAATTTCCGTTCTTTGCAAGGCTCGGAAAGATCGAAAGTCCACCGAAACCGGGTGTTTTCCGGGGTTGCACGGCCCGGTGCACGTGCGGACGGCCGTGCTGCCCGAATCGTGGGAGTTCGATCAGGCAAGATCAAAATGCTGTTTTCGCAGTTAATGGCGCTGCGGACGGGAAGATGATGTTCCGTGCGTGCCATCGTTTGATATTTCGAGTTTGAGCCGTCGTGGCGGTGGGAACCAGCAAGCGCGGCCACTGAAGCGGTCTCCGTCATCAGGCGGCCTGAACAGGGAAAATTCGAAGAGAGGGGCTTTGCTTGATTGTTCTGCCGGGCTCGGTGGTCCGGCAGCTGAAACATCTCGGCTTCACCACTTCTTCACGCATCCGGCGATCGACGGGTGTGTTACTTCGACTACGCCTGCCGCGACCGTGATGCGCGCCACCATTTCAATGCGTGGAGCGAATTGACAGCGGTTCAAGAAATTGTTCCGGCGATCTAGTCACCTTGCGTCACGCGGGAGGCTTTTCGGTCGATCGCCGCTTCCCACCTTTGGCGGTACAGACGATCTCGGGCGCCCGGCACCGTGATGTTTCCGGCCCACTGTGGACATGAGCCACGGGGCAGGGGGGCAAAGATCGTGACGCGGGACAAAGAACCGCGGTCATCACTCATGAGTTCGTGTCGAATATGGAGGATCGAGTCATGACGCCTGTGCAGGAAAACTACGACTGTTCGAGCCGATATCCGGTGACAACGGGGCAGCTTCAAGATGTCCTGGCCCGGCTGGCCTGTTCGTACGGTGTACCGGGGGCCCAGCTCGCGATGCTGCGCGACGGCCTGAAAACAGTGGTCCAGACCGGTGTCGAACATCAGGACAGACGGAGACCGATGGACACGGCTTCCGCCGTGCCGATCGGTTCGATCACCAAACTGGCCACCGCGACGGTCGCGATGGTGCTCGTCGCGGACGACGACCTCGAACTCGACCAGCCCGCCGGTGAGGTGCTGGGTGTCACCGGGCTCGACGACCGGTTCACGCCACGGCGCCTGCTGAGCCATACCAGCGGCCTGCCCTCCGATCCGGCCGACGTCACCGCGGCGTGCCTGCGCGAGATCCGCGCGGCGGACCCGGTGTGCCCGCCGGGTTCCGCGTTCTCCTATTCGAATCTGGGCTACTCGCTCGTCGGCTCGCTGATCGAAGCCGTGACCGGGATGACCTGGCGCGAAGCCGTCGAGGCGATACTCCTGCGCCCGTTGGGGATCGAGCCCGCGTACGCGGACAGTCCCCGGACGGTTTCCGGGCACGCCACCGGACCCGGCGGCGCCCGGCCGGTCGAACAGGCCTTGCCGCCGCTGCTCGAACCCGCCGGCGCCCTGGCGCTCAGCGCCGACGACCTCGTCGAACTCGGCCGGGTGCACCTGGGGAAGCCCGGCCTGCTCGACGTCGTGACCGCCGCGGACATGCACGGACGGATCCCCGGCGCCGAACCGTTCGGTCTCGCCGACGGCTGGGGTCTCGGCATCGCCCATTACGACGGCGAAGACGACGTCTGGCTCGGCCACGACGGCACCGCCGACGGCACTTCGTGTCACTTGAGGATCGATCAGGCCGGTGCCTGCGTGGTCGCGTTCACCGCGAACGGCGCCGCGGGCACCCGGATGTGGCAGGACCTGATCACCGAACTTCGCGCGCTGGGCTTGGAACTCCCCGCGCAGCGCCCTCCGGCGACGACCCGGCCGGTCCCGATCCCGGCCGGTGACTTCGGCACCTACCGCAACGGCGCCATCGACTACACGATCCAAGGCGACGAGAACGGCGGCGCGATTCTCGTCGTCGACGGTGAGATCTTCCCCGAGCTCACGCTCCACGACGACGCCACCATCGCGGTCCGCGACCCGGCCACCGGTGATGCGACGCCTTGCGGCCGGTTGCGCGGCGCGCCCGGCAAGGCGACCGCGATCGAGGTCGGCGGCCGTCTCGCCGGACGTCGCTGACGCGTTTCCTCCACCCCGTCCCCTTTGCCCATTTCGGTGGGATTCCTTGTTGTGCCTGGAAGGTGCGAAAGACGATGACCGTGCGAGACACGGCGGCCGCCACGGACGCCGAGAGAACCGTCGCCCTGCCGGAACTGTTCGCCGACAGGGTGCGTTCGGCCCCGGACGCCGTCGCCGTCGACGGCGAGGTCAGGCTGACCTACGCCGAACTGGCGGATCGCGCCGGACGGCTCGCCGCACACTTGCGACGGCTGGGACTGCGAGCCGAGGACCGGGTCGGGGTGCTGATCGAGCGATCCGCCGAACTGGTCGTGGCGGAGCTGGCGATCGTGCTCGCGGGCGGCGTCTACGTGCCTCTCGACCGGCGTGCGCCGGACAGCAGGGTGCGGCTGACACTGGCCACGGCCGGTGTGTCGCTGGTGGTGACCGACCAGCCCGAGCGGTCCGCGAGCATCCACAGTGGACACGTCGTGATCGCCGGACAACCACTTCCGGAGCCGGAATCGGCGCTGCCGCGGGTGGACGCCGACCAGCTGGCCTACCTCATGCACACCTCGGGGTCGACCGGGACGCCCAAGGGGGTGGCCGTCCGGCACCGTGACGTCGTGGCGTTGGCCACCGACAGCCGGTTCACCGGAGACGCGCACCGCCGGGTGCTGTTCCACTCGCCCGCCGCGTTCGACGCCTCGACCTACGAGCTGTGGGTGCCGCTGCTCAACGGCGGGACGGTGGTGGTCGCGTCACCCGGCGACCTGGACGTGGAAGCACTGCGGGGAACCCTGTCGCGGCACCGGGTCACCGCGCTGTGGCTGACCGCGGGCCTGTTCCGGGTCGTCGCGCACGAGGCGCCGGACTGCTTCCGCGGCGTGCGGGAGGTGTGGACCGGCGGCGACGTCGTCCCGGCCCCGGCCGTACGGCGGGTGCTGCGTGCTTGCCCCGGTTTGACGGTGACCGACGGGTACGGCCCGACCGAGACCACCACGTTCGCCACGTCCCACCCGATGTCCTCGGTGGCCGGTGTCCCCGACGCAGTGCCGATCGGGCGCCCGCTCGACGGCGTTCGCGGACAGGTCCTGGATTCCGCGCTGAACCCGGTCCCGCCGGGAGAGCCGGGGGAGTTGTACCTCGCCGGAGCCGGCCTGGCGCGAGGCTACTGGGGCAAGCCGGGCGCGACCGCCGACCGGTTCGTCGCCGATTCCGACGTGCCCGGCGACCGCCGGTACCGCACCGGGGATCTGGTGCGGTACAACGAGAACGGTGAGCTGGAGTTCCTCGGCCGCGCCGACGATCAGGTCAAGGTCCGCGGCTTCCGGGTGGAACTCGGCGAGATCGAATCGGTGCTCGCCGCCGCACCCGGCGTACAGGAGAGCGTCGTCGTCAGCCGCGAGGAGCGGCCGGGCGTCAAACGGCTGGTCGCCTACGTCGTCGCCCGGCCGGGCGAGGTGCTCGGGGACCTGAAGCAGGTCGCCGCCGCGTCGCTGCCGGACTACATGGTTCCGTCGGCGTTCGTCGTGCTCGACACGCTTCCTCTGAGCGCCAACGGGAAGGTCGACCGCCGCGCGTTGCCCGCGCCGCCGGAGGACCGGGTGGCCGGTGAAGCCGAGCCGCGGACGGAAACCGAACGAACCGTGGCCCGGATCCTGGGTGACGTGCTCGGGGTGAGCATCACCGCCACCGACGACGACTTCTTCGCCCTCGGTGGCGACTCGATCCTCGCCGTGCAGGCGTTGTCGCGACTGCGCCGGACTTTCGGCGCGAACCTGTCGGCGCGGGCGGTGTTCGACGCCCCGGACGTCGCCGGACTGGTGCGACTGCTCGACGAAGCGCCCCGGAGCGACGAAACCGCGATCCCCGTCACGGCGATGTCGGACGTTCTCCCGCTTTCCCCGGCCCAGCGGCGGTTGTGGTTCCTCGACGAACTGACCGGTGGCAGCGCGGAGTACAACACCGCGGTCGGCCTCCGGTTGTCCGGTCCGCTGGATCTCGACGCCCTGCGCGGAGCACTGGCGGAGCTCTGCGCACGCCACGAATCCCTGCGGACGACCTTCGATTCCGTCGAGGGCGAAGGTGTCCAACGGATCGCGGACACGGGCGCGATACCGCTGCGGATCGCGGAATCCGCCGCGGACGACGCCACCTTGGCGGAGGAGCTGAGTGCGCCGTTCGACCTGCGCACCGGCCCGCTGACCAGGGCCACGCTCTTCGCCCAGGGCCCGGACGAACACCTGCTCGTGCTGTGCCAGCACCACATCGTCACCGACGGCCGGTCGATCGGTGTCCTGACCGGCGAACTGCTGGACTTCTACGCCGGGATCAGCCCGCCCGCCTTGACGCTGGGGTACCGCGACTACACGCTCTGGCGGCAGCGGTCCGCCAACGCGGATCAGCTGCGGTATTGGCGGGAGAGGCTCGACGGCCTCGAGCCGCTCGCCTTCCCGGCCGACCGGCCGAGGCCGCCTCAACGCAGCACCGAGGGCGCCGTGCACCGGCACGACCTGCCCGCCGAGCTGGTCGGAGAGCTCACCGCCGCGGGACGTCCGCACGGCGCGACGCTGTTCATGACGCTCACGGCGGCGGTGCAGGTCCTCCTGTCCGCTTACGGCGGCCAGCGTGACGTCGCGGTCGGCACCGCGGTCGCCGGCCGGGACCGGCCCGAATGGGAAGCGCTGACCGGATTCTTCGTCAACACCCTCGTCCTGCGCTCGCAGGTCGACCGGACGCGGCCGTTCGCGTCGTTCCTCTCCGGCTTCCGGGAGACGGTGCTGGAGGCGTTCGCGCACGGCGACGTCCCGTTCGACCGCGTCGTCGACGAGGTGCAGCCTGAACGCGATCCGTCGCGAACGCCGCTGGTCCAGGCCGTCGTCGTCCTGCAGACCCCGCTCGTCAACCCGCGTGAGGTCGCGGGCCTGACGGTGAGCGAGTACGACCTGCCCCGGCCGTCGGCCCGGTTCGACCTGGTCATCGAGTTCTGGCCGCGGCCGGACGGCCTGCGGGTCACCGTCGAGTACGCCACCGCGCTGTTCGACAGCGAGACGATCGAACAGCTGACCGCGAGCCTGGAAGCCCTCCTCGCCGGGATCGCCGCCGACCCCGGCCGCCCGGTGGGCGACCTTCCGCTGCTCACCGCGGCCGACCACCGGTCCCTGCCCGCGCCGGACCCCGCCCCGTCGATGACCATCACGCGGCTGTTCGACCACCACGTCGAGCAGCATCCGCACGCCCCTGCCGTGCTCTTCGGTGACGACAGCCTCGACTACGGCGAACTGCGTGCCCGGGCCGACCGGCTCGCGGGGCGGCTGATCGCGCTCGGCGTGCGCCCGGAGGACCGGGTCGGCGTGCTGATGGACCGCTCGGCCGACCTGGTCGTGGCGGTGCTCGGGATCCTCAAGGCGGGCGCCGCCTACCTGCCGTTGGACCTGCGCGCCCCCGCCGATCGCCTCCGGCTGCTTCTCGACGGCACGGCGGTCCTGCTCACCGACGGGACCTGGCACGACACCGCCACCACCGTCCACAACGGACACATCCTGACCCTGCCCGCCACCGGGGACGCGGCCACGGTCGTTGCCGACCCCGCGAACCTGGCCTACGTCGAGTACACGTCGGGCTCCACCGGGGTGCCGAAGGGAGTGGCCGTCCGGCACGCCGACGTGGTGGCGCTGGCCACCGACCCCCGGTTCACCGGCGGTGCCCACGAACGCGTGCTGCTGCACTCGCCCCTGGCCTTCGACGCCTCCACCTACGAACTCTGGGTCCCGCTCCTGAACGGCGGCACCGTGGTCGTCGCGCCACCGGGGGACGTCGACGCCGACGTCGTGCGGGACCTGACCGCACGGCACGGCGTCACCGCGCTCTGGCTCACCGCGGGCCTGTTCCGGCTCTTCGCCGGTGACACCCCGGAATGCTTCCGGGGACTGCGGGAAGTCTGGACCGGCGGTGACGTCGTCCCGCCCGGGGCGGTGCGCCGGGTACTGGACAGCTGCCCCGGTGTCGCGGTCGTGGACGGCTACGGTCCGACCGAGACCACGACGTTCGCGACCTCGTTCCGGATGGCGTCCGCCGACGCGGTCCCCGAGACGATCCCGATCGGGACCCCGCTGACCGGCATGCGCGTCTACGTCCTCGACGAAGGCCTGCGTCCGGTCCCGCGCGGCGCGCTCGGCGAGATCTGCGTGGCCGGTCCGGGGCTCGCCCGGGGTTACGCCGCCCGGCCCGGCGCGACCGCCGATCGTTTCGTCCCCTGCCCGTTCGGCGCTCCCGGCGAACGCATGTACCGCACCGGGGACCGCGGACGGTGGCGCGCCGACGGGACGCTCGAGTTCGCCGGCCGCGCCGACGACCAGCTCAAGATCCGGGGCTTCCGGGTCGAACCCGCCGAGGTCGAACGCGCGCTGAGCGCCGAACCCGAGGTGGCGCAGGCGGTGGTGACCGCGCGCACCTCCGGTGGCCGCAAACACCTGGTCGCCTATGTCGTGGCGGCCGACGGTTCCACAGTGGACACAGACGTGCTCCGCGGCACCCTCGGCCAAACCCTCCCGGACTACCTCGTGCCGTCGGCGTTCGTCGTCCTGGACGCGCTCCCCTTGAACGCCAACGGGAAGGTCGACAGGCGCGCCCTGCCGGGGCCGCGGTTCGAATCCGCCGAGACCGGGGGAACGGCGCCGAGGACCGAGCGGGAAGCCGTGCTCGCGGGAATCTGGGCCGACGTCCTCGGCCTGGACCGCGTCGGTGTCGAGGACAACTTCTTCGCCCTCGGCGGCGACTCGATCCTCAGCATCCAGGTCAGCGCGCGGGCTCGTCGGGTCGGGCTGGCGATCACCACGGCCGACCTGTTCCGCCACCAGACCATCGCCGCGCTCGCCCCGACCCTGACCGACGTCTCGGCGAAGCCGGACCAAGGGCCCGTGTCCGGGGACGTCGTGGCGACCCCGATCCAGCGCTGGTTCTTCGACACGATCCCCGACCCGGACCGGTTCGACCAGGCCATCACGGTCGAACTGGCCGCGGGCACCGACGAGGCCGCGCTCGCCACCGCCTTCGCCACGTTGATCGAGCACCACGACGCGCTGCGCACGAGGTTCACCCGCGACGGTGACCGATGGCGTCTGCACGTCACCGGTCCCGAAGCCGGGCATTCGCTGCTGCACTGGTCGCTCTCCGGCCCGCCCGAGCGGCGTTTCCTGCACCTGTCCGCCCACCACCTGGCCGTCGACGGGGTGTCGTGGCGGATCCTGCTCGACGACCTCGACCGGGCGTACCAGCAGGCCGATCTCGGGCCGCGGACGACTTCGTTCCGCGAGTGGGCCGCGCGGTTGTCCACGTTCACCGAAGACGGCGGCTTCGACGACGAACTGGAGCACTGGCGCGCGATTCCCGCCGTCGCCCCGATCCCTGTCGACGGGACCGGCGCCAACACCGTCGCCCGGACGCGCGCGGTCACGGTCCGGCTGACCGCGGGGGAGACCAGGGCCCTGCTGCGGCAGGTGCCCGACGTCTACCGGACGCAGGTCAACGACGTCCTGCTGACCGCGCTCGGCCGGACCCTGCGGGAGTGGACCGGCCAGGTGCCGGTGATCGATCTGGAAGGCCACGGCCGCGAGGAACTGTTCGACGGCGTCGATCTGTCGCGCACGGTGGGCTGGTTCACCAGCCTGTTCCCGGTGGCGCTCGACGTCCCGGACGACTGGGGCAAGGCGCTCAAAGCCGTGAAGGAGCGGCTGCGGGCGGTCCCGCGACGCGGCATCGGCTACGGCGCCCTGCGCTACCTCTCCGGCACGGCCCCGGCCGTCGACCCGCAGATCAGCTTCAACTACCTCGGCCAGTTCGACCTGCCCGGCGAGCTCTACACCGGGGCGCCCGGCGAACTGTCCTTGGACGCCGACCCCGGCGGCGTCCGCCCGCATCTGCTCGACGTGGTCGGCCAGGTCACCGGCGACATGCTGGAATTCACCTGGCACTACGCGGAAGGCGTGCACGATCAGGCCACCGTGATCCGGCTGGCCGCCGGCATGCTGGAGAACCTGCGTGGACTCCTCGGGCACTGCGCCGAACCCGGCGCGGGCGGGCGGACACCGTCGGACTTCCCTTTGGCCGGCCTCGATCAGTCCACTCTGGACGGTCTCGTCGGTGACGGCCGGGACGTCGAGGACGTCTACCCGCTGACGCCGATGCAGGCGGGCATGGTGTTCCATGGGCTCGCCCAGCCCGGCGACCGGAACTACTTCGAACAGGTCTCCTTCGCCCTCGACGACGTCCCCGACCCCCATGCGCTCGGCGCGGCCTGGCAGCGGGTGGTCGAGCGCACGCCGGTGCTGCGCAGCCGGATCGTCTGGGAGGGAGTGCCCCGGCCGCTGCAGGTCGTGCGGCGCTCCGTCGAGGTCCCGGTGTCCTATCCGGACTGGTCCACAGTGGACGCCGAGGAGGCGATGCGACGGCGGCTGGCCGAAGACCTCGCCGAGGGACTCGATCTGACGCGTGCCCCGCTCATGCGGCTGGTCATCGCCAGGGAATCCGCGACGTCGGTCCGCGTGATCTGGACCTTCCACCACGTGCTGCTCGACGGTTGGAGCGTCTTCGGGGTCCTCTCCGACGTCCTCGCCCTGCTGCGCGGCGACGAGTTGCCGACGCGCCGTCCGTTCCGCGACTACGCCGCCTGGCTCGCCGCGCAGGACGACGCGGCGGCCGAAACCCACTGGCGGGCCGAACTCGCCGGGGTGACGCCGACTCCGCTGCCCGGCGACCGCGGAACCCGCGCTCACTCAGCGAGCTCGACCGCCCGGATCCCGATGGAGCTCGACGACGCCGCGACCGCCGGGATCCAGGCGTTCGCGCGACGGCACCACCTGACGCTCAACACCATCGTCCAAGGCGCCTGGGCGGTTCTGCTCGCTCGCTACAGCGGCGAGTCCGAGGTGTGCTTCGGTGCGACGGTGTCCGGCCGCCCGGTCGAACTGCCCGGCGCGGACGACATCCCCGGCCTGTTCATCAACACCCTGCCGGTGCGGGTGAAGCTCGATCCCGAGCGCGGCCTCGTCGACTGGCTGCGGGAACTGCAGGCGGCACAGGCGGAATCACGCCGCTTCGGCCACGTCGGCCTGCCGCGGCTGCAGTCCTGGAGCGACGACGGCGGCAGCCTGTTCGACAGCATCATCGTCTTCGAGAACTACCCGGTCGCGGATCTGGCGGGGTTGCGCGACGTCCGCGCGGACGAGCGCACCAACTACCCGCTCGGCGTCGTCGCGTACCCGGGCCGGCGGCTGTCCCTGCTGCTGACCCACGATCCCTCGCTGATCAGCCCGGAGCTGGCCGGGCGGCTCGCCGGGCACCTCGGAACGCTGATCCGCGGCTTCGCGGACGCACCGCACGAGCCGGTGACGCGGGTGCCGATGCTGGCCGAGCCCGAGATCCGGCACCTGCTCCGCGAGCGGAACGCCACCGCCCGGGAAGTGCCCGCCGGGACGGTGCCCGAGCTGTTCGCGGCGTGTGTGCGCCGGAACCCGGGAGCCGTCGCGCTGGTGACCGACGAGCGGAACGTCACCTACGGCGAACTCGACGTCCGCGCGAACCGGCTGGCGAACCGGTTGCGCGAGCTCGGAGTGCGGGCCGAAGACCGGGTCGCGGTGCTGATGGACCGCTCACCCGAGCTCGTCGTCGCCGAACTCGCGATCGTCAAGGCAGGCGGCGCCTACCTGCCGCTGGACCTGCGCGCGCCCGCCGAGCGGTTGCGGCTGCTGCTGAGCGAAGCCGGGGCCGACGTCGTCGTCGCCGACCAGGCCTGGCTGTCCACCGCCGAAGAGATCCACGACGGGGTGATCGTCACCGGCGCGGACGGCTCACCGGAGACCCCGCCCGCCGTGACGGTCGACCCCGAGCAACTCGCCTACGTCATCTACACGTCGGGTTCGACCGGGAAGCCGAAGGGTGTCGCCGCCCGGCATCGCGACGTCCTCGCCCTGGCGGCCGATCAGCGCTTCGTGGCCCACGACCGGGTTCTGCTGCACTCGCCGCAGGCGTTCGACGCGTCCACGTACGAGCTGTGGGTGCCGCTGCTGAACGGCGGCACGGTCGTCCTGGCCCCGCCGGGCGACCTCGACGTCCACACCCTCGGCCGGGTGATCACCACGCACGAGGTCACCGGGGTCTTCATGACGACCGGCCTGTTCCGGCTCGTGGCGCAGGAAGCACCGGAGATGTTCGCCGGCGTGCGGGAGGTCTGGACCGGCGGCGACGCCGTGCCCGCCGTCGCGCTGCGCCGGGTCCAGGACGCGTGCCCGCGCACCCTGGTCGCCGACGTCTACGGCCCTACCGAGACCACGACCTTCGCGACCGTGCACCCGCTGCCCGGCGAGATCCCCGACGTCGTGCCGATCGGGGCACCGCTGGACAACACCCGCGGCTATGTCCTCGACGACGCCCTCCGGCTCGCCCCGCCGGGCGCCCCGGGCGAACTGCATCTCGCCGGAGCCGGGCTCGCGCGCGGCTACCTCGGGCGTCCCGGGCTCACCGCCGACCGGTTCGTCGCGGATCCGTTCGGGCCGCCGGGGGAGCGGATGTACCGCACCGGCGACGTCGTGCGCTGGAACGACGAGGAGGCCCTCGAATTCGTCGGCCGGGTGGACGAACAGGTCAAGATCCGCGGCTTCCGCGTCGAACCGAGCGAGATCGAGGCCGCGCTGGGCGAGCACCCGGACGTCGAACAGGCGGCCGTGCTGGCCCGCGCGGACGGCGGCGTGAAACGGCTGGTCGCCTACGTCGTCGGCGAAACCGAAGGGCTCGGAGAGTTCCTGGGCCGGACGTTGCCGGACTACATGATCCCGGCCGCCTTCGTGCGGCTGGAGAAGTTCCCGGTCAACGTCAACGGAAAGCTCGACCGCACCGCCCTGCCCACCCCCGACTTCGGGGTCCGCGACCACGTGGCGCCGCGGACCGACCGCGAACGCGTGCTCACCGGCATCTGGGCCGAGGTGCTGGGCGTCGAACGGGTCGGCGCGACCGACGACTTCTTCGAACTCGGCGGCGACTCGATCCTCAGCATCCAGGTGGTGTCGAGGGCCCGCCGCGCCGGGCTCGAACTGCTGCCCGGCGACCTGTTCGCCCACCGCACCCCGGCGGCGCTCGCCGCCGCGGCGCGCACCGCCACGGAGGCCGTCGAACGCGGACCGGTCAGCGGCGACGTGCCGCTCACCCCGATCCAGCGCTGGTTCTTCGCGACCCAGACCGCCGATCCGGGGCACTTCCACCAGTTCGTCCACTTAGGACCCGAACGCATCGATCCCGCCGCGGCCCGCAAGGCCGTGGACGCGCTCCTCGAGCACCACGACGCCCTGCGGATGCGGTTCAGCGACGACGGCCGGAGGCAGGAGAACGGTCCCGTCGGCGCCGAGACACCGCTGATCCGCCTCGACATCTCCGAGGACGACGTCACCCTCGCCGTGCACCACCTCGTCGTCGACGGCGTCTCCTGGCGAGTCCTCACCGAGGACTTCGACAGCGGTTACGCCCAAGCGCTGCGGGGCGAGCCGATCGACCTCGGACCGCGCACGACGTCCTTCCGTGAGTGGGCGATCAAGCTCGCCGAGCACACCGCCGACGGCGGATTCGACGACGAACTGGCGTACTGGCGCGGCCTTCCCGGCGACACCTCGATCCCGGTCGACGGCGAGGGAGAGACCACGGTCGCCTCGATGCGCGAGGTCACCGTGCGGCTTCCCGAGGCGGAGACCGAAGCGTTGCTGCGGGAAGTGCCCGCCGCCTATCGCACGCAGGTCAACGACGTCCTGCTGGCCGCGCTCGGCCGCGTGCTGCGGGACTGGACGGGCCGGGTCCCGGTCATCGACCTCGAAGGACACGGGCGCGAGGACCTGTTCGACGACGTCGACCTGTCCCGGACGGTCGGCTGGTTCACCAGCGTCTTCCCGGTCGCGCTGGACGTCCCGGACGACTGGGATGTGGCGCTGAAGTCGGTGAAGGAGGGTCTGCGGGCGGTGCCGCGACGCGGCATCGGCTACGGCGCCCTGCGCTACCTGGCCGGGACCGCGCCGGAGATCGACCCGGCGGTGAGCTTCAACTACCTCGGGCGGTTCACCTCGGGCAGGCTGGAATCCGACGAGAGCGAACGTTCGGCGCGAGCGCATCTGCTCGACGTCGTCGGCCGCGTGGAGTCCGGTGAACTCGAACTGACCTGGTACTACACCGACGGCGTCCACCACGAGTCCACTGTGGACGAACTGGCCACGGCGATGCTGGCGGCGTTGCGGGAGATCGTCGCGCACTGCGCCGCCCCGGGGGCCGGCGGGCGGACCCCGTCCGACTTCCCGCTGATCACCCTCGACCAAGCCACGGTGGACGCCCTGGCCGGTGACGGCCGCGCGGTCGAGGATCTCTACCCGCTCACGCCGATGCAGGCGGGAATGGTGTTCCATTCCCTTTCCCAGCAGGAAGAACGGCTCTACTTCCAGCAGGTCGGGTTCGTCCTCGAAGGCGCCGGTGACGTCGAGGCGCTGGTCGGAGCCTGGCAACGGGTCGTCGACCGCACGCCCGTGCTGCGCACGCGGGTCGCCTGGGAGGGCGTGCCGGAACCCGTACAGGTCGTGCGGCGGAAGGTGACCGTCCCGGTCACCCGGCTCGACTGGCGGGGCCATACTCCCGCTGGACAAGAGCGGTTCTGGCAGGAGGTCCTGGCCGCAGACCGTGCCGAAGGGCTCGACCTGGCCGGGGAATCCTTGCTGCGGCTGACCTTGGCGCGGCTTTCGGACACGGAAGTCCGCGTGCTGTGGACGTTCCACCACCTCCTGCTCGACGGCTGGAGCGTGTTCGGGGTGCTGTCCGACGTCTTCGCCGCCTACGCCGGGAACGAACTGCCCGAGCGGCCGCCCTTCCGCGACTACGTGGCCTGGCTGGACCGCCAGGACGACACCGAGGCGGAACGGCACTGGCGCCGCGAACTCGGCGACTTCACCGCTCACGCCCGGCTCACGGCTCAGGACCACACGAGCCGGTCCGCCGAGTGGCTGCGGGTGCCCGTCGAGAGCTCCGCGCGGCTCAAGGACGCCGCGCGGAAGGCGGGGCTCACGATGAACACCGTCCTGCAGGGCGCGTGGGCGCTCGTGCTGTCCCGGCTCACCGGCGAACGCGACGTCTGTTTCGGCACCACCGTGTCCGGCCGTCCGGTCGAACTGGCCGGTGCCGACGACATCACCGGCATCTTCATCAACACGCTGCCGGTGCGGGTCGCCACCGAGCGCGCCCCGGTCGCGAAGTGGCTGGCGGAGTTGCAGGACAGGCAGGTGGAGTCGCGCCGGTACGGGCATCTGCCGCTGACGAAACTGCAGGCGTGGAGCGGAAGCGACGGGGGTCTCTTCGACAGCATCGTCGTCTTCGAGAACTACCCGATCGACGCCGCGACGAAGGCGTCGGACGGGCTGCGGTTGCGCGACGTGGACGCGGCCGAAACGACGAACTACCCGATCAGCGTCGTCGCCTCGCCGGGGGAGCGGCTGACCCTCGACGTCGGCTACGACACCGAGGTCTTCGACACCGCGATGGCCGAGCGGATCACGCGGCAGCTCCTCGGCGTGCTCGACGCGTTCGCGGAGGACCTGAACCGCCCGCTCGACGGCATCGATCTGCTCACCGAGGCCGAACGGCTGCAGATCCTCGGCGACTGGAACGACACCGCGCACCCCCTGCCGGAAGGAAGTCTCGCCGAGCTCTTCGCCCACCAGGTCGCGCGCACTCCCGGCGCGGTCGCCCTCACCGGTGACGACGTCCACCTGACGTACTCGGAACTGGACGAGCGCGCCCACCGGCTCGCCCGGCATCTGGCCTCCCTCGGCGCCGGTCCCGAAACGGTCGTCGGCGTGCTCATGGATCGCTCCGCGGACCTGGTCGTCGCGGAACTCGCCATCATCAAGGCCGGCGCGGCCTACCTGCCGCTGGACACCCGGGCGCCCGTGCCGCGGCTGACGATGTTGCTGGACGGCGTGCCGATCCTCGTCACCGACCGGGCTCGTACCGCATCCGCTGTCCACAAGGGACAGATCGTCGTCCCCGACGGCCGGACCGCGGACGTGCCGCTCGCCCCGGCGTCGCCGGACAACCTCGCGTACGTGATGTACACGTCGGGTTCGACGGGGAAGCCGAAGGGTGTGGCGGTCCGCCAGCGTGACGTCGTCGCCCTGGCGGCGGACCGGCGGTTCGCCGCGCACGAGCGGGTCCTGCTGCACGCGTCGCCCGCCTTCGACGCCTCCACCTACGAACTCTGGGTCCCGCTGCTCAACGGCGGCACCGTCGTCGTGGCACCGCCCGGCGACCTCGATGTGGACACCCTCCGGCGCGTCATCGCCGGGTACGAGGTCCACGGGGCGTTCTTCACCGCCGGCCTGTTCCGGTTGCTGGCGCAAGAGGCGCCGGAGACCTTCCGCGGCATGCGCGAGGTCTGGGCGGGCGGCGACGTCGTCCCGGCCGCCGCGGTCCGGCGGGTGCGGGAGGCGTGCCCGGGCACGGTCGTCGTCGACGGCTACGGCCCGACCGAGACGACGACCTTCGCCACCTCGCACCGCATCCCGGACGACGTTCCCGGCGTCGTGCCGATCGGGAAGCCGCTCGACAACATGCGCGCCTACGTCCTCGACGCGGAGCAGCGACTCGCGCCGCAAGGCTCGCCCGGCGAGCTGTACATCGCCGGGGCCGGGCTCGCCCGGGGGTACTTCGGCGATCCGGCGCTGACCGCCGACCGTTTCCGGCCCGACCCGTTCGGCCCGCCGGGGGAGCGGATGTACCGCACCGGCGACCTCGCCCGCTGGAACCCGCGTGGAGAACTGGAATACACCGGCCGCGCCGACGAGCAGGTCAAGGTTCGCGGCTTCCGGATCGAGCCCGCGGAGATCGAAACCGCGCTGACCGCCCATCCCGGTGTCGGCCAGGCCGCCGTCCTGACCAGGGAAGACCAGGGCGTCAAACGGCTCGTCGCCTACTACACCGGCGACGCGGACGGCCTCGCCGGATTCCTCGGGCAGACCCTGCCGGACTACATGGTCCCGGCCGCGTTCGTCCGGCTCGGCCGCTTCCCGCTGACCGCCAACGGGAAGATCGACCGGCGTGCCCTGCCCGCCCCGGACTTCGGCGGCAAGAGCGCCCGGACCGAGCCGTCGACCGAGGCCGAACGGGCCCTCGCCGGGATCTGGGCGGACGTCCTCGGGGTCGCGGAAGTCGGTGCCGAAGCCAACTTCTTCGAGCTGGGCGGCGACTCGATCCTCAGCATCCAGGTCGTGTCCCGCGCTCGCCGCGCCGGGCTGATCCTGTTGCCGCACGACGTCTTCCGGCATCCGACCCTCTCGGCGCTGGCCGCGCACGCCGGTGGCGACACCGGGCCGCTGGCCGAGCAGGGGCCGGTCACCGGGACGGCGCCGCTCACCCCGATCCAGCAGTGGTACTTCGCCACCCAGCCGGACCGGTTCGACCAGCGAGTGGTGCTGGAGTTCACCGAGGACGTGGACGAAGCCGCGCTGCGCCGCGCGCTGGAAACCGTCTGGGCGCACCATGACGGGCTGCGGCTGCGGTTCGAGCGCGGCCAGGGCCAGCACGGCGATCCGGTCCGCGCGGCGGATCTGCTCACGGACGGGATCGCGTTCGACCTCGAACGGGGCCCGCTGCTGGCGGCGGTGCTCGACGGACGGCGGCTGACGCTGGCCGCGCACCACCTCGTCATCGACGGCGTTTCCTGGCGGATCCTGCTGGAAGACCTGGAAACCGCCTATCGCGGCGGCGAACTCGGGCCGAAGACGACGTCGTACCTGGCCTGGGCCCGGCGGCTCGCCGATCATGCCGCCTCGGGTGGTTTCGACGACGAACTGGTGCACTGGCAAGGGATTCCGGCGGTGCCGGCCGACGATCCGGCCAGGATCGCCGACACCGGCGAAGTGACCGTCCGGCTCACCGCCGAGGAGACCCGCGCGCTCCTGCGGGACGTGCCCGAGGTCTACCGCACGCAGGTCAACGACGTCCTGCTCGCCGCGCTGGGCCGTGTACTGCGGGACTGGACCGGGCAGACCCCGGTGATCGACCTGGAGGGCCACGGCCGCGAGGAACTGTTCGACGACGTCGACCTGTCCCGCACGGTCGGCTGGTTCACCAGCATGTTCCCGGTGGCGCTGGACGTCCCGGACGGCTGGGGCGCGGCACTCAAATCGGTGAAGGAACAGCTCCGGGCCGTGCCGCGGCGGGGGATCGGCTACGGCGCCCTGCGCTACCTGACCGGCACCGCGCCGGACATCGACCCCCAGGTCGGCTTCAACTACCTCGGCCGGTTCGACGACGCCGAGGAGGGCGCGTTCCGGACCGGCGCCCTCGACGCCGACGTGGACCCGGCCGCGTCCGCCGCCCACACGCTCGACATCGTCGGCCGCGTCGTGGCCGGGACGCTGGAGCTGACGTGGGCGCACGTCACCACCCGGCACCCCCGTGACACCGTCGAAGACCTGGCGGAACGGATGCTGACGGCCTTGCGCGAGATCATCGCGCACTGTGCCGCACCGGAAGCCGGTGGCCGGACCCCGTCGGACTACCCGCTGGCCGCCCTCGATCAGTCCACAGTGGACGCACTGGTCGGCGACGGCCGCGCGGTCGAGGACGTCTACCCGGTCACGCCGATGCAGGGCGGGATGGTGTTCCACGGGCTTTCCCAGACCGCGCAAGGCATGTACGTCGAGCAGGCGACGTTCGTCCTCGAAGGTGTCACCGACCTCGACCGGCTCGCCGACGCGTGGCAGCGGGTCGTCGACCGGACGCCGGTCCTGCGGACGGAGTTCGTCTGGGCCGGGGTCGAGGAGCCCCTGCAGGTCGTGCGCCGCGAGGCACGGCTCCCGGTCCGCCTGTTCGACGAGCCCGGTCAGGATCTCCAGCGGCTCCTTGCCGAGGATCGCGAACAAGGGCTCGATCTCGCGGCCGCGCCGCTGATGCGGGTGGCGCTGGCGCGGTTGTCGGCGACCGAGGTCCAGGTGCTGTGGACGTTCCATCACGCGCTACTCGACGGCTGGAGCGTCTTCCACGTCCTTTCCGATGTCTGCGGTGCCTACGCCGGGCAGACCCTGCCCGCCAGGCCGCCGTTCCGCGACTACCTCGCGTGGCTGGACGGCCTGGACCGGACCGACGCCGAACGCTTCTGGCGCCGGTCCCTCGCCGGCGTCGAGGGACCGACCCCGGTTCCCGGCGACCGGGTGCCCGCGGCCGGGCACATCGCCTGTTCGTCCGACTGGCTGCCCGTCCGGCTGGACGAGGCCGCCACCGCCCGGCTCGACGCGTTCGTCAAACGCCACGGCCTCACCCCCAACGCGGTCCTGCAAGGGGCCTGGGCGCTGCTGCTCTCGGCCTACAGCGGGCAGGACGACGTCGTGTTCGGGTCCACCGTCTCCGGCCGCCCGCCCGAGGTGACGAACGTGGACGAGATCACCGGCATCTTCATCAACACGCTGCCGGTCCGGATCGGGATCGGCCGCGGCACCCGGGTCGCCGAGTGGCTCGCGGACCTGCAGGCGGCGCAGGCCGAGGCACGCCGTCACGGGCATCTGCCGCTCGCGCTGGTCCAAGGCTGGGCGGACCTGCCAGGGGGAGTGAACCTCTGCGAAAGCCTGGTGGTGTTCGAGAACTATCCGATCACCGACGCCGAAGCCGGGCACGGCCTGACCGTGCGCGACCTCTCGGCGCGGGAAACGACGAACTTCCCGCTCACCGTCGTCGCCTCACCGGGCCGTGAGCTGACCGTCGACCTGGGGTACGACCCGGCCCTGTTCGACGCCGCCACGGTGACCCGCCTGGCCGGGCATCTGCTCACGCTGCTGCGGGAGCTGGTCGAAGACGGCGACCGCGCGGTCGCCGCGGTGTCGATGTCGACTCCGGACGAAGAGCTCCTGCTCGCAGGGTGGATGGAGACCGGTGCGGAAGCCCCGGCCCGGTCGCTGCCGGAGTTGTTCGCCGAGCAGGTCCGCGCCAGGCCCGACGCGGTCGCGGCCGTCCTCGACGGTGAGCAGGTCACCTACGCCGAGTTGAACCGGCGAGCGAACCGGCTGGCCAACCGCCTGATCGGGCTCGGCCTGCGGCGGGAGGAACCGGTCGGTCTCGCCACCGGCAGGGCGGGCACCGTGGTGGCCGAACTGGGCGTGGTCAAGGCGGGCGGGGCCTACCTCCCGTTCGACACCCGTGCCCCGGCGGAACGCCAGAAGGCACTGCTGGACGGCGTCCGGTTCGTCGTCTCCGACACGGACCACCCGCACAGCATCCGGCTGTCCTCTGTGGACAACGAGCCGGACGGTGATCCTTCCGTCGTCGTCGATCCCGACCAGCTGGCGTACGTCATGTACACCTCCGGGTCCACCGGCACGCCCAAGGGCGTCGCCGTCCGGCATCGTGATGTCGCCGCACTGGCCGGGGACAGCCGGTTCCGCGGCGGGGCGCACGAACGTGTCCTGCTGCATTCCCCGGCGGCCTTCGACGCCACCACCTACGAACTGTGGGTGCCGCTGCTCACCGGCGGCCGCGTCGTCACCGCGCCGGAGGGCGACCTCGACGCGCACCGGCTGCGGACCTTGATCCGCGAGCACGGCCTGACCGGGATGTGGCTCACCGCGGGCCTGTTCCGGGTGCTGGCGCAGGAAAGCCCGGACTGCTTCACCGGCCTGCGCGAGGTGTGGACCGGCGGCGACGTCGTGCCCGCCGAAGCCGTGCGGCGGGTCCTGGGCGCCTGCCCGGGGCTGCGCGTCGTCGACGGGTACGGCCCGACCGAGACGACCACCTTCGCCACCGCCCATCCGATGGACGAGACGGTCCCGGACCGGATCCCGATCGGCAGGCCGCTGGACGGGATCGTCGCCCGCGTCCTGGATTCCGGCCTGAGTCCGGTCCCGCCGGGAGTGCCGGGAGAGCTGTACCTCGCCGGGGCCGGACTCGCTCGCGGATACCGGAACCGTCCCGGCCTGACCGCCGACCGCTTCCTCGCCGCCCCGGCCGGACAGCGCATGTACCGCACCGGCGACATCGTCCGCTGGACCGGCGAAGGCACCCTCGAGTTCCTCGGCCGGGCGGACGACCAGGTGAAGCTGCGGGGGTTCCGCGTCGAACCCGGTGAGGTCGAGGCCGTGCTGGCCCGGCATCCCGCCGTGACCCAGGCCGCCGTCGTGGTCCGCGAGGACCAGCCCGGCTTGAAGCAGCTCGTCGCCTACGTCGTCTCGGACGCCGGCGAAGAGACACTGCGCGCCTCCTTGGCCGGGGCGCTGCCCGATTACCTGGTGCCGTCGGCGTTCGTCGCGTTGGACCGGATCCCGGTCAGTGCCAACGGAAAGCTCGACCGGAAGGCACTGCCCGCCCCCACCGCGGCGGTTTCCGGGCACGTCGAGCCGGAAACCGAAACCGAACAGGCGCTCGCCGGGATCTGGGCCGACGTGCTCGGGGTGGACCGGATCGGCGCCGACGACAACTTCTTCGCACTGGGCGGGGATTCGCTGCGAAGCCTGCACATCGCGGCCAAGGCCAGCGCCTTGTTCGCCGTCCGGCTCACCCCGGCCGACGTCCTGACCGCGCGCACCGTCGCGGGACTGGCCGGAACGGTCGAGGAACTCATCTTGGGCGAGCTCGAAAACCTCGCCTCCGAAACCGAAGCGTGAGGACGCCACCATGACCTCGTCCAGACAGGACCGCATCGCGGCACTGCCCGCCCACCTGCGGGAGGCGCTGCGCGCGCGGATGGCGGGAACGGCCGCACCGGCGCCGGAGATCCCGGCCGCCGCCGACCGTTCCCGCCCGATCCCGCTCTCGTCCGCCCAGCGACGGCTGTGGTTCCTCAGCCGGTTGAGGCCGGACGACCCGGAGTACAACAGCGCGATCGCCCTGCGCCTGACCGGATCGCTCGACCACGGCGCGCTGGCCACCGCGCTGCGCCTGCTGGTCGCCCGGCACGAACCGCTGCGGACCACCTTCGACGAGATCGACGGCGAAGGCGTCCAAATCGTCCAGCCGCCCTACGAGGTCGTGCTGCCGGTCGTGGACGTCACGCCGGACGACCTCGAGGACGTCCTGCGCGTCGAGTACACACGGCCGTTCGACCTCCATCGCGGGCCGTTGCTGCGCGCGGTGCTGTTACGGCTCACGGAGACCGAGCACGTGCTGCTCGTGTGCGTGCACCACATCGCCACCGACGGCGCGTCGATGGGCGTGCTGACCGAAGAACTCGGCCTGCTGTACCGCGACGGCGAAGGCGCACGCCTGCCCGCGCTGCCGGTGCAGTACGCGGACTTCGCCGTATGGCAACGAAATCGGCCGCCGCGCGGGGCGGGGCTCGACCACTGGAAGGAGCACCTCGCCGACGTCGAACCCCTCGACCTGCCCACCGACCGGCCCCGGCCACCGGTCCGGAGCACCGCGGGCGCGGTGCGGGAATTCAGCGTCCCCACGGACGTCGCCAGGCGCCTCGCCGACTTGGCGCGGTCGTCGGAGACCACGCTGTTCACCGTCCTGATCGGCGCGTGCCAGGCGTTGTTCGCCCGCTACACCGGGCAGGAGGACATCGCGCTCGGCACCGTCGTGCGGGGCCGCGAACGGCCGGAGCTCGAACGGGTCGTCGGCTTCTTCGTCAACACCGTCGTGCTGCGCTCGGCCGTGGACCGGTCGGCGTCCTTCACCGAGCACCTGACCCGCGCCCGCCAGACCGTCCTGGACGCCTTCACCCATGACGACGTGCCTTTCGACGCCGTCGTCGACGCCGTGCAGGCGGGCCGCGACCCCGGCCGCAACCCGCTGTTCGACGTCATGGTGCTGCTGCATTCCGTCACCGGTTCCGGACCCGGGTTTCCCGGGCTGGCCGTGGAACCGGCGGGCGTCGCGCGGGACGCGGCGAACTTCGACCTCTCGCTGGAGTTCGAGGAATCCGGCGGCGAGCTCGCCGGGCTCGTCGAGTACAGCACCGAACTGTTCGACGCCGCCACGATCGACGGCCTGATCCGGCACCTGCTCCGCCTGCTGGCCGGGATCGCCGCCGAACCCGGCCGCCGGATCGCCGACCTGCCGCTGACCGACGACGCCGAAGAGCGCCGGCTGCTGTTCTGGGGGAGCAACGGGCTGGAGGTACCCGCGACGACCGTCGTCGACCTCCTCGACCATCAGGCGCGGACCCGGCCCGACGAGACCGCCCTCGTCTGCGGTGACGTCCGGCTGACGTTCGCCGAACTCGTCGCCCGCGCCGACGTCCTGGCCGCGGACCTGGCCGCTCGCGGAGCCGGTCCGGACCGGGTCGTCGCGGTGGTGCTGCCGCGGTCGGCCGAGGCGATCGTCGCGTTGTTCGCCGTGCTCAAGGCGGGCGCCGTCCACCTGTCGATCGATCCGGGGCTGCCGCCCGAGCGGATCCGGGTGCTGCTGGAAGACACCTGGCCGGTGGTCGTGCTCGACGACACCTTCACGGTCGCCTCCGACGGGCCGCGACCGGCGTCGCCCAGGCCTTCGGACGCCGCGTACGTCATCCACACCTCGGGCTCGACAGGCACGCCGAAGGGCGTCGTCGTCGGCCACTCGGCCCTGGTCAACCTGCTGGCCAACCACCGCGCCGTGTTCGGCCGCGACCGGATGCGCGTCGCGCTGACCGCGACCCTGTCGTTCGACACCTCGTGGGAAGGCCCGGTGCTGCTGGCGGACGGCCACGAACTGCACGTCATCACCGAAGAGACCCGTCTCGACCCGGCCGGACTGACCCGCTACGTCCGGGACGAGCACGTCGACTTCCTCGACGTCACGCCGTCCTACCTGCGCCAGCTGCTGCCCGCCGGGCTGCTCGAAGGCGAGCACCGGCCACGGTTCCTGATGGTCGGCGGCGAAGCCCTCGACGTGGACCTCTGGCGCGAACTCGCCGCGTCCGAAACGGCCGTCCACAACTACTACGGACCCACCGAGTCCACAGTGGACGCGACCTGTGCGCCGGTCACCGGCGACCGGCCCCTGATCGGCAGGCCGCTGGGGAACGTCACAGCCTACGTCCTCGACGAGTGGTCACGCCTCGTCCCGGCCGGGATTCCCGGTGAACTGTGCCTGGCGGGCGCCCAGCTCGCCCGCGGTTACCTCGGCAGGCCGGGCCTGACCGCGGACCGCTTCACCGCAGACCCGTTCGGCCCGCCCGGCGCCCGGCTCTACCGCACCGGCGACCGCGCCCGGTGGACCGCCGAGGGGCAGTTGGAACACCTCGGCCGCGTCGACGAGCAGGTCAAGGTCCGCGGGTTCCGGATCGAACCGGGCGAGGTCGAGGCCGTGCTGCGCGCGCAGCCGGACGTCTCGGACGCCGCGGTGGACGCGCGGGACGGCAAGCTGGTCGCCTACGTCGTCGGCGACGCCGACCCCGCCGGGCTGCGGACCGCGCTGAACCGGATCCTGCCCGGCCACCTCGTCCCCTCGGCGTTCGTCGGTCTCGACCGGCTGCCGCTGACCCGGCACGGAAAGCTGGACCGGCGCGCCCTGCCGGATCCGGAGCAGGCCACCGCCACGCCGTACGTCGCACCCCGCGACGAGCGCGAGCGGCTGGTGACCGAGATCTGGTCCGACGTCCTCGGCGTCGAACGCGTCGGTGTCGACGACGACTTCTTCGACCTCGGCGGGGATTCCCTGCTCGGGATCCGGGTCGTCGCGCGGCTCCGGGACGCGCTGGGCGCCGACGTGCCCGCCCGGCTCGTCTTCACCGCGCCCACCCCGGCCCGCCTCGCCCTCGGGCTGCCCGAGAGCACGGCGCCGCGGGAGGCGATCCCGCTGCTGTCCCGCGACGGCGGCCGGTTCGAGGCACCGCTTTCCTTCGCCCAGCAACGACTGTGGTTCCTCGACGAATTCGAACCGGGCAGCACCGAATACGTGTCACCGACCGCGTTGCGGCTACGCGGTGAGCTGGACGTCGGCGCGCTGAACCGCGCCTTGACCGCGCTGGTCGCCCGGCACGAGTCCCTGCGCACGACGTTCGCGACCGTCGACGGCCGCGGTGTCCAGGTGATCAATCCGCCTTACGCCGTCGACGTCGCCGTCACCGATGGCGATCTCGACACCGCGCTGGCCGCCGCGACCGGTCCCGTCGACCTGCACACCGGCCCGTCGCTGCGGGTCGCGCTGACCCGGCTCGCCCCCGGCGATCACGTGCTCACGCTGGTGCTGCACCACATCGTCACCGACGGCTGGTCCTCCGGTGTCCTGCTGGCCGAACTGGCCGCGTCCTACAGCGCGTTCGCCCGCGGTGCGGAGCCGTCCCTCCCGCCCCTGCCGGCGCAGTACGCCGACTACGCCGTCTGGCAGCGGGAACGCCTGCGGGGCACCGAATCCGACGCCCAGCTCAGTTACTGGCGCAACCGGCTCGACGGCGTCCCGGCGCTGGACCCGCCCACCGACCGGCCTCGTCCGGCGGTGCGGACCAAGAACGGCGCACTGCACGAGTTCAGCGTGCCCGCCGGGACCACCGCCCGGCTCAAGGAGCTTTCCCGGCATCAGGGCGGCACCCTGTTCATGACCCTGCTCGCCGCGAGCAAACTGCTGTTCGCCCGCTGGTCCGGGCAGGACGACATCGCCGTCGGCACCGTCGTCTCCGGTCGTGAGCGCACCGATCTCGAGGGCCTGATCGGGTTCTTCGTCAACACCCTCGTCCTGCGGTCCACAGTGGACTTGAAGGTCGGCTTCGATACCTTCCTCAACGACGTGCGTGACACCGTCCTGGACGCTTTCGCCCACCAGGACGTGCCTTTCGACCGGGTCGTCGACGATCTGCAACCCGAACGCGACACCAGCCGCACGCCGCTGTGCCAGGTTCTGGTCGTCCTGCACAACACTCCGGACAGCCGCCCCACGATGACCGGCCTGGACGTCGAGGAGGTGGCCCCGCCGGTCGTGACCGCGGGCTTCGACCTCACGATCCACTTCCAGGAGACCGCCGGACGGCTCGACGCGCTCGTCAACTACAACACCGACCTGTTCGACGCCGGCACCATCGAACGGCTGACCGGCTGGCTCCGCCGGATGCTCGACGGCATCGCGTCGGCACCGGAGCGGTCTCTCGCCGAGCAGCCTTGGATCAGCCCCGCCGAACGCGACCGGGTGCTGCTGGAGTGGAACGGCAAGGCGGCCGCGGAACCGGCGCCCGCCCTGCACGAACTGTTCGCCGCGCAGGCGGCGCGCACGCCGGGCGCCGTCGCGGTGACGAGCGGGACCACCGAGCTGACCTACCGCGAGCTGGACCGGCGCGCCAACCGCCTCGCCCACCGGCTGATCGGCGAGGGTGCCGGACCGGAGAAGCTGGTCGCGCTCCGCTTGCCGCGTTCGGCCGACCTCGTCGTCGGCGTGCTCGCGGTACTGAAGACGGGTGCGGCCTACCTGCCGATCGACCCGGCGTACCCGGCCGCCCGGACCGAGGCGACGCTGGCGGACGCGCGTCCGGTGTGCGTCGTCGACTCGGTCGAGGCAGGCGAGTGGCCGGACACCACGCCGCGGGTGCGGGTGGAGGCGGGCAACACCGCCTACGTCATCTACACCTCCGGCTCGACCGGCGTGCCCAAGGGCGTGCTGATCCCGCACGCGAACGTGACCCGCCTGTTCTCCTCGACCAGCCACTGGTTCGGTTTCGACGAGCAGGACGTCTGGACGCTGTTCCACTCCTACGCGTTCGACTTCTCGGTCTGGGAACTGTGGGGCGCGCTGCTGCACGGCGGCAGGCTCGTGGTCGTCCCGCAGGACGCGGTCCGCGAACCGGAAGACTTCCTGGCCCTGCTCGCCGAACAGCGGGTGACGGTCCTCAACCAGACGCCGTCCGCCTTCTACCGCCTCGGTGCCCTGCCTTCGGCGGAGCTCAGCCTGCGGTACGTGATCTTCGGTGGCGAGGCGCTGGATCCGGCGCGGCTGGCGGAGTGGTACCGGCGGCATCCGGACGGACCGCTGCTGGTCAACATGTACGGCATCACCGAGACCACGGTGCACGTGACCCACCGGCCGCTGGAAGCGGACGGGACGGCCACCGTCGGCGTCCCGATCCCGGACCTGCGGACGTACGTGCTCGACGCGGATCTCGCCCCGGTCCCGCCCGGCGTGACGGGCGAGTTGTACGTCGCGGGCGCGGGTCTGGCCCGTGGCTATCTCAACCGCCCCGGTCTCACCGCGTCGCGGTTCGTCGCGGATCCCTTCGGCGCGCCCGGAACCCGGATGTACCGCACCGGCGACCTGCTGCGCTGGACCGCCGGCGGCGAACTGGACTACCGCGGCCGGGCCGACCACCAGGTCAAGATCCGCGGGTTCCGCATCGAACCCGGCGAGATCGAAGCGGCCCTGATCGCCCACCCCGACGTCGAGACGGCGGCCGTCGTCGCCCACGGCACCGGGGACGCCCGGCGGCTCGTCGCCTACCTGACCGGCGCCGTGCCCGGAACGACGGCGCTGCGGGAGTTCCTCGGCCGCTCGCTGCCCGCGCACATGGTGCCCGCGGTGTTCGTCGCGCTGGAGCGACTGCCGCTCAACGCCAACGGGAAACTCGACACCCGGGCGCTGCCGGAGCCGGGCGCGCGGGCCGAAAACCGTTACACGGCCCCGCGCACCGACGTCGAGACGATTCTGGCCGGGGTCTGGTCGGAGGTCCTGGGCGTCGACCGTGTCGGCGTCGAGGACAACTTCTTCGGCCTCGGCGGCGATTCGATCCTCAGCATCCAGGTCGTCGCGGCCGCCCGGCAGGCGGGGCTGACGATGTCGTCGAAGGACCTGTTCCGGAACCAGACCATCGCCGAACTCGCCCACGTCGCCCAGCCCGAGGCGCCCGCCGAGCACGTCGAAGAGGAAGACCGCGGCCCGGCCCCGCTCGGCCCGATCCAGTCCTGGCTGTTCGAGCGGATGGACGATCCGTGGCGGCTGACCATGTCCGTGCACCTCGTGCTGTCCTCCGTGGACGTCCCGAAGCTCGTCTCCGCCCTGAACAGCGTCGCCGAGCGGCACGATGCCCTGCGCATGCGGTTCTCCCGCGCGGACGGCGGCTGGGTGCAGGAACCCGCGCCCGCCGAAACGCACGACATCCTCCGGCACGTCGATCTGTCCGAAGTGGACGACACGGCGGCCGCCATGCACACCGAGGCGGTGCGGGCGCAGACCTCACTCGACATCACCACCGGACCGCTGTGGCGCGCGGTGCTGTTCACCTTCCACGACAAGCCGCCGCAGTTGTTCCTCACCGCCCACCACCTCGTCATGGACGGGGTGTCGTGGCGAATTCTGCTGGCCGACCTCGAACGCGCGTACCTCGGTGAATCCCTCGGCCAGGTGCGCACATCGTTCACCCATTGGGCTCATTGTCTGGCCGAGAACGTGAAAATGGGACACCTCGACAGGGAAACCGCGTACTGGAAAAATTCTCTGCGCGGTGCGCGGGCGGATATTCCGGTTGACCGTCCGGGCCGTAACGCCGCGAAGTCGGAGCGCGGTGTCTCGGTGTCACTTGGCCGGGCCGAGACCACCGCGCTCCTCGGCGACGTTCCCGGTGCGTACCGCACGGAGGTCAACGACGTCCTGATGAGCGCGCTCGGCCGCGTGCTGACCCGCTGGGCGGGGTCGCGGGTCATGATCGCGATGGAAGGCCACGGCCGCGAGGAAATCGCCGGGCCGCTCGACCTTTCGCGGACGATCGGCTGGTTCACCGCGCAGTACCCGATCGCGCCCGTAGTGTCCGAAGGCGACTGGGGCGACGTGCTCAAATCCGTCAAGGAACAACTGCGCGCGGTTCCGAACAAAGGCGCCGGCTACGAGGCGTTGCGGTATCTGGGGGCCGAAGATACGCCGGGTTCCGCAATGCGCGAGATACCCACGCCCCGGATCTCCTTCAATTACCACGGCCGCTGGGACATGGGCGGTGCCGCGGACGGATGGTTCCAGGGACGAGGCGAAAGCATCGGGCACGACAGCGACCCGGAAAGCGTCCGCCCGTATCTGCTCGACGTCGTCGGCGTCGTCGAAGGCGGCGAATTGCATCTCACCTGGCAGTATTCCGATGAGGTGCACGAGGAAAGCACGGTCCGCGCGCTCGCCGAAGACACACTCGACGCTTTGCGGGGCATCATCGCGCATTGCGCCGGGGCGGGCGGGCGCACACCGTCCGACTTCCCGCTGGCCAGCCTCGTTCAGGCCGACGTCGACCGCTTCGCCGGGGACGGCCGCGACGTCGAGGACATCTACCCGCTCACCCCGTTGCAGACGGGCATGCTGTTCCACAGTCTGGTCGACACCGGTTCGACCGCGTATTTCGACCAGTTCCGGCTCCGGCTGGCCGGGGTGAGCCGTCCGGAGGCGCTCGCCGAGGCCTGGCAGCGCGTGGTCGACCGCACGCCGATCCTGCGCAGCAGTACCGCGTGGGAGGGCATCGAGGCGCCGATCCAGCGAGTCCACCGTGAGGTCCGGGTCCCGGTCCGGCAGTACGACTGGCGCGCGCTCGCCCCGGCGGAGCAGCACCGGGAACTGGCGAAGGTGCTGGCCGAGGACGTGGCGGCGGGGATGGAGCTGACCGCGCCGCCGCTGATGCGCCTGGCGATCGCCCGGCTCACCGAGGACGAAGTGCAACTGGTGTGGACCTCGCACCACGTCCTGCTCGACGGCTGGAGCACGGCGCAGGTCTTCGGCGAGGTGTGCGAGCAGTACGCGGCCATCGTCGAAGGCCGGGCCGCGCGCCTGGTGCCGCGCCGTCCGTTCCGCGACTACCTGGCCTGGCTCGCCGACCAGGACCGCGCCGAGGCGGAGGACCACTGGCGCGCGGTGCTGGACGGGTTCACCACGCCGACCCCGCTGCCCTTCGACCGGCGGCCGCGGGAAGCGCATCGCGCCGAATCGGGCGAAGCGATCCTGGTCGAACTGTCCCCGGAGGAGTCCGCGCGGCTGCACGAGACGGCGAAGTCCGCGGCGCTGACGGTCAACACCGTCGTGCAAGGCGCCTGGGCGCTGCTGCTCGGGCGCTACAGCGGGGAAACCGACGTGCTGTTCGGCGCCACCGTGTCCGGCCGCCCGGAAGGAATGCCGGGCGTCGAGGCGATGATCGGCATGTTCATCAACACCGTCCCGGCCCGCGTGGAGATCCGCGGTCACCAGCCCGCCGTCGACTGGCTGCGGGAAACCCAGACGGCACAGGCCGACGCGCGCCGGTACGACTTCCTCGCCCTGTCCGAACTGCAGGCGTTCACGGGCGTGCCCGCCGGTACGGCCCTGTTCGACAGCGTGGTGGTGTTCGAGAACTACCCGATCGAGGACAGCGGTCAGGCCGACGTGCGCGTGCTGGACGTCGAGTCGCTGGACACGACGAACTTCCCGCTCAACCTCACCGCCTACCTGCACGACAAGCTCGGACTCGAACTGTCCTACGACCCGCGGTTGTTCGACGCGGCCACGATCCGCCGTCTGGCGGATCAGCTCGCGGGCTTCCTCCGCGCCTTCGCCGACGACCCGCGGTGCCGCGTCGACGCGCTGTCCCCGCTGTCGCCGTCCGGACGGCGCGAACTGCTCGCCTCGAGCAGCGGGCCGGTGATCGACGTGCCGTCCGGCACGGTCCTGGACGTCTTCGAAGCCACGGTGGCCCGCGTGCCGCACGAGACCGCCTTGGTCTTCCGGGACACGGCCTGGGACTTCGCCGAGGTCGACGCCCGCGCCACGCGGCTGGCGGGGGAACTGGCCGCACGAGGCGCCGGTCCGGAATCGGTGGTGGCCGTCGCGTTGCCGAGGTCGGCCGAAGCCGTCATCGCGATCCTCGCGATCTTCAAGGCGGGCGCGGTGTATCTGCCGATCGACCCCGGCCTTCCGGAAGAACGCAAACGTTTCCTGCTCGACGACGCGCGGCCGGTGGTCGTCCTCGGCGAGCCAGGGCACACGTCGGCGACCTCCGCCGGGACGCGGGCGAGTGTGGACACCGCCGCGTACGTCATCTACACCTCGGGCTCGACGGGAACGCCCAAGGGCGTCGTCATCGAGCACCGCGGCCTGATGAACATGCTCGCCGCGCACCGTCGCGGTTTCCTCGGCGGGGAGCGCCGCCGGATCGCGCTCACCGCCTCGTTCTCCTTCGACACGTCCTGGGAAGGAGTGCTGGCCCTGATCGACGGTCACGAGCTGCACGTGCTGGACGACGACACCCGGCTCGACCCCCGTGCCGCCGTCGACTACGTCCGGCACCACCGGATCGGCCTGCTCGACCTGACGCCGACCTATCTCCGCCAGCTGATGGACGCCGGACTGCTGACCGGGCAACACCGGCCGGACACGGTGATGGTCGGCGGCGAGGCGATCGACGAGCGGCTGTGGCGTGAACTGGTGGAGTCCGGGATCACCTCGCACAACTACTACGGGCCCACCGAAGTGACCGTCGATTCCGTCCACACGCCGGTGACGGGGGACCGGCCGCTGATCGGCCGTCCGCTGGCCAACCTGCGGGCGTACGTCCTCGACGCGACCGGCGTACCGGTCCCGGCGGGGATGCCGGGCGAGTTGTTCCTCGCCGGCGTCCAGCTCGCGCGCGGCTACCTCGGCCGTCCGGGGCTGACCGCGGACCGGTTCGTGGCCGATCCCTTCGGCCCGCCGGGCACTCGCATGTACCGCACCGGCGACCGCGTCCGCTGGACCGCGGACGGACGGCTCGACTACCTCGGCCGCGTCGACGACCAGGTGAAGATCCGCGGCTTCCGGATCGAGCCCGGAGAGGTGGAAGCCGTGCTGCGGCGGCATCCCGCGGTCACTGACACCACGGTCGCCGCGCGCGACGGACGCCTCGTCGCCTACGTCGTCGGCGACACCGAGGGCCTGCGGGACTGGCTGCGGGAGCGCCTGCCGGATCACCTCGTCCCGACGGCGTACGTCGCCCTCGACGTACTTCCCTTGACTCGCAACGGAAAGGTCGACAAGCGGGCGCTTCCCGCGCCCGGCCGCGACACCGCCGCGGAATACGTGGCGCCCCGGAACGAGACCGAACGCCGTCTCGCCGCCATCTGGGCCGAAGTACTGAAACTGGACCGGGCCGGCGTCACGGACAACTTCTTCGAACTCGGCGGTGACTCGATCCTGAGCATGCGGATCACGTCGCGGGTGCGCACCGAGCTGGGCGTCGACGTCTCGCCACGCGCGTTGTTCAGCGCGCCGACCCTCGGCCGGTTCGCCGCGGCGCTGCCGGAGCAGCAGGCCGGTACCTCGCCCATCCCGGTCGTCGCCCGCGACGGCGCCTTGCCGTTGTCGTTCTCCCAACAGCGGTTGTGGTTCCTCGACGAGTTCGAATCCGGTGGCACCGAATACCTTTCACCCACGGCGTTGCTGCTCCGCGGCGAGCTCGACGTCGACGCGCTGAACCGGACACTGGACTTCCTGGTGGCCCGGCACGAATCACTGCGGACGACCTTCGACGCCGTCGACGGCCGTGGCGTCCAGTTCGTGCACGAGCCGTACCACGTCGACCTGCCGGTGGAGGACTTCGACGAGAACACTCTGGTGCGGGAAGCGTCGCGGCCGTTCGAGCTGCGCACCGGACCGCTGCTGCGGGCCCGGCTGTTCCGGCGGTCGGCCGACGAGCACGTCCTCCTGCTGGTGCTGCACCACATCGTCACCGACGGCTGGTCTTCGGGCGTGCTGGCCGCCGAACTCGACGACTGCTACGCCGCTTTCGTCCGTGGCGAAGAGCCGCGGTTGGCGGAGCTTCCGGTGCAGTACGCGGACTTCGCTTCCTGGCAACGCCGGCTCCTCGACGGCCCCGAGCTCGCCGGGCAGCTGGACCATTGGCGAGACCGTCTCGCCGGGCTGGAACCGCTCGAGCTGCCCACCGACCGGCCCCGGCCCGCGGTGCGCACGACCGAGGGGGAGTGGGCCGGATTCGACGTCCCCGCCGACGTCGCCACGAAACTCCGGGAGCTGGCCAACGCCCAGGACGGCACCCTCTTCATGACCCTCGTGGCCGCCTGCCAGGTGCTTCTGGCCGGTTGGGCGGGTCAGGAAGACGTCGCCGTGGGTACCGTGACCTCCGGCCGGGAGCGCGCCGAACTGCAACGCCTCGTCGGGTTCTTCGTCAACACCCTCACCCTGCGGTCCACTGTGGACAGCGGACGGTCGTTCCGCGAGTTCCTGGCGCGGGTGCGGAACACGGTGCTCGACGCGTTCGCTCACCAGGACGTCCCCTTCGAACGCGTGGTGGACGCCGTGCAGCCCGCCCGCGACCCGAGCCGGACCCCGCTGTTCCAGGCCATGGTGGTCCTGCAGAACACCGGTGACCGGCCCGGCTCCGGCACACTGGTCGCGGAGGAGGTCGCGCTGCCCGCGGTGTCGGCCACCTTCGATCTGCTCGTGCAGTTCGAGCAGGACGGCGACGCGCTGCACGGGGCGATCAACTACAGCACCGGGCTGTTCGACGCGGCGACGATCGACAGGCTGATCGCGCGGTTGCGGACCCTCCTGACCGCGCTCGCGGCCGAACCGGATCGCCCGATGGCCACCTTGCCGTCGCTGCCCCAGGTCGAACTCGACCAGCTGCGAGCGTGGAACGACACCGCGCGCGACGTCCCGGCCGCCTCCCTGGCCGAACTGGTCGAGACACAGGCGCGGCGGACACCCACGGCGCCCGCGCTCGTGTCCGACGACGGCTCGCTGACCTTCGCTGAACTGAACGCGCGGGCGAACCGGCTGGCCCGGCTCCTCGCGACGAGGGGCGCCGGTCCCCAGCGGATCGTCGCCGTCCGGCTGCCGCGTTCGGTGGACCTCGTGGTCACCGAACTGGCCGTGGCCAAGACCGGAGCCGCGTTCCTGCCGGTGGATCCCGGCTACCCGGCCGAGCGCATCGAGTTCATGCTGCGCGACGCGGACCCGGTCCTGGTGGTGGACGGCGCACTCGACGCGACCGGGTACGACGACACCGATCCGGGGACGCCGGTCGATCCGGCGCAGCCCGCGTACGTGATCTACACGTCCGGTTCGACCGGGCGGCCCAAGGGCGTCGTCGTTTCCCACGCCGGGCTGGCGTCCTTCTCCGCCGCCGGAATCGAGCACTGCGAGGTACGTCCGGGGGATCGCGTGCTGGCGTTCAGTTCGCCCAGTTTCGACGCGTCGATCCTGGAACTGTGCCTGTCCCTGCCCGCGGGCGCCGCGCTCGTCGTCCCTCCCGAGGGGCCGTTGCTCGGCACCCAGCTCGCCGAGGTCCTGCGGCGTCGGCGGATCAGCCACGCCCTGATCCCGCCGATCGCGCTGGCCACCGTTCCCGAGGTGGACCTGCCGGACTTCCGCACCGTGCTCGTCGGCGGGGACTCCTGCCCGGCGGCGCTGGTGGACCGATGGGCGCCGGGCAGGCGGATGATCAACGCGTACGGGCCCACGGAGTCCACCGTCGTCACCTCGTGGAGCGCGCCGCTGACCCCCGGCGGCACGCCGCCGATCGGCGCGCCGATCCCGAACACCGAGGTCCACGTCCTGGACACCGCGCTGCGGCCGGTGCCGATCGGGACGACCGGCGAGCTGTTCGTCGACGGCGCCGGTCTCGCGCGGGGATACCTGAACCGGCCCGGTTTGACCGCGGACCGGTTCGTCGCGAACCCCTTCGGCACGCGGGGAAGCCGGATGTACCGGACCGGTGACCTGGTCCGCTGGACGGTGCCGGGCGGGCTGGAGTTCGTGGGACGCGTGGACGAGCAGGTCAAGGTCCGCGGCTTCCGGGTGGAACTCGGTGAGATCGAAACGGCGCTGCGCCGGCATCCCTCGGTACGGGACGCCGTCGTGGTCGCCCGCGAGATCGCCGGCCACAAACGGCTCGTCGCCTACGTGGTCGGCGAGGCGACGGACCTCCGGGCCTTCCTCGGGGAGACGCTGCCGGACTACCTCGTGCCGTCGATCTTCGTCCCGGTGGACGCGATCCCGATCACCGCCAACGGCAAGGTGGACCGCGCGGCGCTCCCCGCCCCGGATCCGTCTCTGGCACAGAGTGCGGACTACGTGAAGCCGCGCACCGAAACGGAAGAGACCCTGGCGGACCTCTGGGCCGAAGTCCTCGGTCTGGACCGGGTCGGGGCCACGGACAACTTCTTCGATGTCGGCGGTGACTCGATCCTGAGCATCCAGGTCGTCCACCGCGCCCGGCAGGCGGGCCTGGCGATGCGGTCGAAGGATCTGTTCACCCACCAGACGGTCGCCGAGCTGGCGACGGTGGTGAAGCCGGTCGACACGGTGGCCGAGGATCGCGAGGTCGTCGTCGGTGACGTTCCGCTGACGCCGATCCAGCGGTGGTTCTTCGCCTCCGAACCGGCGAATCCGGCGCACTTCAACCAATCGGTGGTGGTCGAACTGGCCGGACCGGTGGAGGAGGAGTCACTGCGGCTCGCGCTCGACGCCGTCGTCGCCCAGCACGACGCGCTGCGCCTGCGCTTCGAGCGGACCGCCGCCGGGTGGACGCAGTACAACGAACCGGCCGAGCCGAGGCCGGTGCTGAAGAGGGTGCCCGCCGCCGACCTGGAGAACGAGGCCGAGTCGGCGCAAGCGGACTTCGACCTGGCCCGGCCACCGCATCTGCGCGCACTGCTGACCGAACCGGAGGGAGCGGAGAATCCACGACTGCTGCTCGCCGCGCACCACCTGGTCGTCGACGCGGTGTCGTGGAGCATCCTGCTCGAAGACCTCGAACGCGCGTACCGGCAGATCGAAGCCGGGGAGAAGGCGGACCTCGGGGCCAAGACGACGTCCTTCCGGGACTGGGCGCACCGGCTGCGCGAGTTCGTCGCGGACGGCGGTCTGGACGGCGAACACGCGCATTGGACGCGTGAGCTGCCCGGTCGCACGATCCCGCGCGATCAGACCGGCGCTCCGCCCGCTCCGCCGGAATCGGTGACCGTCGAGATCGACGAGCGGGACACCGACGCCCTGCTGCATCTGGCGCCCGGCGCGTACCGCACCCGGATCAACGACGTTCTGCTGACCGCGCTGGCCCGGGCGCTCACCCGCTGGACGGGACAGCGAGCCGTCGCGGTCGATCTGGAAGGCCACGGACGCGAAGAGATCCTCGACGACGTCGACCTTTCGCGGACCGTGGGATGGTTCACCACCCTGTTCCCGGTCGGTCTCACGGTCGAGGACTCCCTCGGCTGGAGAGAACTGGTCAAGGCGGTCCGGAAACAGCTGCGTGCCTTGCCGGGCAACGGTTTCGGCTATGGCGCCCTGCGGTACTTCCGGTACCCGGAGCTCGGTGACACGGCATCGGAGGTCGCGTTCAACTACCTGGGCCAGGGCGATCACGCGGGGGAGGGGAGCGGGCTCTATCTCCGGGCCCACGCGCCTCTCGGCCGCGAGCAGGACCCCGCGAACCGCCCGCCGCACGTCCTCGAGGTGGTCGGCGGTGTGCGTGACGGCCGTCTGGAGTTCTCCTGGTACTACCAGCCTCACCTGAACACGCGGACCACGGTGGCGGCCGTCGCCGCGGACTTCGCCGAAGCCTTGCGCGCCATCGCGTCGGACTGCCGGGGTGAGGAGGCGTGAGCGGGCTGAGGAGCAATCGCGACTACCGGCTCCTGTGGACCGGGCAGGTCGTCTCCGAGGCCGGTTTCAGTACCACGATGATCGCGTTCCCCTTGCTGGTCTTGGCGATCACCGGATCCGGTGTGCAGTCGGGACTCGTGGTCGGCTCGGTGGCGATCGCCCAGCTGGTCGCCGGGCTGCCCGCCGGCGCGCTGGCGGACCGCTGGCACCGCAAGCGGATCATGCTCGGCTGCGAGGCCGTGCAGGCGGTCGCGGCCGCAGCGCTCGTCCTCGCGCTGTGGTGGGACGGCGCCGGAGTCGGCCTCCTGGTCGTCGTCGCCGTGGTGATGGGGGTGTGCCGTGCCCTGTTCGAACCGGCGGAGGAGGCGAGCCTGCCCCTCCTGGTCCAAGCCGGGGAAGTACCGACGGCGGTCTCGCTGAACGCCGCGAGGACCAGCGCCGGACAGCTGTCGGGCACCGCGCTCGGCGGGTTCCTGTTCGCCCTCGGCCGGGTCGTCCCGTTCGTTTTCGACGTCCTCACGCATCTTTTCGCCTTCGTGGCGCTGCTGTTCGTCCGGCTGCCCGCACGGCCCGCCGCGGTCTCCCGGCCGCCCGCGCATCTCGGCCGGGAGATCGTGGAGGGGCTGAAGTGGGTGTGGGGGCAACCTCGGCTGCGGGTCACGACGTTCTGCGTGGTCAGCCTGAACCTGTTCTTCTCGGCCTACTACCTGGTGATCATCGTGCTGGCCGACCGCCGGGGCATGCCCGCCGGCGAGATCGGTGTCATGGCGGCGATGCTCGGCGCCGGCGGGGTGCTCGGCGCCTTCGCCGCGCCCGTCCTGTATCGCAAGATCAGCCCGTACCTGTTGATCACCGGGGTGTTCTGGGCGCTGACCGTGCTGACGCCGATCGCGATCTTCGTGCACAGCGGCTATCTGATGGGACTGCTGTTCGCCGCGATCGCCTTCCTCCCGCCGTCGGTCAACACCGCCATCAGCACCTACCAGCTGTTGAACACGCCCGACGAGCTGCGTGGTCGCCTCGGCGGCGTACTGGGGGTGACCGGCGGCCTGGCCGCCGCGGTCGGCCCCGCGCTGGGCGGCTGGCTGGTCGAGGTGCTGACCGGCCCCGCCGCGGTGCTCGCGTGCGCGGGCGCCATCGCGGTCGTCACCGTGTTCACCACGCTCAACCGCACCCTGCGCGGCCTCCCCGCCGCGTCCGAACCACTCGAAGCGGAAATCACCGGAAAATAAGGAGAGAAACCCGATGGACGACAACACCACGTTCCAGGTCCTGATCAACGACGAAGAGCAGTACTCCCTTTGGCCGTCGGACAAGGAGGTGCCGGAAGGCTGGCGCCCCGACGGCAAGACCGGCAGCCGCCAGGAGTGCATGGATCACGTGGACGAGGTCTGGACGGACATGCGCCCCCGGAGCCTCCGGGAGCGGATGGCCGCCGAGTGACCGGCCCCGGGGACGGTGTGGCCCACCGTCCCCGGGAGCCCGGCTTCTCACCCTTCGGCAGCGGCGTGGGCATCGCTGAGCGCGTTGGCCCGGTCGATCCCGGCCATGTTCTCCTCGGCCCAGGTCCGGAGCGCCGCCAACGGGACTTCGAGGGACAAGCCCAGGTCGGTGAGCCGGTAGTGCACGCGCGGTGGCACGGTGGGCTCCACGCGGCGGGCGACCAGGCCGTCGCGGACCAGGCTGTGCAGGGTCACCGACAGCATTTTCTGGGAGACACCGGGAATCCGGCGCCGCAACTCGGCGAAACGCACCTCGTTCGGGGCCGCCTCCGCGAGGACCTTGACCGCCATCGACGTCCATTTCGTGCCGATGCGGTCCAAAAGCCGCCGGGTCGGGCACTCGGGGTCGAACAGATCGCCTTTCTTGGGGGTCACCTGGAGCTCACCACCTGAGGGGAAAGTGCCGTCTTGGCGGCACCGCGGAAGTTACCTACGGTTTTCTGGTAACCAATGGTAACCACCGCGGAGGCACCGTGCCCGGCACACTGCGACAGATCACCGTCAACGGCATCCAGACCACCGTGGCCACCGCCGGTTCCGGACCCGCGGTTCTGCTGCTGCACGGGTTTCCGCACACCTGGCGGCTCTGGACCGAGATCATCGGGCCACTGGCCGAGCAACACCGGGTCATCGCCCCGGACCTGCGCGGACTCGGCGCCGGCACCCGCGCCGCGGAGGGCTACGACGCGGGCACGCTGGCCGCTGACGCCGAAGGCATCCTCGACGCCCTCGACGAACCAGCCGCGGCCGTGGTCGCCATCGACGCCGGCACCCCGGCCGCCTTCCTGCTCGCCATGCGGCGGCCGGAGCGGGTGCGGCGGCTCGTGCTGATGGAGTCACTGCTGGGGTCACTGCCCGGCGCCGAGGACTTCCTCGACGCAGGCATGCCGTGGTGGTTTGGATTCCACGCCGTGCCCGGCCTCGCCGAAACGGTCCTGCTCGGACACGAGGCGGAGTACCTCGACTGGTTTCTCGCCGCGGGCACCCTCGGTCGCGGGGTGCCGTCCGAGATCCGCGACGCCTTCGTCGACGCCTACACCGGACAGGACGCCCTGCGCTGTGCTTTCTCCTATTACCGCGCCATGCCGGCCACGGCCCGCCAGATCGGCGAGGCCGTGGCGGCGGGCAGGCTCACCATGCCCACGATGGCGATCGGCGCCCATCCGGTCGGCCGCGCGCTGGAACGGCAGCTGCGTCCCGTCGCCGACGACCTCACCGGTCACCTCGTCGAGGATTGCGGCCACATCATTCCGCTGGACCGGCCCGCGGAACTGCTTCGGCTCCTCACCCCGTTCCTCGACGAGAGGGCTACTCGACCGCTTGCGGAGTCAGCAGATCGTTGAGCCACGGCAGGACCGCGGATCGACCGCCCGGGGGGGGCGTGATCCAGGCGTCGGACTCTTGCAGCGACCGGACGATCTCGGTGAGCTCGTCGCGGTGTTTCTCGGCGAAGTCGCGGCGGGCGAACCACAGCGACGGATGACTGACCAGGAACTGGCCGCGGGTTTCCGCACGATCGGTATCCCGCTTCGCGACCGGGAAGGGCGCGCTCGCTTCTCACCCGGCCTGCGTGGCGCGACGGCCGGGACGGGAACGCCACGTATGGCGCGCCCGCCGCCGGCCCGGAAGACGTCAGCAGAAGACTTCGGTGAGCAGCTTGCCGAACGCGTCGCCGGGGTCGCCCGCGGTCGGCGCGCTCGTGACCGAGAGCTCCAGTCGCTTCGCGGTGTCCGGCGTGGTCAGCAGTTGCGAGGAGTAGCCGGGGATGCCGCCGCCGTGGCCCCACACCTTGGTGCCGCACGGCAAGGTCTCCACCTGCAGGCCCAGGCCGTACTGGGGGCTGACCGCGGTCGTCTTGCTGATCTCCTGCTGTTGCGCGGGCCTGAGCAGCTTGCCGCTCGCCAGCGCCACCCCGAACGTGTCCAGGTCGCGGGTCGTGGAGATCACCTCGCCCGCGGCCCAGGCGACCGACGGGTTGATGCGGGTGACGTCGTTCGGCTTGCCCGCCACGGTCACGTAGCCGTGGGCATGCGGGCCCCTGATGTCGACGTTGTCGCCGGGAACCTCGGTGTCGTCGAGGCGCAAGGGCTTGAGGATCCGCTGCTCGACCGCCTTCGCGTACGGCCTGCCGGTCAGCTTCTCCACCAGCAGTCCCGCGACCACGTAGTTGGTGTTGGAGTAGTTCCACCGGGTGCCGGGGTCGAAGTCGAGCGGCTTGTCGGTGGAGATCTTGAGCAGTTCCCGGGGCGTCCAGTGCTTGTAGCGGATCTTCTCGAACTCGGCCGGGTCGAGCGGCAACGCGTCGGTGTAGTTGTAGAGGCCGCTGGTGTGCTGGAGGACCTGGCGCACCGTGACGCGGTTGTCGATCAGGCCGGGCAGGTAGCGGACGACCGGCGCGTCCAGGGCGACCTTGCCTTCGCCCGAAAGCTGCAGCAGGACCGTCGACACGAACGTCTTGGTGATGCTGCCGACGCGGAACCGGCCGTTCTCCGGCACCGGGCGATTCGAACCCAGCTCCGCCTTGCCGGAGCGCGCGGTGAAGCGCTGATGGCCGTCGGTCACCCTGACCTGCGCGCCGAGCGCCGCGCCGCTCGTGGTGAACTGGTCCAGCGCCTCCTGCACGACCTTGCGGTCGGCGCCGGTGTCGGCGAGCGCGGTGCCCGTGGTGGCGAGCAGTCCGGCCGCGGTGAGCGCGACCACGAGTCGAATCCTCTGCAAAGGCCGAGGCAATGTTCTTTGCATAATCGGAAAAACTCCCCTCGAAGCCCGAAGGCTCTCCCCAGGCGGCGGTCCACCGCCGGCCCGACCGACGCTAGCGTCCGGTGATCAGCACCCCCAGGGCCGGAAATCACAACCACTCGAACAGAGCAGAACACCCGGCACCGGATGATCCAGCCGACGCGTCCTTCTGCACCAGCCGCACCGCTCGGCGAGGTGTAGGCCACCAGGGTGGTTCTCAGTGCAAGGTCGTAGCCGCTCATCGGCATGACCTCGCGCCCGGTCTGCGCATCGACCGCATCGCGGCATGCGCGGGTGTTCGTGCCGCTGCGATAGCCGCCTCCGCCTAGGTGATGACCGACGACAACGAGGCCTACCTGATCACCGTCGCGTTCGGAACACTCGCCCGGCGTCGCCCCGGACCGGGTGGATCGCCGACCTGCGACGTTCGAGCGAGTGCCATTTCAGGAGGCGGGCTTGAATCTCACGGATTGTGGTCGCTTCGCCTTCTCTCTCGCCAGGACCGACCCGCACAGCAGGGCCGCGACCGAGCACACTGTCATAGCCAGGTAGAGGGGAATCGCGGTGTGCTGGCCGCCGAGTCCGACCAGGGGTGCGGCGAGCGCGCCGAGTCCACTTTGGAGTGTTCCCAGCAATGCCGACGCGGTTCCGGCGGATTCGGGGACCGCTTCGATCGCCAGTGCGGTCGCGTTGCCGAATACCAGACCGAGGCCGGCACCGGTGATCGCCAGCAGCGACAACGCGCTGACCGGGGCCAATTTCCCGATGGTCGCGATCAGCAAGGACGCGGCCGTGGAGCCGGACATGGCCACCAATCCGATCCGCAGTAGCACCGACGGATGGACGCGGTTGACCAGTTTGGCACTGGCACCACTGGAAAGGGTGGCAATCAGCGCTCCCGCGGCGAAGACGACGGAGTAGTCCTGGACACTCATGCCGAGCATCTTCTGATAAAGGAAGGGCGATGCGGAGATGTAGGAGAACAGCGCTCCGGACGCGAAGACGAAGACCAGGGTGTGACCGAGGTAGACCCGGTTGCCCAGCACTCCGGCCGCCGCGCGCAGCGTAGTCGCGAATCCCTTGGCGTGGCGTCGTTCTCGCGGCAGGGTTTCCGGGACCAGGAAGAACGCCGCGGCGAACATCGACATCACGACCGTGGCCAGCAGCCAGAAGACGGCACGCCAGCCGAATTCCTCGAAAACCGCTCCGCCTGCCAGTGGCGCGACGATCGGCGCGATACCGCCGAGGGCCATCAGGATGCCGAACAGGCGTGCCGCGGCGCTGCCGGTGGCGATGTCGGAGATAACGGCGCGACCGAGCACCACCCCGGCCGCGCCGGCGAAACCGGTGACGAAACGCAGTGCCACCAACCACTCCAGCGTCGGAGCGAGAGCGCAAAGGGCCGTGCTCGCCGCGCACATGGCGGTTCCGGCGAGCAAGAGGCCCCGGCGTCCGTACCGGTCGGACAGCGGGCCGAGGACGAGTTGCCCGGCCGCCAGTCCGATCAAGAACGCGGTGAGTGTGAGCTGTACACCGGAGGCATCGGTGCCGAGTTCCTCGGCCATCCGCGGGAACGCCGACAGGTACAGGTCGGTGGCCATGGGCAGCACGAAGGACAACAAGGCCAACACCGCGATGAGCGTGCCGGCGGGTTTGACAGAGGGCATCCGAACTCTCCCAGTTAGTTATACTTATATAAGCATAACTAACGGTACACTGGTGCCGTGACCGATGACAACGCCGCGCGACTCAAGCAGGCGAGAGGCCTGGTACCCGGCCTGTACGGGTTGTCCCGTGCACTACGGCTGCGAGGAGTCGCCGAGGCGGGGCTGTATCAGCTCCCGCCATCCGAGCTGGAAGTGCTGCGCTACGTGATGGACACCCCGGGCACTCCCCTGAGCACGATGGCGCGTGAGCTTGGATTGCAGACCAGCAACGCCAGCGTCGTGGTGCGGAACCTGGTCGCCCGCGAGCTTGTGGAACGCGAGCCCGACCCGGACGACCGAAGGTCGGTACGACTGCTTCCGACGATGAACGCACAGCACGGCATGGCACGGATCGAGAGCTCCTGGGCCGAGCTGCTCGCCGTCGCGCTGGAGAACCTTTCTCCGGACGAACGAGACAAGCTGGCCGCCGCGGGACCAGCGCTGGCCTCGCTCGGGAAAGCGCTCAAAAACCCGCTGACGCCCGAAGCGTCGCGTTGAGCACCGAGCGACAACGAAGGCGCCCTCCCTCACCGGTGACACGTCCATCGAAGGAGTCCTCCAGGCTCTCGACACTGGCCGCGTACGGGAAGTACGTGTCGCCCGTTCTCCGCCATCGAGGTTGTGCCCGCAGCTCGTCGTTCGGCATGTACACAGTCTCCCGCCGTCATCGCCCAGCCCGGGGCCACCGCACACGGTGACCTGCGCGATGTTGTTCGTCAGCAGCCTTGGAAGTGCTTGTCGGCCGACCAGCCCGTATTGGCCCAGCTTTCCGCCGCCGGGGGAGCGAAGCCCGGGATCACCGCAGCCAAACCGGTGAGCAGCCAGCTGGTGAAGCGCGCGGCTCCTTGAGGACAGGTATGGATGCCGTCGGCGCTGCGATCCGCTTTGCCGTCTTTCGTCTGCTCGTAGGCGCTGCCCCACACTTCGGTGGCGTCGAGCACGACGGCCTTGCCGCCGGATCCGGCCGCCACCGCGCGGGCGACGTCCGGGGTGCGATCGAGGTCTGCCATGTGCGGCTTGTAGAAGTCGTCCGGCTTCAGCGGGGGCATGGTGACGAAGACCAGTTTCGCGCCGGCGCCCGTCGTGGTGCTCAGCAGTTTCTCGTAGGCGGTCTGCTGCTCCTGCTGGGTTCCCCAGTCGTAGCTGGCTATCTGGTAGACGACCACGGTGGGCTTGGCGGAGGTGATCTGTTCCGGCAGTTTCTTCCAGTTTTCCTCGGAGAAGGGGCCGACGACGTTCCCGCCGCCCTCCGCGGCTATGGAGGTGAAACCGGCTCCACCGGCTTTGAACGCGGCGGACAGCGGCAATGCCTCGCCGACGGCGATGGAGTCGCCGAGGAAGAGCACCTTGGCCTGTTCCGAACTGGCCGCTGGGGTCGGACCTGGGGCGGCCTGGGTCGAGCAGGCCGAGGTCGCCAGGACCAAACCGGCCAGGCCGAGCATGATTTTTCGGTTCTTGGTCATGTCTTCGACCGTGCCGTCGCCGCGTCCCGGGCGTTCCGCGATCGTGTCCCGGTTGTGTCGCAGAAGATCGCTTGACCGATGAGACGGCCCGGAGGAGTCCATAATGGACACGTGGTGGCGATATTGCTCATCGAGGACGATCCGCTGGTCAGGCGCGGCCTTCAGCTGGCGTTGTCCAGACACGGACACGATGTGCGGACCGCGGAGACCGGTGAGGACGGGCTGGAGCAGTTCCACGTGTCCGCGCCGGACCTGGTCGTGCTCGACCTGATGTTGCCGGGGATCGACGGTTTCGAGGTGTGCCGCCGGATCCGGGCGGCGGGCGAGGTGCCGGTGATCATGCTGACCGCGCGGGGTGACGACTTCGATGTCGTCGGCGGCCTGGCGGCGGGCGCGGACGACTATGTGATCAAACCGGCGCGGCCCTCCGTGCTGGACGCGCGGATTCGTGCGGTACTCCGCCGTGGAGCCGCTCCGGCCGAGGGTGTGCGGGTGCATCGCGACCTGCGGATCGACACCGCCGCGCTCGCGGTGGCCGTGCGCGGTGAGCCGGTTTCGCTGACGCCGACGGAAATGCGGCTGCTGTTGACGTTGTCCCGGTCGCCCGGCCGGGTGTTCAGCCGCAGCCAGTTGCTGGAAGAGGTGTGGGAGCACGACTACCTCGGTGATTCCAGGCTGGTCGACAACTGTGTGCAGCGGCTGCGGGCGAAGGTCGAGGACGACCAGGCGAGTCCGGTGTACGTGCAGACCGTCCGAGGGTTCGGCTACCGGTTCGGGCCGGTATGAATGCCGGTCGGCTCCTGCCGCGGGGACTTCGCGCCCGCCTGCTGGTCGCTTTCGTCCTGGTCGCCGTGCTCGCGGCCGCCGCGGCCGCCTGGTCGAGCGCCCGGTCGGCGAGCGCCGCGCTGGTCGCGACCACCCAGCAGCGGCTCGCCGGCACCCTCACCGGCCAGATCGCCGCGGTCGCGCCCCAGCTGACCTACCCGCCGACTCAGGACTCGCTCGACCGGCTGCGCGCGGCCCTCGGCGCGAACACGCTGGTCACCTACGGGGATCTGCGCTCCGAGGACGGGGCCGACCTCGGCACGGGCTCGCTGCGAGCGGCCGTGCGCGGCGAGAAACGGCTGGTCACGCAGAGGCTCATCGCGGGCGAGACCCCGTGGTTGCTGATCGGCACGCCGGTCATGCTCACCGCCCCGGACGGCGCCCGTGCCCCGTCCGGTATCGAGGTGTACTCGGCGCACGATCTCACCGGAGTCGAGGAGCAGATCGATCACCTCACCCGCTCCGCGGCGATCACCGCCGCGATGGCGTTGCCTCTGGCGGTGCTCCTGGCGCTGCTCGCGGCGGGCAGTGTCCTGCGGCCGGTGCGGAAGCTCCGTGACACCGCGCGCCGGCTCGCGGCGGGTGATCTCGACGCTCGCACACCACCGCAGGGTGCCGACGAGCTGGCCGACTTGACCGTCACCGTCAACGAGATGGCCGAGTCGTTGCAGCGCATGCAGGCCGACGCCAAACGGTTCGCCGCGGACGTCTCCCACGAACTGCGCACCCCGCTGAGCACGCTGACCGCGGTGGTGGAGGTGATGGCGGCCACGGCGGACACGATGGAGCCGGACGCCCGGGAATCGGCGCAGCTCGCGATCACCGAGACCCACCGGCTGGTCCGGCTGGTCGAGGATCTGATGGAAGTGTCCCGTTTCGACGCGGGCACCGCACAGATGCGGTGGGAGGAGACGGACGTCGCGGCCGCCGTGCGGGAATGCCTCCGTTCCCGGGGCTGGCTGGAGCAGGTCGAGCTGCTGGTGCCGGAGGAGATTTCGCTGCGGCTGGACCGTCGCCGCCTGGACGTCGTCGTGGCCAACCTGGTCGGCAACGCGCTGCGGTACGGCGCGCCACCGGTGCGCGTGCGGATCTCGGTGCTGCCGGACCAGGTCCGCGTCGAGGTGACCGATCACGGCCCCGGCTTGCCGGAACACGTGCTGCCGAAGGTGTTCGACCGCTTCTACAAGGCGGACACCGCGCGCACGCGAACGCCGGGCAGCGGGCTCGGACTGGCGATCGCGCGCGAGAACGCGCGCCTGCACGGCGGCGACCTCACCGCGGACAACACCGTCGACGGTGGCGCGCGGTTCGAGCTGCGGCTGCCACGGAACCTGGAGGACCGGTGAAACGCATCCGGCTTGTCGCACTGACCCTGCTACTGGCGGGTTGCGGAGTCGCACCGTCGGGACCCGCCGCCGACGGTGACGCCCCGACCGGCGTCGCGCCCGGGGTGACGCTGTACTTCGTCGACGTGCACCGTCGGCTCCAGCCACAGCTGAGGGAAACCAGGCGACTCGGCACGATCGCCGAAGCGGTATCACTGCTGCTCACCGGTCCCGGCGGCTCGGAGCTGGACACCGACATCGCGTCGACGCCGGTCACCCAGGTCGTGGTGACCACCGAACCCGGCCTCATCCAGCTTCTGGTGCCGCTGACCGACCGTGAGGTCACACCACTGGGTATCGACCAGATCGTGTGCACGGCGCTCGGCGTCCACGTGCAGAGCGGCGGATCGAAGGCCACCAAGGTACGGATCGGTTTCACCCAGCCCACCCCGGAATCGGATGTTCAGCGGACCTGCCCGCTGAACACGTGATCAGCGGGCGCTTCCGAGCCGGGTGATGTCGATGCCGGGCGGTTCGGGGGCGGGAAGGGCAAGCCACAGCAAGGCAAGGGCGACCATGACCGCCGCGAACGCGAGCACCCCGCCGCGGCCGCGTGCCCACTTCGCGCGGAACCGGATGGGGTCTTCGACCGCGTACTTCGACAACGCGGCCAAGCCGATCGACAGGACGCAGACCAGCACGGTCCGGGGCCATCGGCCGATCCCGGTCCACTGCTCGGACACCAGCACGAAAACGGGCCAGTGCCACAGATAGAGGCTGTAGGAGATCAGCCCCATCCAGCGCAGTGGCCGCCAGGCAAGGAGCTTGGCGGCCACCGTTCCCGGCGTCCGGACACACAACCCGATCAGCACCGCGGCGGCCAGCGAGTGCGCGAAGAGCCCACCGGTGAACAGCCACGGTGAGCCCACACCGTCGGCGAACCACCACAGCACACCGATTCCGGCGGCCAAGAACGCCGGCACCACTCCCGCTGTCCGGGCAGTCGAGCGGGCCAGGACGTCGCGCACCGGACCGGTGGCGACCATCGCGCCCAGCAGCAGGGAGAACGCCCGGGTGTCGGTGCCGGTGTAGACCCGGGTCGGATCGGACGGCGTCAGCAGCGTGATCATCAGCACCAGAGAGACCACCGAGGCCGCGAGCGTGATCACGGCGACCCGCCGGTGCAGTAGCCGTCGTCCGGCCAGGGTCGAGATCAACAGCAGCGCCGGCCACACCAGATAGAACTGCTCCTCGACCGCGATGCTCCACAGATGCTCGAAGACCCGGGCCGAGCCGAAGCGGTCCCAATACCCGGACGACTCCGCGATCAGGTGCCAGTTGACCAGGTTCAGCTGCACCCAGGGGCCGTCCCCGAGCGTCGTCCGCACCACGTCCGGTGACGCCGCGAGCCACACCACGACGGTGACCACGGCGAGCATGGCCGCCAGGGCGGGAAGCAGCCGCCGGATCCTGCGGCCCCAGAAAGCGGTCAGTGACACCGTCCCGGTCGCCTCGGCCTCACGCAGGATCAGGTCGGTGATGAGGTAGCCGGACAAGGTGAAGAACAGGTCCACCCCGAGGAAACCGCCGGGCAGGAGATCGGTGTGGAACAGCAGGACGCCGAGGATCGCGATCCCTCGCAACCCGTCCAGCGCGGGGACGTGCGTCCCGCGTCCGGCGTCCGCGCGAACCACCGGGGCCTGGTCGATGTTCGTCATGATCCCGACTGTGCTGCGGCGATGTCGGCCGCCGGTCCCGGGACTGTCGCAGTCTTGTCGCAGGCAGGCTCATCTCGAGTCGACGGGCAGTCCGGAGAGCGCGTGGCGGCCCCCGGTGAGGAGATCCCGCAGTTCTTTTCGTGAACCGAGCCCGAATTTCGCGTAGATGTTCCCCAGGTGGAATTCGACGGTCTTCACCGTCACGAAGATCTCCGCGGCGATCTCCCGGTTGGTCAGGTGTTTGCCGACGAGACGGGCCACCTCGCTTTCGCGGTCGGTCAGCCCGGCCAGCGCGGTCGGATCGAGGGAGACGTCGACCTGCGACTCGGTCAGGTCCGCGTCGGCCCGCCGTTCGAACGGGACCGCGCCCAAGGTGGCGAAGCGGATTTTGGCCGCACGAAGCCACTGTGCGCCGGGGACGGGTCTCGCCGTACCGAGGAGGCGGCGAGCGTGCTCATGGAGCAGCAGGCCATCGGCGAGAGAGACGCCGAGCGCGGCCGGGGTGGGGTAACGGTTTTCCACGCAGTGGAGGGCGGCGGCGTGGTCACCACGGGCGGCCAAGAACGACGCCGTCAGGCGGATCACGGTGCTTTCCCAGGAACCGACGCCGCTCGCCTTCGCCGCGAACACCTTGAGCTGCGCTCGCGCTTCGGCGATCCTGCCGGTGCCCAGGAGGGCTTCCACCAGGAGCGGGCGCCACCAGAGACTCCACCATTCGTGTGCCCCCGTCGCCTCGGTCAGGCCCGGGATGGCTTGGAGCGCGGAAAGTATCGCGGCCGGATCGTCTTTCGCCTGTCCGAGAACGGCTCCCGCGATTCCGGCGTACCGCAGGTCTTGGAGCGCGCCGGTCCGCGCGGCGGCCTCTTCCGCGCGACGGACGTGCCGGGCGGCCGTCGCCCAGTCGCCGCGTCCCGCGGGGACCAGGGACGCGGCGAAACTGCAGAGAGCCTGGTTCGTGGGCTGCTCTTCCGCCTGGGAGACGGACACGACCTGCGCGACGGTGAGCGCGGCCGCGTCCCAGTCTCCCGACTGGTAGTGCGCCGCCGTCAGATACGAGTAGGGGCAGGTTCCACTGAGGAAATGCGCACCGCTCCGATGACGGCGCCGCACCTCGTGCAGGTCTCGTTTGGCCTCGTCGAGCCTGCCGAGCACGGTGCGCAGCGCGCCGCGGCAGGCGAGTGAATCCAGGTGGGGGGTCGGGACTTCGGCCGGTTCGGGGGACAGATGCCCGAGCTCGTCGAGGCCGCTCTCAAGCCCGTCGCGTCGGCCCCTGGCCACCGCGAGCAGCACCTTGGTGAAGTCCGCGAGGCCGGTCGGCACCTCACCGAGCGACAACGCGAGCCGCCCGTGCTCGATCACCGAATCGGACTCGCCGCGCCAGGTCAGCGCGCCCGCCAAACCCGCCGCGGCCGACGCGCGCACCCAGCGGGGCGCGTTCTCCGCCTCGGCCTGGCGCAAGGCGGCCGTCAGTTCCCGTTCGGCCCGCACCCGTTCGCCCGAGCCGAACAGGGAGACGAGACCTTCGCACAGGGAACGCAGGGCGGACCGGGCGCAGCGGGCGATCCGGGCCTGCGCCCCCGAGGCACGCCACCGTTCCTCGCTGAGCAGCTGATGGATGACCGACGTGAGCAGCAGACGTTCGGCGTCCGGCCCGGACGGCGAGATGTCGGCGGCCCAGCCGAGATAGGTGGCGGCGGGTCCGTGCTCACCGCGGTCGGCCTCCTCCTGGGCGGCCTTCTCCAGCTCCCGCGCGAGGTCGCCGTCGGTCATGGTCACCGCCGCGACCCGGTGCCGCCACGAACTCGCCCTGTCCACGGCCTCGGCCGCCCGCAGGTGCAGCCTGCTCCGCCGGGTCGGTGTCAGCGAGAGATAGACGGCTTCCCGCTGCACGTCATGGGTCAGCTCGACCGGACTCGACACCTCGCGCGGCCACCACGTCACCAGACCCGCTTCGAGCGCCGGCTGCAGCGCCTCTTCCGCGTGCTCGATCGCGGCCACCTGCGCCACCCTCGCCAGCGGAGACCGGACGCCGAGCACGGCGAGCGCGGCCAGCAGTTCCCTGGTCTCGGCGGGCAGGCCGGCGAGAGTCCTCCGCGCCGCGACGACCGCCGAACTCGATGCCGTCCGGAACAGTTCCCCGGTGGCCAGAGCCTCCGGCTCGACCTCCTTGAAGAGGGTGCGCAGGTGCGCGGGGTGCCCTCCGGTGTACGCACACAACCGCTCGACGACCTTGCCAGGGATGGCCTGCCCGAGGATCGTGCTCGCGAGGGTGGCCACCTCGTCGGTGGCCAGCCCGGTCAGTTCCACCCGTACCGCCGCCGGCCCCTCACCGAGCGGGTCGCCCGCCCGGGTGCCGTCCGCGGCGGTACGGCTGAGGGCGACCACGAGCAGCTGATCGGCCCAGCTGCGCCGCAGCACGAATCCGAGGGCGGTCAGCGACGGCGGGTCGGCCCAGTCGAGCCCGTCCAGCAACAGCGCGACCGGGCTGCGGTCCAGCAGCCCGGACAGCGCGGCGTGCAACTGCTTGCCGACCGCGAGCGGGTCCACTCCCGCCGGACGCCGTCCGGACAGCAGCGGCAACGACTCGCCGGCGCCCGCGGGCAGGCACAGCGCGAGCTGGTCGACGACACCGAACTCGCTGCCGGCTTCCGCGGGGTCGCCGACCGCGCGCAACAACCGGAAGTCCGGCACGCCCGCCAAGAACCGGCGGGCGAGCGCCGTCTTGCCGATCCCCGCGAGACCCTCCAAACGGACGAGATGGTGAGTGCCGATCCGGACCTTCCCCGTGACATCGGCCAGGAGCGCGAGTTCGGCGGCACGCCCGACGAAACCACCGGTGAACGGGGTGATGGCGCCGCGTTCCCTCACTTCGCCCCCGCTTTCTCCGCAGACTCAGGCATTCTGCCCGCCATGGGACGAATGGACCAGCAGGTTGGGCCACCCGGGGTACTCGCCGGGCCGGGTCAGGCCCGCGCGTACTTGAGTTCGACGGCCGCCATCTCGGCCACCCCGTCCTGCAGTTTCATCATCTCGACATTGGAGATCAGTCCGGGGTCGTGCGCCGGATCGACGTAGCCCAGCACCTTCACCACCACCGGCCTGAGACTTTTCGCGATCACGCCGTCGATGAGCCACTGCGGAGTCAGGTAGCCGCCGAGTTCGTTGGCCTTTTCGACCGACGCCGCCGCGGCCTTCAGACCGAGGCCGGAGAGGGCGGCCGCGTGCTTCTTCAGCATCTTTTCGCGGGTCTTCACGTCCTTGATCTGATCGAAGTCCGCGATGAGCAGGGCGACCTCGTCCTGCAGTTCGTCACTCAGTTCGGCTTTCGCCTTCACCCTGGTGCGAGCCTTTTCGATGAGCCTGTCGACTGCTCGACCGTCGTTCAGCGCCGCCCATTCGGCGATCATGGTCGCCTTGAAGGCGGCCAGATCCTTCCGGCCCGACGCCTCCTCGGCCTTGCGTGCCTCCTTGTGCACCCCGGAGAAGAACTCCGTCACGAGGGTCTTCACGGTGGGGAACACGAACGGGAAGACGCATTTCGCGACCACCCCGCCGACACCGGTGAGGTCCAGTCCGTAGCTCGCGACCGAGAGGAACGCCGCCGCCGCGGGTTCGGCCCGGCACAGGGCCCGCTCGAGGTCGTCCTCGTTGCGCTTGATGATGTAGTCGAGGATCGCCAGGGGATGCTTCGCGAGGAACTCGTCCGCCTGCTGCTTGTACTGCGGATCCTTCATGATCTGCTTGGCCCGGCGTTTGCGGTCGAGCGATTCCGCGATGGCGCCGAACTCGCTGATCATCACCCCGCCGACCAGGTTGGCTGCGCTCAGGGCCTGCGAGGTGCCTTCCTCCGGCACCACCGAGGCGGCGACGCCGGCACCGGTGTTGGCGCCCTTGAAGATCTCCTTGGTCAGCTTGATCGCGCTGGTGACCTCGTCTCCGGTGAACTTCTTCCCGCCGACACGGAACTCGTCGTTCTCGGCCACCGCCGCGTACCGCTGGAGGCTCATCTCCTTGACGACCAGCTGACGGCAGACGGCGAGATTCAGGACGATGTCGTCGATGCACTTGCGCATCCGCGTGTGCAGTTCGACGACATCGCAATAGACGTCCTTGCCGACGGCCGCCGACGCGTCGCGCGCGGCGTACTTGTGGGACTCGCCGTAGATCTCCTTCACGTGATTGCTCCGCTTGAGGGTGAAGGCGAGCAGGTTCTCGGCGTTGCTGAGGGTGACCTTGGAACACTTCCGATAGAGAGTGATCTTCTGCAGCGGGAAGGTCTTCTGGTGGAGTGCGTGGACGACCCCCTGTGCCGCGCCCGCGTCGACGGCCATGAGTGCGATCTCCTTGCGCAGCCGGACCATTTCCGGGTTGTCCTCGCGCAGGGTGCCGAACTCCCCATAGTCCTTGGCGGCGGTTTCCCTGGCCTTCTTGGCATCGGAGTGGTGTTTGACCCGGACTCCGACGTGGCCGACGCCGACCCGGCTCAGGCCCCAGATCGACAGGGTGAGCGTCTTCCCGTAGTCGAGATCCAGATCCCGGAGAGCCTGCTTCACGGAGGCGGCGGCTTTGGCGTCCTTCTTCGAGGCAGGCGGCGTGCTCGTCGTCATGGTCTTCCTCCTGGTTCACGAATGATCAGTGCTGTTCGGGGAGAATCGCCTTGACCTTCCCGGACACGGCCTCGTTCGCGGTCAGGCCCCTCAGCTCTTCCGCCGATGCCTGGCCGGCGAATTCCTGGATTCTGGCGAGGAGCGCCTCCTCCCAGATTTCCTGGATCTCGTCACTGGTCAGGCCTTCGAATTCCGAAAAGTCCGCCTTTTCCATGATTTCGGCGACGACCTTTTCGAAGAACGCGTCGTTCTTCTCGAGTTCTTCGGCCGCCTGCCGCATCTGTTCCTCGGAAGCCTCGACGAGCTCGGCCAGTTCCGCTTCCACCCGCTTGTCGCGTTCGGCGACCTTTTCGGCGATCTCGCCACCGGGCTCCGCGGGCTGCTCGTCCGGCAGCGTGATGCCGTGCTCGGCGAACGCGGCTCTCTTGTCCTCACCGGCTTCGACGAGGTCGAGGAACTTCCCTGCCCCTTCCCCGACTCCCCGGTCCTGGGCGAACTTCAGGAAATACCGCTTGAACTTCGCCCAGTCGGCTTCCCGGCCGGACCAGCCGCCCCAGCCCTTCGTCAGGGTGGCGTACCAGGCCTTGGGCTCGTACTGCGACCAGAGATCCGGCGCCTTCGTCCGCGCGACGAGTTGCTCGTGCGTCGCGATGGCGATGCCGTACCCGGCGAAGCCCCCGATCTTGTCCGGCGCACGCTCGACGTCGTCCAGCAGCAGCTGCGCCTGGGGGCGGACACCGGCCTGATCGGCGTATCCGAGGAAGAAGGCCTTGAAGCGATCCCATTCCTCTTCCTTGCCCGACCAGCCGGGCCAGCCGTTGCCGAGCACCTGGGTGAGGTGTGCGTACCAGCGCGGGGCGGTCGCGCCGTCCCACGGCGGTGGTGAATCCTGCCGGCTCTCGCGGGCCTTCGCGAGGAGACCTTCGTAGAGCCGTGGCAGCTCGTCCTTCCTGGCGTCCATTTCGGACAGCACGCTCCGTTGATCGGAGACCTTGGTGTCCATGTGCTCCACGAACGTCTCCAGTGCTTCCGGGGGCAGGGAACGCTCGGACACCTGCGCCGTCAGGAGCTGCTTGAACCGTGTCCAGTCCTCTTCGGACTCCTGGTGCGCGGAGCTCACCGCCTCGAACCAGGGCGTCACCTGGTCGTCCCGGAGTTTGCCCGCGACCGAGACAATCGCCGCTTCCATCGGTTCCACGTGCCTCACCTCGTTTCGGATTCGATCGGTTTCAGCCGGCCAGTACGGTGCCGACGGCGACGACGGTCCCGGTCGGGGCGGGCGCCGGATCGTTGCAGTCGAGAACCTGATCCCCGTCGCGTGCCAGCGGTTTCCCGTTCACCAGCACGAGCGGGCTGCCCGCCAGTACCGTGCCGCGGTTGTCCGGCGGCCGCTGGAACGTGCCGCCGGTCGGCACGTGCGGCGGGGTGTTGATCGCGACGCTGCCCACGACCGCCGCGGGCTGCCCGCCGATGAGCACGTCGGTACTGCAGCCGAGCGTGATCTTCCCGGCGAACGGCAGCTGGGTCGGCGTCGGCACGGGCCCGCCCGCCGAAGGGACCATGACGACATGCGTGTCGGTCCCGGTGACGAGGTCACCCATTTTCGCCGCGGCCCTGCCCATCGCGCACCCCTTCCGTGATCTTGGCCGGCAAGCGCCGCATACCACCGGTGGACGGCCGAGGTGGCCGTAGCGTGCGAGCGCCCAGATCGACCGAGTCCGGCGGCGGTGCCGGTTCGCCGGACTCCGGCGGGGCCAGCGGGGCGACGACCACCAGGTCCAGGCAGCCGCGCGCGACCAGGCCCAGTGCCGCCCAGATGTCCACCGGCGCACTCGAAAGTCCCGGTCTGGCAACGGAAACGGTGACCGGAGAGGTCGCGGCCGAGAGCGTTCCGGTGAGGTGGGCCGCGGAGAGCCGCGCGGTCCGGGTGCAGGCCGAAAGGACGGCGCCGAGGAGCAGATGCTCCCGTTCGATGTCGTCGGCCCAGGCGGTGACCAGATAGCAGAGCTCGTAGCGCCGTGCTTCCTGCGTACGCCGCACGACGCGACCGTCCGGCGCGCGTTCGTCCGACCAGCCGATCGGCGTACCCGCCGCGACGTCTTCCCGCACCCGGTGCAGGAAGATGCCGACCGTTTCGGTACCGGAGCACTCGGCGATCCAGTTCTCGCCTGGCGTGTCGAAGCGCACGACGACTTCGGGAGGCAAAGACTCCCTCAACAGCGACCGCAGCGCTATGTCGACTTCATCGAACATGGCGCCAGTGTGCGGAGAACCGGTGTCCCGGCGGCAGCGATCCCGGTGCATCGGAGCGGCCCGAACGGTCTACCCGATCGGGCAAGCCGGTGTGCCCCCGGGCTCGTGGTGCGGCCCCGTTCCGGCGAGCACTGTGATCGAGAAGCCCGCATCGTTCTCTTGGAGGCGCCATGCCGTCGTACCTGTCACCGGGTGTCTACGTCGAAGAGGTGTCATCCGGCTCGAAACCGATCGAGGGTGTCGGCACCGCTGTCGCCGCGTTCGTCGGCTTCGCCGAGACGGGACCGGTGGACGAGCCGGTCCTGGTCACCAACTGGACCCAGTTCACCCAGAACTTCGGCCAGTTCACGGAAGGCGCGTATCTGGCGCACGCCGTCTACGCCTACTTCGCGAACGGCGGTGGCGCCGCCTACGTCATCCGGGTCGGTGGTGGCTCGGCGGAACAGCCCGCCCCCACCGGCACCGAACTGCCGAGCGAGGGCGCCGGCAAGCCGATCGTCGTCCGGGCGCTGAAGGCGCCGGAGCAAGGCAGGCAGTTGAGCGTCGAGGTGCAGGAAGCGACGGAACGCGGCGACGACGCGTTCAAACTCGTCGTCCGGTTCGGGGACGAGGAGGAGGTCTTCGACAACGTGACCAACCGCCGCGGCGCGGCGAACGTGGCGACCGCGTTGCGGAAGTCCACTTTGGTCGCCGTCGAGGAGACCAAGGGGGCCACGCTGGCCTTGCCCGCGAAGAACACCCGTACGACGATCGCCGAGGCGCCGTCGGGCGCGCTGACCGTCCAGGACTACGTCGGTGATCCCGAGGAGCGGACCGGATTCGGGACACTGGAGGCGATCGACGACATCACCATGCTGTGCGTCCCGGACCTCATGACGGCCTACGAGTCCGGGCAGATCGACATGGACGGCGTCAAGGCGGTCCAGCTCGCCATGATCGCGCACTGCGAGCTGATGGCCGACCGGGTCGCGATCCTCGACCCGCCACCCGGACTGCGCCCGCAGCAGGTCGTGCGATGGCGAGAGGAAATCGCCGGGTACGACTCGAAGTACGCCGCGCTGTACTGGCCGTGGGTCAAGGTGGCCGATCCGCGCTCGGGCAAGCCGGTGTTCCTGCCGCCGAGCGGGCACGTGGCCGGTGTGTGGGCCCGCAACGACGACACCCGCGGCGTGCACAAGGCACCGGCGAACGAGGTACTGCGCGGGGTGACCGACCTGCAGTGCGGGATCACCCGCGGCGAGCACGACCGGCTGAACCCGGTCGGCGTGAACTGCATCCGGTTCTTCCCCGGGCAGGGCATCCGGATCTGGGGTGCGCGCACGCTGTCCAGCGATCCGGAATGGCGTTACCTGAACGTGCGGCGGCTGTTCAACTACATCGAGAAGTCCATCCTCACCGGGACGAGCTGGGTGGTGTTCGAGCCCAACGACCACTTCCTCTGGAACTCGGTCGAGCGGATCATCAGCATGTTCCTGCGGCGGATCTGGCGCAGCGGCGCGCTGTTCGGCCGGACTCCGGAGGAGGCGTTCTACGTCAAATGCGACGAGGAGAACAACCCGCCGGAGAACCGTGACGCGGGCATCCTCACCGTGGACATCGGCGTCGCGCCGGTCAAACCCGCCGAGTTCGTGGTCTTCCGCCTCGCCCAGTTCTCCGAAGGCGCGGAGCTGAAGGAATGACGACCGCCGCGTCCTTCGGCGGTATCCCGGCGCCCGCGGTGCTGAGCGCTCCCCGGTTCGTGATCATGTGCGAGGGCTGGGCGGCGGGACTGGGGTTCTCGAAGCTCGGCAGCCTGCAGTCCGAAGTGGAGTTCCAGGAGTACTCCTACAACAGCAGGCTCGGGAACACGCACACGAAGCAGTTCGGCCGGGCGAAACCGCCGTCGATCACCTTGGAACGCGCGCTGGACAGCCTCGGTTTCGCCCAGCTCTACGGCTGGCACCTGCTGGCCAGGGTGAACAACCCGCTGGCGAAACTGCCGGCGTCGTTCGACATCCTCACGAAGTCGGGGGAGCCGGTGCTCGCCTGCCTGCTGGAGAACGCCTGGTGCCAGAAGCTCGAAATCGACCAGACCCAGGCGGACGCCTCGGCGGTCTCGATGATGCGGGTCACGATCGTGTGCGACAGCATCCTGCTGCTCTGAAAGTCCTCGTGGCAAAGGAGTCCTGCTCATGACGTCCAGTCTCACCAGCCAGACCCAGGTGGTCAGCGCGGCGAGCTTCGTGGTGGAGTTCACCGGCTCGCCCATCGGCCGGATGGCGTTCTCGGAACTCGGCGGCATCACCTCGAAGGTGGCTTCCCAGGAGTACATCTTCAGCGACGCCACCGGAAAGGTGAACCACACCAAGCAGTTCGGCAAGACCGAACCGCCGACGATCTCCGTCAAGCGCGGCCTCGACCAGGCGGGCAGCAACGCCATCCTCGCCTGGCACGCGTTCGCTCGCAGCGGCGACAACAGCGCGCGGTGTCCCGGCACGCTCACCGTCTTCGACGCGGGCGGAACCGTCCAGGCGACCTACCATCTCGAAGAAGCCTGGATCTCCGAAGTGAACATCACCAGTGTCAAGGCGGGAACTTCGGACGTCGCGATGATCGAATGCAAGATCACCTGCGCGTCGATCACCGGTGCGGGGAACCGCTGATGACGCTCGCACCCGATCTCTCGCGGGCCGAAGCGGGGCTGCGCACCGAGTATCCCTTCTGCCTGCCGCGCGGATTCGTCGACGAGCACGGTGTCCTGCACCGCGAAGGCGTCATGCGGCTCGCGACCGCGCGGGACGAGATCTCGACGCAGACCGACCCCCGGGTCCGGCAGAATCCGGCCTACCTGACCGTGCTCCTGCTCGAACGCACCGTCACCCGGCTCGGCTCACTGGCCACAGTGGACACGCTGGTGGTGGAATGCCTGTTCGCTTCGGATCTGGCTTTCCTCCAGGACCTGTACCGCCGGATCAACCAGAGCGGGCACACCGAGGTCGACGTGACCTGTCCCCAGTGCCGGCACGACTTCGCCGTCGACGTGGCCGGTGATGCGCCGGGGGGATCTTGACGTACACGGCCGACCGCCTCTGGAAGGAGGTCGTGTACGTGGCCTACTACCTGCATTGGCCGTCCGCCGAGATCCTCGACCTGGAGCACCACGTCAGGACGAAGGTCATCGGGGAGATCGGCGGCATCCACACGGAACTCGGTCCCTGAATCCCAGGAGGTGAACCATGCGCTGGCCGTTCCGGCGGAATCGCCCGCCCGGCCGGGTGCCGACGCCCCGGCGCCACTGGGCCCGGCTGCCCGTGCTCGGCACGACGGTCGCGCTCCGGCCGCCCTTGCTCAGCCCGCTTCACCGGCCGCCACCGGTCACGGGCGCGACGCCCCTCGTCCCCGATGCGGCGGTGACCGTCCTCCTGTTCCCCGAGCGCCGGGGTGGCGCGCATCGCGGCCGGATGAACGGTCTGGTCCGGCTCATCGAGCCCTTGGAAGAGCCGCCTTCCGGAGAAGTGGGGGAGACGGTCGGTCCGGCCGTCACGGCGGGGGAGACGTTCGAGCCGGAACCGCCACCGCCAGTACGGCGACGGGCGTCACCGGCTCCCGCTCCGGCACCGCGTCCGGTGCTCACCAAGGTGACGGAGGAGTCCGTCGGCGAGCCGACCGAACCGGTGCAGCCGTTTCGCAGCATCACCGAGGTCGAGCGGCTGTTCGCCGAGTACGAGGCGAACGACGTCGCCGGATTGGCGGCACTCACCGGGTTCTCTTCGGTCACCGGGCCGCCGACGACGGTTCCCGAGCCTCCACGGCCCGAGGTGCGACGGCTTCGACGCCCGACGCTGGGCCAGACACGCAGGCTCGCGCGGGCGTCGTCCGCCGGGGAACCGGGTGCGCCGGCCTCGGAGAAGGGCACGGCTTCGGTCCAGAATCGTGGCCCGGCCGAACCTCCCATGGTTCCGGGTGAAGTCCCCGAGCCCGTCGTGTTCGAACACGAGCCGCCTGCCACTCAGGATCCCGGCTTCGCTGTGCCCGTCGAGATCGCAGGTGATTTCGCCGTACCGCCGGAGGTGGTGAGCCATCCGGATGCCGGTCCGGCGGTACCGGAATCGTCGGGATGGGTGGAGCCGGTCGCCGGTCCGGTTTCAGACACCCCTGTGCCTGTCGAGGCCGCAAGCGTTCTCGCTGTGCCGCCGGAGGTGGTGAGCCGTCCAGTCGCCGGTCCGGTGATACCGGAACGGCCAGGGCGGGCGGAGCCGGTCGCTGGCTCGGATTCCGGCATCGCTGTGCCCATCGAAACCACGAGCGTTCTCGCTACGCCAACGGAAGCAGCGAGCGATGTCGCACCGGATCCCGCCTCAAGTCTGCCTGTCGAGACGGAATCGCCGAAATACGGCGACACCGCGAAGGAGACGAGTACTTCCGAGATCGTCCTGCCGCAGCCGATCCCTCAAGATGACATGCCCCACCCGGCCGTCACCACTCCGAAGTCCCTTGTGCACGAGGAAGTGAGCCCGCACGTCTACCGTGCCGCGATCGCGCCGCTGACCAGCCCGCCCCCGCTCCTCGAAGCGGACCACCCCGAACGCTCGACACTGCAGGTGCCCGAGACGATCGCCGACTCGTTCCGCGCTCAGTTCGGCGTCGACGTCGCGGATGTCTCGGTGCGGCGAGGGAAGACCGTGAGCGCGCAGGCCGCCGCGATCTCCGCGCGGGCCTTCACGACCGGCGGGGAAGTCTTCCTGCCCGACGAGGCGGGCGCGCTGGACACCGTGAACGCCCGCGGCCTGCTCGTGCACGAGCTCACCCACGTCGCGCAGCAGCGGATGCTCGGGGCGGCCATGCCACCCGAGGTCTCCGCCGACGGCGCCGAACTCGAACGCCGGGCGCTGGAGGCCGAACGCTGGGCACGCGGCGAGAACACGGCGCCCGAAGCGCTGGTACATCGGCAGGTCGCCGCCGGAGCACCGCAAGCCGCACCGCCCGAGGTGGTGCGGGCGGAGGAGAAAGCACCTGACGGCGTCGCTCCTGTCCAAGCTGAGCCGGAGCAGGGACTTTCGTGGTCGATCGACGACACGTTCCCGGACAGGGCCGTGGCCCCGGAACCCGCCGCGCCCGAGCGGACCGACGCCGACCTTCTCACCCGGCTCGACCGCATGGACGCGGCGATCACCCGCCTGGACGAGCGGGACCGGGAGGTTCCCGCGCGCGAGAACCCCGATCTTCTCGCCGACCGCCTCTACCACCGCCTCCGGCACCGGCTGCGCGGGGAACTCCTTGTCGACCGCGAGCGCCGGGGCACGCTCGCCGACCGCTGGTGAGGACGCCATGCCATCGATAGCCAAACCGGGTCTTTCGACACCGGGAAAAGCGCTGGAGATGCTGACCGGGCAGGTCAGCATGAGCCACCACTTCGTGATCCAGATCGACCACGGGCAGTACGACTTCGGCCGGTGGGCCAAGGCGTCCGGGCTGAGTGTCAGCTGGGCGAAACACGGTTACCGGCCGGGGAACACCAACGTCGAACGGTTCCAGCCAGGCGTGCCCTCCTACGGCACCATCAGCCTTTCGCGCGCCGCGTGCACCGACTCGTCCACCGTCCAGAAGTGGCTGGCCACCATCGTCCGGAGACGGCAGTTGCTCAGCGGCGCGGTCTACCTGGTCGATTTCCTCGGACTGCCGATGATCACCTGGAAACTCAAGGAGTTCTATCCGATCGGCTGGAAGATCGGCGAGTTCGACTCGGGCGGCGCCCGGCCGGTGATCGAGACGCTCGAACTCGCCCACGGCGGCTTCCTCGACGACGAGGTGCGCAAGCCATGATCCACGGGAAGATCAACTCGGCGGCCGCCGCGGCGGGCTTGAGCCCGGCCAGATCGGGGGCGAAAACGCGGGCCGACCGCTACGGCATGACCATGTGGTTCAACGTGATCGTGCCGGACCTCGACGGCTCGGCGCGGACCGGTTCGCTGGGCCTGTGGTCGGGCTGTTCGGGGCTCGACGTGCAGTTCGCCCCGGAGGGCCCGCTCGACGAGGCGGGCAGCTACGACTCGCCCCGGTACCTGCCCGGCAAGATCACCTACGGCAAGGTGACCCTGGAGCGCGCCATGACGACGGCGGGATCGCTGAAGGTCCGGCGGTGGCTGCAACAACAGGTGGCCGACTGGCTGGACGGCGGAGGCGGCCCCCGGCGGGATCGGCCGGCGATCACCGTCCAGCTGTTCAGCGGGCTGAGCCCGGAGGATCACGTCGTCCACACGTGGAAACTGCGGGACGCGATGCCCGTCTCCTGGTCCGTGCCCACGTTGTCCAGCTCCGGCGGCGGCATCGCGATCGAGAAGCTTTCGTTCGTGCACAACGGGTTCCTGGACACCGCCGCGGTCGCCGGTGGCCGCCCGACCGGGGAACGGGCACGGCTGCGGATCACGGAGGCGCAGGCCCCGGCCACCGGCGTGACGTTCCACTGCAGCCCGGCGAAGTTCAGCCTCAACCAATCACGGCAGGTGAAACTCAAAGAGGGCAAGACCTACCGCGACGGCGCGAAGGTCGTCGACGACGACGCGCTCAGCCTCAAGCTCAACGACCTCCTCCTGGAAGGAACCGACGACGTCCAGGACGGGATCACCAAACTCAAGAAATGGCTCGAACCCCTTCCCGACGGGAAACCCGTCAGCTCCGTGCCGCCGCCTATCAGCAAGGACGCCAAACCGCTCAGCTGTGGGCAGTGCGGCCAAAAACCCCCGTCGACCCGTCCGGAGGCCCGGTACGCGAACCTCACGCTCTCACTCGGTGCCGACGTCGCCTACCTGCCCAGCGCCGTCGTCCTCAAGAGCATCGACGTGAACTTCACCCGGTTCACCGCCGACGGCAAGCCCAGCCGGGCCGTCATCGGCCTGGTACTGCAGGAAAAACCCGGTACGAAGGGACGGCCGTGAGTACGCCGTGGCAGGACGACCCGGTGGCCTCGTCGATCCACATCGGACCGGCGAAGCGCCCGCTTCCGCCCGCCGTCGCGAAGTCCGTCCTGCGTGTCACCGTGGACACGCATCTGCACCTGCCGGACATGTTCGAGATCGTCGTCACCGATCGTGACGCGAGCGCGCAGGCGTTGCGGGCGCTGGCGATCGGCACGGAGGTGGCGATCGGCGGCGCGGCGCCCGGGCATCCGAACGATCCGCGTCTCCTGATGAGCGGCGAGGTGACGTCGATCGAAGCCGAGTACCACTCGACGGCGTCGATCGTCTTCCGCGGCTACGCCGAGGATCATCGACTGCAGCGGACGAAGCGGACCCGGACCTTCCTCGACATGACGGACTCGGACATCGCGCGGAAGATCGCCACCGAGGCCGGGCTGATGATCGGCGTGATCGAGCCGACGACGGTCACCCACCAGCACACCGGCCAGGTGAACCAGACCGATTGGGACTTCCTCGTCCGCCGGGCCGCGGCCATCGGCTACCAGGTCGGCGTCACCTGCGGCCGCTTCGAATTCCGCGCGGCCGCGGGCCCGAGCGAACCGGTGGTCCTGGCGCTGGGCGCGAACCTGCTGTCGTTCTCCGCCAGGGTCACCGCCGGGAACCTCGCCCCGTTCACGGAGGTCCGGATCTGGGATCCGCTCGCGGCGAGAGTGGTCAGCGAGCAGCGGTCGCCGTCCACCTCCACCGCCCGGCTGCCGGACGACGTCCCCGTTGTCGCCAGGCGCTTTTCGGGTATGGCTCCCGCTGCTCCAGCGGCGCCGGGAGGTATTCACGGACCGGCGCCGTCCGAGCAGGCGACCGTCGTCTCGGAACTGCCCTTGGGCTGGGGTGCGGCGATCAGCGCGGCCGCGAGGCAGGCGGCGGACGGTCTGTCCGAGCGGATGTCGGACACATTCGCCGAAGCCTCCGGCGAGGCTGTCGGCGATCCCTGGCTCGGCGCGGGGCGGATGGTCGAGGTCCGCGGGGTCGCCGCGACCTTCGCGGGGACCTGGCTGCTCACCCGGACGCGACACCGGTTCGAGTTCGGGTCCTACCGGACGTCGTTCGAGGTCAGCGGCCGTCAGGACCGTTCGCTGCTCGGCCTCGCCAACGGGGTCGCGGACACCGGCGAGCGGGTGCCCGGCGTGGTCTGCGGGATCGTCAGCAACATCAACGACCCGCTCCGGAAGGGCCGGGTCAAGGTGACCCTGCCGTGGCTCTCACCGCAGTACGAATCCGACTGGGCCTGCCCGGTGCAGGCGGGCGCGGGGCAGGCGAGTGGGACCGTCTTCCTGCCGGAGGTCGGCGACGAAGTGCTCGTGGGCTTCGAGTTCGGTGACATCCGGCGTCCGTACGTGCTCGGCGGGATCGTCAACGACCACAGCCAGGCCACTCTCGGCGGCGAACCCGTCCGGGTCGAGGGAGCGACGGCTTCGGTGGTGCGCCGGGGGATCGTCGCACCGTCGGGCTCCCGGCTGCTGTTCCACGACGAGGCTCCCGCGGTGTCACTGATCGAACTCGGCACCGGGGCCGCCGATCTCACGCTGCAGGTCGACCAGCAGGCGGGCACCGTCCTGCTGCGCTGCGATCCCCAGCCCGCCGCCGGCGGTGGCCCCGCCGTCGGCAAGCTGACCATCGAATGCGGCCCGGCGGGAACGATCGACCTGGTGGCCGGGCAGGGCGGAACGATCACCGTGGACGGTGGCGCGCAACTGAATCTCACCGCACAGGCCGCGATCAGCATCGAGAGCGCCGGTGTCGTCGAGATCAAGGGCAATCCGATCAAGCTGAATTGAGGTGTCCGATGAGCGACCACGGGATCGCCTTCCCGATCGGCTTCACGCCGTGGGGGACTTTCGCGGTGGCCGGGCGGGCACGCAAGGTCGAACAGGCGATGGTGCTCGTCCTGCTGACTTATCCGGGCGAGCGCGCGCACCGGCCCGATTTCGGCTGCAGGCTGCGGGATTTCGTCTTCGAGCCGGTGACCCCGGACACCGCGGCCCGGCTCGCCGCCGAGGTGCGCCGCGCGCTGGAGGTGTGGGAGGAGCGGGCCGAGGTCCTCGCGATCGACGTCACCCCGGACGAGGCCGCGCACGGCCTGCTGCACATCGCGATCGGCTACCGGCTCACCGGGTCCTCCGAGCGGCGCGAACTGGTGGTCCCGTTCTCCGTGCTGCCGGAAGACAAGGTGTCCTGATGCCACTGCCCACCCCCGATCTGGACGACCGGCGGTTCGCCGACCTGGTCGAAGACGCGATCCGCCTGGTGCGCCAGTCCTGTCCGGAATGGACGGACCGGACCGCCTCCGACCCGGGGATGACGCTGATCGAGGCGTTCGCCGCGATGACCGATCAACTGCTGGGCAGGCTGAACCGGGTCCCGGACCGGCTGCACGTGAAGTTCCTCGACCTGATCGGGCTCCGGCTGGTCCCGCCGACCCCGGCCGGGGCACCGCTGACGTTCTGGCTGTCCAGCCCCGCCAGGACGACGATGACCGTGCCGCGCGGGACGGAGGCGGGAACCGACCGCACCGAAACGGCCGAGCCGATCGTGTTCACCACCACCGAAGAGCTGACCATGCCGCCCTGCGCCGTCGAACTGCTCCGGACCAGGGACCCGGACGAGGAAGAAAGCGTCCAGCGCGCCAGCGGCGCCGGGTTTCCCGCGTTTTCCCAGCCGCCCAAGGTCGGCGACGAACTGCTGATCGGGCTCGACCACGCGGTACCCGGCTGCGCCGTGCGCCTCGACTTCGCCTGCCGGACCGAAGGACTCGGTGTCGCCCCCGCCGACCCGCCGCTCGCGTGGGAGGCGTGGACCGGCGAAGGCTGGGCCGCCTGCGAACTGGACAGCGACACGACCGGCGGGCTGAACCAGGACGGCGCCGTCGTCCTGCACCTGCCCCCGGAGCACTGCTCCGGGACGGTGGACGGCGCTCTCGCGGCTTGGCTGCGGGCCAGGGTCGTTCCGGTGGAGCACGGCGGGCCCTACTACACCGCGCCGCCGGTCATCGGACGGCTCGGCGCCGGCACGGTCGGCGGCACGGTGGAATCCCTGCACGCGGAACTGGTCTTCGGCGAGGTGCTCGGCACCGCGGCCGGCGTGGCGGGCCAGGTGTTCGAGGTCAGGTCGCGGCCGCTGCTGGGCGGGGTGGGCGCACCGGTCGTCGAGATCGGGTCGGACGACGGGTGGCAGGAGTGGACCGAGGTACCCGACTTCGCCGACAGCGGGCCCGGCGACCGGCACTTCCGCCTCGACGCCGTGCTCGGCGAGGTCTCTTTCGGCCCGGTCGTACGGCTGCCCGACGGCGGCCTCCGATGGCACGGCGCGATCCCGGCCGAGGGGGCGGTGGTCCGGCTGAGCGGCTACGCGACCGGCGGCGGCTCGGCGGGAAACGTGGCACGGGCGGCGATCCGCGTACTCAAGTCTTCGGTGCCGTTCGTGTCCGCCGTCGAAAACCGCAAGGCGGCCCAGGGCGGTACCGAGGGGGAGACCCTCGCCGAAGCCCGCGACCGCGCCCCGCTGCTGTTGCGGAGCCGGGCGCGCGCCGTCACCGCGGAAGACTACGAAGTTCTGGCCAGGCAAGAGGTTCCGGAGGCGGCGCGGGTCCGCTGCGTGACCGCCGGGGGTGAGGACGTGCCGGGCGGGACGGTCAAGGTGCTGGTGATCCCGGCCGCCGCCCAGGAGACCGGCCGGATCGTCTTCGCCGACCTGCTCCCGCCGCCCGCCATGCTCGACAGGCTCGCCGCACGGCTCGACCACGTACGCGTCATCGGCACGACGGTGCTGGTCGAGCCGCCGCGCTACCGGGGCGTGACCGTGGTCGCCAGGCTCACCACGCTGACGCGCGCCGACCGGCGGCGGATCTCCGCGGACGCGCTCGACGGGCTGTACCGGTTCCTGAACCCGTTGCCGGGCGGCGGCCCGGACGGGCTCGGCTGGCCGTTCGGGCGCTCGGTGCGGATCGGCGACATCTACGGCGTGCTGCAGGCCGTCCGCGGGGTGGAGTTCGTCGAGGAGGTGCGCCTGTTCACCGCCGACCCGGTGACCGGCAAACGCGGCACGGAGCAGCCGAACATCACGGTGGAGCCGAACAGCCTGATCTATTCGTTCGACCACCAGGTCCGGGTGGAGGAACGCTGATGCTGATCTGCGGGAAATGCGGCCATCCGAACGCGGATCCGGACACCTTCTGCGGCGCTTGCGGGAAGTTCCTCGAATGGGACGGCAAGCGGGTCAAGGTCGAGGTCGCGCCCGCGCTCATCGAGCAGGCGGAGGAGGAGACCGCGACCAAACGCGGTCTGCTCGTCCGGATCCGGCGCGCGGCACACGAACTCGTCGGCGGGACACCGCTTCCGGACTCGAAGCCCGCGAAGAAACCCGAACCGGCCGAAGCTCCGCCAGCCGCGCCTCCCGGCCTCCCACCGGGACCGCCACCGGGAATGCCGCCCGGCATGCCTCCCGGGCTCCCGCCGGGGATGCCACCGGGCATGCCACCGGGTTTGCCTCCAGGACTTCCGCCGGGGATGCCGCCCGGGATGCCCGGCGATCCGGCCGGTCTCGTCGATTTCGCGGATCTCCCGGACGATCCGGCGGATCTGCCCGGTCCGGAACGTCATCTGGCGGCACCGGTGGTCGAAACCGAACCCCCCGAACAGAAACCCCAGCCCGACCGCCCGCGAGCGGTGACGGTCAGCCGCGTTCCGCCGAGGACCAAGCCACGGCCGGGCGACCTCATCTGCGGTGAGTGCGGCGAGGGAAACCCTGCGCACCGCAAGTTCTGCCGCCGGTGCGGGGACTCGCTCGCCACCGCCGAGGTCGCGAAACGGCCGTGGTGGCGGCGGTTGCTGCCCCGGCGCCGGGTGCGGAAGGCGGGCAGCCGTCCGTCGAGACCGGGCGACGGCCGGGGACGGCGGGCCCTTTCGCTCGCCGCGCGGCGGATCCGCGCCGCGATCGGGGTCGTGATCCTCGTCGGTGGTCTGGTGGTGGGGCTCTACCCGCCGTTGCGCACCGCCGCGCTGCACCAGGTGGACCGGCTCAGGCAATGGGTGCTCGACACCGCGGAAACGGCACTGGGCCCGGTTCGCCCGTCCACTGTGGACGGTCCAGGTGGGTCGCCGGACCATCCGCCCAAAGCCGCTTTCGACACGTTCAAGAACACCTACTGGGCGACGACCTGGGACGCCCGGAAACGACCCTCGCTGGTGATCAAGCTGAACGGCCCTGTCGCGTTGCGCAAGGTCATCGTGACCAGTGGCGCGAGCGACGCCTTCGCCGCGCACGGCCGTCCCGCGTCCCTCGAGTTCTCGTACTCGAACGAGAAGTCCGACATCGTCTCGGTGCGCGACAGCCCGCAGCCCCAGGAACTCGCCCTCACCAACGCCGTCGGGGTGACCGGGCTGAAGATCACCGTGTCGGCGGTGCACGCGGCGCAGGACGCCAAGGACGTGGCGGTCGCCGAGGTCGAGCTGTTCGGTATCGGTGGCTGACGGCAAGGGAGGAAGGTCATGCGAGGTACCCCGTCCGGGCTCGGGACCCCGAGCCCGCTGGGCGAGATCCTGCCCGCGGTGTTCCAGGACGACGTGACGGTGATGATGCTGACCGCCGCGCTCGACCGGGTGCTGGCGCCGGTGTTCGCGGTGCTCGACTGCCTGCCCGGCTACCTCGATCCGGCGCTGGCGCCGGAGGACTTCCTGGACTGGCTGGCGGGCTGGGTCGGCGCCGAACTGGCACCGTCCTGGCCGCTGGGCAGGCGCCGCGCCGTCGTCGCCGCGGCCGCCGGCCTGCACCGGGCTCGAGGGACGGTCGCCGGGCTGCGCGCGGATCTGGAGACGGCGACCGGTGGCCGGGTCGAGATCACCGACAGCGGCGGGGTGGAGTGGTCACTGACCCCGACGACGCCCGAGCCGGACCGGGCGCCCGAGCTGACGGTCGTCGTCGAGGGCGGTTCCCTGGACCTGGCGGCGGTCGAAGCGCTTGTCGCGGCCGCGAAGCCCGCGCACGTCCACCATCACGTCACGGTCACCGCCGCGAAGTGAAGTTCGGCGGCTGGTAGGTGCCCGGCTGGACCAGCAGGGGAGCTTCCGCGGACAGCGGCAGACCCGGAACGGCCGCCACCACCCGCCGGTCGCCGATGTCCGTGTACGCCGGCACGAGCACCGGCGCGCCGAACGCCCCGTCCGCGCCGGTGCGCACGGTGGTGGTGAACCCGCCGAAGGCCACGGTGACGTCGTGCGCGGCGGGGAATCCGGAACCGGCCAATTGGACGACGCGCCGGGGTCTCGCCACGGCAGGCGACAAGCTGACCGCGGGCGCGATCCCTGCGTCTTGAAGCGGCACGAGAAGCGAGAGTTCGGGCGGTGCGGCCTGGATGAGCAGCGCCCCGATCCGCTGTCCCGCGCCGCGCGGTGAGGCCGTGACCTCGATGGTGCACGTGGCGCCGGGCGCGAGCACCGCCGGTGCGCAGGTCGTCGCCGTGATGGCGAAGTCCTCGGCGGAGAACCGGGGACCGGCGGCGATCGAAACCCGCTCGACGGTGATCGGGACACCGCCGGTGATCCCGACGCGCACGAGCCGCGACCCGGCGGGGGACAACGCGAGGACCGGCTCGCCGAAGACGACGGACGGCGGATCCACGGTGAGCCCGCCCCGCGGCGGTCCGGCGCCTCCGGTCAGGGCGATCGCGACCGGCGCACCGCCCGCCGTGACGACCAGCGCGGCGTCTTTCCGGCCGGGCGCCACAGGCCGGAAGGAGATCGTGACGAGGCAGGTTCCGGTCGTATGCAGAACCGCGCCCGCACAGGTCTCCGCCGTCGAGACCACGAAGTCCCCGGCCGATGGCCCGGCCAGGGCCACGCTGTCCACCTTCAGCGGCCCGAAACCGTTGTGGCGTACGGTGATCGTCCGCTCCGCCGACTCGCCCACGGTGACCGTCCCGTAGTCGGTGGCGTCTCCGGAGACGGTCGGACGAAAGGCACGCGCGAACACGGAACCCGCGCAGCAGCCCGGCACGAGGTCGTCGGCGGCGGAGGCGAAGACGGTCACCGAGCCGTCGCTCGACAACGCGGGTCCCGTGCTCGGCCCGTTCGCGGGGCAGGTGCCGCAGGGGCCCGCGGACGGCGAGGCCAGCTCGGCGTCCAGACGGGGGAGACCCGCCTGTTCTCTCGCCGTGTCCACGGTCAGGTCTCGCACTAGGACCGCCGTCGACGTCAGGAAGGTGAGGTATCTGCCGTCGCCGGAAAGGGCGGGTTCGGCGCTGTCCGTGGCGGCGCCGCTCGCGTCGCGGCTGGCGACGAAGACGCGCGACGGCGAGTTCCGGTCGGCCACGACCACCTGGCCGGTCCCGTCCGGTTCCCGGTGCTCGAACGCGATCAGCCTCCCGTTCCCGGACACCGAGGGACGCCGGGCGCGCCCGGAGAACGCGCCGGAGTCGACGCGGCCGGTCTTCGCGCCGCCGACGTCGTGGACCCACACCGAAGTGGCCCGGTCCTCGCAGTCCTCGCACGAAGCCCGGCCGAAAACGACCTGAGTGCCGTCGGCGGACACCCTGGGGCGATCTTCGGTCCCGACCGTGGCCTCGGGCGCCAGTCGCCGGTAGGTCGTCGGATCGGGTGGTGCGAGTGCACCCGAGGAGTCCTTGGCGAGCCGCGCGACGACCACCCTGGTGCCTTCGGAATCCGTTTCTTTCCAAGCGATCGTGGCCCCGTCGCCGGAGAGGGACGGCCGGTCGTTCCGGGTTTCGTTGGGCACACCCAGCGAGACGAAGCCGTAGTCCATGCCGCCGTCGGCGCGTGGTTCGTCGTAGCTCCCGTCGCCGTCCGGATCACGGTCCGCCACGACGATGTGCCGCCCGTAACCCACGTAGCCGTCCGCGATGTTCGTCGCTTCGGTCGCGAACGCCACATACCGTCCGTCGGCGGAAATCGACGCGCTCCCGCTCGATCCGTTCGCGGGCGCTTCCCAAGGCGCGGCCACAGCGGAGAGCGTGAAAGCTTCGATCGGATAGCCGCGGCTGATCAGCATGGTACGCCCCGGTGCCGACCGATCGCGAACGTACACAGTGGACAGTCCGCTCGGCGCGGCGAGCGGGTCCAGCGGTGCCGTCGACGAGAAGGCCACGTAGCGGGCGTTCCCCGAGATGTCCGGGTCGAGCCCCGTTCCGGCCGTTCCGTCTTGCGCGACGGAGACGACTTCCGTACCGCCGGGGGAGGTGTCACCCCAGGCGGTCACCTCCCCGGTGAGCACCGTGACCGCGACCGCGAGCGTGGCGAACCGTCGTATTCCCATCGGCGTCCCCTTCTCGGAACCGGGTCCGACGTTAAGGCCATCCGTGCCTGCCGAGAGGGCAGTCCATGCCACCGCGGGGAGCGCACTTCTTGCCCGATGAGGCCGCCGTGCGTGCCCTCGCACCACTGGGGTCGCGGGTCCGGCCGCGGGAACACTGGACGGATGGCATCCACTGTGTCCTTCACCGGCGACGCGCCCACGGTCGTACCCGGCGAAACGATGACGTGTGCGGTGAGCATCGCCAACACCGGCGACCTGGTCGACCGGTTCACCTTCACCGTGGTGGGCGAAACGGCCGCGTGGACCTCGGTCGAACCCGAGTCGGTCAACCTGATGCCGGGAACGTCCGCCGTCGTCACGGTGACATTCGAGCCGCCGCGCTCGCCCGAGGCGATGGCCGGGGAGCATCATTTCGGGCTTCGGTCGGAGTCCCGGGAGGATCCCGAAAGCTCGATCGTCGAGGAAGCCGTCCTCACGGTCGAACCGTTCACGGAGATCGTCACCGAGCTGATCCCGGCCAAACGGCAGGCCAGGCGCAAGGCCAAGTACCGGCTGGCGATCGACAACCTCGGCAACACCATCACGGTGGTCGAAATCCTCCCGGAGGACCCGGACGGCGACCTGCTGCTCCACGCCGACCCGGCCCTCGTGCGCACCGAGCCCGGCACTGCCACTTTCGTGACGATCAAGGCGGCGCCACGCAAGCGATTCCTCCGCGGGCAGACCCGGATCCTGCCGTTCCAGGTGATCGCCACCCCCGTCGACGAGGAGCCGCACACCGAGGACGCCGTCCTGCAGCAGGAGCAGCTCATCCCGAAGTGGCTGCTGCCCGCGCTGCTGGCGCTCGTCGCGCTCGTGGGCGCGGCCATCGCGTTCTGGTTCGCCGTCCTGAAACCGGCGGTGGTCTCGGTCGCCACCGAACAGGCGCAGAAACAGGTCGAACGCGCCGAAAGCGCGGCGAGCCGAGCGGACGACTCGGCGAAGGCCGCCGGCGCGGCGGCGTCGACGGCGCAGGCGGTGAGCGGCGGCACCAGCGCGGGCCAGTCAGGAGCGAAGCCACCGACGAGCCCTTCGCAACCTTCGGGTGAGGCCCGTCCCGGTACCGCCGAAGCGGGCAAGAACCCGGTCAGCTTCCGGGTGCAGACGGATTCCGTCCCGGTCACCGACGGGTCGTTCAAGGAATTCACTTACCGTGTACCGGACGGGAAAACACTCGACATCGGTGACCTGGTGCTGCAGAACCCTAGGGGTGACACCGGGATCCTGCGGATCGCGCTCGGTGCCGACGTCGTCCTCGAAACCGGTCTCGCCAACTTCCGCGACCTGGACTATCACTACCTCGACCCGCTGCACGCCGTCCCCGGGACGTCGGTGATCGTGTCCGTGAACTGTGCGACGCCGGGACCGGGCGCCGCGCGGTGCACGCCGTCGGTGTCGTTCTCCGGCAAGCTCAGCTGATCGCTTCAGCGGGTCCGTGTGGATCGTGTCGGTTCCCAGGGGTCTCGTGAGGGCACTAGGGATCTTCCCTAGTGCCCTCGGGTGCGTGGGTGCGGCATCGTTCGTGGTGCCGTCACCGTGCGAACCGGAGGTGCCCATGGGAAGTCGAGTGCCGGTCTACGCGTTCGCCGCCGACCCGATCTCGCGGGCCGGGCTGGAAAGCCAGCTCCGTTTCCAGCCGAGCCTGGTCCTGATGCCGGAGGAGCGCCGCGCGGACGCGGTGGTGGCCGTGGTGGCGGCGGAAACCGTGGACGACGCGACGATGCGCACCCTGGGCGATCTGAAACGGCACGGTTTCGAGCGGCTCGTCCTGCTGGTCACCGCGGTGAACGACAACGACCTGCTCACCATCATCGAAGCCGGCGTCTGCGCCCTGATCCGCCGGAACGAGGTCACCGCGGCGAAACTGGCCGCCCTGATCGAGAAGGCCGCGTCCGGTGAGGCGGCGATCCCGCCGGACATGCTCGCCAAACTGCTCAAGCAGGTCTCCCATATGCAGACCGAAGTGCTCACCCCGCGCGGCCTGCGACTCGCCGGGCTGACCGAACGCGAAGCCGCGATCCTGTCCTTGGTGGCCGACGGCCTCGACACCGGCGAGATCGCGTCCGAACTCTGCTATTCGGTCCGGACCGTCAAGAACGCGCTCCACGACGTGACCATGCGTTTCCAGCTGCGCAACAGGTCTCACGCCGTCGCCTACGCGTTGAGAGAAGGACTCATCTGACTCGCCCTTCATCGAGACGGCACGGGCAAAGCCCAGCACTCTCTGATCTCTGCATAGCCGTTGGCGACCGCGGTGCCCCGGCTGGGATAGTCCGCTTGTGCCGAACCTCGACTTCTACGCCGTTGGCGACGATTGGGCCGCGGTCCTTGAGACCGTCTTCGATCTCGGCTTGTTCCGTGTCTTCGAGTCGGACTCGGAGCCGGGCCGTGAGCTGAGTGAGTTCCACGCCGCCGCGGAGGTCCCTGGCGGCCGGGCGGGACGAAGTCTGGCGTTGTTCGCCATCGGGTCGGGGCCGGGGCCCCTCGCGAAAAGGATCGAGTTCCTTCCAGGAGTGCATCCTGACGCCACTTTTCGGTACTGCTGCGAGGGTTGGGGGCTCATTCAGCTTCACCATGGCTGGGTGTCCGGGACGCAGCAGCTGCGATGGAGTCATACGAACCACAACTCGGAGAAGCGGGCTGCGGCCTGGTCCACGACCTTGCAGCGACTCGGTGACCCCGCCGAGTGGAACTGGGCGACGGTCACCAGCGCCTCCGGCAGGCTCAACCGCGCTATTCGCCGGATGACCGTGACCAAGATCGGCTCGCACCCGGTCCTGCCGAACGCGGCGCGTTTCATCGACCACAACGGCTTGCGCTACGAGTACGGCACGGGCATCCACGCGACTCCGGCCGCCGGCATGAGACGGCCGTGACGGGCCACGTCCGCTCATGCCGATGTGCGAGCTTTCCGGCACGAGGCAACGACGGAACGCGACGGTGAGATCGACGGCGTCGAATTGATCGGCGGAACGCGCGCCGCAGGGGGCGACGTACATCTCTTGCGAGCACTGGCACCGTACGTCGACGCCGGCGGAGAACTCATCTGGCTGGGCAAGATGACAAGCTGCAGCGCGGGTTCAGGACCGGCAGCTGGAGTTGCCTCGGTGATGCGACATGGGGTTTCGCCTCGTGGCAGGCCATGGGCTCCGGATCGTGGTGCCGATCTCGGTTCACGCGAACGAGTGAAAGCTCGTCAGGCTGTGCGCGGCTGCCGGGAGTATGGCGGGATCTTTGACTGAGTGACGTGATCCGGGGAGGTTTCGTGTCGCCTGATGCGCTGCATCGCACTGTTCTGGTTGTGGACGTGGAGAAATTCAGCGGCCGGAAGAACCCGGAACAGAGAAATGTGCGCTACGCCGTCTATGCGGCCTTGGCTCATGCGCTCGGCTCGCACTGGAGCGCCTGTCATCGCGAAGACCGGGGTGACGGTGTGCTTCTTCTGGCGCCGGCGGCTGTTCCGAAGCAACTGTTCGTCGAGCAGGTGCCCGGTCGCCTGGTGAAAGCGTTGAACAGGCACAACCGGGCGCACGGGACCGGCGAGCAGATCCGGTTGAGGATGGCGGTGCACGCCGGGGAAGTTCTGCTCGACGCGTACGGCGCGACCGGCGTCGCGATCAACCACACGTTCCGGTTGCTCGACGCGTCGCCGTTGAAGGACGCCCTCGCCGGGTCGGGCGGTGTGCTCGCGGTGATCACCTCCGACTGGTTGTTCCGTGAAGTGGTCTGGCACAGCGCTGCTGATGAGACCCGCTATCGGCCCAAACGCGTCCGGGTCAAGGAAACGGAGACGGTGGGGTGGATCTGCCTGCCGGACGACCCGTACCCGCCCGACGTCAGCCAGTCGGAGTGGCCGGAGGACGTCTGCCCCTATCCGGGTCTGCGTGCGTTTCAACCTGACCAAGCGCGTTGGTTCTTCGGCCGCGAGGCGACCTTGTCGGTGTTGATGGACAAGATCGATCACCGCAGTGGACCGGTCTTCGTCGTCGCACCGTCCGGTGTTGGCAAGTCGTCGCTGCTTCGAGCAGGCGTGACAACCGCGGTCGCCGACAGTGGACGCCCATGGCTGTTGCTCACCCCGGCAAAGGAGCCTTGCGAGACACTGGCACAGCAGGTCGCGCAGCTCATCGACGGCAGCGTGGATGGCGTGCTCTCAGCAGTCAGATCTGATCCTGCCCTGCTGGCAAGCATGCTGCCTGACGGGACTGTCATCGTGGTGGATCAGTTCGAAGAGGTGTTCACCCTGTGCGCCGGCGAGGCCGAACGGCGGCGTTTCATCGCCGCACTGATCGCGATGCGTGCGGTTCTCGGGGTGCGGGGCGACTTCTACGACCACTGCCTCGCTGACGAACAGCTCGCAACGTTCCTGCCGGCAAGCCAGTTCAACCTCCAGGCGATGACTCCGGACGGGTTGCGAGCGGCCATCGAGCGGCCGGCTCGGCAGATCGGCGTCGACGTCGAGCCGAGTCTGGTCGAGATCCTCCTGCACGAGATCGGGACGGATGCGGGCGGGCTCCCACTACTGGCCCACGCATTGGCCGTCACCTGGCAGCGGCGCGCGGGCGACAAGCTGACCTTGGCGGATTACGATCGGACCGGGCGGATCCAAGGCGCGATCGTGGCTACCGCGGACGAGGCCTACGCGCGTTGTTCCACGGCCGAGCAGCGTGTGATTTTCCAGCACATCCTCATGCACTTGGTCGTGGTCAGGCACGACGCGCCGCCTGCCAGGCGGCGCGCGGATCCGGCCGACCTTGTCAAGGGTTTCGAAGCACCGCGGACCGCTGAGACAGTTCTCGGCTGGTTGATCGAGAAACGTCTGGTCACGCTGGAGGACAACGCCGTCGAGCTTTCCCACGAAGTGTTACTGCGAGCGTGGCCGCAGCTCGGCGCCTGGATCGAGACGGGCCGCAACGATCAGGTCATCCGGCAGCAGTCGATCGAGGCCGCCGAACAGTGGGAGAGAGAAGGGAAACCGGTCGGATCGCTGTATCGCGGCGATCGGCTGGCCATCGCGAAGGGGTGGCACTACAGGAGTGAGCACCGCGCCGCCATCACGCCGCTCGGAGAGGCCTTCCTCAGCGCGTCGACCCGGCACGAAAGCCGGCGGGCCAGAGTTCGTCGAACCGCGGTCACCATGCTGGCCGTTCTCGGCCTTGTCGCGTCCAGTGCCGCTGTCTACGCCTTCCAGCAACGCGACATCGCCCATGAACAACGTGACGCCGCGATCTTCAACAAGGTCACCGCAGAGGCGAACCGGATACGGACCATCGACGTGTCGCTGGCGGCGCAGCTCGATCTCGTCGCCCACCGCATGCGCCCGGCCGATCTGGACACGGGCACCCACTTGATCGTTGACGCGAACGCGCCGCTGTCCGCCACGTTGCCCTCGGGCGCCAAGGACGTCAGCGTGGTGGCGTTCAGTCCCGATGGGCGAACGCTGGCCACCGGCAGCGGCAGCGGTGACAGACTCGTGCGGTTGTGGAACGTCGCTGATCTGGCCCGCCCGGTGCTACTGAACGAAACCATCAGTCACGGCGAAGCAACTCGTGCGCTGGCGTTCAGCCCGGACGGACGCACTCTGGGCACCGGCGGCGCTGACAACAGAGTGCGGCTGTGGAACGTCACCAACCCGGCCCGCCCTGAGGCGCTCGGCCTGCCGATTACGAGGCACACCAAGACGATCCGGTCGTTGGCGTTCAGTCCTGACGGGCGGACGTTGGCCAGCGCGGGCGACGATCGGACCGTACGGCTGTGGAACGTCACCGACCTCACTCAGCCCACGGCCCTCGGCCCACCGATGGCCGCGCACACCGACACCATCTACTCCGTGGCGTTCAGTCCTGATGGCCGGACTCTGGCTACCGGCGGCGATGACCGGACAATGCGTCTATGGGACATCGCCGCGCCGGACCGGGCCAAACCCTTCGGGCCACCGTTGACCGGACATACCGGGGCTGTCCATTCGGTGGCGTTCAGTCCCGATGGACGGACGCTGGCCAGTGCGAGCAACGACCGGACAGTGCGGCTGTGGAACGTTGCCGACCCGGCTCGCCCGGTGACGCTGGGCCGGCCGATCACGGGGCATGCCAGCGCAATCCGGTCGTTGGCGTTCGGGCCCGACGGGCGGACGCTGGCCACCGGCGGCGATGACTACACCGTGCGGCTGTGGGACGTCACCGATCCAGCCCGCCCGGCGCCCATCGGCGCGCCGATCACCGGGCATGCCGACGGCGTCCGGTCGATGGCGTTCAGCCCGGATGGCCGCATCCTGGCCACCGCCAGTGGTGACCGGTCGGTAAGGCTGTGGAACATGCCCGACACTGTCCTAACTGGACATACGAGAGAAGTCAACGCGTTGGCGTTCAGCCCGGATGGCCGCGTACTGGCCACCGGCGGCGGCGACCGGACCGTGCGGCTGTGGGACGTCAGCGATCCAGCCCGCCTGGCGCCCATCGGCGCGCCGATCACCGGGCATGCCGACGGCGTCCGGTCGATGGCGTTCAGCCCGGATGGCCGCATCCTGGTCACCGGCGGCGATGTGAAGGACGAGAACACCGCGCGGTTGTGGGACGTCGCCGACCCGGCCAAACCCGTGCTGCTGGCCCAGATCGTGATCGGACCGGACGCCAATGCCCTGGCGGTGGCGTTCAGCCCAAACGGAAGAACTCTGGCGACGGGCGCCGAATACAGCGACGTCGCCGTGAGGTTGTGGAACGTTTCTGATCCGGCCAAGCCCACGTTGCTGGCCGGACCCCTCAAAGGGCACCAGGACGATATACGCCAGGTCGCGTTCAGCCCGGATGGGCGGACATTGGCCAGCGGCAGCGACGACGCGCAGGTACGGCTGTGGGACGTCACCGATCCTGCTCACGCCACACCGCTCGGTGAACCCCTTGTCGGCCACACCAACCCCGTCTTGGGGGTGGCGTTCAGCCCTGATGGACACACGGTGGCCAGCGGCAGCGGCGACAACACCGTGCGGCTCTGGCGGACAGCCGACCGGACGCAGTTGGGTCAGCCGCTCACCGGACACCAGGCCGACGTCAACACGGTGGCGTTCAGCCCCGATGGCGCCACCCTCGCCACCGGCAGCCATGACCACACCGTGCGGCTGTGGGACATGACCGTGCCCCATGCCATGCACAGCATCTGTGCCATCACGGGGAACACACTCACTCGCGAAATGTGGGACAAGTTCGTGTCGGCTGAGCTGCCGTACAGTCCGCCGTGTTCCTGAGGCAGGGGTAAACCTGGCTCAACTCCAGCGGTCACGGAGCGCGAGACCGACCACGTTTGCTCGCGATCCGCGCCGACCGGGCGCGTCTGCTGGGAAGTCTTCCTGACATTGGCGTGCACCGCATTCGAACCGAAGGCGCAGGCGTGGCCGAGGGTTCTGTGGTGCTGGCGAGCGGGCTCGATGATCCGGAAGATCGTTCGTCTCGCTCTTCCCTGATCCGCCTCGTTGCTAATGTGGCCGAATGGGAATTCTGGACCGGATGCGCCGTACCCGAACGCGATCGGCCGCGGCCGGCACCACGAGTCCGTCGCCGTCGAGTCCGGCCGAACCGTCGATCGACGACCTGTATCTGACCCTGCGGGCTCCCGTCTTCCGTGACCCTCACAGCGGCGACCCCGGCCCGCTCGACCCGCACGGCGACCTCATCAGGACCGCGGTGCTCGGGGGCGACACCGCGGCGGCTTGGCGGTTCCGGCCGGAACTCGATCTTTTCCAGCCGTGGCTGGTCTTCGAGGAACCGACCGGTGAGAACCATGTCGTCACGCCGGAACTGCTGGAGAAGCTGGGCGCGGACCGGGAGACCGCGATCGAGCGGGCGCGGACCACCACCGCCGGACTGCTCGGCGGAACCGGCGGGGCCGAGGTGAAGATCGGTGACGGCGGTCCGGCGAAGAGCTTCGCTGTGCGGTCCGTGCGGAGTTCTCGCCGCACCATTCCGCTCGTGGCCCCGGCCCTGCTGGAGCCGTGGCGGAATCGGGTGCCGGGTGAACTCATCGTCCTGCCCGCCTGCGACGACGACATCATGATCATCGGTGCGGACGGCGAGTATCTCGAAATCATGGTGAGCAGTGCGATCGACCGCTTCCGGTCTTCAGGAGATCGGCGGCTGTCTCCCGCGCCCTACGCGATCGTCGACGGCGCACTCAGCCCTTGGCGGCCACCGGAGGATTCACCGGCGTACCCGACGGTGCGCGAAGCCGAGGTGATCCAGCGGGTCCTCGCATACGCCGACTTCCTCGAATACCTCCGTGAGCACCTGCACGGTGTCGAAGCGGACGTCGCGGCGGCACAACGGGGCGAGAACGCGAAGACCTCGCTCCCGTTCAGTTACAGCTCCACGACCCTGGTCGGCCCGACCCAGTACCTTCCGTTCGTCGAGTACGTCGGGTTCGAAAACCTGGACCCCCAGCAGGACGACTGGGCCTGGATCCCCTTCGACAGGCTTCGCGACCTTCCCGGCGCGACGATGACGCCCGCCTGGCAGTACGGCCTGCCGGTCGTCCGCTTCGAGCCACCCGCGAACCCCGGTACCCGGCGGCAGATTTCGGCCGCGCTTCGCGAGTACGCCGAAAATCCTTGGTGACGCCGGAAGTTCAGGATCGGGAGCCGTACTGGCGGGTGCCGAGTGAGACCTAGCTCGCGAAAGCCGTGTCGTCCACGTGCCGGCGCCGGGTTGCGACGTCAGGCCAGTTCGTTGATCGTTTTGCCGTCCCCGTCAAGGATCTTGATGGTCGGCCGGTCGTTCTCGTCGACCTGGAGCACGATTCTCGGACGTCCTTGTGAATCGCACAACGCCAGTTGCGCGCCGAAGGCGGTGTGGCAGCCGAAGAGCGCGCGCGGCGTGGCACGGACGCCGGGCCCGGCGTCGGGATCCGGAATACCGTTGATGGTCAGGCCCGCGCCACCCACGCCGTCCTTCGCGGACAGGCTGAGATTGATCCCGTCCACCGCGTGCGGATAGTCGAAGGCGATGTGGCCGCCGGTGGGGTGGACGAGCAGGCCGCCTTTTTCGTCACCGGTCTCGTCGTTGAAGATCAGATAGGAGCCGTTCTCCGGCCCGGAGCGTCGCTCGGGCGGGTAGGTCTGACCGTCGATGATCAACGGCGGCTTACGGCTGTCGAGCAGAAACCGCTGCCGCCCTCTCTTGTCCACCACGGTGAACGACGGGCTCACCTGCTTGCCGTTCACCGTGGACTCCGCCGCGCCCGCGGTGCCACCGGCCAGCAACGCGCCACCCGCGGACGCCGCCACCCCAAAGGCGGCCCGCCGCCCGAGATCCCCTGCCATCGTCCAGCCTCCTCAAGTCGATTTCCCGGACGCTAGCAAAGATCATCAAAGAGTGTGACAGTTCGAGGCAATATGTCACTCTGCTGGAGCAGTGCGGTCTGTCTTGCTGCCTCCCACCGCAGCCGCCAAGCGCTACACCGGCACGAATACTCCAGCCTGTACCAAACGCCCTCTCGTGCCGCCGAGTGCACATTTCGGCTGGCCCGCTGGCGTGCCGATGATCGAGCGCATGCGAGGATCCACGTTGTGGAGGCAGAGATCGTTTCACGTGCGATGGCTGCGGCGACGACACTGGCCAGAGAGCTGCATCTGCGGGTCGACGACGCCGTCGTGATTCATAATTCGAACAGGCTCGCCCTACACCTATTGCCGTGTGGCGTCCTCGCCCGAGTAGCACCGGCGGGACAGGAAGTAGCCGCACTTGAGGTCGAATTCGCTCTGCGACTCGGTGAAACCGCGAGCCCCGTCGCGGCGCTGGAGCCTGGGGTCGAGCCGCGGGTCTACGAGCGCGACGGCTTCGCATTGACCTTGTGGGCTTACTACGAGGTCGTGCGTCCTGAACGGGACTTCCCAGGCGCATACGCGGGCGCGCTCCAACGTCTGCACGCCGGCATGCGCAACGTCGATATCGCAACCACGCACTTCCTGGACCGAGCCGCAGAAGCTGAACGGCTGGTCATGCATCGAGACGAAACCCCGGCGCTCGCCGAGGCCGACCGGCAGCTCCTCCTCAGTACGCTGCAGAGTGCTCGTGAACAGATCAGCAGCCGTGGTGCTGCCGAGCAGCTGCTGCACGGCGAACCGCATCCAGGCAACCTTCTCAGCACCCGTGACGGCCTGCTGTTCATCGACTTCGAAACCTGCTGCCGTGGACCCATCGAGTTTGATGTGGCTCACGTGCCCGAGGAAGTCAGCGCGCTTTACCCGGACATCGACCAAGTTCTGCTCGCGGAGTGCCGGCGGCTCGTACTAGCGATGGTCGCCGCCTGGCGCTGGGACATCCGCGATGAATTCCCGGATGGGCATCAGCACGGCCGAGACATCCTGTCCTTGCTCCGCCAAGGACCGCCGTGGCCCGCACTCGGTGCTCTCGTCGCCAAGTAGTGAAACACACTCTCGTGCCGCGATCAGCGTGCTTTCGCTGTCTGGATCTGTTGTCGGCCGCTGCGGTGGGATCGACCCGCGAACCGCCCCGGGTGACGGCCCCTGGCCGGACCGTCGGTACGGAGCGGGGCTGAGGGTGGTTATGCCCTCCCTGGCCGCCGCGCACCGCCCCTACGTTGCGGTGATGCTGGCAATGCGGCTCCTCGCAACCCTGCTGTGGTTCGGCGTTTCGGCCGGCATGCTCACCTACGCCGTCTACGAACTGAACGTGCGGGACGCACCGACCTCCAGCATCGAGGGCACGGTCATCGCGCACCGGCAGGAGCGCCACGTATCGGAACACAACCAACTGTATTTCACCTACTTCATCACCGTCCGCGGCGCGACCGGGGACTTCGAGTTCGGCAACCACCAACCGGTGACCGACACCGAACCGGGTACCCCGGTGGTGGTGCAGGTCTCGACAGCGACCGGTGAGATCGTGTTCCTGCGCAAGGGCACCATCGTCGTGGACCTGCGCGACACCGTGGACGGGTACGTGGTCCTCATCGGGCTCGGCACGGTCGGCCTGCTCGGCGCCTTGGTACGCGAACTCATCACCGACGACTACACCTACCCACGGTGGCTCGGATTCATCTTCGGCGCGCTCGCCACGGCCACCGGCGGATGGGTCGCCCTGATAATCGCAGAATGACTCACAAACAGAGCCCCACGAAGGGTCTCACCATCCTCGCCGAGGTTCCCGCAAGTACACCTGGACGCCCCGGTGCCGCCGGGCGGGGACTGGCAGCGAACTGCCCGACCGCAAAGCCGCAACGCCGCGAGGCGGTCGATGTGCGGCGACCGGGCGCGCGGTCAACCGAGGAGCGGACGTCCGCCGTGATTCAGATGGGCCAGCGGGCGCGGACGATTCCGTCGTCGTCCGGTCGCACGGCCACCAACAGCGGGTTGTGGTCGTCGGTGGTGAGCGACAGGAGGCTGGCCGCGCGGGCGCCGGCGAACGCTTCGGCCAGGCCCGCCCGGTCATGGCCGTCGGCGTGGAAGCCCTGGATGCGGCTGTCCGCGTGCTCAATGACGGCCCAGCCGAGGAATTCCGGCGACATCGTGCGCAGCACTGCCGGGACATCGGTGGACAGGTCCGGCCATACGTTCAGCAGGGCGCGCTGGCCCAAGGTCGGCACGGTGCCGGCGGTGAGCCGATGCCAACGGGAACGGTTGCCGACGACCTGCTCTTCCAATAGGACCCCGCCGCGCTGCGCCACGAGTGCCGCCACCTCGGCCCAGAACGCCGCGTCCGCCGGACGCGATTCGCACGGCTCGCCGTCATCCGGGTCGTAGGGCGAGCCGTCCACCGGTTCGGCGAACAAACCGTTCGCGGTGGTCAGCGCGACCGCACGTCCGCACGGTTGGTCGCTTCCGATGTACATGTATTGGTCGTAGCCGACGTGGACGAAGAACCGGTCTTCGGCCTCGAGCCGGCACCAGGCGCCGTTGTCACGCAGCATGGCGCGCACCAGTTCACGCCCGACGTCCAGGGTGATCTGTGCGCCGTCGTGGTAGCCGGTGAGGTCGGCGGGGAAGAGCCCGTGCAGTCCGTGGCCGTCGATGGGCGGCTCTACTCCGAAGTGGACGAATCCAGTGACCGAGGGGTCGCGGATATTCAGCAGGGTCACGCCGGTGTCCTCGGCGAAGGCCGTCACGGCGGCGAGGTAGGCGCCCTCCACCGGACCATGGTCGCTCGACACGTCCTCGGACCCGCGGTACACGCCCCGGTCGTCGCGATCGGCTGGGTCGTATTTGGTGATCCGGTGGACGTACGACGTGCTCATGATCGGCTGGGCCGTCCTTCGAAGCGCGGATGATCGATTCGGCCACGTTAGCCGCGCCACCACGCCGACAGCGACCCGATAAACAGCAAGCCCCGAGTCCTGTCATGCCGGTGAGTCGCAGCTGGATGGGAAGAAGAAACCGGCCGACGGCGAAGTGGTGGTGAAAGCTGACCGTCGACGGGAAGGATCCACATGTCAGAGGCGGACATATGACGGCGGGAACGGGCGAGCAGGTGACCGATGCCGACCTGGCCGCCCGGTTGCCTCAGGACCCGGAGCTGTTCACCGAAGTGCACGACCGCTACTTCGCGGCCATCTACCGGTATGTGGCCGGCCGGCTGGACGCGCAGACCGCGGAGGACATCGCCGCGGAGACGTTCCTCGTCGCGTTCGACCGGCGTGGCACGTTCGACGCCGAACGCGGTGAGGTGCGGGTCTGGTTGTTCGGCATCGCCACGAATCTGGTGGCCAGGCACCGCCGCAGGGAGGCTCGCCACTATCGGGCGCTGGCACGGGTGAGCGTCGCACCGGCGGTCGAGGGGCACGAGAGCAGGGTGGTCGCGTCGGTGGCCGCCCGGCGGCTGCTTCCTCAGCTCGCGAACGCGCTGTCGCGGCTGTCGGCCGGGGAACGGGACGTGCTGATGCTCGTGGCGCTCGGCCAGCTCGGGTACGAGGAAGTGGCCGCGGCGCTCGGTATCTCCTCCGGCACGGTCGGTTCCCGGCTCAACCGCGCACGCAAGAAGCTCAACTTCATCCTCACCCCGGAGGCACTCGATGAATGACCTGCAGACGCTGCGCGCCGCGCTGGCCACGGACGAGCCGTCCCAGGACGTGGTCGACCGCAGCAGGCACCGGCTCCAGAACCGGATCCGCGGCGGCCGGGTCTCCCGGCGGCGGACCGGATGGCTGATCGCGGGGGCCGGGCTCACGGCGGCCGCCGCTGCCGCCGTGGCGATCGCGGCCATGCCGGTCGCACCGGTCGACGGTCCGCCGGTGCGAACGGTCAGTGGGCAGGAGATCCTGCTCGCGGCCGCCACCGCCGCCGAGCGTTCCCCCGAGGGGTCTGGCACCTACTGGCACGTGAAGGTGACCGAGGCGGACGGCGCCGCTGTTTCGAGTGGGTACGAGTACTGGATCAAGCCGGACGGCCAGTCGTGGATGCGGGGAGCGAAGACGGGAGGCGAGGTCATGCCGATCGGGGCGCATTCGGCCACTCCGTTCTCGCTGGTCGCCGTCGATCTGACCCTCGAGCAGTTGCGTGCCCTGCCGGCGGACCCGGACGCGTTGAAGGCCTGGATCGCCGAGGCCCTCGAGCGCAGCGACGCCAGGACGAGCGCGGGCAGGCTCACCGCGAGCGACCGGGAACGAGCCGGCTTCCAGTCGTTGATCTCACTGGTGTCCGCACTGCCGGCCACCCCGGAGGTCCGGGCCACGGCCTTCCGCTTGATCGCCGGCTATCCAGGTGTCCAAAACCTCGGTGCGGTGCCGGGCGGGCATGGCCTGTTGCTGCCCGAGGGCGAGCGGCTCGTCGTCGATCCGGCGACCGGACGGGTGAACGGGACGTCGGTCTTCGTCACCATGGACGGGGCGGTGTACAAGGTGGCCAACCCCGCCGGTGCCGGGATCAACGCCGAGTGGACCAACGTCCTGCCCGGGTAGCGGATCGGTGGCCGGGAGCGTGTCCCGCTCCCGGCCACTTCCGCGCCCCGCATGCGAAATGAGTTGCCTCCCCGAAACGCGGTAAGCGAAAATAGTCGCTGTTGTTGTACTTTTTCAACCTGAACCTCATAAAGTCGTAGGCGAAATGCCGTAGTAGAGGTTCGAGAATTTGGCCCATCAAAGATACTGCTCATGTCGAAGTATGATGCGCCAGAGTGAACTTTCTCGACAGTGGACTGGCCATGACGGACAATCGGATCCGCGCGGCACCCTGCGGCAAGCTCTTGTCGCGCTCAGTTCCCGCTCCCATCATTCGGCGAAAAGGAAATCCATGCATGACGATGACGAGCCAGTAGGACGAGTGCTCGGTAGGCGGCAGGCGTTGATTCTGCTCGGCGCCGCCGGTGCGACACTCGCCGCCGCTGGATCCGCGACGGCGAGTGCCACCACCTCCACCACGGGCACACCCGAGATCTGCACGCTGGATTGCGTGGTCAAGCCAGAACAAATGGAGGGCCCGTACTTCGTGGACGAGCGGCTCAACCGCTCCGATATCCGCAGTGAGCCGGCCACTGGACAACTGGTTCCCGGCACTGCGCTGGCAATCAACTTCACCATTCAGCAGATTCGCCAGCAGGTGTGCACGCCACTGCCGGGAGCGATGATCGACCTCTGGCAGTGCGACGCGTTCGGGCTGTATTCGGACATTCCGTCGCAGGGAAGTTCCGGCCGCCGATTCCTGCGCGGCTATCAGAATACCGACCAATCGGGGGTTGCCCGGTTCACTACCATTCTGCCAGGCTGGTATACGGGACGTACGCTGCATATCCACGTCAAAATTCGAACCACCGGAACCAACGGCCGGCCGTACGAGTTCACGTCGCAGCTTTACTTCACGCCCGAGTTCGGCGCGGCCTATCTGCGGACCGAACCGTACCGGCGGAAAGGCCCGGCCGACACGACCAACAGCCGCGACTCGATCTACCGCAGTGGCGGAGCTCAAATGCTGTTGCGTCCACAGCAGGTCGGAACCAGCTATACGGCGGACTTCGCGATCGGTCTCGACCTGGCGAACACCCAGGTCGGCCGTCCCGACTAGCGCAAGCCCTGCTGCTCTGAATCTGAGGTCACAGCGGACATGCCGTCCGCCACGCAGTCACGGGCTGACGCGGCGGACGGCATGTCCGTTCTTCGGATCGAAGGAGACCAGGCGAAGACTGGATCCGGCCGCGCTCGAAGCGTGGCCGGAGCGGAACAGGCCCCGGTCCGATCGAGCGTGGACCGGGGCCTCGCGGGAAGGGCCGGCTCAGAACCAGTGAGCGCGGCCGCCCACCTTGCGTCCCGTGCCGCCGAGGATCGCGAGAACGACACCCACGACGGCGAGTACGGCGCCGATGGTGGTCAGCACGGGAATGCCGACGATCAGGCCGATCACGAGGATGATGACTCCGAGCACGATCATGGTGACTCTCTCTTTTCTTTGCGCGGCCGAAACGAATCTGCCGGCACGATTGGGGACCGTTGCCTACCTGTTCCCCTGCCTGTGCCGCGCCAAACATCGAAGTAGGAGGTTTCATCCGTCCGCCGATGGGTACGTGGCGAGGAGTCGTTGTGAAGGCTCGCTGGAGGAATCTTGTTGTCGTTTCGCAGGAAAGCGCTCGTGCCCGTTGGTGATGTCGAGCGAGCGATCGCCGTGCTGGTCGCCCGCGGGGTCAGTCGTGGGCGGGCGGGTGCGGAGTTGAGGGAGATGGCGCGCCGGCGGCACATCTCGCTGTCACGCTGTGCGGCCTTGGTGGCGCGATCCTCGTGTGCGGTTTGAACCACTCGTCCCCGTGGTACTGAAGGAGATCATCGCTGTCTTCCTGCGGAGGGGTGCTCGTGCAGATCCAAGTCAACACCGACCACAACGTCCACGGCGGCGAACGCCTGGCCACCTACGTGAAGACGGATCTGGAGAGCAGCCTGTCCAGGTTCGTAGGGTGGTTGACCCGGGTGGAGGTGCACCTCAGCGACAACGGAGGTGCCAAGGCGGAAGACAAGAAGTGCGTGATCGAAGCGCGCCCCGGAGGCAAGCAACCCGTCGTGGTCACCCATCATGCGGCGACGGTGGACGACGCGTACGCCGGTGCGGCGCACAAACTGAGGAGTCTGCTGGATTCCCGGCATTCCCGCGCCCACGACCACAAGGGCAGCGAGAGCATTCGCCACATGGCCGCCCCGGAGGATCCTGAGCAGGTCGGCGTGATCGAGAGCGAAACGCAGGCTACGACCACCAACTGACTTCGCTGTTCGCCGAGCGGGTGTGCCGGGATCCGGTGCACCCGCTCGGCCGTCCGCGGCCACCTACCTGACCCGGCCTCCCTGACGACGGCCCAGTGTCAGCGACTCCACCGATCAGAAATCCTCCGCCGCGTCGTCATTTCTGGTGACCCCCTCGCCCCGGTGGAAGGATCGATGACCATGACCGACGCTGGACCGCTGGGCGCCGACGAGGCCGCGTTCATCGCGGTGGCCCGCTCAGGCGATACGGCGCGATTCGCGCTCATCACGGAGCGCCACCGGCGTGAGCTGCAGGTGCACTGCTACCGGATGCTCGCGAACTACGAAGACGCCCAGGACATGACGCAGGAGACGTTCCTGCGAGTGTGGAACAAGCGGGAGTCGTTCAAAGGCCACGCCGCGCTGCGGACTTGGCTGTACCGGATCGCGACGAACGCCTGTCTCGACTTCCTGGAGAAGCGCAACGACCGCACACCCGTACCGGCCGGGCTGTCGGACCCCGGCTCCGAGCTGCTGTACCTGCAGCCGTACCCCGACCGGATGCTCCCCGAGGACCCGCAGGAATCGGTGGTGGCGCGGGAGACGATCGAACTGGCGTTCATCGTCGCCGTCCAGCACCTCCCGCCGCGGCAGCGGGCGGTGTTCATCCTGCGCGACGTCCTCGGCTGGCCGGCGTCGAAGGCCGCCGAAGTCCTCGAGCTGACCGTCGCCTCGGTGACCAGCGCACTGCAACGGGCGCGCGTGACGATGCGCGAACAGCTGCCCGACCGCCGCCTCGACTGGCGGAGCCCCGCCACCCACGAGCTGTCGAGTGACGAGCGCGGCGTGGTGAAGTCCTACATCGATGCCCACGAGCGCAACGACCTCGACGGGCTGATGTCCCTGCTGCGCGACGACCTGCGCTTCGCGATGCTGCCCGAGTCGGGCACCGTGCTCATGACGGCCGAGGACGCGGTGGACGGCTGGGTCTCCGGTGGGCTCTTCCAGCGCGGCCACGACGACTGGCGCGGTATCGCCACGACCGTCAACCGCATGCCCGCCGCCGTGCTGTACCTGCGCACCCCCGACGACCCGGAGTACCGGCTGTTCGCCATCGCGGTCCTGCACATCGTCGACGGGAAGATCGCCGATCTCACCGGATTCGACGCCGCCGGCAAACCATGGCTGGGCCTGCCGCGGACACTGTGATCACCCGAGTCCCCATCAGTGCCGCGTCTCGTATCGGGTCAACATCACGCCACCGGGAAACGTCCGGGTCTCCACCAGGTTCAGGTTCACCCAGCTGTCCAGCGCCGTGAAGAACGGCGTGCCGCCGCCCACCAAGACCGGCACGGTGACCAGCACGTACTCGTCGATCAGCCCGGCCCGCATGGCCGCCCCGGCGAGCGTCGCGCCGCCGATGTCCATCGGGCCGGCGTCCTCGGCCTTGAGCCGGGTGATCTCGGTGACCGCGTCGCCGGTGACCAGGCGGGTGTTCCCGTCGACCGTGCCGGTCGTCGAGGAGAACACCACCTTCGGCATGTCCCGCCAGCGACGGGCGTACTCGATCACCGCCGGTGTGGCGCCGGGCCGCCGGTCGGCGGTCGGCCAGGGGGAACTCATCGCCTCCCACAGCTTGCGCCCGTACAGCGCCAGGCCCGTCGCCGCCACCCGGTCGGACCACCACTGGAACAGCTCGTCGCTCGGTGACGAGTCCGGGCCCTCGCCCCCGCTCCACCCGAGGTCGTCGCCGGGCGCGGCGATGTAGCCGTCCAGGGTCACGTTCATGCCAAAGGTCAGTTTCCGCATGCGTCAGCCTCCGTGAGTCGATCTCACCTGTACAGACGGGTGCGGCGCGAAAACCTGATCGGTTCTGCGGCGGAGATCCGGGAGGTGGGACTAGCGTAGAAGGTATGGCCGAGGTTCGTGTTGGTGTGGTGTTCCGTCCGCAGTTGCCGCCGGAGGAGCTGCGAAAGACCGTCGTCGCGGCTGACGAGGCCGGTATCGACGAGTTGTGGCTGTGGGAAGACTGCTTTCTCGAAGGTGGTCCCACCAGTGCCGCGGCCGCGCTGGCGTGGAGCGAGCGGCTCACCGTCGGGATCGGGCTGATGCCGGTGCCGCTGCGCAACCCGGCCGTCGCCGCCATGGAGATCGCGACGCTGGCGCGGCTGTTCCCCGGCCGGTTCGTCCCGGCCGTCGGGCACGGGGTGCTCGACTGGATGGCGCAGGTCGGCGCCCGGGCCGCGTCGCCGATGACGTTGCTGCGCGAGCACGCCGACGCCGTCCGGCGGCTGCTGCACGGCGAGACCGTCAGCGTGACCGGACGTTATGTGACCCTCGACGCGGTGGCACTGGACTGGCCGCCGGTGCAGGTCCCGCCCCTGATCATCGGCGCGCGGGGGCCGAAGACCGTCGCGCTGGCCGGAGAGGTGGGCGACGGCGTGCTCCTCGACTCCCCGCTCGCCACCCCCGAGTACGTCGCGTCGGAGAAAGCCCGTGCCACGGAGGCCGCACGGGCCGCGGGACGGCCGGCGCCGCAGGTAGTCACCTTCGCGGAGATCGAGCAGGACGCACCCGCCCTCGGCGACCGGGCCCGCGCCCTGATCGCCGAACTGGGCGCGGCCGGCGCCACCTCCGTCATCCTGCAAGGCACGTCGGAGCACCCCGACCCTGGCCCGCTCATCGCCGCGCTGTCCCGCTGACAACCGGGCGGCCCTCGTCGGTCACGGGTTTGCGCCGGCGGCCAACTCGCGGAGTGAGGGTGCGAGCCGCTCGGCGTAGTCCGGATCGACCTGCTCGGCCTCGGTCAGCAAAGCCTCGCACGCGGCAGTGAACGCCCGGCTCAGCTCGGCGGGGTCCACCGAGCGCACCAGCGCGTCCATGATCGGGTCGGCCGTCTCGGCGGGGAGATCGTCGATGCCCCGGCCTTGAGTGGCGGGCACATCGTGGCGCAGGCAAGCGAGAGTGAAGATCCCGTCGCGCATTCCGCTGATCATGTATTCCGCCTGCCGGACTCGACGCCTGGCGATGCTCGACCTGGCATGCAGCGCGTAGAGCCAAGCCCAGTCGATGAGGTCCCGCGCCATCGGTGACTTTGTCTTCTCGACATCGTTCGCTTCACCGAAAAGCACTTCGAAACGCGGACCGGTCGCGCCGAAGTCTTCGTCGTGCCAGAACGCGATATCGACCTGGAGAGTGCCGGGCAGCAAGAACACCCTGAACAACGTGTTTCCCGCCCGCACATCCAGATGGGTGATCGCATTGTGCTTGCGATAGAGCGATTCGGTCCATAGTGCGACGAATTCGTCGTAGTCGACGTCGGGAGCCAAGCGCAGCGCCAGGTCGATGTCCGACCAGCGGTCTTCTTTGCCGTGTGCACTTGATCCGGCGAATCCCGCCGCCGTGACCCTCGGTTCGGCCTTTGCCGCCGCCACCAGCTCGTCACGGACACGGTCTCGCTCGACTGTTGTGAACACGACGCCGTACGTTACCAGTGACATGCGAACAAACCATCCTGTCCTTGACGTGTCTTTCCCTGATAACCAGAGAAAGACACGTCAAGAGTGGGATCCTGCTCGTTCAGGACTTCTTGCGGGGTAAGGATTTCACTCCGCGGCCGAACGCTATTGGCCGATTTTCTCTTCCAGCGCACGGCGTCGAGCGGTCACCTCGTCGGGGTCGTCCCCGAGGACCAGTAGTTGCAGGGTGCTTTGCCGGATCGGATTGTCCGTGTGGCCGGTGTCATGACCGGCCACGACGAGCAGGCCGCCGGCGGCCAAGGCCGGACGGATCTCGGCGAGCAGGTCGGTGAGTGCACCGGCGACGGTCAGCTTCACGGATTCGGCGGGGTGGTCAAGGGTGTCGGGGCGGGCGGACTGCATCGCCAGCAAAGGGATCGAGCCACTGGTGATCCGGAAGTTCAGGTCGAGTACGACCTGCTGGCCGTCCCGGGTTTCGGCGCAGTCGAGACTGCACAGGCCGCGGTAGCCGACATCGGCCGCGCGCTGGGTGATCGCCAGGCATTCGGCGAGCAGTTCGGCAGGAGGAGTGGTGACCGCACCGAATCTGCCGCCGGCATAGACCCCGATCGCGTCGACGCGTTGTTCGGTCACGGCCAGCAGGCGGGCCCGCGCGTCCGCAGCCACGTAGAACTGCAGGCCCCAGTTGCGCAGGATCTGCAGGTACTCCTCGACGACGAACTCGTTGAGAACATCGGTGAAAGCCGGCAGCGTGATCTGTTCGTCGGCCTGATGCAGATAGACATCGAGGCTGCCGCCGTGCGCGTCGTTGGTCGCGGCCTTGAGAACCCACGACTTCTCCGCCGGTGCCGCCTCCGCGAGTTGCCCGCGGGTCACGACGCTGCGGTGCGCTTGGAAACGTGGATCGACCAACGTGGTGATGCTGGCTTTGTTGTTCAAATAGCCGACGAGTTGCGCGCTTTTGAGCGCGCGTTCGTCCGGGCACAGCGTGGTCGGCTGCGGGTATTCCATCGACATCAGCAGGCCGTCGGATATCGCTTCGGTCACGCGGGTGGCGAATTCCCTTTCGGTTCGGAACTCGCGCAGGTCGGTGCCGACAGGCAGGCCGCTGTCACGCAGGTGTGCCAGCAAATCCGGGTCCGTGCCACCGGCACTGCAGATCACGGGCATGTCGGCCGCGACAGCGATCGGTCGCGCGGAAACCACGTCGCGGGTGTGGCGGTGCCTGTTCACAGGTTCGGTGGCGGCCAGTTCGGGGCGTGCGCAGACGGCGATGCCGGGACCGTACACATCGGTGAGGGAACGAGGAGCGCTGACGGCGTACGGCAGAACGACGGGAACAGTGATGGAGGGTCTCCTGTGGAGTGAGTCGGACCGGTCAGAACCGGCTGTGGCATGCGAGGAGAACCGAAGAAGGATGACAGCGGCGGCCGATCGACCGCCGCCGCCTGATCACCATGCTACGTCTTGACCTGGTGTAGTGGGCAGGAGCGCGATGGGCACAAGTGGGGCTCGATCTGTCGAGCCGGTGTTCTCATGCCGCGGCCTTCTTGCGCAGCACGGTCAGTGCGATGGCCGCGCTGATCGCGGAGACGACGGCGCAGGCGAGGGCGATCGCGTTGAGTCCGCTGGTGTAGGCCTCCCCGGCGGCGGTCAGCAGCCCGGCGGCGGCATCGCCGGGCAGGGACTGGGCGGTCGTGACGGCGTTCTCCATGCTTTCCACGGCGGGCCCGCCGCCGGGTATCTCGACGACACCGCGGTAGACGGCGTTACCGAGGCTGCCGAACAAGGCGATGCCGAGCGCGGTGCCCAGGTCACCGCCGATGGACGAGAGGGCCGCGGCGGATCCGCCCCGCTCCGGTGGGGCGGATCCGACGACCAGGTCGGTGCCGAGCGCGCCGAGGGTGCCGACGCCGACGAAGACGATCACGAAACCGGTCACCAGCAGCGGCATCCCGCCCGGTTCGACGAAGGCGAGCAGCAGGTAGCCGACTACGCCGACGAGCAGGCCCGCCCCGAGGACGGTCCCGAGTGGATACCGCTTGGCGACGATCGGGGCCAGTTGCGCGGCGAGGATCGACGCGAGGGCCGCGGGCACCAGCCACAGGCCCGCGTCCAGCGGCGAGAGCCCTTCGACCATCTGGAGGAACCCGGTGACGAAGAGGTACGCCCCGCCGGTGCCGATCATCGTGACGACCAGGATCACCAGTGCCGCGGCGAACGCGCTGATCTTGAACAGGCCCAGGTCCAGCAGCGGGTCCGCCAGTTTGCGTTGCCGCCTCACGAACACCGCGCCGAGGACGATGCCTGCGACGAGCGCGGCGACCGGTGTGGTCGCCAGGCCGTGGCGTGCCAGCTCCTTCAGCCCGTAGATGGTCAGCAGGATCGACGCCAGCGACAACACGACGCTGACCAGATCGAGTCGTTCGGCGTCGGGGTCCTTGTACTCCGGCAGCACGAGCGGGGCGACGATCAGCAGGATCACCATGACCGGCACGCCGATCAGGAACACCGAGCCCCACCAGAAGAACTCGAGCAGCGCGCCGCCGATCACCGGTCCGAGCGCGGTGCCTCCCATGAAGCATCCGGCCCAGACCGCGATGGCGCGGCCGCGCTGGGCCGGGTCGTGGAACAGGGTGCCGATCAGCGCGAGAGTGGAGGGCATCAGCGTCGCGGCGGCGATACCGAGCAGCGCGCGGGTGACGATGAGCTGCTCGGCACTGCCGGAGAAGGCGGCCAGCACCGAGGTGACGCCGACGGCCGCGGCGCCGATCATCAGCAGCTTGCGGCGGCCGACCCGGTCCCCGAGCCTGCCCATGGTGATGAGGAAGCCGGCGATCATGAAGCCGTAGATGTCCATGATCCACAGCGTCTGGGTGCCGGTGGGACGCAATCCCTCGGCGAGATGCGGCAACGCCAGGTACAGGACGCTCTGGTCGAGGGCGATCAGCAGGGTGGGCAGGGCCAGCGCGGCGAGCCCCAGCCATTCCCGGGTCCCGGCTTTCCGGATGCCGGTTTCCTCGGTGTTCGATGACATGCCCGAACGGTGCGCCGTGCCGCTCCTGAGCCGCTCTCGGTTCTCTCTCGGTCCGGGGGTTAGCCTGGCCGTATGCGTTTCGGAGTGCTCGGGCCACTCGTGGTGTGGGCGGCCGGCGGGGCGACGGTGGCGGTCCCCGGACGGAAGGTCCGTGCGCTGCTGGCCTGTCTCCTGGCGCACGCCGGACACCCGGTCTCCGCCGACCGGCTCGTCGAGTTCCTGTGGGGCGCCAAGCGGCCGGGTGATCCGCTCGCCGTGCTGCAGACCAAGGTGTGGCAGCTGCGGCGAGCGCTGGAGGACGCCGAGCCGGGCGCGCGCTCCCTGGTGGTGTCGGGGCCGCTCGGCTACGAACTGCGAGGTGGCACGGACGCGGACCACTTCCAGGAACTGCTGACCCGGGCCCGCAAGGCCGTCGAACCACACGTACGGGCCGTTCTGCTCTCGGACGCGCTGACCGTCTGGCGCGGGCCCGCGTTCGCCGGCTTCGCCGACGAGGAGTTCGCGCGTGCCGTGGCCGCCCGGTGGGAGGAGCAGCGGCTGACCGCGATCGAGGAAGCCGCCGAGACTCGGGTCGAGCTGGGCGAACACGCGCTGGTGGCCGACGAGCTGGGAGACCTCGTCGCCCTGCATCCGCTACGGGAGCGGTTGCGCGCGGTCCACGTCCGGGCGCTGTACCTGGCCGGACGGCAGAGCGCCGCGCTCGGCAGCTACACCGATCTGCGCACCCGGCTGGTCGAGGAACTGGGGGTCGATCCCGGCGCCGAACTCACCGCGCTGTACCAGGCGATCCTCACCCAGGATCCGGCGCTGGCCGCCCCGCCCGTCCCCGCGACCACCGTGGCCCGCCCGCCGGCCACCCTGCCGGCCCCACTGACCGGCCTCGTCGGCCGCGACGAGGCGATCGAGGAGCTGCGTTCGCTGCTGAGCGCGCATCGGCTGGTGACGCTGACCGGGCCCGGCGGCGTCGGCAAGACGCGGCTGGCGCTGGCTGTCGCCGCTCGGCTCGGCTCGGCGTTTCCCGGCGGCGTCCACCTGGCAGAGTTCTCCGCGCTCGATCCGTCACCGGGGCGGACCGAGGTGACCTCGGTGGTCGACGCGGCACTCGGGGTCCGCGACGATTCCGGGAAGCCGCTGCCGCGGGCCGAACGCGTCGCACGCGCCGTGGGTGACCGGCCCACCCTGCTGATCTTGGACAACTGCGAGCACGTCGCCACGCCCGTCGCGGAACTCGCCGAGCAGTTGCTGAAGGTGGCGCCTGCCCTGCATTTCCTGGCCACCAGCCAGCTCCCGCTCGGTGTCGCCGGTGAACGGCTCAGTGAAGTGCCTCCGCTGGTACGCCCGGCGGCCGAGGCGGGCCTGAGCCTTGAGGAGATATGCGGGTTCAGCGCCGTGGAGCTGTTCGTGGCGCGAGCGGCGGCGTCCGCGCCACGGTTCGTCCTCGACGAGACCACCGTCGACGCCGTCGTCTCCCTCTGCCGCCGCCTCGACGGGCTTCCCCTGGCGTTGGAGATGGCCGCGACCCGGGTCCGGACCCTGGGCGTGCACGAACTGGCCGCCCGGCTGGACGACCGTTTCCGCCTGCTGGTGAGCACGCGAGGCGCCCCGGCACGCCAGCGGACGCTGCGGGCGGTCATCGACTGGACCTGGGACCTGCTGGGCGAGCCGGAGCGGGTGGTGCTGCGGCGCCTGGCCGTGCACGCCGACGGCTGCACGCTCGCCGCGGCCGAGGAGGTCTGTGCGGGGGACGGGGTGGACCGGGCGGAGGTCCTCGACCTCCTCGCCCGGCTGGTGGACTGTTCGCTGGTCGTCCTGATCGACACGCACGACGGCGCCCGGTACCGGATGCTGGAGTCGGTCACCGCCTACTGCCTCGAACGGCTGACCGAAGCCGGTGAGTTCGACGCGCTCCAGCTCCGGCATCGCGCGTACTACACGGAACTGGCCGAGCGGGCCGAGCCGCGGCTGCGGGAGCACGGGCAGCGCCGGTGGCTTCGCCTGCTGGACGCCGAGGCCGCGAATCTGCGGACCGCATTGGAAGGCGCCGTACGGGCCGAAGACGGCGGACACGCCCTGCGCCTGGTCAACGCGATGGCCTGGTACTGGTACCTGCGCGGGCGGAACGGCGAGGCCGAGCGGTCGCTGGCGCTGGCGCTGTCGGTCGGCGCCGACGCGCCGCCCGCACTGGTGGCCGGTGCCACGGGCCGGCTGGGCGGCGTCCGGCTGCTGCTCGGCGGAAGCGCCGACCCGGTCGCGAAATGCCGCGAAGCGCTGCGACCGTACGAGGAGATCGACGATCCGCTCGGCAAGGCTCGCGCCGAATGGTTCCTGGGGTTGAACCTGTTCGCCATCAGCGATGTGTCGCCGAGCCGGAAGCTGGCCGAATCGGCGCTGGCGACATTCCGGTCGCTCGACGACCGATGGGGCACAGCCGCCGCGCTGAGCAGCCTTGCGTTCTACGCCATGCTGGTGGGGGACTTCGACGCGCTGCGGCGCCACGGTGAGCAGAGCCTGGAGCTCTTTCGTGAGCTGGGTGATCAGTGGGGGCAAGTGAAGGCCATGGAGCCGCTCCAGGCACTGGCCGAGTCGACTGGCGACTACGAACGCGCCGCACGGCTGTGCCGTGAGGGCCTGCGCATGGCCGAGGAGCTCGGGCTGTGGACGGAGGTGTCCTTCCGGCTTTCGGGGCTGGGCCGGATCGCTTTGCTCACCAGGGACTATCCGCGAGCCCGGGAGTTCCACGAGCGCGGGAGGCTGCTCGCGGTCGAGCTGTCGAACGTGGTCGCCGAGTTGTTCGCCGAGATCGGGCTCGGAATGGGAGCGCGCCGGGAAGGCGACCTCGATGCCGCGGAGACACACCTGCGGAACGTGCTCGACCTGCACCGGAAGATGGCGCACGAAACCGGTCTGCCCGCGTTGATCCTCGCCGAACTGGGATTCGTCGCCGAGCTGAGGGGCGAGGCGGCTTCCGCGCTGAAGCTCCAGCAGGAAGGCCTGTCCGTCGCCCGCGGCACCGGGGATCCCCGCACGATCGCCCTGGCACTGGAGGGCCTGGCCGGTGCACAGGGACTGGCGGGTCACGCCGGGCAGGCGGCGAGGCTGCTCGGACAGGCCGAGGCGGCCCGGCGTTCGGTCGGGATGCCCCTGCCCGCCGGTGAACAGGACGACGTCGACCGCATCGCGGCGCGAGCGCGCGATGCCTTGGGCGAAGCCGCGTACGCCGCCGAATTCGCCCGGGGCGCCGACGGTCATTCCTCGTGGTCGAGCGTGTGAGCCGATGACGTCGGCGGTTGGCTGGTCCAAGCTTTGCCCGACATCTCCAGCAACGAAGCCAGGCCCGCCGTTGGTAGGGCCTGCACCAGTGGGATGACGGGGGTGTTCCCGATGTTCTTCGTCCTGCTCGGCCGACAGGCTGGCCGCATGTCGTTCTCTCCTTCTCGTCGCGGTTTCCTCACCATGAGTGCCACGGCCGCCATCGGCGTGGCGTCCCTGGGCATCGCGGGCACCGCACAAGCCGCCGAGCCGGCGCGGATCAAACCGCTGCGGATCCCCCACTCCCGCCGGGACCTTCGACGCGGTGGCCGCCGGTCCGCGGCACGGCCGGAAAGTACTGTTGTTGCAAGGATTCCCGGAGTTCGGCATCGAGTGGGAGCATCAGTTGAGCGCACTCGCCGCCGCCGGTTACCGGGCGGTGGCTCCCGACCAACGGGGCTACTCACCGGGCGTACGCCCTCTCGGGATCGAGAACTACCACCTGGATCACGCCGTCCGGGACGTCCGGGCGATGGCCGATTCCCTCGGCTGGCACCGGTTCGACCTGGTCGGACACGACTGGGGCGCCGCGGTCGCCTGGGTCGCCGCGGCGAAGTACGCACGCCGGGTGCGGTCGCTGACCGCTGTTTCCGTGCCGCATCTCGGCGCCTTCGCCGAGGCGCTGCGGACCGATCCCGTGCAGCAGGAGGCGTCCAAGTACATGGACGACTTCCGGGCGCCGACCCCGATCCCGGAGAACTGGATTCTCTCGGGCGGGCCGCCCAAGATTCCGGGTGCCTCGCCGGAGAAGTGCGCGGAGTACTTCCGGCGGCTTTCCGAACCGGGCGCCCTGACCGCCGCGTTGAACTGGTACCGGGCCAACGATTTCACGGGTTACGAGCAGCGGGTTACAGTGCCGACGCTCTTCATCGCGAGTACGAAGGATCGCATGGTCGCCCCCTCGGGTGTGGCGGCGACCAAGAACTGGGTCACCGGACCGTACCGGCTGGAGAATCTCGAAGGGATCGGGCACAACATCCCCGAAGAGGCCGCCGAGACCACGACGGCGTTGCTCCTCGCACATCTCGCTTCGGTGTGTTCCTAGGAAGGCCAAAGGCTGCTGGCTGGATGTTCTATCGAGGGGTAAGTCAAAGGTGGCGTGGCCGGTAACGGGATGAAGGTGTCCTTCGCGACGTCCCGAAAAGGCTGCTGTGGCCTTCACGGTGGCGTTGGACTGAACCCACGGTGAGCGAAGGCGTGGCTCGCGTGATCAGACCCCGAACTCCGTGAACGTCTCCCGATCACGGGTGAACACCCATCCCGCCCGAGCACTACACTTTTGACCTTTCCCTCAATAATCCGCTTTGCCACTCACGGCCCCCTTCGTAAGCGTGCATATGGGCGTCTGGAAGTGTCCCACGTGGACGGTCAGGTGCGGTCGGTTCAGATCCGCGACGCCGAAGGCTTCCTTCGGACGCGATGAAGGGGGCCTTCAGCCCGGCACGCCCCGCCCGCGAACACGACATGTTTGCCCTTCTCCGCAATAGGCTTCTGCTTGCGAGGTGGTAGCGCTCCGCAGTGTCGATCAGCAATTCCGAGACGCCCTGTTCGAGCGCGCGGACGATCAGTCTCTCCGTGGGCCTTCAGTCGAAGTCGGCGTCGCCGTCATCGTCGAAGCCGATGTCGCGGTCGGCGCGTTCGTTGCTGTCGTGCGGCCCATCAAGCCCCAGAAGCTCAGAGCGGGCTTCTGTCCCTTGGACATGGTGACGACGCTACGTCGACTTCGAGGCCTGGTGCACCGCTGACCGGAGTCCGAAACGGGGCGACCGAGTCGTTCGGTTTTGCGGCATGATCGGTGACGCCGAACGAAGGGCGGTCATGGTTCAGAGCAAAGCAACGGCTCGAGGTCTGCGGCTCAGGGTGCTGGGGCCGTTCGAGGTCGAGACGGCCGCGGGGCCGGTGGACGTGGGCGGGCGGCAGCGGGCGTTGCTGGCATCGCTGGCGTTCTCGGCGAATCAGGTGGTCCCGCTGTGGAAGCTGATCGCTCACGTGTGGGACGAGGAGTCCCCGCTGGACGTGCGCAATGGTCTCCAGACCCTGGTGAGCAGGTTGCGGCGCAGTCTCGGAGCCGAAGTCATCGAGACGACCGAGGGTGGGTACCTGCTGCGTGCCACCGCCACCGAGCTCGACCTGCTCGGACTGCGCGAGCTGGTCGAGTCGGCGGCCGTCGCCGCGAGGGAAGGGGACACCGGCCGTGAGTATGCGTCGCTCGCGTCGGCGGTCCGGTTGTGGCGTGGAGATCCGCTGGAGGACGTCGCTTCGCCGGGGCTGCGGGCGGAGGCGGGACCGCAGGTCGCCGAGCTGTGGTTCGCCGCCCGCGAGCGGATGCTGGACGTCGATCTGGAGCGAGGTCACGGGCAGGAGGTGATCGCCGACCTGCGAGACCTCACCGCGCGGCATCCGCTGCGCGAGTCGCTGTGGGCCAGGTTGATGCTGGCGCTGCACCGGTCGGGGCGGCGGGCCGAGGCGCTGGACGCCTATCGCCAGGTCGCCGGCCTGGTGCGGGAGCAACTCGGCCTCGACGTGGGGCGCGCCGTCGCCGATCTGCATCAGGCGATCCTGCTCGACGACGAAACGCTCGTGGCCGGGCAGCCCGCCAGGGCGCAGGTGCCTCGCCAGTTGCCGGGGGACGTGCGCGGGTTCGTGGGGCGCTGTGACGAGATGGCGGGTCTGGACCGTCTCGTGAGCGGGGCCGACGGTCAACCGGTCGTGATCTCCGCCGTCGACGGTGCCGCCGGCATCGGGAAGACGAGCCTGGCCGTGCACTGGGCACATCAGGTCGTGCCGCGGTTCCCGGACGGGCAGCTGTACCTGAACCTGCGTGGTTACGGTCCCAGCGTGCCGGTCGATCCGGCGGACGCACTCGACGTGCTGCTGCGTTCGCTCGGGGTGTCGCCGGAGCGCGTCCCGGCCGATGTCGAGGAGCGGGCGGCGCTCTGGCGCACCGAGTCCGCCGCGCGCGGGATGCTCGTCGTGCTGGACAACGCCCGTGACAGCGCCCAAGTGCGGCCGTTGCTGCCCGGCGGGGGTTCGGTCGTGGTGACCAGCCGCCGCAAGTTACGCGGCCTGTCCGCCCGGGAAGGGGCGCGCCACATCACCCTGGGCCTGCTCTCCCCGGCCGAGGGGCTGGAGCTGTTCACCGATCAGGTCGGCCGGGACCGGGTGGCGGCCGAGCCGCACGCGGCGGCGGCGATCGTGGAGTTGTGCGCCCGGCTGCCGCTGGCGTTGCGGCTGGCCGCGGACCACGCGGCCCGGCATCCGGAGTGGCCGCTGTCTTCGTTGCGGGACGAGCTGGCCGACCAGCGCGGGCTCGAGGTGCTGTCGGTCGACGACGACCGCGACAGCGACCTGCGTTCACTGTTCGACTGGTCCTACGACGCGCTCGACGCGCAGGCGGCGGCGGTGTTCGATGTGCTCGGCCTGTTTCCCGGCGACAGCGTCGGAAGGCACGCGGTCGCCGCGCTGGCCGGGATCCCGCCGGCGGCCGCGGGTGCCGCGCTCGGGCGGTTGGCGGAGGTCAGCATGCTCCAGCAGCGGCTGCCCGACCGGTTCGAGCTGCACGACCTGCTTCGGCAGTACGCGCGCGACAAGGCGGCGGTTCTGCCCGGTGCGACGGCGGCGGTCGAGAGGCTGGCGGCGCACTACGCGCACACCGCGGAGCGGGCACGCGAGCAGCTCAGCGGCCTTCCGCACCGGATGTCGCTCCCCGTGGCCGGGCACGGCGTTCCGGTCGTCGACTTCGCTGACCACCACTCCGCGGTCGCCTGGTTCGACCGGGAGATCGACACGATCGCCAGGCTGGTCCTCGGCGCGGACGAGCACGGCCTGCACGCCCAAGCCGCGGCGCTGTTCCAGCTGTCCTGGCACTACCTCAACCTGCGCGGATACTGGCAACGGATAGTCGACATGGGCGAAGCCGCCGTCCTCAGCGCGACCGCCACGGGCGACCGGTTCCTCCAGGGCAAGTGCTTGAACGGCGCGAGCACCGGCTACGGCCGCGCCGCCGACCGCGACAAGCAGATCACCTACTGCCGCGCGGCGCTGGAGATCTTTCGCGAACTGGGCGACCTCGCCGAACAGGGCACGGCGTTGCTCAACCTCGGGTCGGCCCTCAACTGGCTGTGCCTGTTCGACGAGGCTGTCGAGCCGCTGCGCGAAGCGGTCCGGTTGTACGAGTCGGTCGGTGACGACCTGTCCGCGGCGATGGCACTCAACAACCTCGCGGACACGTTCGTCGGGCTCGGCCGCTACGAAGAGGCGAGTGGACCCGCCCAGCGAGCCCTCGACACCTTTCGCGACGGGACGGAACCCTCGCGGATCGCCGCCGGTTTGGAGACCATCGCCGCCGTACAGGCGGGGTCGGGTGGTCATCGCAGCGCCGCCGCGACGTACCGGGAAGCCGTCGACCTCGTCGAGGAGCTCCACGTGACCAGGTTGGCAGTGCCGCTCCGAGTCGGCTTGGGGCACGCGCTGCTCGCGGACGGCGACGTCGATCAAGCGCGCCGAGTGTGGCGAGAGGCCTACGACAGGTGCCTTCACGACGGCGATGAGACCGTCGCCGCCGAGATCCGGGCACTGCTTTCCGCGCACGGGTAGCCGAATCCGCGTGCTCGCCCGGACGACAGCGCCGTGCAAGCGCGACGACAGAGGCCGTCGCGTTTCTCGCCTACGGTCCTGTTCGAGCGACGCGTCCCGCCCACGCAGGCGGGAGCACACGGTCGCGCTTCGCCGCACTCGGACCGGGGAGGGCGAGGGCGGCGATGCGAAGAACGATCGTGCCGTTCATGGTGGCCGCGGTGGTGCCGGGTTTCGTGCAAGGGGGTGGCGCCACCGCGGCCGCGGCGCGCCCGGACCACGACGCACAAGCAGGGTTCCGGCGGCTCCGGGAAGTCCCGCGTGATCGGGAATCGTATTCCTGAATCGATTTCGACGAATTCGCCTTCCGGTTGTTTGTAGAAGCATTTCCCGCATGGTGTCGGTTAATATCCGACGCATTACCGGGTGTAGTCGATCGAGTGTCCATAGTGGTCGGAAATTCGGGCGCGAAATGTCGCCCTGGCCGCCGATTGGGCTGGAAGACGTGTGTAGCTGCAACGTCTGGTCCAAGATCAGTAGGCCATCCGAACCAAATCGACAGATTTCGTATTCCTTGGCGCGACAGGTCGCCTTAACCTTGCGTAATTCTTCACCTGAATGGTCACTGGGGAGCAAGATGAAGTCCACGCCGTTGTTGTCGCGCGCCCGAAAAACCTCGGAGCGACTGCTCGACGCCCGATGACACAAACCGGCTGCGTCAGCCGATTCGATGTGCACGCCCGGCAGTCGCCCGACCGGATCGCGGTCATCGAACACGGCACCAGGCTCACCTATGCCCGGCTCGCCGGACTCGCGGGAGGCCGCGCGCTGCGGTTGCGCGACGCCGGTGTCCTGCCGGGGGAGCGGGTCGGGCTCGTCACCGGGCACGGCAGCGCCGCGATCGCGGCGATCTTCGGCACCCTCGCCGCGGGCTGCACCTACGTCCCGCTGGACCCGACCTTCCCCCGGGAGCGTCTCGAATACCAGCTGGCCGCCGCGCGGGTGACCGCAGTGCTCGCGGACCCGGAGTACGTCGAACTGGCGGAGTCCTTGTGCCGTAACGGATCCGCGCGGCTCGTGCGTTCGGGCACGGAGACCGCGCCGCTCCCGGTGCCCGAATCCGATCCGGACAGCCCGGCGTACGTGCTGTTCACCTCCGGGTCCACCGGCAGGCCGAAGGCCGTCGCGCAGACCCACCGCAACCTCCTGCACGTCGTCGACAACCAGATCGCCGCGCTCGGCATCACCGCGGCCGACCGGCTCAGCCTGCTCGCGTCGTTCGGCTTCGACGCGGCGATCCCGGACCTGTACCCGGCACTGCTCAGCGGCGCCGCGGTCGTGCCTGTCGACCTGCGCGCGCACGGCCTCGCCCACGCCGCGCGCGAGCTGGCCCGGCACGAGGTGACCGTCTACCACTCGACGCCCACGGTCTACCGGCATCTGCTCGACGTCCTCGGCGAGACCGGCCTCCCGTCCGTGCGGACCGTGCTGCTCGGCGGCGAGCAGGCGACCCACGCCGACGTCCGCCGCGGCCGGTTCGCGCCGGACTGTGCGTTCGTCAACGGCTACGGCGCCACCGAGGTGACTTTCGCCGCGCAGTACCGGACGACCGCCGCCGAGCTGGGCCCGGACGCCGACGGGCCGCTGCCGATCGGGCGCGCGCTGCCCGGGTTCACGCTCACCGTGCTGGACAGCGGCGAACTCGAAGTGCGCGGACGGCACCTCGTCGACGGCTACCTCGACCAGCCGAGCCCGGCGTTCGGGATGACGGCCGACGGCGGCCGTCGTTACCGGACCGGCGACCTCGGCAGGCTGCTGCCGGACGGGAACCTCGTCTGCCTCGGCAGGCTCGACCGGCAGGTCAAGGTCCGCGGTTTCCGGGTGGAGCTGACCGAGATCGAGGCCCGGCTCGCCGAACAGCCCGGCGTGGCCGAAGCCCGCGCGATCGTCCGCGACGGCGACCTGCTCGCCTACGTGACCGCGACCGGCCCGCGTCCGGACGGCCGGGTGCTGCGGACCGCGCTGGCGGACGTCCTGCCCGGCTACTCGGTACCCGCGGCCGTCGCGGTGCTGGACGGTTTTCCGTTGACTGTCACCGGAAAACTCGACGAACGGGCACTTCCGGACCCACGGGCCGCCGCGACCGTCCCGGCCGAGCGGCTGACCCCGGCCGAGGAACGCGTGCACCGGATCTGGTGCGCGGTGCTCGGCCGTGACCGGGTCGGGCGCACCGAGGCGTTCTTCGACGCCGGCGGCGACTCGCTGCGGCTCGGCCGGGTGCAGGCGCGGCTGGCCGACGAGTTCGGGGTGGACGTCCCGCTGCTCGCCCTGTTCGAGCACACGACGATCGCCGGGCAGGCCGCCTGGTTCACGGAGTCCACTTCGGACACTCGGTCGCCTGTCACCGCGGAGGAGGCGGCAGGGGATCTCATCGCCGTCGTCGGACTGGCCTGCCGGTTCCCCGGCGCGCCGGACGCCGCCTCGTTCTGGTGGAACCTCTGCGCGGGCGTCGACTCGATCCACGACTACGCCGACGACGAGCTGGCGGCGCTGGGCATCGGGCCGGGCCTGCGTGCCGATCCGGCGTACGTGCGGGCGGGTGGCCGGATCGAGGGTGTCGAGGAGTTCGACGCCGGGTTCTTCGGGTTCACCGCCGACGAGGCCGCGCGGACCGATCCGCAACACCGGCTGTTCCTCGAAACCGCGTGGCGGGCACTCGAGGACGCGGGACGCGACCCCGCCGCCGAGACCGGGCCGGTCGGGGTGTTCACGGCCGCCTCGGTGAACCGCTACTTCCTGTTCCACCTGTTCGGCAATCCGGCGGTGACCGGCGACGTCGACCCGGACGACTGGGAGGGGCGGCTGACCGGTCGCCAGCTCGCCGACCACCTGCCCGGCCAGGTCGCCTACCGGCTCGGGCTGACCGGGCCTGCGGTGGCCGTGCAGAGCGCGTGCTCCAGTTCGCTCGCGGCGGTCGCGCTGGCCGCGCAGAGCCTCATGGACTACCGGTGCGACGTCGCGCTGGCAGGCGGGGCGAACGTGACCTGGCCGCGGTACCGCTCGGGTGGGCTCGCCTCGCCGGACGGCCGGTGCCGCGCGTTCGACGTCGCCGCGGCGGGCGCCGGGTTCAGCTCGGGCGCCGGGGTCGTCGTGCTGCGGCGGCTGGCGGACGCCCTCGCCGACCGCGATCACGTCTACGCCGTGCTGCCCGGCTGGGCGATCACGAACGACGGCCCGGACCGCGCGGGCTACGCCGTGCCGGGACCGGCCGGGCAGGCGGCCGCGGTGGCCGAGGCACTGGCCGTCGCGGAGGTCGCCCCGGACGAGGTCGCGCTGCTCGAAGCCCACGGCAGCGGCACCCCGCTGGGCGACGCGATCGAGGTGGCCGCGCTCAACCGTGTCTACCGGGGCGCGCCAACGGAAACGTGTGCGCTGGGCTCGGTGAAGACGAACATCGGGCATCTCGACGCGGCGGCAGGCGTCGCCGGGTTGATCAAGGCCGTGTTGTCCGTGCGGCACGGCGTCATCCCGCCGAGCCTGCACTTCACGGCCCCGCACCCGGAGGTCGACCTGGCGGGCGGCCCCTGGTACGTCCCGGCGAAGGCCGCCGACTGGCCCGCCCGTGAGCGGCGGGTGGCCGGGGTCAGCTCGTTCGGCCTGGGCGGCACGAACGTGCACGTGATCGTGGAGGAGGCCCCGGCCGCCCCACCACGGCAGGCGGCGAGCGGTCCGTTCGTCCTGCCGGTGTCCGCGCGTGACGCGAAGGCGTTGCGAGAGGCGGTGTCCCGGCTGCGCGATCGGCTCGCCACGGATGCGCCGGACCTCGGGGACGCGGCGTACACGCTTTCCGCCCGGCGGGCGTTCGCGTGCCGGGCCGCCGTGGTGGCGGACTCGGTCGCGTCGGCGGTCGCCGCGCTCGATGCGCTGCTGGCGAACGGAACCGACGTCGAGGGCCCGGCCGGGGCGGTGCGGGACCTGGCTGTCCACTGGGCCGGGGGCGGCGACGTCGAGTGGGCCGCGCGGTTCGCGAGCGGTGCACCGGGCCGCGTCCCGTTGCCGGGTTATCCGTTCCAGCGGGAGCGGCACTGGATCGACCCACCGCCTCATCACACATCCGACCAGGGGAGCCTTCGGTGACCGACACCTTGCCCGTCGTGGGCGGCCATGGCCCGCCACTGTCCTATCCGGACACCACGATCACCGGGCTGATCCTCGCCCAGGCCACGCGCACCCCGGACGCCGTCGCCGTCCGGCAGGGTGACGCCCGGCTCACCTACCGCGAACTGGTCGCCGCGGCGACCGGCGTCGCCCGGCTGCTGTGGGCACGGGGCGCGGGGCCCGGCACCCGCGTCGGCATTTGCGCCGACCGGCGGCCGGAGCTGATCTCGACCGTCGTGGGCGTGCTGCTGTCCGGGGCCGCCTACGTGCCGCTCGAACCCGGCGGCCCGAAGGCGCGGCTGGCCGAAATCGCCGCGGACGCCGGGCTCTCCCTCGTCGTCGGTAATTGCGCCCGGGCCGAATTCGGTGCCACGGAAGGCATCGAGGCACTCGACGTGCCCCCGCCCGCGGACGGGCCCGTCGAATGCCCCGCCGGACCGGACGACCTCGCCCACCTCCTCTACACCTCCGGCTCCACCGGCCGCCCCAAGGGCGTGCTGACCAGTCACCGCAACGTCGTCGCGTTCGTCACCGGGTTCGCCGCCGCCCTCGGGATCCGGCCCGGCACCCGGACGCTCGGCCTCTCCTCGCTCGCCTTCGACGCCTTCACCATGGACGTGTTCGTCCCGCTGGCGTACGGCGGTTCGGTCCAGCTCGCCGGGGCCGCCGACCGGGCCGACCCCGAACGGTTGCGGCGGTTCCTCGTCGAGCACGACGTCGAGTGGGGCTTCGCCACGCCGACGCTGTTGTCCATGGTGGACCCCGCGGCCGTTCCCGGCTGGCGCGTCGTCGCCTGCGGTGGTGAGCCGGTGCCCGCGGAGCTCGCCGCGCGCTGGCTGCCGGGCCGGCGCTTCTACAACGCCTACGGCCCGACCGAGACCACCGTGGCGGTCGTCATCGACGAGGTCACCGGCATCCCCGCCGACCCACTGCCGCTCGGCCGCCCGACGCCGAACCACCGGGCGTACATCCTGGACGCCGAGCTGCGGCCGGTCACGCCCGGCGAGATCGGCGAGCTGCTCATCGGCGGGCCGGGCCTCGCGCAGGGCTACCTCGGCAGCCCGGAGCTGACCGCCGAGAAGTTCATCGACGACCCGATCACGCCGGGGGAGCGGCTCTACCGCACCGGCGACCTGGTCCGCGAGCTGCCCGACGGCCGTCTCGGGTTCGCCGGCCGCGCCGACCGGCAGGTGAAGGTCCGCGGCCAGCGGATCGAGCTGGGCGAGGTGGAGGCCGCGCTCACGGCCCACCCGGACGTCGACGCCGCGGCCGTGACGGCCGTCCCCGGGCTGGGCGGCACCCGGCTGGTGGCCTTCCTGGCACCGGCGTCCGCACCGTCCGATGTGGACGTACTCGGCCGGGACCGGCTCACCGCGGCGATGCGCCCGGCCGCGGTCCAGGTGCTCGACCGCCTGCCGGTCAACCCGGTCACTGGCAAGATCGACCGGCCCGCCCTGCGCGACCTGGCCGAAGCGATGCTCGCGGGACAGCGGGAGGACCTCGGCCCGCTCGGCACCCCGGCCGAACGCGCGGTCGCGGCCATCTGGCGGCGGGTGCTCGGCGACGGCGCGGGGACGGATTTCCTGACCTCGGGCGGGAACTCGATCGCCGCGATGCGCCTGGTCGCGGCACTGCGGGCGGAGCTGGCCGCGGACGTCGCCACGGAGGACGTGTTCGCGGGCGGCACTCTCGACGGGCTCACCCGGCGGGTCGCGGCCGCGCCGCCACTGACCGGACCGGGGCTGACCACCGGGCACACGCCCGCGCTGTCCCCGCCGCAGCGGCGGCTGTGGTTCCTCGACCAGCTCGCCCCGGACGCCGCGCCGTACAACATCACGATGGCGTTCCGGCTGACCGGCGCGCTGGACGTCGACGCGCTGCGCCACGCGTTGCGCGCGGTCGCCGAGCGGCACGACGTGCTCCGCTGGCGCATCCGGTCCGTCGACGGCGCGCCACTGGCGGATCGCCTGCCGCCGTCGGACGTCCCGCTGCCGATGGCGCCGGTGACCGAGGACGGCCTGCGTGCCCGGCTGGCCGCCGACGCCGCGACGCCCGTGCACCTCGACCGTGAGGCTCCCTGGCGCGTACGGCTTTACCGGCTCGGCGAGACGGAGCACGTTCTCGGCTTCACGCTGCATCACGCGGTGTTCGACGGCTGGTCGCAGGACCTGCTCTGCGCCGACCTCTCGGCGGCCTACCGGGGCGAGCCACTGCCGCCACCGGTGGCGTCCTACGCGGACTACGCGGTGTGGCGGGCCGGACGCGACGAACGCCGGGAGGCCGTTGATGTCGCCTGGTGGACCGGACATCTCGCCGGTGCACCCTCCACAGTGGACCTACCGAGGGACCGGCCGCGCCCGGCCGTGCAGACCTACCGGGGCGCGAGCCTGCGTCAGTCCTTTCCGGACGGTGCCGCCGAGTCGGTCCGGGCACTGGCCGCCCGCACCGGCACGACACGTGCCGGAGTGCTGCTCGCGGCGTTCGGCCAGCTGCTGCGGCGGCTCACCGGCGCGGCCGACCACCTGGTCGCCACGGTCGTCGCGGACCGGCAGCTCGCCGAGTTCCAGGAGGTCGCCGGGTTCTTCGTGGACATCGTGCCGGTGCGGCTGCGGGCCGACGACTCTGCCGACTTCGCGACGCACGTCCGCGGCGGCGGCGCGGAACTCCTCGCCGCGACCGCGCATCCGGCCGCGCCGGTCGAGCGGCTCGTCGAGGCGCTCGGCGTGCCCCGCGATCCCGCGCACGCCCCGCTCGTGCAGGTGATGTTCAACGTCCTGAACTTCACCGAGCCGCGGCTGGACCTGCCCGGCGTGCGGTCGGGGTGGCTGCCGGTGGACAAGCCGGGGTCACCGTTCGACCTCACGGTGTACGTCCACGACGACGGCGTCGAACTGCTGTACAACCCGGACCTGTTCGACCACACGCGGATGACCGGGCTCGCCGAGGACTACGTCGCCCTGCTCGCCGCGCTGACCGCGGCGCCGGACGCGCCGGTCGGGACGAGCGTGCCGGAACTGCCGCGGGCGGGCGTCCGCACCGCCGCGCCGGACGCGATGAGCCGCGCACTGCCACCGCCACCGACGGCCGCCGCCGCGGACCCGGTGGCGCTCGCCGCGACCGAGGCCGTGATCGCCCGTGCCTGGTGCGACGTCCTCGGCGTCGCCGAAGTCGGGCACACCGACAACTTCTTCGACGTCGGCGGGCATTCGCTCGCGCTGGCCAGGGTGCACGCCCAGGTCACCGCCCGGCTCGGCCGCCGGATCCCGATGGTCGACCTGCTCAGCCATCCCACCGTCCGCGCCCTCGCCGCGCACCTGCACTCCGGCGGCGGAGCCAGCCCGGAGCTGGCCCGCGCGGCCGAGCGCGTCGCCGCCCGCCGCGGCCGCACCCAGACCAGAAGACCCCGCAGCACCGCCGGCCCGGCCGGCCTCGGATAGGAGCACCACCGTGACCCACCTTCCCGAAACCGGCGCCGGCGATCCCGGAGCCGAACCGATCGCGATCGTCGGACTCGATGTACGCGTGCCCGGCGCGCGTGACGCGCGGCAGTTCTGGCGCAACCTCGTCGACGGCGTCGAGTCGATCGTGCCCGCCACCCGCGAGGAGATGATCGCCCGCGGCGCCGAAGAGGCCACTGTGGACGATCCGAGCTGGGTGAACGCCACCACCGTGGTCGACGGCTTCGACGAGTTCGACGCGGACCTGTTCGGCATGACCAGCCGCGAGGCAGAGATCACCGACCCGCAGCATCGGCTGTTCCTGCAGTCGTGCCACGCCGCGCTGACCGACGCGGGCTACGACCCGGCCCGCTTCGACGGCGCGATCGGCGTCTACGGCGGGTCGGGGGGCACCGGCTACCTGAAGGAGAACCTGCTGCGCAACGAGCGGATTCTCGCCTCGCAGCACGGCGGTATCGGCATTTCGACCGGCAACCAGCCGAGCTACCTGACGACCTCGGTGTCGTACAAGCTCGACCTGCGCGGCCCGAGTCTCGCGGTGTTCACCGCCTGCTCGACGTCCCTGGTCGCGGTGCACCTGGCCTGTGAGGCGCTGCGCAACGGTGAATGCGACATGGCGCTGGCGGGCGGGGTCAACCTGGAGATGCCGCATGGCATCGGCTATATGGGCGTCGAAGGCTTCACCTCGCCGGACGGCCACGTGCGCGCGTTCGACGAAGGCGCCAACGGCACGGTCTGGAGCAGCGGCGCCGGGGTCGTGCTGGTGAAGCGGCTGTCGCAGGCGATCGAGGACGGCGACCACATCCGGGGCGTCGTGCTGGGCAACGCGATCAACAACGACGGCGCCACCAAGGTCGGCTTCTCCGCGCCCAGCGTGGCCGGGCAGACCGAGGCGATCGCGCAGGCCGTCGGCATGGCCGGTGTCGACCCGCGCACCATCGGCTACGTCGAGGCGCACGGCACCGGCACGGCGCTGGGCGACCCGATGGAGATCGCCGCACTGTCCACTGTGTACGGAAACGGGGTCGCGGACACCGGCTGGTGCGCGATCGGCTCGGTGAAGTCCAACATCGGTCACCTGTCGCAGGCGGCGGGCGTGGTCTCGCTGATCAAGGCCGTGCTCGTCATGGAGCACAGGCTGATCCCGCCGACCATCAACTACCACGAACCCAACCCGGGCATCGACTTCCCGGCGAGCCCGTTCTACCCGGCGCAAGGGGTGACGAAGTGGGAGGCGGCCGCGGCACCGCGGCGGGCGGGCGTCAGCTCGTTCGGCGTCGGCGGTACCAACGCGCACGTCGTGCTGGAGGAGGCGCCCGCCCCGCAGTGGAGCAGGGCGCCGCACCCGGCGCATCTGCTGCGGGTGTCGGCCAACACGGCGGAGGCGCTCTCGGCCGCCGTCGACGGGCTGGCCGAGCGGCTGGCCGGGGACGTCGATCTCGACCTCGCCGACGTGGCCCACACCCTGGCCGCCGGGCGCACCGAGTACCCGCACCGCGCGGTCGTCGTCGCCCGTGACTCCGAGGACGCGGTCGACGGGCTGCGGGACTCGCGGCGCCTCGTGTCCGCACAGGCCGGGGAGCCGAACGTGGCGTTCCTCTTCCCCGGGCAGGGTTCGCAGTACGCCGGGATGGGCGCCGAGCTGTACGAGGCCGAGCCGGTGTTCGCCGCGGCCGTCGACGAGTGCCTGCGGCTGCTCGAATCCGAGCTGCCGGAGCTGCGCGACCTGATCTTCTCACCCGGTGGCGAGCAGGCGCTGCGGGAAACCCGCGTGACCCAGCCCGCGCTGTTCGTCGTCGAGTACGCGCTGGCGAAGCTGTGGCAGAGCTGGGGTGTGCTGCCCTCGGCGATGATCGGTCACTCGGTCGGCGAGTACGTCGCCGCCACCGTCGCCGGGGTCTTCACCCTGCCGGACGCGCTGAACCTGGTCGCCACCCGCGGCCGTCTGATGCAGTCGATGCCCGCCGGGGCGATGCTCGCCGTCCAGCTCGACGAGGAGAGCGTCACCACGCGGCTGCCGGGCACCCTCGCGATCGCCGGGGTGAACGGGCCCGGCACGTGCGTCGTGGCCGGACCGCCGGACGCGGTCGCGGATTTCGCGGCGACGCTCAAGGCCAGCGGCGTGCAGTGCCGCGAGCTGGTGACCTCGCACGCGTTCCACTCGCCGATGATGGACCCGGTACTGGCCGAGTTCACCGCCGCCGTCACCGCCGTCGTCCGTACCGCGCCCGCGCTGCCGTTCCTGTCGAACGTCACCGGCGACTGGATCACCGACGCCCAGGCCACCGACCCCGCTTACTGGGCCTCTCACCTGCGCCAGGCCGTCCGGTTCGGCGACTGTGTCAAGAATCTGTTCGTGCGCGGCGGCCGCTGGGCGCTCGTCGAATGCGGCCCCGGTCACCAGCTTGCCGGGCTGGCCCGCGGCCAGGTCCCGAAGGGCATGCCCGCGCCGCAGCCGAGCCTGCCGGGCCGGACCGAGCGCATCGGCGACGTCGAAACGCTGTACGGCGCCGCCGGTCTCTTGTGGACGAACGGGGTTTCCCTGGATTCGCGGACGTTCGGCGCGCCCGGCCACCGGGTACCGCTGCCCGGCTACCCGTACGCGCGCAAGCGGTACTGGGTCGATCCGGACCCGGTCACGGACGCCCGGCCCGCGCGGCGGAGCGGTCCGCTGCCGCTGTCCGAGTGGTTCGCGGTCCCGGCGTGGCGGCAGGCGGAACCGGACCTGAGACGCGAGCCCTTCGCGAACGCGCTCGTCTTCGCCGCCGAGGACGTCCTGCCGAGGCAGCTGCGTGACGCGGGTGTGACGGTCACCGAAGTGCGTCCCGGCAACGGGTTCGCCGTGACGGAGACGGGATTCACCGTCCGGCCCGGGGTACGAGAGGACTACGACGCGCTCGTGGCCGCGCTGCCCGCCCGGCCCGAGCGGGTCGTGCACGCCTGGACGCTGACCGGGGACGAGCGCGGCATGGCCGCCCAGGATCACGGGTTCTTCAGCGTGCTCAACCTCGTCCAGGCCTGGGGTGAGCCGATGCGGATCGACGTGCTGAGCACCGGAGCCGCCGACGTCACCGGCACCGACCTGACCCGCCCCGAGCACGCGACCCTGGCGGGCATCGCCAGGGTGGTGCCGCTGGAGGTCCCGGGCACGGTGGTGCGCCGGATCGATGTCGACGCGGACCACCCGCAGGACGCCGTCGCCGAGCTGTTCCGCCCGGCCGACGCGGCGGCCGAGGTCGCGCTGCGGACAGGCCGCCGCTGGGTGCTGGACCACACCCAGATCGAACTGCCCCCGGCCGCCGAGCCGGTGCTGCGCGACGGCGGCCGGTACCTGATCACCGGCGGGACCGGCGGCATCGGCATCACGCTCGCCGAGGACCTCGCCCGCCGGGTGCGGGCGAAGCTCGTGCTGCTCGCCCGCACCGCATTGCCGCCGCGGGCGGAGTGGGACCCGCATCTCGCCGCGCACGGCGGCACCGACCGCACCGGGCGCGCGATCCTCGCCGTGCGGCGGATGGAGGCCGCGGGCGCGGTGGTGCACGTCGTCGCCGCCGACGTCACCGACGCGGCGCGCCTGCGTGAGGTGCGTGAGCTGGCCGAGCGCGAGTTCGGTGGCCTCGACGGGATCGTGCACGCCGCCGGGATGCCCGGCGGCGGCGTCGCCGAGGTGAAGGAGCGGGCCGCGGCCGAGGCCGTGCTGGCCCCGAAGATCGCCGGGACGCTGGCTCTGTCCGAGGCGTTCGGCGACCTGCCGATGGACTTCGTCGCGCTGTGCTCGTCGATCACCGCGGTGGTCGGCGGCATCGGGCAGGTCGACTACTGCGCCGCCAACAACTTCCTCGACGCCTACGCGCGGGGGAACCACGGCTGGCGGGCGCGGCTGGTCTCGCATGCCTGGGGTGGCTGGGACGAGGTCGGCATGGCCGCGGAGGTGGCCGCTCCGACCACGATCCGCACCGCCCGGTCGCGGGCACTCGGCCCGGTCGAACACCCCGTGCTCACCACGCGCTCCGAGGACGGCGCGCACGGGCTCGTCTCGGCGGCCACGCACTGGCTTCTCGACGAGCACCGGATCGCCGGGGTACCGGTGGTGCCGGGCACGGGACACCTGGAGACCGTCCGCGCGGCGGTGGCCGCGGCGCTGCCGAAGCCCGGTGACGGGCACGTCGTCGAGCTGCGGGACGTCGTGTTCCTGGAGCCGTTCGGCGTCCCGGACGGCGCCACCGCGGAGTACCGCGTGGAGTTCGACGGCGACGAATTCACCGTGACCAGCCATGTCGCCGGTGCGAGCCGGACCCACGTGCGCGGATCCGCCGGATGGGTCGCGGCCGTGCCGACGTCCACTGTGGACATCGAGGCGGTGACCGGGCGGACCGAACCGATCGACGACGGGCACGGCTTCGGAACCGGCCGCACCAGCATGGTCACCTTTGGCCCGCGCTGGGCGGCGCTGCGCGAACACCGCATCGGCGCGCACGAGGAGCTGGCCACGATCACGGCACCCGACGCGGCGGCGGGTGACGTCGGCACGTGGGGGCTGCACCCGGCGCTGCTGGACGTCGCGACCGCGTTCGGCCGAGGCCGGGGGAGCGGCGCCTACCTGCCGATGGGCTACGGCCGGATCGTCGTGCACGACGCGCTCCCGGCGAGTTTCCGCAGTCACCTGCGCTACCGCGACTCCGGCGGCGACCAGGTGGTGGCGGCCGACCTCGCGCTGTGCGACGAGACCGGCCGCGTGCTCGTCACGATCGAGGACTTCGTGCTGCGCCAGGTCGATCAGGACGCTGTCGGTGGCGGCTTGACTTCGACGTCCACGGCATCCCAAGCGTCCACTGTGTCCGATTCGGACAAGACGTCGACCGGGATCCGGCCGGTGGACGGCGCCGAGGCGTTCGTCCGGGCGTTGTCCCCCGGCCTCGGCGGGCAGGTGGTGATCAGCACGCTCCCGGTGCGGGAGCTGATCGAGCACCGGGTCAGCGCCGAGGAGCTGGACGAACCCGGCGAAGCACCGGTGAGGGTGTCGGAGGACGACTACGTCGCTCCGCGCACCGACCTGGAGGCCGAGATCGCCCGCCAGTGGACCGAGCTGCTAGGCGTGGAGAAGATCGGTGTGCACGACGACTTCTTCGCTCTCGGCGGGAACTCGCTGGTCGCCATCCAGCTCATCGCCCAGGTGCGCAAGGCCACCGGTACCCGGCTGGCGATGAAGACGCTGTTCGAAGCGTCCACAGTGGCCACTCTGGTCGAGCGGATCGAGGAGTTGCGCGACGGCAAGGCCGAGGCGACGGCCGAACCCGCCCGGACCACCATCCCGAAGCTCGAGCGCTGAGACCGTTGGCGAATTCGGGCCGGGTGGGCTTCGGCGGTCGTGAGTGGGGTTTCGGGCTATTGAGGGGTAAGGCAAAGGTGACAGGTTGCGAAAGCCACTTTCGCAACCTTCAACGTTGCGAAAGTGGCTTTCGCGACATGCCGAACCGACCCGCGGGACCAACGCCTCACCCACGCCACCCGCCTCGCCCACGACGACACCATCTGCAACTCCGCACACCAGCCAGGCAGGCAGCCGAGACCCCGTCGGGTCTCGAATCCGCCAACAGACGCTGAGAAACAGGAAATCATGAGCGACACGAAGGAATGGACGTTCCCGGCCTCGTTCGGCCAGGAGCGGATCTGGCTGTCCGGCCAGCTCGACCCCGCGTCCCCGGTGTACAACCTGCACTGCCGGGCCCGGCTGGACCGCCCGCTGACCGCCGCGCAGTGGCGCACCGCGCTCGGCGTCGTCGTCGGGCGGCACGAGGCGCTGCGCACGTCGTTCCGCATGGACGGTGGCGCGCTCATGCAGGTGGTGCACGCCGAGGTGCCGATCGAGCCCGAAGTACACGACTTGCGGGATCTGCCCGCCGAGGCTCGCGGCGACCGGCTCGCCGAACTCGTCGGCGCTGTCGTGCGCGGGGCCATCCCGCTCGACTCGCCGCCGCCGTGGCGGGCCCAGCTGTGCCGCCTGGCCGACGACGAGTGGGTGCTCACGTTCGTCGTGCACCACACCGTGTTCGACGCCCGTTCGGTGCTGGTGCTGGAGGCCGAGCTGAGCGAGGCGTGCGACGCCGTCTTCGAGGGCCGCGAGCCGAAGCTGCCCGAGCTGGCCATCCAGTACCCGGACTACTCGGCCTGGCAGCGCGGGCAGCTCGAAACGTCCTCCGAACAGCTGGACTACTGGCGGACGCAGCTCGCCGGGCTGCCGCCGGTCCACGGCCTGCCCACCGACCGGCCGCGTCCCTCAGCACTGACGTTCGCCGGTGACCAGGTGGACTTCGCCCTCCCGGACGGACTGATCGGCCGGGTCGGCGAGCTGAGCCGGGAGCTCTCGGCGTCGCCGTTCATGGTGCTGCTGGCCGGCTACGCGGCACTCGTGGCACGACTGTCCCGAGTGGACGACGTCGTCGTCGGCGTCCCGGTCGCCGGCCGCGACCTGCCGGAGCTGGCCGACCTGATCGGCATGTTCGTCAACCAGATGGCCGTACGCGTCGACTGTTCGGGCGCGCCCGCGTTCACCGAGCTGGTCGGCCGGGTCCGGACCACGCTGCTGGAAGCGATCGACCACAGCCAGGTGCCGTTCCAGGTGGTCGCCGAGGCAGCCGGGGCCGAGCGCGACCCCGGCGTGCAGACGCTGTATCAGCTCGGGTTCAACTTCCTGCCCGACTCGGGGCTGGAGCCGGTCCGCTCGGCCACCGCGAAGGACGACATCGCGATCGACCTGACCGCCGTGGACGGCAGGCTCGTCTACCGCACCGACCTGTTCGACCGCGAGACCGCCGAAGCCGTGGCCGAGCGGTACCTGCGGCTGCTGACTTCGGCGCTGGCCGATCCGGCACAGTCGATCGCGGACCTGTCGCTGCTTTCGGAGGTCGAGCGTGAGCTGGTCCTGACCGGCTGGAACTCGGCGGAACCGTCCACAGTGTCTAATTCGGACGCCACGACCGTGCCCGCCCGGTTCGAGGACCAGGTGCGGCGGACCCCGGACGCACCCGCCGTAGACCTCGGTGGGGTTCGCCTGACCTACGCCGAGCTGAACACGCGGGCCAACCGCGTCGCACACCGGCTGCGCGAGCTGGGCGCCGGTCCCGGCACCGTCGTCGGTGTCTGCGTGCCGAACTCGGCGGATCTGCTGACCGGCCTGCTCGGGGTGCTGAAGAGCGGCGCGGCCTACGTCCCGCTCGACCCGGCCAACCCGGCCCCGCGGCAGGCGCTGATCCTCGCCGACGCGGGTGTCCCGTTCGTGCTGGTCGCCGGAGAGTCCACTTTGGACACCAAGACGCTGGCCCTGGACGATCCGGCCGAGTGGTCCACCGCGGCCACCGAGAACCCGGAACCGGCGGCCGGGCCGGGCGACGTCGCCTATGTGATCTACACGTCGGGCTCGACCGGGCGGCCCAAGGGCGTCGAGGTCGAGCACCGTGCCGTCGACACGTACCTGGCGTGGGCGCGTGAGGCGTACCCCGGCCTGGCCGGACGGGCGCTGCTGCACACGTCGCCGTCGTTCGACCTCACCGTGACGACGCTGCTCGGCACCCTCACCGCCGGGGGCGCGGTGGTCGACGGCGGCAGGCCGACGTTCGTCAAGGCGACCCCGACGCACCTCGCCGTCCTCGCCGAGGAGCTGTTCCCGACGGGTGAGCTGGTACTCGGTGGCGAAGCGCTGACCGCGGAAGCCGTTCAGCCGTGGCGAGAGCGGCACCCCGGCACGCTCGTCGTCAACGAGTACGGCCCGACCGAGGCCACGGTCGGCTGTGTCGTGCACCGGATCGAACCCGGGGACGAGCTGCCGTCCGGACCCGTCCTGATCGGCCGTCCAGTGCCCGGTACCCGCGTGTACGTTCTCGACGAGCGGCGGCAGCCGGTGCCGCCGGGTGTCCCGGGCGAGCTGTTCGTCGCCGGGCCGCAGCTCGCCCGCGGCTACCTCGGGCTGCCGGACCTGACCGCCGAAAAGTTCACCGAGGGTCCGTCCGGCCGCATGTACGCGACCGGCGACCTCGTCCGCTGGCGCCGCGACGGCACGCTCGATTACCTCGGCCGCATCGACGAGCAGGTGAAACTGCGCGGCTACCGCATCGAACCCGGCGAGGTCGAAGCTGCGCTGCGCGAGCTGCCACAGGTGCGGGACGCGGCGGTGGCGGTGCGCGGCGACACGCTCGTCGGCTATGTCGTCGGCAGCTCCGACGGAGCGGCCGAAGCCCTGCGGAAGACGTTGCCGGACTACCTGGTGCCGACCCGGTTCGTGAAGCTGGACGCGCTGCCGATGGCGGCCAGCGGCAAGCTCGACCGGGCCGCGCTGCCGGATCCCGAACCCGGTGAGGCGGTGGCGTACGTCGCACCCCGGACCGCGGCCGAAGAACTCGTCACCGAGGTGCTCGGCGAGCTGCTCGACATCGGTGACCTCGGCGTGCACGACGACTTCTTCGCTCGCGGCGGCAACTCGCTGCTGGCGATCCGCGCGATGTCCCGGCTCCGCAAACAGCTCGAAGTCGACATCCCGGTGCGGGGGCTGTTCTCTTTCACCACCGTCGCCGAACTCGCCGCCGAGATCGAGCGGCGGCTCGCCGAGGACCTCGACCAGCTCAGTGACGAAGAGGTCCAGCGCCAGCTGGCCGAAGGCGAGCTCTCATGACCACGATCGACGAAACCAGCGGCGCGGCCGCGCGCCGCGCCCTGCTCGAACGACGGCTGCGACGGCGCACGGAGCCTGCCGCGACCATCACGCCGCGCGGAGGCGACGCCGTCGTCCCGCTGTCCTATCAGCAGGAACGCGTCTGGTTCATGGAGCAGTTCGCGCCGGGCACCGGGTCCTACCACATCCCGGTGCCGATCCGGCTGACCGGACGGCTCGACGTCACCGCGCTCCAGTCCGCTTTGGACACCCTGCCGGTGCGGCACGAGGCGCTGCGGATGCGGTTCCCGGCAGGCGACGACGGACAGCCGACCGTCCACATCGAACCCTCGGTCACGGTCGGACTGTCCATAGTGGATTCCGGAAGCGAGGAGGCGGCCCGCGCCGCCGTCGACGCCGCCGCGGCCGAGACGTTCGACCTGGCCACGGGCCCGTTGCTGCGGGCGACCCTGGCCCGGGTGTCCGACGAAGAGCACCTGCTGGTCCTGTGCACGCACCACATCGTGGGTGACGGCTGGTCGGTCGACCTGCTGCTGCGTGACCTCGCCGCGCAGTACCACGCCCTGAGCTCCGGCGGCACGGCCGAGCTGCCCGCGCTGAGCATCGGGTACGGCGACTTCGCGCATTGGCAGCGCCGCACGCTCACCGGTGACGAACTCGACCGGCAGCTGGAGCACTGGCGGGCACAGCTCGCCGGGGTCGAGCCCCTGGAGCTGCCCACCGACCGGCCACGGCCCGCCAAACAGAGCTTCGACGGCGCGATCCACGAGTTCTTCGTCGAGCGCGATCTCGCCCGGGCTCTCGGCGAGCTGAGCCGCGGGCACGGCGTCACGCTTTTCATGACCTTGCTGGCCGCCTACCAGGTGCTGCTGGCGCGGTACTCGGGCCAGGACGACTTCGCGATCGGCTCGTCGTCGGCCGGGCGCGGCCTGCCCGAGCTCGAGGGCGTGGCAGGCATGTTCATCAACATGCTGCCCCTGCGGGCCCAGCTGGAGGGTGACCCGACGTTCGCCGAGCTGCTCGACCGCACCCGGCGGCACGTGCTGGACGCGTTCGACCACGCCGACGTCCCGTTCGAGCGGCTGGTGAACGCGCTCGGCGTGCCCCGCGACGTCAGCCGCTCGCCGGTGTTCCAGGCGATGTTCGTACTGCAGAACTACGAGATGGGCCGGATGGGTGCGGCCGGGCAGTCCGCTGTGGACTTCCGCTGGCTGCCGATGGACCTGCCCGCGACCCGGTTCGACTTCGAGTTCCACGCGATCGAGATCGAGAGCGGGCTGATCGGCAAGTTCGTGCACAACACGGCGCTGTTCACCGCGGACACGGTCGCCGGGATGGCCGGGCGGCTGGTCACGCTGCTGCGCTCGATCGTCGCCGATCCGGACCGGAGACTGTCCGAATTGGACATTCTCGACGCCGGGCAGCGTGAACTCGTCCTGGAGCGCTGGAACGCCACGACGGCCGAGTTCCCGCAGACCACGCTGCACGCGCTCGTCGAGGAGCAGGCCGCCCGGACGCCGGACGCGCCCGCGGTGACCTTCCGCGGCGCGTCACTGACCTACCGCGAGCTGGACGAGCGGGCCAACCGGCTCGCGCACCGGCTGCGTGGCCTCGGCGTCGGACCGGGCGTGCTCACCGGGGTGTTCGCGGAGCGGTCGTTCGAGCTGGTCGTCGCACTCCTCGGCGTGCTGAAGGCCGGTGGCGCGTACGTCCCGCTCGACCCGGAGTACCCGGCCGACCGGCTGGCGTTCATGCTGCGGGACGCGGCCGCACCCGTCGTGCTGACGCAGGCGGCATTGCGCGAAACGCTGCCTCCGGGTGACACGACCGTCATAGTTCTAGACGACCCTGCCGAGACGGCGGGGCAGCCGGGCACCCCGCCCGAGCCGCTCGCCGGACCGGAAGATCCGGCGTACGTCATCTACACCTCGGGCTCGACTGGCCAGCCGAAAGGCGTGCCCAACGGTCACCGCGGCATCGTCAACCGGCTCGACTGGATGCAGCGCGCGTACCGTCTCGACGGCACCGATTCGGTGCTGCAGAAGACCCCGGCCGGTTTCGACGTGTCGGTCTGGGAGTTCTTCTGGCCGCTGATCACCGGCGCGCGGCTGGTGCTCGCCGAACCCGGTGGTCACAAGGACGCCGCGTACCTGCGCGAGCTGCTCGCGTCCGAAGGCATCACCACCGCGCACTTCGTGCCGTCGATGCTCACGCTGTTCCTGGCCGAGCAAGGCGTCGAGAGCTGCACGGCGCTGCGGCGGGTCGTGTGCAGCGGCGAGGAGCTGCCGCTCGACGCGGCCCGCGAGTTCACCCGGCGGCTGCCGGACTGCGAGCTGCACAACCTCTACGGCCCGACCGAAGCCGCCATCGACGTCACCGCCTGGCACTGCACGCCCGCCGCGCTCGCCGAGGTCGCGTCGGTGCCGATCGGGGCGCCGATCCAGAACATCCGGATCTACGTCCTCGACAGTTCGGGGCGGCCCTGCCCGGTCGGCGTACCCGGCGAACTGCACATCGCCGGTGTCGGCCTCGCCCTCGGGTACCACAACCGCACGGAGCTCACGGCCGAGCGGTTCGTGCCCGACCCGTTCCACAGTGGACGGATGTACCGGACCGGCGACCTCGCGCACTGGCGCCCGGACGGGACGATCGCGTTCCTCGGCCGGATCGACCACCAGGTCAAGCTGCGCGGCCTGCGCATCGAGCTGGGGGAGATCGAGACGACCTTGCGCGCCCAACCAGGTGTGCGCGACGCCGCCGTGATCGTCCGCGAGGACACGCCGGGGGACAAGCGGCTGGTCGGGTACGTCGTCGGTGACGCCGAGCCCGGCGCGCTGCGGACGGCGCTCAAGCAGAGCCTCCCGGACTACATGGTGCCCCCGTCGTTCGTCCCGCTCGACGAGCTGCCGCTCACCCCGAACGGCAAGCTCGACCGCAAGGCGCTACCCGCTCCGGTCGCGTCCCGGGACGCGACCAAGGAGCTGGTCGCGCCGTCGACCCCGGTCGAGGTCCTGCTGGCCGGGATCTGGCGGGACGTGCTCAAAGTGGACGAACTGGGCGTCGACGACGACTTCTTCGACCTCGGCGGCCACTCGATGCTGGCCACCCAGGTGGTGGCGCGGATCGGCAAGGCGGACGCCGGCCAGGTCGGCGTCATGGATCTGTTCCAGCACCGCACGATCCGCGAGCTGGCGTCCTTCATGGACGGTGACACCGCCGACCGGCCGCGCCACCTGCTGTACGAGCTGACCAAGCCGACGACGCAGCGGACACTGACCTACGTCTGTTTCCCCTACGGAGGCGGCAGCGCGATCGTCTACCAGCCACTGGCCGACGCGCTCCCGGACGGTTACTCGCTCTACTCGGTCGCCATCCCCGGCCACGACGTCGGACTGTCCGAAGAGGCCGTGCCCTTCGACGACCTGGTCGAGCGGCTGGCCGACGAGATCCTCGACCGCGTCGACGGCCCGCTGGCCATCTACGGCCACTGCGGTGTCGGCAACGCACTCGCCGTCGCCGTCGCCCGGCTGCTCGAAGAGCGCGGCCGCGAACTGGAGGTCGTCTACATCGGCGCGATCTTCCCGTTCGCCCGGATGAAGGGCGCGGTGGGCACGCTGCGCACCCGGCTGGAGAAGCTGCGCAGCAACCGGTACTACTCGAACTGGCTCAAGGGCATGGGCGTCGACACCGACGACCTCGACCCGGCGCAGGCCGACCGGATCATCACGAACATGCGCGCCGACAGCCGCGCCGCCGAGGAGTACTTCAGCGGCCTGCTCGACGCCCGCGTGGCCAAACTGCGCGCGCCGATCGTGTCGGTGGTCGGCTCCGAAGACCCGGTCACCGACTACTACACCGAGCGGTACCGGGAATGGGAGTTCCTCACCGACACCACCGCGCTCGTGGTGCTCGACCGGGCCGGGCACTTCTTCCTGCGCTACCGGGCCGACGAACTCGCGGAGATCGTCACGCAGGTGCACCCGGCACTGGACGATCCCGGCGAGCTCGACGTCCGGGCCCGCGGCGAAGACGCGGCCTGGGCGGTGCACGAGACCCATCGGGCGGAAGTGGACGACAAACCCACTGTGCGGCCGAGCATGGCCCGGTTCCTCACGATCACGGCCGGGCAACTGGTGTCCTCGACCGGCTCGGCGCTGACGTCGTTCGCGGTGCCGATCTGGCTCTACACCCGCACGGGCTCGGTCGCCGACCTCGGCCTGCTGTGGGCGCTCGCGCTGATGTTCGGCGTGCTCGTCCTGCCGGTGGCGGGCGCGCTGGTCGACCGCGGCGACCGGCGGCGGATCATGATCGCGGCCAGCGGCACCGCCGGCGGGATCCAGTTGATCCTGGCGTTGCTGCTGATCACCGGGCACGTCCAGCTGTGGTTGTTCTACGTGCTGATCCCGCTCGGATCAGTGGCCGCTTCGTTCCAGCGCATCGCCTACCAGTCGTCGGTGGCGCAGCTGGTGCCGAAGCAGTACCTCGGCCACGCGATGGGCCTCGCGCAGCTGTCCACCGGTTTCGCCCAATTGCTGATGCCGGTGCTCGCGGCCGGGCTGCTGGCGACGATCCAGCTGTCCGGCATCCTGATCTTGGACATGGCGAGCTACGCGTTCGCGATCGTGGGCCTGCTGCTGGTGCGGTTCCCGGATCTGCTGGGCTGGCGCCCGCGCGAACCGCTGCTGACGGCGATCGCGGGCGGGCTGCGGTACTCGTGGAACCATCGCGGCTTCCGCACGATGCTGCTGTATTTCGCGCTGGCGAACGTCTTCCTCGCTCCCGCGCTGGTGCTGGTGTCGCCGCTCGTGTTGTCGTTCGGCTCGGTCACCGACGTCGCGCAGGTGGCGCTGGCCGAGGCCGTCGGCGCGGTGGCGGGCGGGATCGGGATGGCGCTGTGGGGTGGCCCGCGGCATCGCCGGATGGTCGGCGTGCTCGCCGGCAACATCGGGATCGCGCTCGGCAGCCTCATGATGGGCCTGCGGCCGTCGCTGATCGTCGTCGCGGCCGGTGTGTTCGTCCTGGCCGCCGCGATGTCCGTGTCGCAAGGCATCTACGCGACGCTGGTGCAGGTCAAGGTGCCGCAGCGGTTCCACGGCCGGGTGTTCGCGATCAACCAGACGATCACGTGGTCGACGCTGCCGATCGGATTCGCCGTGCTGGCGCCGCTGGCCGTCGGCTGGTTCTCGCCGCTGCTGGCGCCGGGCGGCGCGCTGACCGGGTCGGTCGGCGCCGTGCTCGGCACCGGTGAGACCCGGGGCATCGGGCTCGCCTATGTCGTCTTCGCGCTGATCCTGCTGCTGATCAACGTGGGCGGGTTCTCGATGCGGCGGCTGCGCCGGTTCGACACCGAGGTGCCCGATTCGCTGCCCGACGACTTGGTCGGGGCGCAGGAACGGGAGCGCAAGCTCGCGGGGAAGGAAGCCGCATGAGCACGGCAGTGCTGGTCAGGGAGGCCCGCGGGCACTGGGTCGGTGAGGTCGCGCCGTCGATGCGGGCGGCCGGGCACCGCGTGGTGCTGCTCGCCCCGCCGATGGACGCGGCCGAGCGGGCCACGCTGGCCGGAGTGGTGGACGACGTCATCGCGCTCGACGACGTCCACGACGCGGAAGCCGTCGCGGCGAAGGTCCGGGAGATCGGCGGCGGCGCGCTGGCCGGCATCTTCACCGGTTCGGACGGCGCCATCGCGAGCACCACCCGCGCCGCGGAGCTGCTCGGGGTGGCACGCTGCCCGGCGTCGGTGTTCGCCTTGTGCGCGAACAAGTTCGCCGTTCGGGAGGCCCTCGCCGCGGCGGGACTGCCCGGGCCCGCCCACGCCCTGATCTCGTCGGCCGCCGAGGCGGCGTCGGTCGCTTCGGCGGTCGGGCTCCCGGCGATCGTCAAGCCGGTCAACGGGGCGGGCAGCAACCTCGTCCGCGCCGTGTCCACTGTGGACGAACTGGCGGCCGCGTACGAGCTGCTGGCCGCGCGACTGCCCGAGTCCGCGGATCCGCGCTACCACCGTCGACTGGGAACCCTGGACCCTTCAAAGACGTTTCTCGTCGAAGGTTTCCTGCGTGGCCCGGAGTACGCGGTGGACGTGCTGGTCCGCGATGGAGTGGCCGAGCCGGTCGAGATCCTCGACAAGCCGCTGATCGACGAGCGGAAGTTCGAGCTGGCGCTGTCGTGCCCGCCCGCCGGGCTCACCGCCGACCGGGCCGGACTGGTCACCGCGGCGGCGGTCGCCGCCGTCCGCGCGCTGGGTCTCGACAACACCTGTGCCCACGTCGAGCTGATCGACGACGTCGACCGCGGCCCGACGATCGTCGAGGTCAACGCGGGCAGGCCTGCCGGGTCGATCATGCCGCTGCTGGCGAAGCTGCGCACCGGCATCGACGTGTTCGCCGAGCTGGCGGCGCTCGCGGTGGGCGCTCCGCCGCCGGTACGGGAACCCGCGAAACTGCCGATCCCGCTGGGCATGCTGATCCTCTACGCGGCCGGTTCGGGCCGGTTGACGAGGATCGGCGGACTCGACGAGATCGCCGAGCTTCCCGAGGTGATCGACGTCGTCACCACCGTCTCGCCGGGGCAGGTGCTCACCGACGAACAGGAGACCTACGCGGTCAACCTCGTCGTGGCGGGGTTCGCCGATCACGACGACCTCGCCGCCCTGCATGCGGAGGCGAGCAAGCTCGTCCAGCTGGAACTGGAGGACGTGTGAACACCGTGTTCGTGGTCCGGGAGACCGCCGGGCAGTGGATCGCCGACGTCGTGGCCGCCGTGCGCGCGACCGGGCTGGGGGTCGAGCTGGTCACCCAGCCTCTGGAACCGGCCGAGCAGGCACAGCTGACGGAACTGGTGGACGGCTTCGTCGTCGTCGACGACGTCCGTGACGCCGAATCCGTGGCCGAGGCGATCCGGGCGCGGACCGAGCGTCCGGCCGGGGTGGTGACCGCCGCCGAGGGGATCATCGCGAACGTCGCCCGCGCGGCCGAGCTGCTCGGCGTGGCACGCTGCCCGGCGTCGGTGTTCACCGTGACGCACAACAAGTTCGCGGTCCGGCGGGCGCTGGCCGCGGCCGGGTTGCCAGGGCCGCGCTGCGCACTGATCTCCGCCGAGTCCGAGGCTGCGTCGGTGGCTTCGGCGGTCGGGCTCCCGGCGATCGTCAAGCCGGTGAACGGCGCGGCGAGCAATCTCGTGCGCACGGTGTCCACTGTGGACGAACTGGCGGCGGCGTACCGGCTGCTGGCCGAGCGGTTGCCACTGTCGGAGGACGCCCGGTACCACCGGCTCATCGGTGGCGGCCCGTCGCCGATCGACCCGGTGAAGGTGTTCCTCGTGGAAGGCCTGCTGCGTGGCCCGGAGTACGCGGTCGACGTCCTGGTGCGCGACGGCGTCGCGGAACCGGTGGCCGTGGTCGAAAAGCCGCTCATCGACGACCGTAAGTTCGAGCTGGGCATGGTCTGCCCACCGCTCGAACTGTCCGAAAAGGACAGCGAACGGCTGTTCGCGGCGGCGGCGGCCGCCGCGCTCGCGCTGGGCCTGGACAACACCTGCGCGCACGTGGAGCTGATCGACGACGCCGAGCTGGGCCCGGCGATCGTCGAGGTGAACGCGGGCCGCCCGGCAGGCGGCGCCCAGCCGGTGCTGCTGAAGCTCGCGACCGGCATCGACGTCATCGCCGAGGCCGTGTCGCTGGCACTGGGCACGCCGCCGCCCGCGCGAGGTGCGGGCCTGCCGGTGCCGGTGGGCTACCTGATCTTCTACGCCGAGGGCACCGGGCGGCTGGTCCGCGTCGAGGGCACCGACGAGGTCGCCGACCTGCCCGAGGTCCTGGAGGTCGTCACGATCGTGCGCCCCGGCCAACTGCTCACCGACGACCAGGAGATCTACGCGGTGAACGTGCTCGCCGCGGGGTTCGCCGACACCGAAGACCTCGCCGCGCTGCACGCCGAGGCCGCCAAGCTGATCCGTTTCGAACTGGAGGAATCATGACCGCCGAACTCGCGGCGAACCTCGGTCACATCGAGGGCAACGACCACACGAAGCTCACCGTGTACGCGGCCATAGGCCTGGACTGGGTACGCGCGCACCGCGAAGTGCTGCAGGACCGGCTGCGCGAGGACGGCGCGATCCTGCTGCGCGGGATGCCTGCCGACCTGGCGGTGTTCAACCAGGTCACCGAGGAGATCGGCGGCTCGCTGCTGACCTACACGGAACGGTCGACGCCGCGGTCGGCGGTCTCGGGCAACATCTACACCTCGACGGAGTACCCGCCGGGTGAGTCGATCCCGATGCACAACGAGAACTCGTACTCGGCGAACTGGCCGGACCGCCTGTTCTTCCTGTGCGACACGGCGGCCGAAACCGGCGGCGCGACGCCGATCGCGGACAGCCGGGCGATGTACCGCCTGCTGCCTGCGGACCTGCGCGAGCGGTTCGCCGGCGGCGTCACCTACACGCGGGCGTTCCGCGAAGGTCTCGGGCTGACCTGGCAGGAGGCGTTCCAGACCGACGACCGCCAGGCGGTGGAGGACTACTGCACCGGCAACGGGCAGACCTACGAGTGGACCGACGAGGGCCTGCGCACGCGGCACGTGCGTCCGTCCTTCGTCACGGAACCGCACACCGGCGCGACGGTGTGGTTCAACCAGGCCAACCTGTTCCACGTCTCGAGCCTGGGGGAAGAGGTCAGCGAGGCGCTGCTGGACCTGTACCCCGAGGAGGACCTGCCCCGCAACGCGTCCTTCGCCGACGGCTCGCCGATCCCGCAGGCGGACCTGGCCACGATCAAGGCGACGTACGACGAGGTCAGCTATGCGTTCCCGTGGCAACCGGGCGACATCATGGTGATCAACAACATGCTGATGGCCCACGGCCGCGAGCCGTTCACGGGCAAGCGGCGGACCCTGGTCGCGATGACGTGACTCGCGTGATTGGAGCCGGATCTCGCGTGATCAGAAGGCGAACTCCGTGATCCGTCTCTGATCACACGTGATCCGGCTCTGATCACGTGTGATCGCCCGTTCCGCCCGAACACGACACGTTCGACGGCTGACGGGTCGGCTCTTTTCACCTGCCAGGTGTCCTCGAGTCGTGACTGAAACAGGCCCGGAACGGGTAATCCTCACTTCAGGTATCCGTCTGGGGAAGGCAGGGCCGAATGCCGGACAGCAGCCGAGGCACGATCGTGGAGGAAAGATTGCCCTCGCCACCTCGCGGGGCCGCCGACCTGGGAGAAACCAGGCGCTGGTTCAGGAGCGTTCTGGAAGGTCACCATCCGGGTGCGTCCGCCGACCTGGCCGATGACGCGGCCCTGGTGCTCGGCGAGCTGGTGACGAACGCAGTGGTCCACGGGCATGCCTGCCGGGCGGTCACCGTGGGGCTGACCGCGGACCGGCTGCGCATGGAGATCGACGACGCGAATCCGAGGCTGGCGTACGCGGGGGAGGACGCGGGACTCGGCCTCCGGCTCGTCGCCCGAGGTGCGGCCAGATGGGGGCAGCGGTGTGGTCCCGAAGGCAAGACGGTCTGGGCGGAACTACCGCTCAGGCAGGCCGGACCGCCGAGCAGCGGGAACCAGGGGGTTTGAACCGGACGATCCGAGGTATTTCCTCCTCATGGGCGATGAAGTCGGGGTATCGACGGCCGAAACGGCGATGACCGGGGCCGTCGACGAATCACTCTGGATCAGGCGTGTTCTCCTGGCCGTCGGGGTGGGCGGAGTGGTCGCCCTGCTCGCTTGGCTGGCCCTGTGGCTGGCCATCAACCTCTGACTCAGCGTGGTCGAGCCGCTGGTGGTCAATAGCTACGGATCCTCATCTATCGCTTCCGGCCTGGCTGAGGCACCGCTGCCCGGCAAAGCTGGGGATCGTGTCGAAGCGATTCGAGGATCCCGCGACCGTTGCCACCCTCGGGCCACATTACTTACGAGACCGCATGGTGGCCGGCGTGCTTCACCGGATGGCGGGCATGGCGGACGTCGCCCCCTACCTGCGAGGGCCGTCACGCGTGGCGGCGGTCCGGCTGACCGGCGAGGTCCTTTCACGCTGTCTCGACGCGCTCGAGCCGGAAGGAAGTCTCAGTGGCGGTGACGACGCGCTGCGGCCTCGCGCGGGGGAACCCGCCGCGGTCAGGACAGTGCTGGCCAGGGTGCTGGGCCGGTTCGCCTGGGAACAGCTGACCGAGGTCATCGGCCCGTTCGAGGTGCCGCCGCTCGCCGTGTGCCGGTCCGCGGAGGTGCTGTTCGACAGTCTCGTCGAGCTGGCCCGCCCGGCGCCGCATTAAATGAGGACCCTTAGAGAAATCCCGAACAAGAGGTTCGCGCTTAGAGTCGTTTCATGAACGGCGCGACAGCGGATTTCGTCGCAGGGACCGCGCGGGCGATCGCCCGGTGTCCCGCCTTCGCCGTGGTCGAGGGCGAACCGGGTTCCGGGCGGACGCGGCTGCTCGACGAGCTCACCCGGCGCGAGACCGAGGACAGCGCCCTGGTCCGGGTTCGCTGCGCCCGGCGACGGCGGCCCGTCCCGCTCGGCCCGGTGCTCGAAGCGCTGAGCGCCGACCTCCGCCGGTGGAGCACGGTCGCTCCCCTCCTGTCGCCGCTCGCCGGTGTTCTCCGGCCGTTCCTGCCGGAACTGACCCAGGTGCTCCCCGAGGTGCCTGCCGACACGACCGGTCGTCATCTGGTGTTCCGGGCGCTGCGGGAACTGCTGACCGCGCACGACCGCACCGTGCTGCTCGTCGATGACGCCGACGAGGCCGACGAGGAAACCCAAGACCTCCTCAGGTTCCTGGCGGACCACCCGTCTCCGCGGCTGGCTGTCGTCGCCACCACGACGATCCGGGCGCATCGGCCTGTGGCGGGGGAGTCCTGGTGGCCCCCGAGGTCGGGAGTGACCGCGAGACTCACGCTGGCGCCGCTGGAGCCCGACGAGGTCGTGTCACTGGCAGGTTCCCGGGAACTCGGCGAACTGGTCCATCGCCGGACCGGTGGCGTGCGCGGTGCCGTGCACGCGGTCCTCGAAGCGCCTGGTGCGCCCGTGCCCCGGGCCTGGGCCGACGCGCTCGCGGCCAGGTTCGCGAAGGCGGAACCGGGCTGTGCCGCGATCGCCGAGGCGGCTGTGGTCTTCGGCCGCCCGGCCGGGAGCGCCGAGCTGGCCGCCGTGTCCGGTTTGGCCTCTGACGCCGTCGACGACGCGCTGCTTTCCGCTCTCGACGAGGGATTCCTGCGAGACCTGGGAAGGGGCCGGTACGCCGCACGCAGCCCCCTGGCGGCGGAGGTCATCCTCAGCGCTGTCTCCGGTCCTCGCCGATGCCGCCTGCACGGTCGCGTCGCACGTTTCCTTTCCGGTTCGAGGGAACCGGACGCGCCGAAAATCGCACAGCACCATCGAGCGGCCGGAGAACTCGCCGAATGGGTGCGCTGGACCTCGGAAGCGGTCGACAGAGCGGTGGCCGAGGGCAAACCGGACGAAGCCTCACGCCTGCTCGAAACCGCGCTCGGCGAAGAGGGACTTTCCCGCGCGGACCGGGAAAACTTCGCGGTCAGGCTCAGCAGGGGGACGGCCTACGAGCTGATCAAGGAACCGACGGTCCGGTTGCTCCGCACGGCGGTGCGGGAGTGGCCGATGAGCAAGACCGCCCGCGGCGAGATCCGGATCAATCTCGGCCGGGTGCTGATCAACCAGGCCGGGCAGATCGACGCCGGCCGCTCGGAAATCCAGCTCGCCGTCGCCGACCTCTCCGACCACCGCGCGCTGCTCGCGCGCGGCCTGGTCACACTGGCGCTTCCGCACCTCGGCGCGATCCCGGTCGAAGAGAACCTGCGCTGGCTCGATCAGGCCGAGCGCGCCAGCCACGGCCTCCGTGACGTCGAACTGCTCGCCGCGGTCACCGCGAACCGGATGTCCAGCCGGATGCAGGTCGCCGATCCCGGTGTCTGGCAGGACGTCGGCACGCTCCCGGACTCGCCGCGGTCGGCCGATGTGCGCCGTCAGGTCAGCCGGACCTACATCAACCTCGCCGACGCGGCCGCGTGGAACGGCTACTACCCGGTGGCCAGGTCGTATCTCGCGACGGCACGGCGGCTGATCCAGGACGAGCACCAGCCGTATCTGGAGGCCTTGGCCGCGGGCACCGATCTGCGGCTCGATGTCGTCATGGGCCTGTGGGCGGGAGTGGACACCGAAGCCCGTGAGCTGGTCGCACGGGTGGGCGAAGACAGTTCCCTGGCGGCCGAACCGCTGCTGGCACTGGGCTGGTACCACTTCGGCCGTGGGCGGCGAGCGGCGGCACTGCGCGATTTCGACGCCGCTTTCGGCCTTTCGGCGGGCAGTGTTCCCCTCCAGGCCTCGTCGTTCGCGGGCCGGGCGGCGGTCCGCTTGGCCGCCAAGGATCTCCCGGGGGCGCGTCGCCTCGTCGAGTACGGGCTGGAAAACGTCCGCCGCAAGAACAACTGGGTGTGGGCGGCCGAACTGCTTCCGCTGGCCGTCCGGATCCTGCTCGGGGAGCACGAGACCGAAGCCGCCGAAGCGTGGCTGGCCGAATACCAGGAAGGGATCATCGGTCGCGACGCGCCGCTCGCCCACGCGGCGGACCTCTTCTGCCAAGGGCTGCTCGCCCGGCCCCGCCCCGCCGAAGCCGCCGAACTGTTCAGTCGCTCGGCCCGGTCGTATCAAGCCTTGCCGCGGCCTTATGCGGCCGCGGGCGCGGAGGAACTCGCCGGGGAGTGCTACGCCGAACTCGGCGAGCACGAACGGGTCCTGGGCGCGCTCACCCATGCCGAGACGACCTACCGGGCGCTGGACTCCCTCGTCGACGCGCAGCGATGCCGACGGGCTCTCGCGGCTCACGATCCGGACGTGCCGCGGCGTGGCCGTCGCGGCTACGGCAAAGCGCTGTCACCCCGTGAACTCGAGGTCGTCGTCCTGGCCGCGCAGAACCTCACCAATCGCGAGATCGCCGAACGCCTTTTCCTCTCCGCGCGCACCGTCGAGGTCCATCTCGGCCGGGCGTTGTGCAAACTCGATCTGCCCTCGCGTGCCGTCCTGAGTGAAGAATTGCTGCGCGACCGGATCGCCGCGTCGAAAACCGCCTGAATTGTGTGGTTCAATCAGGCTCGGTCTTTTCACGTCCGCGCCGATTGATGAGGTCCCTTACTTTTTCGGCATACGGGCCGAATTAATTCGAGCTTGTTCGACCTGTCGCGAGTTGCGGCAAAAGTGCAGGTAGCGGGCCTGTGAATTTAATGGGTAGTCCATCGTGGACAACCACTATTGTTCTCGCCTCCCGGAAAATTCACTGTTGTCACAGCGCCGTGGTCGCCCTCGCTCTCTCCCCGCCCGGCGCCGATTCCCCACCTTCAGGAGTATGCCGATGCGTGAACGTTTCCGTCCCCGACGGGCCTTGGCCTTGGCCACGGCCCTGTCCGCCGCCGTCCTCGTCCTCCCTGCCACCGCCTCCGCGGGCGAACAGGCCGTGCTGAAAGGGGGCCCGGACGCCATCCCGGGCGCCTACCTCGTCACGTTCGAACCCGGCCGGGCCGGCGCCGCCGACGCCCACTCGCTGGCCTCCGGCTACGGCGCGCAGGTCACCCGCACCTACGACGCGGCCCTGCGCGGCTTCGCCGGTCGCATGACGGAGGCGCAGGCCCGCAGACTCGCGGCGGACCCGGCCGTCGCGTCGGTCGAGCAGGACTCGACGGCCCGTGCCACCGACACCCAGAACGACCCCACCTGGGGCCTGGACCGGATCGATCAGAAAGACCTGCCGCTGGACAAGAAGTACAGCTATGCCAACAAAGGCGACGGTGCCACCGTCTACGTCCTGGACACCGGGACCGACTACCGGCAGTCCGAGTTCGGTGGCCGCGCGAGCAGTGGCTACGACTTCGTCGACAGCGACAACGACGCCTCCGACTGCCACGGCCACGGCACACACGTCGCGGGCACCGTCGGCAGCACGACCTATGGCGTCGCCAAGGGCGTGAAGATCGTCGCCGTCCGCGTGCTCGGCTGCAACTCCAGCGCGCCGTGGTCGACGATCGTCTCCGGTATCGACTGGGTCACCAAGAACGCCAAGAAACCCGCGGTGCTCACGATGAGCATCGGGGGCGGCGTGACGTCCACTGTGGACCAGGCGGTGCAGGGCGCGGTCCGGGCGGGGATCACCGTCACGGTCGCCGCGGGCAACGAAGGACAGGACGCCTGCAACGTCTCACCCGCCCGCACGCCGGAGGCGATCACGGTCGCGGCCAGCGACGCGCAGGACAAGCGGTCGATCTTCAACTCGTCCCAGTCGTCGAACTACGGAACCTGCACCGACCTGTTCGGGCCGGGCAGCAACATCACCTCCACCCGCAACGGCGGCGGCACGCAGCAGATGAGCGGCACGTCGATGGCCACCCCGCATGTCGCCGGCGCGGCCGCGCTCTACCTGACCGCGAATCCGTCGGCCACCCCGGCGCAGGTCACCAAGGCGCTGCTCGACAACACCACCCCCGGCAAGATCTCCGATGTCAAGGGCTCGCCGAACAAGCTGCTGTACACCGGATTTCTCGGCGGCGGCACGCCGAACCCGCCGTCCTGCGCGGGTGGCAGCAGCACCGACGACGTCGCCATCCCGGACGCCGGTGACGCCGTGTCCAGCACCGTGACCATCGGTTCCTGCGATGCCAAGGGCACGTCGGGAACCTCGGTCGCGGTGGGGATCAAGCACGCGTACTCGGGCGACTTGAAGATCGACCTCGTGACGCCGAGCGGCAAGGTCGTCAACCTCAAGCAGGCCGGTGGCGAAAGCACGATCGACCTGTCCAAGACCTACACCGTCGACACGTCGGGCGAGAACCGTTCCGGCGACTGGAAGCTGCGCGTCCAGGACGTCTACCGCTTCGACGCGGGCGTCATCGACAGCTTCGGCCTGACCTTCTGATTTCCCTCCCTGTGAAAGGAACCACCGTGCAGAGAAAAAGAATCCTGGGCCTGCTGGCGCTGGGTGTGACGGCGCTGTCGATCCCCATCGCCGGAGGAACCGCCGGGGCGGCACCCCAGCGGACCGCGTCGGCGATCGCTCCGACCGGCGACGTCCGGATCCCCGACGGCGCCCACGCCCAGGGCATCGGCGGCGTGCCGGCCTCGGTGAAGGACTACCCGTTCGCCATCGCGGCCCTGCGTGAAGGCGGTTCGCGCCCCAAGGGGCAGAGCTGCAGCGGCTCGGTCGTGGCACCCCGCAAGGTGATGGTCGCCGCGCACTGCAAGGAACTGGCGGGCGACAAGTCCGTCCTTTATGGACTCGACGACCTGAAGAGCACCGGCGGCACGCAGCTCAAGGCCGTCGACTACCAGCTCCACCCGCGGTTCACCCAGCCCTGGAACGGTTACGACGTCGCGATCATCACCACCGACGCCGACATCCCCGTCCCCGCGGGCGGGTACGCCAAGGTCGCCACCTCGGCCGACACCGGCCTGGAGACCCCGGGCAAGGACGGTTTCAGCCTGGGCTACGGCAAGAAGACCCAGAGTGACAGCCCCGCCGACGTCACCCTGCAGAAGCTGACCCTGCCGATCGTCAACGCGAACCAGTGCACCGGGGTGGAGAACGGTGTAGACCCGGCGACGATGATCTGCGCGGGCTACTCCGACGGCCGCAAGACCGTCCTGCCCGGCGACAGTGGTGGTCCGTTCATCGTCAACGGTGTCGTCGTCGGCATCACGTCGTGGAGCCGCAGCGACTTCAAGTGGTACAGCGTCTACAGCCGCCTGAACAACGAGATGGGCGACTGGGTCAGGGAACAGATCGGCGAAGCACCCAGCGCGGACAAGTTCACCCTCGCCGCGTCGCCGGGTTCGGCGAAGGTCGACCCCGGCAAGTACGTCTCGACGTCGATCACGAGCAAGCCGGGCAAGAACGGCACCGAGGACGTCGCGCTGACCGCGTCCGGACTGCCCGATGGCGCCAAGGCGACCTTCCAGCCGTCGACCATCAAGTCCGGTGGCACGGCGAAGCTGACGATCGAGACCGCGGCGAACACGCCCGAGCGGGACTACACGATCACCGTCTCCGGCAAGGGAACGACCGACACCGCGACCACCACGCTGACACTCACCGTCGGCAAGGGCGGCAGCGAGCCGGGCGACCTCAAGGTGACGCTCAACCCCGCGTCGGGCACCGCGCGGCCGGGTTCCATGGTCAGCACGAAGGTCTCCGCGACCGGCGGCAGCGGTTCCATCACGCTCTCGGCCTCCGGTTCCGGCCTGCCGTTCGCGCCGTTCTTCAACCCGCAGACCATCTCCAGCGGCGGTACCTCGACGATGCAGGTCTTCCCGCCGTTCCAGGCCGGGACGTACCCGATCACCGTGACGGCGAAGGACGGCTCCGGCAAGACCTCGACCGCCACGTACACGCTCACCGTCCAGTGACCACCAAGACCACGGAGGTGATCCACCATGCGTAACTCTCGAAAGCTCCTGCTGGCACTGGGTGCACTGACGCCGCTGCTGGCGCTCGGCGCCGGGAACGCCGTCGCCGCGGAGGCCGAAGGTGTTGTGGTGCAGGCGAAACAGCACTACGGCGACCAGTACATCGTGGTGCTCAAGGATGGTCTCGCGACCGCGCAGGCGTCGTCGGCTTCGCTGACCCAGCGCTTCGGCGGCGAGGTCCGGTCCACCTGGTCGGCCGCGCTGAACGGCTTCTCGGTCAAGAAGATGACCGAAAAGCAGGCGCGGCGGCTCGCGGCCGATCCGTCGGTCAAGGCCGTCTACCAGGACGGCACGGCCCGCGGCACCGAAACCCAGGCCAACCCGACCTGGGGGCTGGACCGCGTCGACCAGAAATCCCTGCCGCTGGACAAGAAGTACACCTACAACAACAGCGGTGAAGGAGTCACCGCGTACGACCTCGACAGCGGCATCAACCCGGCCAACCCGGAGTACGAAGGCCGGGCGAGCCTCGGCAAGGACTTCATGGGCGGCGACGGCAAGGACTGCCACGGCCACGGCAGTCACACCGCCGGCACCCTCGGCAGCAAGACCTACGGGGTCGCCAAGAAGGTCAAGATCGTCGGGCTGAAGGTGCTGGGCTGCGACAACTCCGGGCCCGACTCGGGCATCATCGACGCCGTCGACTGGGTGACGGCCAACGCGGTGAAGCCGGCCGTGGCGAACATGAGCCTCGGCATGGACGCACCGGGGGTCGGCGACGACGCGGTCAAGAAGTCGATCGCTTCGGGCGTCGTCTACGGCGTCGCGGCGGGCAACGCCTCGACCGACGCCTGCAACACCAGCCCCGCGCGGGTGCCGGAAGCCATCACGGTGAACGCGACGGACTCCAGCGACAACCGCTCGTCGTTCTCGAACTACGGAAGCTGCACGGACATCTTCGCCCCGGGCACCAACATCACCTCGTTGAGCCCGAGCAACGGTGGGTCCGCCGGGATGAGCGGGACCTCGATGGCGACACCGCACGTCGTCGGCGCGGCCGCGCTCTACCTGGCGGCCAACCCGTCCGCGACACCGAAACAGGTCCGGGACGCGCTGGTGAACAACGCGTCCGACGGTGTCGTCAAGAACCCGGGCAGCGGTTCGCTGAACAAACTGCTCAACGTCTCGTTCATCGGTGGCGGTGGCCCGGGGCCGAAGTGCGGTGCGAAGTCGAACACCACCCCGGTCAGTATCCCGGACGCCGGTGCCGCCGTGACGAGCGCGGTGACGCAGGACGGCTGTGACGGCAGGGCATCCTCGTCGCTGCCGGTCAAGGTGGACGTCTCGCACACCTACACCGCGGACCTGGTGCTCGACCTGATCGGGCCGAGCGGGAAGGCGTACCGGCTCAAGGGCTCCGGTGGAGTCGGTGCGGCGGGCGGTGTCCACGAGACGTACACGGTGGACGCCTCCGGCGAGAACGCCAACGGCACCTGGAAGCTGAGCGCCCAGGACGTCTACCGGTTCGACACCGGCTCGATCGACGGGTTCACCGTCACGTTCTGACCCGGGGGCGAGGAAAACGAGGTGGGACCGGACTTGGCGACCGGTCCCACCTCACCGCGTCAGGCGCGGCGGAAGCTGTGCACCACGAACTGGGTCTTGGCGACCTGCTTGCCCGGTCCGAGCACGAACGACGGGCCGTTGCACGACGAGCCGTTGTACATCCGGATGCTGTAGCCGGTGCGGCTGACCGCGGAGTTGTAGTGCTTGTCCGGGTAGCAGTGGGTGTTCTTGTCGAAGTACCCCGCCGAGCTCTTCGTGCCGGTGTAGTTGAGCCCCGACCACAGGCACAGATCCGAGGTGCAACTCGGCGCGGCCATCGCGGTCGCGGGCGCGACCACCGTTCCCACGAGCGCGATGCCGGCGGCCAGCAGGGTCGTCAGGCGATACTTGCGACTCATCGTCGTCCCTCCTGAGCGGGCACTTTGCCCGGTTCGGCAGGAGCGTAGCCGCGGCATCGCCCGGCGGGGCGGTGTAGTTGCCCAACGGTGACCTTCCCGAGGCGTCAGCCGATCCGTCCCGGCACCGGTGGGCCGGTGAAGTCCACGTCGAGGTGGGTGATCAGGCCGTCCACACCGGACAGGTAGGTGGCCCGCATCGCGACGTCGGCGGTGTCGCCCGCCCGTGCGGTGCCGGGTCCGGGAATGAAGTCCGTGTCGTCCAGGGCGACGAAACGCACGGCGAGGTCCGCCACGGTCTCTCCGCCGTCCGGGGAGATGCGAACGCCTTTCGGCACCAGCACCTCGAACAGTGCCTCGTGGGCGGTCCGGAACCAGGCGAGCGATTCGGCCCTGCCGGTGAGGGTGGCCACCGGGAACCGGACACGGATGTCCTCGGCGTAGAACTCACGGTGCACCAGGTCCCAGTCCTGGCCGTTGAAAGCCGCGACATGGCGTAGATACCGGGCAAGGTCCATCATGGCCGCCAGCCACTGTCCGGGATCCGCACGGTGAACGCGCCACAGCTGAAACTCAGCCCGAAGGCGACGACCAGTCCCGTCCCCGGCTCGCGGTGGACCGGGTCGGCGAACATCAGGGGCACCGAACAGCCGAGAGTGTTCCCGTGGTCGCGCAGAATCCGGTAGGAGGACGCGGCTTCCGGCCCGTCCGGGGCGACGCCGAATTCGGTGCAGAGACCGTCCAGGATGCGGCGGCTGCCGGTGTGCAGGAGCATCAGTCCCGCCTCCGACGGCGAGGAGAGCCCGCTGGAACCTCCGGCCAGCAAAGACCGCACGGTGCTGACCGCGTAGTGCGTCCCGCGCGGGGTGACCTGCTGGCTGAGCGTGTAGAGACGCCGCCCGTGCACGACCGGGATGTCCGAGCCTCCGTCCGGCACGGTGCCGAGTTCCGCGTCGTCCGGCTGTTCGTTCGTCAGATGCGCCACCGGCCCGAACGTCGGCCCCGCACCTTCGCCGCCCAGCAGCATCGCCACCGCGGCGTCACCGAAGAGGAAGCCGTGCATGGCGTTCACCGTGTCCTGGCGGTCCGTCGCCTCGCTGAAGTGCCCGTACTCCCCGGGCAGCGGTGGGGAGAGCGGGGTGATCGCGTCCATGAAGCAGACCAGGACGCGCTTGCCGGGCTCGGCGTTGAGAAACCACCGTGCCGTGTCCACCGCTTTCGCCACCGCCGAGCAACCCAGGTACTCGAGGCTGAGGGCGACAGCCTCGCGGGGGATCTCCGGGACCGAAGCGAACAGGTCGCAGACCAGGCTCGGCAGCAACCTCCCCGGGCTGCTGGTGACACCGAGCACCAGGCCGATGGTGGCGGGATCGATGTCCGCTTTCGCCAGGCAGCCCCGCACCGCGCGGGTGGCCAGTCCCGACGCGGTGATCTCGAACTCGGGTTCGGCCCCGGCGAAGAGCACGTCGGGGTAGTTCGCCAGCACCGAGTGCCGGGTCCGCACACCCAGGTCGCTCAGCATCGCGACCAGCCGGGGGCTGAAACGGTCACCCGCCGAGGCCAGCAGGTCGGCCGTGGACCACCGGGAGGACGGCAGTTCGGCCGAGACGGCCAGCAGGCACGGGTCGGGCATCGGGCGCCTCCACGAACAGCGGTGGATCATGGTCGGTTTCCGGGTCATGATGGATGATCCGGACGCGAGTACACGGCGCCTCACGCGATCGAGGTACTAATGGACACGGCTTCCTGTCCGCCGGTGCCTTCGGCGTGGGGGATACGCGATCCCGGTGAACGTGCTTCGATGTGGGCGATGAGGCGGATGGCGGGCGACGGTGAGGGCCGGCGGCGGGCACTGACGAGCTACGTCGGTCGTGCGGAGGACGAGGACGAAGTGCGACGGCTGCTCGACGTGGGCCGTCTGGTCACGTTGACCGGTACCGGCGGCGTGGGCAAGACCCGGCTGGCCGCCCAGGTGGCCAGTTCGCTCACCCGTGACTTCCCCGGAGGCGTGGCCGTCGCGGGATTGGGCGAACTACGGGACGAGCGACTGGTCGCGCGCGCCGTCGCCGACAGTCTCGGTCTGCACGACACCGCGGGTCGTACGGACCTGGAGGCCGTGGTGTCGTACCTCCGGCCCCGGCGATCGCTGCTGTTGCTGGACAACTGCGAGCATCTGCCGGTCGGTAGTGCCGACCTGGTCGCCGCACTGCTTCGCGACTGCCGGGATCTGGTGGTCCTGGCCACCAGCCGGTGCTCGCTGGGGCTCGACGGCGAGCACATTCTGGCGATCCAGCCCCTTTCCGTTCCACCCGAGGAGGCCGGCACGCCCCAGGAGGCGCTCACGTTCGACGCGGTGCGGTTGTTCGCGGAACGAGCCATGAGCGTTCTTCCCTCGTTCGAGGTCACCGAAAGCAATGCCGCGTCCGTTGTCCGGCTTTGCCGGCGCCTGGACGGCCTGCCGCTGGCGATCGAACTGGCCGCGGCACGCGTTCGCGTCCTGTCGCCGTCGCAGATCGCCGACCTGGTCGACCAGGGCTCGGGGGTGCTGGTCACCGGTCTCCGGCTTCCCGTGGAGCGGCATCGGACGCTGCGCGCCACGCTCGAGTGGAGTCATTCCCTGTGCACCGCCGACGAGCGAGCCGCTTGGGCGTGCTGCTCGGTCTTCGCCGGGCACTTCGATCTGTCCGCGGCCGAGGCCGTCTGCGGCTGGCCAGGGAACGAGGTATTGGACGCCGTCGCCGGTCTCGTCGACAAGTCGGTGCTGATCCGCGTCGACGGCGCGGACAAGGTCCACTATCGGATGCTCCGGCTGCTTCGTGAATTCGGCGGCCGTCTGCTGGCCGAATCCGGCGATGAGCCAGCGGTGGCCGTCAGGCACCGTGATCACTACGCCGAGTTGATCGAGCAGGCCGCCGGAGCCTGGTTCGGACCGGGACAGGACGAGGCGTTCGAGCGCATGACCGCGGCGCACGCCGACGTCCGGGAAGCGTTGTCGTGGTCGTTGCGAACGCCCGGCGAAGGGAAGGCGGCGCTGACGATGGCGACCGCCATGATCGAGTACTGGGTCGCTCGCGGAGCCGCGTGGGAGGTACGCGACTGGATCGATCGTGCGCTCGACGTGCTCCCTCCGGAGGCCCCGGGTCGTGCCCGCGGCTTGGCGATCGCCTCTCTCTGCGCCGCGCTGCACGCGGACCTTCCGCTCGCCAAGGAGCGGCTGACCGCGGCCGAGGCGGTCGAGGACGACGAGGCGGCGCCGTACATCGCCCACGCCCGGGCGTTCGTGCTGATGCTGTCGGCCGAGCCGGATTCGAGCGTCCACGCCGCGGCCGCGGTCCGGATCTTCCGCGAGCGGGGCGACGCACGGCGTCAGATGCACCCCCTGTTCATCCAGGGTGTCGCGCTGGCCTATCGCGGGGAACTGCCAGGAGCGCGGGAACTGCTGGGTTCGATGCGCAGACAGTGCGAGGAGGCGGGGGAGGACCGCTACCGTTCGATGGCCCTGTTCGGCATCGGTGTCGCGGAGGTCTGCTTCGGCGGCGACGTCGACGAAGGCGAACGATCCATCCGTACGGCGCTGGAGATCGACCTTCGTGGGTCGGACGTGCTGTCCGCGGCATACCGGGTGGACGGTCTGGCCTGGGTTTCCGCCCGGCGCGGACAGTGGACCCGGGCGGCGGGCCTGTTCGGAACGGCCGCGACACTCTGGGATCGCTGCGGTGCCGAGCCCGATGTGGCCGTGTCGACGGCCCACCGGGAGTTTTGCGAAGCCACCCGGAAAGCTCTGGGGGACGACAAGTTCGACGCCGCCTTCAGCGAAGGGCGGCAGCGGAGTCCGCACGACGCGCTGAGCGGAACGAGCGCGCGCCGGGACGACGGCACCGAGGATGTCCTGCCGCCGCTGACACCGCGCGAGTCGGAGATCGCGCGGCTGGTCGCGGCCGGGATGAGCAACCGGGAGATCGCGGCACGGCTGGTCATCGCCCGCCGCACGGTGGAGACGCATCTGCAGCACATCTCGAACAAGCTCGACTTCGCCAACCGGACCCAACTGGCCGTCTGGGTCGAGAACCGGGCCCATGGCGGGCCGCGGTGACCCGGAGGCCACCGCGGCCGGGGTGCTCAGGTGAGTGGGCACGTTCCCTGGTAGGCGGCGATTTTCGGGTCGTTCGCCGGGAGGGGGCACAGGAACTGGTCGTACCTGGTGTCTTCGTCCACGAAGCGCTTCAGCCACGAAATGCTGTATTTGGCGATGGTCACGTTGGGTTTGGTCGGCACCATGTGCCCGGCGCCCGAGAGCAGCATGTACGCCTTGTTCAACGACGCGGGAAGGCTTTGGTAGAACGGGCGGGAATGCGCACCGTCCGGTGCGATGAAATCGTTCTGGGCACTGACGACGAACGTGGGGACCTTCAGGTCGGAGAAGATCGTGTTCGGATTCCAGCCCGTCAAGGGAATGGCCGCCTTCAGGGTGGGGGCCTTCTGCGCGGCGATCAGGGAACCACCGCCGCCCATCGAATGCCCCATGACGGCCAGCCGGTTCGGATCCACCCGGCTCCTGGCCTGGCTCTTGTCCGTGACGTAACGCAGGGCCGCGAGCAACTGCTCCGATCGGACGTCCGGGGTGTCCCAGGTGCTCGTGGTCGAGAACGTGATGACCACGAAGCCCTGTGACGCCAGCCGCGGGCCGTACCAGGCGACGGCGGCCTCGGTTTCGAGAAAGCCGGGTGCGATCGCGATCGCACCGAAAGTGCCTTGACCGGTATCGGTCGGATAATGGATCGTCCCGCCGCCGAACCCCTGCCCGGACGGAACCTTCTCGGTCGCGATCCGGAACGACCCGAGGGCCGCCTCGACAGTGGCTTTCGTCGGAGCAGGCCCTCGAGCGTAAGGACTTTCCTCGGCGGTCGCCGCCGACGCGACTCCGCCGACGGGCAGACCCGATGTTCCCGGCACGGCCACCAGCAGTGCGATCACCGCACCGGCGATCGCGGCGGTCCATTGTGGTCGACGCTTCATTGCGCATGTCCTCTCGGAAGAACCGCTCCGACGCCGGAACGGGGTTCCAGGTATAGAGGAACGCATTCGCCTGAACGTCGTGGAAAACACGTACCGGCGGAAATCGGGTTCTCACGGTGGGGAATCGCGCGTCCGAGTGACAGTCCGCCCGGGAGGAATTGGCATTCAGGCGCGGTGTCCGCCCGGGTCGTTCACCTCGCCGTTCCCGTCGCCGTTCCCGTCGCCGTGATGGACGGCAACGCGCGGTCGGTTTCGGCGACCCTGGTGAACCTCGCCATCAGGGGTGCCAGTGCCGGTGTCATGAGTGCTTTGTCGGCCGCGCTGCGCAACGTCAGGCCGAACCGGGTCCGGGGGAAGGCGAAGGGTTTGATCCAGCGGGGGAGTCCCTGGACGTCGTCGACGAGTGGTCGCATCCAGTTCTCGTAGGCCGTGAGCCCGGGGGTGGGGGAGCCCGATCCGGTGCCGGACAGGCAGGCGGCGAGGACGTAGCCGCTGACGAGCGCGAGCGAGGCGCCGCCGCCGCCCATCGGGGTCACGCACCAGGCGGCGTCACCGGCCAGGCACACCCGCCCGCGGTGCCAGACTGGCATGCGGATCTGGGTGAGATGGTCGAAGTAGACGTCGTCGGAGCCGTCGAACCCGTCCAGGATCCGGGGCGCTTCCCAGCCCACGCCGGAGAAGCGGTCGCGGAGCCGGGTCAGGGCCTCGGCCCGGTCGAGCCGGGTCGGGTCTTCGGCCTCCGTGCAGGCGAGGATGGCGCGCGTGGTGCCGTGGTGGTCCGGGCGCAGGTGGACCTGCCGTCCGCCGACCGTGGTGTACCAGCGCCATCGGCTGTCGTCGCCGGTGGTGCGCGGGATGGTGCCGAAGACCATGGTGATGCCCAGCGCGCGGCGGTCGACCTGGCCCTCGAAGAGCAGGTCGCGGGTGGCGGAGCGGACCCCTTCGGCGACGACCAGCAGGTCGGCGCGCAGGACCCGGCCGGCGCTCGTGGTCACGGTGACCGCGTCGGCCTCTTCCCGGACCGCGGCGATGGGGTCGCCGTACCCGATCTCGACTCCCTCGGGCAGTTGCCGCAGGATCGTGCCGGCGAGATCGCCGCGCAGGATTTCGAGTTCGGCGGTCGCGCCGTCGGAGGGCAGTTCCACCCGCACTTCGCCGGAAGCGTCCACGAAGACGGTGCCGGTCTCGGTGGTGTTCTGCGCTTTCACCGCGTCGGTCAGGCCCATCCTGGCGAGCACCTCGCGGCCGACACCGCGGACGTCGACGTTCTGCCCGCCGTCGCGAAACGCCGTCGCCCGTTCCAGCACGGTCACCTCCCAGCCGGTGCGCCGAAGCCAGAAAGCGGCAGAAAGTCCGGCGATGCTCGCGCCGGACACCACGGCATGTCGAGTGGTCATTCGAGTTCCCCTGTCGGTAGCCGTCGTAGTAGCTTTACTGCAAAGCTACTATGGTGCAAAGGAGCTCGCATGGCCAATGCCGACCCGTTGACCGAAAACTGGACACCGATCCAGATCGAGGTGATGCAGCGGCTTCGAGACTGGGCTGTCGGCTTCGGTGAGATGCACCGGCATCTCGCCGTCTGGATGCGGCTGCCCGTTTCGGACGCCAACGCGCTGGGCCAGATCACCTGGGCCGCCGAAGCGGGCACACCGCTCTCGCCGGCGGAGCTGTCCCGGCGGATCGCCATGACCACCGGGGCCACCACGATTCTGCTGAACCGGCTCGAAAGCGCCGGTCACGTCCAGCGCAGCCGCGAGAGCAGCGACCGTCGCCGGGTCACCCTGCGCCCGACCCTCGCCGCGCGAGAACACGCCCGCCGGTTCCTCGCCTTCGCCGGGACCGAGATCGCGGCCACGCTCCACGCCGCCGACCCCGAAGAACTCCGTGTCGTCACCGCGTTCCTGTCGAAGATCACCGAGGCGACGGAGAACGCCAACCGGCGATTGGAGCCGTGAACGAGGGCCCTACCAGGCTGCGGTTGGCGCCGGTGTCCTTCCGCGCCGTACTGTGAAAGTGCCGTTCGACCGAAGTGAGGGGACAAGATGTTCTGGACCATCCTGGGCTGGATTCTGTTCGGCCTGATCGCCGGGTTCATCGCGCGAGCACTGGTCCCGGGCAAGGACGACATCGGCCTGCTGCGGACGATCGTGCTGGGTGTGGTCGGCTCGGTGGTGGGCGGTCTGTTGTTCGGCCTGCTGACGGTCGGCATCCGCGGTTTCCAGCCCGCCGGGTGGATCGGGTCGGTGATCGGCGCGGTGATCGTCCTGGTCATCTACAACAAGGTGACCGGCCGCAAGAGCCGTCGCTCCTGATTGTCCTTAAGGGACACTTTGTGGTGCAGGTGTCCCGTTTAGGTGTTTCAGGGGCGGGTCGTGCCGGATTGAAGGCTCCCTTAGCCGCGTACGATGTGGTGAGGGGAGCCTTCGGCGTCGCGGATCTGGACCGTCCGACGAGAGTCGGCCACATCTCGAGCGTCCACAAGGGACAGTTTCGGCCGGGCTAAATGTCTGATTGTTGCCCATATGCACGCTTTGTGGTCGGGGTTGTGAGTGGCGATTCGGGTTCTGGTGGACCGGTATTGGCCTGCCCACTGGATCCTGATGTCATCTCGGTGGGCTTGTAGGGCTTGTTCTGGATGCCGATGTGGGCGAGTGGGGAGGATTTGGGACGTTGAACGTCTCAAATCCTCCCCACTCGGCTGCCGTTCGCGAGGTTGCGGGGGTGGCACGGTCTCGATCGACGGAGGATCGGGGACGTTGAGTGTCCCCGATCCTCCACGCTCGAACCTGCTGCGATGAGATTCCGGTGTCATCGAACTCCGAGACAGGACCGACCCCTCAAAACCGCAAATCTAGCCATCAACCGGACATTCAGCCGCCAGAGAGTGTCCCTTGTGGACACTCTTGGGATGATTGGCGCCCGCAGGTCAGTCCAGAACCACGCCGCCGAGGCCGCCTCCCGACCTTGAAGCCAGCGAAGGGATGGCGCGACCCGCTTTCGTCTGCCGGTCAGGCTGGCGCGTTGCACGACCGGACACACTTCGATGTCCGGCCGGGCACTTCGCGGCGGCGGTGGTGCCGGAAGATCAACGGTGACCTGCGATGTCCGGAGTGGACGTGCGACCGGTGTCGAGGTTGCGCGGAAAGCGCGCCTTCGCGAAAGTTCCCGGTGTCGGTGAGAATGGGACGATCCCACCGTTCCACAAAGGACCGAGGAGAACGCACGATGAAGCTCCGTACTTCGACCAGGTTGGTCATGCTTCCCGCGCTGGTGGCGCTCGGTGCGGTCGTCCCCGCCCCCGCCGCCTCCGCGGTGATCGGCGGTTCGGTCAGCACCTATGCGCCATGGGCGGTCCGGATGGTGGTCGACGAGACGCCGTTCTGCACCGCGACCGCGATCAGCCGTGAGTGGATCCTCAGTGCCTCGCACTGCTACTTCGACGCGGGACAGCAGATCGACGATTCCCGTATCAGTTTCCGGGTGGGCGATCTGGACCAGCGCAAGGGCACGACCGTGCGGCCGGTGCCCGGCAGCACCCACGGCGTCGGGATCGCGGACATGATGCTGATCAGGGTGCCGCCGATGGACGTCAAGCCCGCCCGGCTCCCCGCTCCGGATTCCGTGCGTCCCGGGCAGATCGTGCGGCAGTACGGGTGGGGCGCGACGTGTCAGGAGGACGAGACCACCTGTCAGTCCGATGTGCTCAAAGAGGCCGTTCAGCGGGTGCTTCCCCCGGGCCAAGCGCGCTGCGAACGGTTCACCCCGCCGGGCGGCGGAGACGGCCGGGACCTCTGCCTCGGCCGGATCACCGGCATTCCCGGTGGCGGCGACTCCGGTGGCCCGATCATGGCCACCGGACCGGGACAGCGGGACACCATCGTCGCGGTGGAGAACGATTCGGACCGCGACCGCACCGCGGGTGCGGGCAACGTCTCCCTGGTGCTGGACGAAATCCACCAGGTGATCGGCGCCTGATCCGGACCGGGCCGCCTATCGCCGGCTTGTTCCGTCACAGCCAGCCGGCGCGGGCGACGTTCAAGGCGAGTTCGAAGCGGCTGGTCGAGCCCGTGGCGGCCATCAGCCGCTCGACGCTGCGGGTCACGCTGCGTCTGCTGATGCCGAGGTTCCGGGCGGCGACCTCGTCGGTGGCGCCACCGGCCAGCAGGCCGAGCAGGCGCAGGTCCTCCTCGCGCAGGCCGTCCACCTTCTCGCCGCGTTCCGACAGCAGGCTCGCGCGATCCCAGACGGAGGAGAACAGCGCGCACAACGCGGGGAGCAGGCCACACTCGCGGACGAGGATCGCGTTGCGGTGCCGGTCGGCGCTCGCGGCGGTCAGGGAGACCAGGGCCGCGCGGTCGTCGACGATCATCATCTTGGCCGGGACCGTGCCCACCACGCGCGCCTGTTCGCCGGCCGCCATGCACGGGGCGATGTTGTCACGGAAGTACCGGGCGTCCTGGACCGATGCCCGCGCGTACACCACCTGGTAGCGGACGCCTCGCCGGAGGTTCGCCAGTTCGATCGGGTTGTCGATCGTCGGTGCGCCGTAGGGCGGGGTGTCCAGGAGGCGGATCCGCTCCGCGGCGCTGTGTTCCAGTTCGCACACCTTGTCCTGCAGGATCTCGTCGGAGATGAACTCGATGGCGTCCGGGCCCGCCGGTGCGGGGGAGTGCCTGAGATAACGCTGGTAGGTCTGCAGGGTGTCCTGCCCCGCCGCCGTCAGTTCGGCTTCGCGCCGCGCGGTCAGGAGTTTGACGGCGGCGGCAGGGTCGAGGGGCGCGACGGTTTCGCTGTCCTCGCCCACTGCGCGGGTCGTCATGCCGAGTGCGGTCAGAGAGGTGAGCGCGGCTTCGGTCTTGGCGTGGTTCAAGTCCACCTGGGACGCCAGATCGGCGATCGTGGACGGGCCGCTTCGCAGCAGCGCGCCGTAAATCCGCGCCTGAGTCTTGCGCAGTCCGAGGCTGCGCAAATGTTCGTAGAGCGGATCGGTGTTCGGCATCGTCGCCTCCTCGGACAAGGGTGCCATGCACCGTAGCCGAGGAAAGGCGTTCGTGCGCCACTGGCGCACAAACGCCGATCCGATTCGACTTTAGTCGGTTGATCGAGGGGAAAGGTCGGCCGAAACTAGGCGGACCGCGGTGCTCATTCCTCGAAATCCCTTATGGAGAAAAGAATGAAGGCGATTCGTCGTGCCGTCACCGGCACGTTCCTGATGGTGCCCGCGTTCGCCGCGGTGGTCGTGCTCGCCCCCGTCGCACAGGCGACGGACACCGGGCGTCCCGGCGGCGTCGAAAGTTCCAAGGTCGCGGACAACACCCACCTGAAGATCGCGAGCGGCGCGGCGAAGGACGCTGTCGCGGCCAAGCGGGTCCTGCGTTACACCCAGCTGGAACAGAAGTACGACATGTGGTGCTGGGCGGCGGACGGCGCCGGCATCGAACAGGCGCTCGGCGCTTCGATCAGCCAGGACGAGTTCTGTGCCGAGACCAAGGGAACCGCGGTCGGATACTGTCCGAACGAAACGGCCTACATGACCGAGATCGCCCAGGGCTTCCGCAACACCGGGTTCCAGGCCACCTATGTGGACAGTGCGCTGTCGTGGAACGAGGTGCGGCGCCAGATCGACGCGGGGCAGCCGATCATGGCGGACATCAACTGGTCGAACGGCGGCTACCACGCCCAGACGATCTACGGCTACGACGCCGGGAACTCCACGATCAACTACGGCGACCCGTGGCCGTCGTATCAGCGCTACCAGACCCGTACCTACAACAGCTATCTGAGCAACAGCTCGTTCAGCTGGGCCGACACCATCAGCGGCATCAGGAAGGGCTGACCCGTCATGGCCCGTCCTGTTCGAGCGATCTCCCTGCTGGCGGCGATCCTGCTCGCCGCCGTGGCGTTCTCACCCGCCGCCGGTGCCCGAAGCGACGAAGTACCGCGTCTCGACGCGGCCCGGCTCTCGGCCGCCGTCGCCGCGGCACACACCCCGGCAGCGGCGAGCATCGCCAGAACGAACCTCGAACAGGGCGGGCTTCCCGCACCGGGAGCGCTGGGCATCGCGGGAACGGGCATACCCGCCTACGCGATCAATCCGGATTTCGTCCGGGGGATTCCCGGTGCGCCCGCCGGAAGGCTCGCCTATGTCGCCGTCGTGGTCACGGCTGCCGACGGCCGGAAGGCGACGCTTCAGGTCGCGCCACAGGGCGCTGACGGCTGGACGGCCGAGGCGGCGTTGTCGGGCGCGGACGAACGCGAGCTCGCGGAGTCCCTCCCTCCGGGAGCCGCGCTACTCGGTGAGCCCCAGATCAACGGCTGGTACGCCCTCGAACCGGGGAAGGTCACGTTGTTGCGGGCGAGCCTGCCGCAGAACGCCGTCGGCGAGCCCGTCCCCCTCGCCGACTACCAGCGGCAGGTCGCGAAACGGTACGGTGACCGGCTTCCCGGTGGCCCGGCCGATCGGAAGGGGGAGCTCGGGTTCGTCCGCGACGATCCGAACGAGACGCCCGTTCCCGGTGTCGTCTGGGTGGCCGCGGGCGTGCTCCTGCTCTGTGCGGCCGCGGTGGTTCTGGTGCTACGACGGCGCGCACGCGAAGCTGGTATCGGCCGGCCCGGCACCGAGCAGCGCGCGGCCTAGCCCCACCCTTCGATGAGCCGGGCGAGCACCAAGGTCGCGATGGGGAACCGGGCAAGGGCATCCACATCATGGACTCGTAGGCGCGCAGATCGTCCGAGCAAAGCCATGGATGTCACGATGCTCGCCGTTTGGAAGGCAGGGAACGCACCGAAGGCCGATACCGGGCGTTGCTCGACAGCGCCGGTTTCACTCTCGACCGGATCGCGCCGACCCCCAGCCCTTTCGCCGTTCTGGAAGCGACACTGCTGTGATACCGGTGGCTGCCGGGCAGGGCCGGCAGCCACCGGACAAGGCGGTACTCAGCCGCGCGGGATCCGGGGCAGGAGCAGGTACGGCCGCTGCTTCTCGTTGCTGTGCAGGGTGGTCCGGCCGTGGAAGGCCGGCCGGTCCCGGTCGCCGGGGAGCTCGTGCCAGTAGGCGCCGCTACCGCGAATTTCACGACCGTAGACGATCTCGTGCGGCCCGGGCAGGTGGTGTTCATAGTCTTGGCCGCGCACGGACACCCCGAGGGTGTATCCGGCCGGGACGACGATCGACAGTGGCCAGATCTCGACGTCCACTTCATACACCTGCCCGTTGACCAGCGGGGAGATCTCGGTGTGCCGCTGCCATGGCCGGTACGGTCGCGACAGGTCCGGGTCGAGTTCGCGGTGCGAGACGCGCAGCCAGCCTTGGCCGACGGGGCCGTGGGGCTCGAAGGCGGTCGGGAAAAGCACTTCGGTGCCCTCGGGGTCGAACAGGTGCACCGTGGCGAACAGGTCGGCGTCCTCGGTCGTGGACGAGACGAACAGCTTCAGCGCCGCGGGGCCGGTGTACTCCACCTTCCGGTCGGCGGGCGGCAAGGTGAACATCAGTCCTTCCGACCGCGCGACGAACTCCGAGTGCTGCGCGCCGGCCGGAGCGCGGTCGGTCAAGGCACCGGTGTCGAGGTCGAGGTGCAGTTCGGTCCATTCCGTGCGCGCGAGAGGCCATTCCCGCTCGTATCGTGGGAAGAAGCCATCGGGCGTGCGCACCTGCAGCTGAACCGGCGGCTGGTCGTCCCACCCGTTGGCCTCGCCTTTGAGGAAGTGGTCGAAGAAGCGCCGCTGCACATCGAGGCCGTAGTCGGTGTAGAACTCCGTCCAGTGTTCGAGCCCGTGCACTTCCAGCCACTTCCGCTCGGACGAAACGCGTTGGTAGCCCTCGAAGTTCCCTCGCGAGTGCAGGCCCATACCGCCCCAGTTGGCTGCGGTGAGCACGGGCACGGAGATCTTCTCCAGAACCGCGGTGCGGTCCCGGTAGTAGTCGTCGACGACGGGCCGGTCGAGCAGCACCTCGGAGATCCGGATCGCGGCCGCCCGCAGTTCCTCCTCCGTGCGCACCGGTTTGCCCGACACCTTACGGCCGGTGTTCGGGTTGAGCGGCGCCTCCGCGCGGCCGTGCTGGATGCGCAGCACCTGGTGCGGCGCCCAGCCGGGCATGAACTCCGACGGGATCCCGCCGTGGTGGGTGTACTCGCGGAAGAAGTCGGACGCGCCCTCCCACGGGCAGATGGCCTTGAGGTGCGGCGGGGACAGTGCGGCGGCCTGCCACTGGTTGGTCGCGAGGTACGAGATGCCGAGCATGCCGACGTTGCCGTTGCTCCACGGCTGGACGCCTGCCCATTCGATCGCTTCGTAGAGGTCTTGTGTCTCACGCGGGGAGAAGAAGTCGATCTCACCCTCGCTGCCGCCCGTACCGCGCACGTCGATCCGCACGCAGACGTAGCCTTCCGGGACCCACCGTTCCGGGTCCGGGTATTCCCAGACCTGGTACGCGCTGGTCGACTTCTCCGCCACTTCGGGGTGTTCACGCACGAGCGCGGAGAACGCGGACGCGAACCCCTCCGCGAACGCGAGTCCCTTGCCGTACGGGCTGGCCGCCAGCAGCACCGGGTGCGGCCCGTCGTCGTCCGGCCGGAAGATGTCGACGGCGAGCGTCACCCCGTCGCTCATCGTGATCCGCACATCCCAGTCGACCCGCATGCCGTCACGCACTTCACTGTAGGGCTCGTAGTGCTGTGTCATGGCTTCCTTTCTTCTTCTGTCCTTTGTGGTCAGTCGCGCGCCTTGCCCATCGCGGCCATGGCGACGAGGCCGACGACCGGGATGGCGCACAACTGGATGACCCCGGCGGTTTGCCAGCCGAAGGCGGTTTTGGTGGCCGCGAAGAAATAGCCGGAGAAACTCGCCGGGATGTACATTGCCGCGACGAACAGGCCCGTCGCCCGGCCGACCTTCGCGCTGGGCACCGAACGCTGGATGAGCGCGCTGGTGTTGGTGTAGACGACCCCGGTGAAGGCGACCCCCAGCAGCAGTGAGAACACGAGCTGCGCGGGATAGGTCGTGCCGAGGACGAAGATCCCGGCCCCGCATCCGGCGATCGCGGCGAATCCGGCCACGTTGACCAGCCGCTGGTCGAACCGGTCGGCGAAGATGCCGCAGAAGACCGCCGTGAGCGCGCCGAGCCCGAACATGCCGGCGGCGAGCGCGGTCTGGTCGGAAGCGTAGCCGTGCGTCTCGCGGAGATAGGTGGGATACAGCCCGAGGTAGCCGTAGATGGTGAAGCCCGCGGCGACGGTGGCGATGGTGCAGCAGACGACGCGCCGGTTGAAGAAGCGGACGGCATCGCCCGGTGCCGACGTGGTGCGCGGTTCCTCGTGGCGGCCGATCTCAGTCACCGACCGCGGCACCGCGAAGATGAGGACGACGAGGATCACGAGGCCGATCGCGCCGAACACGTAAAGCGGGACGCGCCAGTCGCCCGTCGAAGACAGGAGCGCGCCGCCGAAGAGCGGACCGGCGAACGCGCCGAGCCCGAACGCGGCATTGATCGACCCGATCGCCACCGCGCGGTTGCGGTGGAAGTACGCGCCGACAGCGGCGTACAGCGCCGCGTTCTGGGCTCCTTCGCCGACACCGGACAGGATCCGCCACACGGTCAGGTCGACGAGCCCGGCCGCCGTCGCCTGCAGCGCGCAGGTGATCGAGAACAGCAGAAGGCTCGCGATGATGATCCGTTTCCGGCCGATCCGGTCGGCCAGATAGCCGGCCGGGATACCGGCCAGGCCCATGCCGAGGGTGAAGATCGTCGACAGCGTCCCGGCCTGGTTGCCGGTGAGCGCGTAGGCCTGCTTGATATCGGGCAGCAGGATGGCGAACACCTGCCGGTCCATCGCGTTGACGAGGTAGGTCAGGTCGAGGACGAGCAGGATGAGCAGGGTCCGGAAGGTCCACTTGGCGGCGCCGGACGCCGGGGTGCTGCCGGTCAGCGTGGAGCCGGCGAGATCGGGGGTGGTCATGGCGGTGCTCCTCGGAGCAGGAGTGGGGTACGGAAAGTCGACGGCACGCGGGCACGTGCGGGATGGCGAACGGGGGTTCGCGCCGTCCTCCGGGACGGCCGGATGGTGCCGGAACGGGATTCAGTACAGGGAGAGCAGTCGCAGGCCGTGCCGCACCTGTTTGAGCCGGTCGTGACGCTCGTGGCGGGCTGCGATCGCCTGGTCGAGTGACACCGGCACGAAGCCGACCGTGTCCGGTGCCTTGAGCTGGGCGAGCACGTCGAGGTCGGCGCTCACGACCGTGCCGATCGTCGCGTAGCCACCTCCGGTCACGGCGTCGCGCAGCAGGCAGATGGCCTCCTCGCCGTTGGGTACCTGCACCGATCCCACCGGGTAGCCCAGGTCGACCACGTTGCTGGGGTTGTCGCCCGCGCCGAACGGGGCTTCACGGTCGACGAACCGCAGTGCCGGCCCGATCAGGCGGCGACCGGTGCGGTCGGATTCGGGCGAGACGGTGAACGTCGAGGAGAAGAACTCGCGGACGCTTTCGTCGGTGAACCGGTGACGGCACAGTCCTTCGACGAGCCGGAGGCGCTGGTGCCCGCCGAGGACGGGACGCAACCGGGGATCGACGGTGCTGCCCGCGCCGGGGCGGAACATCCCGGTCTCGTCGCCGACCGGCAGGATGTCGCCGGAGACGAGCGCCCGGCCGTCGTGCCCGCCGATCGCCGAACTCTGGTAGGTGGACCGGCTCCCGAGGAACGGCTCGGTCCCGATCCCTCCGCGCACCGCGAGGTAGGCATGGCAACCGCTGCGCAGCGTGCCGATCCGCAGCACCTGGCCGGGTTCCACGAACAGTGTCCGCCAGCACGACACGGGCACGCCGTCGACGTCGGCGTCGGCTTCGCCGCCGGTGACCGCCACGGTCGCCGGTTCGGTGAAGCGCAGTGCCGGTCCGATCATGGTGATTTCCAGCGTCGCCGCGTTCTCGTGGTTGCCGGCGAGCAGGTTGGCGCAGCGGTGCGAGTACTGGTCGAGCGCTCCCGAAGGGGGCAGTCCGATGGCGTATTGCCCGTCGCGGCCGAGATCCTGGACGAGGGTGCGGGCGCCGGGGGAGAGGACTGTCAGCATGACAACGCCGCCTCCAAAGTGCGCGGATAGCCTGCCGGGTCGGCGAGGAACTCGGCGAGCGCGAAGCGCACTGGTGCGCGCCGATACCGGTACCGGCCTTCGCGTGAGTCGGTGCGCAACTGCTCGTACTCCTCGCCGGGGACGGGCCGGAAGCTCAGCAGCGTCGAGATCGTGGCGAGCACCTTCGACGTCTCGAACCCGGGAGTCCGCTGGGTGAGGTCGGCGACCGGGACGGGGGAGCGGCCGAGCAGCTGGTAGCCACCGACCCCCGCGGTCGGGTACACGACGGTGAACGCGCCGCCGTGCGCGACCGCCCTGGCCGGGGTTTCCGTCCTCGGCCGCAGGTATTTGGGCGCCTGGATCTGCCGCTCGCGCGGCACGAGCTGGACGCATTCGGTGTTGCCCGGCTTGAAACACGGGAAGGTGACGATGAACGGCGCCGACGTGTGCGCGGTGACGAGGTCGGCCACCGAGGCCAGCCCGTTGATTCGCGCGGTGTAGGCGATGTCCGTCTCCGTCGGCGACTGGTGCCGGTCCCGGAACTTCAGGCAGGTCCGCTCGGTCTCCGGATCCGCGTACCACACGGGGATCTCGACGATCTCCGTGTCCAGCGCCACCGAGCCCGCCTCCCCGAACCGGTCGTGCAAGCGGGCCAGCGCTCGCACGAGTTCGCGCGGGTGCAGCACGTCCGGGTCGGCGCGCACGAGATAGCTCGCGTTGGCCGGGGCGACATCGAGGACGCCGGGCAACTCGCGCCGGGCCAGCTCCCCGGTGATCGCCTGGATCCGCAGCGCTTGCGCGAGGTCCATCCCTTCGCACACTTCGACGAACACGAACTCGTCGCCACCGAAGCTGGCCCGTGCGCCGTCAGCGAAGAACTCGTAGCCGCTCATGGCGCCTGCTCGGGGGCGCGCAGGAGGAATCCCGCCGATTCGAGGCGCCGTCGCACGGCCGCCGCGACCGCGACCGCGTTCGGCCGGTCACCGTGTACGCAAATCGAGCGCACCGGCATCGGGATCACCGTCCCGCCGACCGTGCGGACGGTGCCGCGCGCCATCTCCAGCGCACGATCCGCGATCGCTTCCGGGTCCTTGGTTCGCGGGACCGGCTCGACGATGTTGATCCCGTCCTGGTCGAAGTCGAGGTCGGCCGCGTTCTCCGGGATGACCGGCAACCCCGCCGTGGTGACCGCGCGCATCGCCTCGGTGGGCGCGAACATCAGCGGCACGCCCGGGAGGACCGGTTGGAGTGCCCGCGCGACCCTGGTCGCCAGCTCGGGCGAACGGCAGATCCGCCCCATGAGCGCGCCGTGCGGTTTGACATGGGTGAGGGGCACGTTCTCGACCGCGGCGAGCCCGGCGAGCGCGCCGACCTGGTAGAGGATGTAGTCGACCACGTCGGAGTCGGTCGCGGGCAGCGCCCTGCGGCCGAAGCCGAGCAGGTCCGGGTAGCCGGGGTGGGCGCCCGCGGCGATCCCCGCCTCCCGTGCGCGGATCAGGGACGACCGCATGGTCGCCGGATCGCCGGCGTGATAGCCGCAGGCGATGTTGGCGGTCGTGATGTGCCGGAACAAGGCTTCGTCGTCGCCGAGCGTCCACCGGCCGAAGCTTTCGCCGGCGTCCGCGTTCAGGTCGATCGTCGGTGCGGTCATGATCACCTCCGGATCAGATGGGAAGGATTCGGGCGGCCGAATCGGCGAAGCGTTCGAGCAGCAGTGAGGCGTCGGAGGCGTCGAACACCAGCGGTGGCCGGATCTTGATGACGTTGCCGTGCGGCCCGGAAGCCGACACGAGCACGAAGTGTTCGCGCAGATCGTCCACAAGGGACTGGGCGAGGACCCGGTCCGGGTCCGTGCTTTCCGGTGCGGTCACCTCGATTCCGAGGAACAACCCGGCGCCGCGCACGTCGGCGAGGCGAGGGTGGTCCGAGACGATGCGGGCGAACCCCCGCTTCAGCTGTGCGCCGATCTCGTGGGCGTTGTCGATGAGACCTTCGCCTTCGATGGTGCGGAGCACTGCCGCGGCCGCGGCGATCGGTACGTTGCTGCCGCCGAAAGTGTTGAAGTAGCGCACGTTCCGGCCGAACGCCTGGCCGACCTCGTGCCGCAGCACCGTCGCGGCCACCGGGATCCCGTTGCCCATCGGCTTTCCCAGGGTCACCAGATCGGGCACGACCTCATGCCTGCCGAAGCCCCACCATCCCGTTCCCGTGCGGCCGAACCCCGCCTGGACCTCGTCCGCGAGGTAGACCCCGCCCGCCGCACGGACCTCGGCGGCGAGTACGCCGAGCAGATCCGTCGGAACCGGCTGCACGCCGTCGGAGGAAAAGATGCTGTCCACCACGAGCGCGCAGACCCCGAACCCGTGCCGCCGGAGATCGTCGATGGCCGCCCGGATCTCGGTGCGCAGCTCGGTCACCACCGAGGCGCCCTGCCGCAGGGGGTCCGGCGCGCTGATCGTGCGCACGTGCGGTCCCAGCGGCGAGGTCGGGCCGAGGGACGGGGAGAACGCCGCGACCTCGGCGGTCACCCCGTGGTAGGCGTTGCGCGTGACGATGATCCCGGTGTTGCCGGTGTGCGCCCGCGCGATGCGCAAGGCGAGGTCGTTCGCTTCCGAGCCGGTGCAGGTGTAGGTGACCCGGTCGAGTTCCGCGGGGAACGTCGCGAGCAACCGTTCGGAGAAGTCGAGCAGGTCGGCCTGCAGGTAGCGGGTGTTCGTGGTGAGCAGCGACAACTGCCGGGTGACCGCCTCGACGACGGCGGGATGGCAGTGTCCGAGCGAGACGACGTTGTTGTAGGCGTCGAGGTACTCGTTGCCCGCGGAGTCGTAGAGGTGTACGCCCTTGCCGCGGACGACCTCGACCGGGTTCGTGTAGAACAGCTGGTATCCCGGCCCGAGCACCTTCTCACGCCGGACGAGGAGGTCCCGGATGTGCGGCGGCTGCGCGGCCAAGGACGCGCCGGTGAAGCCGTTGACCATTTCCGGCCCGCGCGGGCGGCTCATCGCCGCGACTCCGCGAGTACCCGTTCGGCTGCGGCGTCCAGACCGGCGAACGTCACTCGGGCCGTCGTCCAATCACGGGAGGCGTGCGAGAGCACATACGCCGCGCGTGCCGGATCCCGCCGGGCCCGCCACGACGAGATGAGCGCCCGCTGTACCAATCGCGCTGACGACAGCAACGGAAGAAGCTCGAGTTCTTCCTGGGCGACCGGCCTGATGCGGAGATAGTGGCGCAGCCACGAAAGCGGGACCGCCCACGGGTCGGCGGCGTCCACCTCGAGAAGGTTCGACAACGCGATCGCGAGGTCGAAGACCACCGCCGTGCGCACCACGTCGCCGAAATCGAGGATCCCGGTCAAGGCTCCACGAGAGCCGACGAGGAGGTTGTGCGGGCTCAAGTCGTTGTGCACCACCTGGGTGTCCAGTCCGGCGGGCCGGACGTGGAGCGCGAATTCGGCGAGCACATCGCGCGCGAGCATCCGGTCCGCACTGTCCACTGTGTCCAGTACGGGAGCGAGAGCGCCGAGATGGCGCAGATCCCAGATCAAGGTCCGTTCCTGGTTCTCACCGCGGAAGCCGGCGAGCGCGCGGATGAGCTGTGCGTGGTAGCCCCCGAAGGGTGCCGGATCGGCCTCACTCCCGCTCAGCGGTTCGCCAGGGAGGTACGACAGGACCCGCAGCAGCCTCGGCCCGCTCGCGTCCAGTGGCGCGATGTCGTGCACGTCCGCTCCGTCCACACCGGACCGGACGACCGGGATCGGCAGGCCGGGTGCGGTGCGCGCGAGGTGGCGCAGCACCGCCGTCTGCAGCGTGAGATCCTCGGCCGATTCGCCCTCACCACCCACCTTCACCAGGTGGCGGGCGTCTGCCGTGTGCAGGACGAAGGTCTCGTCCTTCTCCGAGGCGACGCGTTCGAGCCTGCCGGACAGGCCGTGCACGTCTCGCAGCGCGGCGAGCACCAGCGTTTCGTCGAGGTGCTCCGTGACGGCGTCGAGGCCGCTCGCTGTCACGAGTTCACGGAAGCCGGGCATGGCGGGGCTCCTCACGAAGCCACCCAGCCGCCGTCGATCAGCAGGCTGGAACCGTGGATGTAGGAGGCGGCGGGGGAAGCGAGGAAGGCGACCGCCGGCGCGATGTCACCGACCTCGCCGACCCGTCCGGCGGGGGTGGACTCGAGCATCTGGCGCTCGTAGTCGGAGTCTTCGAGCAGGTGCGCGTTGATGCTCGTCCGCACGTTGCCGGGAGCGACCGCGTTGACCCGGACGCCCCGCGGGGCGAATTCGGCGGTCAGTGACTTGACCAGCAGCTCCACCGCGCCTTTGGTCGCGCAGTAGGCGCTTGAGTTCGGGAAACCGACGTGCCCGCAGATGGACGAGACGAAGATGACGCTGCTGCCGTCACCGAGGTGTCCGGCGGCCGCCCTGGTCAGCCGGAACGGCGCCCGGACGTTGGTCGCCCACTGGTCGTCGAGCTGCTCGTCGGTGGTGTCGGCGAACGGCGTCGGCAGGAAGATCCCGGCAGCGTGCACGAGCACGTCGATGCCCCCGAAGCGCGCGAGCGTGCGGTCGACGACCTTCCCGGGACCGGCGCCGGTCGTGAGGTCGGCGGCGATCGGCTCGGCCTCCGCACCCGCCGCCCTCAGCTCCGCGGCGACCGTCTCGAGACGACGCGCGTCCCGTCCCACCAGGGCGACCCGGGCACCGGTGGCACCGAGTTCACGCGCGATCTGCGCCCCGATGCCCGAACTCGCGCCCGTGACGATGGCGACCCGGTCGCGAAGCGTCTGTGTGCTGCCAGCCATGAATACTCCCTCGGCCGCTTAATGTAAGAAAACTTACGTTAACGAGGAGTATGCGCCAGGGGAACAGCTAATGCAAGATTTCCTGCGGTAAGGCTCAGGCCGTGCGCAGCGCCCGGTCCACCAGGGCGTCCAGGTCCTGGTCAGGGGACTCGTACCCGAAGACCGCGCGCAGGTAAATAGGTGCGAGCACGACATCGAAGATGTGGGCGACCGTCGGCGGCTTGCCCCCCGCCGCCTCGACCCGGTCCAACGCCCGCTGCATCTGAGTGGTGCGCTGCCGCAGATACCGGGCGGCGTCGTCAGCGGTCGGAGCGGGCTTGCCACCGGCGAGCGGGGAGGTGGCCGCGGCGAGCGCGTGGAACAGCGCGAACCCCTCACGCGTCTTCACCTGTCCGGCGACCGCGTGTGCCCAGTCGAGCAGATCACGGCGCAGGTCGCCGCTGTCCGGAAACGGCGACTCCTCGTTGAGCTGCGTGACCGCGACGTCGAGCACCAGCGACTCGATCCGCCCCCAGCGCCGGTAGATCGTCACCTCGTGCACACCCGACCGCTCGGACACTTCCCGCACCGACGGCTGGTCATGCCCCTCGGCGAACAACTCGCGCACCGCGGTGTGCACCGCGGTGCGCGTACGGGCCGTACGGCCTCCAGGGCGAGTGTCTGCCATAGAGCCAGGCTAACGTCCGCTGGCGGGGCTGTCGTTGGAGCCACGTCGTCTCCGATTGGGCTCCGTTGCCGACGTAGAGTGGTTCAGCGGCTGCCGAGTTCTCCCTTGGTGAACCCGTGTTTGCGTGCCACGAGCACCGTGGCGAGTGCGGGGACGAGCAGTGCGAGCGCGACCCAACTCAGCCAGGACGCATCCAATCCGCCGAGGACGAGGCCTCCGATGATGCCACTACCGGCGATTCCGATGTTCCATCCGGTGGTGAGGAGTGCCTGGGCGACATCGCCGGCGTCACCTGCTGCTTCGGCGACCGCGGTCTGCAGCAGGGTGGAGGTGCCGCCGAACGCGAGCCCCCAGAGCGCTGCGCCGGCGTAGACGAGCGTAGGCACGCCGGAGAAGATGCCGAGCAGCAGCGTGCATGTCGCGAAGAGCGCACACGCGAGAATCATGAGGAGGCGCAGGTGTCGATGGAGGAGCGCTCCGGTGATCCAGATGCTCACCAGTGACACCAGGCCGAAGGTGAGCAGCACGGCGTCGACTTGACTTGCCATGCCGAGTGGCGTGAGGAACGGGGCGATGTACGTGTAGAGGATGCTGTGGGCGAGTACGAACGTGAGGGTCACGAAAAGCACGGGCGCTACACCGGGAATGCGGAAGGTGCGGGTGAGCGGGAGCCGTGAGCCCTTCGCCTGTCCGGGAAAGTTCGGCACCGCCGCGATGACCCACACGATCAACGCGAGCGTCAGGACGGTCATGATCCCGAACGCGTATCGCCACTCGATGAGCTTGGCCAGAAGCGCCGCGGCAGGAACTCCGATGGACAGGGCGACGATCGCGCCCGACATCGCGATCGCCATTGCCTTGCCGCGCTGATGTGAGGGAACCATCCGTACCGCGTACCCGGCCAACAGCGCCCAGAGCAACCCGCCGACGATGCCGCCGAGGAACCGGGCGGCCAGCGTAAGCGCGAAGCTCTCGGAGAACGCGGTGACGGTGTTGGCGATCGCGAATCCTGTGATCGCCACCAGCAGCAGGTGTCGGCGCGGCCAGCCGATCGTCGCCTTGGTGAGCGGGATCGCGGCGAGGATCGCCCCGATCGCGAAGACGGTCACACTCTGTCCGGCGGCACTCTCGCTCACACCCAGGTCTCGGCTCATCGCGGGAAGCACCCCGGCGGGCATCGTCTCGGTCAGGAGCGTGATGAACCCGGTGGTGGCCAACGCCAGAAGAGCCGCCAGCGGGAGCCGGGCGTTCGTCGTCGAGTGAGTTGGCAGAGTCTGGGGTCGTGTCATGGCCCTATGATCAATGAGTGACATTAGTGTGAAGGTCAAATGCGGTATCCGCCGAGTCACATGAAACCAGCCCGCAGAGGCGAGGAGAGGGACATGCGGATCGGTGAGCTGTCGACGCGCACGCGGACTCCGATGAGGTTGCTGCGCTACTACGAGGAGCAGGGACTGATCGAGTCGGATCGACTGCCCAACGGATACCGGGACTATGAGGAGTACGTCGTCGACCGGGTTCTCCAGGTGCGAGGCCTGCTCGACGCGGGGCTGCCCACCCGGATCATCAAGCAGATCCTGCCCTGTCTGAACACCCCGCGCACGATCCACATGCCCTACGTCACGCCGGACATGGTCGCCACGCTCGAACACGAACGCGACCGCATGGCCGAAAAGATCGCATGCCTCACCAAGAACCACCGAGCCATCACCGACTACCTCGACGCCGTACGCGGCGATATCCGAGTCTCCTGACCGATATCGGGCCCCCTGGTCAACTGCGGTCAGGTTCCCTCGTCCGGAGCGCCTCGTCAGAGGTGGACGTCGTGGCGGGAGGAGACGTTCAGTTTGCGGCGAACCTTGACCACATACTCCTCGACCGTGCGACGGGACAGGAACAGGGCCTGTGCGATTTCCTGGTTGGTGTGGCCGCCTGCCAGGAGGCGGGCGACGTCCTGTTCGCGCGGGGAGAGTTCGCTGCCGTATCCGCGTCTGCCACGAGGCGATGGGGTGGCTGTGCCGGTACTGCGGGCGCGGTGGCGGCAGCGGGCGGCGTCGACCGTGGCGCCCAAGGCGTCGTAGGACTGGGTCAGGGCTTCGAGCACCGCGGCGTCGGTGAAGGTTTCACCCTCGGCCTTCTCGGCGAGTTGGGTGGCCCGGTAGGACAAGCCCAGGTCCCAGTGCTGGTCGATTGCTTCCCGGTAGAGCCGGCCTGCCTCTTGATGGTCGTTCGTGGCCGCGGTCAGCCGCGCGCGGCAGGCGGTCAGTCCCGCCTGGGCCAGTGGGGCGTCGACTCCTCGTAGACCATGGGCTGTTTCCGAGACGAGCACCCGTGCCGAGTCGACGTCGTCGACTGCCAGGTGGTAATCGACGGCCTGGGGCAGGATGTCGCCCGACCACATCCACGCGCCCTTGTTCCGCAGCATCATCACGCCGCATCTCACGTGTTCCTCCGCCGCGGCGGTCTCGCCCCGGCTGAGGAGCATGCCGGCCATACCGCCTGCCGCCGAGATGCCCACCGGGAAGACCTGCGCCGTCGGGTGCGAACCCGTCGCCGCCTGGAAAGCTTTCTCCGCCCGCACCCACTCGCCCCGTGCCGTGGCCAGCCAGCCTCGCGTGAGGTGCAGGTCCGTGGTCAGCAGCAGGTCTTCATAGCTTTCGATCAAGCGGTCGAGTCGCTGTTCCAGTCCCTGCCATCGTCCACTGAGCCAGTCGAGCCGGGCCGCCGTGGCCTCGGCGGTGCCGACGACGTAAGAGGACCCACTCCGCTTGGCCAAGGTGATCCCGCCGCGCAGGAACTCCCGGGCCTTGGAGTAGTGCCCGATCCACGAGCAGGCATCCGCCAGGTTGCAGTGGGCCCGAGCCAGATGGTGGAGTTCGTCGGGGTCGTGCACATCCGATGGCGACGGCAGCCGGGAGATGCGCCCCCAGGTGCTCGGGTCTCCGACGATCAGCCGCCCGCCGAGCGTCGTGGCCAGCAGTGCGGTGCACAGTGCCCGGGTGGGCAGGTGGTCGAGGGTCGCCTCGACCCGGTCGAGCGACTTCCGGTGCTCGGCGATGGACGCGGACCCCAGATACGGCCCGGCCATCGCCGCCATGCCGCGCACCGTGCATTCCGGCTGGTCGCCGAGCAGGCCGAGGGCGAGGGCGATCTCCTCGGCGCCGCGGTCGAGCGACCCGGTCTCTCGCTGCAGCAACAGCCCGAACCACAAATGAACCTGGGCTCGGACGTCCGGGGCCAGGCGCGGGTCCACGAGCAGGCTTTCGACTCGCGCGGTCATCATCCCGCCGGGTAGTCCCGTCAGGGCGTAGTCACAGAGCTTGGTCGCCAGCCGGTTCGCGACCTCGGGGCTGGTCTCGGCATCGCCCAGGATCTCGACCAGCACGTCGACCGCGGTGGACACGTCGTTCGCGTCCTCCGCGACTTTGGCGGCGAGTTCGCTGTAGCGCAGCCACTCGGCTTTCATGCCTGCCGCTTTGGCGTGGGCGGACAACCGGGCGACGGGTGCATGGTCGAGGGCGGACAGCGCCGCCAAGGCGCGTTCGTGCAGCTCCCGCTTTCGCGGACCCGGCAGCGACGCGTACACCGCGCGCCTGGCGATGTCGTATCGGAAACCGTATCTGTCGGCCGTTTCCTCCACGAGCACACCGGACTCCAGCGACGCGATCAGGTGCGTCGCGGTCACCTCTCCCGCCACGGCGCCCATCACCTCGGGGGTCTCCGGGACACCCAGCACCGCGGCGGCCTCGGTGAGGGTCCGCGCGGCGTCGGGCAAGGCACCCAGCCGCTCTTCGATCGCCTCCGCCACCGAGGCAGGCACGTCCATTCCCTCGAGGACCCGCCAAGCCAAGTCACCTTCGGCGCGCACGTCCCGCACCGGGTCGCGCAGAGCCCGCACCGTTTCCTCGACCACGAAAGGGATCCCCGCCGTCTCGTGCAGGACGGCTTCGGCGAACCGACGCGACGTCACGGTGGCTCCCACCAGCGCGTCGATCATGGCGCGCACGTCCGCCGCACCGAAGGGGCGCAGGACCAGATCGAGCCCCGTCACTCCGTGCGGCAGGTGGAAGGAGTGGCCGAGTGGTGCCACTGACGGCAGATCCTCGCGACGGTAGGTGGCCACGATCGACAGGTCCGGCGGCGGGTTCGCCAGTACGAAGCGCAACACCCGGCGGGTCTTTTCGTCCGCCCACTGCAGATCCTCGAGCACGAGCACGACCGGTCCCAGCGAACGCAGGAGATCGCGCACGGCGCGGAAGACCCGGTGCCGCTCGGCGCCGGGATCATCGAGGGCGCGCGGCGCCGGTGGCAGGCGGTCGGCGAGTTCGGGCAGATGGTCCCGTAGCGCACCGGTCACCGGGCCGGGCTCGACCAGCAGGTCGCCGCACTGGCTGAGGCAGTCGAGGAGCACTCCGTACGGGAACGGGTCGGACAGCGGCTGGCACGAGCCCGTGATCACTCGCGGGGCACCGTCGCGGGCGGCCGCGGCGGCGAACTCGGTGACCAGCCTGGACTTGCCCACCCCGGCCTGGCCTTCCACGAAAACGGCCGACGGCGGGTGCCGCACCGCGGTGAGCAGGGCGGCGAGTTCGGCGTCCCGGCCGATCATCGGCGGGGAGCGGAATCGGCCGGAGAGAGGATCCGCGCGCCCGTCGACCATGCTCGCTCCTGTCGGTGATCCGTCCGCTGAGGAATGTCCGACATGGTAGGTCGGCGGGCACCGGTGCCATAACCCCGCGAGCTACGGCACTTGCGTCCACACGGGATCAGGTACCGGTACGGGTCGCGACCACACTTGTTCCCCTGCCCGCCAGGCCGAACTCTGATTCCCCGAGCGGCTCGATGTCACAACCCCCTACGGCCGCTCGAACGCGCGATGGAGGAATCGATGCGACAAAGCAGAACGAGCTGGATGGCGAACCTGTTCACCGTCGCGGTCGCCGCCGCGGCAGTGGTGACGACCGCGGGCGTGGCCGTGGCGCAGGACACGGACGCGGCTGTCGTCCAGGCCGACCGGCCTTACCCCGGGCAGTACATCGTGGTGCTCGAAAGTGGCGCCCGTGCCGCGGCAGAAGGCCAGGCCTCGACACTCACCCGGCGCTACGGCGGAGAGGTGACCGACACGTACTCGGTCACACTGAACGGGTTTTCGGTCCGAGGCCTTTCCGAGCGGCAGGCGCGGCGACTGGCCACCGACCCGTCGGTCAAGGCAGTGCACCAGGACGGCACGACCAGGGCGGAGGGGGAGCAGCCGAGCCCGCCGTCGTGGGGCCTGGACCAGATCGACCAGCGAACCGTCACCCTGGACAAGAAGTACACCTTCCCGAATTCGGGCGAGGGGGTGACCGCCTATGTCATCGACTCCGGGGTGCAGGCCCAGCATCCCGAGTTCGAAGGCAGGGCGAGCCACGGCTACGACTTCCTCGACAACGACACTGACGCCGGTGACTGCTACTGGCACGGCTCGCACGTGGCGGGGACGATCGCGGGCAAAACCGTCGGTGTGGCGAAGAAGGCCAAGGTCGTGGCCGTGCGCTCACTCGACTGCAAAGGCTCCGGCCCGGACTCGGCCACGGTCAGCGCGATGGAATGGGTGGCCAAGAACGCCGTCAAACCCGCTGTAGTGAACCTGAGCCTGGGCATGGATGTGCCCGGTGTCGGTGACGAACAGGTCAAAGCTTTGGTGGCCAAGGGAATCGTCGTCGCGGTCTCCGCAGGCAACGACGGCAAGGACGCGTGCGGCGTGAGCCCGGCGCGTGTCCCGGAGGCGCTCACCGTCGGCTGGTTCAACAAGGACCGCACCCGCGGCGGGAACCACGGCCGCTGCATCGACCTCTTCGCGCCGGGCGGCAACATCTACTCCAGTGACAACACCGGAAGGTTCCGTACCGCCAGCGGTACATCCATGGCCTCCCCGCACGTCGCCGGCGGTGCGGCGCTCTATCTCGCCGCGAACCCCGGCGCGACGCCGCAGCAGGTCAGCGACGCGCTGGTGCGCGGCGCCACCCCGGACCTGATCACCAACCCCGGGACCGACTCGCCGAACAAGGTGCTCTACGTCGGCGACCTGGGTGGCGGCACGCCGCCCGGATGCGGGATCAAGGGCAACGACCAGGATGTGGCGATCCCCGACGCGGACGCCGCGGTGGTGAGCTCCGTGATCCAGGATTCCTGCGATGGCAAGGCATCGGCCACGCTCGCGGTGCGAGTGGACATCGATCACGGCTATACCGGGGATCTCGCCATCGACCTGGTCGGGCCGAGCGGAACGTCCTATCCGCTCAAACGCGCGGGCGGTGTCGGCGAATCGGGCGGCGTGCACCAGAGCTTCACCGTCGACGCCTCCCGTGAGGACGCGAACGGCACGTGGCGACTCTCGGTTCGCGACACCTACCGATTCGACGTCGGCACGCTCACCGGCTGGTCGATCACATTCTGACCACTGTGGACGGACAGCGCCGCCCACTTTTCGGACTTCGAAGGAGAGAACGATGAGAACACCACGCTTCGCCGTAGCCCTCACCCTCGCGCTGGCCACGGCGCCCTCGCTCATCATGAGCACGGCGGCCGCCTCGCCGGCGGACGAGATCAGCATCGCGGCGACCCCGACCGATCAGCTCCGCACGACGGGCGCGGGAACCCGGATCGTCAACGGGGAACGCACCACGGTCAAGGAAAACCCGTCCGTCATCGCGGGCATGCGTGTCGGGGGCGGAGGCCCGCAGGGACAGTCCTGCACCGCCTCCGTGGTCGGCAAGCGCAAGATCTTGACCGCGGCACACTGCATGATCGACACCACCGGCGCCAAGAGCTACCTCTACGGCGACGACGACCTGAACACTCCTGGCGACGAGATGTTCCGCACGGCCGTCGCCTCGTTCAAGGCCCACCCCCAGTACACCGGTTCCGGCGGCTGGAGGACGGGTTACGACGTCGCGGTGGTCACCACTGTCGACGACCTCCCGGTGCCGGAAAACCAGTGGGCCAAGGTGGCGGGCTCGGGAGACAGCGCGCTCACGCAGCCGGGCAAGTCCGGCACTTCTCTCGGCTACGGCAAGACGTCGGCGAGCGGCGGCTCCGGCGAGCTCCGCAAGACCACCATGCCGGTCAACGACCCCGCGGGGTGCCAGGTCTTCGACATCCGGGTCAACGGTGATCTGATGGTGTGCACGGGCTACAACGACGGGCGCACCGCCGACTGCTCGGGTGACAGCGGCGGTCCGTTCATCGTGGACGGTGTGATCGTCGGTGTCTCGTCGTGGGGCTCCAGCGCTTGCGACCGCTACAGCATCATGGCGCGCCTGACCAACGGGATGGGCGACTGGGCCCGCGCCGAGATCGGCGGAACCCAACCCGGCGACGGGAAGTTCGGCATGGCGTTGTCACCCTCCTCCGGCAAGGCCGAGTCCGGCAAGCACGTCTCCACCAGCGTCACCACCACGGCGGGCGACCAGGGCCCGGAAAAGCTTGAGCTGAGCGCGTCCGCGCTGCCCACCGGAACGACCGCCACCTTCCAGCCCTCGTCGGCCGTCGACTCCGGGCAAGTCGCCAAACTGACCCTGCAGACCGCGGCGAGCACCCCGGCGGGCATCTACAAGGTCACCGTCGCGGCCAAGGGCGCCTCCGGATCCAAGACCGCCGAGTTCACGCTCACGGTCGGCGACGGCGGTACCGGCGACGGCCCGAGGCCGTCCGTCTCGCCCGGCACCGGGACCGTCCCGCCCGGTGGCTACGCCAACGCGACGATCACCGTCACCGGCGGTACGGGTCCCATCCGGCTCAGCGGCGCCGGACTGTCCCACCCGCCGACGTTCTCACCGCAGACCGTCAACGCCGGCGGCACTTCGCGAATGACGGTCATGGGCCCGTACCAGCGCGGTACCCACAAGGTGACCATCACCGCGACGGACAGCACCGGAAAGTCCGGAACCACGGAGTACACCCTCACCGTCCGATGATCCACGGTCCAGCGGGTCCCTGATCCGGACTCTTCCCGACCCTCTGGAGCCCGCGACCGCCGATGCGGTCGCGAGCTTCAGAGGGTCGCTCCTCATGCGCGAAGGTGGGCTGATCGCCGGTCACGCCGTCCTCGCGGTTCCCGTTTGCTGCTCGGAAGGTGCAGGACGCGGAGCTCGACCAGGAAGGAAGCGGGCGTGATCGCGAAGAAGTGGACTGTCCGGCCACGGACGGCCTTGCTTCGGTGACCGCTTGTGCGGTTCCCAGCGCCACTCCGGTGACGCCGGATCGCAACTCCGCCGCCCCGGCGGCGCCAGTGGCTGAGGTGGTTCGCGGCGTTCTGGATGGCTGTGACCGGACAGGTTCCCGCATTGGAGGACGGAGTCCGGCAGTTGACAAGATCACCCTCGGCCAAGCACACGTACCTGTTGAAAGGTTGGTGCGCTGCGACACTACCGGTGCATCGCGCGGACGATGGCGCCGGGCTCGCCGGTGCTGGCCGATCATTCGAAGACGGTGAACCTTCGCGAGGACGTCGTGATTCCACCGCTCAATACCTGGCTGTGCCAGGTCTTCGACCCGGACCGCCGCGACGAGACCGTGGCCGCGATGGTCGGAGCTCAGCCGGGTGGGCTCGGAACGGGATGCGAAACCGTGAGAAGCGGTCGAAGGCCGCAGAGGCACGGTTGCGGCGGCATCAGGCCGCGATCGAGGCGGGCGTGGACCCGGCGGCGCTCGTCGATGCGATGAACCTGCTCAGGCGGAGCGCCAGGCGGCACGAGAGGAACTGGAGAACCTGCCTGAGTCCGCCACGATCGACGCGGCGGAGGTGTACGCCATGCTCGACTCGCTGGGCGATGTCGAAACGGCACTCAACTCGCGGAACCCGGACCGCATCACACAGGTCTACCGGGACCTCGGGCTGCAAGTGCTCTACGACAACAAAAGAGGCGGTCGTGGTGACCGCCTCTCCCCGTGTGGACAACGCGTGTGTCCGAGGGGCATGCCGAGCTTGGCCGCCCAGCAGTCGCGGGTCCGGCGTGTACTTGAGCTCCTAGCGTTCGCTAACGGTCTCGTCTGTGTCGACAAGTAGTGAGTCGATCGTGGACCGCCACTTCGTTGATGCCGTACAGAGCGAGCCACAGTTGTCCGGATCGATGTCGGCAAGGCTTTCCAGTTTGGGCGGATTTCGGTCAGCTCTTCACTTCGTGATCTCGGCCAGCGTCCCCATCCGTCGAGACGGTCGCTTGGCGGAACTGGGCTGGGAGCGGCAGTTGAACACGCTCACCACGGGGAGGCGGCGGGGCAGCGCAGGGGCGGGCCGAGCCCTTCTCGCGCGGGACGGGGCGGCGGGGCGTGGGTTTCTCCTGCGCCGGCAACGACGCCGGCAGCGCGGGATCGCGCGTCTCCAGCAGCTGGTCACGATCGGCCGGAACCGGTCCGGGAGACTGTCCGGCACCGTGCCCGTGCGCGCCTCCGCTCTGCTCGTGCTTCTGTGGCCCCATTCTCTCGCTCCGGAGGCGACAGCGTCCGCCCAGCCGGGGCCGTTGCCCGCAGCCCCCGGCGCACCGGCCAGAATCACTGGGCCGAACGAGCGGCGCGGCAGGTCGGAAACGTCCGATTCGGCGGTTGTGTCGGACTCGGGTGGGGCAAGGGGCGGGGCTTGTGCGCCCAGCCTGGTGGGGCTAGCCCTACTCCGGGTGGCTCGGTGCGGACAACGGGTCACCTCGCGGTGCAGACTTGTCTCAGATCCGATCGACGGGACCGGCGCGAAGGGAAGAGGACGTGGCCATGCGAGGGCTGGTGAAGTGGGCGGCGGACGCCGGGACGGGGTTCTGGCGGGCAGCGGCGCTGACCGCGGTCAGCATGGTCGTCCCGGCCGTGTGGGCCGCCGCGGTGTGGCTGATGATCGCGTGGGGCAGCCCGTGGGCGGCGACCGCGCCCGCGTTGTGGGCGGTGGTGGCCACCTTCCTGCTCGCCCGGCCGATCTGCCGGACCTTCCGGTTCTTCCGCCGGAGCTGGACCGGCGTGGTCGTGCCCGGCGGGTACCGGGAACCGGTGCCGGCGGTGCAGATGTCCACCGGGTACTGGTGGAACGGGTCTTCGTACGCGAAGAGCCGCCGCGAGGCCGAAAAGGACCAGCGGCTGCGGATGCTCTGGAGCGACCCCGCCACCTGGCGCGATCTGCGATTCGTCTGGATCGCGCCGTTCATGGTCGGGATCGCGGCGGCCGTCCCGCTCGCCGGGGTCGCCTGCCTGGTCTGGGGGATCCTCGACCCGGGCCTGGTCAGCATCCTGCTCGCGGGGGTCGGCCTGGTCGCGGCGGTGGGCGCCGCGCCCTACGCCTGGCGGGTCATCGCGCCCGTGACCGACCGGTTCCTGCGCGGCTCGCCCGCGATGATCCTGGCCGACCGGGTGGACGAGCTGACCGCCCAGCGCGCGGACACCACGGTCGCGCAGGCCGCGGAGATCAGCCGGATCGAGCGCGACCTGCACGACGGCGCACAGGCGAGGCTGGTGGGGCTCGGGCTTTCGCTGGCCACCGCGGAAAAACTCATGGAGAACGACCCGGAAACCGCGCGGGCGCTGCTGCGGGATGCGCGGGCCGGTGCGGCCGCCTCGCTGTCCGAGCTCCGCGAACTCGTCCGCGGCATCCGGCCCGCGGTGCTGAACGAACGAGGACTGACCGACGCGGTGCGCGCCTTCGCGCTGGACAGCCCGCTCGAAACGACAGTCAGCACGGATGTGCAGCTGAGCCTGGACGCGCCCATCGAGTCCGCGCTGTACTTCGGCGTCGCCGAGCTGCTGACCAACGCGGCCAAGCACGCGAGCGCGACGAAGGCGACCGTCCTGATCGCCCGGGACTCCACCAGCATCGCCATCGAAGTGGAGGACGACGGCAAGGGCGGGGCGAACGAACAGAACGGCGGGGGGCTCGCCGGACTGCGGCGGCGCCTGGCGGTGTTCGATGGCGACCTGAAGATCACCAGCCCCGTGGGCGGTCCGACCCGAGTGAGGATGAGCGTGCCGTGCGAGTAGTCGTTGCCGAGGACCTGTATCTGCTGAGGGACGGAATGGTCCGCCTGCTGGAGGCGTACGGCCACACGGTGGTCGGCACGGCCTCCACCGGCCCGGAGACCCTGGAAGCCCTGCGGACCCTGAAGCCGGACGTGTCCATCCTCGACGTCCGGATGCCGCCGACCCAGTCCGACGAGGGGCTGCGCGCGGCGCTGGCCGCCCGCAGCGAGATGCCGGGCCTGCCGGTGCTGATCCTCTCCCAGCACGTCGAACAGCTCTACGCCCGCGAACTGCTGGCCGACGGCACCGGCGGCGTCGGGTACTTCCTGAAGGAAAGCGTGTTCGACGCCGACCAGTTCATGGACGCGCTGGAGCGCGTGGCGGGCGGCGGCACCGCGATGGACCCGGTGGTGATCAGCAAACTGCTCGCCAGCGGCAGTTCGAACCGCCGGCTGGAAGCACTGACCGAACGCGAGCACTCGGTGCTCGGCCTGATGGCCGAAGGGCTGTCCAACCAGGCGATCGCCAAGCGTCTCTTCCTCGGCGACAGCGCGATCAGCAAGTACACCACCTCCCTGTTCGGCAAGCTCGGCATCACCGACGACGACAGCAGCAACCGCCGCGTGCTGGCGGTCCTCGCCTACCTGAACAGAGCCGGCTAGCCAGTCCGGCGGGCCAGCGGCACCGGTCCCGACGGGTCTCCGGCGCCCGGTTTCGTCATGCCCTCAGTCGCCTACACAGCGAACAGGATCAACCACTCTCAGTTCACTCGAAAGGAGGCAGCATGATCGCGACGTTGACCGACCGGTACGTGGCCGCCGTTTTGCGGCACGTGTCGTGTCGGGCGCGGCCGCAGCTCGAACGGGAACTGCGCGCCGTGATCACCAGTGAAATCGACGAACGCATCGCACTGGGCGAATCGACCTGCGAGGCCGAGTACTCCACGCTCGAGGACCTCGGCGACCCCCGCCTGCTGGCCACGCACTACGCCGACCGCGCCACGGTGCTGATCAGCCCGGAGACCTATCCCGACTACGCGCGGGCGCTGCGCTGGGCGGTGGCGGTGTGCCCGCCGGTCGCCTACACCGCCGCCGCGCTCGACCGCCGGGGGCGCGGGGCTTCGGCGTCCGCGGCGCTCGTTGAGCCACTGCGGCTCGCGCTGACCATGGCGGCCTACCTCGCGGTCGCGGTGACCGCCTGGTTCGTCCTGGTCGACCGCGTCCGCGCGGACCGGCCGGACGGCGGCTGGACGCCCGACGCGCTGCTGCCCGCCTCCGCCCGAACCGACCATCGGCAGCTGATTTTCCTCCCCTGAAAGGAATTCCAGTGAACACCAGCCAGACGAGCACGGTGCAGTCCGTCTCGAGCGAGCACGAGTCCAAGAACATCCGCCGCGAGATGCTGCTCAACCTCGGCATCAACGTGGCGGCCCCGATGGCGCTGTTCTACGGTCTGCGCGGCGCGGGGCTCAACCAGTGGGTCGCGCTCGCCATCGGCATGGCGCCCGCCCTGCTCCGCGCGGTGTACACGGTCGTCAAACAACGCAAGATCGACGTCACCGCGCTGTTTTCGCTGAGCGTCATGCTGTTCAGCATCGTCATCTCCTTCGTCACCGGGAGCCCGCGGCTGCTGCTGGCCAAGGACGGCCTGCTGACGGTGGTGATCGGCGGCTGGATCCTGCTCAGCCTGCTGCGGATGCCGTTCATCTTCCAGCTCACCCGGTCGATGATGTCCGACGAGGCCCGCGAGCGCGCCGACCTCAAATGGGCCAAATCGCCGACCTACCGGCACGTCATCCGGGTCATCACCGCGATCTGGGGCGTGGTGCTCGTGCTCGACGCCGGGGTGCGGGTGCTGCTGGCCTACACCCTGCCGATCGACAGCGTGCCGCTGATCAGCGGTCTGCAGTTCATCGGCGTGTACATCGTGATCGAGGTCGCCACCCGGATTTACGCGCGCCGCAAGGGTTTCGCCGAAGCGGTCGAGGCCGAAGCGGGCGTCCCGTACATGTGAGCGGAGTCCCCGGCTTTTCCTGATTCGGTCCCCACCGCTGTTCTAGGAATCTCGCAGAGGGGCACACCCATGGGCAAGCACATCGCTTTCGTCAGCATCCCGGCGCAGGGCCACGTGAATCCCGCGCTGCCGCTGGTGTCCGAGCTGGTCGCGCGCGGGCACCGGGTCAGTTTCGCGACCGCGCCGGCCCGGCTCGACCAGGTCGCCGCGGCGGGTGCGGAGCCGGTGCCGGCTCCGTTCCGGCTGCCGCTGCCGCCCGGGGACGGCAAACTCCTCGACGCCGGCACCGTCGGCCTGCGGTTCGAGGAGTTCTACGAATCGGTCGTCGAGGTCTTCCCCCGGCTGGTGGAGCATTTCGCCGCGGACCGGCCCGAGCTGTTCTGCGTCGACGCGATGACGCCGGTCGGCCGGATGGTCGCGCAGAAACTCGGCGTCCCGCTGGCCGCCATGCATCCCACCCACGCCAGCAACAAGGAATTCTCGCTCCGTGCCACCGTGATGGGCATCGAAGGAGCGCTTTCGGACCCGGCCTCGGTCGAGGTGGTCATCGGCGCCGTGCAGGAGGTGGGCCGCAAGGTCCGCGCTTTCGCCGAGGAAAACGGGGTCGACCCCGATTACGACATGTTCGACTATCCGGCCGACCACAACCTCGTTTTCATCCCCCGGGAATTCCAGATCAAGGGGGAGACTTTCGACGACCGGTTCCGTTTCCCGGGGCCGACGATCGTCGAACGACCCGACGCCGGGAACTGGCAGCCCGACGGGAAACCGCTGCTGTACATCTCGCTCGGGACTTTGTTCAACGACAACCTGGAATTTTACCGCAGCTGCCTGGACGCTTTCGGCGGCACGGAATGGCAGGTGGCGATGTCGGTGGGCGCGGAGGTCGACCTCGCGGAGCTGGGCCCGGTGCCGGGCAACATCGACGTGCGACCGCATTTCCCGCAGCTCGAAGTGCTGCGCGAGGCCTCGGCGTTCGTCTCGCACTGCGGCATGAACTCGACGATGGAGGCGCTGTTCTTCGGGGTCCCGCTGGTCGGGGTGCCGCAGCAGGCTGAGCAGTTGATCAACGCCGAACGCGCCGCGGAGCTGGGCTTCGGCACGGTCCTCGCGCCGGAGGAGCTGACCGCGGCGCGGCTGCGGGAGAGCGTGGAAGCGGTCGCCGCCGACGGGCGGATCCGCGCGAACCTCGACGAAATCAGTGCCAAGCTGCGGGAACGCCGCGGCGCGGTGCTGGCGGCGGACGCGTTGCTGGCGCAACTGGACCGAACAGCGGCGGACGCGCTGCCGGACTGAACGCACGAGAGCGCGGCGATCCGGTCTCGGCCGGGTCGCCGCGCTCTCGTGCGCGCCTCACGCCTTGTCGGCGCCCGCGGCCGCCTCGACGGTCTCTCCTTCGATCACATCGCCTTCCGACGCCTGCCTCGGCACGGCGGGCACGGACAGGCCGGGCACGGTCAGGTCCGGGACCTTCTTGACCGCGGCGAGCGCCGCTTCGATCGCCTCGGCGAGCGTCGGCGAAACGTTCTCGTCGAAATCGACCTTGGTGACCTGAATGTCCGCGTTGGTCGGGAGCGAGTCGGTGCCGAAGGTCGCGTTGCCGAACCCCAGCTCCTTCAGCGTGACCGACTCTTCTTCGGTGATCTCGCGGCTGAGGACGAGGGAAAACTTGTGCCCCACGTAACGTCACCTCTCAACGTTGCCAAGCATTGTGAACGGTAGGCGGGCACCCGGACACGACCTGCTCCACGCACCCGTCTCGAAAGATACGCAGCCGCGCGGGTGTTCAGCCCGGTGTTCAACTGCCCACCCCGACGATCCGAGGGGCGGGGCGGACCCGGTAAGGGGTGCCGGGTGATCGGCTAGGGGTTGCTAGGGGATCGGCGCGGAAATAGTGTCGGAAGCGAGGCATCCGCCAATGAAGTCGGGTGTTCCGGCGAATGTTTCCTGTAAGACCGGCGACGTTTGTCGCGATAATGGGGACCGTTTTTCGCGCGGCCGCGTCTGGGGGCGGACGGCTGCGGCGCGGTCGCTGTGGGCGCGGTCACGGAAAGCGTTCCCATTCTCTGTCCGCCCCGGTTTTCCATCGTCATATGGGGGTTTGCACAGTGTTGCTTGCAGACAGCGACGTGTCTTCTGCCGAAACGGGTCCGCAGGATTACGACCTGATCGGGCCGGGGGTGTACGCGGTGCCGATCGTGCGCCTGCTTCCCGGCGATTCGCCTCGGCTCAACGGTGAGGACAAGGTGCACGTGCTGCGCCTGGCGGCGATGGAGACGATGCTGCCTCCGATCCAGGTGGACCGCGCGACGATGCGGGTCGTGGACGGCATCCACCGGCTGATGGCGGCCTCGCTCAAGGGCGAGCACACCATCGCCGTCGAGTTCTTCGACGGCAGCCCGGAGGACGCGTTCCTCAAATCGGTGGAGGCGAACGTCGAGCACGGTCTGCCGTTGACCCAAGCCGACCGCTCCGCCGCCGCGCTGCGGATCCTCCGCACTCATCCCACCATGTCCGACCGGGCGATCGCGAAGTCCACCGGGCTCGGCGCGCAGGCCGTCGCGGCGCTGCGGCGGTCGTCGGATTCGGTGCCGCAGTCGAATTTCCGGGTCGGGCGGGACGGCAAGGTCCGTCCGCTCAACAGCGCGAAGGGCCGGCTGCGGGTGGCCGAGCTGATGCGGGAGAACCCGGACGCGTCGCTGCGCCAGCTGGCCAGGACGGCCGGGGTGTCGCCCGCGACCGCGCTCGACGTGCGCCGCCGCCTGGAGCGCGGTTCGGGTCCGGTGCCGAGCCAGGATCGTCGCGACCCCGGCGAAACGCCCGCCCCGAAGGCTGCCGCGCCCGCGCCGGAGCCTGCCGAACCCGGTGTGCCGGCCGCGGTCACTCTGGAAGTGCTGATGCGCGATCCGTCGTTGCGGCAGAGCGAACTGGGCCGTCGGCTGCTGCGGATGTTCCGGGACAACGTGCTGGGCGCGAAGGCGTTGACCGATATCGCGGCGTCGGTTCCCTCGCATTGCATCGAGATGGTCACTCAGCTGTCCCGGGACAACTCCCGGATCTGGGAGGACTTCGCCCAGGAACTGGCTCGACGCGCAAGGGCTAGCGGAGTGGCCTGAGCCACCGGCCCGAGAGAGGATTTCGCGGCTTCCCCGCCGGTGTGGCGGGGGAGCCGCTTTTTCGGTGTGTGCTTCGGGATCGCGGCCGGAGGCGGGGTGTCCGAATGTTCGGGTTCAGGGGGCAGCGCGTTTCCGTTCCGGGGGTGCGAAAGAACGCCACGGGCGCCCGGCCCGTGGCGTTCTCGACGTGCGGATCAGACCGTGGCCGGCGCCTCGGCCAGCTTGCAGGTGGCGACGCTGAGGTCGGCCGGGCACGGGGTGATCGACTCGACGTGCAGGCCCGCGTCCGCGGCTTCGCGGCGGATGTCGGCCTCGGTGCGTTCGCGGGCGTGGGTCTCGCCCACCACCATCTTGATCACGTTGCGAAACGCCGCGCCGGAATCGTGCTCGGCCAGCGGGTCGATGACCAGCAGCGTCGGGTTGTCGCCGGCGGCCATCGCGGTGCGGATGTTCGACAGGATCCGCACGCTGCTCTCGGAGCTCCAGTCGTGCAGCACGTTCTTGATCAGGTAGAGGTCGCCGCCCTCGGGGATTTCCTTCAGGATGTCCGCCGGGCGGTAGGTGAGGCGCTGCTTGAGGTCTTCGTCGTCGGAGGCCCGGAGGTCCGCTTCCGCGCGCCGGCAGGTGTCGGGCCGGTCCACGCACACGCCGTGCAGGTGCGGATGGGCTGCCAGGATCGTCTTGAGCAGCGCGCCGTTGCCGCCGCCGACGTCAACCACGACGCGGACGTCCTCGAAGGGCACGTGCTCGGCCAGCACCACGCCGATCGGGCGGGACCAGTCCTGCATGGCGAGATCGAAGATCCGCGAGGTCTCGGCGTCGTTCTCCAGGTACTCGTACAGCGAGACCCCGAACGCGGCGGGCATCACCGCGGTGCCGTCCTTGACCGCCTTCGCGAGCCCGCCCGCGGCCGCCTGTCCGTAGAGGCCGCAGATGAGCGACGCCAGGTGCCGGATGGACTGCGGGTGGTCGGATTTCAGCTGCTCGGAGGCGGCGGTGTTGGCGTAGCGGCGGTCCTCGTCGACGGTGAAGATCCCCAGCGCGGCGACTGCCTGCATCAGCGATTCCAGCGAGACCTGGTCGGCTTCGATCGCTTCGGCGATCTCGGCGCCGGTCTTCGGCCTGTCGGCGAGCGCGTCCGCGATGCCGAGGCGGGCGACGGCGCCGATCGCGGCCGACGAGATCGACCCCATGACATGACTCAGCAGTGACACTTCCATGGCCCTTGGCTCTCCCCGGCTGGCTGGTGAATTGGCAGGCTCGTGCATTGGCTGGCGTGCTGTGCACACTAGGAGAACCGGGGTCGCGGGGGCGGGCGTTCAACCGCCCGCGCGCCCGGAAGTCGTTCAGCCGCACGGAAAGGGCAGTTGAACAACTCTCGCGGTCTTGCGCTTTTTCCGGGCCGACGACGAGGCTGAGGCCATGACTGGTGCTCTCGAGGTTCCGGGTGCGCGGCGCAGTCGGGTCACGGCGACGCGCGGGTCTCGGCCGGCGGCGTGAACCTCGCGGGACTCTCCGGTCACCGAAGCCGATTTCGACACGCGTCACTGAAATGCGCTGGGCCGCACGGTGCGGGCGCCCGTTCGGGGTGCGCCCGCGAATCCGTCTGTTATTCCGCCGTGGTCGCCCCGCCGCGGCGCTGTAGTGCGCAAGAGACAGAACCCCGGTAGTCAGGCGAGGTTGGGACCAGATGGCGAACGAAGACAAGCTCCGCGACTACCTCAAACTCGTGACGGCCAACCTGCGACAGGCCCGTCGCCAGCTCGCCGACGTCGAGCAGCGCGGACAGGAGCCGATCGCGATCGTGGGCATGGGCTGCCGGTTCCCCGGCGGCGCGCATGGCCCCGACGCGCTGTGGCAGCTGCTCGCCGAGGGCGCCGACGCCATCGGCGAGTTCCCGCAGGACCGGGGCTGGGATCTGGAGAACCTCTACGACCCCGACCCGGACAATCCGGGCACCTCCTACGCCCGGCACGGCGGCTTCGTCTACGACGCGGCCGGGTTCGACGCCGAGTTCTTCGGGATCAGCCCGCGCGAAGCGCTGATGATGGACCCGCAGCAGCGGCTCTTCCTGGAGGTGGCCTGGGAGACCGTCGAGCGGGCGGGCATTCCGGCGGATTCCCTGCGCGGCACCAAGACCGGCGTGTTCGTCGGCGCCTACAACCAGGGCTACGGCGCCAACCCCGCGGCCGAGGCCGGCGGTTCGGAAGGCCATCTCGTCACCGGGGTGTCGACGAGTGTCCTTTCCGGACGCGTGGCGTTCACGATGGGGCTGGAAGGCCCGGCTGTGACGCTTGACACGGCGTGCTCCTCCTCGCTGGTGGCCCTGCACCTGGCCACGCTGGCGCTGCGCTCCGGCGAGTGCTCGCTGGCGCTGGTCGGCGGGGTCACCGTCATCTCCGGGCCCGGCGTGTTCGTCGGCTTCTCGCGCCAGCGTGGCATGTCGACCGACGGGCGCTGCCGATCGTTCAGCGCGGACGCGGAGGGTTCGGGCTGGGCCGAGGGCGCCGGCGTGCTGGCGGTGGAACGGCTTTCCGACGCGCAGCGCAACGGCCACCCCGTGCTCGCGGTGATCCGGGGCAGCGCGATCAACCAGGACGGCGCGTCGAACGGGCTGACCGCGCCCCACGGTCCTTCGCAGCAGCGGGTGATCCGCGCCGCGCTGGCCAACGCGCGGCTGTCCGGTTCCGACGTCGACGTGGTGGAGGCGCACGGCTCCGCGACCACGCTCGGCGACCCGATCGAAGCGGAGGCGCTGCTGGCGACCTACGGCCGGGAGCGGCCGGAGGGTCGTCCGCTTTGGCTGGGTTCGGTGAAGTCGAACATCGGGCACTCGCAGGCCGCGGCCGGGGTGGCCGGGGTGATCAAGATGGTGCTGGCGCTGCGGAACGGACAGTTGCCTCGGACGCTGCACGTGGGCGAGCCGACCCCGCATGTGGACTGGTCGGCGGGCGAGGTGCGGCTGCTGGCCGAGCCGGTGCCGTGGGAGCAGGGGGAGCGGGTCCGGCGGGCGGGGGTGTCGTCGTTCGGGATGAGCGGGACCAACGCGCACATCATTCTCGAGGAAGCTCCGGCCGGGCACGAGGCTGCCGAGTCCGCCGAGGTGTCCGATGTGGACGCTGCGGAGAACGAGCTGCCGGTGGTGGTCGAGCGCGTCCCGGTGGTGGCGGGCGAGGCGACGGCGTGGCCGGTGTCGGCGCGTTCGGCGGACGGGGCGGCGGAGCAGTGGGGCCGGTTGGCGGCGTGGGTCGGGGCTCGTCCGGAGCTGGACCCGGCGGACGTGGGCTGGTCGCTGGCGGCGACGCGGTCGGTGTTCGAGCACCGGTCCGTGACGGTGGGTGGCGACCGGGAGTCGTTGCTGTCGGGTGTGCCGGTGCGTGGGGTGGCGCGTTCTGGTGCGCGTGCGGTGTTTGTGTTCGGTGGGCAGGGTGCGCAGTGGGTGGGGATGGGCCGTGCGTTGCTGGCGGAGAGCCCGGTGTTCGCGGCGCGGTTCGTGGAGTGCGAGCGGGCGTTGGTGTCCTGTGTGGATTGGTCGCCGCGTGTGGTGTTGACCGAGGCTGCGGAGTTGGGGTCGGCGGCGGTGGTGCAGCCGTTGTTGTGGGCGGTGATGGTCTCCCTGGCCGCCGTGTGGGAGGCCGCGGGCGTCGAACCTGAGGCTGTGGTGGGGCATTCGCAGGGTGAGGTTGCGGCGGCGACGGTGGCGGGGATGTTGTCGCTGGACGACGCGGCGCGAGTGGTGACTGCGCGGTCCCGTGGCTTGTCGGGGCTGTCGGCGGAAGGGTCGATGGTGTCGGTGGTCGCGCCGGTCGGTTCGGTGGCTGAACTGATGGTGCGGTGGGGTGATCGGTTGTCGGTGGCGGCGGTGAACGGTCCTGCGGCGACGGTGGTGTCCGGTGATCCGGAGGCGCTGGCGGAGTTCGAGCGGGAGCTGGCGTCGCGGAAGATGCTTCGTTGGCGTGTTCCGGAGACGGACTTCGTGGCGCATTCGTCGGCGGTCGAGCCGCTGGAGGCCGTGCTGGCCGACGAACTCGGCGGGATCTCTCCGCGGGCCGGTCGGGTGCCGATGATGTCGACGGTGACCGGCGGGTGGGTGTCCGGGGAGGAGCTGGGCGCCGGCTATTGGTATCGGAATTTGCGGCAGACGGTGCAGTTCGAGAGTGCGGCTCGGGCGTTGCTGGCGGACGGGTTTGATTCCTTTGTGGAGGTTTCGCCGCATCCGGTGCTGGTCGCGTCGGTGACCGAAACTGCTGAGGATGCCGGGGTTTCCGGGGTCGTCGCGGTCGGGACGGTGGAGCGGGACAACGCGGGTGCGGCGCGGTTGCTGACCGCGTTCGCGGAAGGCTTCGTGCACGGCCTGCCGGTGGACTGGTGCCGGGTGCTTCCGGCTGGGAAGCCGGTGGAGCTGCCCACTTACGCGTTCCAGCATCAGCGCTACTGGCTGAACAACGAACTGCCCGCCGTTCGGCGAAGCGGTGCGGAAACGCCGGGCGAGGACTGGCGGTACCGGGTCAGCTGGGCGCCCGTCGCGGAGCCCGCGCCGGTGCGGCTCGGCGGGAACTGGCTCGTCGTGACGGCGGCGGGACAGTCTGGGCGCCCGCTCGTGCAGGAATGCCGCGACGCACTGGCGGACGCTGGTGCGGAGACGCGGACGCTGGAGCTGCCGGACGGCACCGGGGATCGCGGCGAGATCGCCGCCCTGGTGGCGGGCGACGAGTTGTCGGGCGTGCTTTCGCTGCTCTCGCTGGACGAAACGCACGGTCTGACGCAGACCGTTGCTCTGGTTCAGGCCCTCGGCGACCTTCAGTTCGAAGCTCCATTGTGGACGGTCACCAGTGGTGCGGTCGCGGCGGTTCCCGGTGAGGCGCCGAAGAATCCCGCACAGGCCGGTGTCTGGGGACTCGGCCGGGTCGCGGCGCTCGAACACCCCGACCGCTGGGGCGGACTCGTGGACGTACCCGCGACGCTGGCGGGTCGGGCCGCGAAGCGGTTGACGGCGCTCCTCGCCGGAGGCGGCGAGGACCAGGTCGCGATCCGCGAGACGGGTGTCCTCGGACGCAGGCTGCTGCGCGCCGCCACGCCGCGCGGTGGCGAAACGCCTTGGACACCAAGGGAAACCGCGCTGATCACCGGTGAGGCGGACAAGATCGGCGGGCACGTCGCCCGGCTGCTGGCCGACCGGGGCGCCTCGCGCGTCGTGTTGGCCGGGCGGCGCGGTCCGGACGCGGCGAGGCGGCGGCTTTCGCCGCGGAGCTGGCGGCGGCGGGCACCGCGGTCGACATCGTGGCCTGTGACACCGGGGTGCGGCCGGAGGTGGCCGCGGTCGTCGCCGGGCTCCGTTCGACGCTGTCCTCGGTGCTGCACACCGAAGAACTCATCGACGACCGGCCGATCGAGGACGCCGATCCGGCCGAACTGGACGCGGTGCTGGCGGCCAAGGCGGGCGCGGCGGCCTGGCTGCACGAACTGACCGCGGACCTCGACCTGGACGCGTTCGTGCTGACCTCGTCGGTCGCCGCGGTGTGGGGCGGCGGGCGGCAGCCCGGGTTCTCCGCGGCGAACGCCCGGCTCGACGCGCTGGCCGAGGCGCGGGTCGCCGTCGGGCTCCCGGCCACCTCGGTGGCATGGGGGCCGTGGGGCGCGGACGCGATGAACTCCGCCGCCGACCAGGCGCAGCTCGAACGCCGCGGCCTGTCGCCGCTGGCCCCGGACCGGGCGATCAGGATGCTGGCGCGGATCATGGACGCGCGCGAAGCGGTGGTCACCGTGGCGGACGTGGACTGGGCGAAGTTCGCTCCGCCGTTCACCCTGCGCCGTCCCAGCCCGCTGCTGGAAAACCTGCCGGAGGTGCGCACCGCCCTCACCGCCGGCGAGGCCTCGGCTGACCAGCAGGCGAGCGGCTCCCTGAAGCAGCAGCTCGCGGAACTGTCCGCGGCCGAGCAGGAACGGCTGCTGGTCACCCTGGTCCGGACCGAAGCGGCGGCGGTGCTCGACTACCCGTCCCCGTCGTCCATTCCGGCCTCCCGCGCGTTCAGCGAACTCGGCTTCGACTCGCTGACCGCTGTCGAACTGCGCAACCGCCTCGGCGCCGCCACCGGGCTGAAACTGCCCGCGACACTGCTTTTCGACTACCCGAACCCGACCACGCTGGCCGATTACCTCGGCACGGAACTGCTGGGCGCCGCGGAATCGGCTCCGGTCGCGACGGCAGCGACGGCGGCGCTGGACGACGACCCGGTGGTCATCGTCGGCATGAGCTGCCGTTTTCCCGGCGGCGTCCGGTCGCCGGAGGAGCTGTGGGAGCTGCTGGCGTCGGGCACGGACGCGATCGGCGCGTTCCCGCAGGACCGCGGATGGGAGCTGGACAGCCTCTACAACCCCGATCCGGAGCACACCGGCACCTCATACGTGCGGCAGGGCGGTTTCGTTTACGACGCGGCCGAATTCGACGCTGGGTTCTTCGGGATCAGTCCGCGCGAGGCGCTGGCGATGGACCCGCAGCAGCGGCTGCTGCTCGAAGTCTCCTGGGAGGCGCTGGAACGGTCCGGCGTCCCGGTGTCCTCGTTGCGGGGCAGCAAGACCGGGGTGTGGGCGGGGGCCAGCTTCACCGGCTACGGTCTCGCCGGTTCCAGCGCGGAGGAAGGCCTCGAAGGGCATCTGCTGACCGGCACCACCACGAGTGTGCTTTCCGGCCGGTTGTCCTACACCTTCGGGCTTGAAGGCCCCGCCGTCACGGTGGACACTGCCTGCTCTTCGGCGCTGGTCGCGGTCGATCTGGCCAGCCAGGCGCTGCGCTCGGGCGAATGCTCGCTGGCGCTGGCCGGCGGCGTGTTCGTGTCGGCCACTCCGGACCTGTTCGTCTGGGTCAGCCGGCAGCGCGGGCTTTCCCCGGACGGCCGGTCGAAGTCCTTCTCCGCCGAGGCGGACGGCATGGGCATCGCCGAGGGCGCGGGCGTGGTCGTGCTGGAGCGGCTGTCCGAGGCGCGCCGCAACGGGCATCCGGTGCTCGCGGTGGTCCGCGGCTCGGCGGTCAACCAGGACGGCGCGTCGAACGGGTTGACCGCGCCGAACGGTCCTTCGCAGCAGCGGGTGATCCGCGCGGCGCTGGCGAACGCCGGACTGTCCACTCAGGACGTCGACGTGGTCGAGGCGCACGGGTCCGGCACGTCGCTGGGCGACCCGATCGAGGCGCAGGCGGTCATCGCCACCTACGGCCAGGACCGGCCGCAGGACCGGCCGGTCTGGCTCGGCTCGGTCAAGTCGAACATCGGGCACCCGCAGGCCGCGGCAGGTATCGGCGGGCTGCTGAAGATGGTGCTGGCGCTGGGGCACAAGCAGCTGCCCAAGACCCTGCACGCCGACGAGCCGTCTCCGCACGTGGACTGGTCCGCGGGCGCGGTCGAACTGCTCACCGCGCAGCGGGAGTGGGAGGCCGAGGGCCGTCCGCGCCGGGGCGGGGTCTCGTCGTTCGGCGTCAGCGGCACCAACGCGCACATCATCCTGGAAGAGGCCCCCGAACCGGAGGCCACCGCAGACACGGAGCGCACTGCGGGCCCGCACGCGTGGACGGTTTCCGGTCGCACCGCGGAAAGCGTGCGCGCCCAGGCAGCCCGGCTCGCCGGGCACGTGGCCGCCCGCCCCGATCTCGACCCGGCGGACGTCGCGTGGTCGCTGGCGTCGACCCGCACGGTGTTCGAGTACCGCGCCGTGATCACCGGTACCGATCTCGCGGAACTGACTTCGGGGCTGGCCGCGGTGGCCGCCGGCGAGTCCGCTCCCGGCGTCGTGGTCGGCGCTTCGGCGGCGGCTGAGGAGAGCGAGCCGGTCTTCGTGTTCCCCGGACAGGGCGCGCAATGGGCGGGCATGGGCCGGGAACTTCTGGAGTCCTCGCCGGTTTTCGCGGCCCGGATGGCCGAATGCGAGCAGGCGCTGCGACCGTACGTGGACTGGTCGCTGACCGATGTGCTGCGGAACGAAGAAGATCTCGACCGCGCTGAGGTCGGTCAGCCCGCCCTGTGGGCGGTCATGGTTTCCCTCGCCGCGGTGTGGGCGGCGGCCGGGGTCGCGCCGAGCGCCGTGCTCGGGCATTCCCAGGGCGAGATCGCCGCGGCCACCGTCGCCGGGATCCTGTCGCTGGACGACGCGGCCAAGGTCGTCGCGGTCCGCAGCAAGGCGCTGTCCGGGCTGGGCGCCGAGGGCGGCATGCTCTCGGTCGTCATGCCCGCCGAGGCAGTGCGGGAACTGCTGGTGCGGTGGGAGGACCGGCTGGCGATCGCCGCGATCAACGGGCCCGCCGCCGCGGTGGTCTCCGGTGAGACCGAAGCACTCACCGAATTCGAACGGGAACTGGCGTCGCGCAAGGTGTTGCGTTGGCGCGTCCCGGTTTCCGATTTCGTGGCGCACTCCGCCGGGATCGCCGGGCTGGAGAACGAGCTGCTCGAAGGCCTGGCGGACATTCAGCCGCAGCCGGGCGAGTTCCCGCTGTTCTCCACGGTCGAATGCCGGTGGATGAACGGCGAGGAACTCGACGCCGCGTACTGGTTCGCCAACGTCCGCCGAACCGTCCGGTTCGACGAAGCGGTCCGGGCGCTGGCCGCAGCCGGGCACCGCGCCTTCGTCGAGGTGTCCCCGCAGCCGGTGCTGACCACCGGCATCGCCGAGACCATCGAGGACCTGGCAGTCCCGGGCGCCCCGGTGATCACCGGCACGGTGGAGCGGGAGCAGAGCGGCGTCGCGCGGCTGCTGGCCTCGCTGGCCCAGGTGTATGTCGGCGGCACCGCGGTGGACTGGCCCGCCGTGCTGCCCGCCGGACAGTGGGTGGACCTGCCGACGTATGCGTTCCAGCGCCAGCGGTACTGGCTGGCCGGGTCCAGTCTGTCCGGCCCCGCCCCGGTGTCCGGCGACGGCGCCGTCTCCGCCGCGGACGCCCAGTTCTGGGCTGCCGTCGAGGAAGGAGATTTGGGACGGCTGGGCGGCGCTTTCGCGGTGGACGCGCAGCGTTCCTTCCACGAGGTGCTTCCCGCGCTCGCGGCCTGGCGCCGACGGGAGCAGGACCGGGACATCACCGGGAACTGGCGTTACCGCGTCACCTGGCGTCCGGTCGCCGATCCGGCTCCCACGCCGCTGACCGGGACCTGGCTGGCGGTCGTGCCGACCGGACACGGCGATGACGCTCTGGTGCGCGCGTGCGTCGAGGCGCTCGCCGCCCGCGGCGCGGACGTGACCGAGCTCGAAGTCGACGCGAGCACCGCCACCCGTGAAGAACTGGCGACCGCGGTCGCCGGGCCGCTGACCGGAGTGGTCTCGCTGCTCGCGCTGGACGAGACTCCGCTCGCGGGAGCGTCGGTGGTGCCGGGCGGACTGGCGGGTACCACGACGCTGATCCAAGCGCTGGCCGACGCGGATGTCACCGCGCCGCTGTGGCTGGTCACCACGGGCGCGATCGCCACCGGGCCGGGGGACGTGCTGACCCGGCCGGTGCAGACCCAGACCCGCGGCCTCGGCCGGGTGCTGCTGCTGGAGCAGCCGGACCGCTGGGGCGGGATGATCGACCTGCCCGCCGTGCTCGACGAGCGCACCGCGAACCGGCTGTGCGCGGTGCTCGCCGGCTGCGGTGAGGACGAGGTGGCGCTGCGGCCCGCGGGCATTCTCGGCCGCCGCATCGTGCGCGCGCCGCAGCCCGCCGAGCGGGAATGGCGGCCGCGCGGCACCACGCTGATCACCGGCGGCACCGGCGCGGTCGGCGGCCGGGTGGCCCGCTGGCTGGCCGAGCAGGGCGCGGAGAAGGTGGTGCTGACCAGCCGTTCCGGAGCCTCGGCCGAAGGCGCGGCGGCGTTGGCCGCCACGCTGGCCGACGCCGGGACCGCGGTGGAGATCACCGGCTGCGACGCGGCATCGCGCGCCGACCTGTCCGGAGTGATCGACCGCATCGGGGCCGACGGACCCGCGCTCACCGCGGTGATGCACACCGCAGGGGTGCTGGACGACGGCGTGCTCGACCGGATGACCACCGACCGGCTCGCCAGTGCGCTGTCGGCCAAGGCCGGCGGCGCGGCGCACCTCGACGAGCTGACCGCAGAGCTGCCGCTCGATGCGTTCGTGCTGTTCTCCTCGGCCGCCGCGACCTTCGGCGGCGCCGGTCAGGCCAACTACGCGGCCGCGAACGCCTATCTGGACGGCTTGGCGGAGAACCGGCGTTCGCGTGGCTTGCCCGCGCTGTCGGTGGCGTGGGGACCCTGGTCCGGCGGCGGTGTTTCGCAGGCCAGCGAAGCCGCCCGCGCCCGGCTGCGCCGCAACCACTGGGAAGTCCTGATCGACCCGGACCTGGGCGTCAAGGCGCTGGCCGGGGCGATGGCCGGACCGGACACCGTGCTGACCGTGATGGACCTGGACTGGCCCGCGCTCGCCGCCGCGCCCGGACAGGCCGCCATCCTGGACCTGCCGTTCGTGCGCGACCTGCCGGACGCGCAGCGGTTGAAGGCCGGGCTCGAGGCCGACGGCGGCGCGCAGCGCGACGCGGGCGAACTGGCCCAGGGCCTCGCGGGCCGCTCCCGCGCCGAACAAGACCGGCTGCTGGTGGACCTGATCCGCGCCGAGGCGGCCGCCGTGCTCGGCTACGCGGGGCCGCAGGACGTGGAGCCGAGCCGCGCGTTCAGCGAACTGGGCTTCGACTCGCTGACCTCGGTCGAACTGCGGAACCGGATTTCGGCCGCGGCGGGCGTGCCGCTGCCCGCGACGCTGATGTTCGACTATCCGACCCCGACGGTGCTGGCCGAGCACCTGCGCACCACGCTGCTCGGCGCCCAGCCCGCGAGCCCGGCCGAACTGCCTTCGGCGGCGGCCGTCGACGACGATCCGATCGCGCTGGTGGCGATGAGCTGCCGCTTCCCCGGGGACGTCAACAGCCCCGAGGAGCTGTGGGATCTGCTGGCCGCCGGGGGCGACGGGATCTCCGAGTTCCCGGCCGACCGCGGCTGGGACGCGGCCGCGCTGTTCGACCCGGACCCGGCGAACCCCGGCACCACCTACGCACGCCACGGCGGCTTCCTCCACCAGGCCACCGCGTTCGACCCGGGCTTCTTCGGGATCAGCCCGCGCGAGGCGCTGGCGATGGACCCGCAGCAGCGGCTGCTGCTCGAACTGTCCTGGGAGGCGCTGGAATCCGCCGGACTGGACCCGGTCGCGCTGCGCGGTTCGCGCACCGGCGTGTTCATCGGCGGCTACTCCTCGAACTACGCGATGGTCAGCATGCAGCTGGCCGCGCAGAACGGCGCCGAAGCGGTCGAAGGCCACCTGATCAGCGGCAACGCGACCAGCATCATCTCCGGCCGGATCTCCTACACACTCGGTCTCGAAGGCCCGGCGCTCACCGTGGACACCGCGTGCTCGTCGTCGCTGGTGGCACTGCACACGGCGAGGCAGGCGCTGCGCACCGGCGAATGCTCGCTGGCGCTGGTCGGCGGCGTGTCGGTGATGGCCACGCCGTGGGAGATGGTCGGCTTCGCCCGCCAGCGCGGCATCGCGGCGGACGGCCGGTCCAAGGCGTTCTCCGAAGCTGCCGACGGCATGGGCATGGGCGAAGGCGCGGGCATCCTCGTGCTGGAACGCCTTTCCGACGCTAGGCGCAACGGGCATGCGGTGCTGGCCGTGGTGGCGGGTTCGGCGGTGAACCAGGACGGTGCGTCGAATGGTTTGACGGCGCCGAATGGTCCTTCGCAGCAGCGGGTGATTCGGGCGGCGCTGGTGAATGCCGGGTTGTCGGCGTCCGATGTGGACGTGGTGGAGGCGCACGGTACGGGGACGCCGTTGGGCGACCCGATCGAGGCGCAGGCGTTGCTCGCGACCTATGGACAGGAACGGGCCGGGCGGGACCCGCTGTGGCTGGGTTCGGTGAAGTCGAACATCGGGCACACGCAGGCGGCCGCCGGTGTCGCTGGCGTGATCAAGATGGTGTTGGCGTTGCAGAACAAGGAACTTCCGCGGACGTTGCACGCCGAGACGCCGTCGTCGCATGTGGACTGGACGGCGGGCGAGGTCCGGTTGTTGACGGAGAACGTGGCCTGGGAGTCGGGGCGGACTCGCCGGGCGGGCGTGTCGGCGTTCGGCATCAGCGGGACCAACGCGCACGTCATCATCGAGGAAGCTCCCGAGGAAGAGGCTGCCGAGGTCGTGGCGACGGACGAGCCGACGGTGTGGGTGGTGTCGGGTCGTTCGGCGGACGGGCTGACGGCGCAGGCCGCGCGGCTTCGCGAGCGGGTCGTCGGGCGTGGGCTGGATCCGGTGGATGTCGGCTGGGCGTTGGCCACCACGCGGTCGGTGTTTGACCATCGGGCCGTCGTGTTCGGCGACGATCTCCTGAGCGGGCTGGACAGTCTGGCCGCGGGGGAGTCCGTCGGGTCGGTTGTTTCGGGCGCCGCCGATCCGGGTGTTCGGGTGGGTTTGGTGTTCGCGGGTCAGGGTTCGCAGTGGGCTGGTATGGGCCGGGCACTGTATGAGTCGAGTGCGGTGTTCGCCCAGGTCTTTGACCGGGTTTCGGGTTTGTTGGAGCTGGAGCTGGGTGTTTCGGTTCGGGACGTGGTGCTGGATTCGGAGACGCCGGGCAGTGATCAGACTTTGTATGCGCAGGCTGGGTTGTTCGCCTTTGAGGTGGCGTTGTTCGAGGTGTTGCGGGCGGCCGGGGTTCGGGCGGATGCGGTGGTCGGGCATTCGGTAGGTGAGATTGCGGCAGCACACGCGGCTGGCGTGTTGTCTCTGTCGGATGCGTGTCGTCTGGTTGCTACTCGTGCTCGGTTGATGCAGGCGTTGCCGGTGGGTGGTGCTATGGCGGCGATCAACGCGCCGGAGGGTGAGGTCGTTGAGACCTTGACAGATGGGGTGTCGATAGCGGCGGTCAATGGGCCGGAGTCGGTGGTGGTCTCTGGTGAAGTCGATGCGGTCGAACAGATCGTGGCGCTCTGGAAGGAGCGCGGGAACCGGGTTCGGCGGCTGCGGGTGAGTCACGCGTTCCACTCGGCGGCGATGGATCCGGTGCTGGATGAGCTGCGTCAGGTGGCTGAAGGGCTCACGTACGAGCGTCCGGAATTGTTGTGGGCGGGTGCGTTGACCGGTGAGCTGGTCGCTGACTGCGAGGCCGGTTATTGGCCCGCGCAGACGCGTCGCCCGGTGCGGTTCGGGGACGCGGTGGAGTCCCTTGTGGCGCAGGGGATTTCGGTGTTCCTGGAGGTCGGGCCGGACGGTTCGCTGTCGGCGTTGGGTTCGGCGGCCGGGTTCGTGCCGTTGCAGCGCAAGGACGGCACCGGCCTGATCGCCGGGCTGGCGCGGGCTTTCGTGCAGGGGGTGAGTGTCGACTGGAGTGCGCTGATTCCCCAGGGGAACCGCGCGCAGCTGCCGACGTATGCCTTCCAGCACAAGCGCTACTGGCCGCAGGGCGTGCAGACGCGACCGGGCACCGCGACGGGTTCGGCGGCGGACGCAGAGTTCTGGGCCGCGGTGGAGAGTGGCGATCTGACCGAACTCGCCGACACCTTGTCCCTTGAGGACAGTGCGCAGCTCGGCGAGGTGCTGCCCGCACTGGTCTCCTGGCGCAAACGTGAACACGACCGCACGGCCACCGCGGACTGGCGTTACCGCGTGAGCTGGGCGTCGATCCCGGAGCCTGCCGCGCATACGTTGTCCGGGCGCTGGATCGTGGTGCGCACCCCGGACCAGGCCGGGCACGAGTTGGCGCGGACCTGTCTGCGTGTGCTGGCCGAGTACGGCGCCGAGGTGAGCGTGCTGGAAGCGGTGGAGAGCACCGACGTGGCGGCCATGACCGCGCGGATCGAGGACGTCGTCGGCGACGGCGCGGTCTCCGGGCTGGTGTCGCTGCTGGCGCTGGACGAGACTCCGGCGCCCGGCTTCCCGAACCTGGTCAATGGGGTGGCCGGGACCCAGACGCTCATCCAGGCGATGATCGCGCTGCACCTGCCCGCTCCCTTGTGGACGCTCACCCGGGGCGCGGTGTCCGCTCTTCCCGGCGAGCCGACTGAGAATCCGGAGCAGTCGCAGGTATGGGGCGTGGCCAGGGTCGCGGTGCTGGAGCACCCCGACCATGGCGGCGGCATGATCGACGTGCCGGTCGAGTTCGACGACACGGCCGCGCGACGGCTGTGCGCGCTGCTGGCCGACTCTGACGGCGAAGACCAGCTCGCGATCCGCGAGAACGGGATCTTCGGCCGTCGTCTCGGCCGGGCCGGTGCGCCCAAGGGCGCGGCGGGGCGGTTCGCGCCGTCCGGCACCGCGCTGATCACCGGCGGCACCGGCGCGATCGGCGGGCACGTGTCCCGCTGGCTCGGCGAGCGCGGCGTCGAACGGCTCGTGGTGACCAGCCGCTCCGGCGCCACCGCGGCGGGGGCACCGGCGCTGGCCGCCGAACTGGCCGGCGAGGGCACTGCGGTCGAGGTGTTCGCCTGCGACGCCGCTGTCGAGTCCGAGCTGGCCGGAGTGCTGACCCGGATCGGGCACGACGGCCCGCCGTTGAAGGTGGTCATGCACGCCGCGGGCGTGGCGCAAGCGACGCCGCTGGACGAGATTTCCCTGGCGGAACTGGCGACCGTGCTGGCGGCCAAGGCCGACGGCGCGGCCGCGCTGGACCGGCTGACCGCGGGGATCGAGTTGGACGCGTTCGTGCTGTTCTCCTCGATCGCGGCGACCTGGGGCAGCGGCATGCAGGCCAGCTACGCTGCCGCCAACTGCTACCTGGACGCGCTGGTGGAGAACCGGCTCGCCCGCGGCCTCGCCGCCACTTCGGTGGCTTGGGGTCCGTGGGGCGGCGGCGGAATGACCGACGTCGAGGACGCGGCGCTGCTGAGCCGTCGCGGGCTCGGCATGCTCGATCCCGGCCACGCGGTCAACGCGCTGGCGCAGGTGCTCGACAGCGGCGAGAGCCTGACGGTCGTCGCCGACGTGGACTGGGGCCGGTTCGCGCCGCCGTTCACCCTGCGCCGCCCGAGCCGGCTCATCGAAAGCCTTCCCGACGTCGTCGAGGCGTTGGAGAGCCGGGACGAGGAGCCGGGCGTGGCCGCGGGCAACGCGCTGGCCGGGAAGCTGTCCGGGCTTTCCCAGGCCGAACAGCAGCGGCTGCTGGTCGACCTGGTGCGCGCCGAGGCGGCGACCGTCCTCGGGCACGAGAAGGACGTCGTGGAGGCCGACCGGTCCTTCAGCGATCTCGGCGCCGACTCGCTCACCGCGGTGGAACTGCGCGACCGGCTGGGTTCGAGCACCGGGATGTCGTTGCCCAGCACGCTGTTGTTCGACTACCCGACTCCGGCCGCGCTCGCCGAACACCTGCGGACGAGCCTGGTCGCGGAGGTCAGCGCGGTCGCCCCGGTGCTCGCCGAACTGGACAAGCTGCAAGGCCTGCTCGACGGGCTGGCCACCGCGGACGAGTCCGCGCTGATCACCAACCGGCTCGAAGTCGTGCTGGCGAAGTGGAAAGAAGCGAAGGAAAACCACGCCGGCGACGGCGTCGAGGAGAAGCTCGAATCGTCTTCGGACGACGAAGTCTTCGACTTCATCGGCAAAGAACTCGGCATCTACTGACCAGACGAAGACGCGACTTCCTCCACGGGGTGACGTAAGTGAACGAAGACAAGCTCCGCTACTTCCTCAAGCGGGTGACCGCCAGCCTGCACGAAACGCGGCAGCGCCTACAGGAGGTGGAATCCTCCGGCGAGGAGCCGATCGCCATCGTCGGCATGAGCTGCCGGTTCCCCGGCGGCGTGGCGACGCCGGAGGACCTGTGGGAGCTGCTGTCCGACGGGCGCGAGTCGGTCGCCGAACTGCCGCGAGACCGCGGCTGGGACGTCACCGCCGCGGAGGTGCGCGAGGGCAACTTCGTCGACGACGCCACCGGTTTCGACGCCGGGTTCTTCGGGATCAGTCCGCGCGAGGCGCTTTCGATGGACCCGCAGCAGCGGTTGCTGCTGGAGGTGGTGTGGGAGGCGTTGGAGCGCGCCGGGATCGACCCGGCCTCGCTGCGGGGATCCGCGACGGGTGTGTTCGCCGGCGCGTCCGGTTCGGGCTACGGCTGGCTTTCGGGCAAGCAGGGCGAGCACGACGGACAAGTGATGACCGGCAATGCCACGAGCATTCTGTCCGGCCGGATCTCCTACACGCTGGGACTGGAGGGGCCCGCGATCACGGTGGACACGGCGTGCTCTTCGTCGCTGGTTTCGCTGCACCTGGCCTGCCAGGCGTTGCGCTCGCGAGAGTGCTCGATGGCGTTGGTCGGCGGTGCCTTTGTCGCGGCTACTCCGGTGCTGTTCACCGACTTCAGCACGTCGCTCGGGCTTTCCCCGGACGGCCGGTGCAAGACGTTCGGCGCGGGCGCGGACGGCATGGGCGTCGCCGAGGGCGCGGGTGTCGTGGTGGTCGAGCGGCTGTCGGACGCGCGGCGCAACGGGCACCTGATTTTGGCGGTGGTGCGGGGTTCGGCGGTGAACCAGGACGGCGCTTCGAACGGGTTGACCGCGCCGAATGGTCCTTCGCAGCAGCGGGTGATCCGGGCGGCGTTGGCGAGTGCGCGTTTGTCCACTGAGGACGTTGACGTGGTGGAGGCGCACGGGACCGGTACGCCGCTGGGCGACCCCATTGAGGCGCAGGCGTTGCTGGCGACTTATGGTCAGGGCCGGCCGGAGGGGCGGCCGTTGTGGCTGGGTTCGGTGAAGTCGAACATCGGGCACACCCAGCAGGCCGCGGGCATGGCCGGGATCATCAAAACCGTGCTGTCGCTGCGCAATCAGGAACTGCCGCGCACCTTGCACGTGGAAGAACCGACCACGCACGTGGACTGGTCGGCCGGGGAGGTCCGGCTGCTGGCCGAGCCGGTGCCGTGGCCGGAGGGGGAGCGGGTGCGCCGGGCCGGGGTGTCGGCGTTCGGCATGAGCGGCACCAACGTGCACATCATCGTCGAGGAGGCTCCGGCCGCCGAAGAGACCGCGCCCGAGCCGGACGCTCCGGAAGAGGAAGTGCCGGAGGGCGCGGACGAGCGGGTTCCGGTACTGGAGTCGGGCGGGTTGACCGCGTGGCCGGTGTCGGGGCGTTCGGCGAGCGGGCTGGCGGCGCAGTGGGATCGGCTGGCGGCGTGGGTCGGGGTTCGTCCGGAGCTGGACCCGGCGGACGTGGGTTGGTCGCTGGCGGCGACGCGGTCTTCGTTCGAGCATCGTTCCGTGACGGTCGGCGGGGATTTGGGTTCTCTCTTGTCGGGTGCGGCGGTGCGTGGGGTGGCGCGTTCTGGCGCGCGTGCGGTGTTTGTGTTCGGTGGGCAGGGTGCGCAGTGGGTGGGCATGGGCCGTGCGCTCCTGGCGGAGAGTCCTGTTTTCGCCGATCGGTTCGTGGAGTGCGAGCGGGCGTTGGTGTCCTGTGTGGATTGGTCGCCGCGTGAAGTGTTGACCGAGGCTGCGGAGCTGGGGTCGGCGGCGGTGGTGCAGCCGTTGTTGTGGGCGGTGATGGTGTCGTTGGCGGCGGTGTGGGAGGCCGCGGGCGTCGAACCTGAGGCCGTGGTGGGGCACTCTCAGGGTGAGGTCGCGGCGGCGACGGTGGCGGGGATGTTGTCGCTGGACGACGCGGCGCGAGTGGTGACTGCGCGGTCCCGTGGCTTGTCCGGGCTGTCGGCGGAAGGGTCGATGGTGTCGGTGGTCGCGCCGGTCGGTTCGGTGCGCGAGTTGGTGCAGCGGTGGGGTGATCGGTTGTCGGTGGCGGCGGTGAACGGTCCTGCGGCGACGGTGGTGTCCGGTGATCCGGAGGCGCTGGCGGAGTTTGAGCGGGAGCTGGCGTCGCGGAAGATGCTTCGTTGGCGTGTCCCGGAGACGGACTTCGTGGCGCACTCCTCGGCGGTCGAACCGCTGGAGGCCGTGCTGGCCGACGAACTCGGCGGGATCTCTCCGCGGGCCGGTCGGGTGCCGATGATGTCGACGGTGACCGGCGGGTGGGTGTCCGGGGAGGAGCTGGGCGCCGGCTATTGGTACCGGAATCTGCGGCAGACGGTGCAGTTCGAGAGTGCGGCTCGGGCGTTGCTGGCGGCGGGCTTCGATTCCTTTGTGGAGGTTTCCCCGCATCCGGTGTTGACGGCCTCGGTCACCGAGACCGCGGAAGACGCCGGGGTCGCGGGTGTGGTGACGGTCGGGACCGTCGAGCGGGACAACGCGGGCGCCGCGCGGTTGCTGACGGCGTTCGCGGAAGGCTTCGTGCACGGTCTGCCGGTGGACTGGTCCGCCGTGCTGCCGGCTGGGAAGCCGGTGGAGCTGCCCACCTACGCGTTCCAGCACCAGCGCTACTGGATGGAGGCCGCTTCGGGCGGCGACGGCGCGGGAACGGTCGCGGAGACGCGGTTCTGGGCGGCGGTCGAGGGCGGCGATCTCGCGCACCTGACCGAGGTGCTGGAGCTGGAGGACGAGCGTCCGGTCGGCCAGGTGCTGGAGGCGCTGACCTCGTGGCGGCACCGGGAACTGGGCCGGGCAGCGACCGAGAACTGGCGCTACCGCACCATCTGGACCCCGGTGGCCGATCCGGCCCCGGTTTCCCTCGACGGCATTTGGACGGTGCTCACCGCAGACGCGGCCGACGCTCTCACCGCGAGCTGTGTGCGGGCGCTCGAGGCCCGCGGCGCGGAGGTGCTGGTCGCCGAGCTGCCCGATGGGGTTGTCACGCGCGAAGAAGTCACCGAGTTCCTCGACGAGGTGCTGCCGGTGACGCAGCCCGCCGGGGTGCTGTCGCTGCTCGCGATCGACGAGACGCCGATACCCGAACACCCCGTCCTGACACGGGGACTGGCGCGGACGCTTTCCGTGGCGCAGGTGCTGGTGGACCTGGAGGTCGAGGCGCAGCTGTGGGTGGCCACGCAGGGCGCGCTCGCCGCCGCGGCCGACGACACCGTGCCGAATCCGGTGCAGGTGCAGGCGTGGGGGCTCGGCCGGGTGGTCGGCCTGGAGCATCCCGAAGCCTGGGGCGGTCTGCTCGATCTGCCCGCAGAACTCGACGATGCGGCCGGCGGCCGGCTCACCGCGGTGCTCGCCGGCTGCGGCGAGGACCAGGTCGCGATCCGCGCCGGCGGCCTCCTCGGGCGGCGGCTGGCCAGGGCGGACCGGCCGAAGACGACGGACCGGACGTGGACCCCGCGCGGGACGGCGCTGGTCACCGGCGGCACCGGCGCGATCGGCGGGCACGCAGCCCGCTGGCTGACCCGCCGCGACGCCGAACGCGTTGTGCTGACCAGCCGTTCCGGACCGGCCGCCGGGCACATGCCCGCCCTCGCCGCGGAGTTGGCCGCGGCGGGCACCCGGGTGGACGTCGTCGCCTGCGACGCGGGCAACCGGGCGGAGCTGGCCGGGCTGCTGGACTGGACCGCGCGGACCGGACCCGCGGTGTCCTCGGTGCTGCACACCGCGGGCATCGGGCAGGCCACCACGGTCGCGGAGACCGATCTCGCCGAGACGGCCGCCGTGCTCGCGGCGAAGGTCGCGGGCGCGGTGCATCTCGACGCGCTGACCCGGGATTTCGACCTCGACGCGTTCGTGCTGTTCTCCTCGATCTCCGCGACCTGGGGCAGCGGACTGCAACCCGCATACGGCGCCGCGAACACCTTCCTGGACTCCCTCGCCGAACAGCGCCGGGCCGCGGGCCTGCCCGCCACCTCCGTGGCGTGGGGTTCGTGGGGCGGCGGCGGCATGACCGACTCCGACGGTGCCGCGCAAGGCATCCGACGCGGTCTGCTGGTGATGGACCAGAACCGCGCCATCGAAGCTCTCGGCCAGATCCTCGACGGCGACGAGGGCCGGCTGACCGTCGCCGACATCGACTGGGCGCGGTTCGCTCCGCCCTTCACACTGCGCCGCCCGAGCCCGCTGATCGAGAGCCTCCCGGAGGTCCGCGAGGCGCTTGACGGGCCGGAGGGCGCCGCCGCTGCGGACGACGCGACGCTGCGGCAGGAACTCGCCGGGCTGTCGAAGTCCGAGCGGAACCGGCTGCTGGTCGGGCTCGTCCAGGCGAAGGCCGCCGACGTGCTTGGCTACGCCTCGCCCGACGAGGTGGACGCCGCCCGTGCGTTCAGCGACCTCGGTTTCGACTCGCTGACCTCGGTGGAACTGCGCAACCGGCTCAGCGCCGCCACCGGGCTCGCTCTCCCGGCGACGCTGCTGTTCGACGCGCCCACCCCGAACGCCGCCGCCGCGTTCCTGCTGGCGAAGGTGTCCGGCGCGGACGAGACCGCCGCGCAGGCGCCGGTCGCGGCGGCGGTCACCGACGAACCGCTGGCGATCGTCGGGATGAGCTGCCGGTACCCGGGCGGCGTCACCGGCCCCGAGGACCTGTGGAACCTGGTGGCCGCCGGGACCGACGCCATTTCGGTACTGCCCGGCGACCGCAACTGGGTGGTCGAGGACATGCCGACCAGCGGCGACGGCTACTCCGGGAAACCGGTCCGGTCCGGCGGATTCGTGTACGACGCCACCGGTTTCGACGCCGGGTTCTTCGGGATCAGCCCGCGCGAGGCGGTCTCGATGGACCCGCAGCAGCGGTTGCTGCTGGAGGTGGCGTGGGAATCGCTGGAGCGCGCCGGGATCGACCCGGCGTCGCTGCGGGGTTCCGCGACCGGCGTGTTCGCCGGTGCGTCCGCCTCTGGCTACGGCTGGAGCTCCGGGCTGCAGGGCGAACTGGACGGGCACCTGGTCACCGGCATCTCCACCAGCGTGGTGTCCGGCCGGGTCGCCTACGTGATGGGGCTGGAAGGCCCCGCGGTCACCGTGGACACCGCGTGCTCGTCGTCGTTGGTGGCGCTGCACCTGGCCTGCCAGGCGGTGCGCTCCGGGGAATGCTCCCTGGCGCTGGCCGGCGGTGTGATGGTGGCGGCGAGCCCGCTGCTGTTCAACCAGTTCAGCCGGCAGATGGGGCTCGCGCCGGACGGACGGTGCAAGCCGTTCGGCTCCGGCGCGGACGGCATGGGCCTCAGCGAGGGCGCGGGCATGCTGGTGGTGGAACGGCTTTCCGACGCCGAACGCAACGGGCACCGGATTCTGGCCGTGGTGCGGGGTTCGGCGGTGAACCAGGACGGCGCTTCGAACGGGTTGACCGCGCCGAATGGTCCTTCGCAGCAGCGGGTGATCCGGGCGGCGTTGGCGAGTGCGCGTTTGTCCACTGAGGACGTTGACGTGGTGGAGGCGCACGGGACCGGTACGCCGCTGGGCGACCCGATCGAGGCGCAGGCGTTGCTCGCCACCTATGGCCAGGGCCGGCCGGAGGGGCGGCCGTTGTGGCTGGGTTCGGTGAAGTCGAACATCGGGCACTCGCAGGCCGCGGCCGGCGTGGCGGGCGTGATCAAGATGGTGCAGGCGTTGCGGAACCGGGAGCTGCCGCGCACCCTCCACGCCGACGAGCGTTCGCCGCATGTGGACTGGGCGTCCGGCGAGGTGCGGCTGCTGACCGAGAACAAGCCGTGGGCTGCGGAGGACCGGCCGCGCCGGGCGGGGGTGTCCTCGTTCGGGATGAGCGGGACCAACGCGCACCTCATTCTCGAGGAGGCGCCGGAGCCGGTCGCGGCGGAGATCGTCGACGAGCGGGTTCCCGTCGTCACGGGCGGGCTGACCGCGTGGCCGGTGTCGGGCCGTTCGGCGAACGGCCTGGCAGCACAGGGGAATCGGCTCGCGGCGTGGATCGATGCCCGCGCGGAGCTGGACCCGGTCGACGTGGGCTGGTCGCTGGCGGCGACGCGGTCGGCGTTCGAGCACCGGTCCGTGACGGTCGGCGGCGACCTGGCGTCGCTGCGGTCGGGTGTGCCGGTGCACGGTGTCGCGCGATCTGGCGTGCGTCCGGTGTTCGTGTTCGGTGGGCAGGGTGCGCAGTGGACCGGCATGGGCTGCGCGTTGCTGGACGAGAGCCCGGTGTTCGCGGCGCGGTTCGCCGAGTGCGAGCGGGCGTTGGCGTCCTGTGTCGACTGGTCCGCGCGGGAAGTGCTGCTGGACCCGGCGAAACTCGCGTCGGCGGAAGTCGTGCAGCCGGTCCTGTGGGCGGTGATGGTTTCCCTGGCCGCCGTGTGGGAAGCGGCGGGCGTCGAACCCGAGGCCGTGGTGGGGCATTCGCAGGGTGAGGTCGCGGCGGCGACGGTGGCGGGGATGTTGTCGCTGGACGACGCGGCGCGAGTGGTGACTGCGCGGTCCCGTGGCTTGTCCGGGCTGTCGGTCGAGGGGTCGATGGTGTCGGTGGTCGCGCCGGTCGGTTCGGTGGCCGAACTGATGGTGCGGTGGGAGGACCGGCTGTCGGTGGCGGCGGTGAACGGTCCTGCCGCGACGGTGGTATCCGGCGATCCGGAGGCGCTGGCGGAGTTCGAGCGGGAGCTGGCTTCGCGGAAGATGCTTCGTTGGCGTGTCCCGGAGACGGACTTCGTGGCGCACTCCTCGGCGGTCGAACCGCTGGAGGCCGTGCTGGCCGACGAACTCGGCGGGATCTCTCCGCAGGCCGGTCGGGTGCCGATGATGTCGACGGTGACCGGCGAGTGGGTGTCCGGGGAGGAGCTGGGCGCCGGCTATTGGTACCGGAATCTGCGGCAGACGGTGCAGTTCGAGAGTGCGACTCGGGCGTTGCTGGCGGCGGACTTCGATTCCTTTGTGGAGGTGTCCCCGCATCCGGTGCTGGTCGCGTCGGTGACCGAAACTGCTGAGGACGCCGGGGTTTCCGGTGTCATCGCGGTCGGCACGGTCGAGCGGGACAACGCCGGTGCGGAGCGGTTGCTGACGGCGTTCGCGGAGGCGTTCGTGCACGGCCTTTCGGTGGCCTGGGCCAAGATCCTGCCGGTCGGGAAGCCGGTGGAGCTGCCCACCTACGCGTTCCAGCACCAGCACTACTGGCTGGAGCCCGCGCCGGGCGGCGAGGCCGTGGGCACGGTGGCCGAGGCCCGGTTCTGGGCCGCGGTCGAGGGCGGCGACCTCGCGCAGCTGACCGAGGTGCTGGAACTGGACGACCAGCGCCCGGTCGGCGAGGTGCTGGAGGCGCTGACCTCGTGGCGGCACCGCGAACTGGGCCGGGCCGCGACAGGCAACTGGCGCTACCGCACCGTCTGGGCGCCGATCACCGACCCCGACCCCGTCACTCTCGACGGGACCTGGGCGATCGTCGCGCCGAGCGGCCGGCAGCTCGCCAGCGACTGCGAAGCCGCTCTGCGGGCTCGCGGCGCCGAGGTGCTGCTGCTCTCGCCCGAAGACCCGATCCCCGGCAGCGAACTCAGCGGAATCCTCTCGCTGCTGGCACTCGACGAGACCCCGACGCCGGGCAATCCCGCGCTGAACAAGGGATTGGCCGCGACCATCGACCTGGTGCGGGCACTGGGCGACGCGCAGCCGGACACGCCACTGTGGACGGTCACCTCGGGTGCGGTCGCCACCGCGCCGGGCACGCCGCTGACGAACCCGGTGCAGGCGCAGGTCTGGGGCTTCGGCCGGGTCGCCGCGCTGGAACACCCCCACCGGTGGGGCGGTCTGCTCGACCTGCCCGCCACCCTCGACGACCGCACGGCGGGCCTGCTGGCCGCGGTGCTGGCCGACACTGGGGAAGACCAGGTCGCGATCCGCACCGCGGGGATCCACGGCCGTCGGCTCGAACGCGCCCCGCGCACAGGGGACGCGGCGGCGCCGTGGATGTCGCTGGGCACCGCGTTGATCACCGGCGGCACCGGCGCGATCGGCGGCCGGGTGGCCGGCCTGCTGGCCGCCCGCGGCGCCGAACGGCTGGTGCTGGCCAGCCGCACCGGGCCCAGTGAGGGCGTCGTCGCGCTGGCCGCCGGGCTCGCCGCGCAGGGAGCCGACGTGGAGGTGGTGGCCTGCGACGCGGGCAGCCGGCCCGACCTGGCCGGGCTGCTGGACCGGATCGCCGCGACCGGGCCCGCGCTCTCCAGCGTGGTGCACGCCGCGGGTATCGGGCAGTTCGGCGCCATCGCCGACACCGACCCGGCCGAGGCGGCCTCGGTGCTGGCAGCGAAGGTCGAGGGCGCGCGGCATCTGGACGAGCTGACCCGCGACGCCGATCTCGACGCGTTCGTGCTCTTCTCCTCGATCTCGGCGACCTGGGGCAGCGCCATGCAGTCGGTGTACGCGGCGGCCAACGCCTACCTGGACGCGCTCGCGGAAAACCGCGCGGCCCGCGGCGAACCCGCGACCTCGGTGGCGTGGGGTCCGTGGGGCGGTGGCGGTCTGACCAGCGAGGAAGGCATCGCGCAGCTGGCGCGCGGCGGGTTCTCCATCCTGGAACCCGGACAGGCGATCCAGGTGCTCGCGCAGCTCGTCGACGAGGGCGCGGCCCAGACGACGGTGGTCGACGTGGACTGGGCGACCTTCGCTCCGACGTTCACGCTGCGCAGGCGCAGCCCGCTGGTCGAAAACCTGCCGGAAGTGCGGCAGGCGCTGGACGACTCCGCGGACGGCCCGGCCGGGGCCGGCGCGACGGACCTCGCCGAACGGCTGGCCGGACTGTCCCGCGCCGAACAGGTGCGGGTGCTGGTCTCGCTGGTCCAGGCGGAGGCGGCGGCCGTGCTTTCCTACGCCTCGGCCGACGACGTGGAAGCCACCCGCGCGTTCAGCGACCTCGGTTTCGACTCGCTGACCTCGGTGGAGCTGCGCAACCGGCTCGGCGAGGCGACCGGGCTGCGGCTGCCCGCGACCCTGCTGTTCGACTGCCCGACCCCGGCCGCGGTGGCCGGCCACCTGTGGTCCGAGCAGTTCCAGGACGAGGCTCGGCCTGCCTCGCTGGTGGAGGAGGTCGACCGGCTCGGCTCGCTGCTGACCGAGGCGGCGCCGGACGAGAAGACCCACGAACTGATCGCCGAGCGTCTCCAGAGCCTGCTTTCCCGCTGGACCGACGCGGGAGCCCGCGACGGACGGGCGAACGCCGCGGAGAAGCTCGGCTCCGCCTCCGACGAGGAAATCTTCGACTTCATCCACACCGAACTCGGCCGGTGATCCCGCGCTTTCGCGCATCCGCGCTGGTGTATTTACGACTGGAATGGTGAGAACCGATGGCAGACGAGGCGAAGCTCCGGGATTACCTGAAATGGGTGACGACGAATCTGCACGAGACGCGTCAGCGCCTTCGTGACGTCGAGGACCGCTACGGCGAGCCGATCGCGATCGTCGGCATCGGGTGCCGCTATCCCGGCGGGGTGACGTCGCCGAAGGAGTTCTGGCGGCTGCTCTCCACCGGGGCCGATGGCGTCGCCGGGTTCCCGGAGGACCGCGGCTGGGACGCCGAGGCGCTGTTCGGCCGCGAGCCGGACGGCACGGTGCCCAAGCCCGAGGCCGGGTTCATCGACGACGCCAGCGGATTCGACGCCGGATTCTTCGGGGTCAGCCCGCGCGAGGCGGTCGCGATGGACCCGCAGCAGCGGGTGCTGCTGGAGGTCTGCTGGGAAGCGCTGGAGCGGGCGGGGCTCGACCCGACTTCGCTGCGCGGCTCGCAGACCGGCGTGTTCGCGGGCGCCGCGCTGTCCGGCTACGGCTTCGCCGCCGAAGAGGACTTGGACGTCCACCTGATGACCGGGACCTCGACCTCGGTCATTTCCGGCCGGGTGTCCTACTCGCTGGGCCTGGAAGGACCCGCGGTCACCGTCGACACCGCGTGCTCGTCCTCGCTGGTGGCACTGCACCTTGCCTGCCAGTCGATCCGCACCGGCGAATGCGACCTCGCCCTCGCCGGCGGGGTCACCGTCACCGCGATCCCGATCATGTTCACCCAGTTCGCGCGTCAGCTCGGCCTGGCCTCGGACGGACGCTGCAAGGCGTTCTCCGCCGACGCCGACGGCATGGGCGTCGCCGAGGGCGCGGGCATGCTCGTGCTGGAACGGCTGTCGGTCGCCCGGCGCAACGGGCATCCGGTGCTGGCGGTGGTGCGGGGTTCCGCGGTCAACCAGGACGGCGCCTCCAACGGCCTCGCCGCGCCGAACGGCCCCTCGCAGCAGCGGGTGATCCGCGCGGCGCTCTCCAACGCCCGGCTGTCCCCACAGGACGTCGACATGGTGGAGGCGCATGGCACGGGGACGACGCTGGGTGACCCGATCGAGGCGCAGGCGGTGATCGCCACCTACGGCCAGGACCGGGCGGAAGGCCGTCCGACGTGGCTGGGCTCGGTGAAGTCGAACTTCGGGCACACCCAGGCCGCGGCCGGGGTCGCGGGCGTGATCAAGACAGTGCTCGCGCTGCAGCACGAGCGCATGCCGCAGACCTTGCACGCCGACGAGCCGTCGCCGCACATCGACTGGTCGGCCGGGGACGTCCGGCTGCTGTCGGAAGCGCGGCCGTGGCCGTCCGGCGAACGGACCCGCCGGGGCAGCGTGTCCTCGTTCGGGGTGAGCGGCACGAACGCGCACTTCATCATCGAAGAAGCTCCGGCCCTGGAAGAAACCGAGGCCGAGGACAGCACCGAAGACCAGCCGCAGGACACCGTCGAAGTCGCCGAAGTCCGGACCCTGGTGGTGTCGGGTGGCCTCGCCTGGTCGGTCTCCGGCCGGTCGGCGGACGGTCTGCACGCGCAGGCCGCACGGCTGCTCGACTGGACGAGCAGCCGCCCCGAACTGTCCACAGCGGACATTGCCTGGTCGCTCGCCGACACCCGCTCCGTCTTCGAGCACCGCGCCGTGGTGATCGGCGCCGAACGCTCGGAGCTGGTCGGCGGTCTGCGCGAGCTGACCGCCGGGGAGACGGTCTCCTCGGTCGTGACCGGCGTCGCGCACGGACAGGCGCGCACGGTGTTCGTGTTTCCCGGCCAGGGTTCGCAGTGGCTGGGCATGGGTCGTGAGCTGGCGCAGGTCAGTCCCGTTTTCGCGGCACGCCTCGCCGAATGCGAGCGAGCGCTGGAGCCCTTCGCGGACTGGAAACTGTCCGAAGTGCTCCAGGACGAGCTGGAGTCGGCGGACCTGGTGCAGCCCGCGCTCTGGGCGGTGATGGTGTCGCTGGCCGCGGTGTGGGAAGCGGCCGGGGTCACCCCCGAAGCCGTCGTCGGCCACTCGCAGGGCGAGATCGCGGCCGCCACGGTGGCGGGCATTCTGTCCCTTGAGGACGGTGCGAAGGTGGTGGCGCTGCGTTCGCGGGCGCTGCGGGCGATTACCGGCACCGGCGGCATGCTGTCGGTCACCGAACCGGTCGAACGCGTCGAAAAGCGGCTGCGGGCGTGGGACGGGCGGCTGTCGATCGCCGTGATCAACGGTCCTTCGACGGTGGTGGTCTCCGGCGAGATCGAAGCGCTGGGCGAACTGCGTGCGCAGCTTCAGGCGGACGGGATCCGCGAGCGCCTGGTGAAGGTGGACTACGCCTCGCACTGTGCGCAGGTCGAACAGCTCGAAGACGAGATCAAGTCCCTGCTCGCCGACGTGCGCCCGCAGACCGGACGGGTGCCGCTCGTCTCGGCCGTCACCGGCGAACTGCTCGACGGCACCGCGCTCGACGCCGGGTACTGGTACGACAGCTTGCGCGCCACGGTCCGCTTCGAAAAGGCGGTCCGCACTCTCGCGGGCACGGGCCACCAACTGTTCGTCGAGGTCACGCCGCACCCGGTGCTGCTGGCCTCCATGACCGACACCCTCGACGCGGCCGCCGCCGAAGCGGGTCCGGGCACCCAGCCCGCCGCCGTGTGCGCCACGTTGCGCCGTGACGATGGCGGTGCGACCCGGCTGCTGACCTCGCTGGCCGAGGCTTTCGTCGCCGGGGCCACTGTGGACTGGACGGCCGTGCTCCCCGCCGGAGAGCGGGTGGAACTGCCCACTTACGCGTTCCGCCATGAGCGTTACTGGCCGAAGGGCACCCTCGGGTTGCCCGGCACCAAGACCGTCGGTGGCGGCGACCCGGCGTCGCTGGGCCTCGGCGCCGCCGGGCACCCGCTGCTGGGCGCGGTGGTGGAACTGGCCGACGGCGGCATGCTCGCCTGCACGGGCCGGCTTTCGCTGCGTTCGCACCCGTGGCTGGTCGACCACGCCGTGGGCGGCGTCGTTCTGCTGCCCGGCACCGGATTCGCCGAACTGGTCGCGCAGGCCGGCCGGCAGGTCGGCTGCGCGCTGATCGAAGAACTGACCTTGCAGGCGCCGCTGGTGCTGCCCGCGGACAACACCGGCGTGCAGGTGCAGGTGGTGGTGTCCGCGGCCGACAGCACCGGCCGCCGCGACGTGAACGTCTTCTCCCGGCTCGACCGGCCGGACGAGGACCACGAGTGGGAGAAGAACGCGGCCGCGGTGATCGCCGCCGCCTCCGACAGCCCCGTCCAGACCGCGGATCTCGCGGTGTGGCCGCCGCGGGACGCCACCGCGGTCGACATCTCCGACCTGTACACGGTGCATCTCGCCGACGTGTACGGCCCGGCTTTCCAAGGGCTGCAGGCGGTTTGGCTGCGCGGTGAGGACATCTTCGCCGAGGTCGCGCTGCCTGAGCAGGTGGCCGCGGACGCGGAAGCGTACGGGCTGCACCCGGTGCTGCTGGACTCGGCGTTGCTGGCCGGAGTCGTCGCGGACGCGGCGAAGCCGGAGGCGGACGGCGACGGCGATCAGGGCCAGATCCGGATGCCGTTCGCCTGGACGGGCGTGCAGCTGCACTCCCGGGGCGCCGCGACGCTGCGGGTCCGGCTGCGCCGGGACGCACAGGGCAACCTGAGCATGTCCGGTGTGGACGCCGACGGCCGCGCGGTGGTCTCCGTGGGTTCGCTGGTGACCCGGCCGGTCTCGCCGGAGCAGTTGCAGGCCGGGGACGAATGGCTGAAGGAAGCGTTCTTTACCGTCGAGTGGACGCCGTTGGCGGACAAGAACATCCCCGGCGGCGACTGGGCGCTCGTCGGCGCTGACCTGTTCGGCGTGGCCGAGGAACTCGGCGTGGCCGGGATTCCGGTGCAGGTCTACGAAGACGTCGCGCAGCTTGTCGCCGCCGAGACCGTTCCGGCGCTCGTGCTGTCCTGCGTGCAGGGCGACACCGACGACGTGCCGGCCGCGACCCAGCAGGTCACCGCGCACGCCCTCGAAGTGACGCAGGCCGTGCTCGCCGAGCGGAGGCTCGAACCGGCGCGCCTGGTCGTGCTCACCCGGGGCGCGGTCGCCGTGCGGGCCGGGGAAGACCTGTCGGACGTGGCCTCCGGCGCGGTCTGGGGTCTGCTGCGGTCCGCGCAGCTGGAGAACCCGGAGCGGATCGTGCTGGCCGACCTCGCCGTCGCCGGGGAGGTCGCCGCGCTGGCCGCCGCGCTGGGCAGCGGGGAACCGGAACTGGCCGTCCGCGACGGACAGGCCCACGGCCGACGGCTGACCCGCCCGGCCGGTCAGCTGGCGGTGCTCGACCCGGCCGACATCGCACCCGCGCCGGATTCGCGCACCGCGCTGATCACCGGCGGCACCGGAACGCTGGGCGGGGTCGTGGCCCGGCACCTGGTGACCACCCGCCGGGCAGACGGCGTGCTCCTGCTCAGCCGCTCCGGCGCGGGCGCGGACGGAGCGGCCGCCACCGCGGCCGACCTGGCCGAGCGCGGCGCTTCCGTGCGGATCGTCGCGTGCGACGTGGCGGACCGCGACGCGCTGGCCGCGGTGGTGGATGCCGTTCCGGCGGACTGTCCGCTCGGCTCGGTGTTCCACGCCGCGGGCGTCATCGACGACAGCATGGTCGAATCGCTGACCCCGGAGCGCCTCGCCTCGGTCATGCGCCCCAAGGTCGACGCCGGGTGGCATCTGCACGAGCTGACCCGCGACCTCGACCTGACCGACTTCGTGGTCTTCTCCTCGGTCGCCGCCGCCTTCGGTGGCGCCGGGCAGGCGAACTACGCCGCGGGCAACGCTTTCCTCGACGCGCTGGCCGCGCACCGCCGCGCGGCCGGACTCGCGGGCACCTCGCTCGCCTGGGGGCCGTGGATGCCCGAGGCGGGCATCGGCCGAGACCTCGACGAGGTCATGCTGCGCCGGATGACCGGTTCCGGTCTGATGGCGCTGGACGAGCAGGAAGGCCTCGTCCTGCTCGACCTCGCGCTCGGCCGCGCCGACGCGAACCTTGTCACCGCGCGGCTGGACAAGACGGCGCTGCGCGCACAGGCCGCCGCGACCGGTATCCCGGCGCTGTGGAAGGTGCTGGCCGACGATTTCCTCCCGCGCCGTGCGGTCGCCGCCGCGGACACCGGGGGTGCCGGCGCTTCCGACGGGCTGCGCCGCGAACTCGCCGGGCTGGCCGGGGCGGAACGCGACCGGGTGCTGGTCGACCTGGTCCGCACGCACGCGGCCGCGGTGCTCGGGCACTCCTCCGGCGACGCGATCGAGCCGGGCAAGCCGTTCACCGACCTCGGGTTCGACTCGCTGATCGCGGTCGAGTTCCGGAACCGGCTGAACCCGGCGACCGGGCTGCGGCTGCCAGCCACGCTGGTCTTCGACTACCCGAACCCGGTGGCACTGGCCGGTTTCCTGTGGGAGCAGCTCGCCGACGACCTGGAGGACCTCGCCGACGTCGAAGCGCCCGCCGTCGCACCGGCGCCGCAGGCGGTGGTGGACGGCGAGCCGATCGCGATCGTCGGCATGGCCTGCCGGTTCCCCGGCGGCGCGACCAGCCCCGAGACGCTGTGGGAGATGCTCTCCACCGGCGGCGAAGGGCTCTCCACCTTCCCGACCGACCGCGGGTGGGACCTGGAGGCGCTCTACGACCCGGATTCCGAACGCACGGGGACTTCCTACACGCAGGTCGGCGGTTTCCTCCGGGAGGCCAGTGCGTTCGACCCCGGATTCTTCGGGATCAGCCCGCGCGAGGCGCTCGCGATGGACCCGCAGCAGCGGTTGCTGCTGGAGACCTCGTGGGAGGCGTTCGAACGCGCCGGGATCGACCCAGCGACGCTGCGCGGCTCCCAGACCGGCGCGTTCGTCGGCGGCTACGGCTCTTCCTACCTGGCGCTCAGCATGGAGGACGAGGAGGAGCTGGAGAACCTCGGCCCGCACCTGATGACCGGCAACGCGGCCAGCGTGCTGTCCGGCCGGGTTTCCTATGCGCTCGGCCTGGAAGGCCCGGCCGTCACCGTCGACACCGCGTGCTCGTCCTCGCTGGTCGCGCTGCATCTGGCGACTCAGGCGCTGCGCGGCGGCGAATGCTCGCTGGCGCTGGCCGGCGGGGCCACGGTCATGGCCAGCCCGGACGGGTTCCTGGCCTTCTCCCACGCTCGCGGTCTCGCGGCGGACGGCCGGTCGAAGGCGTTCGCGGACGCCGCGGACGGCATGGGCATGGCCGAGGGCGCGGGCATGCTCGTGCTGGAGCGGCTGTCGGATGCCCGGCGCAACGGGCACCCGGTGCTGGCCGTGGTGCGGGGTTCGGCGATCAACCAGGACGGTGCGTCGAACGGGTTGACGGCGCCGAATGGACCTTCGCAGCAGCGGGTCATCCGGGCGGCGCTGGCGAACGCCGGGTTGTCGGCGTCCGATGTGGACGTGGTGGAAGCGCACGGCACTGGGACGACGCTGGGCGACCCGATCGAGGCGCAGGCGTTGCTGGCGGCCTACGGACGTGATCGGGACCGTCCGCTGTGGCTGGGCTCGGTCAAGTCCAACATCGGGCACACCCAGGCCGCGGCCGGGGTGGCGGGGCTGATCAAGATGGTGCTCGCGTTGCGGCACGAAGAGCTTCCGCAGACGCTCCACGTGGACACGCCTTCGTCGCATGTGGACTGGGAGGCCGGAGATGTCCGGCTGCTGACCGAAAAGCGGCCGTGGACGCCCGGTGACCGGGTCCGCCGCGCCGGGGTTTCGGCGTTCGGTGTCAGCGGCACCAACGCGCACGTGATCATGGAAGAAGCCCCCGCTTTCGAGGGCACCGCGGAGGTCGCGGCTCCGGAGCCGGTGCTGTCCGGCGCGGGCGCGTGGGTGCTGTCCGGCCGGTCCGGCGCCGCGCTGGCGGCGCAGGCGGACCGGTTGCGGGAATGGGCGCTGGCGAACCCGGACGCGGACCCGGTCGACGTGGGCTGGTCGCTGGCCACCACCCGGTCGGTGTTCGAACACCGCGCGGTGGTCGTCGGCGAGCCGTCCGGCGGGCTCGAAAGCCTGTCCGCCGGGGTGACCTCTTCCGAGCTGGTCTCGGGGGTGTCGGAGTCCGGCACCCGAGTGGCGTTCGTGTTCGCGGGCCAGGGTTCGCAGTGGGTCGGCATGGGCCGGGAGCTCGCGCAGGCGAGTGCGGTGTTCGCGGCGCGGCTGGCGGAGTGCGAGGCGGCTTTGGGGTCTTTTGTGGACTGGAAGCTGTCCGATGTGCTCGAAGGCGAGCTGGAGTCGGCGGATGTGGTGCAGCCTGCGTTGTGGGCGGTGATGGTGTCTCTTGCCGCGATGTGGGAGGCGGCTGGCGTCCGTCCGGATGCCGTGATCGGGCACTCGCAGGGCGAGATCGCGGCGGCGACTGTTGCGGGCATGTTGTCCCTTACGGACGGTGCGAAGGTCGTTGCGCTGCGGTCGAAGTCTCTGAAGGCCCTGGCAGGTCTGGGCGGCATGTTGTCGGTGAGCGCGGCTGCCGCCGAAGTGGAAGAGCGGCTGGGCCGGTGGGGCGAGCGGCTGTCGCTCGCCGCGGTGAACGGTCCGTCCGCGGTGGTGGTTTCGGGTGAGCCGGAGGCGTTGGCTGAGCTGAAGTCCGAGTTGGATGCTGAGGGTGTCCGGGCGCGGATGGTGGCGGTGGATTACGCGTCGCATTGTGCGCAGGTGGAAAGCCTGGAGGACGAGATTCGCGCGGTGCTGGCGGGGATCGAGCCGCGGCGTGGCCGGGTGCCGATGGTGTCGGCGATGACCGGGGAGAACCTCACCGGCGAAGAACTCGACGCCGGCTACTGGTACGAAAGCCTGCGCGCGCCGGTGTACTACGAGCGCGCCGTGCGCATCCTTGCCGACCGCGGCTACCAGCTGTTCATCGAGGTGACGCCGCATCCGGTGCTTCTCGGCGCGACGAACGACACCGTCGAGGACGCCGCGGCCGCCGCGGGTCCCGGCGCGGTGGTGGCCGCGGTGTGCGGCACCCTGCGGCGCGACGACGACAGCGCCGCCCGAGTGGTCCGGTCGATGGCCGAAGCCTTCGTGCGCGGTGCCTCGGTGGACTGGACCTTGCTGCTGCCTGCCGGGCGGCGCATCGAACTGCCCACCTACGCGTTCCAGCACCAGCGGTACTGGCCCGCCGGTGCGCTTCCCCTGCCGACAGCCAAATCCTCTGGCGACGGCCGGCTCGTCAGCTCCGCGGCGGACGCCGAATTCTGGTCGGCCGTGGAGAAGGGCGACCTGGCTTCGCTCGGCGAAACGCTGTCGCGGGAAGGGGCGCGTCCGTTCACCGAGGTGCTGCCCGCGCTGGCGTCCTGGCACCGCGGGGAGCAGGACCGTTCGACCGCCGCGAACTGGCGGTACCGGGTCGGCTGGGCCGCGGTCGCGGAACCCGGGACCGGGTCGCTGACCGGTGCCTGGCTGCTGGTGGTCCCCGAGGGCGTCGAGCCGGTGTGCGCGGCCGCGTTGTCCGCGCGTGGTGCCCAGGTCGTCGTGGCCGAGGTCCCGGCCGGTGTCGTGGACCGGGCCGAAATTCTGGCGGGCGCCGAATTCGGCGAGCTGTCCGGGGTGGTGTCGCTGCTGGCGCTGGACGAGTCGCCGGTGGCTGGGCATTCCTCGGTGCCGGTGGGCTTGGCGGCGACGCTCGGCCTGGTGCAAGCGCTCGGCGACGCCGGGCAGAACGTGCCGCTGTGGGTGCTCACCCGCGGCGCCGTGGCGGCCGGGCTGGGCGAGACTCTCGCGAGCCCGGTGCAGGCGCAGGTCTGGGGCCTGGGCCGAGTGGTCGGCCTGGAGCACCCGGAGCGTTGGGGCGGGCTGATCGACCTGCCGGAGACCTTCGACGAGCGTGCGGGTGCGCGGCTCGTGTCGGTGCTCGCCGGGGCGGGGGAGCCCGAGGTGGCCCTGCGCCCGGCCGGGATTCTCGGCCGCCGTCTGTCGCGGGTGCCTCGCCCGCGTGCGGGCCGGACCTGGTCGCCGCGAGGCACGGCGCTGGTCACCGGCGGCACCGGCGCGATCGCCGGTCATGTGTCGCGTTGGCTGGCTGAGCAGGGTGCGCCGCGCGTGGTGCTGACCGGACGTTCCGGGCCCGCTGCGGCCGGCGTCGCCGAGACGGCGGCGTGGCTGGCGGAGCAGGGCACCGCGGTGGACGTGGTTTCCTGCGATGTCACCGATCGGTCGGCGTTGGCCGGGCTGATCGCCCGGTGCGGTCCGGAGTTGTCTTCGGTGCTGCACACCGCCGCGGTGCTGGATGACGGCGTGGTGGACCGGCTGACGGTGCCGCGCCTGGAGACGGTGCTGGCGGCGAAGGCGGCGGCCGCCGCTCACCTGGACGAGCTGACCGCGGATCTCGAGCTGGACGCGTTCGTGCTGTTCTCGTCGGCGGCTTCGACGCTGGGCGGTCCGGGCCAGGGCAACTACGCGGCGGCGAATGCGTACCTGGACGCGCTGGCGGAGCATCGCCGGGCGCGCGGACTGGCCGGTCTGTCGGTCGCCTGGGGGCTGTGGGCCGGGATCGGGCTGGCCGACTCGAACGAGGCCATCCGGTCGCGGATGCGCCGCATCCCGATGCCCGCGATGGAGCCGAAGCTCGCCGTGCGCGCGCTGGCCGATTCGCTGGCGGGCACCGACCCTGTGGTCACCGTGATGGACGTGGACTGGGAGCAGCTCGGGTCCGCCGCGGGCACCGCCGAAGTGCACCGGATGCCGCTGGTGCGGGACATGCCGGAGATCCGCCGGCTGGCCGCCGCCACCGCGGCGAACCGGACCGCGGCCCCGGCGGCGGGCGAGCTGGCGCAGCAGCTCGCCGGGCTCAGCCACGCCGAACAGGAACGCGTGCTGACCGATGTGGTCCGCGCGCAGGCCGCGGTGGTCCTCGGGCACGCGTCGGCCGAGATGGTGCAGGCCCGGCAGGCGTTCCGGGACCTCGGGTTCGACTCGCTGACCTCGGTGGAATTGCGCAACCAGCTCAACGCGGCCACCAAGCTGCGGCTGCCCGCCACGCTGGTCTTCGACTACCCGACGCCGCTCGCGCTGGCCGGTTTCCTGCGCGGCGAGCTGATGGGCGACCAGGAACAGGTCGCGGCGCCGGTGGCCCCCGTGGCGGCGCTGCCGGTGGACGAGCCGTTGGCGATCGTGGGGATGGCGTGTCGGTTCCCGGGTGGTGCGGCGAGTCCGGACGAGTTCTGGGAGATGTTGCGTTCGGGTACGGATGCGGTGGGTGCGTTCCCGACCGATCGCGGTTGGGATCTGGAAGGGTTCTACGACCCGGACCGGGAGAGCGAAGGCACCACCTACACCCGTTCCGGTGCTTTCCTGCGGGACGCCACCGGTTTCGACGCCGGGTTCTTCGGGATCAGCCCGCGCGAGGCGTTGGCGATGGACCCGCAGCAGCGGTTGCTGCTGGAAACCGCCTGGCAGGCCGTGGAAGGCGCCGGGATCGACCCGACCACGCTCAAAGGCAGCGCCACCGGCGTGTTCGCGGGCGGTTTCGGCTCCGGCTATGCCATCGGCATGGCGCTGACCGGTCAGGACGGCGCCGGGGTCGAAGGGCACCTGATGACGGGCAACTCGACGAGTGTGCTGTCGGGGCGGCTGTCCTATGTGCTCGGTCTGGAAGGGCCCGCGGTCACGATCGACACGGCGTGTTCGTCGTCGTTGGTGGCACTGCATCTCGCGGTTCAGGCGGTGCGCTCGGGCGAGTGTTCGCTGGCGTTGGCCGGTGGTGTCACGGTGATGGCGACTCCGTTCTCCTTCGTCGAGTTCTCGCGCCAGCAGGGCTTGTCCGTGGACGGGCGATGCCGGGCGTTCGCGGACGACGCCGATGGCACCGGCTGGGCCGAGGGCGTGGGCATGCTGGTCGTCGAACGGCTCTCCGATGCTCGGCGCAAGGGCCACGAAGTCCTCGCCTTGGTGCGGGGAAGCGCGATCAACCAGGACGGTGCGTCCAACGGTCTGTCCGCGCCGAACGGTCCTTCGCAGCAGCGGGTCATTCGGGCTGCGCTGGCGAACGCCGGGTTGTCGGCGTCCGAAGTGGACGTGGTGGAGGCACACGGTACGGGGACGACGCTGGGCGACCCGATCGAGGCACAGGCGTTGCTGGCGACCTACGGCCAGGAACGGGCTGGGGACCGTCCACTGTGGCTGGGTTCGGTGAAGTCGAACATCGGGCACACACAGGCCGCGGCCGGTGTCGCTGGTGTGATCAAGATGGTGCTGGCGTTGCAGCACCAGGAGATTCCGCGCACGCTGCACGCCGAGCACCCGTCGTCGCATGTGGACTGGACGGCCGGCCGGGTCGAATTGCTGACGGAGAACGTGGCTTGGGAATCCGAGGGACGGGTTCGCCGGGCGGGCGTGTCGGCGTTCGGGATCAGCGGTACGAACGCGCATGTGATCGTGGAGGAAGCGCCTGCCGGCGAAGAGGTTCCGGCGGTGGAGCCGGCTCCGGTGGTGTCGGGCGTGCGGCCTTGGGTGTTGTCGGGTCGCAGCGCGGACGGGTTGCTCGCGCAGGCGGGTCGGCTTCGCGAGTGGGTGGTCGGCCGGGGGCTGGATCCGGTGGATGTCGGGTGGTCGTTGGCGACTACGCGGTCGGTGTTCGAGCACCGGGCCGTGGTGGTCGGGGACGATGTGCTGAGCGGTTTGTCGGATTTGGCGGCTGGGGTGTCGTCGGGTTCGGTGGTGTCCGGGGTTGCCGATCCGGGTGCTCGAGTGGGTTTGGTGTTCGCGGGTCAGGGTTCGCAGTGGGCTGGTATGGGCCGGGAACTGTATGAGTCGAGTCCGGTGTTCGCCGAGGCTTTCGACCGGGTTTCGGGTCTGTTGGAGCTGGAGCTGGGTGTTTCGGTTCGGGACGTGGTGCTGGTTCCGGGGACGCCGGGCAGTGATCAGACTTTGTATGCGCAGGCTGGGTTGTTCGCCTTTGAGGTGGCGTTGTTCGAGGTGTTGCGTGCCGCGGGTGTTCGGGTGGATGCGGTGGTGGGGCATTCGGTGGGCGAGGTCGCGGCGGCGCATGCGGCTGGTGTGCTTTCCCTGTCGGATGCGTGTCGTCTGGTCGCGGCGCGTGCTCGGTTGATGCAGGCGTTGCCGGTGGGTGGTGCGATGGCGGCGATCAACGCGCCGGAGGCCGAGGTGCTGGAGTCGCTGGAGCCGGGGGTGTCGATCGCGGCGGTGAACGGGGCGGAGTCCGTGGTGGTCTCTGGCGAGGCCGACGCGGTCGAGCGCATCGTGGCGCGGTGGAAGGAACAGGGCCGTCGTGCTCGGCGGCTGCGGGTGAGCCATGCGTTCCACTCGGCGGCGATGGATCCGGTGCTGGACGAGCTGGGCGAAGTGGCCGCGGGGTTGGCGTACGAGCGTCCGGAGCTGTTGTGGGCGGGTGCGTTGACCGGTGAGCTGGTCGCTGACTGCGAGGCCGAGTACTGGCCCGCGCAGACGCGGGGAGCGGTGCGGTTCGCGGATGCGGTGGCTGCGCTGGTGGAGCAGGGGATTTCGGTGTTCCTGGAGGTCGGCCCGGACGGTTCGCTGTCCGCGCTCGGCACCGCGGACGCCGCGTTCGTCCCCTTGCAGCGCAAGGACGGCACCGGCCTGATCGCCGGGCTGGCGCAGGCGTTCGTGCAGGGCGTGGGCGTGGACTGGAGCACGCTGATTCCCCAGGGGAACCGCGCGCAGCTGCCGACGTATGCCTTCCAACACCAGCGTTACTGGCCGGACGGCATCCTGGCGATGCCGAAGGCCGGTGCGGACGACAGCCCCACCTCCGCCGCCGACGCCGAATTCTGGGCGGCGGTGGAGAACGGCGACCTCACCGAACTCGCCGATCGACTGTCCATCGAGGACCACACGAAGCTCGGCGAGGTGCTGCCCGCGTTGGCTTCCTGGCGGCGGCGCGAGCAGAACCGTTCGGCCACCGCGGACTGGCGCTACCGGATCAACTGGACGCCGGTCGAGGGACTCGACCCGCGGCCGCTGACCGGCACCTGGCTGCTCGTCGCCCCGGCGGACCACGACGTCACCGGCTACGCCGAGGCGTTGTCCTCGCGCGGCGCGGAGACCCGGGTGGTCCGGCTCCCGGCCGGCACAGCGGACCGCCTCAAGATCGCGGCCGAGTTCGACGACGTCGATCCCGCCGAAGTGCGCGGCGTGCTGTCGCTGCTGGCCTTGGACGAGACCTCAACGCCGGGACATCCCGTGGTGGCCGGGGGATTGGCGGCCACGCTCGGCCTGGTGCAGGCACTCGGCGACGTGATCATCGACGCCCCGCTGTGGCTGGCTACGCGCGGTGCGGTGGCGGCCGGCGCCGGGGAGACACTGGCGAGCCCGGTGCAGGCGCAGGTCTGGGGCTTCGGCCGCGTCGCCGGTCTCGAACACCCCGACCGCTGGGGCGGGCTGATCGACCTGCCGGAGACCTTCGACGAGCGTGCGGGTGCGCGGCTGGTTTCGGTGCTCGCCGGGGCCGGGGAGCCCGAGGTCGCCATCCGGCCGGCGGGCGTGCTCGGCCGTCGGCTGGGCCGCGCCGCACGGGGCCGGGACGCCGAGGGCTGGTCGCCCCGGGGCGCGGTGCTGATCACCGGCGGGACCGGCGCGATCGCGGGCCACGTGTCGCACTGGCTGGCCGAGCGCGGTGCGCCGCGCGTGGTGCTGACCAGCCGTTCCGGCGCCGGTGCGCGTGACGTCGCGGGGACGGCGGCGCTGCTCGCCGAGCGGGGAACCTCCGTCGACGTGGTGGCGTGCGACGTCACCGATCGGTCGGCGTTGGCGGGCCTGGTCGAGTGGTGCGGTCCGGAGCTGTCCTCCGTGCTGCACACCGCGGGCGTGCTGGATGACGGCGTGGTGGACCGGTTATCGGTGCCACGCCTGGAATCCGTGCTGGCCGCGAAAGCCGCGTCGGCGGGTTACCTGGACGAGCTGACCGCGGATCTCGATTTGGATGCGTTCGTGCTGTTTTCGTCGGCGGCTTCGACGTTGGGCGGTCCTGGGCAGGGCAACTATGCGGCGGCGAATGCGTATCTGGACGCGCTGGCGGAGCATCGCCGGGCGCGCGGACTGGCCGGGCTGACGGTGGCCTGGGGTGTCTGGGCGGGCGGCGGTTTCGCCGAATCGAGCGAGGTCGTGCGGGAACGGGTCAAGCGCGGCCTGATGCCCGCGATGGACCCACAGCTCGCCGCGCGGGCGCTCGGCGAAGCCCTCGACGGACCGGACGCCGCGGTCACCGTGATGGACGTCGACTGGGCACAGCTGGAGTCCTCCGCCGAACTGCGGAACGCGCCGTTGGTGCAGGAGCTGCCGGAAGTGCGGCGGCTCGGCTCCGCCAAGGCCGCCGCGGACACTACGCGCGGCGAGGGCGACCTCGCCCGCACGCTGGCCGGGCTGAACCCGACGGAGCAGGAGCGGGTGCTCACCGAACTGGTGCGCACCGAGGTGGCGATCGTGCTCGGGCACGCCTCGGCGGAGGCGATCGAGGACCGGAAGGCGTTCAAGGACCTCGGGTTCGACTCGCTGACCTCGGTCGAGCTGCGCAACCGGCTGGGGGCGGCGACCGGCGAGCGGCTGCCCGCGACGGTGGTGTTCGACTACCCGACGCCGGTGGCGCTGGCCGCGTTCCTCCGCGAGGAACTGACCGGCGACCTGACCGCCCCCGTGGCCGCGGCTCCCGTGGCGGCGGTGCCGGTGGACGAGCCGTTGGCGATCGTGGGGATGGCGTGTCGGTTCCCGGGTGGTGCGGCGAGTCCGGACGAGTTCTGGGAGATGTTGCGTTCGGGTACGGATGCGGTGGGTGCGTTCCCGACCGATCGCGGTTGGGATCTGGAAGGGTTCTACGACCCCGACCGGGGCAGCGCCGGCACCTCCTACACGCAGTCGGGCGCGTTCCTGCGCGACGCCACGGAGTTCGACGCGGCGTTCTTCGGGATCAGCCCGCGCGAGGCGCTGGCGATGGACCCGCAGCAGCGACTGCTCCTGCAGACCTCGTGGGAAGCGTTGGAGCGCTCCGGAATCGACCCCGCCGCGCTCAAGGGCACCGCTACCGGCGTGTTCGCCGGTGGCTTCGCTTCCGGCTACGGGTTCGGCGTCACCCTGTCCGGCCAAGCCGGTTCCGGTGCCGAAGGGCACCTGATGACGGGCAACTCGACGAGTGTGCTGTCGGGGCGGCTGTCCTATGTGCTCGGTCTGGAAGGGCCCGCGGTCACGATCGACACGGCGTGTTCGTCGTCGTTGGTGGCACTGCATCTCGCGGTTCAGGCGGTGCGGTCGGGCGAGTGTTCGCTGGCGCTGGCCGGCGGGGTCACCGTGATGGCCAACCCCGGCACTTTCGTCGACTTCTCGCGCCAGCAAGGGCTTTCCACCGACGGGCGGTGCCGGGCATTCTCTGACGACGCGGATGGCACCGGCTGGGGCGAAGGCGTGGGCATGCTGGTCGTCGAACGGCTCTCCGACGCCGAGCGCAACGGCCATCGAGTGCTGGCTGTGGTGCGGGGTTCGGCGGTGAATCAGGATGGTGCGTCGAATGGTTTGACGGCGCCGAATGGTCCTTCGCAGCAGCGGGTGATTCGGGCGGCGTTGGTGAATGCCGGGTTGTCGGCGTCCGATGTGGACGTGGTGGAGGCGCACGGTACGGGGACGAGGCTCGGTGACCCGATCGAGGCGCAGGCGTTGCTGGCGACCTACGGCCAGGAACGGGCTGGGGACCGTCCACTGTGGCTGGGTTCGGTGAAGTCGAACATCGGGCACACACAGGCCGCGGCCGGTGTCGCTGGTGTGATCAAGATGGTGCTGGCGTTGCAGCACCAGGAGATTCCGCGCACGCTGCACGCCGAGCACCCGTCGTCGCATGTGGACTGGACGGCCGGCCGGGTCGAGCTGCTCACCGAGAACACGCCGTGGCCGGCCGCCGGAAGTCCGCGCCGCGCCGGTGTCTCCGCGTTCGGGATGAGCGGCACCAACGCGCACGTCATCGTCGAGGAGGCTCCCGCGCCGGAGCCCGCGGCCGCGGTGCCGGCCGACGATCCCACGGCCTGGGTGTTGTCGGGCCGCAGCGCGGACGGGCTGGCCGCGCAGGCGGGTCGGCTTCGCGAGTGGATGGTCGGCCGGGGGCTGGATCCGGTGGATGTCGGGTGGTCGTTGGCGACTACGCGGTCGGTGTTCGAGCACCGGGCCGTGGTGCTGGGCGACGATCTCCTGAGCGGGCTGGACAGCCTGATCGGGGAAGTGTCGTCGGGTTCGGTGGTTTCGGGCGTCGCGGATCCGGGTGCTCGGGTCGGTTTGGTGTTCGCGGGTCAGGGTTCGCAGTGGGCTGGTATGGGTTGGGACCTCTACGAGGCGAACCCGGTGTTCGCCCAGGCCTTCGACCGGGTTTCGGGTCTGTTGGAGCTGGAGCTGGGCGTTGCGGTCCGGGATGTGGTGCTGGATCCGGGAACCCGGGACGGCGATCAGACCTTGTTCGCGCAGGCGGGATTGTTCGCCTTCGAGGTGGCGTTGTTCGAGGTGTTGCGCGCCGCGGGTGTTCGGGCGGATGCGGTGGTCGGGCATTCGGTGGGTGAGGTCGCCGCGGCGTATGCGGCTGGCGTGCTTTCTCTGCCTGACGCGTGTCGTCTGGTCGCTACTCGTGCTCGGTTGATGCAGGCGTTGCCGGTGGGTGGTGCGATGGCGGCGATCAACGCGCCGGAGGCCGAGGTGGCCGAGACGCTGGTCGACGGCATGTCGATCGCGGCGGTGAACGGTCCGGAGTCGGTGGTGGTTTCCGGTGAAGTCGAGGCGGTCGACCAGCTTGTCGCGCTCTGGAAGGAGCGCGGGAACCGGGTTCGGCGGCTGCGGGTGAGCCACGCCTTCCATTCCGCCGCCATGGATCCGGTGCTGGATGAGCTGCGCGAAGTGGCTGAAGGGCTCACGTATGCGCGTCCGGAGCTGTTGTGGGCGGGTGCGTTGACCGGTGAGCTGGTCGCTGACTGCGAGGCCGAGTACTGGCCCGCGCAGACGCGTCGCCCGGTGCGGTTCGGGGAGGCGGTGGAGTCCCTTGTGGCGCAGGGGATTTCGGTGTTCCTGGAGGTCGGCCCGGACGGTTCGCTGTCCGCGCTCAGCCCGGCCGACGCGGCGTTCGTCCCCTTGCAGCGCAAGGACGGCACCGGCCTGATGGCCGGGCTGGCGCAGGCTTTCGTGCGCGGCGTGCACGTGGACTGGCGCGCCGTGCTGCCCGCCGGCCACCGGCTGGACCTGCCGACCTACGCCTTCCGCACGGAACGGTTCTGGCCGGAAGGCATCCTGAAGCTGCCGAAGGCCGGCGCGACGGAGGTCCAGGACAGCGCGGCCGACGCCGAGTTCTGGGCGGCGGTCGAAGGGGGCGACCTGAGCGGTCTCGCCGACTCGCTGTCGGTGGACAGCACGCGGCCGTTCCACGAGGTGCTGCCCGCGCTGGCCTCCTGGCGGCGACGCGAACAGGACCGGTCGACCACCGCGAACTGGCGTTACCGCATCACCTGGGCTCCGGTCTCGGAGCCGGACGCCCGCGTGTTGTCCGGGACCTGGCTCGTCGTCGCGCCGAACGCCGACACTGCCCGGGATTGCTTGGCAGCGCTGGAAACCCGGGGCGCGGACGTGACCGTGGTCGAATGCCCGGCCGGGACGGTGGACCGTGCCGAGTTCACCGCGCTGCTGTCTGACATCGACCGCGATGCGGTGTCCGGGGTGGTTTCGCTGCTGGCCCTGGACGAGACGCCGGCCGCCGGGCACGCTTCGGTGCCGGCGGGCTTGGCGGCGACGCTCGGCCTGGTGCAGGCGCTCGGCGACGCCGGGGTGACCGCCCCGCTGTGGCTGGCGACCCGGGGCGCGGTGGCGGCCGGGCCGGGGGAGACCCTGGTCAGCCCGGTGCAGGCGCAGGTGTGGGGTCTGGGCCGGGTGGTCGGCTTGGAACACCCGGAGCGTTGGGGCGGGCTGATCGACCTGCCGGAGACGCTCGACGAGCGTGCGGGTGCGCGGCTGGTTTCGGTGCTCGCCGGGTGCGGCGAGTCCGAGGTCGCGCTCCGTTCGGCCGGGCTGCTCGGCCGTCGGCTCGTGCACGCCGGACGACCGGCGTCGCAGCCGTGGACGCCGCGAGGTACGGCGCTGCTCACCGGCGGCACCGGCGCGATCGCCGGGCATGTCGCGAGGTGGCTCGCCGAACAGGGCGCGCCTCGGGTCGTGCTGACCAGCCGTTCCGGTCCCTCGGCACGCGGGGTCGCCGCGACCGTCGCGGAACTGGCCGCGCTGGGCACCTCGGTCGAGGTGGTGGCGTGCGACGTCACGGAGCGGTCGGCGTTGGCGGGCTTGGTCGAGTGGTGCGGTCCGGAGCTGTCCTCCGTGCTGCACACCGCGGGCGTGCTGGACGACGGCGTGCTGGACCGGCTTTCGGTGCCGCGTTTGGAGTCGGTGCTGGCCGCGAAGGCCGCGTCGGCGAAGGACTTGGACGAGCTGACCGCGGATCTCGAGCTGGATGCGTTCGTGCTGTTTTCGTCGGCGGCTTCGACGTTGGGTGGTCCTGGGCAGGGCAACTATGCGGCGGCGAATGCGTATCTGGACGCGCTGGCGGAGCATCGCCGGGCGCGCGGGCTGGCCGGGCTGACGGTGGCCTGGGGTGTCTGGGCCGGTGGTGGGCTCGCCGAGTCCACCGAGGCGGCGCGCAAACGGCTCGAACGCGGCGCGATGCCCGCGATGGACCCGAGGCTGGCCGCGCGGGCGCTGGGCGAGGCCCTGCGCGGACCGGACCCGGTGCTCACCGTGATGGACGTCGACTGGACCGAACTCGCCTCGGGGCCGGGCACGGCGGGGCTGCGCGCCGCGCCGCTGATGCGGGACCTGCCGGAGATCCGCCGGATGGCGAGCACCGCGGCCGAGCCGTCGGCCCGCCCCGAAGGGGACCTGGCCAGCCGGCTGGCCGGACTGGGCCGCGCGGAGCAGGAGCGGGTGCTCACCGAACTGGTGCGCACCGAGGTGGCGATCGTGCTCGGGCACGCCTCGGCGGAGGCGATCGAGGACCGGAAGGCGTTCAAGGACCTCGGGTTCGACTCGCTGACGTCGGTGGAACTGCGCAACCGGCTCGGTGCCGCGACCGGGCGGCAACTGCCCGCGACGCTCGTGTTCGACTACCCGACCCCGAGCGAACTCGCCGCGTGGCTGCGGACCGAACTGCTGCCGGACGGCCCGGACGACGCCGCGGAGCCGGTGCTGGCCGAGATCGGCCGGCTCGAAGCCGCGCTGCGGGACGGGGCGGGCGACGAACCGGTGTGGGCCGAAGCAGGCGAACGGCTGCGCAGGCTGCTGGAGGTCATCGGCGACCAGACCACCGCAAAGACCAAGAAACGGCGCGAGGAAGACCTCGAGACCGCCTCCGACGACGAGCTGTTCGCACTCGTCGACGGACTCGAGTGAATCCGCGCCGCCGATCGTGAACCATCGAACATCCTGGCTAGGGGCTGACCGTGTCTGACGACAAACTGCGGAGTTACCTGAAGCGGGCCATCGCGGACGCGCAAGACGCACGGGCGCGGCTGCGCGAGGTCCGGGAACGAGCCGACGAACCGCTCGCCGTCGTCGGCATGGCCTGCCGCTTCCCCGGCGGGGTGACCACGCCGGAGGAGTTCTGGGACCTGCTGTCGGCCGGGACCGACGCGGTCGGCGGCTTCCCGACCGACCGCGGCTGGGACCTCGAGAGCGTCTACGACCCGGACCCGGCGCACGAGGGCACCTCCTACGTCGCGCAGGGCGCGTTCCTGAACGACGCCACGGAGTTCGACCCGGCGTTCTTCGGGATCAGCCCGCGCGAGGCGCTGGCGATGGACCCGCAGCAGCGGCTGCTGCTGGAGACCTCGTGGGAGGCCCTGGAGCGGGCCGGGATCGACCCGGCGAAACTCAAGGGCACCGCCACGGGTGTCTTCGCGGGCGCCTTCGCCTCCGGGTACGGCATCGGTGTTTCGATGTCGGGCCAGGCGGATTCGGGTGTCGAAAGCCACCTGATGACCGGCAACTCGACCAGCGTGCTGTCCGGGCGGGTGTCCTATGTGCTCGGCCTGGAAGGGCCCGCGGTCACCATCGACACCGCGTGTTCGTCGTCGCTGGTCGCGCTGCACTTGGCCGCGTATGCGGTCCGGTCGGGAGAGTGCTCGCTGGCGTTGGCCGGTGGTGTCACGGTGATGCCGTCGCCGGGGACGTTCGTCGAGTTCTCCCGGCAGCAAGGACTGTCCGCGGACGGGCGGTGCCGGGCGTTCTCCGAGGACGCGGACGGCACCGGCTGGGCCGAGGGCGCCGGGGTGCTGGTGGTGGAGCGGCTGTCGGAGGCGCAGCGGCTCGGCCATCGCGTGCTGGCTGTGGTGCGGGGTTCGGCGGTGAATCAGGATGGTGCGTCGAATGGTTTGACGGCGCCGAATGGTCCTTCGCAGCAGCGCGTCATTCGCGCGGCATTGGCGAATGCCGGGTTGTCGGCGTCCGATGTGGACGTGGTGGAGGCGCACGGCACCGGGACGAAGCTGGGTGACCCGATCGAGGCGCAGGCGTTGTTGGCGACGTATGGGCGGGACCGGGATCGTCCCTTGTGGCTGGGTTCGGTGAAGTCGAACATCGGGCACACGCAGGCCGCGGCGGGGGTGGCGGGGCTGATCAAGGCGGTGCTCGCCCTTCAGCACGGCGAGCTTCCGCGGACGTTGCACGCTGAGACGCCGTCGTCCCATGTGGACTGGACGGCGGGCGAGGTCCGGTTGTTGACGGAGAACGTGGCGTGGGAACGGGGTGAGCGGGTCCGGCGGGCGGGGGTGTCGGCGTTCGGTATCAGCGGGACCAATGCGCACATCATCGTCGAGGAGGCTCCGGCGGAGGAGCCCGTCGAAGTGGTCGTGACAGATGAGCCGACCGTGTGGGTGTTGTCGGGTCGCAGCGCGGACGGGCTGGCCGCGCAGGCTCGGCGGTTGCGCGGGTGGGTGGCCGGGCGTGGGCTGGATCCGGTGGATGTCGGGTGGTCGTTGGCGACTACGCGGTCGGTGTTCGAGCACCGGGCCGTGGTGCTGGGCGAGGATTTGGCGGGCGGGCTGGACAGCCTGATCGGGGAAGTGTCGTCGGGTTCAGTGGTGTCCGGGGTTGCGGATCCGGGTGTTCGGGTGGGTTTGGTGTTCGCGGGTCAGGGTTCGCAGTGGGCTGGTATGGGCCGGGCACTGTATGAGTCGAGTGCGGTGTTCGCCGAGGCCTTCGATCGGGTTTCGGGTTTGTTGGAGCTGGAGCTGGGTGTTTCGGTTCGGGACGTCGTGCTGGATCCGGGGACCCCGGGCACTGATCAGACTTTGTATGCGCAGGCTGGGTTGTTCGCTTTCGAAGTGGCGTTGTTCGAGGTGTTGCGCGCCGCGGGGGTTCGGGCGGATGCGGTGGTGGGGCATTCGGTAGGTGAAGTCGCCGCGGCACACGCGGCTGGCGTGTTGTCTCTGCCCGACGCGTGTCGTCTGGTGGCGGCGCGTGCTCGGTTGATGCAGGCGCTGCCGGTGGGTGGTGCGATGGCGGCGATCAACGCATCGGAGGGTGAGGTCGTTGAGACCTTGATAGATGGGGTGTCGATAGCGGCGGTCAATGGGCCGGAGTCGGTGGTGGTTTCCGGTGAGACCGAGGCGGTCGACCAGCTTGTCGCGCTCTGGAAGGAGCGCGGGAACCGGGTTCGGCGGCTGCGGGTGAGTCACGCGTTCCACTCGGCGGCGATGGATCCGGTGCTGGATGAGCTGCGTCAGGTGGCTGAAGGGCTCACGTACGAGCGTCCGGAATTGTTGTGGGCGGGTGCGTTGACCGGTGAGCTGGTCGCTGATTGCGAGGCCGAGTATTGGCCCGCGCAGACGCGGGGTGCGGTGCGGTTCGGGGAGGCGGTGGAGTCCCTTGTGGCGCAGGGGATTTCGGTGTTCCTGGAGGTCGGCCCGGACGGTTCGTTGTCCGCGCTCAGCCCGGCCGATGCGGCGTTCGTGCCGTTGCAGCGCAAGGACGGCACCGGCCTGATCGCCGGGCTGGCGCGGGCCTTCGTACAGGGCGTGGGCGTGGACTGGAGCGCGGTGGTTCCGGCGGGGAACCGAGTGCCGCTGCCCACCTACGCCTTCCAGCACCAGCGTTACTGGCCCGACGGCATCATCTCGCTGACGCCGTCGGCTGCCGCTGACACCGAGTTCTGGACCGCGGTGGACGAGGGCGATCTGGACTGGCTCGCCGGGGAACTCGACCTTGACGACCGGCTTGACGACCAGCAGCACCTCGACGTGCTCCTGCCCGCGCTGGCGTCCTGGCGCCGCCGGAAACAGGACCGCTCGACCATCGCCGACTGGCGTTACCGCACCGAGTGGACCGCGCTGCCCGAGCCCGCTCCGGCGGCTCTTTCCGGACGCTGGCTGCTTGTCGCGCCGGAGAGCGTCGGCACGCGGCCGTATGCCGACGCGCTGTCGGCCGCGGGAGCCGAGGTCGAGGTGATCGAGGTCCCCGCCGGTGTCGTGGCGCGGGACGCGCTCGGCGCGCTGCTGGACTCCGCGCCGGCGGGCGTGCTGTCGTTGCTCGCGCTGGACGAGAACCCGCTGCCCGAACTGCCCTCCGTCGCCGGCGGACTGGCCGCGACCCTCGGGCTCGTCCAGGCGTTGGCTGAGGTCAGCGCGCCGCTGTGGGTGGCCACGCGCGGCGCGGTGGCGGACGGTGCTGCGAATCCGGTGCAGGCGCAGGCTTGGGGCCTGGGCCGGGTTGTCGGCCTGGAGCACCCGGAACGCTGGGGCGGGCTGCTCGACCTGCCGGAGACGCTGGACGAGCGCGCGGCCGCGCGACTGGTCTCGGTGCTCGCCGGGGGCGTTGAGCGCGAAGTCGCGCTCCGCGACGGCGGGGTGCTGGGCCGCCGTCTCGTGCACGCCGGACGGGTTTCGCGCGAGCCATGGATGCCGCGTGGCGACGTGTGGCTCACCGGCGGCACCGGCGCGCTCGCCGGGCACGTGTCCCGCTGGCTGGCCGAAAACGGCGCGCGTCGGCTGGTGCTCACCAGCCGTTCCGGCCCGGCCGCCGGAGTCGCGGCGCTGGTCGCCGAGCTGGCCGAGCAGGGCACGCGGGTGGACGTGCTGGCCTGCGACGTGACCGACCGCGCGGCGCTGACCGCGCAGGCCGCCTGGATCGGCCCCGAGCTGAGCACCGTGCTGCACACCGCCGGGGCGCTCGACGACGGCGTGCTCGAACACCTGTCGCCCGCGCGACTGGCCGCCGTGCTGGACGTGAAAGCCCGCGGCGCGGCGTTGCTGGACGAGGTCACCGCCGGACTGGAACTGGACGAGTTCGTGCTGTTCTCCTCGGCCGCCTCGACCCTCGGCGCGGCGGGACAGGGCAACTACGCGGCCGCGAACGCGTACCTGGACGCGCTGGCGGAGCACCGTCGGGCGCGGGGACTGCCCGCGCTGGCCGTGGCGTGGGGCGCGTGGGCGGGCGGCGGCTTCGCCGACTCAAGCGCGGCCGCGCGCACCCGGACCAGCCGCGGCGGCATGCGGCCGATGGAGCCGCAGCTCGCGGTCCGCGCCCTCGGCGAGGCGCTGCGCGGGGTCGAACCGGTGCAGACCGTGCTGGACATCGACGTGGCCGAGCTCCCTGCGGAGCTGCGGACCGCGCCGTTGCTGCGGGACCTGCCGGCGATCCGACGTCTTCCCGCCGTCGCCGCGCAGCCGCCCGCCACCGGCGAACTCGTGCGGCGGCTGATCGGGCTGAGCCCCGCCGACCAGGACGAACTGCTCACCGACCTGGTCCGCACCGAAGCGGCGATCGTGCTCGGCCACGCCTCGGCGGACGCGATCGAGCAGCGGCGGGCGTTCAAGGACCTCGGGTTCGACTCGCTGACTTCCGTCGAGCTGCGCAACCGGCTGGGGGCGGCGACCGGCGAACGGCTGCCCGCGACGGTGGTGTTCGACTACCCGACCCCGGAAGCGCTGGCCGCGTTCCTGCGGACCGAACTGCTCGGCGAGCACCCGGAAATCGGTGTCGCCGCGCCCGCCGCCGTGTCGTCTGCCGACGAGCCGATGGCGATCGTGGGCATGGCGTGCCGGTTCCCCGGCGGTTCCAGCACTCCGGAGCAGTTCTGGGAGATGCTGGCCTCCGGCACTGACACGGTGGGGGACTTCCCCGCCGACCGCGGCTGGGACCTCGACAGCGTGTACGACGCCGACCGGGACAATGCGGGTACTTCCTATGTGGCGCAGGGCGCGTTCGTCGCCGACGCCGCCGGGTTCGACGCCGACTTCTTCGGGATCAGCCCGCGCGAGGCGCTGGCGATGGACCCGCAGCAGCGGCTGCTGCTGGAGACCTCGTGGGAGGCGCTGGAGCGGGCCGGGATCGACCCGGCGAAGCTCAAGGGCAGCGCCACCGGCGTCTTCGCGGGCGGCTACATCTCCGGCTACGGCCTCAACCTGGCCACCGAAAGCGGGGTCGAAGCGCACAGCCTGACCGGCAACGCCACCAGCGTGCTGTCCGGCCGGATCTCCTACGTCCTCGGCTTGGAAGGCCCCGCGGTCACCATCGACACCGCGTGCTCGTCGTCGCTGGTCGCCCTGCACCTGGCCGCGCAAGCGGTGCGCTCCGGCGAATGCTCGCTGGCGCTGGCCGGTGGCGTCACGGTGATGGCGACCCCGGGCATGTTCATCGACTTCTCGCGCCAGCAGGGCCTTTCCACCGACGGGCGGTGCCGGGCGTTCTCCGACGACGCGGACGGCACCGGCTGGGCCGAAGGCGCGGGCGTTCTGGTGGTGGAGCGGCTTTCCGACGCACAGCGCAACGGACACCCGATTCTGGCTGTAGTGGCCGGTTCCGCGGTGAACCAGGACGGTGCGTCGAACGGGTTGACGGCGCCGAACGGTCCTTCGCAGCAGCGAGTGATTCGGGCGGCGTTGGCCGATGCCGGGCTGACGGTGTCCGATGTGGACGTCGTGGAGGCGCACGGCACGGGCACGACGCTGGGCGACCCGATCGAGGCGCAGGCCGTGCTCGCGACGTACGGCCAGGACCGGGATCGTCCACTGTGGCTGGGTTCGGTCAAGTCCAACATCGGCCACACCCAAGCGGCGGCCGGTGTGGCCGGGGTGATCAAGATGGTGTTGGCGTTGCGGAACAAAGAGATTCCGCGCACGCTGCACACCGAGACGCCTTCGTCGCATGTGGACTGGGCGGCGGGCGACGTTCGCCTGCTGACCGAGAACGCGCCGTGGCCGGTCGACGGTCATCCGCGCCGCGCGGGCGTGTCGTCGTTCGGGATGAGCGGCACCAACGCACACATCATCCTGGAGGACGCGCCGGCCGCGGTGCCGGCCGAACCGGAGGACGCGACGGCTCCGGTGGTGTCCGGCGCGGGTGCGCTGGTGCTGTCCGGCCGGACCGAGCCGGGACTCGCCGCACAGGCGCGTCGCCTGGACGACTGGCTGACCGGGCGGGAGACGCGTCCGGAGGACGTGGCCTGGTCGTTGGCGACGACGCGGTCGGTGTTCGAACGCCGGGCCGTGGTGATCGGCGACGGCACCGGTTTGACGGATCTGGCGGCGGGTTCGCCCTCGGGTGCGGTGGTGACCGGGTCGGCGCGGACCGGGGTCCGGCCGGTGTTCGTGTTCGCCGGGCAGGGTTCGCAGTGGCTCGGCATGGGCCGGGAACTCGCGCAGGTGAGTCCGGTGTTCGCGGCGCGGTTGGCGGAGTGTGAGGCGGCTTTGGAGTCCTTTGTGGACTGGAAGCTGTCTGAGGTGTTGGCCGAAGAGCTGACGACGGCGGATCTGGTGCAGCCTGCGTTGTGGGCGGTGATGGTGTCTCTGGCCGCGGTGTGGGAGGCGGCTGGGGTGCGTCCGGAGGCGGTGGTCGGTCATTCGCAGGGCGAGATCGCGGCGGCGACTGTTGCGGGGATGTTGTCCGTTGAGGACGGTGCGCGGGTTGTTGCGCTGCGCTCCAAGTCTTTGAAGGCGTTGGCGGGTCTAGGCGGCATGCTGTCGGTCAGCGCGGCGGCCGATGCGGTGGAGGAGCGGCTCGGCCGGTGGGATGATCGAGTGTCGCTCGCGGCCGTGAACGGTCCGGCCGCGGTGGTCGTTTCGGGTGAGCCGGAGGCGTTGGCCGAACTGAAGTCCGAGTTGGATGCCGAGGGTGTCCGGGCACGGATGGTGGCGGTGGATTACGCGTCGCATGGTGTGCAGGTGGAGAGCCTGGAAGCGGAGATCCGCGCGGTGCTGGCGGAGGTGTCGCCGCGGCGGGGCCGGGTGCCGATGGTGTCGGCGATGACGGGGGAGACCCTGACCGGCGAGGAACTGGACGCCGGTTACTGGTACCAGAGCCTGCGTGCGCCGGTGATGTTCGACCGCGCGATCCGGACGGTGGCGGGCAGCGGGAACCGGATGTTCGTCGAGGTGACCCCGCACCCGGTCCTGCTCGGCGCGATGAACGACACCTTGGACGAACTGGCCGCCGACGCAGAGTCGGGAACCGCCCCGGTCTGCGGCACGTTGCAGCGCGACGACGGCGGCGCGGTCCGGCTGCTCACCTCGTTCGCCGAGGCTTTCGTGCACGGCGTGACCGTCGACTGGACGAAGGTGCTGCCCGTCGGGAACCGGGTCGAGCTGCCTACCTACGCCTTCCAGCACGAGAGGTTTTGGCCGCAGGGCATGCTTTCGCTCTCGCCCCACGGCGGCACGGACCCGGCCGCGCTGGGGTTGTCCGCGGTCGGGCACCCGCTGCTCGGCGCGGCGATGGAACTCGCCGACGGCGCGACGGTGTGCTCCGGCCGGCTCTCCACACGTACTCAGCCGTGGCTGGCCGACCACGCCGTCGGCGGCGTGATCCTGTTCCCCGGCACCGGATTCGTGGAGCTGGCGGTGCGCGCGGGCGACCAGGTGGGCCGCGGCAAGGTGGAAGAACTGACCTTGCAGGCCCCGCTGGTGCTGCCCGCCGACGGCGGTGCGGTGCGGATCCAGGTCGTCGTCGCCGCGGACCGCGAGAACCTGGAGATCTTCTCCCGCCCGGACGGTTCCGCGGCGGAGTGGACCCGCCATGCCACCGGCGTGCTGGCGGCCGCGTCCGCCCCGCCCGCGGTGTCGGAGGACTTCGGCGTCTGGCCGCCTTCGGACGCGACCGCGTTGGCCGTCGACGGCTTTTACGCCGCGAAACTGTCCGATGTGTACGGTCCGGCGTTCCACGGCCTGCGCGCGGCATGGCGGCGCGGCGAGGACGTGTTCGCCGAGATCGAGCTGCCGGAGTCGGTGGCGGGCCGAGCGGATCAGTTCGGCCTGCACCCGGCGTTGCTCGACGCCGCCCTGCACGCCGCGCTGCTGGAGGACTCCGGCGACGAGGTCCGGATGCCGTTCGCATGGACCGGCGTCGAACTCCACGCCGAGGGCGCTTCGGTGCTGCGCGCCAAAGTCGGGCGCAGTCGGCGCGGCGATCTTTCGCTGGTCGCCGTCGACCCCGCCGGTGCTCCGGTGGTCACGGTGGATTCGTTGACCAGTCGTCCGGTGTCCGCGCCCGCGGTCGCCGAACCGGCTTCGTCCGGTCTGTTGTTCGCCGAACAGTGGACCCCGGCCGCCGAGGCCGCGATCCCGGCCGGTGCCTGGGCGGTGCTCGGCGACGACCCCTTCGGCCTGGCAGAAGAGCCGGCCGTCGCGGGCTTCCCGATGCAGACCTACCCGGACCTCGCCGGACTGGCGGCCGCGGACCCCGTTCCCTCGATCGTGCTCACCAGCGTCGCCGGGGCCGGCTCGATGCCCGAAGCCGCGCACACCGCCGCCGCGGCGGCGCTCGGACTGGTCAAGGACTGGCTGGAGGAACCGCGCCTGGACGCGGCGCGGCTGGTGGTGGTCACCCGGTCCGGCGCCGCGGTCGCCCCGGGCGAGGCCGTGGCCGATCTCGCCGCGGCCGCCGTCCGTGGGCTGCTGCGTTCGGCACAGGCGGAGAACCCCGGCCGGTTCGTCCTCGTGGATCTGCCCACCGAAAACGCCGGAATCGCCGCGCTCCCCGCCGTGCTCGGCGGGGAGGAACCGGAGCTGGCGTTGCGGGAGAACGGCGTCTTCGGACGCCGCGTGGTCCGTTCGTCTGGCAACGCGATGGCGGTTGAACGACCCGACGCGGGCCCCGGCGGCCCCCGTTCGCTGCTGGTCACCGGCGGCACCGGCACCCTCGGCGGCCTGGTCGCCCAGCATCTGGTGCGCACCGGCCGCGCCCAGGAAGTGCTGCTGACCAGCCGGTCCGGCCCGGCCGCCGCCGGAGCGGCCGCGCGCGCCGCGCAGCTGGCGGAACTGGGCGCCGCGGTCCGGATCGTCGCGTGCGACGCGGCCGACCGCGACGCGCTGGCCGCGCTGCTGGACACCGTCGGAGAGGACTGCCCGCTCGGCGAGGTCTTCCACGCCGCCGGGATCATCGACGACGGCCTGGTCGCCGGGCTCACCGCCGACCGCCTGTCCGCGGTCCTGCGCCCGAAGGCCGACGCCGCCTGGCACCTGCACGAACTCACCCGGCACCTGGACCTGCGGCAGTTCGTGCTGTTCTCCTCGGCCGCGGCGACCTTCGGCGCGCCGGGACAGGGCAGCTACGTCGCCGCCAACACCTTCCTCGACGCGCTCGCCGGACACCGCCGGGCAGCGGGCCTGACCGGCACTTCGCTGGCCTGGGGCCCGTGGGTGCACGAGGCGGGCATCGGCCGCGACCTCGGCGAACAGTCGTTGTCGCGGATCAGCCGCTCCGGCGTCACCGCGCTCGGCGCCGACGAGGGTCTCGCGGTGATGGACGCGGCGCTGGCCACCGAAGACGCCGTGCTCATCCCGGTCCGCCTGGACGTGGCGGCCCTGCGCGGTGCCGACGTCCCGCCGCTGTGGCGGGCGCTGGCCGGTGCTCCCGCGCGGCGCACCGCTGCTTCGGCCCCGGCTGCTGACAGCGACTCCCTTCGCAAGCGGCTGGCCGCGGCCACTCGCCAGGAACGCGACCGGATGCTGCGGCAGCTGGTGCTGGCGCACGTGGCCGCGGTGCTCGGGCACGCCTCGGCGGCTTCGATCGGCGCCGACCGCGCGTTCACCGATCTGGGCTTCGACTCGCTGACCGCGGTGGAACTGCGGAACCGGCTGCGGGCCGAAACCGGGCTGCGGCTGCCCGCCACGCTGATCTTCGACCACCCCACGCCTGCCGCGCTGGCCGTTTCGCTGCGCGGCGAGCTGATCGGCGACCTGTCCGCGCCGCCCCCGGCCCCGGCCGTGCGGCGGGCCGGAACGGACGAGCCGATCGCGATCGTCGGCATGGCCTGCCGGTTCCCCGGCGGCGCCGCCAGCCCGGAGGAGCTGTGGGAGCTGCTGTCCTCCGGCGGCGACGCGATCGAATCCTTCCCGGCCGACCGAGGCTGGCCGGTGGACGAGCTCTACGACCCGGAGTCCGAGCAGGCCGGGACCACCTACACCAGGGAAGGCGGTTTCGTCCGCGACGTCATCGGTTTCGACGCCGGTTTCTTCGGGATCAGCCCGCGCGAGGCGCTGGCGATGGACCCGCAGCAGCGGTTGCTGCTGGAGGTGTCCTGGGAGGCGTTCGAACGCTCCGGCATCGACCCGGCGAGCCTGTCGGGCAGCCAGACCGGCGCCTTCATCGGCGGCTACGGCTCGGGTTACGCGGCGGCGGGTCTGGACGGCAGCGCGGAGTTCGAGGGTGCCGAAAGCCACCTGATGACCGGCAACGCGACCAGCGTCCTTTCGGGCCGCCTGTCGTACTTCTTCGGGCTGGAAGGCCCGGCGGTCACGATGGACACCGCGTGTTCCTCGTCGCTGGTCGCGCTGCATCTGGCGGCGAAGGCGCTGAGCGCGGGGGAGTGCTCCCTCGCGCTGGCCGGCGGAGCCACGATCATGGCCAGCCCGGACGGGTTCGTCGCCTTCTCGCAGGCACGCGGTCTGGCGGCGGACGGCCGGTCGAAGGCGTTCGCCGAGTCGGCCGACGGCATGGGCATGGCCGAGGGTGTCGGCATGCTGGTGGTGGAGCGGCTCTCCGACGCGCGGCGCAACGGGCATCCGGTGCTGGGGCTGGTCCGGGGTTCCGCGGTGAACCAAGACGGGGCCTCGAACGGCTTGACGGCGCCGAACGGTCCGTCGCAGCAGCGGGTCATCCGCGCGGCGCTGGCAAGCGCCGGCCTTTCGCCGTCCGAAGTGGACGCGGTGGAGGCACACGGCACCGGCACGAAACTCGGCGACCCGATCGAAGCGCAGGCGTTGCTGGCCACCTACGGCCAAGACCGGGACCGCCCGTTGTGGCTGGGTTCGGTGAAGTCGAACATCGGCCACACACAGGCGGCGGCCGGCGTGGCGGGCGTGATGAAGATGCTGCTGGCGCTGGGACACGAGCAGCTGCCGAAAACCCTGCACGCGGCCGAGCCGTCCTCGCAGATCGACTGGACGGCCGGGCAGGTCGAACTGCTCGCCGAACCGATGGCCTGGCCTTCCGGCGGACGGCCGCGCCGGGCCGGGATTTCCTCGTTCGGCATCAGCGGCACCAACGCGCACATCATCCTCGAGGAGGCCCCGCCGGAGGACGCCGAACCGCGTCCGGACACCGAGCCCCTGCTGCGCGGACCCGGTGCCTGGCTGGTGTCCGGCCGCTCCGCGGAGGGCCTCGTCGGACAGGCTGGCCGGCTGCGCGAATGGGCGGCCGCGCAGCCGGAGACCGACCCCGCCGACGTGGCGTGGTCGCTGGCGACAACCCGCTCGGCGTTCGCGCACCGTGCCGTCGTCCTCGGCGAGGACCGGACGAAACTGCTGGCCGGACTGCACGAGCTGGCGACCGGAGGCACCACCGGCACGGTGGTGGCCGGAACGGCCCGCCCCGGCGGCGCGGTGACGTTCGTCTTCCCTGGCCAGGGCTCCCAGTGGGCGGGCATGGGCCGGGAACTGGCGGAGGCCAGCCCGGTCTTCGCGGCCCGGCTCGCCGAATGCGAGCGGGCACTGGCGCCGTTCGCCGACTGGAACTTGACGGAGGTGCTCTCCGGCGAACTGCGCACCGCGGACCTGGTGCAGCCCGCGCTGTGGGCGGTGATGGTCTCGCTGGCCGCGGTGTGGGAAGCGGCCGGAGTAGCGCCGGATGCGGTGGTGGGGCACTCGCAGGGCGAGATCGCGGCCGCCACCGTCGCCGGGATGCTGTCCCTGCGGGACGGCGCGCGGGTTGTCGCGCTGCGCTCGAAGTCGCTGAAAGTGCTTGCGGGCGCGGGCGGGATGCTGTCGGTGACGCTGCCCGCCGCGGCGGTTGAACAGCGGATCTCCCGCTGGGGAGAGCAGCTCGCGCTGGCCGCGGTCAACGGCCCGGCCGCCGTGGTCGTCTCCGGCACTCCCGAAGCGCTCGCGGAGCTCAAGGACGAACTCGACGCCGAGGGCGTGCGCGCCAAGATGGTCGACGTCGATTACGCCTCGCACTCCGCGCAGGTGGCGCGGCTGGAAGACGAGATCCGTGCGGTGCTGGCCGGGATCGAGCCGCGTCGTGGCCGGGTCCCGATGGTGTCGGCGATGACCGGCGAAACCCTGACCGGCGAAGAACTCGACGCCGGGTATTGGTACGCGAGCCTCCGCGCCACCGTGCGTTTCGACCGTGCGGTGCGGACGCTGGCCGACGAGGGACACCAGCTGTTCGTCGAGGTCAGCCCGCATCCGGTGCTGCTCGGCGCGACGACCGACACGCTGGAGGAAGCCGCCGCGGACGCCGCCCCCGGCACGGAACCGGCCGCGGTGTGCGCGACGCTGCGCCGCGACGACGGCGGCGCGACCAGGATGCTCACCTCGTTGGCGCAGGCGTATGTCACGGGAGCCGGGGTGGACTGGACCGCGGTGCTCCCGGTCGCCGAGCGGATCGCCTTGCCCACCTACGCCTTCCGGCACGACCGCTACTGGCCGACCGGGGCGGCTGCCGCCGGCGCGGTGCGCGGCGGCGATGGTTCGCAGGCCGAAGCCGAATTCTGGGCGGCGGTGGAGAGCGGCGACCTGGCCCAGATCGCCGACACCCTGGCGCTGGAGGACCAGGAGCAGTTCAGCGCGGTGCTGCCCGCGCTGGCGTCCTGGCGGCGTCGGGACCAGGAGAAGTCGGTGACCGCGAGCTGGCGCTACCGCATGTCGTGGGCGCCCCTGCCGGAACCCGATTCCGTGCTGCTGAACGGAACTTGGCTGCTCGTCGTCCCCGAAGGCGGCTTCGCCGAGACGCTGCGGAGGGACTGCGCCGCAGCGCTGACCGTACGGGGCGCCGAGGTCGTGGTCGCGGAGATCCCCGCCGGGCACGCCGCCCGGCACGAGCTTTCGCCGGTGCTCGACCAGGCCGTCGACGGCGCGCCGATCGCCGGGGTGCTCTCGCTGCTGGCGCTCGACGAAGCTCCGCTGCCGGACCATCCGGTGGTGGCCGCCGGACTCGCCGCCACGCTGGGCCTGGTGCAGGCGTTGGGCGACGCCGGGGTGCTCGCGCCGCTGTGGCTGGCGACCAGCCAGGCGGTCGCGGCCGCGACCGGCGAGGTGCCCTCGAGCGTCGTGCAGGCGCAGGTGTGGGGGCTGGGCCGGGTCGTCGGACTCGAACACCCGGACCGCTGGGGCGGGCTGCTCGACCTGCCCGCCGAGATCGACGAGCGGGCGGGCGCGCGGCTGGCCGCGGTGCTGGCCGACGGCGACGAGGACCAGGTCGCCCTCCGCCGGTCCGGGGTGCTGGGCCGCCGGATGGCGCGGGCAGGACGCCCGCGGCGAGGCGGGTCCTCGTGGCGGCCGCGCGGCAGCGTGCTGATCACCGGCGGCACCGGCGCGATCGCCGGGCACGTCTCGCAGTGGCTGGCCGAACGCGACACCGAGCGGCTCGTGCTCACCAGCCGGTCCGGCTCCTCGGCCGCGGGCATCGCGGCGCAGGCGGCGGGGCTGGCCGAACAGGGCAGCCGGGTGGACGTGCTGACCTGCGACGTCGGCGAGCGGGCCGAGGTCGCCGGGGTGCTCGACTGGATCGGGCGCACCGGACCCGAGCTGTCCTCGGTGATGCACACCGCCGGCGTACTCGACGACGGCGTGATCGACCGGCTCTCCACCTCGCGCTTCGAGAAGGTCCTCTCGGCCAAGGCCACCAGTGCGGGCCACCTGGACGAGCTGACCGCCGAGCTGGACCTGGATGCGTTCGTGCTGTTCTCCTCAGCGGCTTCGACGCTGGGCTCGGCCGGGCAGGGCAACTACGCGGCGGCGAACGCCTACCTGGACGCGGTGGCGGAGAACCGGCGCGCGCGGGGCCTCAGCGGTCTGTCGGTGGCGTGGGGCCTGTGGGGCGGCGGCGGTCTCGCCGAGTCCAAGGACGCGATCAAGAGCCGGATGAAGCGGCTGCCGATGCCCGCGATGGATCCGCGCCTGGCGGTGCGGGCGCTGGGCGAATCGCTCGACGGGTCCGATGCCGTGGTGACGGTGATGGACGTGGACTGGAGCCGGCTGGCCAACCTGGCGCAGCGCCCGCTGGTGCGGGACCTGCCCGAGATGCGGCAGCTGGCCGCGGCTCCGGCCGCGGCCGCGCCGGAAGCGGGCGACCTCGCCCGGCGGCTGGCGGGGCTCGAACGGGCCGACCAGGAACGGCTGCTCACCGATCTGGTGCGCGCGGAGGCCGCGGTGGTGCTCGGCCACCCGTCGGCGGACGCGGTGCGGGCGAGCCAGGCGTTCAAGGAACTCGGCTTCGATTCGCTGACCGCGGTGGAGATCCGGAACAGGTTGAACACCGCCACCGGGCTGCGGGTCCCGACTACGTTGATTTTCGACTACCCCACCCCGGTGGCGGTGGCCGCCTGGCTGCGGTCCGGGCTCGTCGGCGACGACGCGGCCGGGGTCCCGGTGCTGGACGAGCTGGACCGGCTGGAGGCGGCGCTGACGAAACCGGCGGCCGGGCAGGAGATGGAGGACCGGATCACGCGTCGGCTGCAGACGATCCTGTCAGCGTGGATCACGAAGCAGGGCGGAGCGGAAGCCGAGGGCGGCGAGGTCGAACTCGGCTCGGCGACGCCCGACGAGGTGTTCGAGTTTCTCGACAAGGAACTGGGCCTGTCCGACTAGGTGCTGCGGGCTTGTTTGACGTCACGGTGTTGCTAAGGGGCCAGAGTGGTTAACCAAGAGAAGCTCTTCGACTACCTCAAGAAGACGGCGGCCGAACTCCAGGAGACCCGCAAGCGGCTGCACAGGCTGGAGGCGGGCGAGGACGAGCCGATCGCCATCGTCGGCATGGCGTGCCGGTATCCGGGTGGGGTGGAAACCCCGGAGGACTTCTGGGAGCTGCTCTCCGACGGACGCGACGCGGTCGGCCCGTTCCCCGAAGACCGCGGCTGGGACCTCGGCGACTTCTACGACCCGGACCCGGAAAAGGCGGGCAAGTCCTACACCCGGTCCGGTGCCTTCATCAAGGACGCCAGCGGCTTCGACGCGGGCTTCTTCGGGATCAGCCCGCGCGAGGCGCTGGCGATGGACCCGCAGCAGCGGCTGCTGCTGGAGGTGTCCTGGGAAGCGCTGGAGCGCGCCCGGATCGACGTCACCACGTTGAAGGGCAGCAAAACCGGCGTGTTCGTCGGCGGGTTCACCTCGAACTACGCGATGAGCCTGGAACTGCTGCAGGGCGGCTCGGGCGAGCTCGAAGGCCATATGATGACCGGCAACCTGACTGCCGTGCTCTCCGGCCGCATCGCCTACCTGATGGGGCTCGAAGGCCCCGCGGTGACCGTCGACACCGCGTGCTCCTCGTCGCTGGTGGCCCTGCACCTGGCCTGTCAGGCGATCCGCGCCGGCGAATGCACCATGGCGCTGGCCGGCGGCGTGACCGTGCTCGTGACGCCCGGCATGTTCGTGGAATTCTCGAAGCAGCAAGGGCTTTCGGTGGACGGGCGGTGCCGCGCGTTCTCCTCCGACGCCAACGGCACCGGCTGGGCCGAGGGCACCGGCATGATCGTGGTGGAGCGGCTGTCCGACGCGCGCCGCCACGGACACCACGTGCTCGCGGTGATCCGCGGCTCCGCGATCAACCAGGACGGCGCGTCCAACGGGCTGACCGCGCCGAACGGCCCGTCGCAGCAACGGGTCGTGCGCGCCGCGCTGGACAGCGCCCGGCTGACCCCCGCCGACGTGGACGCGGTCGAGGCGCACGGCACCGCCACCACCCTCGGCGACCCGATCGAAGCGCAGGCGCTGCTGGCCACCTACGGCCAGGAACGCGACGGCGGCAAACCGTTGTGGCTGGGTTCGGTGAAGTCGAACATCGGGCACACACAGGCCGCTGCCGGCGTGGCCGGGGTCATCAAGATGGTTCTGGCGCTGCGCAACGAAAAGCTGCCGAAAACGCTGCACGTCACCGAACCAACGCCGCACGTGGACTGGTCCGCCGGCGAAGTGGAACTGCTGACCGAATCGGTCGCCTGGCCCGTCGGCGAGCGCATCCGCCGCGCCGGGGTTTCCTCTTTCGGCGGCAGCGGCACCAACGCGCACTTCATCCTCGAAGAAGCCCCGGCGGAGGAAACGCCGGACGAAGCCGCCGAGCCCGAAGCTCCGGTCGTCGCCGGCGCCAACGCCTGGCTGGTCACCGGTCGGTCCGCCGAAGGGCTCGCCGCGCAGGCGGCCCGGATCCGGGACTGGGCGGCCGCCCGTCCGGGGCTGGACGCCGACCGGATCGCCTGGTCGCTGGCCACCACCCGGTCGGTGTTCGAGCACCGCGCCGTGGTGCTGGGCGAGGATCCGCTGGCCGGGCTGGACAGCCTGGTCGCGGAGGCCCCCAGCGGCGCGGTGGTCTCCGGGGTGGGGCGCGACGACGTGCGCCCGGTGTTCGTCTTCCCCGGGCAGGGTTCGCAGTGGCTCGGCATGGGCCGGGAACTCGCGCGGGTGAGTCCGGTGTTCGCGGCGCGGCTGGCGGAGTGCGAGCAGGCGTTGGAGTCCTTTGTGGACTGGAAGCTGTCCGAGGTGTTGGCCGGAGAGCTGACGACGGCGGATGTGGTGCAGCCTGCGTTGTGGGCGGTGATGGTGTCTCTGGCCGCGGTGTGGGAGGCGGCTGGGGTGCGCCCGGAGGCGGTGGTCGGGCATTCGCAGGGCGAGATTGCCGCGGCGACTGTTGCGGGGATGTTGTCCGTTGAGGACGGTGCGCGGGTTGTTGCGCTGCGCTCCAAGTCGTTGAAGGTGTTGGCGGGTCTAGGCGGCATGATGTCGGTTAACGCGGCCGCCGGTGTGGTGGAGGAGCGGCTGGGCCGGTGGGGTGATCGACTGTCGCTTGCGGCCGTGAATGGTCCGGCCGCGGTGGTGGTTTCGGGTGAGCCGGAGGCGTTGGCCGGGCTGAAGTCCGAGTTGGATGCCGAGGGTGTCCGGGCGCGGATGGTGGCGGTGGATTACGCGTCGCATGGTGCGCAGGTGGAAAGCCTGGAGGACGAGATCCGTGCGGTGCTGGCCGGGGTTTCTCCGCGGCGGGGCCGGGTGCCGATGGTGTCGGCGATGTCCGGTGAGACCCTCACTGGTGAGGAGTTGGACGCCGGGTATTGGTACGAGAGCCTGCGCTCGACTGTCCACTTCGAACGCGCGATCGCCACGCTTTCCGGACAGGGACACCAGATGTTCGTCGAGGTGTCCCCGCACCCGGTCCTGCTCGGTGCGATGAACGACACCCTGGAGGAGGTCGCGCGCGAGGCGGGCGCCGGTGCGGTGGCCGGGGTGGTCTGCGCGACTCTTCGCCGGGACGAGGGCGGCGCGGACCGGCTGGTCGCTTCGTTCGCCGAGGCCTTCGTGCACGGCGCGTCCGTGGACTGGACCAAACTGCTGCCCGTCGCGGCGCACGTCGAAATGCCGACGTATGCCTTCCAGCGCCGGCGTTACTGGCCGCAGGGCGTGCTGTCCGGCTTCCACGGGAAGTCCGGCAACGGGGACCTGTCGACGCTGGGGCTCGGGGTGCTCGGGCACCCGCTGCTCGGCGCGGCCGTGGACCTGGCGGGCGGCGCGGGCCTGGTGTGCACCGGGCACCTCTCGCCGAAGGCCCAGCCGTGGCTGGCCGACCACGCGGTGGACGGCACGATGCTGTTGCCCGGCACCGGATTCGTCGAGCTGGCGGTCCGCGCCGGGGACCAGCTCGGCTGCGGCGCGCTGGACGAGCTGACGCTGCAGGCGCCGCTGATCGTGCCCGCCGAGGGCGAGGGCTTGCAGCTCCAGGTCGTGGTGGCCGAGGCCGGCCGGGACGGCCGTCGGCCGGTGGAGATCTTCTCCCGCCCCGAACAGGCCGGTCCCGGCCAGGAATGGGTCCGGCACGCGGTCGGGACGGTCGCGCCCGCGGGCCCGGTCGGTTCCGCCGACGAGGACCTGCTGATGTGGCCGCCGCGCGACGCCACGCCGGTCGATGTCTCAGAGCTGTACCCGACTTACCTTGCCGACGTTTACGGTCCTTCGTTCCACGCGCTGCGCGCCGCCTGGCGCCGCGACGGGGACGTCTTCGCCGAGATCGTGCTTCCCGACGACGTAGCCGAGAAGGCCGGTTCCTACGGCCTGCACCCGGTCCTGCTGGACGCGGCGCTGCACGCCTCGGTCATCGCCGAGGTCGAGGCGGGCGTGCCGGAGGAGCCCGGCACGGTGCCGATGCCGTTCGCCTGGAACTCCGTCGAACTGCACGCCGCGGGCGCGTCCACGCTGCGGGTGCGGTTGCGGCTGGACGGGCAGGGCTCGGTTTCGCTGACCGCCGCCGACGCCACCGGAGCCCCGGTCGTTTCGGTGGGCTCGCTGGTGAAACGCCGCGTGCCGACCGGCCGGCTGCGGCCCGCCGACGGCGCGCTGGCCGACTCGCTGTTCGTCCAGGACTGGGCCGCGCTGCCGGACGCCGCCGCTCCGGCGGGGGAGTGGGCGCTGCTCGGCACCGACCGGTTCGGCCTGCTCGACGGGCTGGGGCTGCCGGTGCGGGCGTACGCGGATCTCGCCGAACTGGCCGCGGCCGTCGAAGCCGGCGAGATCGACCCGAGCGTGGTGCTGCGGTGCGCCGGTGTGGAAGACACTGGCGCGGACATGCCGGAGACAGTGCGCCGCGTCAGCGCCGCGCACCTGGAATTGCTGCACGAATGGCTGGCAGAGACCCGGTTGGCCGGTGCGCGGCTGGTGGTCGTCACCCAAGGCGCGGTCGGCGCCGAGGTGACCGACCTCGCCGGTGCCGCGGTATGGGGCCTGACCCGCTCGGCGCAGTCCGAAGAACCCGATCGCCTGGTGCTCGCGGACCTGGGCGCCGAGCGGCTCGCGCTGCTTCCGGCGGCGCTGGGCGGCGACGAACCCGAACTGCTGCTGCGCGACGGCCGCGCCCACGGCAGGCGGCTGGTCCGGCCGGAGGGCCGGTTGTCCGCGGTCGAATGGCCGGACGGCCCCCGCGCCGATCCCGCCGCCCGCACGCTGCTGGTCACCGGCGGCACCGGCACTCTGGGCGGCCTGACCGCCCGGCATCTGGCGGCCACCGGCCGCGCCGGGGGAGTCGTGCTGCTCAGCCGTTCCGGCGCGTCCGCGGGCGTGGCCGCGCTGGTGGCCGAGCTGGCCGAAATGGGCGTGTGGGTGCGAGTTGTCGCCTGCGACGCCGCCGATCGCGCCGCGCTGGCGACCGTGCTGGCGCAGCTGCCCGAAGAGCATCCGCTCGGCTCTGTCGTGCATTCCGCCGGTGTCGTGGACGACGGCGTGATCAGCGCGCTGACGCCGGAGCGGCTGGCCGCCGTGCTGCGGCCGAAGGCGGACGCCGCCTGGCATCTGCACGAGCTGACCGCCGGGATGGATCTCGATCTGTTCGTGCTGTACTCCTCGGCGGCGGCCATGTTCGGCGCGGCCGGGCAGGGCAGCTATGTCGCCGCGAACTCCTTCCTGGACGCGCTCGCCGCCTGGCGGCGCGGCACCGGGCTCGCCGGGATGTCGCTGCAACTCGGGCCGTGGGCGCACGAGGAGGGCATCGGCCGACACCTGGACCAGCAGTCGTTGTCCCGGATCGACCGCAGCTTCATCCCGTTGAGCGGCGAGGAAGGCCTCGTCGTCCTCGACGTGGCGCTGGGCCGCGACGAGCCGGTCCTGATGCCCGCGCACCTGGACCTGCCCGCGCTGCGGGCGCTGGCCGCGGGCAGCACCGAGGTCCCGCCGATCTGGCGTTCGCTCGTCGGTGCCACCGGGCGGCGGACCGCGGTCTCGCGCGTCGCGGACGGCGCGGGCGAAGGCGAGTCGCTGCGGCGGCAGCTGGCGTCGGTCTCCGGCGCGGAACGCGGCCGGGTCCTGCTGGACCTGGTGTGCGCGCACGTCGCCGCGGTGCTCGGGCACGCCTCCGTGGAAGCGATCGACGCGAACCGGGCGTTCACCGACGTCGGCTTCGACTCGCTGACCGCGGTGGAACTGCGGAACCGGATGAACGCGGCCACCGGCCTGCGCCTGCCCGCCACGCTGATCTTCGACTACCCCACGCCGATCGCGCTGGCCGGACTGCTGCGCACCGAGCTGTCCGGCGACCTGCCCGCCGTCGCGCCGCCCCCCGCCCCGACCGTGCGGCGGGCCGGAACGGACGAGCCGATCGCGATCGTCGGCATGGCCTGCCGGTTCCCCGGCGGCGCGGCCAGCCCCGAGGAGCTGTGGCAGCTGCTGGCGGCGGGCGCGGACGCCATCGGCCCGTTCCCGCAGGACCGCGGCTGGGACCTCGACCTGCTGAACGACCCGCTGCTGGGCTCCTTCGACCAGGCAGGCGGTTTCGTCCGCGACGCCAGCGCGTTCGACGCCGGATTCTTCGGCATCAGCCCGCGCGAGGCGCTGGCGATGGACCCGCAGCAGCGGCTGCTGCTGGAGGTGTCCTGGGAGGCTGTCGAGCGGGCCGGGATCGACCCCGCTTCGCTGCGCGGCACGCAGACCGGCGCGTTCGTCGGCGGCTACAGCTCCCGGTACGCGACGGATATCGACCTGGAAACTTCCGGCGTCGCCGAAGCGCAGTTGGTGACCGGCAACGCCACCAGCGTGCTTTCCGGCCGGTTGTCCTACACACTCGGGCTGGAAGGCCCGGCCGTCACGATGGACACCGCGTGTTCGTCCTCGCTGGTCGCTCTGCACCTGGCCAGCCAGGCGTTGCGCGGCGGCGAGTGCGGGCTCGCGCTCGCTGGTGGCGTCACCGTCACCGCGACGCCCGGCGTGTTCAGCGCCTTCGCGAAGGCAGGCGGCATCTCGGTGGACGGGCGATGCAAGTCCTTCGCCGCCGCCGCGGAGGGTTCCGGTTTCGCCGAGGGCGCGGGCATGCTCGTGCTGGAGCGGCTTTCCGACGCCCAGCGCAACGGGCATCCGGTGCTGGCGCTGATCCGGGGTTCCGCGGTGAACCAGGACGGCGCGTCGAACGGCTTGACGGCGCCGAACGGTCCGTCGCAGCAACGGGTAATCCGCGCGGCGCTGGCCAGTGCCCAGCTCTCCGAGTCCGATGTGGACGTCGTCGAGGCACACGGATCGGCCACCACACTGGGCGACCCGATCGAGGCGCAGGCGTTGCTGGCGACCTACGGACAGGGCCGGGAACGACCGTTGTGGCTGGGCTCGGTGAAGTCGAACATCGGGCACACGCAAGCCGCGGCGGGCGTGGCCGGCGTGATGAAGATGGTGCTCGCGCTGGGACACGAGCAGCTGCCGAAGACCTTGCACGTGGACGACCCGACCCCGCACGTGGACTGGACGGCGGGCGAGGTGCGGCTGCTGACCGAGCCGGTGTCGTGGACGCCGGGGGAGCGGGTGCGCCGGGCCGGGGTGTCGGCGTTCGGCATGAGCGGCACCAACGTGCACGTCATCGTCGAAGAAGCGCCCCAGACCGACGCGGCCGAGCCGGACCCGGACGAAACCGGGGTGCCGGTGCTGACCGGCGGTCCGTCGGCACTGCTGGTGGGCGGGCGGAGCGCGGAAGGCCTGGTGGCGCAGGCGGATCGGCTGGCCGACTGGCTGGCCGAGCGCCCGGAGCTGCCGCCGTCGGACGTGGCGTGGTCGCTGGCCACCACCCGGTCGGCGTTCGAGCATCGGGCCGTGGTGCTCGGCGACACCCACGAAGAGCTGGTTTCCGGTCTGCGCGCGGCGCCCGGCCCGCTGTCCGGGGTGGCACGGGCCGGTGGCCGGACTGCCTTCGTGTTCGCCGGACAGGGGACCCAATGGGCGGGCATGGGCCGGCAGATGCTGGCCGACAGCCCGGTCTTCGCGGCCCGGTTCGCCGAATGCGAGCGCGCCCTTTCGTCCTGTGTGGACTGGAACCTGACCGAGGCGCTCGCCGGTGAGCTGGAATCGGCGGAGATCGTGCAGCCGTTGCTGTGGGCGGTGATGGTGTCGCTGGCCGCGGTGTGGGAGGCGGCTGGCGTCGCTCCGGACGCGGTGGTCGGCCACTCGCAGGGCGAGATCGCGGCGGCGACGGTCGCGGGCATGCTGACCGTCGAGGACGCCGCGAAGGTCGTCGCCGTGCGGTCGCGGGAGCTGACCGGACTGTCCGCGCAAGGCTCGATGGTCTCGGTGGTCATGCCCGCCGGACCGGTGCGCGAACTGGTGGCGCGCTGGGGCGACCGGCTTTCCATCGCCGCGGTCAACGGCCCCGCCGCCGTGGTGGTGTCCGGCGAACCCGAGGCGCTGACCGAATTCGAACGGGAACTGGCCTCGCGGCACGTGCTGCGCTGGCGGATCCCGGCGACCGACTTCGTCGCGCACTCCCCGGCGGTGGATTCGCTGGCCGAGGTGCTCGCGGCCGGGCTGGCGAGCATCGTGCCCCGCACCGGCCGGGTGCCGATGATGTCCACGGTCACCGGCGAATGGGTGTCCGGAGCCGAACTCGGCGCGGACTACTGGTTCGCGAACCTGCGCCGGACCGTGCGGTTCGAGGACGCCACCCGTGCGCTGCTCGCCGCCGGTTATCTGTCCTTTGTGGAGGTTTCGCCGCATCCGGTGCTGACCGCGTCGGTGACCGAGACCGCGGAGGACGCCGGGACCGGCCCGGTGCTGACTGTCGGCACCCTGGAACGCGAAAACGCGGGCGCGCGCCGGATGCTCGCTTCGCTGGCCGAAGCGCACGCGGGCGGCCTCCCGGTGGACTGGACCGCGGTGCTGCCCGCGGGCAGCCGCGTCGATCTGCCCACCTATGCCTTCCAACACGAGCGTTACTGGCTGAGCGGCTCCGCCGCCGCAACGCCGCCCACCGGGGCGGAAACCGCCGAGGAAGCCCGTTTCTGGGCCGCGGTCGAAGGCGGCGACCTGGCGGGGGTCGCGGACACGCTGTCGCTGCCCGACGAAGGCCACCTGGACGCGGTGCTGCCCGCGCTGGCCTCGTGGCGCAAGCGGGAACGGGACCGCTCGGCCACCGAGTCCTGGCGCTACCGCATCACCTGGGCGCCGGTGGCCGAACCGTCCGCCGCCCGGCTCGACGGGAGCTGGCTGGTCGTCGTGCCCGCCGCGCACGCCGAGGACGAGCGGGTGCGGGCGTGCGTGGCCGCGCTCTCCCGCCGCGGCGCCGAGCCGGTGCTGATCGCGCTGGACGCCGCGGTGACCGACCGGGTCGCGATGTCGGCGGTGCTCGGACCGGTGCTGCGAGACACCGGCGAAGCGAGCGGCGTGCTGTCGCTGCTCGCGCTGGACGAGACTCCGCTGGCCGGGCACCCGGTGGTTTCGACCGGCCTCGCCACCACCACCGCATTGGTGCAGGGGCTGGACGACGCGTGCGTGGACGCCCCGCTGTGGCTGGCCACCTGCGGCGCGATCGCCGCCGGGGCGGGCGAGTCCCCGGCCAGTCCGGCACAGGCCCAGATCTGGGGCTTCGGCCGGGTGGTCGGACTCGAGTACCCGGACCGCTGGGGCGGGCTGGTCGACCTGCCCGCCGCGGTGGACAAGCGGACCGGCGCGCAGCTGGTCGCGGTCCTGTCCGGCTGCGACGAGAACCAGGTCGTGCTGCGACCCGCCGGGATACTGGGCCGCCGCCTGACCCACGCTCCCCGCCCGAAGAGCACGGGGACGTGGCAGACCCGCGGCGCCGCGCTGGTCACCGGCGGCACCGGCGCGCTCGGCGGCTACGTGGCCCGGTGGCTGGGCGAACACGGCGGCGACCGGCTCGTGCTCACCAGCCGGTCCGGTCCGGCCGTGGCGGGCATCGCCGCGCGGGCCGCCGAACTGGCCGAACAGGGCAGCCAGGTGGACGTGCTGGCCTGCGACGTGAGCGTGCGCGCCGAGGTCGCCGGGGTCCTCGACTGGATCGGCGACGACCTCTCCGCCGTGGTGCACACCGCGGCGGTGCTGGACGACGGCGTGATCGACGGCCTGAGCCCGGCCCGCCTGGAAACCGCGCTGTCGGCCAAGGGCGGTGGCGCCGCGCATCTGGACGAACTCACCGCCGGCCGCGAGTTGGACGCGTTCGTGCTGTTCTCGTCGGTGGTGGCCACCACGGGCGGGCCCGGACAGGCCAACTACGCCGCGGCCAACGCCTACCTCGACGCGCTCGCGGAGCACCGGCGAGGACGTGGTCTGCCCGCGTTGTCAGTGGCCTGGGGCCCCTGGGAAGCCGGGGTGGCGCAGGGCTCCGAAGCGGCGCGGCAACGGCTGGCCCGCAACCAGTGGGAAGGCATGATGGCACCGAAGCTCGCGGTGCGAGCGCTCGGCGAGGCTCTCGAGGGCGGCGACACCGTCCTCACGGTGACCAACATCGACTGGTCCATCATCCTGGACACCCCGCACTCGGCGGCGAGTCTGCTCCAAGTCCCGCTGATGCGGGATCTGCCGGAGATCCACCGGCTGGCCGCGCTCGTCGCGGACGCGCCCGCGGAAACGGCCGAGGGCGATCTGGCCGCTTCGCTGACCGGGCTCTCCGGCGCCGAGCGGACCCGTGTGGTGGCCGACCTGGTCCGAAGCATGGCCGCGCAGGTGCTCGGCTTCGGCTCGGGCGAGTCCGTCGACCCCGACCGCGCGTTCAGCGAGATGGGCTTCGACTCGCTGACCTCGGTGGAACTGCGCAACGACCTCGGCTCGGCCACCGACCTGCGGCTGCCCGCGACGCTCCTGTTCGACTACCCGACCGCCGGCGCGGTCACCGACTACCTGCTGGCCGAACTGCTCGGCGCGCTGCCCGAGCAGACCCGCGCCCCGGTCGCCGCATCGGCGGCGGCCGACGAGCCGATCGCCATCGTGGGCATGAGCTGCCGCTATCCCGGCGGAGTCGTCGATCCGGACGGGCTGTGGGCGCTGCTGGCCTCCGGCGGCGACGCGATCTCCGGCTTCCCGCTCGACCGGGACTGGGACCTCGGCGCGCTGGACGAGTCCTCCTATGTCAGCTCCGGCGGTTTCGTCGAGGACATCTCCGGCTTCGACGCCGGGTTCTTCGGGATCAGCCCGCGTGAGGCGCTGGCGATGGACCCGCAGCAGCGGATGCTGCTCGAACTGTCCTGGGAAGCGCTGGAGCGGGCCGGGATCGCCCCGGAATCCCTGCGTGGCACCAGCACTGGCGTGTTCGCGGGCGGCTACTCGTCCGGCTACGGCTACGACGCGGACTTCGACGGCGCGGCGCACCTGATCACCGGCAACGCGACCAGCGTGCTGTCCGGCCGGGTGTCGTACTCGCTGGGCTTGGAAGGCCCGGCCGTCACCGTGGACACGGCGTGCTCTTCGTCGCTGATGGCCATGCACCTGGCTGCGCAGGCGTTGCGGTCCGGCGAATGCTCGATGGCGCTCGCCGGCGGCGTGACCGTGCTGGTCAGCCCGGCCGGGTTCGTCGGGTTCAGCGAGCAGAGCGGACTGGCGAAAGACGGCCGCTGCAAGGCTTTCTCCGACGACGCGGACGGCATGGGCTTCGCCGAGGGCGCGGGCCTGGTCGTGCTGGAGAAGCTCTCCGACGCGCAACGGCAGGGCCACCAGGTGCTCGCCGTGCTGCGGGGTTCCGCGGTGAACCAGGACGGCGCGTCGAACGGTCTGACCGCGCCGAACGGTCCTTCGCAGCAGCGCGTCATTCGCGCGGCACTGGCGAATGCCGGGTTGTCGCAGTCCGATGTGGACGTGGTGGAGGCGCACGGTACGGGCACCAAGCTCGGCGACCCGATCGAGGCACAGGCGTTGTTGGCGACGTATGGCCGGGATCGGGACCGTCCGCTGTGGCTGGGTTCGGTGAAGTCGAACATCGGGCACACGCAGGCGGCGGCCGGCGTGGCGGGCGTGATCAAGATGGTGCTGGCGCTGCGGGAGCGGCAGTTGCCGCGCACCCTGCACGCCGGGGTGCCGTCTTCCCAGGTGGACTGGACGGCCGGTCAGGTCGAATTGCTGACCGAGAGCACGCCGTGGCCGGCCAACGGGCGTCCGCGGCGCGCCGGGGTGTCGTCGTTCGGGCTGAGCGGCACCAACGCGCACGTCATCCTGGAGGAAGCGCCCGCCGAGGCACCCGCGGAGGTCGAGGAGCGCGAGCCGGTGCTCAGTGCCGGTGAGGCTGGGGCGTGGGTGCTGTCCGGCCGGACCGTCGAGGGCCTCGCGGGCCAGGCGGAGCGGCTGCACGACTGGGTGCTCGACCGGCCGGAGCTGTCGCCGGCGGACGTGGCCTGGTCGTTGGCGACGACCCGGTCGGTGTTCGAGCACCGAGCCGTGGTCACCGGCGATTTTCCCGCTGGGTTGCGAGATCTGGTCGCCGGGACGCCGTCGGGCTCGGTAGTTGCCGGATCGGCGCGGGCGGGAGTGCGTCCGGTGTTCGTGTTCGCCGGGCAGGGTTCGCAGTGGGTCGGCATGGGGCGGGAGCTCGCGCAGGCGAGTGCGGTGTTCGCGGCGCGGCTGGCGGAGTGCGAGGTGGCTTTGGGGTCTTTTGTGGACTGGAAGCTGTCCGATGTGCTCGAAGGCGAGCTGGAGTCGGCGGATGTGGTGCAGCCTGCGTTGTGGGCGGTGATGGTGTCTCTTGCCGCGATGTGGGAGGCGGCTGGCGTCGCTCCGGACGCGGTGGTCGGGCACTCGCAGGGCGAGATCGCGGCGGCGACGGTGGCGGGCATGTTGTCCCTTGCGGACGGTGCGAAGGTCGTTGCGCTGCGGTCGAAGTCTCTCAAGGCGCTGGCGGGCTTGGGCGGGATGTTGTCGGTCAGCGCGGCGGCCGGTGTGGTGGAGGAGCGGATCGCCAGGTGGGGCGAGCGGTTGGCGTTGGCTGCGGTGAATGGTCCGTCCGCGGTGGTGGTTTCGGGTGAGCCGGAGGCGTTGGCTGAGTTGAAGTCCGAGTTGGATGCCGAGGGTATCCGGGCGCGGATGGTGGCGGTGGATTACGCGTCGCATTGTGCGCAGGTGGAAAGCCTGGAGGACGAGATCCGTGCGGTGCTGGCCGGGGTTTCTCCGCGGCGTGGCCGGGTGCCGATGGTGTCGGCGATGTCCGGTGAGATCCTCACTGGTGAGGAGCTGGACGCCGGGTATTGGTATGAGAGCCTGCGCTCGACTGTCCACTTCGAACGCGCGATCGCCACGCTTTCCGGACAGGGCCACCAGATGTTCGTCGAGGTGACTCCGCATCCGGTCCTGTTCGGCGCGATCACCGACACTGTCGAGGACGCCGCTGCCGTGTGCGGCACGCTCCGCCGGGACGACGGCGGTGCGGCGCGGTTGCTGACCTCGTTCGCGGAAGCTTTCGTGCAGGGTGCGCCGGTGGACTGGGCGGCGGTGCTGCCGTCGGGGAACCGGGTCGAGCTTCCGACCTATGCGTTCGAACGTGAGCGTTACTGGCCGAAGGCCGCGACCGGCCGTGGCGGGGACGCGGTGTCCCTTGGCCTGGGCGCGGTGGACCACCCGTTGCTCGGCGCGGCGGTCGAATTGGCCGGCGGCACGGGTGTCCTCTGCACCGGTCGGTTGTCGGTGCGTACGCATCCGTGGCTGGCCGACCATGTGGTGGGTGGCGTGATCCTGTTGCCCGGCACCGGGTTCGTCGAGCTGGCGGTGCTGGCGGGCGACCAGGTGGGCTGCGGTCTGCTGGAAGAACTGACCTTGCAGGCGCCGCTGGTGATCCCGGCCGAGGGCGGCGTACAGGTCCAGGTGGTTCTCACCGACGCCACCGACGACGGTCGCCGCACGGTGGAGGTGTTCTCCCGCCGGGACGGAACCGGTGAAGAGTGGACCCGGCACGCCACCGGGGTGCTGGCCCCGGTCGCGGCCTCGCCGGCCGCGGACGAACTCTCGGTGTGGCCCCCGCAAGGCGCGGAAGCGATCGTCATCGACGGGATGTACACCGCCGAAGGCGCTTACGGCTACGGCCCGGCGTTCCAGACTCTCCGCGCGGCTTGGCGGCTCGACGACGAGATCTACGCCGAGGTCCGGCTTTCCGGGGACACCGCGGAGGAAGCGGACGCGTTCGGCCTGCACCCGGCGCTGCTCGACGGGGTGCTGCACGCCAGCGCACTGCTCGGCACGGCTGAGCCGGGCGAGGCGCGGCTGCCGTTCGCGTGGAACGGCGTCCGGCTGCGGGCCGGCGGTGCGTCCGTGCTGCGCGCCCGGCTGCGTCGGGACGACGCCGGTGCTCTCGCCGTGCTGGCCGCCGACACCGCCGGGGCCACCGTGATCTCGGTGGACTCGCTGGTCACTCGGGCGGTTTCGCTGGAGCAGGTCCGCGCGGCCGGTGCGACGCAGCCTGACTCGCTGTTCACCGTGCAATGGCAGCCGATCGCGGAAACCGCCGCGAAGACCGGCGACTGGGCCCTCCTTGGCACTGATCGCTTCGGAGTCGCGGACGCGCTGCCGATGACATCCTTCGCGGACCTCACGGCGCTGGCCGAGTCCGGCACGGTGCCGAGCGTGGTGGTGGTCTGCGCCGGTGGCGCCGACGAGACCGACACGGCCGAGGCCGCGCGGCGCGCCACCACCGAGACGCTGGAACTGATTCAGCACTGGCTGGCCGACGACCGCTTCGAGACGGCGCGGCTGGTGGTCCTGACCCGGCGCGGCCTGGCGACCGCCCCCGGCGAACCGGTGGCGGACCTGGCGTCCGCGGCGGTCTGGGGTCTGGTGCGCTCCGCGCAGTCGGAGAACCCGGACCAGGTCATCCTGGCTGACTTCGCCGAGGGCAGGGACCTCGCCGCGTTGCCGTCCGCAGTGGACAGTGGTGAGCCGGAGGTGGCCATTCGTGGTGGTGTCGCGCTGGGACGGCGGCTGACCCGTCCGTCCGGCGATCTCGTACTGCCGAAGGGCTTGTGGCGGCTGGACCCGGACACGGGCGGCTCGCTGGAGGGCCTCGCGCCGGTCTCGCTCGCCGACGCGGCGCTGGAGCCGGGCCAGGTCCGGGTGGGCGTGAGGGTCGCGGGCCTGAACTTCCGGGACGTGCTGATCGCGTTGGGGATGTATCCCGGCGGTGGCGTGATGGGCGGTGAGGTCGCGGGCCGGGTCCTGGAGGTCGGGCCCGGCGTGACCGGCTTCGCGGTGGGCGACCGGGTGCTGGGCATCGTGTCCGGCGGGTTCGGCCCGGAGGTGATCGCCGACGCGCGGCAGCTCGTGCCCATCCCCGAAGGCTGGACGGACGTCGAGGCCGGTGCTGTCCCGTCGGCCTTCCTGACCGCCTGGTACGCGCTGGTGGAGTTGGCGGGCGCGCGGTCCGGGCAGCGGGTGCTGGTGCACGCGGCCGCGGGCGGTGTCGGCATGGCCGCGGTGCGCATCGCGCGCTATCTGGGGCTGGAAGTCTTCGCGACCGCCAACCCGGCGAAGCACGGTGTGCTGGCCGGTCTGGGTCTGGACGCGGACCACATTTCGACCTCGCGCGGTGTTGAGTTCGAGCAGGATTTCCTTGCTGCGACGGATGGTCGCGGTGTGGATATCGTGGTGAACTCGTTGGCGGGCGAGTTGGTGGACGCGTCGCTGCGGCTGCTGCCGCAGGGCGGTTCGTTCGTGGAGATGGGCCGCACCGACCTGCGGGACCCGGAGAGCATCCCGGCGGGGATCGACTACCGGCCGTTCACCCTGGCGGAGGCCGGGCCGGACGGACTGCACGACATGCTGGTCCAGATCGTCGAACTGATGGCGTCCGGGGTGCTGGCGAAGTCGCCGGTGCGGGTGTGGGACGTGCGGCGGGCGCGGGACGCGTTCCGGTTCATGTCGCAGGCCAAGCACACCGGCAAGATGGTCTTCACCATTCCGGCGGCTGCGGCAGTGTCGGGTTCCCGCTCGGCGCTGATCACCGGTGGCACCGGGACGTTGGGTGGTCTGGTCGCCCGGCATCTGGCGTCGACCGGGCGTGCGGACGAGTTGGTGCTGACCGGCCGTTCCGGCCCGGGTGCGCCGGACGTCGCCGCGCTGGCCGCGGAGCTGGCCACCTCGGGTGCGTCAGTGCGCGTTGTCGCCTGCGATGCGGCGGAACGCGACGACCTCGCCACCGTGGTGCGCCGGGTGCCGTTGCTGAAGACCGTGGTGCACACGGCCGGTGTGCTGGACGACGCGACGATCGCGTCGCTGACGTCCGAGCGCGTGTCGGCGGTGATGCGGCCCAAGGTCGACGGTGCGTGGAACCTGCACGAGCTGACCAAGGACCGCGAGCTGGACGAGTTCGTCCTGTTCTCCTCGGCGGCTTCCACCTTCGGTGCCGCCGGGCAGGGCAACTACGTCGCGGCGAACTCCTTTTTGGACGGTCTCGCGGCGGACCGGCGCGCGGCGGGGCTGCCGGGCACGTCGCTCGCGTGGGGTTTGTGGGCCGAAGCGAGCGCGTTGACCGGACAGCTCAGCGACAGCGAGCGCTCCCGCATCAACCGCGGCGGGATCGGGGCGCTGAGCGCCCAGGACGGCCTTGAGCTGTTCGACCGTGCGCTGGCGCGGGACGAATCCGTGCTCGTGCCCGCCCGGCTCGACGTCGCGGGCATGCGCGCGAAGGTCCGGACCGCCGAGGACGTGCCGCCGCTGTGGCGCGCGCTGGTCACCGGCGGCCCGGCTCGGCGGGCGGCGATGTCCGCCGGCGCCGGTGGCGCCGATTCGTTGCGGCAGCGGCTGGCCGGACTGTCCGAACAGGACCGGGACCGCGCACTGGTCGACCTGGTGCGCACCCACGTGGCGGCCGTGCTCGGGCACGGGTCTTCGGAGGCGATCGACGCGAACCGGGCGTTCACCGACCTGGGCTTCGACTCGTTGACCGCGGTCGAACTGCGGAATCGGCTGAACACAGCGACCGGACTGCGGCTGCCCGCCACGCTGGTCTTCGACTACCCGAACGCGGTCGAGCTTGCCGGTCTGCTCCGGGACAAGCTGGTGCCGGACCTCGAAGCGCCCGACGGCGCGCAGGCGGCCGAGGACCAGCTCCGCGCCGCGCTCGCCGCCGTTCCGCTGGCGAGGTTCCGCGAAGCGGGGCTCATGGAGGGGCTGCTGCGGCTGGCCGGCGTCGAGGATTCGGCGGCCGAAGAGGACGCGGGCGACATCGACGAGCTGGACGCGGACAGCTTGATCCGCCTGGTGCTCGAAACCGACAGCGAATGACCGTGACGATGCGGGACGAGTGGGATGGGTGGAAGCAGCGATGAGCGAGAAGGCTGACAAGCTCCTGGAAGCGCTGCGGGCCTCGGTCAAGGAGACCGAGCGGCTGAAGTCGCGCAACCGGGAACTCGTCTTGGCGGCTTCCGAGCCGCTGGCCATCGTCGGCATGGGCTGCCGCTATCCCGGCGGGGTGCGCACCCCCGCGCAGTTCTGGGAGCTGCTTTCCGAGGGCGGCGACGCGATCTCGGGTTTCCCGACCGACCGCGGCTGGGACGCCGAGGGCGTCTACGACCCGGACCCGGACAACCCGGGAACGTCCTATGTGGTCGAAGGCGGGTTCCTGCGGGACGCGGCGAGCTTCGACGCCGAGTTCTTCGGGATCAGCCCGCGCGAGGCGCTGGCGATGGACCCGCAGCAGCGGCTGCTGCTGGAGATCTCGTGGGAAGCGCTGGAGGCCGCCGGGGTCGATCCGGCCGCGCTGCGCGGTTCGCGGACCGGCGTGTTCATCGGCGTCGCGCCGGGGGACTACGTCACGCATCCCTCGCTGCAGACCACCGAGGGACTGGCCTGGCACCTGATGACCGGCGGCGCGGCCAGCGTCATGTCCGGCCGGATCTCCTACCTGCTCGGCTTGCAGGGGCCAGCGGTCTCCATCGACACGGCTTGCTCTTCTTCGCTGGTCGCGCTGCATCTGGCGGCGCAGGCGGTGCGGTCGGGGGAATGCTCGATGGCGTTGGCGGGCGGGGTCACCGTGATGGCCTCGCCGAGCGGGTTCGTCGGCTTCTCACGGCAGCGTGGTCTCGCCGAGGACGGCCGCTGCAAGGCGTTCTCCGCGGACGCGGACGGCATGGGCATGGCCGAGGGCGCCGGGATGGTGCTCGTGGAACGGCTGTCCGACGCCCAGCGCAACGGGCACCAGGTGCTGGCCGTCCTTCGCAGCAGTGCGATGAACCAGGACGGCGCGTCCAACGGCATGACCGCGCCGAACGGGCCTTCGCAGCAACGGGTGATCAAGGCCGCGCTGGCCGGGGCGCATCTCTCGTCCGCCGACGTGGACGTGGTCGAGGCGCACGGCACGGGCACCACGCTCGGTGACCCGATCGAGGCGCAGGCCCTGCTGGCCACCTACGGCCAGGACCGGCCGGAAGACCGGCCGCTGCTGCTGGGCTCGGTGAAGTCCAACATCGGGCACACCCAGCAGGCCGCCGGGGTCGCCGGGGTGATCAAGCTGGTGCTCGCGCTGCAGCACGGCGAGCTGCCGAAGACCCTGCACGCGGACGAGCCCTCGCCGCATGTGGACTGGACCGAAGGCCACGTCCGGTTGCTGACCGAGAGCACGCCGTGGCCCGCAGGCGAACGTCCTCGCCGAGGCGGGGTGTCGTCGTTCGGGCTGAGCGGCACCAACGCGCACGTCATCCTGGAGGAAGCGCCCGCCGAGGCTTCCACGCCGGTTGAGCGGCCGGAGCCGGTACTCGGCACCGGATTGGGTGGCGCGTGGGTGCTGTCCGGGCGGACGCCCGAAGGCCTTGCCGGGCAGACGGAACAGCTGCGCGAGTGGGTGCTCGCGCGGCCGGAGCTGTCTCCGGCGGACGTGGGCTGGTCGTTGGCGACGACGCGGTCGGTGTTCGAGCACCGCGCGGTGGTGACGGGCGAGTTCGCTTCGGGGTTGAGCGACCTGGCGGCCGGGGTGCCCTCGGGTGCGGTGGTGACCGGGTCGGCGCGGGCGGGAGTGCGTCCGGTGTTCGTGTTCGCCGGGCAGGGTTCGCAGTGGGTCGGCATGGGGCGTGAGCTGGCGCGGTCGAGTGCGGTGTTCGCGGCGCGGCTGGCGGAGTGTGAGCAGGCGTTGGAGTCCTTTGTGGACTGGAAGCTGTCCGAGGTGTTGGCCGAAGAGCTGACGACGGCGGATGTGGTGCAGCCTGCGTTGTGGGCGGTGATGGTTTCCCTGGCCGCGGTGTGGGAGGCGGCGGGGGTGCGCCCGGAGGCGGTGGTCGGTCATTCGCAGGGCGAGATCGCGGCGGCGACGGTTGCCGGGATGTTGTCCGTTGAGGACGGTGCGAAGGTTGTTGCGCTGCGGTCGAAGTCTCTTAAGGCGTTGGCGGGTTTGGGCGGCATGCTGTCGGTCAGCGCGGCGGCCGGTGTGGTGGAGGAGCGGATCGCCAAGTGGGGCGAGAAGCTGGCTCTCGCCGCGGTGAATGGTCCGGCGGCGGTGGTGGTTTCGGGTGAGCCGGAGGCGTTGGCCGGGCTGAAGTCCGAGTTGGATGCCGAGGGTATCCGGGCGCGGATGGTGGCGGTGGATTACGCGTCGCATGGTGTGCAGGTGGAAAGCCTGGAGGACGAGATCCGCGCGGTGTTGGCGGGGATCGAGCCGCGGCAGGGCCGGGTGCCGATGGTGTCGGCGATGTCCGGGGAGACCCTGACCGGTGAGGAACTGGACGCCGGGTATTGGTACGAGAGCCTGCGCTCGACTGTCCACTTCGAACGCGCGGTGCGCCTCCTCGTCGAGCAGGAACACAATGTATTCCTCGAGGTGACCCCGCATCCGGTGCTGCTGGGCGCGATGAACGACACCCTGGGCGACACCGCCGCGGTGTGCGGCACGCTGCGCCGCGACGACGGCGGCAGCGCGCGGATGCTCACTTCCTTCGCCGAGGCTTTCGTGCACGGGGTCGCGGTGGACTGGACGCGGGTGCTGCCGTCCGGGAACCGGGTGGAACTGCCGACGTATGCGTTCCAGCGGGCACGGTTCTGGCCTTCGGAGACCGCTCCGGTGCTGGGCGGCGACGCCGTGTCGCTGGGCCTGGGCGCGGTCGATCACCCCTTGCTCGGCGCGGCGGTGGAACTCGCCGATGGCGCCGGCTTGGTCTGCACCGGTCGGCTGTCGGTCCGGACACATCCGTGGCTGGCCGATCACCGCGTCGGCGGGGTGATCCTGTTGCCTGGCACCGGTTTCGTGGAGATGCTCCTGCGGGCCGGGGACCAGGCGGGCTGCGGCGTGCTGGAAGAATTGACCTTGCAGGCGCCGCTGGTGGTGCCCGCCGAGCAGGGCGTGCAGTTGCAGGTCATCGTGTCCGAGGCGGGCCGGGACGGCCGGCGCGCGGTCGAGGTGTTCGCCCGCCGTGACGACGCGGGCGAAGGCTGGACCCAGCACGCCGGCGGCACCGTGGCCCCAGCCGGACCGGGCGAAACCCACGACGAGGAACTGGCCGTCTGGCCGCCGCGGAACGCCGCCCGCGTCGAGGTCGACGGCCTCTACGAGGCTTTGGCTGACGCTTCCTACCGGTACGGCCCGGCTTTCCGGGGCGTGCGCGGAGTCTGGCGGCGCGGCGAAGACGTCTTCGCCGAAGTGTCGTTGCCCGAGGGCATGGCCGAGCAGGCGGGCGCGTTCGGCCTGCATCCCGCGTTGCTCGACGCGGTCCTCCAGGCCGGCGTGTTCGCCGGTGGCCCCGACGCGGAGGTCGCCGGCGAAGTACGGCTGCCGTTCGCCTGGACCGGAGTGGAGCTGTTCGCGGGCGGCGCGTCCGTGCTGCGCGCGCGGCTGCGCCGGGACGCGACCGGCTCACTGTCCTTTGTGGCGGCGGACGTCACCGGCGCGACCGTCGTTTCGGTGGGCTCGTTGAGCACCCGTCCGGTGGCGGCGGACCAGTTGAGCGTCGCCGACCCGGTGGTGCAGGACGCGCTGTTCGCGGTGGAGTGGGCGGAGATCGGCGAGTCGACTCCCACCGATGAGACCTGGGCAGTCGTGGGGGAGGACCGGTTCGGCGTCGCCGATGTCCTTCCGGCCGAGTCCATTTCGGACCTTTCCGCGCCGGCTGAGACGGCACCGGGTGTGCTGGTGGTCTGCGCCGGCGGCACCGGGGACGCCGACACGCCCGCATCCGCAAGGCGGGCGACCGCCGAAGTGCTCGACGTGGTCCAGCGGTGGCTGGCCGACGAACGTCTCGAAGCGGCGCGCCTGGTCGTGCTGACCCGCGGCGCGGTGGCTTCGGTGCCCGGCGAGCGGGTGCACGATCTGGCCGGGGCTGCGGTCTGGGGTCTCGTGCGGTCGGCCCAGTCGGAGAACCCCGGACGGCTGGTGCTGGCCGACGTCCTCGACGACGCGGACCTCGCGCAGCTCCCGTACATTATGGACAGTGGTGAGCCGGAGGTGGCCGTTCGCGGTGGTGTCGCGTTGGGACGGCGGCTGACTCGTCCGTCCGGTGATCTCGTGTTGCCGGGGGGCTTGTGGCGGCTGGAGCCGGACGAGAACGGGTCCCTCGACGGACTCGTGCCGGCTCCGGTGGCCGACGTGGCGCTGGGGCCGGGCCAGGTCCGGGTGGGTGTGCGGGTCGCGGGCTTGAACTTCCGGGACGTGCTGATCGCGTTGGGGATGTATCCCGGCGGTGGCGTGATGGGCGGTGAGGTCGCGGGCCGGGTCTTGGAGGTCGGGCCCGGGGTGACCGGTTTCGGGGTGGGTGACCGGGTGCTGGGCATCGTGTCCGGCGGGTTCGGTCCGGAGGTGGTCGCCGACGCGCGGCATCTCGTCGGCATTCCGGACAGCTGGTCCGAAGTGGACGCTGCTTCGGTGCCGGTGGCGTTCCTGACGGCTTGGTACGCGCTGGTGGAGTTGGCGGGCGCGCGGTCCGGGCAGCGGGTGCTGGTGCACGCGGCCGCGGGCGGCGTAGGGATGGCCGCGGTCCGTATCGCGCGGCATCTGGGGTTGGAGGTTTTCGCTACTGCCAGCCCGGCGAAGCATGGTGTGCTGGCCGGTCTGGGTTTGGACGCGGACCATGTTTCGACCTCGCGCGGTGTTGAGTTCGAGCGTGATTTCCTTGCTGCGACGGATGGTCGTGGTGTGGATATCGTGGTGAACTCGTTGGCGGGTGAGTTGGTGGACGCGTCGCTGCGGCTGCTGCCGCAGGGCGGTTCGTTCGTGGAGATGGGCCGCACTGACCTGCGGGACCCGGAGACGATTCCCGCCGGAGTGGTTTACCGGCCGTTCGATCTGGCGGAGGCCGGCTCGGCGGGCCTGCACCGGATGTTGGTGCGGGTGGTCGAGCTGATGGCCTCGGGCGTGCTGGCGAAGCTGCCGGTGCGGGTGTGGGATGTGAGGCGGGCGCGGGATGCGTTCCGGTTCATGTCGCAGGCCAAGCACACCGGCAAGATGGTCTTCACCGTTCCGGCCGCGGCGGTGTCGGCTTCCCGCTCGGCGCTGATCACCGGTGGCACCGGGACGTTGGGCGGTCTGGTCGCCCGGCATCTGGCGTCGACCGGGCGTGCGGACGAGTTGGTGCTGACCGGTCGTTCGGGCCCGGGTGCGCCGGACGTCGCGACGCTGGCGGCGGAGTTGGCGTCGTTGGGCGCGTCGGTCCGCGTTGTCGCCTGTGACGCGGCGGAGCGCGAGGATCTCGCCACCGTGCTGCGTGGGGTGCCGTTGCTGAAGTCGGTCGTGCACACGGCGGGCGTCCTGGACGACGCCACGATCGCGTCGCTGACGTCCGAGCGGGTGTCGGCGGTGATGCGGCCCAAAGTGGACGGTGCGTGGAACCTGCACGAGCTGACCAAGGACCGCGAGCTGGACGAGTTCGTCCTGTTCTCCTCGGCGGCGTCGACGTTCGGCGCGCCGGGGCAGGGGAACTACGTCGCGGCGAATTCCTTTCTGGACGGTCTCGCGGCGGATCGGCGCGCGGCGGGGCTGCCGGGAACCTCGCTGGCGTGGGGGATGTGGGCCGAGACCAGCGCTCTGACCGGGCAGCTCAGCGACGCGGAACGGTCCCGGATCAACCGGGGTGGCGTGGCGGCGCTGAGCGCGCAGGACGGTCTCGCGCTGTTCGACCGCGCGGTGTCGCGCGACGAAGCGGTCCTCGTGCCCGCGCTGCTGAACGTCGCCGGACTGCGGGCGCAGGCGGCCAAGGGCGGCGAAGTCCCGCCGGTCTGGCGGGCACTGATCACCGCCAGGCCCGGCCGCCGGACGGCGGCGTCGGAGGTCGGCGCGGACTCGTTGCGGCAGCGGCTGGCCGGACTGTCCGAACCGGACCGGGAACGCGCCCTCGTCGATCTGGTGCGCACCCATGTGGCGGCGGTGCTCGGCCACCGTTCCCCCGAGGTGATCGGCGCAAACCGGGTCTTCACCGAGCTGGGCTTCGACTCGCTGACCGCGGTCGAACTGCGGAACCGGCTGAACGCCGCCACCGGTCTGCGGCTGCCCGCCACCCTCGTCTTCGATTACCCGACCCTGCTCGTGCTGGCCGGGCACCTCACCTCGCTGCTGGTGGACGGCTCCGCGGCGCCGGTGCGCTCGGTGGCGGCGCACGCCGCGGCGGCCACCGGCGAGCCGATCGCGATCGTCGGCATGGCCTGCCGGTATCCCGGCGACGTCACCGGCCCCGAATCGTTCTGGCGGCTGCTGCGCACCGGGACCGACGCGGTCGCCGGGTTCCCGGACGACCGCGGCTGGGAGACGGTCTACGACCCCGACCCGGACAGCGTGGGCACCCTCTACACCCGGTCCGGCGGCTTCATGTCCGACGCCGGCGGCTTCGACGCGGGCTTCTTCGGCATCAGCCCGCACGAGGCGCTCGCCATGGACCCGCAGCAGCGGCAGCTGCTCGAAGTCTCCTGGGAGGCGATCGAGCGGGCCGGGATCGACCCCGGTTCGCTGCGCGGCAGCCAGACCGGCGTGTTCGTCGGCGGGTTCGCTTCCGGCTACGGGATGAGCCTCGGCGCGGGCGCGGAGGGCAGCGAAGGGCACGCGACCACCGGTTTCGCCACCAGCGTGCTGTCCGGCCGGATCTCCTACACGCTCGGCCTCGAAGGCCCGGCGATCACCGTGGACACCGCGTGCTCGTCCTCGCTGGTCGCGCTGCACCTCGCGGTCCAGGCGATCCGGGCGGGGGAGTGCTCGATGGCGCTCGCCGGCGGCTCGACGGTCATCGCCACCCCGGACGGCATCGTCGGGTTCAGCAGGCAGCGCGGTTTGGCAGCAGACGGCCGGTGCAAGGCGTTCTCCGACGACGCGGACGGCATGGGGTTCGCCGAGGGCGCGGGCGTCGTGGTGGTGGAGCGGCTTTCGGACGCGCGGCGCAACGGGCATCAAGTGTTGGCCGTGGTGGCCGGCAGCGCGGTGAACCAGGACGGTGCGTCGAACGGGTTGACGGCGCCGAACGGTCCGTCGCAGCAGCGCGTTATTCGCGCGGCACTGGCGAATGCCGGGTTGTCGGAGTCCGATGTGGACGTGGTGGAGGCGCACGGCACCGGCACGGTGCTGGGCGACCCGATCGAGGCACAGGCGTTGCTGGCCACTTACGGTCAAGACCGTGACCGCCCGTTGTGGCTGGGTTCGGTGAAGTCGAACATCGGCCACACGCAGGCGGCGGCCGGCGTGGCGGGCGTGATCAAGATGGTGTTGGCGTTGCAGCATCAGGAGATTCCACGCACGCTGCACGTCGAAGAGCCTTCGTCGCATGTCGACTGGGAGTCCGGCGCGGTCCGGCTGCTGGACGCCCCGGCTCCGTGGCCCCCCGGCGACCGGGTGCGCCGAGCCGGTATTTCCTCGTTCGGCATCAGCGGCACCAACGCGCACATCCTGGTCGAGGAGGCCCCCGCCGCGGACGACGCCGAGACCGAGGCGGTCCCGCCGTCCACGGCGGTCGAATCCGGCGGGATCGGCGCTTGGCTGGTTTCCGGGCGGACGGCGGACGGCCTGGCGCGCCAGGCCGAGCGGCTGCACGGCTGGGCCACGGCCCGGCAGGCGCCGGCGCCGGCCGACGTGGCCTGGTCGCTGGCTACCACCCGGTCCGCGTTCGAACACCGCGCCGTGGTCGTCGGCGACCAGGACGCCCTGCTCGCGGGCCTGCGCGACCTCGCCGATGGCGTCCCGTCCGGATCGACGTCCGCCGGAGTGGTCCGCGACGACGTGCGCCCGGTGTTCGTCTTCGCCGGTCAGGGTTCGCAGTGGCTCGGCATGGGCGAGGAACTCGCGCGGTCGAGCGCGGTGTTCGCGGCCCGGCTCGCCGAATGCGAGCGGGCACTGGAGTCCTTTGTGGACTGGAAGCTGTCCGAGGCGCTCGGCGGCGAACTGGAATCGGCGGATGTCGTCCAGCCCGCGCTGTGGGCGGTCATGGTCTCCCTTGCCGCCGTCTGGGAAGCGGCCGGGGTCCGGCCGGACGTGGTGGTCGGTCATTCGCAGGGCGAGATCGCGGCGGCGACCGTCGCGGGGATGCTGTCCGTCGAGGACGGTGCGCGGGTGGTGGCGCTGCGCTCGAAGACGTTGAAGGCGTTGGCGGGCCGGGGCGGCATGCTGTCGGTCAGCGCCGCTGCCTCTGAAGTGGAGGAACGGCTCGGCCGATGGGATGATCGACTGTCGCTCGCGGCCGTGAACGGTCCGGCCGCGGTGGTCGTCTCAGGTGAGCCGCAGGCGTTGGCCGGGCTGAAGTCCGAACTGGACGCCGAGGGCATCCGGGCACGGATGGTCGCGGTGGACTACGCGTCGCACTGTGCGCAGGTGGAAAGCCTGGAAGAGGAGATCCGCGCGGTGCTGGCGGAGGTGTCGCCGCGGCGGGGCCGGGTGCCGATGGTGTCGGCGATGTCCGGGGTAACTCTGACCGGCGAGGAACTCGACGCCGGGTATTGGTACGAGAGCCTGCGTGCGCCGGTCAGGTTCGATCGCGCGATCCGGACCGTCGCAGGCGACGGGCACCGGATGTTCATCGAGGTGACCCCGCACCCGGTCCTGCTCGGCGCGATGACGGACACCCTGGACGAGGTGGTCGCCGCCGCCGGTCCGGGCGCGGCGCCCGGCGTCGTGTGCGGCACGCTCCGCCGGGACGACGGCGGTGCGGCGCGGTTGCTGGCCTCGTTCGCGGAAGCTTTCGTGCACGGTGCGCCGGTGGACTGGGCAGCGGTGCTGCCGTCCGGCGCCCACGTGGACCTGCCGACCTATGCGTTCGGTCATGTGCGGTACTGGCCGAAGCCCGGTGGCGGTCGTGCCGGTGACGCGGTCTCGTTGGGCTTGGGCGCCGTGGACCATCCCTTGCTGGGCGCGGCGGTGGAACTGGCCGGCGGCGCAGGCATGGTGTGCACTGGCCGGTTGTCGGTGCGCACGCATCCGTGGCTGGCCGACCACGTCGTGAACGGGGTGCTCCTGTTGCCGGGCACGGCGTTCGTGGAACTGGCGGTGCTGGCCGGGGACCAGATGGGCTGCGGCCTGCTGGAAGAGCTGACTTTGCAGTCTCCGCTGGTGATCCCGGCCGACGGCGGCGTGCAGGTCCAGGTGGTGCTGGGCGACGCAGAGGACGGGCGTCGGACGGTCGAGGTGTTCGCGCGCCGCGACGACGCGGGCGAGGACTGGACTCAACACGCCAGCGGCACCGTCACTACGGCGACGACCGCGGAGACCCGGGACCCCGAGCTGGCCGTCTGGCCGCCCCGCGAGGCCACTGGTGTGGACATCGACGGGATGTACGCGGACGAAGGCCCGTACGGCTACGGCCCGGCCTTCCGCGGCCTGCAAGCGGTCTGGCGTCGCGGTGAGGATGTCTTCGCCGAGGTCGCCCTCCCGGACGGGCTCGACGCGGGAGCGTTCGGCCTGCACCCCGCGCTGCTCGACGCGGTGCTGCACGCCAGCGCGCTGACCGGCACCGCCGAATCCGGCGAGGTGCGCCTGCCGTTCGCGTGGACGGGAGCGCGGCTGCACGCGAGCGGGGCGTCGGCGCTCCGGGCGCGGTTGCGCCGGGACCACACCGGCGCGCTGACCGTGACGGCCGCCGACCCAACCGGGGCTACGGTGATCACGGTGGACTCGCTGATCACCCGTCCGCTCGCGACGGATCAGCCGACCGTCGCCGGACCCAGCGTGGCGGACGCGTTGTTCGCGGTGGAGTGGTCCGCGATCGGCGAGGCACCCGCGCTCGCCGGGGACTGGGCTCTTCTCGGAGCTGACCGTTTCGGCCTCACCGACACGCTCACGCTGCGGTCCTTTGTGGACCTGCCTGCGCTGATCGCGGCGGAGAACACCCCCGACGTGGTGCTGGTTTGGGTCGGTGACGGAGACGCGGCCGACGCGGCGAAGGCGGCGCACCAGGCCACTGTGGACACGCTGAACCTGCTCCAGTCGTGGCTGGCGGAGGAACGGCTGGAGCAGACGCGGCTGGTGCTCCTGACCCGGCGGAGCCAGGCCGTCGAGCCTGGCGAGCGGATCGGCGATCTGGCCGGTTCCGCGGCGTGGGGACTGGTACGGTCCGCACAGGCGGAAAACCCCGGCCGGGTAGTGCTGGCCGACCTGCCCGACGGCGCCGCCGCCGCGCTCCTGCCGACCATTGTGGACAGTGGGGAACCGGAACTGGCGGTCCGAGGGCGGCTCGCCTACGCCCGGCGGCTCGCCCGCCCGAGCGGCGCCCGGCAAGGGGCAGCGCACCCGCCGGTCGCGGGCACCGCCTTGGTGACCGGCGGCACCGGCACCCTCGGCTCACTCGTCGCCCGGCATCTGGCGACCACCGGACAGGCCGACGCGGTGGTGCTGACCAGCCGATCCGGTCCCGCGGCCGCCGGGGCGGCGGCGCTGGCCGCCGAACTAGCCGATCGCGGCACCGGAGTGGCCGTCCTCGCCTGCGACGCGGCGAACCGGGCCGAACTGGCCACCGTGGTCGACGCGATCCCGGAGCTTACCTCCGTGGTGCACACCGCCGGGGTGCTCGACGACGCGACGATCACTTCGCTCACCGAGTCGCGTGTGGACACTGTGCTGCGGCCAAAGGCGTTCGCCGCCTGGCACCTGCACGAACTCACCCGAAACCGGAACCTGGCGCGCTTCGTGCTGTTCTCCTCGGCCGCGGCCACCTTCGGCGTGGCCGGGCAGGGCAACTACGTGGCCGCCAACGCTTTCCTCGACGCCCTCGCCGCCGACCGGCGCGCGGGCGGCCTGCCCGGCACGTCCCTCGCCTGGGGCATGTGGGCCGAGGTCAGCGGCCTGACCAGCACGCTCACCGACGCCGAACGCGCCAAGATGGCCCGCGACGGCGGCGCGCTCAGCGCCGACGAGGGCCTCGAACTGTTCGACGACGCGCTCGACCGGGCCGAGGCCGTCCTGGTGCCCGTGCGTCTCGATCTCGGCCGGCTGCGGACCCAGGCGGCCCGCAGCGGCGAGGTCGCGCCGTTGTGGCGGGCGCTGCTCGGCGGCCCGGCTCGCCGGAGCGCTTCGTCCGGCGCGGCGGGCGCGGATTCGCTGCGCGAGCAGCTCGCCGCGCTGTCCGCGCAGGACGGGCACGAGGTGCTGCTCAGCCTGGTGCGGACCCACGTCGCCGCGACGCTGGGGCACGCGACCGGCGAAGCGGTCGATCCGGAACGGGCGTTCACCGACCTGGGCTTCACCTCGCTGACCGCGGTGCAGCTGCGCAACCGGCTCAGCACCGCGACCGACCTGCGGCTGCCCGCGACCCTGGTCTTCGACTACCCGAACCCGACCGCGCTCGCGGTGCGGCTCGCCGAACAGTTCGGCGGGGTCGCCGCGCGCCCGGCCGCGCCGGTCGTCACCGGTGGGGCCACCGACCACGAGCCCGTCGCCATCGTCGGGATGAGCTGCCGGTTCCCCGGCGGGGTCGACAGCCCGGAGGAGTTCTGGCGGCTGCTGGACGGCGGTGAGGACGTCATCTCGGCGTTCCCCGCCGACCGCGGCTGGGACCTCGGCGGCCTGTACGACGCGGACGCCGCGCACACCGGCACCTCCTACACCCAGGCGGGCGGCTTCCTCTCCGACGCCAGCGCGTTCGACGCCGCGTTCTTCGGGATCAGCCCGCGCGAGGCGCTGGCGATGGACCCGCAGCAACGCCTGCTGCTGGAACTGTCCTGGGAGGCGTTCGAACGGGCCGGGATCGACCCGACCTCGCTGCGCGGCAGCCAGACCGGGGCGTTCGTGGGCGGCTACACCTCCGGCTACGAGCAGAGCGTGCTCGCCGAAGAGGGCAGCGCCGACCTCGAAGGCCACCTGATGACCGGCATCGCCACGAGCATCCTTTCCGGACGGCTGGCCTACACGCTGGGCCTCGAGGGCTCCACGATGACCGTGGACACCGCGTGCTCCTCCGCGCTGGTGGCCCTGCACCTGGCCGCGCAGGCGCTGCGCAGCGGCGAATGCTCGATGGCGCTGGCCGGCGGGGTCACGATCATGGCCACGCCGGGCACGTTCGTCGAGTTCTCCCGTCAGCGCGGGCTGGCGCCGGACGGCCGGTGCAAGGCCTTCGCGGCGGGCGCGGACGGCACCGGATTCGCCGAGGGCGCGGGGCTGCTCGTCTTGGAACGGCTGTCGGACGCGCGCCGCGCGGGGCACCCCGTGCTCGCGGTCCTCCGGGGCAGCGCGACCAACCAGGACGGCGCCTCCAACGGCCTCACCGCGCCGAACGGCCCGTCGCAGCAACGGGTCATCCGGGCGGCGCTGGCGAACGCGCACCTCACTGCATCCGAAGTGGACGCCGTGGAGGCGCACGGCACCGGCACCTCGCTGGGCGATCCCATCGAGGCGCAAGCGCTGATCGAGACCTACGGGCAGCATCGCACGGCGGAGCGGCCGCTGTGGCTGGGCTCGGTGAAGTCCAACATCGGGCACACGCAGGCGGCCGCGGGCGTGGCCGGGGTGATCAAGATGGTGCTCGCCCTCCGGAACCAGCGCCTCCCGCAGACCCTGCACGTGGACGAGCCCTCGCCACACATCGACTGGTCGGCGGGCGAGGTGCGGCTGCTCACCGAACCGGTGTCCTGGCCCTCGGGCGGACGGCCCCGACGAGCCGGGGTGTCCTCGTTCGGGATCAGCGGCACCAACGCACACGTCATCGTGGAGGAAGCCCCGGTCGCGGCTGAACAGCCGGAGCGGTCCGGCGGCCCGGCGGTGGTGCCGTGGGCGTTGTCCGCGCGGACCGGGGAAGCGGTGCGGGCACAGGCCGCGCGGCTGCGGGCGCACCTGCTCGACCGGCCGGACGCGGACCTGGTCGACGTCGGTTTTTCCTTGGCCCGCACCAGAACGGTCTTCGGCCACCGCGCCGTCGTCGTCGGCCGCGACCGCGACGGCCTGCTCGCCGGGCTGTCTGCGCTCGCCGACGGCACACCGTCGCCGGAAGTGCCGACGGGCGTCGCGACCGACCGCAAGGCCGTGTTTGTCTTCCCCGACAAGGGGTTCGGTCCGCTGGCTGAGCTGATGGACGAGTCTCCCGCCTTCGCGGCGAGCATCGCCGAGTGCGCGCGGGCGCTGTCCGTCGAGTTGGACGAGGGGGTGCGAACCGGCTCGGACCGGCCGGAAGTCCGCTGGGCCGTGCAGGTTTCGCTGGCCGGGCTGTGGCGTTCGGCGGGCGTGCGCCCGGCAGCTGTCGCCGGGCAAGGGATCGGCGAGCTCGCGGCCGCGACGGTGGCAGGGGAGTTGACCCTGGCCGAAGCGGCGGCGTCGCTCGCCGCGGACACCCTGGCGGAACGGCGCGCGGGACGTGTCCCGGTGCTGCCGGTGGAAGAACTCGGCGGGTTCGGCGAATACGTGGAGTTCGGCGCCGAGCGGCTGAGCCCGGCGGAACCGGAGGCCACGGTCACCGCCGCACTGTCCGGTGCGGTGCCCGGTCTGAGCGCGGTGCTGACCGCGCTTTCCGCGGTGCACGTCCAGGGCACCGCGGTGGACTGGACCGCGCTGCTCGGCCGCGGGCGACGGGTGGACCTGCCGACGTATGCGTTCCAGCGCAACCGGTTCTGGCCCGCCCCGCCCGCTGTGCACAAGCAGGTGCGAGGGGAGCGGGAGTTCTGGGCCGCACTCGACGGCGGTGACCTGACGGCACTGTCCGAAGTGCTCGGTACGACCGAGCAGTTGAGTGCCGAAATGCCGCTTTCCGCGGTGCTGGAACGGATCGTCGCCTGGCGCGGTGCCGGCGCCGGGCCCGGCGGGGAAGCCGCGGCGGAGTCGCAGTGGCTGCCGTTGCTGGCGGGGAAGACCGAGGCGGAGCGCCGGGAAGTGCTGCTCGGGCTGGTCCGCGAGGAGATCGCCGGCGTGCTCGGCTACGCGTCGGTCGACGAGGTCGGGCCGAGCACGGACATCTTCGATCTGGGCGCGACGTCGATGTCGGCCGTTCAACTGCGCGAGAGGTTCGACGCGCGGACTGGTCTTAAGCTGCCCGAGGGCTTCGTCTACGACAACTACCTGCCGGAAGCCATCGCGGACTTCCTGGCGAAGGAACTGCACGACCCCGCCGGTTCGGCGGGGTAGGCGAAAGCGCGCGGGGCCGCCTTTTCCCGGCGGTCCAGGGGAATCGTCGCGCGCGTTCGCCGTCCGCGAGCGCGGGGAACTTGGCCGTCCGACTTCGATGATGGGATCTACCAGTGCCGAACGAAGAATCGTGGAGCGTGCTCTCCGCCCCCACGTCGAACTCCGTCGTCCTCGCCGTCGATTTTCCCGCGCCCGGCCGTTCCGAAGCGGGATTCGCGGATCTGACCGCGGTGATGGGCTCCGCGTGGTCCGCCCACGGCGTGCTCCAGACGAAGCTGCCCGCGGTGACCCTCGCCGATCGGCCCGGCCCGGAGACCTACCTCGACTACTGGACCGGGGACGAGCAGTTGAGCGGCCGCGAGGTGGTCGCGGTGCTCGGCTACTGCCTCGGCGGCGTCTACGCGGCGGAGATCGCCGAGCGGATCGCGCGGCGGCAGAGCACCGAACCGGCCGTGGTGCTGTTCGACGGGCAGGTCACCGACAAGCAGCTGCTCGCGGTGGAGATCGACAAGCTGATCGCGCTCGGCGGCCCGGTGCTCACCGCGGATGAAGCGAACCAGGCCCGGCTGCGGGCCGTCGAGATCGTGACCACGCCGGGGATCGCGCTGGCCGACGCCACCGAGGAGATCGTCGCGCTCTACCGCGAGGTGGCCACCGGCGCGTTCCGCAAGGTCGGCCTCGCGCCGGAACGCGGCGAAGAGGTCGTCCGGTTCTTCGAGACCTACATGGCGTGGCTCACCGCCGCCGAGGGCATCGACCCCGCCTCCGCCTGGGGCCGTTCGCTCGCGCTCACCTCCACCGATTACGCGGCGCTGGAAGAGGACGGCGCCCCCACCGCGGTCAACGCGACCAAGCTGATCGACAAGCGGTTCCGCCTCGAAGTCAGCCACGCCGACCTGCTGCGCGCCGACGAAACCGCGCGGGTGCTCCGAGACCACTCCGGGTTCTGAGCGCGATGGCCGCCACGACGACCGCGACGACCAACAAAGAAAAAGCACTGTGGCTGATGGAGGAACTGGTCCCCGGCGCGGGGATCAACAACCTCGGCTTCGCCCTGCACGTGGCGGGGCGGCTGCGCCCGGACGCGCTGCGCGAGGCGCTGGCCGTGGTGGTGGCGCGCACCGAGGCGCTCCGCACGGTCTTCCGCGCCGGTGGCGCTGACCTGGTCAAGGAGATCCTGCCCGCCGACTCGGCGGAGGTGTCCGAGGTGACGGTCGAACCGCTCGAACTTTCCGGCGCGGAGCTGGAAAAGGACCTCACCGCGTTCGTGGACCGCCCGTTCCCGCTGGAGGGCGATCTGCTGATCCGCGCGGGACACGCCCGCGGCCCGGACGGCGACCTGTTCTGCCTCGGCGTGCACCACCTGGCGTTCGACATGACCTCCGCCGCGCTGTTCCTGCAGGAGTTCCTCCCGGTCTACGAGGCGATCGTCGCCGGGCGTCCGGTGCCGCCCGCCCCGGCGCGGCCCCCGGCGGGCGTGGAAAGCCGGCCGCGGCCCGCCGATCTCGAGTACTGGCGCGAAAACCTGAGCGGCTTCACCCCCGGCACGCTCGACCTGTGGTGCGGACGGCCCCGCGTCCACCGGCCGATGATGCGCGGCGACTACGCGCGCCACCCGCTCTCCGGCGAAGCGCTGGCGGCGATCGGGCAGTTGCAGCGGAAGCTGCGCGCCCCGGTCGCGGCGGTGCTGCTGGCCGCCTACTCCGCGCTGCTCGTCGCGCACGGCGCGGGCGCCGATCTGGTGGTCGGAACCCCGGTCGACGTCCGCGGCGAGAACAGCGGCGCCATCGGCTACCACGTGAACGTGGTGCCGATCCGGGTGCAGGTGGATCTGGCGGCCGGGTTCGGCCCGCTCGTCCGGCACGCCCGGGACGCCTTCCTCGGCGCGATGGCGCACGCGCACACCTCGGTGGAGGAGCTGACCGGCGAACTGCCCGGCATCGGCTCCACCTGGCAGACCGCGCTTTACCGGCACCTGTTCAACTTCGTGCCCGACTCGCCGGTCACCGAACTGGCCGTGGCCGGCCATTCCGCCCGGCTGCTGCGGGTGGACAACCCCTACAGCAAGTTCGACCTCGAACTGGTCGCCTCGCAGACCACCCCGGAGATCCAGTTCCGGTACTCCACCGAGAACTTGGACCGCGCCGACGTGGCGGCGCTGCTGCGGCGGCTGGACGCCCTGCTGGTCGCCGCCGCCCGGTCACCGGACCGGCCGCTGGCCGAAACCGCCGGGTGGAGCGACACCGACCGCGAGACCGTCGAACGTGCCCATCGCGCACCTATCGCCGTGACAGTTCCCGCAGCCACTCCGGCCCGCGCGGCGGCCGCGTTGGAGGAACGGCTCTCCCTGACTCCCGGCGAACGAGCACTGTCCGGCGGCCGAGTCTCCATCGTCGCTCCGGACGGACGGGAACTGCCCGTCGGCGTCCGCGGCGAACTGTGCCTGGACACCGGCGATGGCCCTGCGCGCACCGGAGAACTGGCCCGCTGGTTGCCCGAAGGCGCGATCGAATGGCTCGGTCAGCTCGGCCGCCGGTTCGACACCGCGCACGGTCCGGTCAACCTCGGCGACCTCGAAGCGGCGCTGCTGGACGAGCCCGGCGTGTCCGCCGCGGCGGCGGTCGCCGTCCCGGCGGACGACGGGGAACACACCGTCGTCGTCTTCGCGGTGGCAGCGAAACCGTTGGCAGCGAAGGAAGTCCCCTGGCCGGTGGTGTCGCTGGAGGCCTTGCCGGAGACCGCCGACGGCAGCGTCGACACCGAGGCGCTGCGGCTGCTCGCCGAACGGGAGGCCCGGCCGGAAACCGGCGACCGCGACCACGAGGACGCAGTGGTCGAGGACCTGGTGCGGATCTGGGCGAAGCTGCTCGGCGGCGAGGCCACCGCACGGACCCACTTCTTCGAAGCGGGCGGCCATTCGCTGCTCGGCGCCGTGCTGGCGCAGCAGGCCGAAGAGCTCACCGGAACCCCCCTCGGGCTGACCGAGGTGTTCGAGCACCCGACTCCCGCGGCGCTGGCCGCGTGGGTGCGCGCGTCACAAGCAAGGCAGGAATCGGCTCACGAGACCGCAGGGAAGAACGTATGACCACGGCTTACGAAGATCACCGACTCGCCGTCATCGGCGCCGGGGTGATGGGCACGAACATCTCGACACTCGCGCTCGGCCACGGCGTCCCGGTCGTGCTGGTGGACATCGACGAGTCCGTTCTGGACACGGCGAAGGCCACCATCGCGCAGAAGACCCGGCACGCCCAGCTGATGGGCGTCCTGCCGGACCGCCCGACGGCCGGACTGACCACCAGCACCTCGCTGTCCTCGATCGCGGACGCGACCACCGTCGTCGAGGCCGTCACCGAGGTAGCCGAGGTGAAGGAAAAGGTGCTCGCAGAGGCCTCGCGGATCGTGGCCCCGGGCACCACGCTGATCTCCAACACCTCGTGCATCCCGATCGACGAGATGGCCGCCTGGACCGCGCGTCCGGAAGAACTGGTCGGCGTGCACTTCATGAACCCCTCGTACCTGATCAAGATGGTCGAGGTGATCCGCGGCCCGCGCACCGCGCCTGCGGTGCTGGACAACGCCGTCGGGCTGCTTTCGGTGCTGGGCCGGGAATCGCTGGTGATCGAGGACTCGGCCGGGTTCGTGATCAACCGGCTGCTGCACCCGCTGATCAACACCGCGGCGATGCTGGTGGAGGAGGGCGTCGCCTCCGTCGAGGTGGTCGACGGCCTGCTCGAAGGCTGCCTCGGCCACTCGACCGGACCGCTGCGCACCGGCGACCTGATCGGCCTGGAGAACCTGGTCGATTCCCTCAACGTGCTCTACGAGCGCCGCGGCGACGAAAGCTGCCGCCCCTGCGACCTGCTGCTGCAGAAGGTGGCGGACGGCCACCTCGGCCGGAAAACCGGCCGGGGCTTCTACGACTACGGAAAGGTCGCGTCATGACTACCGGGGAGACCACCGCCACGTCGCGCACCGCGGAAAGCCTTCAGCAGGAGCTGCTCGGCTTCCTCAGCGAGCGCATCAAGACCGACGTCGAGGCCGACCAGGACCTGTTCACCTCCGGCGTCGTCTCCTCGATGTTCGCGATGCAGCTCGTCGTGCACCTCGAATCGACCTACGACATCGCCATCGTCGGTCCGGACCTCAAACTGGACAACTTCCGCACCGTGGTGGCGATGGCCGAGCTGGTGCTCCGGCTCCAGGACGGCGATGTTTGAGACGATCGCCGACGAGATCGCCCTGCTCGGCGAGCTCGTCGGCGACCGGGCCGCGGGCTGGGACGTCGAGGGCGAGCTGCCGACCGGGCTGCTGCGGGACCTCGGCTCCCGCGGCCTGCTCTGCGCGCAGGTCCCGGAGTCGTTCGGCGGACGGGGCCTGAGCAGCGCCGAAAACGGGGAGTTCACCGCCGAGGCCGGCGAACTGTGCAGTTCGCTGCGCAGCATCATGACCTCGCAGGGCATCGTGGCGTGGACCGTCCAGCGCTTCGGCGACAAGGTGCAGCGCCGCGAGCTGCTCGGCAGGCTCACCGGCGGTGAGCTGACCGCGGTCGGGTTCAGCGAACCGGGCGCGGGCAGCGATCTCGCCGCCATGCGCACCCGTCTCAAGCCGGAAGGGGACGGGTTCGTCCTCGACGGCGAGAAGAAGTGGGTCACCGGCACCCGCTACGCCGATTTCGTGCTCATCGTGGCCCGCCACGGCGACGGGGACGGCGCCGCCGCGGTCGTGGTGCCCACCGACGCCCAGGGCGTGCGGGTCGAACCGGTGCCGCATCCGATGGGGTGCCGGGCCGCCGGGCACGCGAACATTTTCCTGGACAACGTGGCGATCCCCGCCTCCGCGGTACTCGGCGGGGGCGAGCAGCCGCTGTCGCTGCTGTTCACCACGGCGCTGTCCTACGGCCGGATGTCGATTGCCTGGGGATGTGTCGGCATCATCCGGGCCTGCCTCGACTCCGCCGCGCGGCACGTCGCGCACCGCCGCCAGGGCGGGGTGGCGCTCGCTGAACACCAGCTGGTGCAGGAACACCTGGCCGAGATGTACGTGGCCGAGCAGCTGAGCCTGCGCGCCTGCGAACACGCCAGCCAGGGCTGGGACAGCTTCTCGCCCGACCTCGGCGCGCTGACGGTGCTCGCCAAGCACGTGAGCGCCGGCTACGCGGCTCGTGCCGCCGCGGCCGCCGTTCAACTGCACGGTTCGACGGGCGCGGGGGACGGGCACGTCGCCGCCCGCGCGTTCCGCGACGCGAAGCTGATGGAACTGATCGAGGGCAGCAACGAGATCTGCAAGCTGATCCTGGCCGATCACGTCTTGCGCAACCGGGGAGGAGAACTTCCGTGACCGACAAGCCGACCTTGGTCAAATGCCTGGTCTGGGACCTGGACAACACCGTATGGGACGGGACCCTGCTGGAGGACCCGGACGTGGAACTGTTCCCGGGGATCCGGGAGACCATCATCGAACTCGACTCCCGCGGCGTCCTGAACTCCATCGCCAGCAAGAACGACTACGACCTAGCCTGGAAGCACCTGGAGAAGCTCGGCCTCGCCGAGTACTTCGTGCATCCGCAGATCGGCTGGGGCCGCAAGTCCGATTCGGTGGCGGAGATCGCGGAGCGGCTGAACTTCGCGCTGACCACCATCGCCTTCATCGACGACCTGCCGACGGAGCGGGCGGAGGTGAACTACCACAGCGACGCCGTGCGCTGCTACGACGCCACGCAGGCGGGCGAGCTGACCGGGCTGCCAGAGTTCAGCCCCGAGATCGTCACCGTCGACGCGCGCCGCCGTCGCGAGATGTACCAGGCCAGTTTCCGCCGGGACGCGGAGAAGGAGACCTTCAACGGCCCGGACGAGGACTTCCTGCGCAGCCTCGATTTGGTGATGGCGATCAAGCGCGCCGACGAGGTCGACCTGTCGCGGGTCGAAGAGCTGACCCTGCGCACCAGTCAGATGAACGCGACCGGCGTGCACTACTCCGACGCGGACCTGCGGAAACTGCTCGCCGATCCCGACCACGAGGTGCTCACCGTCACCCTCACCGACCGGTTCGGCCCGCACGGAGCGGTCGGCGTGCTGCTGCTGGAACGGCATCCGCGGCTGTGGCACCTGAAGCTGCTCGCGACCTCCTGCCGGGTGGTCACTTTCGGCGCGGGCGCGGTGCTGCTCAACTGGCTGATCGACGAGGCCGCGCGGGCGGGCGGGCATCTGGTCGCGGACTTCCGGGCCACCGACCGCAACCGGATGATGGAGATCGCCTACCGGTTCGCCGGGTTCACCACCGACGCCTGCGACTGCCTCACCGTGCTCGGCGAAGCCGCCGCGGACGGCCTGCAGCACCTGCACTTGGTGGCCGACCGGCGCGACGCCTCGACGACGATGAGCCTCACCGCGCCGGAGCTGGCCGTCGCCGCCGAAACTGCGGTGCGTCCCGGCTGACACCGGACCCGCCCCGACCCCCACCGGGCGGGGAAGGCCCGCGTCCGCGCGTCCTTCCCCGCCCGCCGCCCGTGCCAGGTAGCGGCGGGATTCGCGCAGCTATCCCAGAAGATCTCCGGAATGCCGAGGGTGTTGTGAACGAGACCGACCGAACGAACGGCACGGGAAGCGCGGCCGACGGCGCGGAGCCGGTGGCCGTCGTCGGCATGAGCTGCCGGTACCCCGGCGGCGTCCGCTCGCCCGAAGACCTCTGGGAGCTGCTGGCCGAAGGCGGGAACGTGCTGTCGGCGTTCCCTGAAGACCGGGCGTGGCGGCCGGACCTGCACGACCGAGATCCGGAAGCGGCCGGGAAGACTTACCTCGCCCGCGGCGGTTTCCTCGACGACGCAACCGGTTTCGACGCGTGGTTCTTCGGCATTCCGCCGCGAGAGGCGCTGGCGATGGAACCGCAGCAGCGGTTGCTGCTGGAAGCTTCGTGGGAGGCACTCGAACGGGCTGCCATCGTCCCGGAGTCGCTCCGGGGCACCAGCGCCGGGGTGTTCGTCGGCGCGGAGCCCCGGGAATACGGCCCGCGGCTGGAGGACGCGCCCTCGCCGGTGAAGGGCTACCTGCTGACCGGCACCACGACCAGCGTGCTGTCCGGCCGGGTCTCGTATCTGCTCGGGCTGCACGGGCCGTCTCTCACCGTGGACACCTCCGCGTCCAGTTCGCTGGTCGCGATTCACCTTGCCGCACAGGCATTGCGCGCTGGCGACTGCTCGCTGGCGCTGGCCGGCGGCGTCTCCGTGATGTCGACGCCCGGCAACTTCGTCGCGTTCAGCGGCCTGCGGGCGCTGTCGCCGGAGGGGGACTGCCTGCCGTTCTCCGCCGCCGCTGACGGCACCGTGTGGTCGGAGGGGGTCGGCCTGCTCGTGTTGCGGCGGTTGTCCGACGCTATCCGCGACGGACAGCCGGTGCTGGCCGTGCTGAGCGGTTCCGCGGTCAACTCCGACGGCGCGAGCGACGGCCTGACCGCCCCGAACGGCGAGGCGCAGCAGGCGGTGATCCGCCAGGCTCTGGCCAATGCCCGGCTCGACGCGTCCGAAGTGGACGCAGTGGAGGCGCACGGCACCGGGACCACTCTCGGCGACCCGATCGAGGCGGAAGCCCTCTTCGCCACCTACGGCCGGGAGCGGGACGAGCCGTTGTGGCTGGGCTCGGTCAAGTCGAACCTCGGGCACACCCAGGCCGCGGCCGGGGTGGCCGGGGTGATCAAGATGGTGCTCGCGCTGCGCAACGGCGTGCTGCCCGCGACCCGGCACGGCGAGGAGCCGACCCCGCGCGTCGACTGGTCGCGCGGCACTGTCCGGCTGCTGAGCGAACCGGTGCGGTGGCCGGCGGGCGACCGTCCCCGCCGGGCCGGGGTGTCCGGATTCGGGCTCAGCGGCACCAACGCGCACGTCATCGTGGAACAAGCCCCCGGCACCACGGAGCAGGTGCCGGTGCCGGAAGCGGTCCCGGCTTGGGTGCTGTCCGCTCGCTCGGCCGAGGGGCTGCGGGCGCAGGCGGCCCGGCTGCGAGACTGGGTGTCGGCGCGGCCCGGGCTCGAACCGGCTGAGCTGGCCTGGTCGCTGGCCACCACCCGGACCCCGTTCGAGCATCGCGCGGTGGTGACCGGGGACCTGCGGACCGGGTTGGCCGGTCTCGCCGACGGGGTGCCCGGGGCCGAGGTCGTCTCCGGGGTCGCGCGCGGTTCCGGGCGGCCGGTGTTCGTCTTTCCCGGCCAGGGTTCGCAGTGGCGGGGCATGGGGCTCGCGCTGGCGCGGACGAATCCGGTGTTCGCGGCCCGGCTGGCGGAGTGCGCGGCAGCGTTGGAGTCCTTTGTGGACTGGAAGCTGTCCGAGGTGCTCGAAGGCGAGCTGGAGTCGGCGGACGTCGTGCAGCCCGCGTTGTGGGCGGTGATGGTTTCCCTTGCCGCGGCGTGGGAAGCCGCGGGTGTCGTGCCCGCTGCGGTGGTGGGCCACTCCCAGGGCGAGATCGCGGCGGCCACGGTCGCGGGGATGGTGTCCCTCGAGGACGGTGCGCGGATCGTTTCTCTGCGGTCGAAATCGCTGACTGCGCTCGCGGGTCTGGGCGGCATGTTGTCGGTCAACGCGACCGTGGCCGAAGTGGAAGAGCGGCTCGCCCGGTGGGGTGAGCGGTTGTCGCTGGCCACGGTCAACGGGCCGTCCGCAGTGGTGGTCTCGGGTGAACCGGCGGCGCTGGCGGAGTTGAAGGCGGAGCTGGACGCCGAGGACATCCGGGCGCGGATGGTTTCGGTGGACTACGCGTCGCACTCCGCGCAGGTGGAGCGGCTGGAAGCGGAGATCCGTGCGGTGCTGGCGGGGATCGAGCCGCGGCGTGGCCGGGTGCCGATGGTGTCGGCGATGACCGGTGAAACTCTGACCGGCGACGAACTGGACGCCGGGTACTGGTATGAAAGCCTGCGGGCGCCGGTGCGTTTCGACCGTGCCGTGCGGGTTCTCGGCGACCGGGTGTTCATCGAGGTGTCCCCGCATCCGGTGCTGACTGCCGCGATCGCCGACACCTTGGCGGACGCCGGTGCGGTGTGCGGCACGCTGCGCCGCGACGAGGGCGACAGCGCCCGGCTGCTCGCCTCCCTCGCCGAGGCGTACACGCACGGCGTGCCGGTGGACTGGACGGCCGTGCTGCCCGCGGCGAACCGCGTCGACCTGCCCACCTACGCCTTCCAGCACGAACGGTTCTGGCTCGACGCCGGAGCTCCCCGCCGGCTCGACGGCGTCGCCGCGAGCCTGCCGGAACCCGTGGCCGCCCCGGTCTCCGGGTGGGCGCGGACGTTGGCCGGGAAGTCGGCCGCGGAGCAGGTCACGCGGGTGCTCGACCTGGTCCGGGCGCAGGCCGCCGCCGTCCTCGGGCACGCGTCGCCGGAGTCGGTGGATTCCGCGCTGACCTTCAAGGAGATCGGCTTCGACTCGGTCACCGGGGTCGACCTGCGTGGCCGGCTGTGCACCGCGCTGGGGCGCAAGCTGCCCAGCACGCTCACCTTCGACCATCCGACCCCGCTCGCACTGGCCGAGTTCCTGCGAACCGAACTTCTCGGGCTCGCCGACGCCGCACGGACACCGGAGCGCACCGGCGCGGCCGCGGACGAGCCGATCGCGATCGTCGCGATGAGCTGCCGCCTGCCCGGCGACATCAGCGACCCCGAGCAACTGTGGCGGCTCCTGGCCGCGGGCGGCGACGCCGTCGGGCCGCTGCCCTCCGATCGGGGCTGGGACGGCCTCGGCGACATCGCCACGCTCGGCGGCGGATTCCTTGCTGCGGCGGGAGAATTCGATGCCGCGTTCTTCGGCGTCAGCCCGCGCGAGGCGCTGGCGATGGACCCGCAACAGCGGATGCTGCTGGAACTGTCCTGGGAGGCGTTCGAACGCGCGGGCCTCGATCCGAAACGGCTGCGCGGCTCGACGACCGGCGTGTTCGTCGGCGGCGCGGCCTCCGGGTACGGCGGCAACGCGCCCGAAGAGCTTCAGGGGCATCTCCAATCCGGGATCGCGCCCAGCATTCTCTCCGGCCGGGTCTCCTACACCCTCGGACTGGAAGGCCCCGCGCTCACCGTCGACACGGCGTGCTCCTCGTCGTTGGTCGCCCTGCACCTGGCGGCGCAGTCGTTGCGTGCCGGGGAGTGCTCGCTGGCGCTGACCGGCGGCGTGACCGTGCACGCGACGCCGTCGTGGCTGGAGTGGTTCACCCGCCAGCAGGGCCTGGCGCCGGACGGCCGCTGCAAGGCCTATGCGGAGCAGGCCGACGGCATGGGCATGGCCGAGGGCGGCGGTCTGCTGCTCTTGGAGCGGCTTTCGGACGCGCGGCGCAACGGGCATCAAGTGCTGGCCGTGGTGGCCGGCAGCGCGGTGAACCAGGACGGTGCGTCGAACGGGTTGACGGCGCCGAACGGTCCTTCGCAGCAGCGAGTGATCCGCGCCGCGCTCGCCGACGCGGGCATCGAGGCCGCTGACGTCGACGCCGTGGAGGGTCACGGCACGGGGACCCGGCTGGGCGATCCGATCGAGGCGCAGGCGTTGCTGGCGACCTACGGTCAGGATCGGAACCGTCCACTGTGGCTGGGGTCGGTGAAGTCGAACATCGGGCACGCGCAGTGGGCCGCCGGGGTGGCGGGCGTGATCAAGACCGTGCTCGCGCTGTGTCACGAGGAACTGCCCGCGACCCTGCACGCGGGCGAGCCATCGTCCCAAGTGGACTGGGAATCGGGCGCGGTCCGGTTGGCGACCGAGGCGGTGTCGTGGCCGGAGGTCGGTGACCGTCCTCGTCGGGCGGGGGTGTCGTCGTTCGGTATCTCGGGGACCAATGCGCATGTGATCGTGGAGCAGGCTCCGGCGGTCGCGGAGGCTCCGGTCGAGGCTGATGTCGTGTTGCCGGTGGTGCCGTGGCCGGTCTCGGCGCGTTCGCCGGAAGGCTTGGCCGCACAGGCCGGGCGGTTGGCCGGGTTGGCTGATGAGCCGCTGGACGTGGGGTGGTCGTTGGCGGCCAAGGCGGCGTTGGAGCACCGTGCGGTCGTGTTGGGTGACCATGGCGAGGGGTTGGCGGCGTTGGCCGGGGGCCGCGAGTCGGCCCAGGTGGTGTCGGGTGTGGTGGGGTCGCTTGGCAAGGTCGGGTTTGTTTTCACTGGTCAGGGTGCGCAGCGCTTGAGCATGGGGTTGGGCCTGTACTCGGTGTTTCCGGTGTTCGCGGAAGCTTTTGATGCGGTGTGTGCCGGGTTGGAGAAGCATTTGGATGGTTCGCCCTCGGCGGTGATCCGGGGCGAGTACGGGGATATCAACGACACGGTGTGGGCGCAGTCGGGGTTGTTCGCGGTGGAGGTCGCGTGGTTCCGGTTGTTGGAGTCGTGGGGTGTGCGGCCGAGTGCGGTGGCGGGCCATTCGATCGGCGAGCTGGCGGCCGCGTATGTGGCTGGGGTGTGGTCGCTTTCGGATGCGTGTGCGGTGGTGGCGGCTCGTGGCCGGTTGATGCAGGAGTTGCCGACCGGCGGTGCGATGGTCGCCGTCGAGGCGACCGAAGACGAGGTTCGGAAGGTGATCGCGGGCCGCACAGGGGTGGGTATAGCTGCGGTGAATGGCCCGAAGGCGGTGGTGATTTCCGGCGTCGAGGACGAGGTTCTGGCGGCCGCGAAGGAACTGGCGGGCGCGGGGTGCCGGACGAAGCGGTTGTCGGTGTCGCATGCGTTCCATTCGCCGTTGATGGAGCCGATGCTGGCGCGGTTCGCCGAAGTCGTGAGCTCGGTGGAGTGTCGACGTCCGGAGCTGCCGTTGGTGTCCGGGTTGACCGGGGCCGTGGTCGGCGACGAGGTGACGGACCCGGGCTACTGGGTGCGGCATGTGCGCGAGGCCGTGGACTTCGTCGCCGTCGCGAGCACCCTGCGGGACCAGGGAGTCCGGACGTTTGTCGAGGTGGGTCCCGACGGGGTCTTGTCGGGGATGGGGCCGTTGAGCCGTCCCGAGGAGGCGGACGAGGCGTGGATTCCGGTGGCGAGGCGCGGACGTGACGAGGTCCGTGCGCTGCTGACGGCGGTGTCCAAAGTGTACGTTCGTGGCCTGGACTTCGACTGGCACAACGTTTTCGCGGGCACGGGTGCCCGGAGGGTCGAGCTGCCGACCTATGCGTTCCAGCGTCAGCGGTACTGGCTGAAGGCGGTCGCGAGCGGTCGCGTCGACGATTTCGGCCTGCACAGCCCCCGGCATCCGTTGCTGGGCGCGGCGGTGGAGCTGCCCGCGACCGGCGGGGTGATGCTGACTGGTCGGCTTTCGCTCGGCGAACAGCCGTGGCTGGCCGACCATGTGGTGGCGGGTCGGGTGCTCGTGCCGGGCACCGCGCTGCTGGACATGGTCGTCCGCGCCGCCGACGAGGTGGGCTGCGACCACATCGACGAGCTCCTGATGGAAACGCCGCTGGTACTCGAGGATTCGGTGCGGGTCCAGGTCACGGTGAGCGGACCGGGCCCGGACGGCAGCCGCGAAGCGGCCCTGTACGCGCGTAGCGGCGACGACTGGGTGCGCCACGCGGCGGGCACCGTGCGGCCGGGTGCCGCGGTCGAGGCCGTGCGGTTCGCGCAGTGGCCCCCGGCCGGGGCGGTGCCGGTCGATCTGGAGAACTTCTACCCGGCGCTGGCCGAAGCCGGACTCGGCTACGGGCCGGTGTTCCGGGGCGTCCGCGCGGTCTGGCGGCTCGGCGCGGACCTGTTCGCCGAGGTCGCGCTGCCCGAGGACACCGAGGTCGCCGGCTTCGCCGTGCACCCCGCGCTGTTCGACGCCGCCCTGCACGCGGTGGTCGGCGCCGACGGCGTGCGGCTGGAGGTCCCGTTCGCCTGGCGGGACGTCCGGGTCCACGCGACCGGCGCGACGACCGCCCAGGTCCGGATCAGCCCCCAGACCACCGACGGGGTGTCGCTGCTCCTCGCCGATCCGGCGGGCGAACCGATCGCCACCGTGGGCGCGCTGGCCCTGCGGCCGCTGCCGGCCGGCCGGGAAACTCCCCGAGACGACCTGTTCCGCTTGGAATGGGCGCCGGTGCCGTCCGGCTCCCCGGACTCCGGTCGCTGGGCGGGGTGGGGGAGCAGCGAAGACGCCGATTTCCTGGTCCTGCGGGTGAATCCGGCCGCGGGCCCAGTGCCCGAACAAGCGCACGCCGCGGCGGCCGACGTGCTGGCCGTGCTGCGGGAATGGCTCGCGGCGGACACCGAAACCCGGCTGGTCGTGGTCACTGAACGCGCGGTGGACGCCGGTGACGGCCTGCCCCTCGACGTGGCCGCCGCGACGGTGTGGGGCCTGGTCTCGGCCGCGCAGGCCGAGCATCCCGGCCGGATCGTCCTGTCCGATGTGGACGACAGTGCTGACGAGCGGGCTCTGAGGGCCGGAGTGGCGGCCGGGGAATCGCGGTTCGTGGTGCGTTCCGGCGAGGTGCGGGTCCCGCGGCTGGCCCGAACGACCGCGCCGCGTCCGGCTCCTTGGACCCGTCCGGGCACCGTGCTGGTGACCGGCGCGTCCGGTGCGCTGGGCGGACTGGTCGCCCGGCACTTGGCCGAGACCGGCGCTGTCGCGCGGCTGATTTTGTTGTCCCGCCGGGGAGCCGAGGCACCGGGAATGCCGGGGCTGGCGGCGGAACTGGAACGGTCCGGTGTCGAGGTGACCGTCGCCGCGTGCGACGTCGCTGACCGGACGCAGTTGGCCGCGGTGCTGGACGGCGTGCCGATCACCGGTGTGGTGCACACCGCCGGAGTGCTCGACGACGGAGTCGTCGAGTCGCTGACGGCCGAGCGGATGGCCGCCGTGCTGCGGCCGAAGGTCGACGGTGCGTGGCAGTTGCACGAGCTGACCGAGGGTGCTGAGCTGGACTTCTTCGTCCTGTTCTCGTCGGTCGCCGGGGTGTGGGGCACCGCTGGACAGGCGAACTACGCGGCGGGCAACGCCTTCCTCGACGCGCTCGCCGCCCATCGACGCCGGCAGGGCCGCGCCGCGGTGTCGCTGGCCTGGGGCCCGTGGGACACCGGCATGGCCGGAGCACTGACCGGGACCGATCGCGCCCGGCTGTCCCGCCAGGGCCTGCGGACCCTGTCCGCGGTGCAGGGTCTCGTCGTGTTGGACCTGGTGACCGGTCCGGTCGCCGCTCCCGCGCCGCTGCTGGTCGCGGCCCGGCTGGACCTGGCCGCGCTGCGGCGGGCCGGGGAGGTGCCGCAGGTGCTGTCCGGGCTGGTCGGCGCCTCGGCACCCGCCCGACGCACCATCGAGCAGTCGTCCGCCGACGGGAACGCGTTGGCTGAGCGGCTCGCGTCGCTGGGCGAGGCCGAGCGCGCGGACCTCGTGCGGGATCTGGTGCTGGCGCAGGCCGGACAGGTGCTCGGCCTGACCGGGGACGCGACTGTCGACTTCGGACGGTCCTTTCGCGACTCCGGGTTCGACTCGCTGACCGCCGTGGAACTCCGGACGCGCCTGGGCGCGGCCACCGGCGCGCGGCTGCCCGCCACCGTGGTGTTCGACTATCCCACCCCGGCCGCACTGACCGCGTTCCTGCTGGGCGAACTGACCGGCCGGAGCGAGACCGCCCCCGCGCGCGTCGCACCGCGCGCGGCCACCGGCGAGGACCGCATCGCCATCGTGGGCATGGCCTGCCGGTTCCCCGGCGGTGTGTCCTCCCCGGCGGAGCTGTGGGAGCTGCTCGCCTCGCGCACTGACGCGGTCGGGACCTTTCCGACCGACCGGGGCTGGCCCGCCGACCTGGTCGACTCCGATCCGGACGCGGTACGGAAGAGCGTCGCCGCGGAGGGCGGTTTCCTTTACGGGGCGAGTGGTTTCGACGCGGAGTTCTTCGGCATCAGCCCTCGCGAGGCGCTCGCGATGGATCCGCAGCAGCGGGTGTATCTGGAGACGTCGTGGGAGGCGTTGGAGGACGCGGGGATCGACCCGAACTCGTTGCGGGGCAGTGACACAGGGGTGTTCGCCGGGCTGTTCTACCACGACTATCTGTCCTGGCATCAGGTCCACGAAGACTCGGAAGGCTACCTGGGCACCGGCAGCATGGGTTCGGTCGCTTCCGGCCGCGTTTCCTACGCGCTGGGCTTGGAGGGGCCGGCGGTGACGGTGGATACCGCGTGTTCGTCGTCGCTGGTCGCGCTGCATTTGGCGGCGCAGTCTTTGAACGCGGGGGAGTGCTCGCTGGCGCTGGCGGGTGGGGTGACGGTGATGTCCACGCCGGGCGCGTTCTTCGACTTTTCGCGGCAGCGGGGCTTGTCGCCGGATGGTCGGTGCAAGTCCTATGGGGACGGTGCCGACGGTGTCGGCTGGGGTGAGGGTTCTGGGGTTTTGGTGCTGGAGCGGCTTTCGGACGCGCGGCGCAACGGGCATCGGGTGCTGGCGGTGGTGGCCGGCAGCGCGGTGAACCAGGACGGTGCGTCGAACGGCTTGACCGCGCCGAACGGTCCGTCGCAGCAACGGGTGATCCGTGCGGCACTGGCCAGCGCGGGACTGGAGCCGGACGGCGTGGACGTCGTCGACGGGCACGGCACGGGAACCCGGCTGGGTGACCCGATCGAGGCGGAAGCCCTGCTGGCCACGTACGGACAGGACCGGCCCGCGGATCGGCCGCTGTTGCTGGGGTCGGTGAAGTCGAACATCGGGCACACACAGGCCGCCGCGGGGGTGGCCGGGGTGATCAAGATGGTGTCGGCGATGCACCGCGGCGTGGTGCCCGCGACCCTGCACGCGGAACAGCCCTCCACCCGGGTGGAGTGGGATTCGGGCGCGGTGCGGTTGGCGACCGAGGCGACGTCGTGGCCGGAGGTCGGCGATCGGCCGCGTCGGGCGGGGGTGTCGTCGTTCGGGTTCTCCGGGACGAACGCGCACGTCATCGTGGAGCAGGCGCCGGAGGTCGCGGAGCTTCCCGTCGAGATCGACGTCGAGCTGCCGGTGGTGCCGTGGCTGGTGTCCGCGCGTTCGCCGGAAGGCTTGGCCGCACAGGCGGCGCGGTTGGCGGGGCTGGTTGATGAGCCGCTGGACGTGGGGTGGTCGCTGGCTTCCCGGGCGGCGTTGGAGCACCGTGCGGTCGTGCTGGGCGATCACAGCCAGGGATTGGCCGCACTGGCCGAGGGCCGCGAGTCCGCCCAGGTGGTGTCGGGCGTGGTGGGGTCGCTCGGCAAGGTCGGGTTTGTTTTCACTGGTCAGGGTGCGCAGCGGCTAGGCATGGGTGCCGGGCTGCACGCGGTGTTCCCGGTGTTCGCGGAAGCCTTTGACGCGGTGTGTGCCGGTTTGGAAGAGCATTTGGACGGTTCACCCGCGGCGGTGATCCGGGGCGAGCACGGCGACCTCAACGACACGGTGTGGGCGCAGTCCGCGCTGTTCGCGACCGAGGTCGCCCTGTTCCGGCTGCTGGAGTCGTGGGGGATGCGGCCGAACGTGGTCGCGGGCCATTCGATCGGCGAGCTGGCGGCCGCGTATGTGGCCGGCGTGTGGTCGCTTTCGGATGCCTGCGCGGTGGTAGCCGCGCGCGGCCGGTTGATGCAGGAGTTGCCGACCGGCGGCGCGATGATCGCCGTCGAGGCGACCGAAGACGAAGTTCGGAAGGCGATCGCGGGCCGCGCCGGAGTGGGTATGGCCGCGGTGAACGGGCCGACGGCGGTGGTGATTTCCGGGGTGGAGGACGAGGTTCTGGCGGCTGCGGCGGAACTGGAGGGTTGCAGGACGAAGCGGTTGTCGGTGTCGCATGCGTTCCATTCACCGTTGATGGAGCCGATGCTGGCGCGGTTCGCCGAAGTCGTGGACCGGGTCGAGTGCCATCGTCCCACGATCCCGTTGGTGTCGGGGTTGACCGGGCGCGTGGTCGGCGACGAGGTGACCGACCCGGGCTACTGGGTACGGCATGTGCGCGAGGCCGTGGACTTCGTCGCCGTCGCGAGCACCTTGCGGGACCAGGGAGTCCGGACCTTCGTCGAGGTCGGCCCCGACGGGGTCTTGTCGGGAATGGGCCCGCTGAGCCGCCCCGACGGCCGTGACGAGACGTGGATACCGGTGGCACGGCGCGGACGCGACGAGGTCCGTGCACTGCTCACCGCGGTGTCCAAAGTGTACGTTCGCGGCCTGGACTTCGACTGGCACAACGTTTTCGACGGCACGGGTGCCCGGAGGGTCGAGCTGCCCACCTACGCTTTCCAGCACCAGCGATACTGGCTCAACGCGCTCACCGGCGGCCACGCCGACGACCTCGGCATGGACAGCCCCGAGCACCCGCTCCTGGGCGCTGTTGCGGAACTGCCCGCCACCGGCGGGGTCATGCTCTCCGGTCGGCTCTCGCTCGGCGAACAGCCGTGGCTGGCCGACCACGCGGTTGCCGGGCAGGTCCTCGTGCCGGGCACCGCGCTGCTGGACATGGTCGTCCGCGCCGCCGACGAGGTGGGCTGCGACCACATCGACGAGCTGCTGATCGAGGCCCCGCTCAAGCTCGAAAGCGGGGTCTCGGCCCGGATTCAGCTCACCGTCGACGGTCCGGACGACACCGGCCGCCGCGCGCTCACTGTCTACGCGAAGAGCGGCGACGGCGAATGGGTCCGGCACGCGGCGGGCGCGGTGTCCGCCGGAGCCGCCCCCTCCGACGGCTCAGACCTGGCGCAGTGGCCACCGGCCGGCGCGGAGCCGATCGACCTGGACGGTTTCTATCCGGAGCTGGCCAAGACCGGGCTCGAATACGGGCCGGTGTTCCAGGGCGTCCGCGCGGTCTGGCGGCGCGGCGAGGAGCTGTTCTCCGAAGTCGAACTGCCCGAAGGCGTTCCCATCGCAGGGTTCGGCGTGCACCCCGCCCTGTTCGACGCGGCGTTGCACGCGGCCGGAGTGGACACCGAGGGACTGCGGCTGCCGTTCGCCTGGAACGACGTGGTGGTGCACGCGTCCGGCGCTTCGGCGGCCCGGGTGCGGATCTCGCCGGTGCCGGGCGGGATCGCGCTCGCGCTGGCCGACGCCTCCGGCGAGCCGGTGGCGTCGGTCGGGACGCTGGCCCTGCGCACGGCAAGCGTTGAAGAGCTGACCGCGAGTTCCGACGGCTCGACCTACGCGGTCGAGTGGACGTCGGTCCCGCCCGCCGACTCCTCGAACGCCGACCTCGAACTGCTGACGGTGCCGACGCTCGACGGCGAACTGCCGGAACAGGCCAACGCCGTCGCGCTCGACGTGCTGGCCCGGCTGCGGGCATGGCTCGCCACGGACACCGAAACCCGGCTCGCCGTGGTCACCGAACGCGCGGTCGACGTCGGCGACGGGCTCGCCCTGGACCTGGCGACCGCGCCGGTGTGGGGCCTCGTCCGCGTCGCGCAGTCGGAGAACCCCGGCCGGATCGTGCTGTCCGATGTGGACGATCTGGCCAGTCCCGCCGTCCTCGACTGGGTGCGTGCCGGGATCGCGGCGGGGGAGTCCGAGTTCGCGGTGCGCGCCGGCGAGGTGCGGGTGCCGAGGCTGACCCGGGTTTCGCCGCCTGCCCCGGACGACACCCGAGCCGCGGGCACGGTGCTGATCACGGGCGCTTCCGGAGCCTTGGGCCGGCTGGTGGCCCTGCGGCTGGCCGAAACCGGTATCGCCAAGCGGTTGCTGCTGCTGTCCCGGCGCGGCGCCGACGCCCCCGGGCTCGCCGAGCTGGCCGCGGACCTGGAACAACGCGGCGTCGAAACCACGATGCTGGCGTGCGACGCCGCTGACCGCGAGCAGCTCGCCGGAGTGCTGGACGGCGTGTCGCTGACCGGCGTGGTGCATTCGGCCGGGGTCCTCGACGACGGGGTCATCGGCTCGCTGACCGACGAGCGGATGACCGCGGTACTGCGCCCGAAGGTGGACGCGGCCTGGCATCTGCACGAGCTGACACAGCCGATGAACCCGGACTTCTTCGTGGTGTTCTCCTCCGTCGCCGGGATCTGGGGCAACGCCGGACAGGCCGCCTACGCGGCGGGCAACACCTTCCTCGACGCGCTCGCCGCGCACCGCCGCCAGCGGGGCCTGCCCGCGGTGTCGATCGCGTGGGGTCCGTGGGAATCCGGGATGGCCGGCGAGTTCACCGAAGCCGACTGGCGGCGGATGTCGCGCCAAGGGCTGGCTCCGCTGCCGGAACCGGAAGGGCTGCGCGTGCTCGACGCCGCGCTGGGCCAGTGCGCTCCGCTGCTGGTGGCGGCCCGGCTCGACCTGGCCGGGGTGCGCCGGTCCGGGGAGGTGCCGCCGCTGCTGTCGGCCCTGGTGCCCAGCGCCCGGCCCTCGGCGCCGACCCGCCGCGCGGTCGGCGAACGCGTCGTGGACGCCCGCAGCACGCTTCACGACCTGAGCGAACCGGAACGCCGGGACGCGCTGCGCGAGCTGGTCAGCACGCAGGCCGCGCTGGTGCTGGGCCTGGCCGGGACCGGCGGGCTCGACGCGGACCGCCCGTTCCGCGAAGTCGGCTTCGACTCGCTGACCGCGATCGAGCTGCGCAACCGGTTGAACGAGGCCACCGGGGAACGCCTTTCGCCCACCGCGGTCTTCGACTACCCGACCTCGAGCGCACTGGCGGACTTCCTGCTGGAAGGGATGTTCGGCGCCGAGGCCGGGGAGGCCGCGGAGCAGCCCGCGCTGTCGGCCTACTCGGGCCTCGACCGGCTCGAAGCCTCCCTCGCCGAACTGCGGGCCGACGACACCGCGCGGGCGAGGGTCGCCGCCCGGCTCACCGACCTGCTCGCCGCGCTGACCGAATCGGAGGGCGGCGCCGACGAGTCGGTCGCCGACCAGCTCCAGTCCGCCAGCGACGACGACATGTTCGACTTCATCGACAAACAGCTCGGGATCTGAACTCCGCGCACGAAAGAGGAAGGACTCCCGGATGTCGAACGAGGACAAGCTCCGCGACTATCTGAAGCGGGTCACCACCGAACTGCACCAGACTCGCGAGCGCCTCCGCGAAGCCGAGGAGCGCAAGCAAGAACCTGTCGCGATCGTCGGCATGGCCTGCCGGTTCCCCGGCGGGGTCTCGTCCCCGGACCAGCTGTGGGAACTGCTCGAAGCGCGCACCGACGCGATCGGCCCGCTGCCTGCCGACCGGGGCTGGCCCGCCGACCTGCTCGACCCCGACCCGGACGCGCTCGGCAAGAGCATCTGCGCGGAAGGCGGCTTCCTTTACGGGGCAAGTGGTTTCGACGCGGAGTTCTTCGGCATCAGCCCTCGCGAGGCGCTCGCGATGGATCCGCAGCAGCGGGTGTATCTGGAGACATCGTGGGAGGCGTTGGAGGACGCCGGGATCGACCCGAACTCGTTGCGCGGCGGCGACACCGGGGTGTTCGCCGGGCTGTTCTACCACGACTACCTGATCTGGAACCAGGCGCGCGAGCAGTCCGAGGGCTACCTCGCCACCGGCAACATGGGCTCGATTGCCTCCGGCCGGATCTCCTACGCGCTGGGCTTGGAGGGTCCGGCGGTGACGGTGGATACCGCGTGTTCGTCGTCGCTGGTCGCGCTGCATTTGGCTGCGCAGTCGCTCAACGCGGGGGAGTGCTCGCTGGCGCTGGCCGGTGGCGTGACGGTGATGTCCACCCCGGCCACGTTCATCGACTTTTCGCGGCAGCGGGGCCTGTCGCCGGATGGTCGGTGCAAGTCCTATGGGGACGGTGCCGACGGTGTCGGTTGGGGCGAGGGTTCTGGGGTTTTGGTGCTGGAGCGGCTTTCGGATGCTCGGCGCAACGGGCATCGGGTGCTGGCGGTGGTGGCGGGTTCGGCGGTGAACCAGGACGGTGCGTCGAACGGGTTGACGGCGCCGAATGGTCCTTCGCAGCAGCGGGTGATCCGTGCGGCGTTGGCGCGCGCGGGGGTGGGGCCCGACGGCGTGGACGTCGTGGACGGGCACGGGACCGGGACCCGGCTGGGCGACCCGATCGAGGCGGAAGCCCTGCTGGCCACGTACGGGCAGGACCGGCCCGCGGACCGGCCGCTGCTGCTGGGGTCGGTGAAGTCGAACATCGGCCATGCGCAGGCGGCTGCCGGGGTGGCCGGGGTGATCAAGATGGTGTCGGCGATCCGTCGGGGCGTGGTGCCCGCGACGTTGCACGCCGAGGAGCCGTCCACCCGGGTGGAGTGGGATTCGGGCGCGGTGCGGTTGGCGACCGAGGCGGTGTCCTGGCCGGAGGTCGGTGACCGTCCTCGTCGGGCCGGGGTGTCGTCGTTCGGGTTCTCCGGGACGAACGCCCACGTCATCGTGGAGCAGGCTCCGGCGGTTCCGGAGGCTCCGGTTGAGACAGACGTGGTGTTGCCGGTGGTGCCGTGGGTGGTGTCGGCGCGTTCGGCGGAGGGTCTGGCTGCGCAGGCCGGGCGGTTGGTCGGGTTGGCTGATGAGCCGCTGGACGTGGGGTGGTCGTTGGCGGCCAAGGCGGCGTTGGAGCATCGTGCGGTCGTGTTGGGCGACCACGGCCAAGGGCTGGCGGCGTTGGCCGGGGGTCTTGAATCCGCGGGCGTGGTGTCGGGTGTGGTGGGGTCGCTCGGCAAGGTCGGTTACGTCTTCACTGGTCAGGGTGCGCAGCGCTTGAGTATGGGGTTGGGCCTGTACTCGGTGTTTCCGGTGTTCGCGGAAGTCTTTGACGCGGTGTGTGCCGGGTTGGAGAAGCATTTGGGCGGTTCGCCCGCGGCGGTGATCCGGGGCGAGTACGGCGACGTCAACGACACGGTGTGGGCGCAGTCGGGGTTGTTCGCGGTCGAGGTCGCCCTGTTCCGGCTGCTGGAGTCGTGGGGGATGCGGCCGAGCGTGGTCGCGGGCCATTCGATCGGCGAGCTGGCGGCTGCTCATGTTGCCGGAGTGTGGTCGCTGCCCGACGCGTGTGCGGTGGTCGCGGCTCGTGGTCGGTTGATGCAGGAGTTGCCGACCGGCGGGGCGATGGTGGCGGTGGAGGCGACTGCGGAGCAGGTGTCGGAGGTGATCGCGGGCCGTCCGGGCGTGGGGGTGGCTGCGGTGAACGGGCCGACGGCGGTGGTGATTTCCGGGGTGGAGGACGAGGTTCTGGCGGCTGCGGCGGAACTGGAGGGTTGCCGGACGAAGCGGTTGTCGGTGTCGCATGCGTTCCATTCACCGTTGATGGAGCCGATGCTGGCGCGGTTCGCCGAAGTCGTGGACCGGGTCGAGTGCCATCGTCCCACGATCCCGTTGGTGTCGGGGTTGACCGGGCGCGTGGTCGGCGACGAGGTGACCGACCCGGGCTACTGGGTACGGCATGTGCGCGAGGCGGTGTGCTTCTCGGACGTGGCGGGAACCCTGCGGGAACTGGGAGTCCGGACGTTTGTCGAGGTCGGCCCGGACGGGGTCTTGTCGGGGATGGGGCCGTTGAGCCGTCCCGACGAGGCGGACGAGGCGTGGATTCCTGTGGCGCGGCGCGGACGCGACGAGGTCCGTTCGCTGCTCACCGCGGTGTCCAAAGTGTACGTTCGCGGCCTGGACTTCGACTGGCACAACGTTTTCGACGGCACGGGTGCTCGCCGGGTCGAGCTGCCCACCTACGCTTTCCAGCACCGGCGGTACTGGCTGAACGCGGTCGCGAGCGGCCGTGCCGACGACTTCGGCCTGCGCAGCCCCGAACATCCGCTCCTGGGCGCTGTTGCGGAACTGCCCGCCACCGGCGGGGTCATGCTCACCGGTCGCCTCGCTCCGGGAACCCCGTCCTGGCTCGAGGACTCGACACTGGCAGGCCGGACGATCCTGCCCGCCGCGGCGCTGGCGGAACTGGCGATCCGCGCCGGGGACGAGGCCGGATGCGGTCAGCTCGAAGAACTTCTCGTCGAGACGCCGGTGGTGCTGCCGAGCCGGGACAGCGTGTCGATGCAGGTCACCGTCGGCGAAGCGGACGCCGACGAGCGGCGGCCGGTGGCGGTGCACACCCGGATCGGCGACGCCCCGTGGGTGCGGCACGCGTCCGGCACGCTCGCCCCTGGCGGCCACGACGCCGGGCTGGCCTCGTGGAGTTCGCAGTGGCCACCGGCCGGCGCGGAAACCATCGATGTCACTGCGCTGTACGAAGAATTGGCCGCCTCGGGAGCCAGCTACGGGCCCGCCGCGCGCTGCGTCCGCGCGGCGTGGCGGCGCGGCGACGAGGTCTTCGCGGACGTAGCCCTGCCCGAGGGCACCGACGTCGCCGGATACGGCGTCCACCCCGCGTTGCTCGACGCCGCCCTGCATCTGACCCAGCTGGCCGAGTCCACCGGCGGTGCGCCGTCGCTGCCCACGATGTGGAGCGGTGTGGAAGTGCACGCCTCCGGCGCGATCGCGACGCGGGTCCGCCTGGCCCCGGCCGCCGAGGGCGTCGAGGTGACCTTGGCCGACCCGGCCGGACAGCTCGTCGCCTCCGCGCAGTCGGTGGTGCTGACCCCGTTGACCGCCGCTTCGCTGGACCGCACCCACGACGGGCTGTTCCGGATCGAATGGGCGCCGGTCGAGCTGCCCGACGCGGCTCCCGTCCTTTCGTCGGCCGTCCTCGGCGGCGACGGCGGACTGGCCGTGCCGGGCGCCATGGGCTACGCGGACGTCGCGGGGCTGATCGCCGCGGTCGAGGCCGGGGCCGCGGTGCCCGAGGTGGTCGTCGTCTGCTGCCCTCGCGGCGAGGACCTGGCGGCAGGCATCGCCGGGCAGGCCCGCGAGGCCGTGCTGCACGTGCTGGACGTGGTACGCGATTGGCTCGCGGCGGACGCGATGGAGAGTTCGCAGCTGGTGGTGGTGACCGAACGAGCCGTGGCCGCGACGCCCGGCGTCGGTGTCCGTCTGGACGGGGCCGGGGTCGTCGGCCTGATTCGCGGCGCCGCGGGCGAACACCCGGAGCGGATCGCGCTGGCCGACGTGGACCGAGTCGACGGCACCGGCGCACTGGTGCTGGCCGCGACCGTGCTGCGCGAACCCGAATTTGCGATCCGCGGCGCGGAAGTGCTGGTGCCGCGCCTGCACCGGGCCGAAGCGGACGGCCTCGCCGTGCCCGCCGGACCGGACTGGCAGCTCGGCTTCACCGCGCCCTCGCTGGAAGACCTGGAACTGCGCGAGAAAGACCGCGTCCCGCTCGCGGACGGCGAGGTCCGGGTGGGCATCCGCGCCGCCGGGGTGAACGTCGAAGACGTGCGCACCGTGCTGGACGGCGGTTCCGGGCCCCTGGGCCGAGAAGGCGCCGGAGTGGTGCTGGAAACCGGCCCCGGCGTGACCCGGTTCGCCGTCGGGGACGCGGTCCTGGGCGTGTTCGACGGCGCGTTCGGCCCCACCGCGGTGACCGGTGCCCGGTTGCTGCTGCCGATCCCGGCGGGCTGGTCGCACCCGCAGGCGGCCGCCGCTCCGCTGGCGTTGCTCGCCGCGTGGCACGCGGTGGCCGACATCCGACCAGGACAGCGAGTGCTCATCCACGACGCCGCGTCGGCGGCCGGGCTGGCCGCGGTGCGGCTGGCGCGGCATCAGGGCGCGGACGTCGTCGCGGTCGCGGAAAGGTCCGCGTGGCGCGTGCTGTCCGAAGCGGGACTCGACGAGGAGCACCGCACCGAGAACGCCGCTTCGGCTCCCGGACGGGAAACCGTGCGTGTCGACCGACTCCCGACTCCCGAAGCGTTCGGCCCGCTGCTGGCGTCGCTGTCGACCCCGCTCGCCGACGGCGTGCTGCGCCCGCTGCCGGTGGAGTGCTGGGACATCCGACACGCGGCGGCGGCGTTCGCCCGGGTGAACCGCGGCGGGCCCGAGAAGATCGTGCTGACCGTGCCCGCGCCGTCCGGTCGGGCGGGGACCGTGCTGGTGACCGGGGCGTCCGGCGCGCTCGGCGGACTGGTCGCCCGGCACCTGGCGCGGCCGGGCGGGGCCAAGAACCTGCTGCTCGCCTCGCGGCGGGGCATGGGCGCGGCGGGCATGCCCGAACTGGCGGGCGAACTGGCCCGGTCCGGGGCGAGAGTGCGGGTGATCGCCTGCGACGTCGCCGACCGCGACCAGCTGGCCGAAGTGCTCGCCGGACTGCCCGAGACCGAGCCGCTGACCGGCGTGGTCCACGCCGCGGGCGTGCTCGACGACGGCGTCGTCGGCTCGCTCACCCCGGAGCAGATCCACCAGGTCATGCGCCCCAAGGCCGACGCCGCCTGGAACCTCCACGAGCTGACCAGGCATCTCGACCTCGACACCTTCACCCTGTTCTCCTCGGTGGCCGGGGTCTGGGGCAGTCCCGGACAGGCCAACTACGCGGCGGGCAACACCTTCCTCGACGCGCTCGCCGCGCACCGCCGCCAGCAAGGACTGCCCGCCGCCTCGCTGGCCTGGGGCCCCTGGGAGAACGGCATGGCCGGGGAACTCACCGAAGCCGGACGGCAGCGGATGACCCGCCACGGCCTGCGCCCGCTCGCCGTGGCCGACGGGCTCTCGCTGCTGGACGTCGCCACCGGGCGGACGGACCCACTGCTGGTCACCGCCCAACTGGACCTGGGCGCGCTGCGCCGCTCCGGCAGCCCGGTCCCCGCGCTGATGACCGGGCTGGTCCGGCCAGGACGGCGGACCGCCGGAGCCGCCGACCCCGGCCGGACCAGCGCACTGGCCAGGGAACTCGCCGCGCTGCCGCCCGAACAGCTCGAAGGCGCGATCCTGAACGCGGTGCTCGCGCAGGCGGCGCTGGTGCTCGGGAAATCCGGCCCGGAATCGGTCGAGGCGGCCCGGTACTTCCGCCAGCTCGGCTTCGATTCGCTGACCGCGCTGGAATTTCGCAATCGGCTCAGCGGCGCGCTCGGCCTCCGGCTGCCCGCCGCGGTGGTCTTCGACCATCCGACCCCGGTGGAGCTCGCCCGCTACCTGCATGGGCAGCTCGCCGACCGGGAAGCAGACCACCGTCCGGTGCTGGCCGAACTGGACCGGCTGCGGTCGCTGCTGGCCGGGATCGGCGCGCGGGGCGAGGGCAGGGCCCGCCTGGCGGACCGGCTGGAGCTGCTGGTGGAGGAATTCCGGGGCAGCGCACCGGATCCCGGGTCCGTCGACGATTCCGACGACGACATCACCGAGGCGACCGACGACGAGATCTTCGATCTCATCGACAAGGAACTGGGTATCTGACATGGACACGACGCGTGCCTGGCAGGGCGAAGAACTGGCTTGCGTGGCACCGGCTTCCGGCGAACCGGCCGCGGCCGCGCGGATCGAGTACCGGCTGTGCGCGGAGACGGTCCGGGCCGTCCGCGCACAGGCCGAATCCCTTGGCATCCCGGAGTTCGAGGTGCTGCTCGGCGCCTTCGCCGTGCTGCTCGAAACGCATGGCGCCGGACGGGACCTGTTCCTCGGGAACGTGCACCGGCGACTGCTCGTCGATCCACTGTGGACCGTTCGAGAACTTCTTGTCCAGCAGGGGGAAAATCCTGCGGATTCGTCCAGGCGCGCGCGGTACGCGTTCTCCCGGGACCTCGGCGCCGACGACGGCGTCGAACTCGAGATCGCTGTCGATGGCGACCTGGTTTCGGCCAGGTACCAGTCCGAACTCCTGCCCGAAGAGCAGGTCCGCCTGCTGCTGGCCCGGTACGAGACAGTGCTTTCCGCCGTGGCCGAGGACCCCGAGCGCCGCGTCGGCGACCTGCCGTGGTGGAGCGCGAAGGACCACGAAATCATCTCAGCGGCCAACGACACCGCGCGACCCGTCGAACCGGCCTCGGTGCTCGAGGCCGTCCACACCCGCGCCGTGCGCGCACCTGAGACCAGCGCCGTCGGTGAAGGGGATCGCTTCGTCGACTACGGCCAGCTGTGGCACGCGGCCGTCGCCCAATGCGCCGTGCTCCGGGAAGCCGGGATCGGCCCGGGGGACAGGGTGGCCATCTCGCTCCCGCGCGGCCCCGAACTCGTGACCGCGGTCCTCGGCACCTGGCTCGCCGGCGCGGCCTACGTGCCCCTGGACGCGGCACACCCCGAGGACCGAATCCGCTACCAGCTCGCCGACTCGGGCGCGAAAATCCTGATAGCGGCTGGAAACATGGGTCAGTTCGCCACCTCCGACCTCGCCGTGCTGTCCGCTTCCCCCGCCGAGGACGCGCTCCCGGCGGACCACAGCGCGCCTCCGTCACCGGATCCGGCCTCCTGCGCGTACCTGATCTACACCTCCGGCTCCACCGGACGTCCTAAAGGGACACTCATCACGCACGGCGCGCTGGCCAACGTCGCGAGCCACTTCGCCCGGCAACTGGACGCCGGCCCGGCGGACACGATGCTGTGGACGACCACCTTCGCCTTCGACATGTCCGGCGTGGAACTGTTCGTGTCCCTGGTCTCCGGATGCCGCCTCGCCGCCGCGCCGGACCCGGCCCGCAGCGACGGCCGGGTGCTGCGCGAACTGGTCGAACGGTACGACGCGCGGTTCGTGCAGGCCACCCCGACCACTTGGCGGCTGGTCCTCGACCGCATGGCGGATTGCTTGCGCGGCCGCAGCGTCATCACCGGCGGCGAACCGGTTCCGGTATCGCTGGCCCGTCGCCTGCTGACCGCCGGCTGCGTGCTGCACCACGCGTACGGCCCGACCGAAACCGCGATCTGGTCGACCTCCCGTGTCATCGCCGACGACCCCGGACCGCGGCTCGACGTCGGCGGCCCGATCGCCAACACCCAGGTGCACGTCGTGGACCGGCACGACCGGGAACTGCCGGTCGGCGTCCGCGGCGAACTGTGCATTTCGGGGGCCGGAGTGGCCATCGGCTACCACGACCGCCCAGAACTGAACGCGGCCCGCTTCGGCGTGCACCCGGTGCACGGCCGCTTCTACCGCACCGGAGACCTGGCAGGCTGGCGCGCCGACGGCACCCTGGACCTCTTCGGCCGCGGCGACCGCCAGGTCAAACTGCGCGGCAACCGGATCGAACTGGGCGAGATCGAAACGACCCTGCTGGCCCACCCCGAAGTCGCCGCCGCCGCTGTCCTGGTCGTCGGCGACCCGACAGCCGATGCCGTACTCGTCGGCTGCCTGGAGCCGTCCGGGAGTGGTGTCGACCTCGACAGCGTCCGAGAGCACCTGAGCGAACGCCTCCCCGCCTCGATGACCGTCGGAGAGCTTCTGGTCTTCGAATCGATCCCGATCAACGCCAATGGGAAGGTCGATTATCCGGCGCTGGACCGCTCGCTGGCGGAACGGCCTCGCACCGCCGGCCCGGCTTCGGCACCGGGGTCGGGTTCGGTACAGATCACCGACGGGTTGATCGAGGTCTGGCGCACTGTGCTGCGCCGTGACGACGTGGACGAGGACACTGACTTCTTCGCCCACGGCGGGAATTCGATGCTGGCGGCGGTGGCGATGCAGGAGCTGCACAAGGTGAGCGGTGTGTCGGTCGGTCTCACGGAGTTCTTCGAATGCCGCACTCCGCGAGCGCTCGCGGAGCGGGTTCCGGTCATCGGGACCGCACTGGGTCGGTGACCGCGGCCCGCACCGTCGACCGCCATCCCCGCCGATCCGATGACAGACAGCGAACAGCCCCCTCGGGAAACCCGAGGGGGCTGTTCGGCGATCGACGAGGGCGCTCGGCCGGAGTGTTACTACTTTTGCTTGCGGAACGCCGCGCGGACCTGGCTGTTGCGGGTCAGCACCGCGACCCCGATCAGCGGCAGCGCGCTGATGCCCTGCATGACGGCGTACCAGGCCGGGCAGATGCCCGGGATCAGGTCCACCGCGATGATCGCGATCGGCAGGATGACGGAGACGGTGGCGAGCCGGTCGTACGGACCCCCCGCGCCGTTGGCGGCCTTGTTGACCCAGCTCAGCATCAGCGGGGCGACCAGGAGCAGGATCGCGCCCCGCACCCACATGAACGTCGTGACCTCCTGGTGCATGAAGGCGACCACCACGCAGGTGGCGAGCACGATGGCGCTGACGATGCCGAAGAAGCCGACGCACTTCTTGATCGTGTCGAACGCCTGCTTGGTGCGGGGGTCGTTGAGCGCCGCGGTGTCGATCGTGAAGTTGGCCATGTCCGGTTCCTTAAGTCTGGTGGTGCGTTCGAGGTCTTGCGATGCATTCGAAGTTACTGACCGGCCGGGCTGTCCGGTATGGGTCTGGACGTCCGGCCGAGTAGGGACAGCCACACTTCGTTCCCCGGCGGCTCCGGCTCACCGGCGCGTACGCCGTCGAGCCCGGGAAGCCTTGCTGCAGAAGTGAATAGCAGCACCCGTCGGCCGATGTCAACGACGCGGCGGCCATCCGGTGGAAAAGCATTAATGCCCGGCCGGGACCGGCCGGCGAATGCGCTCGCCGACCCGGGAAAGGGCCGGTGAACGGCGGCTTAATTCCCCGGGGAGCCCGCGCGGCGGTCCGGCCGCTCGGCCCCGGTCCGGCCCCCGCCGGGTCCTGGACGGCCCTGGGAGCCGCTCGCGCCGGGCACGGAGTCGATCACGCTTCGATCAAGAAAAGGCCAGGTCATCGGCCAGATTGGGTCATCAGGGGAGTGAGCGGCGGGAGACGAAGCGGGGAAAAACTACCCCCGGCGCGCCCTGCCCTGTCAGTCGTTGACGGGCCTGCCGGACCGTTGATATGTTCAACTGGCAGTTGAACAGGGCTGGGACCTATCGACCACTCGATAATGGGGGACATTATCAAGCACGTTCAGTCATGAAGTAGCTGGACAAACAAGCTTTGCCGGAAAAAGCGACAAAGTTCCGATTTTCCGCGACGGTGCGGCAGACCGTCGGGGAGTTCGCGGACCCGCAATCATGAGTCGTCTGCGGGCACGGTCGAGCCGGGCGGTCTGGGGAAACACGATCCCGCCCGGGTGGGGCGTTCCCGTATGTCCTCTCCCGCTGGAAACACCGCCGCGGGGGAGGTTTGAGGAGTAAGTCGAATGTGGCGTGACCGAGCCTCTGCGATGAAGGACCCCTTCGCGGCACGGTTCTGGACCGGTCAGCGGGCGCCAAATCGTTCCGCAAGTGTCCACGGGGGCACGCTCTGACGGCTGAATGTCTGGTTGATGGCTGGATGTGTGGTTATGAGGGGGGTCGTGAGTGGTAAAGAGGGTTAGAACGCGCATTGCCACTCACGACCCCGCTTGCAAAGCGTTCAAATGGGCATCAATCAGACATTTGCTCGCTCGCAGGTGTCCTCTGTGGACTGTCGGGATGAGGCCGGCTCTTGTCGGACGACCAGATCCGCGACGCTGAAGGCTCGGCGCGACCCGCCCGCGAACACGACACGTTTGCCCTCCTCCTCAATAACCGCCGGGGAGCAGGCAGGCGAGAAAGAGGCGAGACGATCCGGAGCCGAGTGCGGCGCCGGGTCTCTCGGGATCGCGAGAACCGAGGCCGGACGGCCGCGGGGAATCCGGGCGATCGGCGCCCGTTCCCCCGGCGCGCCATGCCCTTTTCTCGCGCTCACACTCTCCACTCAGGACATTCAGCGACGCTGGCGAACCGACGAGGAAAGACAAGAGGCGGCTGGCCCGATGAAGCGAGATCCACCGGCGGGTCGTCGTGGTGCTCCGCGCCTCGGCGGCACGGACGGAGCAGCGCGTCGGTTTCGGTGTGGTGGAACAACTCCTGCTCGGCCTGCCGACCGGGAGATCAGCGCGAAACTGTTCATCACCGTCAGCACAGTTGAACAGCACCTCACCCGCATCTACCGGAAACTCCAGGTGCGCCGCAGGGTGGAGCTGTCAGGACGGCTCCGGATGGCCGATTGTGTCGGCGATGCAAGCTGATCCGGCCGCGACAGTGTGTAATATCCGCCCGGACATCGCGGGCGGGCCGGCGAACGCCCGAAATGTGACGGTATTGCCGGGAAGTGCGAATGTCCAGTTCGGCCGTGGGGTTCTGAGCCGGAGCGGGGGTTCGCCCAAGAATTCTGGGGTCGTTGATGAATGCATTACGCAGGTTTTTGCACGGCCGCGCCAAGCGGGTGGTGACGGTGGCCTGCGCCGCTGTGCTGCTGCCCGGCGCGGCCGCCTACGCGGTGACCGAAAGCGGATCTCCCGGTGGGCCGCGGTCCTCCTTCGGCCCGGAGCGCGCGCGGGCGCTGGTGGCGGAGATGACCCTGGACGAGAAGCTGTCGTTCGTCTCCGGGACGGCGGACCCGAATTCGGTCGGGGAGGCCGGGTTCATGCCCGGCGTGCCACGGCTGCAGATCCCGCCGCTGCGGATCACCGACGGGCCGGCGGGCGTCCGGATCGGCAAACCCGCCACCGCGCTGCCCGTTCCGGTGGCGCTGGCGTCCTCGTTCAACGACGGACTGGCCAAACAGTACGGTTCGGTGCTGGGCGCCGACGCCCGCGCGCTCGGCGCCGACGTGGTGCTCGGCCCGATGATGAACGCGATCCGGGTGCCGCTCGGCGGGCGCAATTTCGAGACCTTCAGCGAGGACCCACTGGTCACGTCGCACATCGCGGCGGCGGAGGTCTCCGGCATCCAGTCGCGCGGCGCGATGGCCTCGGTCAAGCACTTCGCGGGCAACAACCAGGAGCAGGACCGCTACAGCGTCGACGCCAGGATCGACGACCAGGCCCTGCACGAGATCGAGCTGAAACCGTTCAAGGCGGCCGTCGACGCGGGCGCGGCCTCGGTGCTGTGCTCCTACAACAAGGTCAACGGCGAACAGGCCTGCGGGAGTTCGTCGCTGCTGACCGACATCCTGCGCCAGCAGCTGGGCTTCCAGGGTTGGGTGATGTCGGACTGGTACGCCACGCAGTCCACCGATTCCCTCGTCAAGGGACTCGACCAGGAGATGCCGGACAGCAAGTTCCTCGGCGGGGCGCTGAAGTCGGCGCTGGACAGCGGCACGATCCCGATGTCCGCTTTGGACACCGCGGTGACCCGGATCGTGACCCAGATGGGCCGCTTCGGGCTGCTCGACTCCCCGCCGCCGGCGCGGCCGGCCCAGGACCCGGCCGCCGGGGCGAAGGTGGCTCGGCAGGTCGCCGAACAGGGCGCGGTGCTGCTGCGCAACGAGGGCGGCACGCTGCCGCTTTCCGGTGCGGCGGGCCAGAACCTGGCGTTGATCGGCCCCACCGCGAAGGTGCCGAAGGTCGGTGGCAAGGGCAGCTCGCTGGTGACCCCGGCGCACGCGTCGTCCCCGCTGGACACGATCACGGCACGGGCGGGCAAGGGCGCGCAGGTGTCCTACTCGCAAGGCATCAGCGAGGACTACGCGGCTCTTCCCGCCGCCCAGGTCTCGCCCCGGTTCCCCGCGGCCGCCGACGGCGCGATCACCGTGGCGCCGAAACAGGTGCACCAGGGGACCTTGGACGTGCCCGAGACCGGCGACTACCGGTTCACCGCCGACGTGACCGGTCCCGGCGTCGCGCTGCTGACCGTCAACGGGCGGGCGAAGGCGTTCATCCCCGGCACTCCGGCGACGCTGCGGGTGCACCTGGAGGCGGGCAAGGTCCCGGTCACGCTGGGGCAGCTGGACGGTTTCGCCAACGGCGACATCACCACCAAGCTGAAGTGGCTCACGCCGACCCAGGCCCACCAGAAGTTCGGCGAAGCCGTCGCCGCGGCGAAGAAGGCCAAGACCGCCGTCGTGTTCGCCTACGACGACGAGAGCGAGGGCATCGACCGCGAGTCGCTGTCGCTGCCCGATTACCAGGGCGAGCTGATCTCCGCGGTCGCCGACGCCAACCCGAACACCGTGGTGGTGCTGAACACCGGTTCGTCGGTCGCGATGCCGTGGCTCGGCAAGACCAAGGCAGTGCTGGACATGTGGTACCCCGGCGAGCAAGGCGCCGAGGCGACCACGCGGCTGCTGTACGGCGATGTCGCGCCCAGCGGCCGGCTGACCCAGACCTTCCCGATGTCGGTAGACCAGACTCCGGTCGGCGGCAAGCCAGAGGCGTACCCGGGCAAGGACGGCACGGTGCAGTACTCCGAGGGCATCCAGGCCGGCTACCGGTGGTACGACAAGAACGGCGTGCGGCCGCTGTTCCCGTTCGGCTACGGGCTGACCTACACCAAGTTCGGCTACCAGGACCTGTCGGCGGCCTGGCGCAACGGCGGGCTCGACGTCGAATTCACCTTGTGCAACACGGGTTCGGTGGCGGGGGAGGAAGTGCCGCAGGTGTATCTGGGCGCCAGCCCGGAGGTCAAGGCGCCGCAGGCGACCAAGGCGCTGGCGGGATATCAGCGGGTCAAGCTGGCCGCGGGGGCGTCTACCCGGGTGAAGATGCATATCGACGGGGCCGAGCTGACCTACTGGGACACGTCGACGAAGAGCTGGCGGGTCGGGACGGGGGACCGGAGCGTTCTGGTGGGTCCGTCGGCCGCGGTGACGCCGTTGAGTCATTCGGTGCGGATCAGGTGACTGGAGGGGCCGGGTGAGCGGGAGTTCCCGTTCACCCGGCCCTGGTTCCGGTTCCGCCGTCGGGAAACCCCTACGCAGACCGCAGCGTAGAACTGGCGACCCGGGAGATCTCCTCGTTCACCGCCGCACCGTGTACGTTCAGGAAGAAGTGCCCGCCGGGGAAAGTCTTCATCTCGAAGTGCCCGGAAGTGTGCTCGCCCCAAGCCCGCACGTCCTCCACCGGGGCCTTCGGGTCCGCGGTTCCGCTCATCGCGTGGATCGGGCAGGGCAGCGGCTCTCCCGGCTCGTAGCGGTAGGTCTCGGCCGCCTTGAAGTCGTTGCGGATCGAGGGCAGCGACATGCGGAGGATCTCCTCGTTGCCCGAGACCGGGTCCTCGTCGCCGGACAGCTCGCGCACGATCTCGATCAGCCGGTCGTCGCTGCTGAGGTAGTTCTCCTCAGGGAAGTGCCGGGACGGGGCCCGCCGCCCGGTGACGACCAGCGCCAGCGGGGGACGGCCCTGTCCGGTGAGCACCCTGGCCACCTCGAAGGCCACCGTGGCGCCGAGGCTGTGTCCGAAAAGGACGACCGGTTTGTCCAGCCAGGGCAAGAGATTCTCCACGCACGCCGACACCAGGCCGGGCACGTTGTCGATGCCCGGCTCGGCACGCCGGTCCTGGCGGCCGGGGTACTGTACGGCCAGCACGTCCAGCTTCGGCGCGAGCGTCCGGGCGACCGGGAAGAAGTAGCTGGCCGAACCCCCGGCGTGCGGAAAACAGACGAGCCGGGTCGCCGCGTCTTCGGCGGGCTGGAACCGGCGGATCCACGGTTCTGTATCACTGATGCTTTTGGGCACGCGAAATCCGTCCTTCACAGGTCACAGCAAGCGGCCGTAGTCATCCCCCACTGTCCTCGAACCCGGCCCGTGTGGACACCCCTACTGTCCACACCGAACCCCAGAACCGGGGTTCAGGCGCGGACGGGCAGTTCGGTGAGACCGCGGATGAGCAGGCTGGACTGCCAGTTCAGCGAGCCGGGCTCGACGGCGAGGGCGAGCGTGGGCAGCCGGTCGGCGAGCACCCGGAAGGCGATCTCGCCCTCCATCCGGGCCAGCGCGGCACCGAGGCAGTAGTGGATGCCGTGCCCGAACGCGAGGCTCTTCCCCCGCGGGCGCTGCAGATCGATCTCGTCGGGCCGCTCGAACACCTCGGGGTCCCGGTTCGCCGACCCGATCGCCAGCAGCACGGTCGAGCCGGGCAGGACGGTGGTCGCGCCGATGGTCACCGGCTCGGTCGCGAACCGCACGGTCGCGGTGTTCACCGGACTGTCGATGCGCAGGAACTCTTCGACCGCGCCGGTCAGCAGCGCGGGTTCCCGCCGCAGCCGATCCCACTGGGCGCGGTCCTTCAGCAGGGCGAGCACACCGTTGCCGATCAGGTTCATCGTCGTCTCGTGCCCGGCCACGAGCAGCAGCGAGGCCATCCCGGTCGCTTCGGAGTCCGACAGCCGGTCGCCGTGCTCGTCCGCCGCGACGATCGCGGAGAGGATGTCTTCGCCGGGGCGTTCCCGTTTCTCCGCTACCAGCACGGAAAGGTACTCCGTCATCTCCGCCGACGCGGTCACGAACTCCGCGGGCGAAGCGGGCGACAGCACCGCGTGCGACCACTTCCGGAAGGCGGTCCGGCGGTCTTCCGGCACGCCGAGGATCTCGCAGATCACCTTCATCGGCAGCGGGAACGCGAGCGCGTCGATGAGGTCGACCGACCGTTCGCCGTCGGCGAGGCGCTTGGCCAGCGCGTCGACCAGTTCCTCTGCCAGCTCTTGGATCCGCGGGCGCAGCCCGGCGACGGCGCGGGTGGTGAACGCCTTGGTGACCAGCTTCCGCAGCCGGGTGTGCTTGGGCGGATCCGAGTTGAGCATGTGGTCGTGCGCGTCGAAGTCGTCAAGGGTCACCGCCGCGACCCCGGCCCCCGCCGCGCGCAGATCGTCCAGCGCGGCCGTGATGTCCTTGGACAGCCGCCGGTCGGCGAGCCCGGCGCGCACGTCCTCGTACCGGGTGACCAGCCAGGCGGGCGGCCCGCCGGGCACCTGCACCTTGGTGACCGGACGCTGCGTGCGCAGCAGCGCGTACAGCGCATACGGGTCCTCCGCGAAGCGCGGGGTGAGCAGGACGGCGTCGCCGTCGGTGTCGAATTGCGCGTTCATCTCAGTCCGCCTCGCGGGTAAGCGTAATTTTCGCGCCATTCGGCGTGCGCTCGGGCTTTGCCGGAGCGTATCGCTTCGTGATCACCGGACAACCCCCTATGTCCGTTGCCCTGCCCCGTATCCGGTGCGGCCGGACGCGCGCCGACCGCCCCTGGACTCGGCGAAAACGACACCCCTGAATGCGTGAGCGCCCTCGGCGGCGCACGAGGGCGGAACGGGCAGTGCGGGGCGGAAGTCGTTTCCCCGCACTGCCGCTCGGCTTTCTCACTCGGCGATCTTGGTGCGTCCCGTCCAGTGGTAGACCGCGACGCGGGCCTCGTCGACCTGCTCGAACTCCCCGCGGTGCGAGAAGTGCTCGTATCCGCCGTCGACGCAGATCTTGACGTTCTCAGTGAGGTCGTCCACGTAGTGCCCATCGCCCAACGGGCTGAGCCGGGACGGGGAACCGACGAGGTTGATTCTGATTCGTGCCATGGTCATTCTCCCATTCGCTCGACAATCGTCAGTACAAGTCGTCACAGGGTCCGGGCGGCGGTGGCTCCGGTCGGCGTCAGCACGTCGACGATCGTCCGGACGACTTTCGGGGCCTGCGCGGCGAGATAGAAATGCCCACCGGGATAGGTGGTCAGCGTGCAGGACGCGGTGGTGTGGTCGCGCCAGTTCTCGGCCTCTTCGACGGTCACCTTGGGGTCGTCCTCGCCGAGCAGGACGTGGATCGGGATCTCCAGTACCGTCCCGGGCGGGCAGCGGTAGGTTTCGGCGGCCCGGTAGTCGGCGCGCAGCACGGGAAGGACCATCCGCAGCAAGTCGTCGTCGCCGAAGACCTGCGCGTTGGTGCCGCCGAGGGATTTGACCGCTTCGAGGAACCGGTTGTCGTCCGGTTCCTGGTGCACCCGCTCGTCCCGCGCCCGCGACGGCGCGACGCGGCCGGAGGCGAACAGCGCCCGCAATTCGGTGGCTCCGTTGGCTTCCAGTCGTCGGGCGACCTCGAAACCGAGAGTGGCTCCCATGCTGTGGCCGAACAGCACCGTCGGCCGGTCCAGCCAGGGCCGCAAGGCCTCGGCCGCCTCGTCGGCCAGTTCCGTGATGCTCTCCAGGCACCGTTCCGACCGCCGGTCCTGGCGTCCCGGATACTGGACCGCCAGCACGTCGGCTGCCGAGGACAACGCCTTCGCCATCGGGAAGAAATAGCTCGCGGACCCGCCCGCGTGCGGAAAGCAGACGACCCGGAACGGCGCCCCGTCCCAGGGGTGGTACCGCCGGATCCACCGGCTGCTGTCTTGTCCGCTGTCTTGTCCGGACACGGGCATCCCTTTCGTTGTCCGCGCTCTCGGCGAATGCGAGAAACCGCAGGTTCGAGGGTGCCGGAGGATCCGCGACGGCATCAACCCCTAAGAAGTCCGTGCCGCCCCCAGCGGATCCGGCGGAAAAGCCCGCGCTTGTTCCACCCCATTGACGGCTCCGTTCACCGAACGCGGCCGGCCGGTGAACGGAGGAGGAACGCGGGCGCGCGCGGACGGGCAATTCCAGCCGGGGCGAGTGAAATGCGCGACGGAACGGCGTACGGTCCCATTGTCTGGGATGTCGGAATTCGGGCAAGTCACCGGCGGTGTGCGGCGGTCGCGACGGCGCACTCGCCGACGCGGCGGGGATTGCGAGCGCAGTGGGTGCTCGCTAAGATCAGCGATGACAGGAATAAACGTACAGGGACCCGACATTGTCGCTTATGTCCGAATACGGGTGCTTGCTGCAATAGTTTCCGGATAGGTGAAGAAAAGACGGGCACGCATCTCTAGGGGGAATCGTGAGGGCAGGCCGGACGGATCCTTCGCCGGCGCGGGACCGGCAGTGGCCGGACGCTCGGCCGGTAGCTGCGGCGATGGCCCGGGCACCGGGAGCGAGCGGCGGCCGCCGTGCGGTGGCCGGTCGGGTCGCGGGGTCGGTTTTCAGGGTCTGACCTCATGGTTTGCCAGTTGTGACGTCTTTGGTCGGGTCGGGGTTCGGCGGGAGCGAGGAGTTGGCCCCTCGGGACCGCGCGTCGGCAGACAGGGCCGTCCTCGGGCGGGGCGGCCTGGCAAGACGGTGAAAAAAGTGCGGAACGAACTGGGGTGGGCAACGGTGCGCCCGGGAGCGGCGCGGCTTCTCGGGAGCGAGGCGAGTCGCCTGGGGTGATATCGGCGGTTCTGCGGCGCGCTCGCGTGCTGCCCGGCGTTCCGCTGTCGAATGCTTGGGGGCAGAACGACAGTGTTGATCGAGCGCGGAAAAGAAATGAAGTTCCTGGAGGAGCTGTTCTCCGAAACGGATTCCGGGAACGGGAGAATAGCTCTGGTCAATGGCGCAGTTGCCAGTGGGAAGACCGAACTGCTCCGTACGTTCGCCGAACAACGGGCGAGTGAGGGCGCGGTCGTGCTGACGATGACGGGAGACCGTGACCGGGAGACCCGCGCGTACGGCAGCCTGCAGCGGTTCGTTCGGGATCTGCCGGTGCCGCGGGCGAAAACCCTCGAGCTGACGCGGTTGATCGCGCGGTCCTCGAACGGTGTTCCGCCTTCTTCGTTCGACGTCGCGAACATCATGCTCGAACTGACGTTGGAACTGGCGGAGAGAACGCCCCTGCTGATCACCGTCGACGACGCGCAGCACGTGGACGCGTCGTCGATGGACTGCCTGCTCCGCCTCGCCGAGCGCACGCGCTCGGCCCGGATCATGCTGCTGCTGGCGGAGTTGGCGCACGGTCGGTCGGCGCACCCGTCCTACCGCATCGAACTGGTCCGCCAGTTGCACTTCCGGCGGCTGGGCCTCGCGCCGCTCTCGGCGGCGGGGGTAACGAAGCTACTGGCCCGGCATCTCGATCCAGACGCAGTGGAGCGGCTGGCCGCGGGGTGCTACAAGATCACACGCGGAAACCCTCTTCTGGTGCGTGCGCTGATCGAAGACCAGCTCGACTGGCCGGAACCCGGCCAGGACGCGCGCCCGGTGGTCGGCGACGCGTTCCGGCACGCGGTGCTGACGTGCTTGCGGCGCAGCGGATCCGACGTCCTGGCGCTCGCCCGCGTGGTGTCAGTGCTCGGCCCGGACAGCACGGTGGAACGGCTCGGCGGGCTCGTGCACCGCAGGCCCGCGGACGTCGCGCGCGCGTTGCGGGCCTTGCGCACTGTCGGTTTTCTGAACGGCAACGATTTCCGCGACCGGTCCTTCCGCGAGGCTGTGATCGACTGCATGGAGCCAGAGGACCTGGCGAAGCTGCACGTGACGGCGGCGCGGGCGCTGCACGCGGACAAGGCGGGCGCGTGCCGGGTCGCCCACCATCTCCTCGAGGCGGGCGGCGAACCGGACGTGTGGGCGGTGGAGCAGCTGCACAGCGCGGCCAAGGAAGCGCTGCGCGCGGACGACGCCGGTCGGGCCGCCGAATACCTGGAGCACGCGCTGACCGGGCAGCCGGACGGACCGCACGCCGCCGCTCTGCGCGTCCTGCTGCTCCGCGCCGAGCTGCGCGGCGGTTCCGTCGCCGACCGGCACCTGACCCGCCTGTGCGAGCACGAGCGCGCCGGCGACCTCGAGCCGGAACAGAAAGTCTTCCTGGTGCAGCGCCTGCTGTGGGCGGGCCGACAGCCGGACGCTGAGCCCGTCCTCGACCGGCTCGGCCGCGAGTACGCCCGCCGCCGGTCGCTGAACAGCACGGTGGCCGACGTCGGCCATTGGCTGCGGCACGCGCATCCCGCGCTGGCGCCGCGCTGGGCGGAAGCGACCGGCGCGGCGGCTCGCGAGGACGCGGAGCCGGCGCGGTGGGCGGCGTCCGCGTCGGAAGCTCTGATCACGGTGCTGGGCGGCACGGACGAGCACGGCGCGGTCTCGACGGCGGAAAGCCTCCTCGAGGCGACGCCGCTCGACGACCTGACGGTCGGCGCGATGTCGTCGGCGTTGCACACGCTGATCTACGCCGACCGCCTGGAGAACGCGACGAACTGGTGCGACGCGCTGCTCGAAGAGGCGAAGGCCAGAGGAGTGGCGTGGTGGCAGGCGGTGTTTTCGGCCTGCCGCGCGGACATCGCGCTGCGGTACGGGGAATTGTCGAAGGCGTCCGGCTACGCGCGCGACGCGATCGAGGCCGTCGGAGCCGAACGGTGGGGCGTCGCGATCGGGATGCCGTTGGCGGTGCTGATCCGCGTCGCCACGGTGATCGGCGACCACGAGGCGGTCCGCGAACACCTGCGGCAGCCGGTGCCGGAGGAGATGTACCGCTCCGGCTACTGCCTGCCGTACCTGCGGGCCCGCGGCCGGTACTGCCTGGCGACCGGCCGCGTCGAGGCCGCGCTCGCCGATTTCGAGCGGTGCCGGGAGCTGATGACGGCGTGGGGGTTCGAAGCGCCCACGCTCGCGCCGTGGCGGACCGACAGCGCGAAGGCGCACCTGCGGCTCGGCGACGCCGACCGGGCACGGGAACTGGCGAACCGGCAGCTGGCGCATCCCCGGTTCCGTACGCCGCGGGTGCGCGGCGCCGCGCTGCGGATGCTCGCGGCGACCGAGGACGTGAACTCGCGGCTGGCCATGCTGAAGGAAACCGTCGAGGTCCTGAACGCCAGCGGTGATCGGCTGGAGCTGGCGCAGGCGCTGTTCGACCTGAGCCGGACGCACCAGGCGATGAAGCAGTTCGCCAAGGCGCGGATGGTGCTGCTGCGCGCGCGGCGGCTGGGCCAGGCGTGCCGGCTGGAGATGACGCCGCCGCGGGGGAGCGAGGAGCCCAGGCCGGAGTCGGGTGCCGAATGGACAGCGCCGGCCCAAGCGGCCGCGGCGGCTCCGGCGGCTGATGCCTCCGATTCCTCCGGTGTCGCGGCCGCGGCTGAGCAGAACGACCAGATCCTGCGGAATCTGACGTCGTCGGAGTACCGGGTGGCGACGCTGGCTTCGTTCGGGTACACCAACCAGGAGATTTCGACAAAGCTGCACGTCACGCCGAGCACGGTGGAGCAACATCTGACCAGAGTGTTCCGGAAGCTGAAGGTGAGCAAGCGGACGGACTTGCCGGTGGACCTCCAACTGGAGGCGGCACAGGCCGGCGGGATGCGGACGGCGGGGAAGTCGAGGGTGTCCGGGCGGGGGCCGCAGTCGGACACGCCCTGAACGGACCGTCGAGTAGACATCGGGTCGATGGCCACTCTGGCACCGCTTCGTCGGCGAGTTCGAATTGGACTACGCCACGCTGTTCATCGAGGACGACGCGGTGGACCGCGGCCTCGTCCCGTCGGACGAGGCCGCTGCACGGCATGGAGCGGTTCCCGGTCCAGTCCTGGCCCGCGACGTCGGCTCAAGCGGAAACTTCGTTCCGCAACGATTCCGGAGCACGCGAAAAGAATGACACGCCAGGACCCCGGAACCCGTCAGCCCGCTGAACGGCCCGCCGGTCGAGCCGCGCTCCGGATACGCATTCGAAAAGGCAGGATTCGCGCCCGATCAGCCCGCCCCGGCGGCGGGAAAGCCCCCAATGCCACATAGCTTAAGTTGATCTTGGGCAGATCTTGATCATCACTGGTGATGATTGTCGCAGGTCACGTGCTTGGTTGCCCTGACTGATGGGAGCCGACCAGCACGCGGCGTCCGCTGTGGACACTTGCCCGCTGGCCGGATGTCCGAGTTGCGACTGAATGGGCAATTCCGTCAAGGGGTCGTGAGTGGTGATTCGTGTTCTATTGAGGGGAAAGTCAAAAGTGGCGCGTTCGGGCGGGATGGGCGTTCGCGTGTGATCGGGCGGCGATCACGTGTGATTGGCGCCCGATCTCGCGTGAACGGGCGGCGATCATGGAGTTCTGCGTCTGATCACGCGAGATCCGTCTCCAAGCACGCGAGTCACGCCCTCGCTCACCTCGGGTTCAGCCACAACGACACCGTTGCCCCACCCCTCGAGAAACCGAAATGCCAATCACGACCAAAGAGGCCACCGATTCCGCCACCGTGTGGATTGGATCGCACTAGCCCTTCCGAGGCGTCGCGAAAGCCAGGCGGATTCATGTGGTGGTCGCAACGTGCTCTGTTAGGACAGTAGCGTGGTGAGTTTCTCGAGTGGGGTGTGCCAGTCGAGTGTTTTGCGGGGGCGGCTGTTGAGTCGTGCGGCGACCGCGGCGAGGTCTTCGGCGGTGTGCTGGTGCAGGTTGGTCCCTTTGGGGAAGTACTGGCGGAGCAGGCCGTTGGTGTTCTCGTTCGATCCGCGTTGCCATGGGGAATGCGGGTCACAGAAGTAGATGGCCATGTCGGTGGCGAGGGTGATGTCGGCGTGTCGGGCCATCTCGTTGCCCCGGTCCCAGGTCAGTGACCGCCGTAACTGATGCGGGAGAGTCTGGATCGCTTCGATCATCGCGTCCCGGACCTGGATCGCGTCGTGGCCGTTGGGCAGGTGCAGCAGCACGACGAACCGGGTGGAGCGCTCCACGAAGGTGCCGATCGCGGACTTGTTGCCGGCACCGGTGATCAGGTCGCCTTCCCAATGACCCGGGACTGCCCGGTCCTCGGCTTCGGCCGGCCGTTCGCTGATCTCCACGAGGTCAGGGATCCGTGATCGTCGTGCCTGCGCCTGCTTGCGCGGTCGGCGCAACGCCCGCCCGGTCCGCAAACACGCGGTGAGCTCGCGGCGCAGCGCTCCCCGGCTCTGCACATACAAGGACTGGTAAATCGTCTCGTGTGACACTCGCATCTCCGGCCGGTCAGGAAACTCCATCGCAAGCCTGGCTGTGATCTGCCCTGGAGACCACTCCTGCAGCAATCGCGCCTGCACATGATCCCGCAACTCGCGATTACCGGCCTCGGCCAGCTTCGCAGTCTTCGGCCGCCGGGCCCGATCGCGCGCCGCTGACTCCGCCCGATGCGCTCGATACCCACCCCGGCCGCCATTGTTCGTCACCTCCCGGCTGATCGTCGACGGCGCCCGGGCCAACTGCCGAGCGATCTCCCGATAAGAGAGATCCCCGGACAGACCACGAGAGATCTCCTCCCGCTCAGCCATACTCAGATAGCGCTCGCCCAACGAGCCAGGTGCGTTCCCGATCACCCCGCCAGCCTGCGCGAACCACCGTCGCCCGGTCTCGTGCGACACATCCACCAAACGGGCGGCAGGCTTGGGCAGATACCCCGCCCGCACCGCACCCCAAAAACGCACCCGCACCGAACGCGGCAACACGAACCCGCCAGCCACCACAAACTCCCAGCTCACGAAGGATGTTGCAACGACCGCATGAATCCGCCCCACTTTCGGGACATCAGACGTCCCGAAAGTGGCTTTCGAAATACCCCTCAATAGAACGCTCTTTGTCACTCGCGACCATCTCGTACGACTGCGCAAAGCACCCAAATAAGGCACCTTGATCCCGGCTGGTGTCCGTCTGTAGACGGTCGCGCCCCGGGGTCGGTGCTGTCGACTTATCCAGTTTGATCGATCAGAGCGACAGTCATCGAAGGGCGCATTCCAGGATCAACTTAACCTACGTGGCATTGGGAAAACCCCGGCATAAATACCGCCCCCAAGACGAACCGTCCCGTAGTTCCCCTGGTCGGCATCCCGAATTCCGGGCTACCCCCTAAGCGCGGGAGCAGGGCGCGGTCGCGGCATAGGGGGTTGTCCGGTCTCGCGGGCGATCGCTAGGTTCGCTGAGCCATTTCCGAGTCAGGAAAACGGAACTCGACGAAATCCCGGTTGCCGGGACGCCGTCGGCGCGGACCGTTTTCCGGCACGAGTCCGCGCGGATATCGCCGGGACGGAATTCGTTCCGGCGGGACGGAAAGTGAGTGTTTGGCAATGGGAACAGCGAGCCGCTCCGGGCAGTTTTCGCCGTCGGACGCCACCAGCCCGCAATCGGCGTCGGTCGAAGGGGTTGACCGCATCGTGTCCGCCCCGGCGACCGCCTGAGTCACCGACACTCGAAACGGAGACGGCGGTTCCATGGCCTTCGACAGCGGCACTGCTTCCGCGTCCCTGGCGGTCGTCGGGCTCGCGTCCGGACCGGAGCCGGCGGCGGAGATCGCGCGCCGGGCACTGGAGAACTCGGCGATCGTCCCCGGGCCGGCGGACGTGGTCGGGGTCTTCGCCGCCGGGCACCCGCCGGTCGGCGCCGAACTCGGCTTGACCGGTCCGGCGGAGACAGCGGAAGACTCGGCGATCCGCCTGGCCGCGGACAGCCTCCGCTCCGGAGCGTCCACTCTCGCGCTCGCCGGATGGACCTCGCCGGACGGCACCGTCTACACAGTACTGAAAGGCGCCGACCGCGCCGTCGCCGACGACGATCCGGTCCACTGCCTGCTCACCCCCGACGCTGTCGACGAGGATTTGTCCGAACTCGCGCAAGGCCTCAGCCCGGCCTCGGCGCTGCCGCCGCCAGACCGTCCCGCGACCCCTGAGAACAAGACGGCGGTGCCGATCCTCCTGTCGGCCGAAAGCCCGGAGGAACTGCGCGGCAAAGCCGGCACTTTGCTGGCACACCTGGAAAAAGCCGAGTCTCCACCACTGCTGGACGTCGCGCACACTCTGGCGGTCGCCCGGCCGCACCTGGCCTGCCGCGCGGCCGTGGTCGCCGCCGACCGCGAGGAGGCGACCGCCGGGCTGGCGGAACTGGCGGACGGAACGGCAGCTCCGGTCCGGGCGGGGAACGGGCGCAAGGTCGCGTTGATGTTCCCCGGCGAGGGCGGCCAACGCCCGGGCATGGGACGAGAGCTGTACTCACGGCTTCCGGTGTTCGCGGAAGCACTGGACGAAGTCTGCGCGCACCTGGACGCCGTCTCGACCTGGTCGGTCCGCGAACTCCTCCTCGGCGAAAGCGGAACCGGTGTCGACCCCGCCGACGAAGCCCTCTACAGCCAAGACGCCCTGTTCGCCCTGCAAGTCGCGCTGTTCCGTCAGTTCGAGCACTGGGGCGTACGCCCGGACTTCGTGGCCGGCCATTCCGTGGGCGAGTTGGCCGCGGCCACCGCCGCCGGGGTGTTCACCCTCCCGGACGTGTGCGCGGTGCTCGCCGAGCGGATCCGGTTGTTCCGCACGAAAACGACGGTCGGCGGCGCGATGGTGGCGATGCGCGTCACCGAGGCCGAAGCCCGCGAATCACTGGCCGGCCTGACCGGCAAGGCCGAGATCTCGGCGGTCAACGCGCCGCAGTCGGTGGTGGTCTCCGGCGACCGCGACGTCGTGCTGCGGATCGCCGAGGACTGGGCACGCCGCGGCCGCAAGGTCAAGCAGCTCGCGGTCGACCGCGCCTTCCACTCCCCGCACATGGCGCCGATGGCGGCCGACTTCGAAGAGTTCATCCGCGGCTTGCCCGCCCGGCCGCCGCGCATCCCGATCATCCCGGTGCATCCCGGGCTCGGCACCGACTCCGACGTGGTGTGCCGTCCCGAGTACTGGGGCGCGCAAGTCCGCGGCACCGGTCATTTCCTCGACTGCGTAAGGGGCTTGGCTGCCGCCGGGGTCGACACCTATCTCGACATGAGCGCCAACGGCGTCCTCGCCGCGCTCGTCGAGGAAACGCTCCCCGAGGCGGCGCGCGGCGACGTCTTCGTGACGTCGGCGTTGCGCGGCGCCCGATCCGAACTCCACGCAGTGCTCGGCGCGGCGACCGGACTGCACGGGCACGGCGTGCCGCTCGCGTGGCCGAGCATCGTCGCGGGCCACCGGGTGCACCTGCCCGCCGAGACCGCCGAACCGGTCGAAACCCGGGCCCCGGCAAGGGATCTGGCCCGGGTCATCCGGGCCGAAACCGAGGCGTTGACCGGCGCGGACTACCGGGCGGACCGGACCTTCCTGGAACTGGGCCTCGACTCCGTCGCGGCGGTGGAACTCGTCCGGGTGCTGCGCCGCCGGACCGGCCTCCCGATCGCCACGACCGCGCTGTTCGACCACCCGACGCCGGAGCGGCTCGCCGCGCACCTGGACGGCACCGGACCCCGGACCGTGGTGGCCCCGCGCACGGCGTCGGACGAGCCGATCGCCATCGTGGGCATGAGCTGCCGGTTCGCGGGCGGCGTGCAGAATCCCGATGACCTGTGGCGGGTCGTCGCGGACGGCCGCTCGGTGATCGGGCCGATGCCCGAGGACCGCGGATGGGACGTCGAGACCCTCTACGACCCGGACCGGGTCCGTCCGGGCACCAGTTACGTGCGCGAGGGCGCGTTCCTGCACGACGCCGCCGAGTTCGACAACGCCTTCTTCGGCATCGGCGGACACGAGGCGCTGGAGATGGATCCGCAGCAGCGGTTGCTGCTGGAACTGGCCTGGGAAGCGTTCGAGCAGGCCGGGATCGACGCGACCGGGCTACGGGGGTCCGACACCGGCGTCTACGCCGGTTTGGCGCACGACGACTACGGCGCCGGCGGCCTCGACACCCGCGAGAACCTCGCGATCGGGACGGTCTGCAGCGTCGCGTCCGGGCGGATCTCGTTCGCCTTCGGCTTGCAGGGACCCAACCTCGCCATCGACACCGCATGTTCGTCGTCGCTCGTCGCGGTGCACCTGGCGGCGTCCGCGTTGCGCCGCGGCGAGTGTTCGCTCGCGCTGGCGGGCGGCGTGGCGGTGATGTCCTCGCCGACGGTGTTCGTCGAGTTCAGCCGGCGAGGCGGGCTGGCGCCGGACGCGCGGGTGAAGCCGTTCGCCGAGGGGGCCGACGGCACCGCGTGGGGCGAGGGCGGCGGAATGTTCGTGCTGGAGCGGCTCTCCGACGCCCGCCGCCACGGCCATCCCGTCCTCGCGCTGGTCGCCGGGTCCGCGGTCAACTCCGACGGCGCCAGCAACGGTCTCACCGCCCCCAACGGCGCCGCCCAGCAACAACTTCTCGCCACCGCGCTCGCCGACGCCGGGCTCACGCCCGCCGAGGTCGACGTCGTGGAGACGCACGGCACCGGCACCGAGCTCGGCGACCCGATCGAGGCCGGGGCGCTCGCTGCGGTCTACGGCGCGGACCGTCCGGCGGACCGGCCGCTGCTCCTCGGCTCGCTCAAGTCGAACCTCGGCCACACCCAGGCCGCCGCCGGGGCCGCCGGAGTGCTCAAGATGGTGCTGGCGATGCGGCACGGCACCATCCCCGCCACGCTCAACGTCGACCGGCCCAGCTCCCATGTGGACTGGACCGGGGGCCTCCGCCTGGTCACCGAGGAGACCGAATGGCCGGGCGGCGACCGCGTCCGGCGGGCGGGCGTCTCGTCGTTCGGCATCGGCGGCACCAACGCCCACGTGGTACTGGAACAACCTCCGGCAGAAGACGAATCCCCAGCGCCCACCGAGGTTTCCCCCGCTCCGCTGTGGACTCTATCGGCCGGCTCGCGGGACGCCCTCCGCGCACAGGCCGCCCGCCTGCTCGCGCACTCCGCCTCGGAGACCGACACCCGCGACCTCGGGTTTTCGCTCGCCACGACGAGGGCCGCGCTCGCGCACCGAGCCGTCCTCACCGGCGACCGTCCACAGCTGACCGGCGCGCTGGCCGCGCTGGCGGCCGGCCGGACCGACCCCGCGCTCACCACCGGCGAGGCCGTGGACGGCGGATTGGCTTGCCTGTTCACCGGACAGGGCAGCCAGCGCCTCGGAATGGGCCGCGCGCTGGCCGAGCGGTACCCGGTGTTCGCTCGCGCCTTCGACGAGGTGTGCGCCGAGTTTTCCCTGCCGCTGCGCGAAGTCATGTTCGGTGAGGACCAGGACCGCCTGGACCGCACCGAATTCACGCAGCCCGCGGTGTTCGCGTTCGAGGTCGCGGCGTTCCGGCTGCTGGAGCACTGGGGCATTCGCCCGGATCTGCTGCTCGGGCATTCGATCGGCGAGCTGGTCGCGGTGCACGTCGCCGGGGTGCTGTCGCTGCCGGACGCGTGCCGGATGGTCGCCGCGCGCGGCTCGCTCATGCAGGCGCTGCCCGAAGGGGGCGCCATGTGGGCGGTGGCCGCCGCCCCGGACGAACTCGGCGAGCTGCCGCCGGGAGTTTCGGTGGCCGCGGTCAACGGTCCGCGTTCGGTGCTGCTCTCCGGCGTCGCCGAGGCCGTCGCGACGGTGGCGGAACGGTTCCGCGAGCAGGGCCGCCGGACCAAACGCCTGCGTGCCTCGCACGCCTTCCACTCCGAGCTGATGACGCCGATGCTGGCCGAGTTCCGCGCGGTGGTGGCAGAACTGGACTTCCGGCCGTCGCGTATTCCCGTGGTCTCGGGCTTGACCGGCCGGATCGCCACCGACGCAGAACTGTCCACACCGGACTACTGGGTGGCGCACGCCCGCGAGGCCGTCCGGTTCTTCGACGGCGTGCGGACGCTCGCCGACGAGGGCGCCACCACGTTCCTGGAGATCGGCCCCGGCGCGACCCTGACCGAGCTGGCCGCGGACTGCCTGGACGACGCCGAGGACACGGCCGTGCTCCCCGCGGTCCGGGACGACGACGTGCGCGCCGCGATCGCCGCCCTGCACGTGCGAGGGCACGGACCGGACTGGGCCGCCTGGTACGCCGGAAGCGGAGCGCGCCCGGTGCCCCTCCCGACCTACGCCTTCCAACGCAGCCGGTTCTGGCTGCCCCCCGAAACCGCACCCGCCGCGGAAAGCAGCGAGGACACGGAGTTCTGGGACGCCGTCGCCGGCGGCGACCCGGAGCGGTTCGGCAAGCTCCTCCGCACCGACCTCGACGTCACCGAGCTGCTGCCCGTGCTGGCGCGCTGGCGACGCGGCCGCGACCAGGACGCCGAGGCGGACCGGCTGCGGTACCGGATCAGCTGGCAGCCGGTCGCCGACCGCGACGCCACCAAACGGAACTGGGCCCTGCTGCACCCCGCCGGGCACTCCGTCCCCGAGCCGCTCGCCGCCGCACTCGGCGGCACCGTGCGCGCCGTCGAGCCCGGTGCCTCCCGCACCGAGATCGCCGCGCTCCTGCGCGAATGCGGACCGGCCGACGGCTTCGTGTCCTTGCTGGCGCTGGACGAACGACCGCACCCGGACGCTCCCGGCGTTTCCGTCGGGCTCGCCCTGACCACCGCCCTCGTCCAGGCCGCGGCGGACCTCGACCTCGAGGTCCCGCTGTGGTGCGCGACCCAGTCCGCCGTCTCGACCGGCCCCGACGACCGCCTCGACGCGCCCGGCCAGGCGATGGCCTGGGGTCTCGGCCGGGTCGCGGCGCTGGAACATCCGCGCTGGTGGGGCGGGCTGGCCGACCTGCCGCAGACGGTGGACCGGGCGGCGGCCGAACGGCTGGCCGGGGTGCTGGCCGGGGACGAGAACCAGATCGCGGTCCGCGCGTCCGGGGTGTTCGCGCGGCGTCTGCTGCGCGCCGCGGCGGCGAACGGGGCCGGCGGCTGGCCGCGCCGCGGCACCACCCTGGTCACCGGCGCGTTCGGCGCGCTGGGCCGCCGGCTCGCCCGGTGGCTGGCCGCCGAAGGCGTCGAGCGGCTGCTGCTGACCGGACGCCACGCCGACGACCCCGGGTTCGTCGCCGAACTGACCGCGCTCGGCGCGGAGGTCGAGGCGGTCGCCTGCGACGTCGCCGACCGGCAGGCGGTGGCGGACCTGCTGGCCGCGATCCCCGCCGACCGGCCGCTGACCGCCGTCGCGCACGCGGCCGGGGTGCTGGACGACGGCGTCATCGGCGCGCTGGACCCGCAGCGCCTGTCGCGGGTGCTGCGCGGCAAGGCCGACGGCGCCCGCCACCTCCACGACCTCACCAGCGGACTGGAAGCGTTCGTGCTGTTCTCCTCCGCGACCGGAGCCGTCGGCAACGCCGGACAGGCCAACTACGCGGCGGCCAACACCTACCTCGACGCGCTCGCGGACCAGCGGCGTGCGGACGGGCTGCCCGCGACCTCATTGGCCTGGGGGCCATGGGGCGACGGCGGCATGGCGGTGGACGGCGCGGACGCGACGGTGGTCGGGGATCGGTTGCGCCGCAACGGCATGACCGTGCTCGATCCCGACGTCGCCCTCGCCGCGATGGCGAAAGCGGTCGCCCGCGACGAGTCCGGTCTCGTGCTCGTCGACGTCGACTGGGACCGGTTCCTCCAGGCGTTCGCGGGCACCCGGCCCAGCCCGCTGTTCCGAGAGCTGCCGGAAGCCCGCCAGAGCCAGGCCGCCGCACCGGCGGCCGAACCGGCCACGCTGCGGCTGACGGGCCTGTCGACGGCGCAGCGCCGCCGCGAACTGCGCGACCTGGTCTGCGAGCGCGCCGCGTCGATCCTCGGGCACGCCTCGGCCGCGCAGGTCCAGCCGAACCGGCCCTTCCACGAGCAGGGGCTCAGCTCGCTCGGCGTGGTCGAACTGCGCAATCAACTCGGCGCGCGGACCGGGCTGCGCGTGCCCGCCAGCGCTCTGTTCGACCATCCGACCCCGGTCGCGCTCGCCGGGTACCTGGAAGCCGAACTCGCGGACGCCCAGGCCGAAACGCCGACAGTGTCCGAAGAACCGACCGCGGCGGCCGAAGCGGCCGAAGAAGGTTCCGAAGTGTCCGAAGCGGACGTGCTCGGCCGGGCCGAACGGGAAGTCTTGCTGGCGCTGGAGGATCTCATCGATGACTGACAACGGCGAGTTGCTGGCCACGCTGGACCGGGTGACCACCGCGCTGCGGGACACCAGGGAGCGGCTGCGCGCGACGCGGGCGCGGGAGCGGGAGCCGATCGCGATCGTCGGGGCCGGCTGCCGGTTCCCCGGCGGGGTGACCGACCCCGACGCGCTGTGGCGGCTGCTCGAAGACGGCAAGGACGCGGTGACGGCGTTCCCCGCCGACCGCGGCTGGCCCGCCGACCTCTCCGGCGCGGGCGGCTTCCTCTCCGACCCCGCATGGTTCGACGCCGCGTTCTTCGGCATCGGCCCGCGCGAAGCCGAGTCGATGGACCCGCAGCAGCGGTTGCTGCTGGAGGTCTCCTGGGAGGCGCTGGAACGGGCCGGCATCGACCCGGCCGGCCTGCGCGGCTCCCGCACCGGCGTGTTCACCGGCACCAGCGAGCAGGACTACCGGCAGCTGTTGCTGCCCCGCCTGGACGAGCACGCCGACCATCTGGCGACGGGCACCTCGGCCGCCGTGGTGTCCGGGCGGGTCGCCTACCTGCTCGGGCTGGAAGGGCCGTCGGTCTCGGTCGACACCGCGTGCTCGTCCTCGCTGGTCGCCCTGCACCTGGCGGTGCGCGCGCTGCGCGGGGGAGAATGCGACCTCGCGCTGGTCGGCGGCGCGCTGGTGATGTCCACCCCCGGCATCTACCGCGCGTTCGAACAGCAGGGCGCGCTCGCCGCTGACGGGCGCTGCAAGGCCTTCGGCGACGGCGCGGACGGCGTCGGCTGGGGCGAAGGCGCCGGCGTCGTCGTGCTGGAACGCCTGTCCGACGCCCTCGAACAGGACCGTCCCGTGCTGGCCGTGGTCCGCGGCACCGCGATCAACTCCGACGGTGCCTCCAACGGCCTGACCGCGCCCAACGGACTGGCCCAGCAACGCGTCATCCGCGCTGCCCTCGCCGACGCGGGGCTGCGCCCCGAGGACATCGACGCGGTCGAGGCGCACGGCACCGGCACCCGGCTCGGCGACCCCATCGAGGTCGCCGCCCTGCAAGCGGTCTTCGACGGGGACCGGGCCGCGCCGCTCGCCCTCGGCTCGGTCAAGTCCAACCTCGGGCACAGCCAGGCCGCCGCCGGGGTCGCCGGACTGCTGAAAATGGTGCTCGCCCTGCAGCACCGTACCCTGCCCCGCACCCTGCACGCGGATACCCGTTCGTCCCAAGTGAGCTGGACCGGCACGGTCGAGGTGCTCACCGAGAACCGCCCGTGGACGGCCGAGGAAGGGCGGCCGCGCCGGGCCGGCGTGTCCGCGTTCGGCATCAGCGGCACCAACGCGCACGCGGTCGTCGAAGAGGCACCGGAGCGCCCCGCCGCCGCACCGGCCGGGAAGGACCAGCTGCCCTGGGTGCTGTCCGCGCGCACCGAATCCGCTTTGCTGGCCAAAGCCGGACAGCTGCTGTCCCATGTGGACGGACGTGATCCGGTGGCGCTGGCACACGCGTTGATCGCTTCGCGCAGCACCTTCGAACACCGCGCTGTCGTGCTGGACGAAGACCCGCGGATGGCGCTGGACGTGCTGGCCTACGACTCGATCACTCCCGGCCTGGTGCGCGGGACCGCCGATCTGACCGGCAAGGTCGTGTTCGTCTTCCCCGGACAGGGCGGCCAGTGGGCGGGCATGGCCGCGGACCTGCTCGACAGCTCCCCGCTGTTCCGCGAGCACCTCGAACGGTGCGCCCGCGCGCTGGCCCCGCACACCGACTGGGACCTCCTCGCCGTCCTGCGGCAGGACCCGGACGCGCCGTCATTGGAGCGCGTCGATGTCGTGCAGCCCGCGTTGTTCGCGGTGATGGTGTCGCTCGCCGCCGTCTGGCGTGCCTCGAATATCGAACCGGACGCGGTGATCGGCCACAGCCAGGGCGAGGTCGCCGCCGCGCACGTCGCGGGAGTGCTGAGCCTGGAAGACGCCGCGCTCGTGGTCTGCCGTCGCGCGAAGGCGTTGACCGCGCTGTCCGGCCTCGGCGGCATGGTCTCGGTCGAACTGTCCGCCGAGCTGCTGCGGCCCCGCCTGGACGAGCGGCTGGTGCTCGCCGCGATCAACGGGCCGGATGCGGTGGTCGTCGCCGGAGCTCCCGAAGCGCTCGACGCGCTGGTGACCGAGATGGCCGAGTCCGGGATCAAGGCTCGCCGCCTGGAGGTCGACTACGCCTCGCATTCTCCGGCGGTGGAGCTGGTCCGCGAACGGCTGCTCGCCCAACTGGCCCCGGTCACGCCCCGGGCCGCGGAAATCCCGTTTCACTCCACGGTGACCGCTTCCGTGCTGACCGGCACCGAACTCGACGCCGAGTACTGGTACCGGAACCTGCGCCAGCCGGTGCGGTTCGCCGAAACGCTGGCGGGCCTGCCGACGCCGGAGTTCGCCTTCTTCGTCGAGGTCGGCCCGCATCCGGTGCTCGTGCCCGCAATGGCCGCGACGGTGGGGGAAGACGCCGTCGTCACCGGCACCCTGCGCCGCGACGAAAGCGGCCGGGGAGCGTTCTTCGGCGCGCTGGCCGAGGTCTACGTCCGCGGGTTGAGTCCGAAGTGGACGGAACTGGGCGAGCCGGGCGGTCCCGGGTTCGCCGCGCTGCCGACCTACCCGTTCGAACGCAAGCGGTTCTGGTTGGCGCAGAAGGAAGCCCGCCGCAGCACGCATCCGGTGCTCGACCCGCCGGTCGAGCTGGCGGGCACCGGCGAACTCGTGCTCGCGGGCCGGCTGTCGACGGCGGAGACGCCGTGGCTGGCCGATCACCGCGTGCTGGACGCGGTGGTGCTGCCCGGCACCGCATGGCTCGAACTCGCCTTGCAGGCCGCTGCCGCTGCCCGGTGCCCGGCGGTCAAGGAACTCACCCTGGAACGTCCGCTGATCCTGCCGAACGACGCGACGGTGGCGGTCCAACTGCGGGTCGGAGCCCCGGATGCGGACGGGCAACGCGGCCTGGAACTGCACGCGAGGGTCGACGGCTCGGCGTGGGTCCGGCACGGCGAAGGGATTCTCAGCCCGCAGCAGGCGGAACCCGAGCCACTCGGCGCGTGGCCGCCGGAAGGTGCGGAATCGGTCGCGCACGACGGGCACTACGCCGGCCTGATCGAGCGAGGACTGCGTTACGGCCCGGCCTTCCAGGGCTTGCGCGAGGTGTGGCGACGCGGTGACGAGGTCTTCGCCGAGATCAGCTGCCCGGTCGACACCAAGGGTTTCACCGTGCACCCGGCGCTGCTCGACTCCGCCTTGCACGCCCTCGGCTTCGCGGCCGGCGTCCCCGCCGTCGACGGCCCGATGTTGCCGTTCAGCTGGACCGACGTGACCGCGCATTCCGCGCGCCCGGCGGCGTTGCGAGTTCGCCTGCGCGGCGAGCCGGGCGGCTCGGTGCGGCTGGACGTCGCCGACGACCACGGCACTCCGGTGCTGTCGGTGGCCTCCCTGGCACTGCGGCCTGCCGCGGCCCGCGACGGCGTGCCCAGGGACGCGCTGTTCCGGGAGAAATGGGTCGAGGTTCCCGCCACCGGCAGCGCCGCGGGCACTGTCGTGGCTGTCGGCACGGACACCGCACAGTTCCCCGCGTACGCGGACCTGAACGCGCTGGCCGCCGCTGTCGTGGCGGGAGAACCGGTGCCGAACGCGGTGCTCGTCGACGCTTCCGAGGGCTCGGTGCGGGATTCCGCGCACCGGGCGCTGGCGCTGGTGCAGTGGTGGCTCGCCCATCCGGCGTTCGCCGCGTCGAAGCTGGTGTTCCGCACGACGGGCGCGGTCGCGGCCAGGGGCGGCGACGAGCTGCGCGACCTGGCCGGCGCGGGCGTGAGCGGCCTGGTGCGCTCCGCCCAGACCGAGGAACCCGGCCGGTTCGTCCTGCTCGACGCCGACGAGGTCACGCCCCTGACCGTGGCTGCCGCGCTCGGCACCGGCGAACCCGAACTCGCCCTGCGCGGGGGAGTGCTGCTGGCACGCCGCCTGGTGCGGGCGTTCGCCCCGACGCCCACGCGGTTCGCCGGCGCGGACGACGTCGTGCTGATCACCGGCGGCACCGGCACCCTCGGCGGACTCCTCGCCCGCCACCTGGCGACCGCCCACGGCGTGCAGCGGCTGGTGTTGCTCAGCCGCCGCGGCTCCGCCCCGGAACTGGTCGCCGGACTCGCCGGGCTCGGCGCGACGGCCGTCGTGGAGTCCTGCGACGTCACCGACCCGGCCCAGCTGTCCCGCGTGCTCGCCGAACACCAGCCGACCATCGTCGTGCACGCGGCGGGCGCGCTCGCCGACGGCGTCGTGGCGGCCCAGACCCCGGAGCAGCTGGACGCAGTGCTGCGGCCGAAGGCGGAGGCCGCGCTGCACCTGCACGAACTCACGAAAGACAAGCCGCTCAAGGCGTTCGTGCTGTTCTCCTCGGCCGCGGCCGTCGCGGGCAGCGGTGGCCAGTCGAATTACGCCGCCGCGAACGCGGTCCTCGACGGGCTCGCCCGTCGGCGGCACGTACTCGGCCTGCCCGCGCTTTCGCTGGCGTGGGGGCGATGGGCCGAGCGCAGCGATCTGACCCGGCACCTCGCCGTCGGCCCCGACGAACTGGCCACCGAGGAAGCGCTCGCGCTGTTCGACGTCGCGGTGTCGCTGCGCGATCCCGTGCTGGTGCCCGCCCGGTTCGACCCGGAGGGCGCCGGGGATCGGCCCCTGCTGCGGGAACTGGCCGAACGGCCGGACACCGAGGACGGCGACCTGCGGCAATGGCTGGACGGCCTCGCCGGCCAGGAACGGGAACAAGCGCTGCTCGACTTCGTCCTTACCACCGTCGCGGGCGCGCTCGGGCACGAGGACGCGACGGAACTGCGCCCCACAGCCGGATTCCTGGAGATCGGCGTCGACTCGCTGGCCGCGGTCCGGATCCGCAACCAGCTCGCCGGGGCGCTGCGGCTGCGGCTGCGCGCGACGGTGACCTTCGACCATCCCAGCCCCGTGGTGCTGGCCCGGCACCTGGCCGAACTGCTGGCCACCGGCGCGGAGGAGGCGATCGACGAGGAAGGCGCGCGGATGCGCGAATCGGTGCTGATCGCCCGCGACTCCGAATGGCAGGCGACCCGCACCTTCGCCGACTCCGTCGCCGATTTGGCCGAGCGGACCGTCCCGGTCCGGCTCGCCGGCGGCGACGCGCGCACCGCGCTGGTCTGCGTCCCCGGCATCGTCGGCATGTCCGACCCGGTGCAGTTCGCGCGGCTGGCCAGGTCTTTCAAGGGCGAGCGGGACGTCTGGGCGGTGCGGCACCCGGGGTACCGCCGCGCCGAGGCACTGCCCCGGACCCGGGAAGTGCTGGTCGACCTACACGCGGAGGCCCTGCGCGCCGAACTCGGCGACCAGCCGTTCGTGCTGACCGGACTGTCCGCGGGCGGACTGGTCGCGCACCAGATCGCGCGCCGCCTGCACGAACTGGGCACCCCGCCCGCCGGTGTGGTGGTGCTCGACAGCTACGTGCCCAGCGAGCATCAGCGGCTGGTCCGGCTGCTGCCGGGGCTCGGCGAGGAAGCACAGGCCCGGATGGACAATCCGGACCTCGCGGTCCCCGGCGACGACGGCTGGATCACCGCGATGCTGCATTACCAGGACTTCGACTGGGCCCCGGCCGAACTGCCGATCCCGGTGCTGTTCGTCCGCGCTGCCAAGCCGCTGGAGGGCTGGCCGTCGGACTGGGCGCCGGTCTGGCCGTTCCCGCACACGCTCGCCACCGCCCCCGGCAATCACTTCACCATCCTCGAGGAGCACGCGGCGGACACCGCGGCGCTGATCGGGGCATGGCTGCGCGACACCCTCTCGCCCGCGGGCGACGAGCAATCCGACCGGACGACCACCTGAGGGGATCCACCGTGCCACCCATGCGAACCGCCCGGCTGGCCGGGGACACACTTGGCGAAAGCCTTGCCCTGCTGGCGAAATCGACCCCCGAGGCGCACGCCAGGTTCCCCACCGCGGGCGACGGGATCACCGCCGCCGAACTGGACCTCGCCGCCACCGCCGCCGCGCACGAGTTCCTCCGCGCCGGGGTGCGCCCCGGCGACGTGGTCGGCGTGCTGGTGCCGACCGCGGCCCGCTTCTTCACCACGATCTTCGGCCTCTGGCGCGCCGGGGCCGCGGTGAGCGTGCTGCCGGTGCAGGCCGGATTCGCGGACGTGCCCAACACCGCGCGGCGGCTGGCCCGCATCGTGACCGCCGCGGGCATGCGCAACCTCGTGCTCGACCCCGGCTACGCCGAACTCGGCGAGGCGCTGCGGGACCTCGGCACCGGCGTGGCGCTGGTGCCGCCGCCGGACCCGCACGGCACCGGCGACGCGCGCTCGCTGCCGACCGTCGAACCGGACTCGCTGGCCGTTGTGCAGTTCACCTCGGGCAGCACGAGCCTGCCCAAGGGCGTGATGCTGCCGCATGCCACGACCATGGCCGGACTGCGGGGCTGCGTGGTCTCCGGCGCGTTCAGCCCCGACGACGTGTTCCTCCAGTGGGTGCCGACCTTCCACGACATGGGACTGATCGGGCTCCAGTCGCACTGGCTGAACGGCGCGGACGTGCACGTCTTCGCGCCGACCACTTTCCTGCGGCGCCCGGAAGCGGTGCTGGCGCACTTCGCCGAGCACCGCGGCACCGTGATGACCGGCCCCAACTTCTCCTACGACTACCTCGTCGACCGCGTCCCCGCCGAGCGGCTGGCCGCCATGGACCTCTCCAGCTGGCGGCTGGCCTTCAACGGCGCGGAACCGGTCAGCGCGGCGACCGTCCGCCGGTTCGCCGAAGCCTTCGCGCCCGGCGGCGTGGACCCGTCGGTGATGTACCCGGTGTACGGGATGGCCGAAGCCACCCTGTCGATCAGCTACCCCAGCCCGGGTTCCCTCCCGCAGATCCGCGCGGTGGACCGCCAGGAGCTCAGCGGCACCGGCCTCGCGCGTCCGGTGCCCGAATCCGCGGGCGCGGCCAAGCCGGTGGTTTCGGTCGGCCGCGCGGTGCACGGCATCGAGCTGCGGGTGATGCGCGACGACGGGGCCGTCGCCGCCGACGGCGAACTGGGCGAAATCCAGATCACCGGCGAAGCGGTGACCACCGGCTACTTCCGTGACCCCGAAGCGACCGCCGCGGCGTTCGACTCCGGCTGGTTCCGCACCGGCGACCTCGGCTTCGAATGGGACGGCGAGCTGTACGTCACCGGGCGTCGCAAGGAGATGGTCGTGGTGCACGGCCAGAACTTCTTCCCCGACGACGTCGAGACCGTCGCCCGGACCGTGCCCGGGATCTACCGCGGCCGGTGCGTCGCCTTCGCTGACACCGACGACGACGGCGGCGAACGGATCGGCGTGATCGTCGAGACCGCCGAAGACGCCGCCACGGTCAGCGAGGCGGTCCGTCGGCGGATCGCCGCCGAGGTGGACCTGCCGCGGGTGGCGGTCTACCCCGTCAAACCGCGCTGGATCCCGCGCACCACCAGCGGGAAATGGCAGCGGGTCCTGGCCGCGCGGCTCCTCGCCGAGGGCGCTGGAGGCACTGCGGGTACTGCGGGCGCCAAGGACCGGGCCGAAATTTCCGAGACCGCACCCGACGCGCAAGGAGAACGAGTGTGAACACCAGGACGACTTCGCGGGCCGGCGTGCCCCTGCTCGCCGACGAGCAGATGCACAGTGCCCGCATCTTCGCCGAATACCAGCACGCCACCTGGGAAATGCACCACATCCCGTGGCAGGATTTCACCCCGCAGGCGGTGCGACCCGAGCACGTGGTCTTCGCCAAGGGCGCGATCATCGGCGAGTCCAATGTGGTCGCCGCGACGCACGGGCTGCTCAACGAGTTCGGCATGGACTACGACTTCTCGCAGTTCACCTGCATCTGGGGCTACCAGGAGATCCAGCACCACCTCGCGTTCCAGACCTGGTTGCAGCTGGCGGGCCACAGCATCGAGCACCGCACCATCGCGTCGATGCGCGAGGCGTACCCGCCGGGCGTCACCCGGGCGGCGACCTTGGCCACCAACGTGATCTGCGAGGTGCTCGCCACCCACGCCTACAAGTGCGTGGCGCGCAGCATGGAAGAGCCGGTGCTGGCGGAGATCCTGCGCAAAGCGAGCGGCGACGAAGCCCGGCACGCGCGCGAATTCGTGTACTACACGGCGCAGCAGCTGGCCGAGCGGCCCGAAGAACTCGCTTCGGTGGTCGAGACCCTCTACATCTACATGGGCACCACCCGCGACCTGTACCGCCACCCGGTGAGCCGCTTCAAGGGCAACCTGCCCGAGCTGGAGGGCCACGAGACCATCGACGAGATGTTCGCCTACTTCGCCGAGGTCGACGAGGACGGCGCAGAGTGGGCGAAGTGCTGCGAGCAGCTGTTCAAGTACTTCTCCACGATCACCGGGTACAAGCTGACGAAAATGGCCGACGTCCGGCGCGCGATCGCCGAGGAGTCGATCAAGGCCGAGGCGGCCGCGGTATGACCGTCGCGTCGTCTCCGCCGGGGGAGGAGATCGAATTCCCCTGGCACGCCGAACCGTCGTTCAACTGCTTCGGCTGCGGGCCGCGCAACCCGGTCGGCCTCAAACTGCGGATGCGGAAGCTGCCGAACGGCGAATTCGGTGCGGTGACAGTGTTTTCGCCGGACTACGCGTCCTACCCGGGGATCGTGCACGGCGGCATCGTGCACGTGCTGCTGGACGAGGTCATGGGCGACACTCTCGCGCTGGTGCACGGCATGCTCGCGTTCTCGGTGAGCCTGAGCAGCCGGATGCTGCTGCCGCTGCGCGTCGACGTGCCGTACACGACGGCCGCGCGGATCGCCGGGCAGGGCAACGGCGTGCTGCACACCGAAGCCGAGATCACCGGACCGGACGGCGAGGTGCACGTGATGGCGCGCGGCACTTTCCAGCCGATCCGCTCCGAACAGGCGAAGGACCTGATGGATCTGGACGAGGCCGCGTTCGGCCGCGTCAGCCACTATTTCGACCACGGAACAGGAGAATCATGAGCACCGACACGATCACCCGCGAGGAGATCGCGGCCGTGACCGCCGAGACCCTCGCCGGGGAGCTGAAGATCCCGGCCGCCGACATCGCCGCCGACGACGTCCTGCGGGACCTGCCCGGCGCGGACTCGATGAAGATGCTGCGCGTGGTGTCCAAACTGGAACGCCGGTGGGACGTCGAGTTCGAGGACGAGCAGATCTTCGCGGTCAAGACCGTCGACGAACTGGTCGAGCTGGTGCGGAAGGGCATCGGAGACGAGCTGGCGGGGTCATGACCGCGACGACCCCGCAGCAGGCGCGCGACGCGACGAACCAGCATTACGAGCTGCCGCCGGAGCTGTTCGCGCTCTATTTGGACCAGCGGTTGAAGTACAGCTCCGGGCTGTACGACGCCGAGCACACCGACCTCGACGACGCGCAGACGAACAAACTGCGCTTCGTCGCGCGCGAACTCGGCCTGCGCGGCGGGGAGCGGCTGCTCGACATCGGCTGCGGCTGGGGAAGCCTGCTGCTGTTCATGGCACAGGAATACGACTGCCGCGTGACCGGCGTGACGCCGTCCGGACCGCAGGCGGACTTCATCCGGGCGCGCGCGGAGGAAATAGGCGTCTCCGAACTGGTCACGCTGGTGCCCGGGGCTTTCACCGGCGTCGAGGTCCCCGGGCCGTTCGACGCGGTGACCATGCTGGGTTCGATCGTGCACATGCCCGACCGGACCGATGTGCTGCGCAAGGTTCGCGGGCTGCTGCGGCGGAACGGGTCGCTGTACGTGTCGGAAAGCTGTTTCCGCGACCACGAGACCTACCGCGAGTTCTCCCGGCGGCCCGGCACCGTGCACGTCACCGACGGCATTTTCGGCTTCGCCGACATGGTGCCCGCGTCGGTGCTGGTGGAGGCGATGGAGGCGGCGGGGTTCAGCCTCGCCGGGCTGACCGACCTGACCGCGCACTACCACCGCACGATCGAGCAGTGGGAGGAACGCGTGCACGCCCGGCGCGAGCGCGTCGAAGAGGTCGCGCCCGGTATGAGCGAACCGCTGGTCCGATACCTGCAGACGGCGAACGCGGGCTGGGGCTACACCACCAAGCACTACGCGTTCACCGCGGTCAAATCGCGCATGGGCCCGACGGAGGTGCGATGAACCCGGCCGCGGAGCCCGGCATTCGTGCGGGACTGCCGCCGGAGGAGATGCGGCGGCTGGCCGGCTTCGCGGTCAGCCGCGCGGGCGCCCGGCAGTGGTCGGTCGACGATCTGGCGTGGGACGCGCTGCGCCCGGAGGAGCTGACCGAGACCGACAGCTCGGTGGTCCGGTTCATCACCTTCATCGAGGACCACATTCCCGGGTACCTCACGTATTTCCTCGAAGCGTTCCCGGTCTCCGGCGGCGATCAGGCCATCGAGGAGTTCTGCTTCAACCGGGAGTACTTCCGGTTCCTGATCTCCTGGGCCAACGACGAGGAACGGCACGCCTCGGTGCTGACCAGGTACCAGATCGAGGCGGGCATCAGCGATCCGGACACGCTGATGCGGGAGCTGGCGGAGGAGGGGCGGAAGAAGTTCGCGCTGCCCTATGAAACGCCGGTGCAGGCGTTCACCTACACGCTGGTGCAGGAGAAGGCGACGCAGCTGTTCTACCAGCGGTTCAAGGCGGTCGCCGCGGAGCCGGTGCTGCGCGATCTGCTGCACCGGCTGGCCCGTGACGAAGCCCGGCACTTCGCGTTCTACAGCGAACTCGTCGGCGCCTACATCGAGCGCCACGGACTCGGCGCGACGGTGGCGGACCTGAAGGACGTGCTGGCCACGTTCCGGATGCCGCTGGCCGACACGCTCAAGGGCTATTGGCGGTGGTCGATGAAGGTCACCGACGCCACGTCGTACGACCACACCGAGGCCTACGACGCGCTGGTGCGGCTGGTCACCGGCTTCGCAGGCGAGAGCGGCCGGGCCTCCGCCGCGGACCTGACCGAGTTCGTGCACCGGATCCGCGCCATCTGACCAGGGACGAGACGAGATGAGCACACTGTTCGACCCCCGCGACCCCGCGGTACGCACCGATCCGTACCCGGTGTACCGGGAGCTGCGGGAGACCGATCCCGTGCACCAGTCGGACTTCGGGTTCTGGGTGCTCTCGCGCTACGCCGACGTGGATGCCGTGCTGTCCGCGTCCGGCGTGTCCAGCGAGTTCTACCGGAGCCAGAGCTGGACCGAACGGCGGGGCGGCCCGGACAGCCCGCTGGTGACCAGCGTGCGAAGCTGGATGCTGATGCTGGACGGCCCCGCGCACCGGCGGATCCGCGCGGTGATCGGGAAAGTCTTCACCCGCGCCGCGGTAGACCGCCTCCGCCCGAGGGTGGCGGCGGAGGCCAACCGCCTCCTCGACGCCGTCGGCGAGGGGCCCACAGACTTGATCGCCGACCTGGCCTTGCCGCTGCCGGTCACGGTCACCTGCGATTTGCTGGGTCTCCCGACGGAGCATCGGGACCAGTTCCGCCTGTGGACCGAACAGATCAGCCGGGTGATCGACCCGGCGATCACCGTCGAGGACTCGGCGGAGATGAACCGGGCGGAGACGGAGTTCCGGGAGTACGTCAAGGAGGAGCTGGACCGGCGCCGGGCCGAACCCCGGGAGGACATTCTGTCGCTGCTGGCCCACGCTGAGGTGGACGGCGTACGCCTGAGTGACCACGAGATCATTGCGAACATCCTGTTTCTGTTCGTGGCCGGTCATGAGACTACGGTGAACCTGATCGGGAACGGGTTGCTCGCGCTCTTGCGCCACCCGGACCAGTTGAAGCTGCTGCGGTCGAATCCGGACTCGATCCCCGGTGCGATGGATGAGCTGACGAGGTACGACGCTCCGGTGCAGATCGTGTCGCGGCTGCTGGACGAGCCGGTGGGGCTTGGCGAGGCGGTGTTGCCGGCGGGGTCCAAGGCGATGTTGTTGTTCGGTGCGGCTTGTCGGGACCCGGAGCGGTATCCGGAACCGGATCGGTTGGATGTCACTCGGGGCGCGGTGAAGAATCTGGCGTTTAGTGGTGGGCCGCATTATTGCTTGGGTGCGGCGCTGGGGAAGATGGAAGCGGCGACGGTGTTGCGGGAATTGCTGGGGAGGTATCGGGGGATTGAGATGGTGGATGAGGGGGAGTTGCGCTGGCGGGGGAATGTGAGCTTTCGGGGGTTGGAGAGTTTTCCGTTGATGCTCAAGCGGTAGGGGGAGGGTGTTCGGTGGGGTGGCGGGGCTTCTTTACAGCGGCGCGCAACCTCTGTCTGCCCCTCGCGTGTTCTTTAACCCGCACACGCGATCTCCCGCCCGCCCCAACCCTGCTCTTTGACCGGCACGCCTACCTCTCTCGCCCCCAGATCAACTCTCCGTGCGGCAGCGGCTGGACCCAAGCCAAGACCCGATTGGCGAGGCTTACACAGGCGATCGAGGCCGTCCGACCTGGAAGCGCTGATTGAACCGTTGAACCGCGCGAGGGAGGAACGCGACGCGGTACAGAGGAGCTGGCGAGGACTCCAGCTGGTTCAGAGCTGGGCAGTGCGGACGTTGAGGCGCTGGTCGACTCGCTGGCCGACGCCGGACGGCAGGTCATCAGCGCAAGCCCAGCCCGGCTGCAAGAGCTGTACGACGAGATCGGCCTGGAACTGGTCTATAACGCGAAAGAGCGGATGGTCGATGTGACCATCCGCTCACCCCGTAGGGTTAGTACGCGTGTCCGAGGGGCGACGCGGTCACAAATCCCTGGCAGATCTCCTAATTTCCGGGAGGTCATGCGAGGGTTTTAGCAGACCTCGACTGCGTGAGGGATTCACTGGCACCGACAGAGTGTTTATAGGTCGTGCCTTCCGTAAACTGGTGGCCGCTTCAGCCGCCTTCGCCTTGCTGAGGTGTAGCGAAGCGATGCGCAGCCTGCTTCCGTGAAGCTCAGTCCTTCGCTTCTGCCCGGTCCCAACAGTCAACGATGTCGTCCTAGCTAGCGTCGTCCCGTAACACTTCGAGTCGTTCTGCGATTTGTGAGGCGTTCGGCCGATTCGAGGGTGGTAGTGCGTGAGCGACGTTGACGAGATGGAAGACGCGGTCGGGGAGGTTCCGGTCGCGTTGGCGGCTCCTGCGAGTGCCGTGGTGGTGGTCGGTCCTGGTGTGGAGACCGAGGAGTCTGTCGCGGTCTGGCATGTGAGTCCGCAAGGTATGCCGGTCGGGGCGTGGATCTACTCATTGGAGAGCCTGCTCGGCTCGCGGGACGAAGCCCGTCGTCTCTTGACGTTGGTCGAGCGGCGGTCGATCACCGGGGTCGCTCCGGGCGAGCTGGACGAGGTTCTCGGCCGGGTCACCAGGGCCGCTGGGGTCGATGCGGAGAAGTGGTGGACAGCGCAGCTTTTTTCGCCGCTTCAGTGTTTCGCGGACATCGTTGATCGCCGAGCGGCGTACGACGAGACTGTCTCGGCGGCGAAGCGTGAACTCAAGAATGTGGCTGACGTGGGGTGGAGCCGTGACTTCGCGGCTGAGCGCCTCATCAGTTTCGATGATCTGCGGTCTTTGTCGAGGGTTCGTCCTGTTGTCGGGTCGACGGCAGTTGGTTCGGGTGCGCTGACGGTGGTTGGAGTGCTGCGATGGCTGGTCCGGCAGTGGGTTGAGACCGAGGGTGTGAAGAGACGTCGTTATGTTCGGGAGGCTTACGGGGACGCTGAGCCGTTGCCGCCGTCCTGGCTTGCGTCGGTGCAGGCTGGCATGACGACGAGGCTTCCGCTGTGAGGTCGCTTCGGGGGTTTGCTGTCGTCGATACCGAGACGACGGGGATTCTGCCCAGCTTCCGTCATCGCGTGGCCGAGATCGCGGTCGTCCATGTCGATCTCACGGGGGAGATCACCCACCAGTGGTCGACCCTGGTGAATCCGGGCCGTGATCTCGGCCCGCAGGCCATCCACGGTATCCGTGCCGCCGAGGTGCGCTGTGCTCCGAAGTTCGAGCATTTTGTCGGCGACCTGCTTGAACTTTTCCGTGGTCGTGTCTTGGTCGCGCACAATCTGCCGTTTGATGCTATGCACCTGCACGCCGAATTTGCGCGTCTGGCTGTGGATCTGTCCCGGTACCTGTCCGGCGGTGTGTGCACGATGAGGCTCGCAGGCGCCGTTTTCCCTGGAATGCGACGGTCGCTTGTCGAGTGCTGTAAGGCGGTCGGCGTCGATGGCGTGCGATTCCATACCGCGCTCGGGGACGCCCTCGGCGCCGCCCGCTTGTTCAGTCGGCTGGTGGAAGGTGCCCGAGAGATAGCTTCGTCTCGGCTGCAGGACCTACCGAACGTGCATTGGGATCTACCCGCCATGCCACACGGCCTGGTCAAGCCTGTACGTCGGCAGGCGGGCGCTAGCGCCGAGCCGCACTTTCTCGCCCGGCTGGTGGACCGCGTACCGCGGGAAGGCGAGCCCGCGGTGGATGCCTACCTTGCCGTGCTGGACGGAGCCTTGCTCGACCGGCAGATCTCGGTATCGGAGGCCGACGCGCTGATCGAAGCCGCCCATGACTTCGGCTTACACAAGGCGGAAGTCATCGACGTGCACCATGCCTACCTGCGTGATCTCGCGCGAGCTGCCTGGGCCGATGGGCACGTGTCCGTAGAAGAGCGACGAGACCTGGCAGCGGTAGCCGACCTTCTCGGTCTCGATGTCAAGGAGGTCGATCTCGTTCTCCGAGAAGAGCAGGCCACGCCTATGCAGCGGCCTCAGGTCCACGTCGCGGAGGTCAGCATCGGGGGGCTTGTCCTGCGCCCTGGTGATCGGATCGTCCTGACGGGAACCATGCGACGTCAGCGCAGCGACCTCAAAGCAGAAGCGGAATCCCTCGGCCTCCAGGTGATCAGCTCGGTGAGCAAGAAGACCAGAGTCGTTGCCGCCGCGGATCCCGATTCGTTGTCCGGCAAGGCGAAAGATGCACGTCTTCTGGGAGTTCCCGTCGTGGCCGAAGATGCTTTCGTCCGCGCCCTTGAAGCAATGAAGGAGTAATCGAGCTGCCCGTCGGCCGAAGGCCAACGGTTCGTTGAAGGTCGACGAACAACTCGATCAGCGCGACACTGAGCGATTCGGCAGCGACGGTTGCTAGAATGACGAAATGCCAACTGTGGACCTGCGCATATTCCGTTGCGAAAGTGGCTACAATGCCAATGGTGAGCTTGTAGTAGTTCGCGCGAAACTGGACAAACACCGACCGATCGACGTATGGCTTCCCAGCCTTCTGAAAGTCAACACTCTGGCCGCGCCACTGCGACGCAAGATGGCTTACAGGATCAAGCAGCACGAACTCAACCTCGTCCTCAGCTTCTTAAGCATGTCCAACAGCAACAACAGCCGAGTGGGGGCGCGGGTCGCAGACCTGAAATCTGCTGCTCGCCACATCGGAGCCTTCGTGACCGAATCGGTGGGCATGGGCATGCTAACCGCGACCGTGAGCGACCACTTTCGATGGTCAGGGAACCATGACGACCTTGAGCATTTTGACGCTCTGCCTGCGAGGTTGGCAGGAGACTATTACCGGCGAGGAGTGCGTCGAGACCTCTTGTTCCTTGACCCGACCGCGGGTGTATCCAGGATGGCTGGCGAGGCACGAGGACGATCTACTCGGCCCCCTACGAAAATGCGACCAACCGCTGAGCAGCGGCGCCGGCTGAATCAGATGCTCGGTTGGTCGGAGCGTCACAGCTACCATCCGGTGACGATGGCATGGACGTGCCTAGGCGGTCCAGCGCTGGCGGTTGACCTGTTTGATATGACATTGCCTCCCAGCGGTCAGCGAAGGCCGGCTTCGTCGTCCGCTCCCGAGCCGTCACCTGGCTCCCGTGTGCCCGAAGCGGAGGCTGGGGGACCTCGTTCTATCGCGAGGGCTGGTGACGCTCCAGGCGACAGAGCAGCGGAATCTCACGGTGAGCAAATAAATGAGAGGCTGGCCGGTCGCTCGTATCATGTGGTTGACGGAACCGGCGAGTTGGGTTTCGCGGAGATGGACTTCGAGATGGGAATGCGCGCCTATGTTCCAAATTTCGTAGATTATCTCTACGAAACCGCGCCGGAAAACGATCGTCAAGTCCTCGACGATGAGCCCGTTCGAGGTGGTTGGGTGAAGACTGACTTAGTCGGATCGTCGAAAACACATCTGTTTCTCGGAGTTCTTCGCAGAGAACAGCTGGAGGAGCGCCAAGACATGCTGCGTCGACGCCGTCTGGAAGGCGGATGGACAGACGACATTCAGGTAGACGTCTTCGGTCGACTCATCGTCGCTGTGGCGCTAGACAGTGCAGCGGCCCCGTCTTGGGAGCAAGTGTCAACTCGATTGGAATGACACTTGGACCGTTCAGCGGAGCCTTGGAGTCACCCACAAGCTGAGTGCGCGCGCTATGGCTGGGCTAGTGGGTGGGGTTGTCCGGTCATTGCGGCGAGTGCGGTGGCGACGGTTTGGAGGTCGGCTTTGATGTAGGTGGTGGTGGCGGGGGCCGGTGTTGTCGGTGTGGCCTGCGTAGGCGCGGGCGATGCCGTAGCCGTAGTGGCGTTCGACCCAGGTGAGGGTGGTGTGGCGGAGCCAGTGGGTGGAGATGCCTTGGTTGGTGATCCAGGGGAGTTGTTGGCCGAGGCGTTTCCAGAGGTGGTCGTAGCGTCGGGTGGTGAGTGCTCGGCCGTCGCGGTAGCGCAGCAGGTGCTCGCTTGGTTCGTGTGCGCCGCGGGCGGTGGCGTGGTCGGCGAGGCGGCTGGCGAGTAGTGGGCTGATGGGCTGCCAGCGGAGTGTGCCGCCTTTTTCTTCGAGGCGGACGAGGCATTGGGTGGTGTCGAGGTCTGTGAGTCGGAGGGCGAGTGCTCCGCCGCGGCGGCAGGCGGTTTCGGTGTGGAGGCGGAGCAGGAGTGCGTCGAGGACGGGGTCGTTGCCACTGCAACGGGCGGCGGTGTTGATGTGGTCGAGTTCGGTGGCGGTGAGCGCGCGGCGTGGGCTGGGGAGTCGGCGGGGTTTGGCGACGCGGTGGGCGGGGCTTGCCGCGGCGGGGATGAGGTCGTCGGCGATGGCCCGGTTGAAGATCGCACGGGCGGCCGCGACTACGTGTTCGCTGGCGTGGCGGCCGTTGCGGGTGTTGCGGCGGGTGCGGGCGTGGGTGGCGGCGTCGTGTTGCATGGCCTCGATGTCGGTGGCGGTGATTTGGTCGAGGCGCCGGTCGCCCCAGGCTGTGGCCATGCGTGTCCAGTGGTTGCCGTAGGTGCGGGCGGCTCCGGGGCCTGCGGCGGCGATGACCTGGGGGAGGTAGTCGGCCAACGTGGGGATGCCGGGTGTCTCGGCTGGGTTGTCCTGTAGGTCTGCGAGGGTGACGCCCAGTTCGGCGAGTGTTTGGCGGGCGGCGAGGATCTGGGCGGGGTCAGGCGTCATGATCCAGTCCGGTTATGTCGCGGTAGTGCTCGGTCAGGAGGTGGGCGACGGTCGTGCCGGGGTGGACGATAAGTAGCTGTTCGTGGATCGAGGCGGCGAGGACGAGGGGCCGGCCGGGTTCGATGCCGCACATGTGGCGGGCCGCGGCGGGAAGCGTGGGGGCTCCCCGGGGATCGATGGCGTGCGGGCCGGATGGGTCGGGTGCGATCGCGATCAGCCCGTGCAGCGTGTCCAGCGAAAGTCGCCGGCCTGGGTGCCAGCCGAGTGCGCGGAGCAGGAGGCGTTCGTTGACGCGGCCGGTTCGGTCGATGCGGACGGTGCCGATCAGCAGGTCGGGGCCTGATTCGACCGGCAGGCGCGGTTCGGGCAAGGCCGGTAGCCGGGCAGGTTGGGGATGGCGCTGGGTGCTGTCGGGCACCAGTGCCGCGATCAACTGCTCCCGGGGCCGGACTGCACGTGCGGTCCGGGGACGCGTTGTCCCACCATGCCATGGTGGTGTCCGGAACGATCGACGCAAACCCCGCGACCCCAGAACCACCCGTTCGTGAGGATTGGGAGGGGCTATGTGAACCTCGAGCTAGAGGAAGCCTCTACTCGTTGCACTCGTCGGCGGCGGTCGTGCCATGGTGGTCCATGTGTCAATAGTCGCCGCTCAGGTGTCATCAAGCCTCAAATTTGGCTGGATACACATCGAGCTTCTGTCACCCGCATGCTTCACAGGTGATAACACCAGTCTCAGGATTAGCTCATAGCCACGTCATGTGTCGTATTAGGAGGACGACTAGTGCCACCCCTGTCACTCGAGCGGCGGTCGTTTCCCCGCATAGGCGACCGCCACGATCGATGTGGGGAGGTATCCGTGGCAAAAGGACGTCGTCGTAAGACTCCGTTCAGGGCTTGGGGAGTAGTTCTCGCGGTCCTGGCATACTATTTTTATTCGGAACGGCTGTGGCAGCCTTTGCTTTTCGCAGTCGCAGCCTTGCTGCTCTACTTGACCGTAGTTCGGCTGACTCGTTGCAGAGTCGAGACGGTCAAGCATCGGCCGTGTCTCTGGCTTGTTCGGGGTATCGCCGGCACGTGCGACTTCCACGTCGGTTACAAGCGCGGGCTTCCTGTTCTTGTCCGCGGTAGGGGTTTTCTTGGGCTTCCGACCTTGATGTGGCCGCGTGACACCTTCGATCGTGGTGCCTTGCCAGAGCGGCAACCAAGCTCGGCTGTCCGCGGCGCGGCAGCCATGTCTTCGAGGGCGGACAGGCCGGGTTACGACTGGGCGATGATGTCCATCGCTGGGGCGAGCATGTTCATAGCGATCGCCGCGTTCATCAGAGACCTGATCGCTGGCTGAAGTCATCGGCGAATCGGGCTTGTCGCTGGGCTTCGCCCACCAGATGCAGTGCTTAGTGGAGCCGGATCAGGCCGTATGGAGACGCCAAGTCGCCCTTCAGCCAGGCGAACGATCGACGGTTGCTTGATGAACGTCGGACAGAGCGGTTAGTGCAGCCAGGACGTCTCCGATGATCGGAACGGTTGATCAAAGGTGAGCATGATGTTGGTGAGACGACGCGTAGACGAGGATTCACGTTAAGTATACTCGTGAGTTCGTTGCGCACATTTCCGGACATCGCTGGCAACAAGAGGAATCCGGAAAGTCTGGCATTACGCCGCGAGCAGGCGGACAGGAACTGGACAAGGTCCAGTAATCACCTCCGAGGACGCGGAGGTCGGGATCGGCCAAGAAGTTGATGCGGTCGGCCCAGCGTCCCTGCAACGGATTGTCACGTCAGGGGAGCAGGCGTATGGCGAGTACGGTTCCATCCGGGTGAATTGATACCGGGCCGCCCCATGAGCTGTCCCAGGAATCGCTGGGCCAGGCGGAGCGGTGCTCGTAGATCTCGTGGCGGTACTGCGTCACTCGTCCGCTAGCCAGGAGATCGAATAATGCGGTCTCTACGCCAGAGAAGGCTTCCACGCGGGTTCCGTTCAGCCGGAAGACGTGGTCGGTGCCGACGAAGCGTTCGCCGAGGAGGGTGTGGTTCGCGTCCTGCACGCTACCGGTGGCCGCGTGCGTGAAGCCGATGAAGTGCTTCCGTCCTTGGCGCTCGGTCAAGTACGGGGCGGTCGCTTCGCCGTTGCCGGCGAACGCTGTCAGTCCTGCGGCGGCCGTTCGTGCGAGCACGCGCCCGAACCATTCGTAGTGATCCGGTGTGATATGGAAGCCGGGGATCGAGATACGGGCTTCGTCACCGTTGGAAGGCAGGTGGATTTGGGGGAAATGGTTGACGTCGCTGAGCTTGGCATCCAGGTCGCTACCCTCAGCGTTGGGATGGGCCAGCCAGCCGCCGCTTCCCTCGGCGTAGAGGGCGTGCACGGTGACGTGTCCGTCCAGGGGCAGCTCAGTGCTGAAGATCAGGCAGGGGGTCCCGTTCCATGGTCCGACGTGCACCGCCTCCACGTGAGCCGATGCAGACGCGAGTTGAACGTGGGAATGTGCGGCGTTGCTGTGGTTGCCCTTACAGGCGATCGGCAGTACTAGCGAAGGCGCTCCCGGCTTCCACAGCTCGGCGAAGAACTGCGGGCGGTACCGGTAGTTCTGTCGTTGTCCCTTGTCTCTGCTGGTCAAGGCCCAGCCTGCGCGCAGCGCCGTGTCCGCGGGCACGATGGAGACGACGCGATCCGGATATCGTTGCGCCAGGATCCGCCTGGCCAGTACCAGGGCGAAACCGACACCGAGCTCGCTCGACTGGACGGCCTTGTAGTAGTCCGCCGTCTCCTTGCCCTCAGTGGATAGCTTCAGGAAGGAACCTGTGTCGCCGGTCAGCGCCTGGCTGTACTTCAGTGCGCCCCAGTGCTCGGCGAGTCCGCGCGCGGCGCCTCGTCTCGACAGTGCGATGGCACGGCCGAGTACATGCAGCACGTCCCACGGTGTCAGCTGCGAGGATTTGTCTCCCCGCGCGCGTATCGGATGGAGTTCGGGCTTCCGCCGTAGGAATTCGTCGTCGTCTTTGACGCTGCTCTCATCGTCCCGCTTCTTTGCGCGCCTTTCGTCGTCGTCAGCTGCTGCGGCGGCCACAGCGCCAACCAAAACGGGATCCGAATGGAGGGAGACGTTCGAGCGTTGCGCGAGATCCCTCAGCACGTGCTTCGCCGGCTTCAACATCATTTTCCTTATGCGCCCTCTACGTCGACTTGGTCGCACTGCCGCGTGATCAACACCGACACACAACGATACGTTCTTGATCACGGGCGCGGTTCCGCTCAAGGAGTGAGGTATGTCGATGATCTTGGGGCGTAGTCGACGACCAGAGTTTGAACCTTGCCCAACCGCCGTGCCGATACGGAGCCTCCGTATCGGGTCCGGAGAACGAAAACTGGTGATCGTCATCGCGTTCTGTGCGGTTCTCGTAGTGGGCAGGGCCACGTTCATCGTCATCAGGGGCCTTGTCGCCGACGTGTCCGTCGAGCGGCCACGAGCAGGTGAATCCAGCTACGAACTCGCGTTCCGACAGGTCGCCGTCCGACGGCGGCCGAGGTTCGACCGCTGCCTAGGGGATGAAGGTGGTGACCGACCACGGCCAGACCGTCTACGGAGCCTGTCGTTTGATCTCGAGAGAACTCACATACTGGCCGGATGTGTCGGGCGCGATCACGATCAGCCCGCGCAGCGTGTCCAGTGAGAGCCGGTGGCCTGGGTGCCGACCGAGCGCGTGTCAGAGGAGGCGTTCGCTGACGCGGCCGGTCCGGTCAATGCGTACGGCGCCGATCAGCAACCTGAGGCGATCCCCAGTCAGCGCTAAGCGGCGGCTGATCAACTCTTTTCCCAGGACATGACACTCCTCGTTCTGCCTGCCCGGCAAGGCTTAACAAGGTCGATCGACAGTTCGAGACGACGACACGATGAGAGTTAGAGGATGAGCGGCTGCGGCTGTCGAGCCATTCCGTGGGTCACCGTCAAATGCCGGACTATGACGGTTCCGACGCGGCGTTACGCTCGACGCTCCAGAACCATAGCATCACCTCCGTCGGCCATGGTGTCTCGGTCCGGATTGCGAGTGAACCCCGTTCGAGGTCTGCAAAGCCGGTGAGAGCCTGCCTCGGGTTAACTTACGGAAGCCTGAAGCTTGTACAGCCTGCCTGCTTTGACGGCGACCACCCCGCCGATCGCCGCTCCGGGTGGTGCGACTGCTTGCCAGGCCATGCCTTCGGGGGCGGATGCTTTCGTCTTGGCCGCCGAACTCGGCAGGCCGACGAGGCCGCCGCCGATGACGACGTCGTTCTGATCGACGATCAGGATGCAGTCGGCCCGTGTGCCATCGATGGTGGCCCACCCACTGAGAATTGTGTCTCCGGCCAGTGAAGTACCGGTTTCGCCTTGTGCGTTGGCGCGTTCGGTGTCATGGGGGAGAGGCACCGCTGACGACAGTTGGCTCCCGAGCTCGGGCCCGCCGCAGCCGAGGGTGAAGGTGCTGTTGAAGGGGAACGCGCCGAGTGAGCGAGCCGCAGGGGCGGCGGCGCGCTGGATGTGCAGGGCGTCGAGGACGGTGGGTGCGTCGACACGCAGGGCGACGGCTGCGAGGTTCAGGGGCCCGTAGTCGTGCCGGACGCGTTCTGCTTTGGTGCCGCCGATGGCGTGGGTGACCAAGGCGACCGTCACGGTGGCGATCAGCAGTTGTCGTAGTGGCCATTGTGGACGGTTGATGGCCACCAACGCCAGCAAGGCACAGGTGGCGAGCGCGCCGATCACGACGTACCGGCTGATCAGTCCGACGTTGCCCCCTGGCACCTGATCGGTCGTCCGCCCCATGGCCACCATGCCCCCGAGCAGGACTGCGTAGGTGGCAACCGCGATCCAACCAGCGACTCGAGGACTTGTTTCACGGACAAAGTAAGCCAGTGCGGCGATCGTGATCCCACCGGCGATCACCGCGACGAGGGCGGCGTCGGCCGACCACAGCCCGCCGAGTGCGGCGGCGAGGACGGACAGCCTGCCGTCGGGGTCGAACGCGGACGTGGCCAGCGAGTGCGAACCGGATGGCTTGGTCAGAAACCACGCCACGACAACGAGAATCCCGATCGTGCCGGGGATCATGACACGCAAGCGAAAGTCTTTGCGAAGCCAGGCAATCAGGGCGAGGACGAACCAGATCGGTAGTGCCGCGCCGAAACTGAGACAGCCTAGCGCCGCCGCGACCCCGGCCGCCCAGCTGAGTCCACGATGGGCACAGGCGATAGCGAGTACACAGAAGAAGATCGCAGGGACCCAGCTGATCCCATTGGTGCCCTGCAACCAGAGTTCCGCCGCGTGCGAGCTGAACAGCAACCACGAGAAACCCGCTGCTACGACGGCTTTCGTTGTGACGGAAAGGGAACTCGGAAGCATCGAGTACAGCAGGGCCACGATCCCGGCCACCAGTAGCACCGTGAGCGCGGTCAGGATCCGATTGTCTCCGCCAAACCATGCCGCGTCCGCCCAGAACAGCAGCGACGGCACGACGAAAGGCTGATCGAGGTGGTAGGTGAATACCTGGCCGAACAGCAGATCGCCATTGTCGTCGGTGATTTTGGCCAGTACGTGCCAATAATCGAGCAGCACGTGCATTTTCGGTGCTCGGACGGCGGTGAACAGAGCCAGTCCGAACGGGACGAACGCGAAAAGCCACAGCGCGACCGGCTTGAAGCACCGCCACGGACGGTGGTGTGCGGCGGGCGGAAGTTCGTCTGAGGCTATGGGACGAGGGAGGACGTACTGGTTCACGGATCTCCTGCCGGGGTGAGGCGAGCACATGGTTCGGAGGGGTTGTGTCGGGTTGAGTGGTTTGCCCGGTTCGGCCCCAAATGTGCTGTGACCAGTGTCTTTACGGGACTCGACGTTACTTGACAAGAGTGAGGTTCACCTCAGGTGGTGATGTAACGACCACGGGTGGTCGCGACGATCAAACGGCTCGGTCGGGCGGGTCATCGCCTCGATCACGCCCGGTCCCCGACAGGCCGAGGCGAGACTGCGTCGACGGCGTCCGTCGTGATGGAGGGGTGTTCGTGTTCTTGTTGCGCCGTGAGGTCGAAAGAAGCCGGTGGATCAGAGCTCTAATCTTCTTGCTTATCGCCGTCCTGGTAATCGGGAGCACCGAGGCGGTCTCGGTTCCGTCGCGGGCGGCCGCGGCCGAGCGGGTCGATCCGCGTGAGGTCGGTGTCCTGCCGTCCGAATCCGCCGCTGCGGTCACGCCGCAGGCGCCGTCTACAGCAGATTTCGGAGCCAGTTCCCGGCTTGACGGCGGTGCGGGCAGCCATTTCGATCCGCAACGGTCGAGGCCGGTGTCGCGGTCGACATTCGTCACCGAGTACGAGAACCCTGATGGCACCCGGTCGGTGCGGCAGTCGAACCAGCCGCTGAACGTGCAGGACGCGGCCGGGAACTGGCAGCCGGTCCAGACCACTCTCTCGACCGATCCCGCGACCAAGCGCGCCGATGCGGATCAGCATCCGCTGAGCCCGTCACTGGCGACGAAGGCCGACGACGGCGCGGTGCTGCAGGTGGAGTCGGGTGGGCACACCGCGAGCCTCGCGATGGACAAGGCCGCTGGATCGACCGCTGCGGTAAAGGGTGATTCCGTCACGTATCCGGAGGTCGCGGCCGGGACGGATCTGGAGTACGAGGTCACGCCGGGCGCGGTCAAGGAGACCATCAAGCTCAAGCGCCTGCCCGTTGACGGCCGGTCGTCGTGGAAGTTCAAACTCAACACCGGTGGCCTGACCCCGAAACTGGAGACCGGCACCGTCGTCCTCGCCGATCAGACCGGGGCGGCGAAGATCTTGATGCCGCCTATCGAGACCTGGGACTCCGCGGGCAACGGCGAGACCGCGCCCGCGATGACCGGCGGCACTTACTCCCTCGAGCAGGCCGGAGCGGACTGGTGGCTCACCGTCGCCGTCGACGCGAACTGGCTGCGTGACCCCAAGCGCGTCTACCCCGTCTTTGTGGACCCGACTTTCACCTACGGGGTCAAGGAGTCTCACTCGTACCGTTCGGACGGCACGAACTGTGACGCCTGTGGCTTGCGGATCGGCAACAGCCAGGCCAAGGGCGACACCTACAACCGCAGCGTCTTCAACGTGGACTACAAGCCACTGTTCGGCAAGACCGTCGTCGGGGCCCGCATGGACCTGACCCGCAACACCAGCGTCGTCGGCTCGGTCAAGACCTGGAACGCGAACCTGCACCACGCGTCCGCGTTCAACTTCAACGGTGTCGGCGGCTACATGACCAGTGCCCTGGTCGGCGACGTCGGCAGCTTCGTCGGCGAGGGCCTCACCGGGTTCATCCGCGATCGCGTGAACGCCCGCGACGGCTCGGTCTTCTTCATGATGATCGGCGCCGAGAACGCCGGAACCTGGACCTACAAGAACCTCAACGCCACCCTCACCGTCGACACCGGCTCGCCGGCGCCGGCCACGAGCCTGGTGGCACCGGCCGATGGCGCCGTGTCGACCTCGCTCACGCCCACCTTGTCGGTCAAGCCGGTGACCGATCCGGACGGCGAGGCGGTCAAGTATTGCTTCCGCGTCGCGACCGGCGCCGACGCCAAGTCCGGCGTCGTGGTCGAGTCCGGCTGCCTGACCACGCCGACCTGGACCGTTCCGGCAGGGGTCCAGGACGGCGTCGCCTACACCTGGCAAGCCCTGACATACAGCGGTTCGACGACGACCACACCCACCTGGATCGGGCATTTCAAAGCCGATCAGCGCATTGGTGACCACGGACCGTCCCCGACCGACGAGGCCGGTCCCGTCACGGTCAACCTCGCCAACGGTAACGTCTCCACTTCCGAATCCACTCCGACCTTCACCACCGTCGGTGGCACCGCCGGGCTGAGCTTCACGTACAACTCGCAGCAAGCCATCGCGCAGGGGCTCAAGGCCTCGTACTTCGCGGACCTGTCGCACAACGGTCTCATCAACGACGCGCAGCAGCCCGTCCTCGTCCGGACCGAACCCCAGGTCAACGTCGACTGGGGGACGGACTCACCGTTCGCCCCCGCGCTCGCCTCCGACTGGTTCGTCACCCGCTGGGAAGGTTTCTTCCAGGCTCCGGTTGCAGGGACCTACCAGTTCGCCGGTGTCCATGACGACGGCGCCGTGGTGTGGATCAACGGGGCCAAGGTCTACGACGTCGGTGTACCCAGTGACGTGAACTGGACGCAGTCCACGAACGTCAGTTTGGCCGCGGGGCAACGGGTTCCGATCAAGGTCGAGAACGCTGAGGCCACCGGTGCCGCCAAGATGCGGCTGTTCGTCCGCACCAGCGATGGCGCCACGGTGCCCGCTCAGATCGTTCCGGCGGGGTGGTTCTACACCTCCGACCTGCCCACCCTGCCACAGGGCTGGACGATGTCGGCCGACCTGGACGGTGACGGTGCAAGCTACACCGAGGCGAAGATCGCCGACCAGACCATCGTGCTGACCGACGCCACCGGCGCCAAGCACACCTGGACCAAGAAGAGCGCCGGCGGCTACACCCCACCGGAGGGGGAGGACGGAGTCCTCGCGGTCGACGCCGCGGGCAAGGTGACGCTGCGGGACGGCGGTGACGTTTTCACCTTCCGCGCCGATGGCAAGCTGGACACCCAGTCCACCGCGACCGACTCCCGCAAGCCCGCCTCCTTGCAGAACATCTACGACGGCACCCCCTCAAGGCTGGTCCAGATCAAGGATCCGGTCAGTGGGCGGGCACAGGTGCTGCACTACAACCGCGTCGGCGACGATTGCTACGGCGGTGTCACCCCGCCGTCCGGTTCGGACTCCGCGGCGCCATCGCAGATGCTGTGCCGGATCAGTTACTGGGATGGCGCCGAAACCCGCCTGTGGTACGCCCAAGGGCGCCTCGCCCGGATCGAGGACCCGGGTTCGGAGATCACCGACTACGGCTACGACGCGAACGGTTTGCTGACTTCGGAGCGTTCGCCCTTGGTCAACGACTGGATCGCGGCGGACCCGGCGAACCGGTCAGCCGCCGCGGACCTGCGTTCCGAGATCACCTACGACAGTTCGTCCGGCAAGCCCAAGGGTGTCAAGGTCGCGGATCCGGCACCGGTGCCGGGACAGCCGCGTTCTGCCACGAGCTACCGCTACGATCCGGCGAACCGGCAGACCTTCACCGACACCGCCGGGTTGACTCCGGCGACCGGCTTCACGACCAGGGTCACCTACGACTCCATTGACCGGACTTTGTCCACAACGGACAGTGCGGGCCGGACCTCCACTCAGGAGTGGGGTGCCAAGGACCTTCCGCTGTCCATAACCGACGCGGCAGGTCGTAAGACCACCACGGTCTATGACTACGCAGATCGCCCGGTCGATACCTACGGGCCCGCGCCGGCGTCGTGTTTCGCGGGCCAGTTGCCGGTCGGTGGCTGCGCTGGCGGCATGTCCCATGGCCACAACGGTTATGACGAAGGCATCAACGGGCTCAGCGCCGCCTTTTACGACAACATGACTCTCTCCGGTGTGCCGAAGGTGTACCGGACGGGGATCGGGCCGGCGGACGGCACGCTCAAGAGCGGATGGGAGTACAGCCCGGACGTCGTCCCGGGCATCAGCTCCGACTCGTTCTCGCTTCGCTTGACCGGTGACCTCGTCTTTCCTGCTTCGGGTGACTACAGGTTGCGGGCTAACGTCGACGACGGCATCCGGATGTGGATCGACGATCAGTTGGTCATGGACTACTGGCAGGTCAGTAATCCTGCCTGGCGCGAAGCGACCGTCCACAGTGATGCCGCGGGGCAGGCCAAGAAGATCCGCATCGACTACTACGACAATGGTGGTTATGCCAAACTCGATCTGAACTGGATCGCCCCTGGCAAAGCCGAGGAGCTCGTCCCCGGTACCGCGCTGCGGCCGCGGTACGGGCTGAAGACCTCCACCACGGCGTCTGAATCCGACGGGGTCGCCGACAAGGTGGGGGCCTCCAAGTTCACGGAGAACGGCATCGACCCGGTTTACGGGCTCGCCACCTCCGGGCTGGCGGATCCGGCTGGTCTGAACGTCGGCGGTTCGGTCTCCTACGAGACGCCGGGGACCGGATACCTGCGCAAGACGGCCAAAACCATGGCGACCGGCGCGAAAATCACGTACGCCTACTACGGGGACACCGAAACCCGCGCCAACCCCTGCGTCCCGGGTAGCCCGGCGGTCAACCAGGGCGGCTTGCCCCGGCTCGTCACCTCCGCGGCACCGGCGTCCGGCCCGGCAAGGGTGGACGAGCAGGTCTATGACGCCACCGGGCGAGTGGTCGCCGAAGCAACGGGTGGTCAGTGGACGTGCACTAGCTATGACGCCAGGGATCGGCCTGTGCAGGAGAAGATTCCCGCCAGTGCCGACGCCCCGGTGCGGACAGTGACGCACGACTACGCAGTGGGCGGTGACCCGCTCACCAGTTCCGTCGCCGATGACAAGGGCACCGTCACCACGACCACCGACCTATTGGGCCGGGTGGTCTCCTACACCGACGTCAACGGTGTGCGCACCGCGACGAAGTACGACCAGGTCGGCCGGGTCACCGCCTCGGAAGTCACTCCTCCCGACGCGGCCGATCAAACCAAGGTCGTGTCGTTCACCTACGACGACGCGGGCCGCGTCTTGACCCAGAAGTTGGGCGACACGACTCTTGCGACGGTCGCCTACGACAACGCGGGCGAATTGGCTTCGGTCGACTACGCAAATGGCACCTCGTTGGCTTCGGTGTCCAAGGACAACGGTGCCCGACTGTTGTCACTGGACTGGAAGACCAGTGACAACAAGAATGTCGTCTCGAAGGTGGGTCGCACGTCCGCCGGTACGATCGTGGACGAGTCGCTGGCCGGCCAGGACGCCAGGCCGGACGCGCCGAACTACGTCTACGATGCCGTCGGCCGGCTCACCGAGGCATACGTCACGGGGCACCACTACACCTATGACTACACCTCGGCCGCATCGGCGACCTGCCCGAACGGCAGCGTGGGCAACGCCGGGCTGAACACCAATCGGATGCGGCTGCTGGATCAGACCGCCACCGGCACGGCCGAGACGCGATACTGCTACGACGCTGCGGATCGCCTGCTCGCCACTGAGGGCGCGACCGCCCTCTCCGGGCTCGGCTACGACGCCGACGGCAACACCACCGGCTGGAAGTCCGCTGACGGCAGCGTCACGACGTTGCGTTGGGATGGCTCCGACCGCAACATCGGTGTCCAGACCACGGGGCCGAACGCCGCCCAGAACGCGAACATCGCCTACACCAGGGACGCGACGAACCGCATCGTGCGCCGCGACCCCAGTGACTGTGACAACAACACCGTCGTGAAGTACGGCTTCTCCGGCGATGGGGACACACCCGACCTGACGCTCAATGCCGATGGCAGGCTTACGTCCCTGTCGTTGTCCCTGCCAGGCGGTGTGCTGTACACCAGCAAGATCGGAAACGACGGAACTTTCGCACCGTCGTTCGATCACCCGTCGATTCGCGGTGACCTGGTCATGTCCACCGACGCGGCGGGGCACCAGCTCGGTGAACTCCGTACGTTCGACCCGTACGGCCAGCCGATCAAGGCCGACGGCGCGGTCGACGGACAGAATGTGCCGGACAACCTGCCCGGCTCGATGGACTATGGGTGGCTCGGTCAGTATCAACGGCCGTACGAGCACACCGGGGCGCTGTCGTTGGTCCAGATGGGGGCCCGCCCGTACAGTCCGCTGTTGGGCCGATTCCTCTCGGTCGACCCCGTCGACGGCGGCTCCGCCAACGACTACGACTATGTGGCCGGCGATCCCATCAACGCGATCGACCTCGACGGCAACTCGTGGTTCAGTGCGATCGTGTCCGCGGTGACGAAGGTCGCCGAGGTGGTCTCGTGGATTCCCGGGCCGATCGGCGCGGTGGCTAGCGGTGTCGCCGCGGTCGGCAACGCTATCCAGGGCAACTGGGGCGCTGCCGCGATGTACGCCTTCGGCGCGTTCACCGGTGGATTGGGTGGCGCTGTCATCAAAGCGGCCAGGGCGGTCGTCAAGGTGTCAAGCCGCGTCGGCAAGGCCGTCGCCCGAGCTGCTCCTCGTTACGCGAGCAAGGCCCGCGCCTCGGTCGGCCGACTGAAAATGGCATTCGCCAAAAAGAAGAAGCTGCCCTTGAATCAGCAAGGACGAAAGCCGCACGAGACCAGTAAAAGCAAATCATCTCGTGACAAGCATCAGGGAGCTGCCAATCACGGCGGGCGTAGGAAGATCCCGCTGAACCCGAACAAACGGAGAAATCCGCCGAAGATGGCGTTCGGCTGGCGATAGGACCGGCCCTGGGGTGGGATGCGCGAAACCCTGTGCATCCCGCCCCTGGCCGGGCCATCGGCACTGGGGCAGTCCGTCGGGCTAGGCTCCATGGAGCAGAGCCGTACCTGTGAGAATGAGCTTGGTGATCAGCATGAGCGAGCACGATCTGACGTCCCGCGGTGTGGAGCTGCGGCACGAAGACCGGCACGAGGAGGCCGTGCGCACCCTTCGTGAAGCACTTCTCGCAGGGGAGCCCGAAGCTCCTCGGGAACTCGCCTACGCCCTGCTGGGTACCGAGCGACCACGTGAAGCTCTCAAGGTGCTCAAGCGTGCGATCAAGGCCGGACGGGTTGATCTGTACAGTCTGCTCGGGTCGTTGGCCGCCGAGCTCGGGGACGCGAAAGTGGCCGAAAAGGCTTACCGGAACGCCATTGCGAACGGCGATGTCGAAGCGCTCAACGACTTCGCCGTTTTTCTTCAAGACGAGGAACGGTTCGACGAGGCACGAGACGTCTTGGTGCGGTCCGCCGAGCTCGGCGATGTACTCGCACCGGGAAATCTTATCGTCCTGTATTCGGAAGATCTCGATGATCTGGCAGCTGCGGCTGAAGTCGGGGAAAGATACCTTGGCCCGGGAGTTCCGGGTGTCTACGCGCCTCTCGCCACCGTCTATGCCCGTCTCGGCCGCCTAGGTGAGGCCGAAAGCCTGTTCAGGCAGGCGATCGAACTGAACGCGCCGAGGATTCATCAGCGGTATGCCCGCTTCCTCTGGCATCACCGGAAGGAGGTCGCGGCCGCCGAGGAAGAATTCTGGGAGGGTTTCAATCATGATGAGGAGGGTTGGAGTTCCGCCTTGGGGGAATTCCTCCTCAGCCAAGGGCGCGTCAGCGAAGCCCGTGCCGTTCTCGAGCGCGGGTTGACCTGGGGCGATCTCGCCGCTCGAGATCTCTTAGACGAACTGAACCGCGGCTGAACGCCCCGGTGGAATGCCGAGCCGGATCGACTCGGCTTTCCGAACCGCGGGATTACGGCGCTTCCTGTGGTGAAGCGCCGTTTCCTCGGTGAAAGAGCGGAAGTCGAACCGGATCACGCCCGCGGCGTCCGATGAACGAGTGGCCGCTGGCGTGATGATCACCTCGCCGGAGCCGGCCAAGCGGGCCAGCAGGGCGGCCAGCATTTCCGGGGCCTCGACGGGGTCGGTGGAGTCTGCAGGAGCGTGCGGTGCAGGATGCCGACGTCCCAACCACTGCTGTTGTCGCTGCCCGCCGGATCCGGACGATGATCGTGCCCCACGAACGCGATCGAGTCGCTGAACGCCCGCTATCGGCGGGCGATCCGCGCGCGGGCATTTCCCGACCGAGCAGGCCGCGATGAAGTGCCTGTACCTTGTGGCCCGCAGCCTGGACCCGACCGGGACAGGCCGCGCTCGATGGACGATGCGTTGGAAGCCAGTTATCAACGCCTTCGCCATCACGTTCAGTGACCGCTGGCCGGGAGCTGAACCCTACTGATCAACAACGCCGGAAACACCGATCACGGGATAGACCCTGTCCTGGTCGCTGAGGAAGATCGGCCGGTAGTCGTACCCGAGGAACCAGGCGAACTGGGAGAGGAAAGGATCACCGAGCTCGCTGGGCAGGTTGCCGCTTCCCAGGAATTCCGCCGGGCCCGGTGGGGCGAACGCGAGGCCGTCGCCGGGACACCGTCATCAACATGTGCGCGTTTCACCGAGACCTGGATCCGCGACTTCTCCGATGGCCTGGCGATCGACGACTGGTTGCTCAAAGAGCTGATCAAGATGGCCGTCGTTGGTGAAAGACGCGTATGCGAATGGCGGGGCCGCGGCACCAGCAACCGGATCACGTATCTCAACGGCAACAAGCAGTTCCAGCGCTTCGCCCAGGTCAACACCTCCATCCGGGCGACTGCGGATAACTGCTCCCCCGTCGCGGATCCGAACTACTGCCTTCGTTTCACCACGAGGGTTTCGACGGCGTCACCATGAAGGGGATCGCCCGACGCGCCGGAGCCGGGAAACAGACGGTCTACCGATGGTAGCGCTCGCCCGCGGACGTAACTGCTCGACGCGTTCCTGCAGGACAGCAGCGAAGACCTCACCCCTCCCGACTCCGGGGACCGGGTCGCCGACCCGACGGGCTACCTGCGCCGCCTCGGGTGGTTCCTCGGCGAGACCAACCAGGGCCAGGTGTTCTGCACCCTGATCGCCCGCGCCCAGCTCGACGCCGGGTTCGTCACCGAGCTCCGGACGCGCTGCCTGAATCCACAACGCGCACGCGCGCTGGCGATGACGCGACGGTGGTAGAGCTGGGCCGGCTCCCCAAGGATACCGATCTCGAGCTGGAGCTGGAGCTGATGACCAGCCCCTATTTCTACCGGATCCTCGTCAGCGGCCACGACATCGATCCCGACTTGGCCGACCACCTCGTCCGGTCGTTCGCGGCCCGTCACGGGCTCGACGTCCTGCCCGCCTCGGCGGACGATCTTCGGTGAGCTTCCACCCCGGCCGGACCGGCGCCGCAGGGAACGGCGACCCCATCTCGGTCGCATCACGCCGCGAGAGCTCCTGGTCAGCCCAGTACCCGGGACACCAGGCCCGGCCCACCGCCTACGAGTCCACCCGAAGCGGTCACGGCGTGATCTGCCTTCTCTTAACCCTGGTCGCTTGTCGAGGTGGACCTGAACCCCAGGGAGCCCCAGGGCCCTCGTTGTCAGTTTCGCCAGTGGCCGAGCCGTACCAGCGTGTGTCGGATGGGTACCTGTCGGACCGAGTTTGATCGGGCCACTGTGGACGGGTACGACCACCGAGGAGGATCACCGTGATTACGCGTCCCGCCGTCCATCGCGCCCATCTGTTGACGCGCCGTCCCGAACAGGCCGGCCCGGAGCCGGTCCTGCGCTGGGCTGAGGTCGCTACGCCCGTTGTCGGGCCCGGACAGGCTCTGGTACGTACCGAACTGCTCTCGGTCGATCCGGCGAGCCGGGTGTTCATGAGCGAGATCCGCAGCGACCTGCCACCGGTCTCCCTCGGTGCGGTGATGCGGGGCTATGGGATCGGCCGGGTCGTGGAATCTCGCCGTTCCGATCTTCCGGTCGGTGCGCGGGTGCTGGGGTGGACCGGGTGGCAGGAGTACCAGCTCGCCGACGACACGCAGCTGGAGGAACCGTTCACCGTCCTGTCCGATCCTGCCCGCGGAGTTCCCACTACTGCGCCGGAGGACGCTCTTGGCGTGCTCGGGTTGACCGGGATCACCGCATGGCTGGGCGTGGAGGCTACCGACCCCCGCCCGGGGGAGACGTTCCTCGTAGCGGCAGCGGCTGGGGCAGTCGGGTCGATCGCGGGCCAACTGGCCCGCGAACGCGGCGCTCACGTCGTCGGGATCGCCGGCGGCGCTGACAAGTGCCGCTATGTCGTCGACGAGCTGGGCTTCGACGCTTGTGTCGACCGGCACGATCCACGGTGGCGCGACCTCCTCGACGCAGCCACACCCGATGGGATCGACGCCGACCTGGAGACCGCCGGCGGCGAGATCCTCGATCACGTTCTGACCCGGATCACCACCGGCGCCCGCATCGCGCTGATCGGCATGATCGCCGACTACCACGCCGCCCCGCAGCGTCGGCACGGAATGCGCAACCTGATTGAGGTCGCCGAACAGCGCGCCGTCCTGCGCGGCCTCCTGGTCACCGATCACACCGACCGTTTCGACGAGATCACCTCTCAGCTGGCCGACCGTCTCTCCGACGGGCGACTGCGCGCCGAGCACGACGTGGTCGACGGGTTGGAGAACGCTCCGGCGGCGCTGGACCGTGTCTTCGAGGGCACCGGGCGCGGCAAGATCCTGGTGCGTGTGCATTCCTCCGGCGACGAGCGGTGAGGCCGCAGCGCGGCCCTGCCGCAGTTCATGGGGCGAGAGCACGACTGTGGCATGCTCGGGGTGTGGATATCGACTCCGTCGCCACTGCAGACAACGCCGGGGCCCGATCGTTCGACGCCGAGGGTTGGGAACGCCACCTCGGCGCCGACCCTGTTCCGTGGTCCGCTCGGGTCCCCACGCCACGGTTACAGTTCCGCGCCACGTCGACTCACCGAAGGTGGGACGATCTCGTCGTGGTGGAGACCGCCACCGACCCGTTCACAGCCCGACGCACGAGGCGCGAGATCGCGTGCACCGCACAGAGCTCGGTCGCAGCACTCATGGTCGAATCCGGCGAATTGACGCTCGCCCAGGAAGATCGGTCATGGAAAGTCAGCGCCGGCCAGGCAGTGCTGTGGAGCACCGACGTGCCAGTGCGCGTGCAGATTGCCCAGCCGACCAGGACTCGCCAACTGGCCGCACCCCGCGCAGCATTTGACGACGTTGGATGCCGGCTCGTGGCGGGCCCGCCTCACATCGCCCGGCTCCCCGCACTTCATCTGCTGTGCGGCTTCCTCGACTCGCTCGCCGCAATGCCCGCTTTTTGTGGTAGAGACATGGAGGTCGCGGCCCGAAACGCCGTACTGGAGCTGATGTGGGGGGCACTCCGGCCGGACCTCCCGCTCGACCCTCAGGCGCTGAGGATCAGTAGACGGGCTGCGGTCGAGCGGTTCGTCGACGCCCGGCTGGACGACCCGCAGTTGAGCGTCGATGACGTCGCCACTGCTCACGGACTGTCGACTCGCAGCCTCGCCCGGTTGTTCCACGAGTCCGGGGACACCTTCTCCGGGGTGCTGCGCGCCAAGCGGCTAGCCCGGGTCCGCGAGGACCTGATCACCGGAGTACTGCCGCTCGATGCCCTGGCACGCCGCTGGGGATTCGTCGACGCCAGCCACCTCACCCGCCGCTTCCGCAGCGCGTACGGCATGCCACCGCACGAGTACCGGATGCGGGCGGCTGACTGCTCGAACGGCAGCCCTTGAGTCCCTGGGGCCACCCAGCGATCCACCAGCCGAGCGCGAGTGTCGAGTCCTCGGTCGCTGCGCAGACCAACCTCGTGGTTCTGCCGACGTTCTGCGTGGGCGCACTGCCCAGCGGTGCAAGTGGTGCGGCCGACCTGTTACGTGCGCGGTCGGGGGCGGGGATCTGACCGGCGCGAGCAGCCCTGCGCAGCAGCAGGACGATGGGCACGAGGCAGACCAGCAGAGCAACCAGGCTGGCCTCCGGGCAAGAGGGACGACGAGCCGGACGACCCGGCGGAGAAGGCGCGGCGCGAGCTGCCCGAGCGCGGGACCGGCTGTGGGATGAAGACGCAGGGCCGCTGGTTCGCACCTGGTGAAACTACGCCGAAGCCAAAGAAGATGGCGCTGAACCTCATTCGTGCAGTAGTCACGGTCTGCCCCCTCAGCGCTGCAATGCAGAACCCGTATCGTCAACCGTCGGGTAGCAGTCGCGAGCGCCTCGTCCGTCATTACAGACCCGGATATGCGCTCAGCGGGCTGCCTGGAGTGCAGTCGTCGGCTCCTGTGGGGCCTGATGACGCCGGGCGACCAGTGGGACGCATGGACGTTGCCGGTTAAGGCAGGTCTTCCCACGTCCACGGATCAGTGGGCGTTCGGCCGGGTTCGCGACCGAACCGGAATCGGGTCGCGTTGTCAGCGAAGGTCTCGGACTATTCACAGGTGGTGTGCTGGTGAACGCTCTGGCGTGCGCGGACGCCGAGTGGGGCGAATAGCACCGGTTGCCCACTCGGCGCGTGCGGGAGTTGTTTTCGCTGGTAGCACCGCTAGCAAATTCCTCGGCGTAGCGAGCTGATCGTGTTGTCCCAGCCTTTGTCACCAAAGTCGATTTTCTGGCCTGGTTCGATGGGCAAGCGGTCGCCGCCGTAGCCGATTCCGGAATAGGCGCACCATGAGTCTGCGGTTCTGTTCCAGAGCGACGAGATCCGGTCGTTGAAACCGAAGTTCCTGAGATCGGACAGGCTGGTCTGGAGGCGGGCCATCCAGCCTTGTGCGTTGGTGTGTTCCCACACGCAGAGCCAGCCGGGCGGGCAGTCCGCCCAGGCTGTGATCGACACGTCCCCAGCTCGCGTCGCCGGAGCTGGAGCTGACGCCTGCGCTGGTGTCACCGAGGCGGTGGCGACCAGTATGGCGAGCCCGAGGACAACGCTCAATCCCGAACGCATGGGTGTTCCACCTTTCGTGTCGTTGCTGTGGGCGTTGTCTGCCGTAAGAACGGAGCGAGTACGTCGGCCGGAGAGTCCAGGCGAAGCGAGCACGGAACCACTCTCCTTGTGACCGGAGCTGGCGTTGGGTGCCGTGTTGAGAAGAGTTGCGATAGGAGGTCAGGGAGCTGCGGGGCCGACAGTGCTGGCCTCGAGTGGCTACCGCGCTCGAGACCAGCAGTGTCCGTATGTGTTCGGCTAGCAGCCTCTGACGAGCGAGCTGCTCATGTTGTCGGATCTCCCGAAGAGCGAGCCTCTCCAGTTGTTCCCTGCCCGCAAGGTGATGCCGCGAGAATACGGTTCATCGTAGGCGCACCACATGACGCCGGTTCGATCCCAGAGCGATGAGATCTGGTTGTCCATGCCGACGGTACTGAGGTCGGGGATGCTGACCTGGGTCATAAGGACCCTGCCGGTGCCGTTTGGCCCGTCCCAGGCACAGAACCAGCCGGCTGGGCAATCGTCATAGGCCCCGGCCGACACGGTGTCCGCGTGGGCTGTTGCGGCCGGTTGGCTGGCTACCAGAGCCGCGATTGCGACGGCTGCGCTGAGGACGTTGGCTGAACGCATGGAGTCGCCTCCGTTCTCAGCAGTCGCGCAGAGAGCTGATGTTGTCGTTGCGGTTGTACACGCTGGTGTTTCCCTGCCAGCCGGAGGAGACGCGCCAGCCCTCGCCGCGGTAGTTGATGTCGAGGTAGGTGCACCAGATGCTGTTGGTGCGGTTCCAGACGGAGGAGATCTGGTCGTTGAAGTTCTGCCCACGGAGGTCGGCGGAGCCGGTCTGGAAGCGCACCATCCGGCCCTGGCCGCCTGCGTGCTCCCACGCGCAGAACCAGCCGGAGGGACAGTCCGAGTAGGCGGTGATCGACACATCGCCTTCCTGTGACGCCGGCGCGGCTTGCGCCACGGTTGCCGGGGCGACTGTCGCCAGAGCGACGAGCCCGAGTGTTGCGGGCAGTGCCTTGAACAAACGCATGAATTTCACCTTTCGTGATGTATTTCGTGGCTCGGCAGTTCCGGGCGATGTGGTGACTCGAATGAAGCGATCCACCGCCTTGTGTAGCGCGGACGGGTTGTCCGGTGTCGGGGACTGGACGGTGGAACGACCGTTGGAACTGGACAGGTCTCCGCTCTTGGAGTTCGCCGCTGACCTGAGGAAACTGCGGGCAGAGGCGGGTAGTCCGCCGTATCGGGAGTCGTCGCGGTGAGCGCGCTACTCGTCCACGACGTTGTCGGACGCTGCGGTTGATCACCTGCAGAACTTCCTGGGGTGCCCAGTAGGGGTTCCTCGAATTCACAAGTATTTTCATATTATTGGCGCCGCTTGGCTTCTTGTCGATCTGATCGGATCGCAGGTGAGCGCGAGAGCGTCAGCGCGAATTGAAAGTTTCGGGTGAAAACCTCCTGGTTGGGTGTTGAGGATGGATCGCCGTCTATTCGCCGCTGCACGGATGCTCCGGCGACACAGGAGTCGACGTCGTCGAGATCGAGGATGCGGAGTTCGCCTCGTTGTCGTCAGCTCTTGAGGGGGACGACGAAGACGTGGCTCATGCCGGCGTTGTGGGTCGTGGTCGACCCGCGTGAGTCGGTCAGGCCCATCGCGGTGCCCTGCACGCCGCCGTCCATACCGTCCTGCCACTTCACCAGGACGTAGGCGTTGAACCGCTGTTCGCAGTCGGGCCGGACTGTGAAGTCGGGCAGGTGCAGCGGCACGTAGTGGTGGTGCACCGAGTAGGACATCTCGCGGGTGGTCGTGGTGGCGTTGTTGGTCTGGCAGAGTTTGTCGCCGTTCCACTGGTTGACGTAGAGGGTGAAGGTGGCTGTCGAGGCCGGTGGTTTGCTGCAGTCCTTGTTCTTCTGCGGATAGCACGTCTTGTACTCGGTGTCGGCGAAGACACTGAGTTTCGTGAAGCCTGGCGCGAGGGTGAAGTACGGCAACGCGGGCTCGTGCGCCACAACCTCGGGGCCCGGCCCGACACGCACGAGGCCACGAGGCGTGGCGCGCTGGGCGGGCAGACCGGCCGTGGTGTTGTCCACGGACGTGTCCGCGAACTCGAGGAATCCGTCATACAACTGGAACCGGGCGTCGAGTTTCTTCCGCATCGTGGCGGCACGGACGTACGCGGTGCAGGTGACCTTCGTGGCGACACCCGGGTGCACCAGAAAGCGGGTGGTGAGCTGGACGTCCTCCTTCTCCGGCTCCAGGGACGCGCCCTTCTGCAGGATGTTCTGTCCCGTTACGAAACTCTGTTCGCCGCCGGGCCAGGTACACCGCACCTCGTTGTCGAACAGCGAGCGGTAGGTGGCCGAGTTCCCGCGCATCACCGATCTGACGTAGGCGGTCTGCGTCGCCGACATCTCCAGGTCCACACTGCCCAGCGCCTTGACCTCCTGGTCGAACTTCACCGGCTCACCCGGCTCTGTCTCGGGCACCTTCGGCGCGAGCACCTGTTGCGGCCTGAACTTGACATGGATGGCGGTGCTCGCGGTCGCCGCCGGGGCGAGCACGACCAGCACCACGGTACCGAGAATGAAGGACAGTATTCGCATCACGCACGGTCTCCTTTCGCCAGTGAGAAATTAGCGTGACGAACTATTCCGGCGATGACACATGACCCTTCATGAGGGGGATCGAGGTGTCGAGTTTCTGTGGGTGCGGATGATCCTGAAGTGAATTTGGTTTACAGAACACGAGGGGTGCGGAGCAACCATGTCGGGTGTAGGGCTGTGGCGGCAAGGGTTACCGGAACGTGTGTTGTCCCGGGATGCGTGAAACGGTCCTGATCAGGGGATTCTCGGAGGGGGTGGGATGGTGTCATACTGGCTCGGCACCGGAGATTTGGGAGGGTCGATGGATGTGTCGAGCACGCGCAGCGAGCTTGCGCGACTTCTCGCTGCGCTCAAGGAGTGCAGCGGGCTGAGCTATTCAGATCTTGGCCGAAAGTCGCATATCAGCAGTTCCACCTTGCATCGATACTGTTCTGGAGTAACGGTTCCACCCGATTATCGGACGATTGCCGCAATCGCCACCGCGTGTGGGGCGACTGACCAAGACCTCGCCGATTTGCTACGGCACTGGCAGGTGGCAAACGGCCAGCTCACCGTGGAGACACCGGTTTCCGCAATCGAAACTCCGGACCTGGCCTCCGGCTCTGGCCGGTGGCGCCCACGGTCACTCGCGGCCGCCGCCGCGGTCCTCGTGGCGATCGTGATCCCGTCGAGCACGGCATTCAATGACGCAGACCCCTCCACACCCGCGCCCGCCGCCGCGCCCGCCGACGCCGCCATCCGATACGAGTTCGCGCCACGTCGCATACTTGCGCCGCGGATGCCCAAGGCAGTGCCTGGCGGGTCCTGGAAGCCCGATCATGAGGTGGTGGCGCTGGGCAGCGTCGAGCTCGAGATGTCGACGACGCAGACCGCGTTCGTGGTGTCGGTGATGCGCGCGAGCTCGGCGACCCACCGCTCGCTGTTCGGCAACGAGGTGCGGTGCAGGTGGCCCGGCGGTGAGCAGAACTTCGTGACCGGACAGAACATCCTGCAGGAAGGCGCGTCGTCGGAGCGGGAGAAGGAAGAGGTCCAGCTGACCACACGCTTCCTGCTGCATCCTGGTGTCGCCACCACAGTCGCCTGCACCGCCTACGCCCGCGCCGCCGCGCTCAGGGAAGACCTCGACGCGCAGTTCCGGCTGGACAGCGGGCGGATCGAGGTAGCCGACACGTCCGTGGACAACATGACAACAGGCGCGCCCGCCCAGGCGGGTGTGGTGCCGCGTGGCCTCCTGCGGGTGGGACCGGACCCCCGCATGATCGCCCGGGAGCCGGTACTCAGGTCCTTCACCTTCGCACCTGGCTTCACTCACGTCAGCGTCGTCGCCGACACCCAATACCAGACCTGCTACCCGCAGAAGGACAAGCACTGCGACACGCCCGCCCCGACCACGTCGACGGCCACCTTCACTCTGTACGTCGCTCAGTGGAAGGGCAACGAGGTCTGCCACAAGAACCGGGCTACCGGGGAACTTCGCGAGATGTCGTACGCGGTGCACCACCATCACGTGCCATTGCACCTGCCCAACTTCACCGTCCGCGCCGACTGTGACCCCCGGTTCAGCGCCTACGTCATGGTGAAGTGGGTAGACGGGATGGACGGCGCGGTACAGGGCACCGTCGAAGACCTGACCGACTCACACGGATCCACCTCAACGCACAACGCCAACACGAGCCACATCTTCATGATCCCCCACAAGGGCTGAACAGGTCATCGGCGGACCGGGACGCGGCGAAGGCCTGGCAACAGCTCGCGACGGCGCTCCCGGTGACGGTGTCGGTGGCCTACAACTACAGCGGCCCCCGCCACCTGGAGACCTACCTGTCCGACGCCGAGCACAGCATCGTCCGGGCACCGCTGCACGCGGAGGCGCCTGCACCGCGACGCCGGACGCTCGCTCTGTGCTGGACCCCCGCGCGCGCCCGCCACCTCCTGTTCCCCCGCCTCTCGTCGAGTTCGGTGCGGGAGACCGCGCCCGCGCGGGTGCTACCGATGCCTCTCGACGCGGCAGGGGTGTTCAGGACGGTGTCACGGACCTGCCGTGGTGTGCGGACTTCCACGGCGAACGGTTCGGCCTGGTGGTGCAGCAGGTAGTTGCCGTAGCAATCTGGGTCCTGCCCGGCTTTCTCCGGCCGGTACGGCTGCCGGTTACGCGGGGGACTACGACGTGTGGTTGCTGACCCGTCAGGAAGACCTGAAGGCGGCGCAACTCCAGGTCGTTAGCCTGGTTGACGCCATTCGTGCTGCCGCCGGAAAGGTGACGTGACGCAGACGGACGTAGTGGTGACAGGTCTTGGCCGCAGAACGCGCGGACTACGAGGATCTCCTCGCCTGCGTTCCTCGAATCATCTCGCGTGGGATGCCGGCCAGTCGATCGTTTCCGAACACCGGTGCGCGCAGGCCGCAGCCCGCTAGGGCGCGCTGCATGGGTTACCCGCTCCATCACCGCCCAAACAACGAGCGCCCCGGTGGCGCGGTCTCGCCACCGGGGCTGTGTTGGGGAGGGTGTGTCAGCTGGTTACGGGTGTGATGCCGAGATCGGCGACTGCGGTTCCGAACTGCTGCCACAGCAGGATTGGGCCGTTGATTTGCCCGCCGGTGATGGTGCCTTTGGCGACGACCCGGTCGGTGCCGTCCAGGCTGAACACCGGTCCGCCGCTGTCTCCGGGGCGACCGGCGATCGCACCGGTCCTGTGTCTGGACTGGACGAGTCCTGAGTAGCACTCGTAGTTGCCATACGGGTCATAGCCGCACAGAACCTTGCCGAATGCTTCGACGACGTGCCCGCAGATCGCCCCGCTGACCGCTCCGGAACTGCACAGTTCCTCGCCGCCGATGACCCATGCCCAGCCGGAGACGCCCTTGGAGAACTCGCCGGTGCCGACGCCGCCGTCGTAGATCCGGCCGCCCGCGTCCGTGGCGATGAGCAGCAGATCGTGCTCAACGTGCTCGTGGGTAGCGTTGCCGACGAACCGGCTGCGGTCGCCGTTCTCCCAGCCGCCGCCCGGACGCCCGCAGTGACCGGCGGTCAGCAGGTACCGCTGGCCACCGTTTCGCACTCCGAAGCCCGACGAGCAGCCGGCGGAAACGTCGGTATTGACGATCTCTGCACCGCCCCAGTAGGGGGGTGCGTCGTTGTGGCGCCCGACGTACGGAGTGAGTCGCTCCCGGTGTGCGATCTGCACCGGTATCGACACCTGTGGCAGATCGAGTGCCGAGGCGGTGGTGGCCCGGTCGACCCCGACGACCAGTCCCTGGCCGTCGGGTGTGATTTCGATGCTGTGCGCGGGCCCGCCGGGTTGGGTACGCAGTTTTCCGGTGATCCGTGCCATGGCGGTTTCCAGTTCGGCCAGGGAATACCGGGCGGCCTTGATGATGACCGGTCCTGTTCGGCGGGCCTGCGCGATCGCGGTCTGCACCGCGTCGGGGACCGGTCCCTTGTAGGACAGTTCGATCGAGGTTCCGCGTAACTCGATGCTGGTGAAGCCGGTGGCGCGGCTGGTGGCGATGGCCTGGCGGACAGTGTTCGCGACAGCCTTGGTCTTGGCTTGCGCGGCCATCCTGTGGCGAACGTCGGGTGGCAGGTAAGAGAACGGCCGATCTTCCACGTTTCCGGGTTTGCCGTGAGTATCGGCGGATGCCGCCGCAACCGGTCCGGCTGTGCTGGGAGCGGCCGCAAAACCCCGCTGATCCCGAGCGTCGCGGTGATCCCCAGCGCCAGCAGGCACTGTCTCTTCTTGGTCATGTGTCGTCCCCTAACGGATGCAATCGAATGATCGTGAGCGGTCAACTCCGCACACGTGGATGGGCGTCCACTTGCACATTTCGCGAATTGTTCGGCCTGGGCGGGGCGTCAAGCCTGGTATTCCTTTCGTGTCGGCGAATGTCACTGGCAACAGTGGGTTCAGCGGCCGCGGAAGGCGCGAGGACACGAAACTCCCCCTTGGTGCTTCGTGTCCTCGCGTGCACTGTTGGCTACCTCGTTGGCGCTGTCGCCGATGTCTGCCGGTCGCCACAATGAGGGGCGGGGGTGGTGAGCAACATGGGTAGGAACCTTGAAGTCGCTGGCAGGTGCGGTAGAGACAGCAGTCCGGGCAGGATGCGATGAACGTCGAGTTCCGCCTGCTGGGGGAGGTGGAGGTCGTACTCGGCGGCCGCCGGGTATGGGCAGGGCACGCTCAGCAGCGCACCGTTCTGGCCATCTTGCTGGTCCAGGTCAACCACGCCGTTTCCGTGGATGAGCTCGTCGATGCCGTGTGGGGCGACGGGTTGCCGCGGCGACCGCGCGAGACGCTGTACGGGCATGTCTCGCGGCTGCGACGTCTGTTCGCCACCGTGGAGTGCGTCTCTATCCGCAAACAGCCCGGCGGTTACGTGCTGGACGCGGACCCGCTGCAGGTGGACCTGTACCGCTTCGACAGCCTGGTCAGCCAGGCACGCGCGTGCGACAGCGACGAAGGCTCGCTCGCGCTGATCGATGAGGCACTCGGCCTGTGGCGCGGCAAGCTATTGGCCGGATCGGACGCCCCGTGGTTGTGGCCGGTGCGTGAGCGACTGGAGAGGCAGCGTCTCGCCGTCGAGCTCGACCGCAACGACATAGAGTTGCGCCTGGGCGGACACGCCGGTCTGCTGGCGCGGCTGACCGCTCAGGTGACCGAGCATCCGCTCGATGAGCGCCTGGCAGGCCAGTTGATGCTGGCGCAGTACCGCTGCGGTCGCCAGGCCCAGGCGCTCAAGACTTATCGGCAGGTGTGTGACCGGCTCGGTGAGGAACTCGGTGTCACCCCGGCAGCCGACTTGCAGCAGGTCTACCAGCGGGTCCTGACCGCGGACTCGTCCCTTGTCGCACCGTCCCTCCAAGCCCCGGTGCCTCGGCAACTCCCCGCGGTGCCCATGGCCTTCATCGGGAGAGACGCGGAACTCGGCCACCTCGCCGCGGCCCACCACAGCAACAACGGCGCTCCGGTGATCACCGCTGTCGGCGGGGCCGGCGGCATCGGGAAAACGTGGCTCGCACTGCGCTGGGCACACGACAACGTCGACCGGTTCCCCGACGGGCAGCTGTACGCCAATCTCCGTGGCTTCGACCCCACCGAGCCGCCGATTCCGGCGGCGACCATCCTGGCGGCGTTTCTTCGCTCTCTCGGTGTGCCGCTCCGCGACATCCCCGTAGATCACGACACCCGAGCGTCGTACTACCGCAGTCTGGTCGCTGACAAACAGATCTTGGTAGTGCTCGACAACGCCCGCGACAGGGCCCACGTCGAACCGCTACTGCCCGGGACCCCGTCCTGCCAGGTGCTCATCACCAGCCGCAACGACTTGACCAGCCTGGTGACCACGCATGGCGCACGGACCGTGCCGCTCGACTACCTCGGCGACGGCGACGGCCACGCGCTCCTCAGCGGCTATCTCGGCGCCGAGCGGATGGATGCGGAACCCGCCGCTGTCACGTCGCTGCTGCACCACTGTGGAGGCCTTCCCCTCGCGCTCGGCATCCTCGCCGCGCGTGCCGCCCGTCACCCGCACTTTCCTCTGGCGGTGCTGGCCGAGGAGCTCGCCGACGACACCACTCGGCTTGCCACTCTGCAGACCGGTGACCTGCACGCGGATCTCGGTGCCGTCATCGCGAGCTCGTACCGTGCGCTGGAAACGGAAACCGCCGACGCGTTCCAGCGCCTGGGGTACATGATCGGGCCGGACATCGGGCTCCCCGCGGCGGCGCGGCTCACCGAGCAGCCTCACTCACGGACACGAGCGATGCTGGACGAGCTGGAACGCCTGCACTTGGTGCAGCAGCATCAGCCTGGCCGCTATCGGATGCACGACCTGGTCCGGCTCTTCGCACGAAACATCGCCGACCCGGAACCGGACGCTGTCGGCCGGCTACTCGACTTCTACCTGACCGGCTCTGCCCAGGCTGCTGAACCGAGCCGCGATCAGCACATCCGCTGGCTGGAAACCGAGTACGACAACCTCGTGGCGGCAAGCGCCACCGCAGCCGAACACGGCTGGAACGACCACGCATGGCGGCTGGCCGACGCGCTGTGGTACTTCCGCTATGCCCGCGGGTATGGCGACGACTGGATCGACACCCTCGTCACCGCGCTACAGGCAGCTCGTCAACTCGGCGACCGTACCGGTGAGGCGGCCACCCTGAAACAACTCGGCAACGCGTCCCTCCAGTGCGGACGACCTCATGATTCCCTCCGCTACGGCGAGAATGCCCTTGAGCGCTATCGCGCACTCGGGAACCTCCGGGGAAAGGCTGCCGTCTCGAACAATCTCGGAGTCGCTCACGCCCAGCTCGGCCACTACGCCGAGGCAGCCAAAAGTCTCCGAATGTCAGCTGCGCTGCATCGAGAAACCGGTGTCCTCCACCTGTACGCGTCAACTCAGGGCTGCCTGGGCACGGTGCTCGCACAGCTGGGGCACATCGATGAGGCCCTCCAGTGCGGTAAGGAAGCCCTGGCGGCTACGGAACTTCTGACAGCCACACACGACACCGCGAACGGAGCCAGTGAGCCGGACTTCAGCCTCGACTCTATCCGCGGATGCGTCCAGGGAAGCCACGGCGTCATTCTGCGGATCGCAGGTCGCTACGACGAGGCGCTAGCCCACCTTCGCAACGCTCTGATCTTCGTCCGCCGCATACGTGAAAAGACCTCCGAATGCAATGGACTCAACGAACTCGGCGAGACACTCCGGTGCGCCGGCCAACCCGCTGAGGCCCTCACAGCCTTCGAACAGGCGCTCGCACTCGGACGTTCAATGGTCTTCCCCTACGGAGCAGCAAAGGCCCACGCCGGGACCGCCAAGTGCGACGGTGCTCACGCCGATGAACATCGGACCGCCTCGATCAAGCTCTTCACCGAAATGGGAGTCCTTGACAACGAGATCCAGAGATTGACCAGTGGGCCGATTATAAGAGTCTCGCGATGAGCAGTGGGCCAGGCGCCCTCAGTCGACGGACTCGGGTTTGTGGAGTCGATGACTTGTCGTCTGGAAGGCTGTCGATCATGCCGATGGCTTATTCCGCTGAGTTCATCGCCCCAGTCCCGCCTCGGTAACCCCACGCCTAACCCAAGGTGTCGGTGAGGTCGCAGAGTTGCCCTGACAGCCCCCGGTAAGGCGGATCGCGATCAGGTGCGGCTCAGGAGTCGCCTGGCTCGAGAAGATCTGAACGAGCTGATGAATCTCGCCGAACGTCGACTCAGCGGCCTGGGAGATCTGCGAGCACGGCCCGGGCGGCCCGTTGCCCCGAAACGAGTGCGCCCTGGATCGATGGGGTGTCGCGGTGATCGCCGCAGACGTAACGGCCATCGCTGACACGGACAGGGCGGCGTAGTGGGGCTCCGGCGGGGAAGACCGGTAAGGCTCGTGGCACGGCGTACGCATGCAGCAGTTCCCATTCGCTGGTGTCGGTCCGGTAAATGCGGGTCAGGCGTTCGCGAACTCGTGCTTCGAGGTGGACGTCGGACCGGCCGGGCACCGACGCGGCAATGAGCGAGGAGCCCTCGGGAGCGTATTCCGGCGCGATCTCGCTGATGACCGCGGTGTTGAGCAGAAGGTCGGTCGTGCCGTCGAGAAGCAGTGTCGGCGAGCGCAGGGGAGCGGTGTCGGCGCGATAGTAGAACGTGGTGACCGCGTGCCACTCCGGCGCCTCGATACCCGGAAGCAGGCGAGAGGCGGCGTCGCCGTCGGTGGCGACGATAACGGCGTTCGCGGTCAGGTGTTCGCCGGAACTCGTGCGGACGCCGCCGTCGGTGACTTCGTCGACCGTGATGCCCGTGCGGATCGTTTCGGTCGGCAGGCCCGCCGCCAGTGATCGGGGGAGAGTCTGCATTCCGTGGGCGGGCAGGGCGCCGCCGCCACGGAGGAAACTCCGCCACAGTAAGTGAAAGAGCCGTGAAGAGGTGTTCAGCGCCGGGTCCAGGAACACCCCGGCGAGGAACGGTCGTAGGACCTCCTCGATCGTGCTCGCCGACAGCCCCCAGCGCATGAACTCTTCCGCGGTCGTCCGCTGAGCGTCCTTGCGCACGACCGAGTTCGGAGCCAAGGCGTCGCGCAGGACCAGCCTGGTCATGCGGAGGGCATCGCCCGGATGGTGCATGGCGAACTGGGCGAGTCCTCGAATCGCGGGAAGGCCGTGCCAGGGACCTGCCAGCCAGCGGTGGCCGTCGGGGAGGGTGGCTATGGTGCCGCGCGTGAACTTCCGCAGCTGCAGGTCGTCTTCCGTGATCAGCCGCCGCACCGCCGGGTAGGCGGGGAGCAATACCTGGAAACCTCGATCGAGGCGGAAGCCGTCGACTTCGTCCGTGCGGACGCGGCCACCGACGTCGTCGTCCGCTTCGAGCACGATGACCCGGACACCTGTTCGGTGAAGACGGGTCGCCGCGCTCAGCCCGGCGAGCCCCGCTCCCACGACGATGACATCGGACGCTGTGGTCATCTATCTCTCCCTTCTCTCATGTGGGAGTGCCCCGTACGCGCTAGATCAACACCATCTCGCGATCGAGCGGCGCCGATCACACCTGTACTCCGCTGAAATACCGCGACTGGGCCCGGCCACGGTTGGGCACCGACCGGATCGGGTGCCCGGTGATGCCCCAGTGCCGCAGGAGGGCGTTGGCCGCGGTCCACCCGGTGGCCGCGGCGCATTCCATGAGGGCGACGGGCAGGTCGATGCGGACAGTCCTGGCGCCACAGGTTGATCGCGTCGGTCACCCCTGCATCTCGCGTTTCGGGATAGATCTCTCGAGCAGGCGTTCGTCCATGGCCGCTGCCAGGCTTTCCTGATCGGTGCTGGTGGCCGCGTATGCATGGAGTTCGACCACGGAGCCGCCAGTGCGCGCGGCCCAGCGCCGGCCCTCGCCCTCGTACCGGTCGAGCAGGCTGATGTTGTCCAGGGGCGGAACGCTTCCGGTGCCGAGGAAGGGCGGACGGTCTGCGTGGACGGGCCTGTCGAGCCAGAGCCGGCGGAACAAGAACGGGGGCGCCGTGCGCAGTCCTTCGACGGCGGCGCGCCAGGGCGCGGTGCCGAGGGTGGGTGATGCGGCGACGATCCTTCGCAGCCCGGTGACTTCGCAGGCGAGCACGACGGCGTCGAAGTGTTCGACGTGGCCGCTTGCTTCGACGTCGAATCCCTCGGGGGTGCGCTCCAGTGCGGTCACCTCGCTAGCGGTGCGGACCTCGACTCGCTTACCGGTGAGATAGGCCGCCAGTGGATCCCATAGTGCCTGGGGGAAGGGCTAGGTCGGCACGTCGAAGACGAGTCCTTCACCGGAGCCCAGGAAGTACAGGTGGAACATCGTGGCCAGTTCCGCGGCCGACCTATGAGATTCACGCAGCCACGGCCGGATAGGTTGCCCCGGTGCCCGCCTTAAGAGGTGCCCACTTCGTCACCGATCACGGCGCAACCCGCGCCCGCCCGGCAAACGCCGGGACCAGATCGGCACTGATCTGGACCGACCGGGCGATCGCGTCCAGGGATTGACAGCCGGTCGCCGAGCACGGCCGAAGATCTTGGGGTCATCCATTTTGAGGGGCGTGGACGGTGTCGTGTAGGTACCTCCCGAAAGACCCGATCGGGGTAGTGGCTGGCCTCGCGCAGGCTCAAGCCAACTCACTGCCGGTTCCTTCAACGTCGAAGGTGCGGGGCGTGGTCATGCGCCCCGTTAACCCAAGGCGGACGTGTCCTGGCGTTGGCCAGATCTGCCGCTTGTGCCGAGGCTGTTCAAGCATGCGTCGAGTGCCGAGCCCTCGTGTTGTCCACTGCCCCTTGATACGGGTGATTTCGCGATGGCTTGGACGGCTTCGGGAGATGGCGCGGGATACCTGGGACGCCGTGGGCGGCTGCTGCGGCACCAGATTCCCACAGGGGGACGGGTGAGACCGCCATCCGCAGGCTGAGGAGGTTGTCGCTTTGCCGGACTAAGCCCCAGTTCGGTGGTGCGCTATCCCGAACGGCTTGTGCGAGACGGTGGTAGTACGGGTCTCTTGCAGGTCCGGGTATACGGCACACGCCCCGGTCCGATGCCTGGTGATTCTGGCGCCGGGGCGTGTGCCGTGGCTGGGTCAGCAGACGATGATCAGGCCGGTGATGGCGGTGCAGGAGCGGCTTGCGGTGTTGTTGGCCGGGTTGGGATCGACCGGGGCACTGCTGACCAGTCGGGCGGTCGCGGTGAGCGAGCCGAGGTTCAGCAGTTCCGGGTGAGCGGTGAAGCGCAGTGTGGTGGTGGCGCCGGCGGGCAGAGCACCCACGGAACAGGTCAGTTCCCGCGGTCCCGTGCTCTCGGTGCAGTCCGGTGAGGACCCGAGGGCCATGCCGTCGGGGTAGGTCGCGGTGACGGTGGCGGACTTCGCGTCACCGTCACCGGTGTTGGTCGCGGTGATGGTGTAGTCGACGGTGGAGCTCAGCACGCCCCGGGACACCGCTTCCAGCGATACCGCGATGTCCGGCGCGACGTCGATGATGGTGATCGGCGGTCCGTCCTGGTAGTCGCGTTCGGGATCGAGCTTGTGACGCAACTTGAGCGCTCCGGTGGGAGCGTCGGTGTTCATGCGGAACATGTACACCACCGTGCGGCTTTCCCCGGGCGGCAGGGCGCCCACAGCTACGTGGTAACCGTAGGCTGCTCCGAATGTCTCGCAGGGGCCGGTCACGTCTCCGGTGCACGAGATCAGTTCGGTGATCTTCGGCAGGTACTTTCCGTTTTCAGTGCTCGCGTAGATATTCGCACGGGCCGAGGTGTAGGTCTCGGAGGTCTGGTTGGTGACGGTTTGAGTGATCGTGAAGGTCGACCCCTTGGCGATCGTGGTGGGGGACACCACAACGCTGCTGCCGGGTAACTCGTCGGCCTGTGCCCGTGGACGGCAGGGCACACAGCCCGGTGAGGAGCGTGGCAGCAGCCACACCGGTGAAGAAACGTCTCATGACAAAACCCTCCCCGTATGAGGTGATCGTCAACGCAGCCTGGCCTGTAACCGTGCTCTGGCTCTCGCCGCGCAATCATGTGAAGCAGCGAAATCCGCTACCTCTCGCAGCGTCAAGGAAGGCGTCCCTCGACGTATTCGTATCCACTCGAACGGGTGTGTTGCGGTGCGCACTTCCAGAATTGACGTTACAAGTGGATTCTTTCGAAACTTGTCGATTGATCGAAATTCATCCCATGGATGCCATGACGCGATCTGCGGGCATGGTCGTCAATTTCGAAATTTCAGCGGAAGTCGTTGTTTACCTGATCGAAGACTGCGAAATCAGGTGCACGGAATAAGGCGTACCGGCCTGTGCTGCTGGAGCGACGAGGGCGTAGGTGAAGGCTGTCATCGTGTACGTCAGCAGCGTCGAGATTGCCTTTCTCTTGGAGAGGGAGTGCGGCTCAACGTGAACGCGGCGTCGACCGAATCGCCGCAAGTGCGTACCGTGAATCGATAGCGTACGCGAAGTTTTCCCTGCCGAAGAATGCTGGCTCGGCTTTGAGTGAGATGCAGATTCTGACGAAATGAGCTCTATCGGGGCTTTGTGTGCAGATCTGTTGATCTTGTTCGCGGAAATGCGGGTTTGTCAGGGATGTGATCACTCTTTCGAGCGTATGAGACGCCGTCGTCGTGCTGACCGACGGTGGCTGGGTTCACCCTGATTGGAGAGGCGGGCGGCATTCGCCTGGCCGTGGCCAAAAGGGGAGGGTGGCGGAATTTATGAGGATGGACGACGTCAGACGCGAGGGTGGTCCCGCCGGTGGGGTCCGTTTGCTCGGGGCTGGAGGACGCGCTCCGCTGGTGACGGCGGTGGTGACGGGTGTGGTGGCGTGGCAGTCCCTGGTGGCGCTGCCGGCGTGGGCGCAGGCGTCGCTGCCTGCGGGGTGTGTGGCGGAGGGGCAGTCGATCACCTGCTCTGGCGGGGTGCCTGCGGGGGAGACGTTGTCCACCGGTGAGGCGACCACGATCACGATCACCGGCACGGTGTCGGGCGGACCCGCGGACAAGACGATCACGATCACCGGCCCGTCTCCTGTAGACGGTGTGGCGGGTCCCGGTGTCGGGCCGGAGGGTGTCGTGGACGGCGGCACGGGAACCAGCATCATCGCGATCACCGGCGGTGCCGGCGGTGAGAACAAGGACAGTCAGGGCGAGCCCGGCGGTCCTGGGGTGAGCGGGACGGTGCGTGCCGGTGCGGCCGGAACGGTGACCGTGACCGGCGGTATCGGCGGCGTCGTCGTGTACAACGGGGACGACTTCTTCGGAGGTGGAGGACCTGCCGTCGGGAAGGGCGGAAAGGTCGAGGGACCGGCCCAGGGCGGGAAGATCACGATCACCGGCGGCGCCATCGGGAGCCTCAAACCCGGTTCCGTCCCCGAGGAGGGCGCGCACGGCGGTCACGGGGTCGAGGAGGGCGGCACCGTTACCGGCGGCGCCGGTCCCGACACGATCCTCATCTCCCCCGGCAGGGGTGAGCTGAGCGACGAGGGGCAAGGTGTGGCCAACGCGGGCGCCGTCACCGGCGACAGCGGCGACACGATCACGATCAACGGCGCCAACGGCGGTGACTATGGCGCCGGTCCTGGCTGGGTGGCCAACGCCGCCACCGGAACCGTGCAAGGTGGCGCCGGCCGGGTGGAAGTCAACGGCGGGTCCGGTCAGCGAGGCGGTATCGCCAACGCCGGAACCGTCAGCACCACGACCGGCCAGGCCATCCTCCGCGGCGGCAAGGGCGGCTTCGGTGACGGCGGGGCAGGCAACACGGGGACTGCCAATACTGACGGCGGGACCCTGACCGTCGACGGTGGCACCTCCGACCAGGTCGGCTCCGACGCCAATACCGGCACCCTCGGCACTGGCGCCGCAGGCGGCACCATCACCGCTACCGGCGCCTCTACCGAGGGCCCACGCGGCGGAGCGGGCATCGGCAAGAGCGGTGTCGTCACCGCCGGCGGGCCCACCAAGGTCACCGCCACCGGCGGCGCCGGAGGCAGCTTCAGAGTCAGCGGGCAAGGCGGCATCGGGAACGCCGGCATCATCACCTCCGGCCCGGAGGCGGACACGATCGTCGTCACCGCCGGAACCACACGGTCCACCGCCCACGGCAGCCCCAGCGCCCCTAACGGCAGCACCGGAGTGACCGGCACGGCTGGGAACACCGGCACGATCACCGACGAGGCCGGAGCGGGCACCATCACGGTCACCGGGACCAACGGCGGCGACGGCAGCAGCGGCGGTGCCGGTCCGCAACCCCATGAACCCGGTGCCGGTGGCGCCGGAGGCGCCGGGAACACCGGCACGATCACCGCGCCCGCCGGCACCGTCACCGCGACCGGCGGAGCAGCCGGGGCCGGCGGAGACGGCCGCGCGGGCGACAAGTCGAAGCCACCGAGCGCCGGAGGAACAGGAGGCGCCGGAGGCGCGGGCAGCACCGGGAAGATCACCGCTGACACCGTCACCACTCTCGGCGGCACAGGCGGCCCTGGCGGTAGGGGCGGCGTCGTGATCGTCGACGACACCCCCGGCGGTCCTGGAGGCACCGGCGGCGCTGGCGGCGCGGGCAACAGCGGCACCGTCACCACCGCACACCCCACCACCACCGGCGGCCCGGGCGGCCCCGGCGGTGCCGGCGGCTTCAGCCAAACCGGACCCGAAGGCCCGCCCGGATCTCCCGGCGCCACCGGCACCGACAACAGCGGCACCATCAACCCGCCCCGCCGGTAGGCGTTCAACAACCGACCAGTACGAAACTCTCTTTCGAGGTGGCTGTTGCCGCCGTGCCCGACCGGCACGGCGGCAACAGCGGTGAACGACGAGGGGACGCGATGATCACCGGCCGGGCTCGGCGTAGATCGGACCTAATGACCGGCCCTTTGACCTGATCACACTCCACAGGCCGCAGAGAACCATTCGTCGGCGGTCGAGGAAGCCCCGGTAGGCGCGGATGACATCGTCCTGGAAGACGGCGAGATAGGCTTGTGTGGTGGTCAGTGTTTTATGACCGAGAAGGCGTGCGGCGATGTGAACGGGGGAGACCGCCGGTGACGGTCTCGGTGGCGAACATGCGACGGAAGCCGTGCGGGGTGTAGCGAAGCGGTTTCCCGGCTTGATCGCGGATACGGGTGCGGTGGATCGCGACGCGCAGAAGCCGGGCGATCGTCGAGGTGCTCATCACCTCGGCTTGCCAATATGGGCGGCGTTGGGACAGGTGCGGCAGCGACGGCCCAGTCACACGTTCGTGTGGGTCGTAGCGGGGGACCAGAGGTACTTTGCCGAAGTTCGCGTCGCGGAGCTGGAGCTGCCGCCGAGCATCGCGATCTTCTACGAAGAGCTGATCGACAGTCACAGCTTCGCCTTTTCATCGTCCTTTGACGACTGAAGCCCTGCCCCTCCGGAGAGGGGCAGGGCTTCAGTCCTGCGATAAACAGATGGTGCGCGATACTGGGATTGAACCAGTGACCTCTTCCGTGTCAGGGAAGCGCTCTCCCGCTGAGCTAATCGCGCGAGGTGGAGACGGGATTCGAACCCGTGTACACGGCTTTGCAGGCCGTTGCCTCGCCTCTCGGCCACTCCACCGTGTCAGGCCCGAGAAGGCCTTCCGAGCGGATGACGGGATTCGAACCCGCGACCCTCACCTTGGCAAGGTGATGCGCTACCAGCTGCGCTACATCCGCACATCCTCGGTTCGGTTCGAGAGTTTCTACCTCGCGGTTTTGCCTCTCACCCCGTCGCCGTGGTGTGTGTGAACACTATCCGACCCCGAAATCGGCTCTGCAACCGGGGTGCCACTTGCTGTTCGCAAGCCCGTCATCAGGACAGATCGTTGGGGATGAGGTGCGTGAGGGCGTCGTCGACGTCGACCCACAGGTGCTCGTTGCCCGGCAGCACGACGTCGTAGGTCCTGTCGAGGAAGTCGGCCAGCTCCTGAGCGGACGCCTCGAACATGGCGTGCCCGGACGGCGAGTTCAGTTCGATCAGGACGGACTCGGGGTCTTCGACGGAGGGGCGGATGCGTACGTCGCCGTCGCCCGCGTCGGCCAGCAGACCGTCCGCGAGGAGGTCGCGCGCGTAGACCCACTCGACCCAGCCGGCGCGGCCGGTGCGGAAGGCGGCGACGACCGCGTAGGGGTCGCGTGTGTCGTATCGCAGTTCCACCTTGACCGGAACTGCGGGTGTCCGCGGCGCCAGGAGGTCGAACACCGCCGTCGAGCGGAGCGTCACGTGATCGTTGCGCATCGTCCTACCCTTCGTCTCCTTCCCGGCCCGGTCGAACCGAGTGGCGATGATGTGACGCATCGGCCGGGCGATCGGAACGCGGTTTTGCCGCAGATCACCCGGACGGGGTCATCGGACCCCGGGTCCCTACTTCGTCACCCCATCATCACCCGCGCGACGCGCAGCCCTACATGCGCCCTGCAGGCAGTCCACATGTACATACTGCGCGGTTTAGTCGTCACGCGATAGCACCGTCGCACGAATGTCGAAACGCGTCGCGGGCGCCCCCCGGCCCTGACAACCCCGGCTAGCTCGTGGTTGTTCGCTCCGTATTTGCTGGTGAGCGGAGTGTGGTCGGCGCGAACCACCCGTTTGCAGGCCCCCTAAAGTCGTGAGGTAGAGTCGGCCGGACAACGCGAGCGGGCGATTAGCTCAGCGGGAGAGCGCTTCGTTCACACCGAAGAGGTCGCTGGTTCGATCCCAGTATCGCCCACCGGATGAAGGCCCTGGACCACTCGGTCCGGGGCCTTGATTCATTCTCGGACACTGTCGGCGGCGAGCCGTCCGGCGGCATTCGATCCCCAGGTCGGACGCGGGTTATGTGGGGGCGGTACTTCTACCGTCGCGGGCGGGCGCGTCGATGCGGCCGAATCGCCCTGGTGCGAGGGCGACGGCAGGGAGAGCCGGTTCGAAGATCTTCGGTGGCGGCGGTTCCGACCGGTGTGGACATTCGTCGGAAACCACGTGTCGCGCGACGAAAACGTCGTGTGAGCCATCCGTCGAGACGACATTGTGATCCTCGGCACTTCGCACCCCGTGAGAAGGTCCAGACCACCTTCGAAGTGATGCGGGGCACGGGAGAGCGGCTCACCCGTCCGGCTCCGGGGGAGGGGGTGCCGTGATGCTGACGTGATGTGACGAAACGCCACTCCGGTGACCGATTGACAAGGTAGGTCCGCGCGCGGTGAGCGCGCCTCCCCCGCCGTGGTGCTCCGGAGGTGTGAAATCCACTGTGGACCGGCCGGAGATCGACTTCGGCAGACCGTCCACTGTGGAGTTTTCGGGGCTGTTCGGCCGTTCGGGCGCGTGGTGCTCCAAGTGGCCGGGAAAGCCGGGAATTCGTGACTACTTTGCGTAGTTGTTCGGCGGATACGGTCTATTACGCATCGTCATCATCTTGTTATCAACACGGCATTCATTTGCCTGAAGCTCGGACAGGGTGTGGCTGGAAATCCTTGTAACGACGGCCGGAGAGTTGCCGATACCTTGGCGTGTGTCGCCCCATCGGCCGCTGAGGAACCTTGAGAATCGATCACTCTTCGAAATCGCTCTCATTTACTCAGCGTGTTGGTCCGGCGTTCGGGAATCCCCACTCCGGGAGGTCTGATGGAAGAGTCGGTGCGGCCGTCGTCCACCGTTAACGGGACGCCGCAGCACATCGACCTTCAGTCGATCCCGCGTCCCCCACAAAGGGACGCGGGCAGCGCCGCGGCAGTCGACACCACGTCGGCACGGCCGCCTTACGCGGCTTGGGAATCGCGCTACCGTGCCTGGGTCATCGGTAGTGACGTTTTCACCGCCTTCGCGCTCATCGTGATGAGCGCCTTCTTGATCGATCGATCCGATCCGCACGACATGCACGCGCTCGGCACCGCCGCCGCCTTCTTGTTCGGGTTGTCGGTCTGCCGGGCCTGGAGTCCGCGAGTCCTCGGCGAGGGCGCGGAGGAGTACCGGACGCTGGGCCGTGGCCTGGTGGCCACCGCGGTCCTCGTCGCGCTGGGCGGTCTGCTCTTCGGGGCGCTCGCCGTGCAGCCGTGGGTCTTCATCGTCGTCCCGATGATCTCGGTCTTCATGTTCCTGCAGCGGTACGCGCTGAGACAGGTGCTGCACCGGCGCAGGCGGCTCGGTGAGTGCCTGCTGCCCGTGCTCGCGGCGGGAAGCCCCGACACGGTCGCCGATCTCATCGCCCGCACCAAGGCCGACCCCCATGTCGGCTGGCGGGTGGAAGCCGTCTGCACGTACAGCGGCGCCGGCGCGGAGCGGGGCAGCGGCGAGGTGGAAGGTGTCCCGGTCGTCGGGAAGCTCGACGAGCTCGCGGGCCACGTCCGCCGTGGCGGCTACCGGGTGGTCGCCGTGACCGCGGATCAGCACTGGAACCCGAAACGCCTGCAGCGGCTCGCCTGGGACCTCGAAGGGACCTCCGCCGAGATGGTGGTCGCCCCGATGCTGATGGAGGTGGCCGGACCCCGGCTGAACGTCTCCGGGGTGCTCGGCATGCCACTGCTGCGGGTCACCGCGCCGATGTTCACCGGCGGCCGCCGTCTGGTGAAGGAAGTGCTCGACCGGTTCGGCTCCACGCTGCTCCTCACCCTCGTTTCCCCGCTGCTGCTGGCGATCGCGATCGCGATCAAGCTCGACGACCGCGGCCCGGTGATCTACCGCCAGCGCCGGGTGGGCCGCGACGGGCACACCTTCACCATGCTGAAGTTCCGCACGATGGTCACCAACGCAGACAAGCTCAAGCAGGACCTGCAGTCGGACAACGAGGGGGCCGGACCGCTGTTCAAAATGCGCAAGGATCCGCGGGTCACGCGGGTCGGCGGCATGCTTCGCCGGTATTCGCTCGACGAGCTGCCGCAGCTGTTCAACGTCGCGAGCGGGCGTATGTCGCTCGTCGGTCCCCGTCCGCCGTTGCCGGAGGAGACCGCGAAGTACGCCCCCGACGCGCGCCGCCGTCTGCTGGTCAAGCCGGGGTTGACCGGGCTCTGGCAGGTCAGCGGCCGCAGTGACCTCAGCTGGGCCGAGAGCATCCGCCTCGACCTGCGCTATGTCGAGGACTGGTCGCTCGCGCTGGACCTGGTCATCCTCTGGAAGACTTTCCGGGCCGTGGTGCAAGGGCGAGGGGCCTACTGACCTTTTCGCCGTGTCGGCCGCCGTTCCCTCCGGGACGGCGGCCGATTCTTGTGATCGACCGCACACGCAGAGGTAGTTGAACCAGAAATAGTCAAGCGCTCAACTATGTTGTGACGAGTACAGGAAGCGTACGGAAGGAAGATCCACCCATGACCACCAGCGTTGAGTCGGCCGAGACCCTGAACCTCCCGCAGGACGTGCAGGACCTGCTGTTCCGCGAGGCCCGCACCGCGAACAACTTCAGCGACGAGCCGGTGACCGACGAGCAGATCCGCGCGATCTACGAACTGGTCAAGTGGGCCCCGACGTCGATGAACAACCAGCCGCTGCGCGCGCTGGTGATCCGGACCGAAGAGGGCAAGAAGCGCCTCTCCCCGTTGATGTCCGAGGGCAACCGCGCGAAGACCGAGGCCGCTCCGGTGACCGTCGTGCTCGCCGCCGACACCGAGTTCCACGAGAACCTCCCGCGCGTGTTCCCGCACTTCCCCGGCGCGAAGGACCTGTTCGCCGACGAGGCGGGCCGCACCGAGACCGCCAAGCTCAACGCGCTGCTGCAGGTCGGCTACTTCATCATCGGCGTCCGCGCCGCCGGGCTGGCCGCCGGCCCGATGACCGGCTTCGACCGCGAAGGCATCGACAAGGAGTTCTTCGCGGACAAGCCGTGGAAGTCCCTTGCCGTGATCAACGTCGGCAAGCCGGGCGAGAACCCCTGGTTCGACCGCCTGCCGCGGCTGGACTTCGACGAGGTCGTCGAGACCGTCTGACCTCGTCGCTCGATACGCGAAGGCCTTCTTCCGATGGGAAGGAGGCCTTCGTGGTCGTTGGGGTAATGCGCGTGAGACCTGTCGTGGCTGACGACTAACATCACAGCAAAGTTGTACAACTTAGCCAAGGAGATCATCGTGTCCCAGCCGTCGTCAGTAGCAGCCGCAACCGCCTCGCGCGTGGTGGTACCGGCGGGCACTACGGCGGGCACCGCGGTCCGCGAAGCCGGGCTGCCGACCAAGGGGCCGGACACGATCGTCGTCGTGCGCGACGCCGAGGGCAACCTCCGCGATCTGGCCTGGGCTCCGGAGTCCGAGGTCGAGGTCGAAGCCGTCGCGGCGAACACCGACGACGGCCGCAGCGTCATCCGCCACTCGGCCGCCCACGTGCTCGCCCAGGCCGTGCAGCAGCAGTTCCCGCAGGCCAAGCTCGGCATCGGCCCGCCGGTCAGGGACGGTTTCTACTACGACTTCGCCGTCGACACCCCGTTCACCCCGGAAGACCTGCAGGCGCTGGAAAAGCGCATGAAGCAGATCGTGAAGGGTTCGCAGCAGTTCTCCCGCCGCGTCTTCGACTCGGTCGACGAGGCGAAGAAGGAACTGGCCGACGAGCCGTTCAAGCTCGAACTGGTCGACCTGAAGTCCGAAGACTCCACAGTGGACACCTCCGAGGTGATGGAGGTCGGCGGCGGCGAGCTGACCATCTACGACAACCTCGACCCGCGCACCAAGGAGCGCGTGTGGAGCGACCTCTGCCGCGGCCCGCACGTGCCGACCACCAAGTTCATCCCGGCGTTCAAGCTCACCCGCGTCGCCGCCGCGTACTGGCGCGGTGACGACAAGAACCCGCAGCTGCAGCGGATCTACGGCACCGCATGGGAATCCGCCGAGGCGCAGGACGTCTACCTGGAGCGCCTCGCCGAGGCCGAGCGGCGCGATCACCGCAAGCTCGGTGTCGAGCTGGACCTCTTCTCCTTCCCCGACGAGATCGGCTCGGGACTGCCGGTGTTCCACCCCAAGGGCGGGATCATCCGGCAGGAGATGGAGAACTACTCGCGTCAGCGGCACGTCGAGGCGGGGTACGACTTCGTCTACTCGCCGCACATCACCAAGGGCGCGCTCTTCGAGACCTCCGGTCACCTCGACTGGTACCGCGACGGCATGTACCCGGCGATGCACCTCGACGCCGAGCACAACGAGGACGGCACTGTCCGCAAGCCCGGCCAGGACTACTACCTCAAGCCGATGAACTGCCCGTTCCACGACCTGATCTTCCGTTCGCGCGGGCGTTCCTACCGGGAGCTGCCGCTGCGGATGTTCGAGTTCGGCTCGGTGTACCGCTACGAGAAGTCCGGCGTGATCCACGGGCTCACCCGTGTCCGGGGCATGACGCAGGACGACGCGCACATCTTCTGCACCCTGGAGCAGGTCCCCGGTGAGCTGAAGTCCCTTTTGGACTTCGTGCTGAACCTGTTGCGCGACTACGGTCTCGACGACTTCTACCTCGAACTGTCCACCCGGAACGAAGAGAAGTACATCGGCTCGGAAGAGGTCTGGGCCGAGGCGACCGAGGTGCTGCGCACCGCCGCCGTGGACTCCGGGCTCGAACTGGTGCCGGACCCGGGTGGCGCGGCCTTCTACGGGCCGAAGATCTCCGTGCAGGCCAAGGACGCGCTGGGCCGCACCTGGCAGATGTCGACCATCCAGCTGGACTTCATGCTGCCCGAGAAGTTCGAGCTCGAGTACACCGCCGGTGACGGCAGTCGTCAGCGCCCGGTGATGATCCACCGCGCGCTGTTCGGCTCGATCGAGCGGTTCTTCGGCGTGCTGACCGAGCACTACGCGGGCGCGTTCCCGGCATGGCTGTCGCCGGTCCAGGTGGTCGGCATCCCGATCACCGAGGGCCAGGTGGAGCACCTGCGCGGGGTCGAGAAGGCGCTGCGGTCCAAGGGGATCCGGGTGAACGTCGACGCGAGCGACGACCGGATGCAGAAGAAGATCCGCACCCACACCACGCAGAAGGTGCCCTTCATGCTCCTGGCGGGCGCCAAGGACGTCGAGGCGGGCGCGGTGTCGTTCCGGTTCCGCGACGGCGGCCAGATCAACGGCATCCCGGTGGCCGACGCGGTCGAGGCGATCGCCGGCTGGGTCCAGCGCCGCGAGAACTCCTCGCCGACCGTGGCGGGCTTGGAGGCGGTCCTCCGGTGACGGGCCCCGATGGCCCCGAAGTCGTCGGACAGGACGGTGTCGGGGTTCCCGACGCGTTGCAGCGCCTGTGGACCCCGCATCGGCTCGCCTACGTCCAGGGATCGAAGCGACCCGACGAGGGCTGCCCGTTCTGTCATCTTCCCGAGAAGAGCGACGAGGACGCGCTGATCCTCGCGCGCGGGAAGACGGTGTACGCGGTGCTGAACCTGTACCCGTACAACCCCGGCCACCTGATGGCCGTGCCGTACCGCCATGTCGCGGACTACACGGATCTGACGCCGGAGGAGACCGTCGAGGTGGCGGAGTTCACCCAGCGCGCGATGCGCGTGATCAGGGAAGTGTCTTCGGCGCACGGGTTCAACATCGGGATGAACCAGGGCGTGATCGCCGGCGCCGGGATCGCCGCGCATCTGCATCAGCACGTGGTGCCGCGGTGGGGTGGCGACGCGAACTTCATGCCGGTGATCGGGCACACGAAGGTGCTGCCGCAGCTGCTGGGGGAGACGCGGCAACTGCTGGCGGACGCCTGGTAGGTCTTGTTCCGCTGAGGCTCCCAAATCCGTGAAGGCCTCCTTAAGGGACACCAGAGTCCCTTAAGGAGGCCTTCACGGATTTGCCGGGGCAGCGCGAGTCAGGCGTTGAGCGCGGCCTGCAGCTCGATGTCGATCTTGACCTTCTCGGACAGGAAGGCGTTGCCCTCCGGGCCGATGCCGAAGTCGCGGCGGTTCACGGTGGCGCTGGCCGAGACGCCGAGGGTGGTGGCGTTGTCGTTGGCCGGGTTGGTGCCGATGCCGTTGAACTCGGCTTCGAGCGAGACCGGGACGCTCTTGCCGCGCCAGGTGAGCTCGCCGTCGATGACGTAGTCGCCGCCGTCCTCGCGGATGCCGGTCGAGCGGAAGGTGATGACCGGGTGCTCGTCGACGTGGAAGAAGTCCTCGGACTTGAGGTGCGTGTCACGCCCGTCGACACCGCTGGCGACCGACGAGGCGTCGATCTCGACGGTGACCGTGGAGTCGAGGATGTTGTCCGCGGTGACGACCTCGCCGGTGAAGGCGGTGAAGTTGCCGCGGGACTTCGCCAGGCCGAGGTGCTTCACGGTGTAGGCGATGTCCGAGTGGGCGGTGTCGACGGTCCACTTGCCTGCGACGTAGCCCGGGATTTCGGTGGTGGTCATGAAGTCGATCTCCAAAAGTCTCTGGTCTGGCTGTGGTGAACCCTCGTCTGGTTGAGCGCTCAACCACGACTGTAGCGCAGTTTGGTTGAGCGTTCAACCAGGGGTAGAATGAGTGACATGTCCGAACCCCGATGGCTCTCCGACGAGGAGCAAAAAGTCTGGCGTGACTTCTCCGAGGCCACGCGGATGCTGCAAGCGCATCTGGAGGGCCAGCTCCAGCACGAGGCGGGCATGCCCCACACCTACTACGAGGTGCTCGTGGCCCTGTCCGAGGCGCCGGGCCGCAGGCTGCGGATGAGTGAGCTCGCCGACGCGCGCAAGGCGTCGCGCAGCAGGCTCTCGCACGCGGTCGCGCGGCTCGAGGCCAACGGCTGGGTGCACCGTGAGTCCTGCCCCACCGACAAGCGCGGTTCCTGGGCGGTGCTGACCGCCGAGGGTTTCGCCGCGCTGGAGAAGGCCGCGCCCGGGCACGTCGAGGCCGTCCGGGAGAGCCTCTTCGACCCGCTGACCCCCGAACAGGTGAAGGCGCTCGGGGAGATCAGTGCCGCCGTCCTGGGGCGGCTGTCGCCGAAATGTGCCGCCGCGGAGGCGGAACTGGCGCTGCGGGAAGACAATCTCGCCGACTTCGGAGAGACGCCCGAACTGGCCAAAGCGGACTGAGCGAAAGCCGGTCCAGGGCGGGCACGACGACGGGTGTCGGTGCGGGTGGATAGGCTTCGGACGCCCAACCGACCCTGCTGCTTAGGTGCACCTGAAGAACCGATGCTCAACATTTTCGCGCGCGCCTCCGTTTCCCGCGTCACCGACCCCATGGGGAAGGTGCTCGTGCGCGCCGGCCTGACCCCGAACGCGATGACCGTCATCGGCACGGCCGGGGCGGTGCTCTGCGCGCTCGTGTTCTTCCCGAACGACATGCTGCTGTGGGGCACCTTCACCGTCTGGGGCTTCGCGATGCTGGACCTGCTCGACGGCGCGATGGCCCGCGCCCGCGGGTACGGCACGGCGTTCGGGGCCGTCCTCGACGCGACCTGCGACAGACTGGTCGACGGCGCGCTGTTCGCCGCGATCGCGTGGTGGTGCTTCGTCCACGACGACAACCGCCCGGCCGCGGCCGCCGCGCTGATCTGCCTGGTGCTCGCGCAGGTCATCTCGTACGTCAAGGCCCGCGCCGAGGCTTCCGGGCTGGAGGCCGACGGCGGCCTCGTCGAGCGCGCGGAGCGGCTGATCATCGCCCTGGTGGGAACCGGACTGCACGGTCTGGGCGTTCCGTACACCGTGGACATCACCCTCTGGCTGCTCGCGGTGCTTTCCGTGATCACCCTTCTGCAGCGGACGGCCGCGGTGGCCAAGGCCGCGAGGGCCGCCAAGGCGGCCGGGCCACCCGCCACGGAAGGCGGCTCATGACCGGGTTCTCGCAGCGGCTGGGCGACTTCGGCTACGCGGCGGGCTGGCGGCTCGCGCGCTGGCTGCCGGAGCAGGTCGGCTCGGTGACCTTCGGCCTCGGCGCCGACCTCGCCGTCCGGCGGGACGGCGGAGGGGTGCGCCAGCTGCGGAGCAACCTCGCCAGGGTCGTGCCCCAGGCCGACGGCGTCGAACTCGACGAACTGACCCGCCGTGCGATGCGGTCCTACGCTCGCTACTGGCACGAGATGTTCCGGCTGCCTTCGATGGACCACAAGGAGGTCAGCCGCAAGGTCGCCCAGTCGATCACCGGGGTCGAGAACCTCGACGCCGCCCTCGCCGAGGGCAACGGCGCTGTGATGGCGCTGCCGCACAGCGGGAACTGGGACGCGGCGGGTGTCTGGCTCGCGGACTACCTCGGCGGCTTCACCACGGTCGCGGAGCGGCTGAAACCCGAATCGCTGTACCAGCGGTTCGTGTCCTATCGCGAATCCCTCGGTTTCGAGATCGTGCCGCTGACCGGCGACAGTTCCGCGATGCGCGTGCTGCTCAAGCGGCTGCGGGAGAACAAGGCGATCTGCCTGGTGGGCGACAGGGACCTGACGAACTCCGGGGTGCCGGTCAAGTTCTTCGGCGAGCAGACCAAGATGCCGGGCGGCCCGGCCCGGCTGGCCGCCACCACCGGTGCCGCGCTGATCCCGGCGGGCTGCTGGTTCACCGAGGACGGCTGGCAGATCCGGCTGCACCCGAGGATCCGGGTCACGAACCGGTCCGAGGTCCCGGCCGCCACCCAGGCGCTGGCGGACATCTTCGCCGGTGACATCGCCGCGCATCCGGCCGATTGGCACATGATGCAGAAGTTCTGGCTCACCGACTTCGGAGCCGGGGAACAAGCCGCCCTCGGCGAAGCGAGTTGAGCCGATGGCTCAGGCGCGCGTCATGAAGATCGGGATCGTCTGCCCCTACTCGTTCGACGTGCCGGGCGGCGTCCAGGGGCACGTCATCGACCTGGCCAGGGCGCTTCTCGCGCGCGGGCACGAGGTCTCGGTGCTCGCGCCGGCGGACGAGGACTCCGACGTCCCGGATTTCGTCGTCCCCGCGGGGAAGGCGCTCGGCATCCCGTACAACGGCTCGGTCGCTCGGCTGCAGTTCGGCCCGGTGTCCTACGCCCGGGTGCGGCGGTGGATCCGTGACGGCGACTTCGACGTCCTCCACCTCCACGAGCCCGCCGCGCCGAGTCTTTCCCTGCTCGCGCTGAAGGTCGCGGACGGCCCGATCGTGGCGACCTTCCACACCGCGACGACGCGTTCGCGCACGCTGGCGGCGTTCCAGCCGGTGCTGCGGCCGCTGCTGGAGAAGATCACCGCGCGGATCGCTGTGTCGGCGCTCGCACGCCGGGTCCAGGTCGAGCACGCAGGTGGAGACGCGGTCGAGGTGCCCAACGGCGTCGACGTCGACTTCTTCTCCCGCGCGCTTCCGTTGGACGGCTACCCGCGAGCGGGTGGCACGGTCGGGTTCGTCGGGCGGTACACCGAACCCCGCAAGGGGATGGGTGTCCTGCTGGAGGCGCTCCGGATGCTGCTGCCGGAGTTCGAGGACCTGCGGATGCTGGTCGTCGGCCGCGGTGACGCCGATCAGCTCCGCCGCGAAGCGGGGCCGGAACTGGCGTCGCATATCGATCTGCTGGGCCAGGTCGACCACGAGACGAAGGCACGGGCGCTGCGCAGCGTCGACGTCTACTGCGCGCCGAACACGGGCGGCGAGAGTTTCGGGATGATCCTCACCGAGGCGATGGCGGCGGGCACCCCGGTGCTGGCGAGCGGCCTGGACTCCTTCCGCCGGGTCCTCGACGACGGCAAGGCCGGGATGCTGACCGAAACCGGCGACGCGGCGGCGCTGGCCGACGGGTTGCGTGAGCTGCTCGGCGATCCGGCACGGCGGGCGTCGCTCGCGGCGGCCGCGGGGGAGCGGGTCGCGATGTTCGACTGGTCCGTGGTCACCACGCAGGTCTTGCGCGTGTACGAGGCGGCGATCGCCGCCGACCCCCGGCGGGTCGGCGCGGGCGAACGCGAGTTCAGCCGATGACGACCTGGGTGTGGATCGGCGGCCTGGTGGCCGTGATCGTGGTGCTGGGCGGGCTGTTCCTGCTCGCGACGGCGAACCGGCTGGACCGGCTGCACGTCCGGATGGACGCGGGCTGGGCGGCGCTCGACGCGGCCCTCGCGCGCCGCGCCGTCGTCGCCAGGGCGGCCGCGGTGATCCTGGAGGACGAACAGCTGCGCGCGCTGGGCGAGCGGGCCGAGCACGCCGAGCGTCCGGATCGCGAAGGCGAGGAGAGCGAACTGACGTTGCGGCTGGCGCATGTCGACCGGACGGCCTTGCCCGCCCCCTTGACCGAAGAGCTGAACGACGCCGAGCACCGCGTCGTCATCGCGCGGCGGGTGCACAACGACGCCGTCCGGGACACACTGCATCTACGGCGGCGCCGAAAGGTCCGGTACTTCGGCCTCGCCGGTACCGCCAGGCTCCCGGAGTACTTCGAAATCGCCGAACCCGACGTGTAGGAGGACTGCCCCATGACCGAGCGGGTACTGGTCGCCGTGTTCGCGACGCCGGTGGCGTCCTTCCTCCTGCGCTACGGCAAGGACCTCGGGTACACGCCGGTGTTGTTCGATCCGGACGGCGCACGGGCGACAGACGTCGAGGGCGGCTTCGAGGCCGTCTCGACGGTGCCGGACCTCGGAGCGGACGCCGACGTGGTCGTCACCGATCACGACCGGCCCGAACTCGGCGAAGTGCTCAAAGCGGTGCTCGACCGCCCGGCCCGGTGGGTCGGCGTGCTGGGCAACCCGCGCCACGCCGGCCCGCATGTCGTCGCGCTCCAGGCGCTGGACGTTCCGGCCGCCGAGATCGCCCGCGTGCATCGCCCGGTCGGGCTGAACATCGGCTCGCGTACGCCGCCGGAGATCGCCATCGCCACCCTGGCCGGGCTGCTCGCCGACCGGAACGGGCGTCCCGGCGGTTTCGAGTTCTAGAGCGCCACCGCTCCTTCCGGCATCGGCTCGAACCGGGCGTGCTTGCGGGTGAAGGTCGCCGTGCCCGAGGTCAGCGAACGCAGGTCGATCGCGTAGCGCAGTAGTTCCGCCGCGGGGACCTCGGCGCGGATGACCGTGCGGCCGCCTTCACCCGATTCGGTGCCGAGAACGCGGCCTCGCCGGGACGAGAGATCACCCAGCACGGTGCCCAGATGCTCGTCCGGAAGCCGCACCGCCACCTCTTCGAGTGGCTCCAGCAACGCGATCTTCCCGGCCGCGGCCGCCTCCTTCAGCGCCAGCGCGCCCGCCGTCTGGAACGCGGCGTCCGACGAGTCGACGCTGTGCGCCTTGCCGTCGACCAGGGTCACCCGGATGTCGATCAGCGGGTGCCCGTCGACCAGCCCTCGCTGGGCCTGCGCCCGGACTCCCTTCTCGACGCTGGGGATGAACTGGTGCGGCACCGAACCGCCGACGACCTTGTCCACGAACTCGAAGCCGGAACCCCGTGGCAGCGGTTGGACTTCGATGTCGCAGACGGCGAACTGGCCGTGGCCTCCGGACTGCTTGACGTGCCGCCCGTGCCCGCGGCCCGGCCCGGCGAAGGTCGACCGCAGGCTGATGCGGACGGGTTCGGTGTCCACGTCGGCGCCTCCCGCGCGCAGCCGCGACAGCACGACGTCGGCGTGGGCCTCGCCCATGCACCACAGCACGAGCTGGTTCGTCTCGGCGTTGCGGTCCAGCCGCAGGGTCGGGTCGCCCGCGACGAGCCGGGAAAGGTTGCGCGCCAGCGTGTCCTCGTCGCTGCGTGTCTTCGCGATGACGGCGACCGGCAGCAGCGGTTCCGGCATCGTCCACGGTTTCATGATCAGCGGGTCTTCGGGGGAGGAGACGGTGTCGCCCGTCTCGGCCGAGCCGACCTTGGTGAGCGCGCAGAGGTCGCCCGCGACGCAGTACGGGACTTCGCGCAGGTTCGCGCCGAGCGGCGAGTACAGATGCGCGACCCGCTCGTCGGCGTCGTGATCCTCGTGCCCGCGTTCGGCGAGCCCGTGGCCGGAGACGTGCACCGGGCGTTCCGGGCGAAGCGTCCCGGAGAACACCCGCACCAGCGACACCCGGCCGACGTAGGAGTCGACAGCGGTCCGGACGACCTCGGCGGCCAGCGGGCCGTCGGGATCGGCGCGGAGAAGCGCGTGCGGCTCGCCGGTGGGTGAGGTGACCTCCGGCGGGACGTGCTCCAGCGGTGAGGGGAAGGCACGGACGATCCCGTCGAGGACTTCGGCGAGCCCGACCCCCGTCGTCGCGCACACCGGGATCACCGGATGGAAGGACCCGCGGGCGACCGCGGTCTCGAGGTCGGCGATCAGCGTGTCCTCGGCGATCTCCTCACCGGAGAGATACCGGTCCATCAACGACTCGTCCTCGCTCTCGGCGATGACGCCTTCGATCAGTTCGTTGCGGGCCTCGGTCAGCCGGGCGAGATCGTTCCCGTCCGGCTCGCCGACTTCGGGCGGGAAGCCGTGCGAATAGTCGAAGTAGCGGCGCGTGATGAGCCCGACGAGACCGTCACGAGCGGGTAGGTACAGCGGCAGGACGCCGGCCCCGAAGGCCTCCTGGCAGGCCGCGATCTCGCCCTCGGGGTCGGCGCGGTGATGGTCGAGCCGGGAGACGACCACCGCCCTCGGCATCCCGACGGCCGCGCACTCCTCCCAGACCGCGATCGTGGCCGCGTCGACGCCTTCCGCCGCGCAGACCACGAACAGCGCCGCGTCGGCGGCGCGGAGCCCGGCCCGCAGTTCGCCGACGAAATCGGCGTACCCGGGGGTGTCGATGAGGTTGATCTTGTGGCCCTGGTGCAGCACCGGCGCGACCGAGAGGCCGACCGACCGCTGCTGCCGGACCGCGGCGGGATCGTGGTCGCACACCGTGGTGCCCTCCACGACCGAGCCCGCCCGCGTCACCGTGCCGGACGCGGCGAGCAGTGCTTCGGCGAGTGTCGTCTTGCCGGATCCCGACGGGCCGACCAGGACGACATTGCGCACTTTCGCCGGGTCGTCCACAGCGACGGCGGCCCCGGAGTCTCCGTTCTTGCTCTGTTTCTCGGCCATGCCGGTCTCCTCACCACACGACGCCGCGAACAGTGTGTCCTCGATCACACACCCGCGACCGCCGTCGCGGCAAGGCGACCGGCGAGGGACCCCCCGAATGTCGACCCGGCGCTATGCTCGATGGCGGACACCCGGAGGCGTATCCGAACCGAATCCGACGGTGGGGGATGAGCGATGGAGCTCGACAGGCGGACGGTGTTGCGACTGGCAGGTGCGGTCCCGATGCTGGCGGCGGTGCCCGCGGCGATCCCGGGGCACGGCGGCGGGGACGAATGGGAACGGCTGCGAGCCCGGCTGACGGGCACGCTCTTCCGGCCCGGTGAGCCGGGGTACGACGAAGCGCGGCTCGGGTTCTTCTCGCTGTACGACCATCGGCTGCCCGCCGGGATCGCGGTCTGCGCGAACGAGGACGATGTCCGGCGCTGTGTCGACTTCGCCGCGCGGCACCACGTGCCGATCGCGGCTCGCTCGGGCGGGCACAGCTACGCCGGTTACTCCATTGTGGACAAAGGGCTCATCGTCGATCTGTCCCGGCTGAACGCGATCGAGATCCGGCCGGGTGGCCGCGCGGCGATCGGAGCCGGCGCGCAGCTCGGCCAGGTGTACGAAGCGTTGGCGGCGGCGGGCCGCGCGTTGCCCGCGGGCAGTTGCCCGTCGGTCGGCATCGCCGGGCTGACCCTCGGCGGCGGGATCGGCGTCTTGGGCCGCAAGTACGGACTGACCTGCGACAGCCTGGAATCCGTGCGGTTCGTCGGCGCGGACGGGAAACTGCGTGTGGTGTCGGAGGGGACCGCGCCGGACCTGCTGTGGGCGTTGCGTGGCGGTGGCGGCGGCAACTTCGGCATCGTCACCTCGTTCACCTTCCGCACGGCGGCGGCCAGGACGCTGACGAACTTCGGACTGACCTTCCCGCCCGCCGTGCTGGCCGACCTGGTCGCGGCCTGGCAGGACTGGCAGCCCGCGATGCCTGACGAACTGTGGTCCGGGATGGGCCTCGGATCGGCGGCCGTCAACTGCGGTGGCTGTTTCGTGGGTCGTGCCACGGAGCTGAACCCGCTCATCGACGACCTCGTCCGCCGCGTCGGCACCGAGCCGCTCACCCGGGATGTGAGCGAACAGAGCCACCTGGCGACCATGCGCGCCTTCGCCGAGGAGACCCATTTCCCGGCCGCGGTGGCGCAGCGAGGGGAGTACGTCTCCACTTCGCGGATGCTGACCCATCGGGTTCCGGATCCCGGCGCGCTGGCGTCACTGCTGACCAGTGATCCCGAGCTGTACTCGATCGTCGACGCGTACGGCGGCGCGATCGCGCGGGTGCCGTCGATCGAGTCTTGCTTCCCGCACCGGTCCGCGCTCGGCAGTATCCAGATCACCCGCGGCCTGGCAGGCGGCGAAGCGCACGCGCGCCAGGTGATCGGCCGGGTCAGGGACGAACTCGGCCGGGAATTCGGGCAGGCCGGGTACGTCAACTACATCGACCCGGAGATGCCGGACTGGGCGAAGGCGTACTACGGCGACAGCCTGCCGCGGCTGCGCCGGGTGGCGCGGAAGTACGACCCGGACGGCCTGTTCGCCTTCGAGCAGGGCCTAGCCCGCTAACTCCCCTTCGCAATTCGTCCTCTGGTTGCGGTAGTTGCACGCGCAAGTACCGCAACCAGAGGACTGATTGCGGGCCAGATCACCCAGTGGACTGCTGAAATCGCCGCGAACTGGCCTGCTTCAGAGGTCCAAAAGCGGCCTACCCTCGGAAGCGTCACCCCTCCTCGTGCGCTTTCCGAAAGGTCCAGCAGTGTCTGACGACTCCACGAACACGGCCACCACCTCGCTCACCGGCACCGCCCGGGTCAAGCGCGGGATGGCGGAGATGCTCAAGGGCGGTGTGATCATGGACGTGGTCACCGCCGAGCAGGCGAAGATCGCCGAAGACGCCGGTGCCGTCGCGGTGATGGCGCTCGAGCGGGTCCCCGCGGACATCCGCGCGCAGGGCGGTGTCGCGCGGATGAGCGACCCGGATCTGATCGACGGCATCATCGAGGCCGTCTCGATCCCCGTGATGGCGAAGGCCCGCATCGGCCACTTCGTCGAGGCTCAGCTGCTGCAGTCGCTCGGCGTCGACTACATCGACGAGTCCGAGGTGCTGACCCCGGCCGACTTCGAGAACCACATCGACAAGTGGGCCTACACCGTGCCCTTCGTCTGTGGTGCGACCAACCTCGGTGAGGCGCTGCGCCGGATCAACGAGGGCGCGGCGATGATCCGCTCCAAGGGCGAGGCCGGCACCGGCGACGTCTCGAACGCGACCACGCACATGCGCAAGATCCGCGCGGAGCTGCGTCGCCTTTCCTCGCTGCCCGAGGACGAGCTTTACGTCGCGGCGAAGGAACTCCAGGCCCCGTACGAACTCGTCAAGGAGGTCGCGGAGAAGGGCAAGCTGCCCGTCGTGCTGTTTACCGCCGGCGGCATCGCGACCCCGGCCGACGCCGCGATGATGATGCAGCTCGGCGCCGAAGGCGTGTTCGTCGGCTCCGGCATCTTCAAGTCCGGCAACCCGGCGCAGCGCGCCGAGGCGATCGTCAAGGCGACCACGTTCTACGACGACCCGGACGTCATCGCGAAGGTTTCGCGCGGTCTCGGCGAGGCGATGGTCGGCATCAACGTCGCGGACTTGCCCGAGCCGCACCGGCTGGCTGAGCGCGGCTGGTAAGCGAATCGGTCGAGCGAGAGGCCCCGTGGACTTCTGTTCACGGGGCCTCTTCGCGTGCAACGCCGGAAGCAGTCGATCAGGTCACGGTCCTGCTACAGGCTCGGCGTGGGGACCGGCTTGGTCCAGTGCCCGGTGTTCGGTGTCGAGGTCGAGCAGGTCCAGCGGTGGTCGCTGTCGGGCTGGTCGCACCAGAGGGTGTGGGTGTCGCGGGTGACGGTGAGCCCGAAACGGTCCCATCCGGGCCGTTCCAGGTGGTTCCACAGCCGGTGGGCGCTCTCGACGACCCGCCAGAGGCGCCGTGGACCACCTTCGGTGACCGCGTGTGCCCCGCCCACCGCGGCGACGGAGACATGTGCCCAGGAGCCGTCCGGGGTGGAAAGGGTGACCGTGGTGGGCGGGCCGGTGGTGTCGGGTCCGGTGTAGCCGATCGATAAGTCCGGGCCGAGGTCGAACGCTGCCAGGAACCACACCACCATCGCGTTCCACGGCGTCCGCGGATCGACGGTGCTGGTTGACCGATGGGCGACGGTGGTGTCGCGGGCGGTCCAGGTGACGGTGCGGTCCGGTTCGCCCGGCTGATGGCGCAGCCCCATGAACGCCGCGTAGGTCGGATCGAACCGGCCCTCTGCCCGGTCGGTCCCGGTGCGGGTGATCCGGACGAGACTGCCCGCGCTTTGTGCGGTTTTCAGATCGGTCAATACCGCCCCACCTATCCGCAGTTGCTCCACCCACGCCCACGGGATAACCGGCACCGCGCAGGTCGCGATGATCCGATCGAACGGTGCGTGCTCCGGGAACCCGAGCACGCCGTCAGCCGCCACCAGGGTCGGGGTGTAGCCGAGCCCGGCCAGCCGAGTGCGGGCAAGGTCGATGAGGTCCGGTTCGACATCGATGGAGAACACGTTGCCGGAGCCGAGCCGGTGCGCCAGCAGCGCGGCGTTGTAACCGGTGCCGGTGCCTATCTCGAGGACCCGATGTCCACTGTGCACGTCCAGAGCTTCGAGCATCCGGGTCATCAGGCCAGGCTGGCTGGAAGACGAGAGCACCCGGACGGGGTCAGTGTCCCGGCGCAGCGCGGTGATCAGCGGCTTGTTGGAGTAGACCGCGTCCAGCCAGGCCTCCCGGCCGTTGTCGGTGCTGGTGTCGGATTCAGTCCAGGCGCCGGTGGCGTCCTGGGTGTAGAAGCGCGGCACGAGCTCGTGTCGCGCGACGGCCCGGACTGCGGCCTGCCACGCGGAGTCGGTGAGCTTGCCCAGCCCGGTGAGTGTCACGGCGAGTTCTGCGGCGTGGTCCTGCCACTGAACGTTCGGGCTGGTCGTCACGAGCACGCTCCCGCGAGTAGATCCGCCAGCGCCGCGGTGATCGGTGCGCCGGTCTGCGCTTCCAGCCATCCATACTGCCCTGAGGAATTGCTTTCGTAGAACACGAGCCGCCCGGTGTCCTTCTCGATGCCGAAGTCCAGTGCCGCATAGGCCAAGCCCAGCGCCTTCATGTACGCGCGGACCCCGGCCTCGACATCGGGCGGTGTGTCGATCAGCTCGTAGGTCAGCGCGCCGAAATCGGCCCGCCAGTCCACGTGTGCGGCGGCGGAGGTCGCGGTGATCAGGATGGTGAACATCCGCTCGCCGATCACTACCACCCGGGCTTCGGAGCCCTTGTCCACCCATGCCTGTGCCTGCAGCGCGGTAGACCCGACACCGCGCAGATCGTCGATGTCCGCAGTGGCGAACCGGCGGGTGTAGGCGACCTTGAGTTGTCCGCCTTCGGCGATGGTGTTAGGTCCGAACGACTTGTGCACCACGCCGCCCGGCAGCTTTCCGGCGAACCGGCGTACCGCGTCGGGAGAGTTGGTGACCAGCGTGGGGAGGACGTGCAGGCCGCACGCCGCGGCTGTGGTCAGCTGCAACGGCTTGTACATGCTGTCGGCGGCCCTGTTCGGATTGTTCGCCCATAGGACATCCGAAAGCGCAGCGAGCACGCCGCCGAATCCGAGCCGGGCCTCCCGGTGTGCGTAGGCGCGCTCGACTTCGGTGAGTTCGGGTGGGAACGCGAAAGCGGCCGGGTCGCGATACCAAATGGCGCGGATATCGCCAAGCTGCACGGAGCGGTACGCAGTGGTCAGGGTGCCGATCCAGTGGCCGCCCGTGAGTTCGGCGTCGAGCACGAGCCGGCGGGGGAACCAGCTCGTATCGGCGCGGAACACCGCGACATCCCGCCGGATCAGCTCCGCCACCAGCGCGTCGGTCGGAGCGTCGGCCTCCTGCGCGAGGATGAGAACGGTCATTCCTCTTCCCAACCCCAATTCTCCTCCGGACCTTCGTCGCCGTCGGTGGCGGACTTGGTCTTCCAGTCCTTGCCCATTGTTTCGATCAGCGGACGGCCGTCGGCATCGACCGCGACTTGCTGGTCGTGGCAATAGGAGACCACCTTCGTCACCGGGGTCGGCATGGACTGGGAGAACCGCAACCCGAACGGGCGGGTCTCCTCCGGACCCGCCGCCGCGGAGGTCACCGGGACGCGCACGGAGTAGCGGAATCGGGCGCTGGCCAAGGGGTCGTCGTCCAGCATCGAGCCGAGCAGATCGGCCATCGTGGTGTCTCCTTCATTCGGCTGAATGTCCTGCACGGCAACGATTTCGTTGTCCGCCAAGATCTCGTTCGGGTGATCGCGCAGCCACAGCAGCCGGGAACCGCAGGTGTCGCCAGTCGTCATTGCGGTGTCTGCCCCTTCCGTCGCGCCGCTGGAGGGAAGGACATCGCGAATGGCAGGCGTGCCTCTAGGGTGAGGGGCGACTCACGGTGCATTCACGCACACCCACGGTCCCCGAACCCTGCTCCGGAGGCGGCGATGACGACGGGCACGACCAGCACCACCGAACCCGGCGGCCCGGACGCTGAGGTGAATGTGTTCGCGGTCGAGCTCGAACGCTGGCGCGACGTGCGCGGCTTCTCCCGCGCTGCGCTGGCCAAGGCGATGGGCTATGACCGCTCTTACGTCTCGAAAGTGCTCTCCGGTGCCGAGCGGCCATCGGAGACCTTCGCCGGGCACGCCGAGGCCGCACTGCAAGCCGGCGGCGCCCTGCGCAGCGCGTTCCGCGACTTCGAGGCCAACCGCCCCGCCAAAGCCCGGCCTGTAGTGGGGCCGGTCGCCGACACCGCGGCCGGGATGGGTGGCCTGGTGGTCGACCACGACGATGCGACCCTGCGCTACGAGGACGGGGCCTATCGGCTCTCCCAGCGCCGTCACTTGGTCAACCAGGGCACCGAGCCGATCACCCGCTACCTGATCCGCATCTCTGTCGACCGGTATCCCGGAGATCCGGAGCGGTCGAACCAGCTCTACTCCGAGAATCCGCTGAGCTGGGACGAGATCGATTTACATGCTTGGCACGGGCGTGGCCGAGCGAACCCGATGGACTGGACGGCGCACCACGACCGGGACGCCTTCAAGGAAGTCTGGCTGCTCTTCTCGGGCGCGCACGGGCACTTTCCCTTGTATCCTGGCGAATCTTGTTGGATCGAGTACGAATACACCGTGACCGAGACGCACTGGGGGAACTGGTTTCAGCGCGCTGTCCGGCTCCCCACCAGGACCCTGTCGGTGTGCCTGGACTTTCCTGCCGAACTCGGTGCGTCGGTCTGGGGACTGCACACCTCGATGACCGCGCAAGCCGCGCCGTTCGCCACCGCCATCGGCCGCGACGACACCGGCGACCGGCACATCTTCTCCTGGTCGTGTGAGGACCCGCCGCTGCACGCTCGCTACCGGCTCGAATGGGACTTCCGCGGCCGCGCAGCGCGGACCGCCGGTGCTTCACCGAGCAAGGTCATGGCTTCGCTCGGCATCGTGCAGGACACCGACCCGGCGCTGCGTCAAGTAGCGCGCCGCTTCGACTTACCCACCGAAGCCGAAGACGCTCGCCGCGTCGTCACCGAGCTCAACTCAGCCGCCGAACGGGTCGCGCAGGCTCACACCTTCGGCAAGGGCATGGGTGTTGCCGCCCCGCAGATCGGGATCGACCGTGCCGTCGCCATCGTGCGCACCCCGGACGGCGAGGCGATCACCCTGTTCAACCCCACGATCATCGAATCTGGCGGCGAGGTCGACGAGCAGTACGAAGGCTGCCTGTCCTTCTTCGACGTCCGTGGCCGGGTTCCGCGCCCGCATGTCATCCATGTCGAGCACGCCGACATCGACGGCCAGACGAAGATCACCGTGTTCGAGCGCGGCGTAGCCCGCCTTGTCGCCCATGAGGTCGACCACTTGAACGGGAAGCTCTACACCGACCGGATGCGCGACGGCGTCGAGCCGATCCCGGTGGAGCAGTACCGCGGCACCGGATCGACCTGGAAGTACTGATGGAAATGCACTGGACTTCTCTGGTGTGACCGCCATAACCGGCAGTTACGGCCCTCCGGCGTCGGCTTTCGATGCCCTTACGGCCTTCGATCAGGGAAGAGTCGGGGGTAAGGGGTCGATCGGCCCCCGGGTGTAGGTGATCACCCGATGCCGGAGGGCACCCCTCAGGACGAATCTGGTCATTACCAAACGAGGTAGTGAGTTCCTGAGGGGAAACGATGATGAACAGCAACGACGTCCTGCTCGCCGAGGTGCTGGCCGAAGTGGACTACCGGACCGAGCGGATGCTGGATGCCGGTCGCAGCGTGTGGGTCGAGCGGGCCCGCCGGGCGGGTAAGCGGATCCGCGGGCACCGCGCCGAGGGCCGGGTTTCGGCCCAGTAGGGAAAGCCGATCAGGGAAGCTCCTTCAGCAGCCGGACGAGTTCGCGGGCGAACCGGTCGATGGTCTTGGCGTCGAACAGGTCGGTGGAGTACTCGAACGTGATTCCCAGGCCGTCGGCGTCTTCGGCGAACACGACGTAGAGCTCGGTTCTGGCGCAGCCGGGAACAGGCAATCCGCGCACGGTGGCCGAAACGCCGGGCAGGTCGAGTTCCCCTGGAGGCGTCGTGACCACGGTGAACAACACGGCGGGATAGCGCTCGACGTCTTGCCCGGACAGCGCGATCGTTTCCCTGAGCGGTAGGTCCTGGTGATCGAGAGAGGCGAACAGTTTCTCCGCGACGATCGGGATCACGTCGGACAGCTCCGCGGTTTCGCCGAGCCGGACGCGCAGGGGCACGGCCTCCCCGATCATGCCGACCGTCTGCTCGTGCTCGCGGCGGCTCCGGCGGGCGCTGGAGGTGGCGAGCACGAGGTCCCGTTGACCACAGGTCTCCGCGCCCCAAAGCGCGAACACGCTCGCGAGGAGTATGGCCCGAGTGCTGTGGGCGGCAGCGGCGAAGCCGTCGATGCGGCGCAGCTGTTCCGGCGTGAGACGCACGTGGTGCAGATCGCCCTCACCGGAAGGCCGGGCGGGCGGAACGCGGTCATAGGGCAGCCGCCAGCGCAGGTCGGCGTCCGCCAGTTCGGTTCGCCAGTAGTCGACGTCGGCGGAATGATCAGCGCCCGCTTGCCATCGCGCATAGTCGGAGTGCTGGCCTCCGGGCGCGGGCAGGGCGGCGGACGTCGCGTCGATCTCGGCGGCGTACAGCCGGGACAGCTCGTGCCACAGGATGTTCAGGGACCAGCCGTCACAGACCAGGTGATGCAGGACGAGCACCAGCACCCACCGGTCACCGGCGATCCGGCCGAGCCGGGCACGCAGCAACGGGCCTTCGGTGAGTTCGAACGGTTCCGCGACGACGCTTCCGCACCACGCGTCGATGCCGGTGCCGAGCTCGTCGAGAGGCAGGTCGAGCGCGAACGGGGCCAGCACTTCGATCATCCGCCCGGCGCCGGACGCCGCGACGCGGCCGCGCAAGGCGTCGTGCCGGGCCACCAGCCGGTCGAGCGCGCGGTGCAGTGCCCGCGGGTTCAGGTCGCCGCGCAGGTCGACGCGATGACCGACGTTGTAGACCTGAGGCCGCGGCTTTTCCGCCTGACGTTCCCAAAGCCTGCGCTGTAGCGAGGTCATCGGGACGGTCTGTGCGATTTGGCGGCCCAGTCCGGCCGCCATCGCGCGGATCGTGGGCGCGCGGAAGAACTCCGCGACCGAGACCTCCGCCCGGAACTCCTCGTTGATCCGGTTGACCAGCCTGACCACGGCGAGCGAATGCCCGCCCGCGTTGAAGAAGGACCGGTCGGCCGCCACGGCGTCCAGGCCGAGCTCCGCGCACCACAGCGCGTGCAGACGGAGTTCGAGCTCGGTGGACGGCGGGGCGGTGTCCCGGTTTTCGGCTGCGGCCGGTGGTTCGGGCAGGGCGGACCGGTCGAGCTTTCCCGTGGTGGTCATGGGCAAGCGGTCGAGCGCGACCCAGCGGGTCGGGATGAGGTAGGCGGGCAGGTCGTCCGCGAGGGCTTCGGCGATTCCCGTCCACGGCTCCGGCGCGGCGGTGTCGGCGAGTACGACGTAGCCGACGAGTTCCGCTTCGCCCCGGTGATCCGGCCGCACGATCACCGCGGCGTCCGCCACCGCGCCGAGGCCGGCCAGCACCCGTTGTGTTTCACCGGGTTCGACCCGGTTGCCGCGGATCTTGGCCTGGTCGTCGAGACGGCCGAGGAACTCGAGCGTGCCGTCGCCACGCCATCGGGCGAGGTCGCCGGTGCGGTACCACCGGTCTCCGGGCCGGAGCACGCCGGAGAGGAAAGCCGCGGCGGTCTCTTCCGGCTTGCCGACGTAACCTTCGGCCAGCCCGGCTCCGCCGAGGTGGATCTCGCCGACGGCGCCGATCGGAACTGCTCGCCCGGCGGGATCGACCAGCCGCAGCCGCACCCCGTCGATCGGGGCGCCGATCGGCGGACGGGGCCCGCGGCGCGGATCCACCAGGTGATCGGTGACGATGATCGACGCCTCGGTCGGACCGTACTGGTTGTGCAGCACGCAGCCGGGATTGTCCGCGAGGAAGCGGCGCAGCGCCGGGGTGAGCACGAGCGGCTCGCCGCAGCACAGGATCAACCGCAGCGACGGCGCGGTGAGGCCGGGTTCGACCAGGTACTTCAGCGGAGTGAACGGCATCAGGATCCGCTCCACCCGGTGACGGCCGATCGCGGTGGCGACGGCGTCACGATCCTTGTGCTGGTCGTCGTCGAGCAGCACGAGCGTCCCACCGGCGGCCAGCGTGGAGAAGATCTCCTGGACGCTGACGTCGAAGCTCGGTGAGGTCCAGTGCAGGGTGCGCATCGGCGGATGCTGATCACGTTGCCACGCGACGACGTTGGCCGGACCGCGGTGCGGGACGAGAACGCCCTTCGGGGTTCCGGTGGACCCGGAGGTGTACATGCAGTACGCAGGCGCCTCCGGTCGCACCTCGGGCAGCTCCGGCGCCTCCGGGCCCGGCAAGATTTCCTCGGCGAGTTGAACCGGAAAGTCGTTCAGCACCGGCTGGGAAACGCGAATGTCCTTTGTGGTCAGTACCAGGACGGCACCGCTGTCTTCCAGCATGTACCGGCACCGTTGCGGCGGCAGCCGCGGATCCAGTGGCAGGTACGCCGCACCACTCTTCAGTACGCCGTAGAGCGCGGCGATGAGTTCGGGGCCGCGGGGGAGGGACACCGCCACGATCTGCCCGGGTCCGACGCCCTGGCTCGCCAGCCGACGCGCGATCGTCTCGGCGCGCTGGTCCAGTTCCCGGTAGCTGATCTCGCCGTCGTCGCTGACCAGCGCCACCTCTCCGGGTGTCTCGGCGACCTGCTGCTCGACCATCGTGTGCAGGCAGCGCGCGGGGCGTTCCGGCGCACCGTTCTGCCACCGCTCCAGCAGCCGCAGGTCTTCTTCGACCGGTGTGGTCAGCTCGGACAGCCGAGCCGACGGATCCGCGGTCGCGCGGCGCAGTACCTGCGCCAGCAGGTCCAGCAACCGGGCGATGGTCGCTTCGTCGAACAGGTCGGTGCTGTACTCGATCAGGCAACGCAGGCCGTCACGGTGTGCCGTCAGATAGCAGGCGAGGTCGAAGGGCACCTCGTCGCGCGCCACGTCCAGCGCGGTGGCCGTCAGCGGCGGCGCGAAAGGCTCGTCCACGGCGTTCTCGAATTCGACCAGGACGTCGAACAGCGGGTTGCGGTTCGCCGCGCGGTCCGGATTCAGCATGCCGACCAGCTCGTCGAACGGGACCGCCCGGTGCTCGTAGGCGCCCGTGGTGCGATCCCGGACGCGCTGGGTCAGTTCGGCGAAGGTCGGATCCCCGGACAGATCGAGCCGTACCGGGACCGTGTCGAGGAACAGCCCGATCGTGTCCCTCGCCGTGTCCGGCCGGGTGCTGACGACCGTGCCGACCGCGAAGTCCTGCTGCACGCTGTAGCGGCCGAGCACCGAGCCGATCGCGCCGAGCACCGCCATGAACACCGTGCTCCCACACTCGGCCGCGAGGGCGCGGAGCGGCTCGCCGAGGCCGGCCGCCAGCTCTCTGCTCAGACCGGCGCCGCGTCTGGACACCACCGGCGGGCGCGGCCGGTCGGTGGGCAGCACGAGTTCGGGGGTCCCCTTCAGCTCATCGCGCCAGAACTCCGTGTCGGACGCGGGATTCCCGATCTCATCCGCCTCGAGAACCTGTCCGGGCCGCGCGGCAGGCAGGGCGGGCCACGCGCGGTAGTGCGCGGCGAGATCGCGGAGGAACACCGCCGTCGACGCCGAGTCGAACACGATGTGGTGGGCCACCAGGTAGAGCAGATGGCGATCGTCGGCGAGCCGGACCAACGCCGTGGCGACCAGTGGCCCGGCGTCGAGGTCGAACCGGATCCGCCCCACCGTGGCCTGGATCTCGGCCAGGGCTTCCGCTTCGGTGCGGCCGGACAGGTCGATCAGCGGACAGTCGACGGTCACCGACGGCCGAACGACCTTCCTCGGCACGCCGTCCCGCTCGCGGAACACCGTGCGCAGGCTGGGATGCGCCGACACCACGCGCGGCACCGACTCCCGTAGCGCCACGTCGTCCAACGGCCCGTCGATCCTGATCGCCTTGGGCTCGTGATAGGCGCCGGTGCCGGGGAACATCCTTTCCAGGAACCAGATCCGGCGCTGCGCGGCGGACAGCTCGTCCTCCCGTGCCGGCGCGCCCGGCGAATAGCGGCGGCGTAAACCATCGAGCAGCGGCAGGGCGTCGAGCACCTGCTCCCGGGGGACGCCGAAATCCACGAAAGCGGCGATCTCGTCGGCCCCCGCCGCGATCAGCGCGTCCACCATCGGCGCGCACTGATCGGGACCGCCGATCAACGCACGGGACTCGCAGTAGCGTTCGTACGCGCCACCCAGGACGAAATCGACGTCCTCATCGGTCGCGCCGTCCAGGTCGACCTTCATCCCGAGGCTGTTGCCGACCTGGTCGAGCAGGGAAAGCGACGAGCGCAGGTAATCGCAGAACGGCCGGAAAGCCCGCTGCCGCGCGGTTTCGTGATCCTCGCCGAGGAAAGTGTGCACGAGCACCACGACCCGTCCCTGGTCCGGATCGAGTCCGTGTTCCGCGCGGGTGCGGCGGTAGAGCGCGATGTTCTCGGCCAGGGCGGGCACGTCCTGGGTCATCAGATTGGTGACCACGCCGAGATCGGCGGCGGCGGCCCGGCGGTAGCTGTCCGGGTTGCCCACCACGGCCGCGAACAACGGCGGATCCTGTTGGAGAGGCGCGGGATGCAGGCGGACCCGGGTCGCGGTGCCGTCACCCGCGACGGCGTCGATCTCTTCTCCCGACCACAGCCGGCGCACGGTGTCCAGGTGTTCGTACATCAGGTCGCGGTGGCCGCCGAAATTCTCCGGGGCGAGCGTGAAATCCCTGGCGTGCCATCCGCTGGCCACGCACAGGCCGACCCGCCCGGAAGACAGGTTGTCCACAATGGACCATTCCTCGGCCACCCGGATCGGATGGTGCAGCGGGAGCACGACCGACCCGGCGTGCAGCCGGATCCGCTCGGTGTGGACGGCCAGCGCGGAGGCCAGCACCGACGGATTCGGGAACAGTGCGCCGAACGAGTCGAAATGCCGCTCCGGCAACCAGAGCGCGTGGAAGTCGTGCTGATCGGCGAACCGTGCCGCGTCCATGATCAGCCGGTACTTGTCGCTGGAGTCCCGGTCGGGATAGTCGCCGAAGAAGTAGAGACTGAAGGCGCAGCCGTTCCTCGTCGACGTCAGTCCTGGAACCGGCACGGGCACCGGACGGGCCGTGTGGTCGACCGGCTTCGGCACGGACGTCGGCGGCGGTTCGGGGGTCACGGTGTCGGCGGGCGCACCGCGCACCACGTCGAGCTGGCGGTGCATCAGGTCCGTCACCTGTCGCATCATGTCGTCCGCGAGCTGCAACTGCCGGGCCATCAAGCCGTGAAGTGAGGAGTCCTCGGCAGGGGCGGATGGCGGCTCGTCGTGTTCGCGGACCACCGGATCGGTCTCCGGGACTGCTCCGCCGCGCTGAACGATCAGTTCGGCCACCTTGGCCGGGGTCTGCGCCTCGGCGAGCAGCTCGCGAACACCGATTCGCACCCCGTAGACGTTCTGCAGTTCGCGGGCCAAGCCCATCAGTGCGAGCGAATCGGCGCCGCCTGCCACGAAAGTGGTGTCGTCGGAGAGCTCGCTCACGCCGAGACGCTCGGCGGCGAGGCGCCGGACTTCGGTGAGGACGGCGTCCGCGGGTGCGGGCCCGGCCGGAGCCGTCGGCTGAGCGAAACGTTTGCGCCGGTAGGGGTATCCCGGCAGCGGGACGCGCCGCCCGCCGGACACGAGCGCGGACCAGTCCAGGTCGGCGCCACGACGGTAAAGCGCCGCGGCGGCGCGCAGCACCGCGTCAGGCTCGTCCTCGGCGGGTGAGACGAGGGACGGGCGCCAGTATCGGTGTGGGAGAGCCGCGCCTCCGATCGAACCGAGCACCTCGCGCGGTCCGATCTCCAGGTAGGCCCCGCAACCGGTCCGTTCGAGCGCCCGAAGCGACTCGTCGAAGCGCGCTGTCTCACGGATTTGCCGACGCAGGTAGCGCGCGTCCACCGAGGCGCCCGTCGGGATCAGTCCGTCCAGATTGGACGCCAACGGAATCCGCAGCGGGCCGAACCGCGCCGCGGCGGCCGCTTGCTCGAACTCGTCGAGGATGGGATCGAGTAGTGCCGAGTGAAAGGCCCGGTCCACCGGAAGTCGTTGCCAGGAAAGGTGTTCCCGATCGAGTGCCGCTTCGGCGGCCGCGATCGCCGCTGCCGGCCCGGACAGTACGTGTGACCGGTCGCCATTGACCACCGCGACCTCGGTCCCGGTGACGGCGGCCAGCCGCCGGGCCTGCTCCGACGAGGCGCGGATCGCGATCATGCCGCCCGCCGCGGTCGCGTGCATCAGCCGTCCGCGCAGGCAGGTCAGCCGCAACCCGTCGGCCACACTGATCCCGCCCGCCACCGCGAGAGCCGCGTATTCCCCCAAGCTGTGCCCGGCCACGTAGTCCGGCTGGACGCCCCACGATCGCCACAACCCGGCCAGCGCGACCTGATAGCAGAAAAGCGTGGGCTGTCCGTCCTCAGTGGACATAACGATGGCCGGATCCGAGGTGCCGAGCAGCGCGTCGGCCAGCCCTGTCGCGCCGAACTCTTCGGCGAAACCCAGACACTCGTCCAGCGCTTCACGGAAGGTGGGGAACGCGTCACAGAGCCGTTTCGCCATCCCGCGATACGTCGACCCCTGCCCGGAGAAGACGAACGCGAGCGTGCCGAAACGTTGCGAGGCAACGGGTTCCACCGCGATCGAGTCGAGCGCGGCGGCCAGTTCGGCGGTGTCCCGGCCGACCACGGCGTGCCGATGCGCCCGGTGCGGTCTGCCGAGCGCCATGCTCGCCGCCACGTCCCGGGTCCGGAGTCCGGGATGCGCGCGCAGGTGATCCCGCAGCGCTCCGGTGAGCGCGGACAGTCCAGCCTCGTCGTTGGCCGACACGGGCAGCAGCACCGGTCCCTGTGCTGCCGGTGCGGGGACGGGCACCGGGGCCTGTTCCAGTACCAGGTGGACGTTCGTGCCGCCGACGCCCAGCGCGCTGACCCCGGCCCGCCGGGGTCCTTCGGTGATCCACGGGGTGTTTTCCTTCGCCAGCACGAACGGACTGCCCGCCAGCCGCAGTCCCGGGTTGGGCCGGTCCAGGTTCACCGTCGGCACCAGCTCCCCGTGACGCAGCATCAGCACCGTCTTGACCAATCCGGCGAGGCCCGCGCAGGTGTCCAGGTGGCCGATGCCGGGTTTGACCGAGCCGAGCGCGCAGAATCCCGTGTGCCCGGTTTCGCCGTAGGCCTGGCTGAGCGCCTCGAACTCGACCGGATCGCCCAGCGCGGTGCCGGTCCCGTGCGCCTCGACGTAGGTGACGGACGACGCCGGCACGCGTGCCCGCGCCAATGCCCGTCGGACGACCTCCGCCTGCCCGGACACGCTCGGTGTCGCGAAACCCGCCGTACGGCCGGCGTCGTTGTTCACCGCGGAGCCCAGGATCACCGCGTGCACCGTGTCCCCGTCGGCGATCGCCCGGTCGAGCCGTTTCAGCAGCACCGCGACCACGCCGTTGCCGCCGACCGTGCCGTCCGCGTTCGCGTCGAAGGCCCGGCAGGCACCGGTCGGCGACAGGATCCCGCCTTCGTACGGCCGGTAGCCGGAATCCTGCGGCAGATGGATCGCCGCCGCTCCGGCCAAAGCCAGGTCGGCGTCCCCGGTGAGGAGCGCCTGCCCGGCCAGATGCACCGCGACCAGCCCGGTCGAACACGCAGTCTGCACCCCGATCGCGGGTCCCGACAGTCCCAGCCGGTACGCCACCCGGCTGGCCAGGAAGTCGGGTTCCGACCCCATCGCGGCCTGCATCGCGGCCAACTCGTCCGCGGCGGGCGGGCGCCCGTTCTCCCGTGCGCGCCGCTGGTGGCCGTAAAGCTGCATGCCCGCTCCGGCGAACACGCCGATCCTGGTGCCTGCACCGGTCGCCGCGTACCCGCCGAGTTCGAGCGCCTCGTGGCAGCACTCCAGGAACAAGCGGTGCGCCGGGTCGGTCAGGGCCGCCTCGTGCGGGCTCATCCCGAAGAACTCCGCGTCGAACGAGTCCACGTCGTCGAGCACGCCCCCGACCGGAACCACCCCCGGCTCCACCGGGTGGGCGAAGGTCCGCACACTGCACACACCGTCGCGCAGGTTGGCCCAGAACGAGGCGAGGTCCGGCGCACCGGGCAACCGCGCCGCGATGCCGATGATCGCGATCCGGTCTTCGGACGCCGGGGTCTCCGGTGCGGCGGGGCGCGGCCGCCGGGCGGCGCCTGCCAGGCTGCCGGCGAGGGCGGCGGGGGTCGGGTACTCGAACACCGCGGTCGGCGACACCTCACGGCGCAGTCGCCCGCTGAGGGTCGAGGCCAACTTGACCACGGACACCGAGGTCAGGCCCGCCTCATAGAACGGTGTCGCCGGATCGACGTCGTGGCCGAGTATCTCCCGGACAGCCGACAAGACCGTGGACTCGACGTCGGCGGGCGCGGTGCCCGCCTGCCCGAGTTCCCCGGCGGTCAGCCGTCGTCGCAGCTCGGCCCGCTGAACCTTGCCGCCGCCCGTCCGCGGAAAGGATGCGGGCGCGACCAGGACGACCCGGGTCACCGTCAGCCGCAACCGGGTGAACACCGCCTGGCGCACCGCCGTCGCGACCGCGTCGAACTCGGCCGCGGGTGCCGTGCTGGCCAGCAGGACGATCAAATCCTCCGTACCGGTTTCCGCGTTGGGAACGCCCACCGCGGCCACCTCACCCGCGCGGGCACCGCCCGCCGCGCAGACGACTTCCTCGATCTCGTGGCAGAAATGGTTCTGTCCATTGAGGATGATCAGATCCTTGGCGCGCCCGGTGATCACCACCTGCCCGTGCGCCAGAAAGGCGAGATCGCCTGTGTCCAGCCAGCCCGGCTCGGGGAACGCGGCGCGATTCGCCGCTTCGTCGTGCAGGTAGCCGGGCGTGACGCGCGCCGAGCGCAGCTGCAGCCTGCCGATCTCACGCTCGCGCAGCAGCTCGCCCCGGTCGTCCACCACCCGCACACTCGCCCCCGGCGCGGGCGGCCCGACCGCCACGAAAGTGCTGTACTCGTGCTCTTCCGCGGATTCGGGGGCGTGGCGTAGTTCGCCGCCGAGGCTGGACTTCAGGACACGGTGCACGCTTTCCGGCGTACCGAGCCTTCCGAAGGTGATCGCGGTGACCGTCTCCGTCATGCCCCACACCGGCATGATGGTGGTCTCCTCGATGCCGAACGGGGCGGTGCGTTCGAGAAAACGCGCCAGCACCGGTAGCTGGATTTGTTCCCCGCCACAGAGCAGCGTCCGGACCGCGGACAGGTCCAGGTCGCGGGTGTTCTCGGACAACGCCGAGGCAACCTGGGCGAAGCCGAACATCGGCGCCCAGCTGTGTGCGACCCGGTACTCCGCGAGCAGATCCATCCAGGTGCCCGGCCGGGCGAGGACCAGTTCGGTCGGGACGTGCACGTTGGTCACCCCGGCGAACACTTCGAGCACGTGGTAGATCAGCAAAGCGCCACTGTGGTCGATCGGAAGCCAGTTCAGTGTGGTGTCACCGGCCCGCAGGCCGAGCGATCTGCGGGCTCCTGCCGCGAATTCCAGCAGGCCGCGATGCGTCAGGGGGATTCCCTTCGCCGCGCCGGTGCTCCCGGAAGACAGCATCACGAGCGCCGGATCGGCCAGGCTTGGCCGGTGCACGTCGAGTTCGGGCAGCGCGCTCATCGGCTCCGTCGGGACCCGCGCGGTCCGCAAGCCGGGCAAGCCGGGGTCCGCGTCCGCGACGAGCACGAGGGGATCGTGCAGCAGGTTCGCCACGTGCCGGACCCGTCGCCGTAACGCGTCGTCCCCTGTCGCGCCCGCGATCGGCACCGGCAGCGCACCACCGAGTACGCATCCCCAGAAGAGGGGGAAGAACTCGGCGAGCGGCAGTCCGGAAAGCACGACCGGGTCGCCGGGGCCGACTCCGAGATCCCGCAGCCGTGCCTGGACCGCGCTCGCCCTGGCCAAGAGTTCCGGATAGGGACAGCGATCCGGCCTGCCCGCCGAATCCAGGGTCACCACCGCGTGGCCGGGTGCGCCGGCCGCGGCGTTCCGCAACGCCTGCGCGAGATCCACCCGCTCGCCGTCACCCAGGTCGAGTGGTTCTCCGTGAACCAGCGCTTCCCCCATTACGACCCCTTCTTCGATACCTGACGGCCTCGTATGCGCAGCAAGACGATTCCCGCCACGAGAACCGGAAGACAGTGGTAGGCCGCGACCACGACCGGCGGAGACGCCACCTCGAGCACCAGCCCGCAGGTGGCCATCCCGGCGGCGAAACCCGCCGTCTCCGCGGTGGCCGACAGGCCGAACAACCGGGCACGCTCCGCCTCCGGCGCGGCCTGCAGCCTGCTGAGATACGCGACCTCGGTGAGCCCGTCGGCGAGGCCGGCGACGAACAGCACCGCCACCAGCACCGGAACCGGCAGCCCGGTGAACGCGACCACGAAGGCCACGGACATGAGCACGGTCCCCGCCGCGAACACCCGCTCGTCGAGCCGGACCCCGCCTCCGCGATCCATCCTGCGCACCACCCACTGCACCGCGATGCTGCCGATGGCCCACGCGGTCCAGAACCAGCTCATGAACGCGTACGGCGCGCCCGGCCACTCCGTACCCGCGTGGATCGGGAGCGCCACGTTGTGCGACGCCGACCCGAAGGCGTCCGAGCCACGGATCAGCACCAGGGCGAGGACGGCCAGCGGCAGTCCCGCCAGTGCCGGCGACCTCGGACCGGTGGACGGCACACTGCCTTCGTCCTGGCCGGATACGTTGGTACGCAAGGGAAGAATCCACAACACCGCCGCGGACACCAAGAACGACGCGGCGTTGACCAAGAACGCGGCCTCGAACCCGCCTGCCAGGACCACGACGGGTGCCGACGCATAGCCCAGCACCGTTCCCAGTGACCGCCCCGCGACCAGCCGGCCGTTCGCCCGGACCCGGTGCTCCTGACCCACCATCGCGGGCACGCTCGTCCGCAGCGACACCGAGAAGACCGTGTTGCCGACACCGAGCACGGCGGCGGCCACCATCAGCCCGCCGAGCCCCGCCGCCCGCCCGGCGATGCCGAGCACGATCATCGCCGTCGCCTGTGCGAGATCCGCGCAGACCATCAGCCGCCGTCGATCGAAGCGCGCGGCCAGCTTCCCGGCCAGCACTCCGGACAGGAGGCCGGAACCGACGCGGACGGCCATCACCGCCCCGAGGCCGACCGGCCCGCCGGTCACCTCCAGGGTGAACAGGCTCAGCGCGATCAGGTTGAGAAAGGTCCCGAACGACGACACCGAGTACGCCACGAGGAACGCCCAGAACGCGGCGCTCCCGGCGTCGGCCGTCCTGGTACGAAAGACGAGCATCGAAGCCTCTGATCGTTTGCCCGAACCGGTCCGGCGCGGCCTTGTCCTCCGGCGGAATTCACCGGGGAACAGCGAGGTCAGCCCGTTTCGGCCGCGAGGGAAGAAAGCCGGCCGGAAAATGCGGACGCGGCGGGCCCGTTCCGGGCCTGAGGTCACGGTGTCCCGGCGGATCGCCGGGCGCGGAATGGAATTTCACGGTTCGGGTCGAATCCGGTTTTCAGCATGTCAAGCCCCCAAAGCCGACTCACCCGCCCAGCGGCGGGTGATTGCCAATAATGCTGCCTTTTCATGAGTACCATCGCACGTCGGCCCGGGCAAGGATTCGTCCCTGATGCGCAATACGAGCCGATGGCATCTCGGGCCCGTCATCGAAATCGGCATTCCGATCGCCGCCCGCGCGGTCGGACATTTTCCGACAGAGCCGGAGCCCTTCAGTCCAGCTGGCGGTCTTCGCGCGTCTTTTTGGTGAGTGACCTGCCGACGTAGATCAGCCCGCCGGTCAGGACCACGATGTCGTCGAAGTAGACCGGGTCGGGCAACAGGTCGAACGGGAACACCGTGTAGGCCAGGGAAAGCCAGTAGGCGACCTTGGTCGGTACCGGCGTGTCCGGCTGATGCACCTGACGGTGTTTCCGGACCAGCTTGACCAAGAGGAACAGCGCGACCAGGACGAAGACGATGATCAGCACGACGGCCACGACACCGAGCGTCGTCCACAGAGACTCCACGCGACCCTCTCTCACCACGACGACAACCGAGCACGGCACCACCACGGTAGTGCACCGGCTCACCCGGCCGCCGGCTCACCGGGATTGGCGAGTTCATAGCGCGAGGTGGCGCCGGTTTTCCGCATGGAGTGGGCGATGTGTTGTTCGACCGTGCGAATCGACAGGCCCAGCCGGGTGGCGATCTGGGCGTTGGTGCGGCCGGCGCAGGCGAGCTGGGCGACCTCGGTCTCGCGCGGGGAGAGCGTGGAGCCGTAGCTCGGCCGCCCGCGGCGCCGGGGCTTGCGGGTGTCGAGTGTCTCCTGGGTGCGGCGCTCGGACACCGTGGCTCCCAGGGAACCGAAGATCCCGACGGCGACGGAGAGGTCATCGGTGTCCTGCCGCAGTTCGGTGTGGAGGTATCGGTCACGCCACACGTGTGTCGTCGCGATCCAGTACGGGCGGCCCACGTCGGTGAAGGAGTCCAGTGCGGTGTCGTAGCGGTTCAGCACGTCGTCGGGCGCACCGTGTCCCAGGTCGAGGTCTATCGCTTTGCCGAGGGCGAGGCTGGCCATCGCCGCGGGCGCGTCCTTGCCTTCGAGCCCGGTCTCCATGGCCGAGAGCAGCTCCGGGATCTGGTCGCGGTGTCCGGCGTTGTGCAGTAGTTCGACGGCGATGGGCGCGATTTCACTGGCCCATACCCAGATGCCGGTGTCGTGGATGACCCGCAACGCGGCGTCGAGTTCTCGTAGCGCCGCGGTTTTGGCTCCGCGGTGGTAGTGGTGACGGGCGAGCAGTGCCGCGGCGGTGGCGCCGACCGGCGGTGCGGCCGCCGCGCGGGGCCGGGCCGCGCTCACCTCCGAGAGCAGGGCGACCGCGGCCTGGTGGTCGCCGTGTTCCAGGGCGAGCGCTCCGGCGACGAGGCGGCATTCGGAGGCGACGAGGGGAAGCGAGTCGTACCGGTCGACGAGTGCTTCGGCGGTGATCCGGAGATCCCGCCAGTCGCCTCGTAACCAGTTCAGCAGCGCCGCCGCGACACGGAGTTGTTCGGACAGGTAGTCGGCCCCGAGCTGATGGGACCACGTGCGGCCGCGGGCGAGATAGCGCTTCGCGGCGGCGTAGTGGCCGAGCCAGCTGGTGCAGTCGGTGAGATTCAGGCAGCCGCGCATCCGCTGCCGGGCGAGGTGCGGGTCGTCGGTGTCGCCGGTGACGACTTCGGCGGCCTCCCACGCTTCGGGCGCGCCGATGGTCATCAGCGTGGTCAACCTGTTCACCTGGATGGTCGCGGCGGTCAGCGGATCGGGCAGGCAGGCCTGGCCGAGCCCGCCGTCGAGCCGCTCGAGCCAGCCGAGGTGCGTGTCGATGTGCCGGTGGCCGGTGTAGGGAATCGCGAGTGAGGACATCACTTTCAGCGCGAGGGGCGGATCGCTGTCCTTGAGCTCGTCGGCGGCCTTCTCCAGCTCCCGGTAACCGTCCTCGTGTTCTCCGGTCTGGCTGAGCAGGAGAATTCCCAGGTTGTTGCGTAACTCGCCCCGGGTGGCCGGTGGGAGGGGGACCTCGGAGAGGATTTCGCGGACCGTGGAGACGATCTGGTCGCAGTCGAGACCGTCGAAGGCCGCGCGGCTCAGGGTGGTCGCGAGATGGACGCGGTCGGGGTCGCTGAGGTCGGCATGACGAAGCAGCGCCCGGAGCAACCGGACGGCGGTGCTCCAGTCGCCTTCGCGCAGCGCGATGTCGGCGTGATGACGGCTGTACTCGAGCCAGTGGCCGGTGTCGCCCGCTTGGCGGAGGTGATGAGCGGTGAAGACCGGGTCGTGCGGCCGTAGTGACGCGGCCGCACGGTGAAGTCCGCGTCGCAGGACGGGAGACGTCGACTCGTGGACGGCGCGCCGGGCCAGTTCGCGGTGCCAGCCGTACCGGTTCGGCCGTGTTTCCCGCAGGATCCCGATCTCGATCGCCTCCGGGAGTGCGACGCTGATCGCGCCTCGCCCCAGACCGGACAGCGTGCGCAACTCGTCCTCGGTGGCTCCCTCCGCGCAAAGGGCGGCGGCGAGGAGCACGGCTCGCACGTCTTTGCCGCACAACCGCAGTCGCTCGGCGTGGACGTCGAATACCGCCCTGGGCAGGCGTCCGCTCTTCTCTCGTACGAGAGCGCTGATCGCGTACGGCAGCCCTTCGGCCGAGGGCAGTGAACGGCTCAGCGAAGGGGAAAGCGGGCTTCGACCGGAAAGGGTTTCGGCCAGTTCGGTGGCTCGTGACTCGTCGAGCGGTGCGAGTGAAAGCGTTTCGACGGGAAAACCCGGACCGGCCAAGTGGGTCAGCCGAGGGGAATCGCCGTGAGGCCGATAGGTGAGCACCATCGACAACGCCGATGATCGCCGTGTGCACAGATAGCGCAGAAAGGCGCGGGTGGCGGAATCGCTCCACTGAAGGTCGTCGAGCAGCAATATCGTCGGCACCTTCGATGAGAAGAGTGCGCGCAAAGCGCGGAAACAGCGGGCGAGATCGGCTCGGGGATCGGGTAGGGGCGGAAGAGCGGCAGGCAGCCGATCGGCGAGTTCGGGCAGCCGCGGAGCCAGCGCGCCCAGAACGGCATCGCCTTGGCGGGGAACAAGTCTCGGGTCGCTGAGCGCGGCCTCCAGCAGTGGCTCGAGGTCGCCGGAAAAGGGCGCGCACCGTCCTGAGAGGACGAGCCGGGATTCCGCTGTGTACCGCGCGCGCAGCCGCTCCTGCAGACGGGTCTTGCCGACTCCCAGTTCCCCTTCCACCAGCACGACCGCGGACGTGCGAGCGACCAGGCCGGCGATCGCCTCCTCCGCCCGTCCCGAGTCCATCCCGACACCGTAAGCACGGGCAAGAGGGTGGGCAACCACAGAAAGTCTGCCGATCCGGCTGCCGTTTTAGTGCGTGGAACGAGCCCTTTTCCTGCGTGCCGCCACGGATTGAAGTCACCGCCCGCACTGCGGATCGTCAGGTGCCGAGATGAACGGACGTTTCATCGAGGAGGTTCCCCACCATGATCCGAAGTTCCCGGACGAGAATCGCGGCCACGATCGCGCTCGCCGTGGCGGTCACCGCCGTGTCCACCCAAGGGTCGTCCGCGGCATCGCTGACCGCCTCCGCGGCGAACGAGAGCGTGCGTGCCTACCTGGTGCTGACCACTCCCGGCGGCATCGACGCCGTCACCAAGGCGGTCACCGACAACGGCGGGCAGGTCCGGGCGGGCTACGCGCCGATCGGTGTCGTCCTCGCGCATTCGGGTGCCGACGACTTCGCCGCGAAGATGCGGAAGGTCTCCGGTGTCCAGAAAGTCGGTGACACCCGCGCCGGTTACGACGTGCCCGTCGAAGGCACCCGCCCGGCGACCGCGGACCGGAACTCGGCCGCGCGCCGCTTCCTCGAACCCCAGCTGGGCAAGTCGATCGCCGCTCCCGCCGAGCCCGTCGACTGGAACATGCAGCAGATGGGCGCGGACAAGGCCTGGGCGATCAACCCGGGCAGCCGGAACGTCACCGTCGGCATCCTCGACACCGGCGTGCAGGGCACCCACGAGGACCTGCGGGACAACTTCGACGCCGCGAACTCGGTGTCCTGCCTCTACGGCAGGCCCGACACCAAACCCGGCGCGTGGGAACCCGATCCCGGTGCGCCCGCCGCCGGGCACGGTACCTCCGTCGCCGGAATCGTCGCGGCCGCGAAGAACGGCAAGGGCGTCGTCGGTGTCGCCCCGAACGTGCGGATCGCGGCGGTCAAGGTGATGGAACCGTCGGGGAACATGTTCCCGGAGAACGTGGTCTGCGGCCTGATGTGGTCGGCCGACCACGGTTTCGAGGTCACCAACAACAGCTACTACGTCGACCCGATCATGTTCAACAACCCCGGTGACCCCGACCAGGCCGCGGTGATCGAAGGCGTCCAGCGCGCCGTCGACTACGCCCGGGGCAAGGGCTCGGTCACCGTCGCGGCGGCGGGGAACTACTCGACCAACCTCGACAACGAGCCCGGCCTGTTCCTGCCCGGCGATCTGCCGAACGCCGTTTCGGTCACCGCCGACACGATCGACAAGAAGCTGGCGTACTACTCCAACTACGGCGTCGACACGGTCGAACTGACCGCTCCCGGCGGCGAAGGCTCCGCGATGGTCAACACCACCGCGCTGGGCGGCGGCTACACCACGTTCAACGGGACGTCCGCGTCTTCGCCGCACGCCGCCGGTGTCGTGGCCCTGCTGGCCTCGGCACATCCCCAAGCCACCCCCGACCAGCTGCGTACGATGCTGCTCACTCAGGCCATCGACACCCCCTGTCCGGCAGGGGACAGCCGCTGCACCGGCACCCCGGCGAAGAACTCGCACTTCGGTGAAGGCATCGCGAACGCCCTCGCCGCGGTGTCCGGCGGCACCAACCCCGAGCCGGAACCCGAGACTCCCGTCTACTCCACGGACTTCGAAACCGCGGGAGGCTGGAGCGTCAATCCCGCCGGCTCCGACACGGCGACCGCGGGCCGGTTCGAGGTGGCCGACCCCGCCGCGACGAACTTCAACTCGTTGACCATGCAGCGCGGTGACACCACCAGCGGCACACGCGCCCTCGTCACCGGCGCCGCGGCAGGCGCGGCGGTGGGGGACAACGACCTCGACGGCGGCGTCACCAGCGCGCTGTCCGCTCCGATCCAGTTGCCCGCCAACGGAAAGCTGTCCGTCTCCCTGTCGTGGTACCTCGGCTACCTGGCGAACTCAGCGGGCGCTGACTACCTCCGCGTCCGTGCCGTCACTGCTGAAGGCACGACCGTCCTGCTCGACAAGAAGACCGGTTCCGCCGACACCGCCGCGCAGTGGTCCACCGCGACCGCCGACCTGACCGCGCTGGCGGGCAAGACGATCCGGATTTCGGTCGAGGCCGCCGACTCCGCGGGCGGAAGCCTGGTCGAAGCGGGCGTGGACGACATCCGCATCACCCGCCGCTGACCGAGACCAGCGGGGTCCTCTCATCCCCGGGGACCCCGCTCCTTCCGCCCGCTCCCAGGAGACAACCATGCGCACACCCGCTCTCGCCGCGCTCCTCAGCGCAGCCACCCTCGCCCTGACCGCGCTACCGGCCGGGGCCGTGCTCCCCGCGCCACCGCCTGGTTCCCCGCCCGCCACGATGCTCGACGCGCTGTCCCGCGACCTCGGGATCAGCCATGACGCGGCCGCCTCGCGTCTTCTCGCGCAGGACGCGGCCGAAGAGATCAACCGCACCCTGCCCGCGTGGATCCGCGAACAGAGCCCCGGCTCGTGGCTCGACGAAGCGACCGGAAAGCTCCTGGTCGCCGTCACCGATGATCAGGCCGCGGCCCGGATCGCGGCGTCGGGCGCCACACCGGTGAAGGTCACCCGAGACCGCGCGGAACTCAAGCGGCTCAGCGCGGAAGTCGCCCGTCTCGCCGCCGGGGGAGTGCCGGGCCTGACCGGCTGGGGCATCGATCCGGTCACGGACACCGTCGCCGTGCGGATCACCGCCGCCGCACGCGACCGGAGCAGCGAAAAGTTCGGCAAGGACGTCGCCGGGCTCGGCGACGGGGTGCGCATCACCTACGTGGCCGAACGCCCACGACCACAAGGCGGCGACGTGCGGCCCGGCGGCCGGTGGCTTCCCGGCGGCGAAGCCAACTGCTCGATCGGATTCCCGGCCACCGACAGCGGAGGCGGCAGGCATTTCCTGACCGCCGGGCACTGCACCAACGACGTGGATCAGCCTGCCTGGGGCAGCGACGGCCAGCAGAACAGGATCGGCACGTCCAACGTCGGCGGCACACACAGTGTCTTCGGCCGCGAAGGAGACATGGGACTCGTCGGCGTCACCGAGTCGTCATGGCGGCTCTCGTCCTCGGTGAACACCTACGGCGGCCCCGCGGTCGATGTCACCGGCGCCACCGAACCCTTGGTCAACCAGGCCGTGTGCCACGCCGGTGTGACCGCCGGGTGGCAATGCGGCAAGGTGACCGCGGTCGACCAGACGGTCGTCTACACCGTGGCGACCCTTGAAGGAATCACCCACACCACCGCCTGCTCGCTCCCCGGTGACTCCGGAGGGGCCTGGCTCGCCGGGACCAGGGCTGTCGGGCTTCACTCCGGCGGCTACTCCTCCTGCTCGCCGGGAGGCGCCCGCGACCAATCCCTGTTCCAGCCGGTCGGCGAGGCACTCGGCAAATGGGGACTGACCCTCCACACCGCGGGCGGATCCGGGGACGGCCAAGCGCCCACGGCCCCGGCGTCCCTCCGCGCGAGTGGCATCACTTCGAACACGGCGACCCTCGAATGGAACGCCTCCACCGACAACGTGGGCGTGGCCGGATACCGGATCTACAACGGCACCGCACTCGCCGGGACCAGCACGACCACCAAGGCCACCGTCGGCGACCTCGCCCCCGCGTCGAGCTACACCTTCACCGTCAAAGCCGTCGACGCCGCCGGGAACCTCTCGACGGCCAGCGCGCCGGTCACCGTGAAAACCGGCGCCGACGACACCGGCCGCACCTTCACCACCACCGCCAACGCTCCGATCCGCGATTTCCAGACCACGGCCAGCAAGGTGACTTCCACCGCGTCGGGAACGACCCGCGATCCGGTCACCGTGAGCATCAACGCGAGTCACAGCTGCATCGAAGATCTCGACATCACCCTCACCGGCCCCTCCGGCCAGAACCACGTGCTTCACCGCTACGGCGGCTACACGTGCCATCCCCTGATCGGCACCACCACCTATCGCGTCCAAACCACCGAACGAGCGGCCGGGACCTGGACGCTGTCCGTCCGTGACGGCGGCCCCGGCGACACCGGCACGCTCGAACGATGGTCTCTCGCACTCTGACCGACGGCGCGTGAACCAGGTGACCTGCGGCCCTAAGCGGCCGGACCGCGGTCCCTTTCCGGCTGCTTAGCCGTCGGACAGCGCATCGCGGGACCTTGATGCCGGTGTGCACGAGGCACGCCGGCTTCAAGGAGGAGAAATGCGCACTCTTCGGTTCGTTTCCACGGTGTTGGGAGCCGCCGCCGTCGCGGCCCTGCTCGTCGCGTCACCGGCCTCGGCCGCTTCGGACGGGTCGGCGACGCTGAAGGCCGCCGGTGTCGACGCGGCGAAGCTCGCTCCGGGCTGGAAGGTCGCCGGGGACGAGGTCGTCTGGAACGGCGGTGAAATCACGCTGTCGCTCTCGGCCAAGGCGCCCGGGGATTGCGCCGCGAACTACGTGTGCCTGTGGCAAGATCGTGATTTCGTCGGCAGGCGGCTGCAGTTCCAGTCGGCGGGCCTGAAGAATCTCGTCGATTACGGATTCAACGACCAGATGTCGTCCTGGTACAACCGGCGTGGGGTCGACGCCCGTTGGTACTACAACATCGGCAGCGGAACCAGCCGCTGCATGCAGGCCGGCGCCCGGTCGTCCTATGTCGGCAACGCCGACAACGACCAGGCGTCCTCGCTCAGGATCTACACTTCTGCCAGCGCCTGCTGAGCGCCTTTTCCTTCGAATGCCGGACGCTTCCCCCGGATATTTCTGACACTCTCGGTCAGGGGTGTTTCGAATAACGGGGGAGAAAAAGGTGAAGGAAATAGCATATTTCTATCGTTTGTTCGGTGAACCCGCGGCCGAGTGGCAGGGCACGGATCTGCCACTCGGCCCGCCGCAGGCACGCCGGGTCTTCGCGCTCCTGCTGATCGAGGCGGGCCGTCCGGTGTCCCGCGACAGGATCGTCGACGAGCTTTGGGGTGAAAATCCGCCGATTTCGGCGAAAGTTCAGGTCCAAGGGCTGATATCGGGCCTCCGCCGGGCTTTGCGTTCACCCAGGGGTGGTGGGCCGATCCTGACCAGGGGAGCGGCGTACCTGCTCGACGCGCGACCGGAGGAGACCGACACCGGCCGGTTCACCTGCCTCGCCGCCCAGGGCCGCGAACTCCTCGCGCGTGACTGCCATCGCGAGGCGGCCCAGCGGTTCCGGGACGCGCTCGAACTGTGGCGCGGGCCGGTGCTCGCCGGTATCCCGGCCGCGGCCGAGGTCGTCGCGCGCTGGGAGGAGGAACGTCTCGCAGCACTGGAGGGCCGGGCCGAGGCCGAACTCGAGCTCGGCGAGCACGATCGGCTGATCCCCGAACTCCGTGACGTGCTCGCCGAGGCGCCGTTCCGCGAGCGGGTCTGCGGGCAGCTGATGACCGCGCTCGCCCACGCCGGCCGGGTGGCCGAGGCACTCGACGTCTACACCGGATGGCGCCGCAGGCTCGTCGACGAGCTCGGTGTCGAGCCGTCACCGGCGATCCGCGCGCTGCACTGCGAAATCCTGCGTGCCGGCCAGGGCGAGGCGGCGCGTGAACATCCCGCGTACCAGGAACCCGCCGTGCCCAGCCAGTTGCCGCCGGGCATCCCGGACTTCGTCGGGCGGGACGAGCTCATCGCGGACCTGCTCGCGGAACTGCGCCAGGACGACGGCCGCGACACCCCGCCGGTCCTGTTGCTGACCGGCGCCGGTGGGATCGGGAAGTCCACGCTGGCGATCAAGCTCGCGCACCAGGTCGCGGACGACTACCCGGACGGGAGGCTGTTCGCGGCCCTGCGCGGGACCACGTCCGAGCCGAGGTCACCGGAGGCCGTACTCGCCGGATTCCTGCGCGCGTTCGGTGTTCCCACCGAGGTGATCCCCGGCGACATCGACGAAAGCGCCTGCCTGTTCCGTAGCCTGGTCCACGGGCGCCGTGTCCTGCTCGTCCTCGACGACGCCGCCGGTGAGGCCCAGCTGCGGCCGTTGCTGCCCGCCGGCCGTGGTTGCGCGGTGCTCGTCACGAGCCGGTTCGTCCTGGCCGGGCTCGAACTCGGCCGCCAGGTCCCGCTCGACGTCATGCCACCCTGCGACGCGAAGGCCCTGCTCGCGAAGCTCACCGAAATCGACGAGGATCCCGTTGCCGCTCAACGGGTTCTCGACCACTGCGACGGCCTGCCGCTGGCCTTGCGGATCGTCGGCAGCCGGATCGGCGACCACTCGGGCTGGCGGCTCGCCGACGCCGCGGGCGAGCTCTCCGTCGAACGGCGACGGCTGGATTGGCTGTGTGCAGGGGATCTTGCCGTTCGCGGCAGTGTTTCTCTCGGCTACCGGCAGCTCGCGCCGGATCGGCAGCGGCTGTTCCGCCGCCTGGGGTTGTTGCCCCCGGCCGATTTCCCCGCCTGGGCGGCCGCGCTGGCCGACAACGGCGAGCCCGAGACCGCGGCCCGCGCGCTCGAAGACCTGCGGCACCGGCACATGGTCCAGCCGGTCTCCCGGGAGACCGGCGTGCCCCGCTATCGCGTGCACGACCTCCTGCGCGCGTACGCGGTCGAGGAGGTCGCGGCCGAGCCGGAACGGGCCCGCGCGGACGCGACCGAACGTGTGCTCGGCGGATGGCTCTGGCTCGCGGAGAAGGCCGCGGATCGACTGTCCCGCAGCGTGTTGCGGCCCGAGCCGGGTGACGCGGCCAGGACCTCGCTCGACGAAAGGCTGGTGACCGAACCGCTCCCGTGGTTCCAGAGCGAACTTCCCGCGCTGGAGGCCGCCGTCTCGCACGCGGCGGACGCCGGGCTCGGGGAACTCGCCTGGGAACTCGCGGTCGTGACGGCGTCCTACTTCGACCACAGTGGACTGTACGCGGAATGGTCCCGGTGCCACCGGTGCGCGCTCGAGGCGGCGAGGGCGTCGGGTTGCGCACGCGGGGAAGCCGCGCTGCTGCGCGGAATCGGCCAGATCCATCTGTACCGGGACGACTTCCGGGAAGCGGGCGAGGCGTTCACCGAGTCGCGCCGGATCAGTGAACGGATCGGCGACCCGGCGGGGCGGGCGAGGGCGCTGACCGGGCTCTGCGTTCTCGCCCGCTCGGCCGGACGGCACGAGAAGGCGCGCGTGACCGCGAGGCGGGCGTTGGCCCTCTTCAGCGAGATCGGTGACGTCCTCGGCATGGCGCACGCCCATACGTCGCATGCTGTCGCGAGCGCCGAGCTCGGCCTGCTCGACGAGGCCGAAGCGGAACTGGACAAGGCGGCGCGGCTCTGCGCCGAACTGGGCGACCCGCATCGCATGGCGCTCGTCCTGCGCAGGCGGGGGCAACTGCATCTGCGGCGCCAGGACCGGCGGAGCGCGATGTCGTGCCTGCGCCGCGCGCTCGAACTGCTCGACTCGCTTTCCGACGAAATCTGCGCCGCGCGGGTCCGGCTCGATCTCGGGCGGGCCCGCGCGATGGCGGGGGACCGGCGGGCCCTCGGGAAGGTGCTGATCGGCACCCCGTAAGCCCCGTAGCGGCCCGCCGGTCCCCGGGCTCAGCCGCGCCAGCGCGCAGTCGGCAGCGCGGGGACCCGGTGACCCCGATGGCCGGTCATCTCCTCGTTCGCGAACAGGGCGTTGAGCACCGCCTCTTCGGTCGCCTGAACCACGGCCTCGAAGAACGGGTCGAGCCTGCCCCACGGAACGAACCGGAGGTTCTCGTACTCGGCCTCCTCCGTCCGCGGGAACCGGCTGGTGAGCGCGCCCGGGTTCGCCGTGCTGAACGCGAGGAAGAGGTCGCCGGAGAAATGCGAGCCCGTGGTGCCGGTGCGGGCGAGACCGAGCGGGACCCGGCGCGCGAGCGAGGTGCACTGGCCGGGCAGCAGGGGAGCGTCGGTCCCCACGATCACGATGACCGAGCCCGCCCCCGGCGGCGCCGTCCAGGCCTCCTCCAACGGATTGTCCGCGCTCAGTTCGAGCCCGACCCGCTCGCCGGCGACGGTGAGTTCGCGGCGTGAGCCGAAGTTGGCCTGTACCAATACGCCCACGGTGTACTCGTCGTCTCCATAGGACACGACACGGGAGGACGTTCCGGTGCCGCCCTTGAAGCCGTAACAGGTCATCCCGGTGCCACCGCCGACGGAACCCTCGCTGACGGGACCGGCCGCCGCGGCGTCGATGGCGGCGATGGCGTGTCCGTTGTGGATGGTCGGTGCGGTGCTGTCGTTCAGGTAGCCGTCCCAGGTTTCGGCGACCACCGGCAGCAGCCATTCGGCGGCCACGTCAGGCCGTTCCCGCACCACCCAGTCGATCACGCCGCGGTGGCAGGCGCCGACGGCGTGCGTGGAGGTGATCAGCACCGGAAGGGTCAGCGACCCGGTCTCGGCCAGCCAGGCGGTACCGGTCATCTCGCCGTTGCCGTTGAGGGCGTACGTCCCGGCCGCGCAGGGCACGGCGAAGTCCTCGTGCCCACGCGGCAGGACGCCGGTGACGCCGGTGCGCACCGATTCGCCTTCGACGAGTGTCGTGAAGCCGATTTCGACGCCGGGGACGTCGGTGAGCGCGTTGTGCTCGCCGGTCCGGCCGGGCAGGGGGACACCCAGATCGCGGGCGCGGGTCATGAACGGTCCTCCAGGGGATTCGTGGTGGCGGTGCGGGCGTAGGACAGCAACATGGCTTCGGCGGTCGCGGTTTCGAGCGTCGGCACGGCCTGGGTGAGGTGCAGGCCGTAGCCGTCCTCCAGGGCGACCAGGTTCCGCGCGATGGCCACCGCGTCCGCGGTCAGGGTGAACTCGCCGGTGGCCGCGCCCGCTTCGAGGATGCCGGTGTAGATCCGCACCTGCTGCTCGTAGAGCGTGATGTGCCGGGCGGCGTACACGGGATCGCGGCGGGCGATGGTGCCGAGCTCGTAGAGCAGCACGCAGAGTTCGTCGCCGGGGCCGGTGGGCAGGCCGCTGCGGATCATCGACAGCAGCCGCTCGACCGGGCCCGTCTTCGCGCCCGCTGCCCGCTCCCTCTCCGAGCAGAACCGCGCCACCGCTTCGCGCTGCACCTCTTGGAGCAGGTCGGCGAGGGTGGGGAAGTAGTACAGGACCGAACCCGACGACAGGCCCGCGCCCTCGGCGATGTCCCGCAGCCGCAGGTTCAGCACGCCGCGTTCGAGGACGGCCCGTCTGGCCACCTCGATCAGTTCGGCCCGTCGTTCCGGTGCCTTGCTCGGTCTCGCCATGCCCTCATTCTTTGAACCTTCTTCAAAAAACGCAAGCCCTGAGCCGGATCAGGTCTTGACGTCACACGGTGAAGGGCCTTTGATGCGTGCTCAACAGTTCTTCGAAGGAGCTTCAAGGAACCCACCTTGTAGGAGGTCGGCCGTGTCCACTCCCGCCCTGCGCCGCGGTCTGCGCACCCTCGGCACGCTGCTCATCACGCTCTCCGCGATCAGCCCCGCCTCGTCCGTCTTCATCATCGCGCCGGGGGTGATCTCCGGCGCCGGTACGGGTGCCTTCTACAGCTTCGTGGCCGCCGCGGTCGTCGGCGTGTTCATGGCCTTCGTCTACGCCGAACTCGCGTCCGCCTTCCCGCTGGCGGGCGGCGAGTACGCGATCGTCACCCGCACGCTCGGCCGCTTGCCAGGGTTCGCGGTACTGGGCCTGATGATCATCACGCAGGTGCTCATCGTCGCGGTGATCGCGCTCGGCGTCGGCACCTATCTCGGCGTGCTCCTGCCCGGCGTGCCCGGTCCGGTGATCGCCGCCGTGACCTGCGTGGTCGCGGCCGTCGTCGGGGTGTTCGACATCAAGCTCAACGCCTGGGTGACCGGCGTCTTCCTCGCGATCGAGATCCTCGCGCTGATCGTGGTCAGCGCGCTCGGGTTGTTCAACCCGGCGCGGTCGTTCAGTGAGCTGCTCGCGCATCCGGTCGCCTCCGACGGGAGCCCGGCGACGGTCGGCGCCATCGCGATCGCCACGTCGGTCGCGATCTTCGCCTACAACGGCTACGGCTCGGCGGTGTACTTCGGCGAGGAGACGCAGGACGCCTCCCGCGGGATCGCCCGCGCGATCCTGTTCGCACTCGGCATCACGGTGCTCGCCGAACTGATCCCGGTGACCGCGGTCCTGCTCGGCGCGCCCGACCTGAACGCGCTGTTCGCCTCGGAGAACATGCTGTCCTACTTCATCGACTCGCGTGGCGGCGGAACGCTCGACACCGTGCTCGGCCTGGCCGTCGCGCTCGCGATCATCAACGCGGTGCTGGCGATCGTGCTGATCAGCTCGCGGATGCTGTTCAGCAGCGGCCGCGACCGCGCGTGGCCGTCGCCGGTCAACCGCGCGCTGTCCGCGGTGCACCCGAAGTTCGGGACGCCGTGGGTGGCCACCGTCGGCACCGGCCTGGTGGCCGCGCTGCTCTGCTTCGTCGATCCGAAACTGCTGCTGGTGGTGACGAGTACGTCGATCGTGGCGGTCTACGCGGCGCTCTGTCTCGGCGCGATCGTCGGCCGCCGCACCGGGGCGACGGCGCACGCCAAGTACCGGATGCCGTGGTTCCCGGTCGCGCCGGTGCTGGCGCTGGCCGTCCTGGTGTTCGTGGTCTACCAGAACCTGCTCGACCCGGCGGTCGGACGGCCGAGCCTGATCGTCACGGCCTGCGTCGCCCTGCTGTCGATCGGGTACTACCTCCTGGTGCTGCGGCGGAAGGGCGGCTGGAAGCTCGCGGACGTCACCGAAGAGAAGGTCGCCGACGAGAAGGCGGAGGAGTCCGCCTGATCAGGTGTACTCCGCGATCTCCACGCCGTACGTCCCCGGCTCGAGCGCCTCGAAGATGTGCGGGATGTCGCCGGGGTAGCAGATGTAGTCGCCGGGCAGCAGTTCGACCGGTTCGTCCAGCGGTCCGACCTTGGCACGGCCGGCGCTGAGGATCACGTGCTCGACGATGCCGCTCATATGCGGATCCGAAAGCCGCGGCTTCCCGGGCTCGGCGCGAATCAGGTAGACGTCGCGCCGGGCTCCGGGCGGACAGGAACTGAGCAGCGTGCACGCGTAGTCGGCGTGTTCGGCGAACACCGTCGGCCCGCTGCCCGAGCGGATGACCTGCACGCGGGGGCGCTCGGGCTCGACCACCCGGGAGAACGGGACGTCGAGCGCGACGCACAGCGCCCAGATCGTCTCGACGCTCGGATTCCCCGAGCCGGACTCCAGCTGGGAGAGCGTGGACTTCGCGATGCCGGCGCGTTTGGCGACCTCGGTGAGGGACAGCCCGGTGCGGGCGCGTTCCCGGCGCAGTGAGGTGGCGATGACGTCCAGGGGTGCGCCGTCGGACGCGGTCGGGGACATGCGTTCGCTCCATCGGTCGTTTTGTTCGCCTTGACGAACACGGGTGCGTTCGTTCATTGTATGATGCTATGCGTTCGATATGGCGAACAACCACTCGTGTCCTGGGGCGCGATCTTCTCCGTGACATCGGGCTGGTCTGCCTCGCCGACACCATCGTCGGCATCTCCTACGGCGCGATCGCGGTCGGCTCCGGCTTCCCGATCTGGGCGCCGATGCTGCTTTCGGTGCTGGTCTTCGCCGGTGCCTCGCAGTTCATGTTCGTCGGCATCATCGCCGCGGGCGGCAGCCCGTTCGCGGCCGTCGCGGCGGGCCTGCTCGCCAACGCGCGGCATCTGCCGTTCGGCTTCGCGATCGGCGACGTCCTGGGGAAGCGGTGGTCGTCGAGGATCGTCGGCAGCCATCTGATGATCGACGAATCGGTCGCGTTCGCGCTGGCCCAGCGTGACGAGGAGCGGCGCCGGGCGGCGTACTGGGTGTGCGGGATCGGGCTGTTCGTCTGCTGGAACGTCGGCGTCCTCGCCGGGGCGTATGCCGGGACCGCGATCAGCGACACCGACGCCTTCGGTCTCGACGCGGCCTTCCCGGCGGTCCTGCTCGCGCTGGTCCTGCCGTCGCTGAGGGACCGCGCGACCCGCCTTCCGGTGTTCCTCGGCGTGGCCGTCGCGCTGGCCACGACGCCGTTCCTGCCCGCCGGGCTGCCCGTGCTGCTCGCACTGGTCGGCGTGCTGGCCGGAGTGGCCGCGAAGGAACCCGCCGAACGTGAACCCGAGGGAGTGCACTGATGGACCCGATGGACCTGATCATCGCGGGCGGCGTGCTCGCCGCCGGGACCTTCGCCTTCCGGTTCGCCGGACCGGTGCTGAAGGCGCGGTTCACCGTGTCGCCCAAGGCCGAGAAGCTGATGGCGCGTTCGGCCGTCGTGCTGCTGGCCGCGCTGGTCGCGGTCGCCGCGCTCACCGAGGGACACGAGTTCGCCGGATTCGCCCGGCCCGCCGGTGTCCTCGTCGGCGGCGTGCTCGCCTGGCGGAAGGCGCCGTTCGCGCTGGTCGTCGTGGCGGCCGCCGCGACCGCCGCCCTGCTGCGGCTCGCCGGGGTCCCCTGACCTGGCCGTTCCCCGGGACGCCTAAGCTGTCGGGAAGGTCTTTCGGGAGGTCGGGTGGCGATCGCGACGGGAGCACGGCCGGTGGTCGGCGTGCTCGCACTGCAGGGTGACGTGCGGGAGCACGCCGAGATGGTGGAGCGCGCCGGCGCGCGGGCCCTGCCCGTCCGCCGCGCGAGCGAACTGTCCGAAGTGGACGGTCTGGTGCTGCCGGGCGGCGAGTCGACGACCATGTCGAGGCTGCTCGAGAGCTTCGAACTGCTCGAACCGCTGCAGGAACGCATCGCGGACGGACTGCCCGCGTTCGGCTCGTGCGCGGGCATGATCCTGCTGGCCCGCCAGGCCCTCGACGGGCGGCCTGACCAGCGGCAACTCGGCGGACTCGACGTCGTCGTCCGGCGCAACGCGTTCGGGCGGCAGGTGGACTCGTTCGAAGCCGACCTCGACTTCACCGGTATCGAAGGCGGTCCGGTGCACGCTGTGTTCATCCGCGCCCCGTGGGTCGAAAAGGCGGGCGACGGGGTCGAGGTACTCGCCAGTGTCCCCGAAATGCCGGGGTCGGACGACGCGGCCGCTAGGATCGTCGCGGTCCGGCAGGGGGCGGTTCTCGCCACGTCGTTCCACCCCGAACTCACCGGGGACGAGCGCGTGCACAGGCTGTTCGTCGACCTCGTGCGGCAGGCTTAGTAAACCGACACTGTGCTCAGCGGCGGGCACAGGAGTAGATGGAGGAGAGATGAGCGGCCACTCCAAGTGGGCCACCACGAAGCACAAGAAGGCCAACCTGGACGCGAAGCGCGGCAAGCTCTTCGCCCGGTTGATCAAGAACATCGAGGTGGCGGGACGGACCGGCGGTGGCGACCCGGATGGCAACCCGACGCTCTACGACGCCATCCAGAAGGCCAAGAAGAACTCGGTCCCGCAGGACAACATCGAGCGCGCGCGCAAACGCGGCGCCGGTGAAGAAGCGGGTGGCGCCGACTGGCAGACCATCACCTACGAAGGCTACGGCCCGAACGGTGTGGCCGTGCTGATCGAATGCCTCACCGACAACAAGAACCGCGCCGCCATGGAGGTCCGGACCGCGCTCACCCGGAACAACGGCTCGCTCGCCGACCCGGGTTCGGTCTCCTACATGTTCAACCGCAAGGGCGTCGTGATCATGCCCAAGGGTGACGCCGCCGAGGACGACGTCCTCATGGCCGTGCTCGACGCGGGCGCCGAAGAGGTCAACGACCTCGACGAGAACTTCGAGATCGTCTCCGAGGCGACCGACCTCGTCCCGGTCCGGAAAGCCTTGCAGGAGGCCGGTTTCGAGTACGAGTCTGCGGATCTCACGTTCCTGCCGTCGGTCAGCGTCCCGCTGGACGTCGACGGTGCGAAGAAGGTCTTCAAGCTCATCGACGCCCTCGAAGATTGCGACGACGTCCAGAACGTTTACGCGAACTTCGACGTCTCCGACGAGGTCATGGCCGAGGTCGGCTGATCGTTTTTCCCGCCATGCCGCGGAAAAAACGTCCCGGGACTAGGTGCGGACGCGGACGTGGGGCAGAATGTCGCCCGTGACGACCTTCGAAGCCGACGCCCTCACCGCCGAAGAAACCGAACTCGTCCAGTGGATCGAGTCGCAGGCGCAGGCCAGAGGGAACGCGGTCATCGCGGTCGAAGGCGACGAGAACGACGCGAACTTCTGCTTCACCACGTGCGCGTGGGCGCTGCACGGCGTCGCGGAAGCGGTCGTGATCGGACTGCCCGAGCACATGGGGCCGGTCCTGCTCGACGCCTACGTCGACCGCGCGGCCGCCGGCGAGATCTTCGAGGTCGGCAAGCGTTACGACGATTTCTTCGAGGGCGCGCCGGTGGTCTTCGAGCGGGTCGCGAAGGGGCACTATCCCGAGTACTTCGGGAGCGCGTTCCTGATCTACCCGGACGGGGACTTCCCGGCGCTGCAGCTGATCGTCGCCACGCCGGACGGGCAGTTCCCCTGGCATCCGGACGCGCCGGAGGGGTTCGACCGGTACCAGCCGGTGCTGACCGAATCCGGTGACCCGGAGAGCTGGACGCCGGGCGTCGACGGTCCCTGAGGTCTCTCGCTCACGTGGTCGTGAGTGGCGATTCGGGTTCTAACCCGAATCGCCACTCACGACCAACCCGCCCCACTCGGCCCAGGCGGCCCTTGCTCACCCCGGGAAGATGCGAAGGTCGAGTTCCCGCGGCTTCGTCGTGGCTGGTGAGGTTGCTGAGGCAGAGGTGCGTTCCCGGCTCCCGAGGTTCCCGCTCCTGTTCCCAATGTCGCATTTGAGTCGCTGAGCGTCTCGAATGCGACATTGGGAACATCAGTCGCTGAGAGATCACACGACTCGCCACTGATGCCGTCGCCCCGGGGCAGACATCACGCAGGCCGTCCACGAACGCGTTACCTCGCAAAGAGACCGAAAGGCGCATCCAGAGGACTGAACGCGCGCTCACCCCAGCCAGGGCGCCAGGTCCTCCGCCGCCTCCGGCCACTCCGCGGCAAGCGCCGCCGCGGAACGGAACTCCACGCAGTCGTCCGTATAGGGCGGCACCACCACCGTCCCGGCCAGGCTCCACTCGCCGGTGCTCACCGACGCCTGCCACACCCCGGCGGGCACCGCGACCTGTGGACGCTGACCGGCCGCGACGTCCGGCCCGAGCACCGGCCGCGAGATCCGCCCGTCCGGGAACAGCAACAGCATCCGCATCGGGGCACCAGCGTGGTGCGCGTAGATCTCCAGCCGGTCCAGCCGGTGCGGAGCCGAGGTCTCCGGCGAAACGAGCAGGTAGTAGATCGCGGAAGCGGTCTCGTCGCGCCAGCTCTGCGCAAAGCGGCCGCCTTCCACGGGAAGCGGCTGGAGGCCCAGATGGGCGGCGAAGTCGTCGAAGCTCGGCATGTCCTCATCTTGCCCGGAGGCAGCTCCGGGTAGCCTCGGGACCTCGAACTGATGTTCGCCAGGGAAGCCGGAGCAGCGGAGGAAAAGCGTGCGGGTACTCGGGGTCGACCCCGGTCTGACCAGGTGCGGGCTCGGGGTGGTCGACGGCGGCACGGGCCGCACCGTCCGCGCCGTGGCCGTCGACGTCGTGCGGACCCCTCCCGACGCGGATCTCGCCGTGCGCCTGCTGGGGATCTCCGACGCCGCCGAGCAGTGGATGGATCGCTACAAGCCCGAGGCCGTCGCGGTGGAGCGCGTCTTCGCGCAGCACAACGTGCGCACCGCCATGGGTACCGCGCAGGCGGGCGGTGTCGTCGCGCTCGCCGCGGCCAGACGCGGGCTGCCGGTCGTGTTCCATACGCCGAGTGAGGTCAAAGCGGCCGTCACCGGCTCCGGCCGCGCGGACAAGGCCCAGGTCACCGGTATGGTCATGCGGCTGCTCGGCCTCGAGGTCAAACCGCATCCGGCGGACGCCGCGGACGCGCTCGCGCTCGCCATCTGCCACCTGTGGCGCGAACCGATGCGGGTCCGGCTCGCCGAAGCCGAGGCCAGGGCGGCCGAGATCGCCAAGAACCACAAGGCCAGGCTCGCCGCCGCGGCACAGCGCGCCAAAAAACACGAAGCCAAAACGCAGGGAGCGGCTCGATGATCTCCTCGGTACGCGGAGAAATCCTCTCCATCGGCCTAGACCACGTCGTGATCGAGGTCGGGGGAGTCGGCTTCGCCGTCCAGGCCACACCCGCCACTCTCGCGACGCTTCGCCGCGGCGAGCAGGCGATGCTGCACACCGCGCTCGTGGTCCGCGAGGATTCCTTGACGCTGTTCGGTTTCGCCGACGCCGACGCCCGCGGACTGTTCGGCCTCCTGCAGACGGTCTCCGGGATCGGCCCGCGGCTCGCACTGGCGACGCTGGCCGTCCTCGACCCCGACAAGCTGCGGTCCGCGCTGGTCGAAGGCAACATCACCGTGCTCACCCAGGTGCCCGGCATCGGCCGCAAGGGCGCCGAGCGACTGACGCTCGAACTGCGTGACAAGGTCACCGCGCTCGCGGGCCCGACCGACGGTTCGCCGGTGGTCACCGCGCCCGGCGTGCTGCGGGGCGAGGTCGTCGAGGCGCTCGCGGGTCTCGGCTTCCCGGCCAAGCAGGCCGAACAGGCCGTCGACAAGGTGCTCAGCGAGGGCGAGGGCCACACGACGTCCTCCGTGCTGCGCGCCGCGTTGGCCACCCTCGGGCGTAAGCGGTAGCTCGCCACATGGACTATGAGGCCGTGACGGATTTCGAGGCCGACGACGAGACGCTTTCGGCGCTGCCACAGACCGGCGAAGGCGAGGTCGAGACCACTCTTCGCCCACGTAAACTCGACGAGTTCATCGGCCAGCCACGAGTCCGTGAGCAGCTCGAACTCGTCCTGGAGAGTGCACGCCGCAGGGGTGTCCCGCCGGACCATGTCTTGTTCTCCGGCCCGCCCGGACTGGGCAAGACGAGTATGGCGATGATCGTCGCCGCCGAACTCAACGCCGCCATCCGGATCACTTCGGGGCCCGCACTGGAACGCGCGGGCGACCTCGCCGCGATGCTGTCCAACCTGGCGCCCGGCGACGTCCTGTTCATCGATGAGATCCACCGGATCGCCCGGCCCGCCGAGGAAATGCTGTACCTCGCGATGGAGGACTTCCGCGTCGACGTCGTCGTCGGCAAGGGGCCCGGCGCCACCAGCATCCCGCTGGAGATCGCGCCGTTCACGCTGGTCGGAGCCACGACGCGGTCCGGCTCGCTGACCGGTCCGCTGCGCGACCGGTTCGGTTTCACCGGCCAGATGGAGTTCTACACCGACAGCGAACTCGACCTCGTCGTGCGCAGGGCCGCCACGATTCTGGAGATCGAGATCGACCGCGACGGTTCCGCGGAGATCGCCCGCCGGTCCCGCGGCACACCCCGGATCGCGAACCGGCTGCTGCGCCGGGTACGCGACTACGCCGAGGTTCGCGCTGACGGGCACGCCACCCGCAAGGTCGTGCGCGCCGCGCTGGAGGTCTACGACGTCGACGAACTGGGCTTCGACCGGCTCGACCGCGCGGTGCTGACGGCACTGGTCCGGTCCTTCGGAGGCGGCCCGGTCGGCGTGTCCACGCTGGCCGTCGCGGTGGGGGAAGAACCGACCACCGTCGAAGAGGTGTGTGAGCCTTACCTGGTCCGCGCCGGTATGCTCGCCCGCACTCCTCGCGGCCGGGTCGCCACAGCGGCCGCTTGGGAACACCTCGGCCTGCCGGCTCCGGCCGGTGCCACACGTGGTGAGCAGGGTGGCCCGAACCTGTTCGACCAGGAATGACCGGGCCGCTCACGCGGTCCGGGGCCCGTGGTGACGACGGGTGGTGGTGGAGTTTCCGCTGGCACCTGGCACACTCGGGTAGAGCACACCCCGCCAAATCGGACAAAACAGCGCACCGCGCGGCGTCCGCTCGAAATGGAGAATCATGAACCAGTTATTGCTGCCGCTGCTCCTGATGCTCGTTGTGGCGATTCCGCTCGTCATGGGCACCCGTAAGCAGAAGAAGGCGGCGGCAAAGCAGCAGGAGCTGCTCTCGAGTCTTGCTCCCGGTGACCGGGTGATGACCACCTCCGGTCTCTACGCGTCTGTCGCCGACGCCTCCGCCGACACCACGATCGATCTCGAGATCGCTCCCGGTGTCGTGACCACCTGGCTCCGCCAGGCCGTTCGCGAGAAGGTCGAGCCGGTCGTCGAGACCGACGACGAGACGATCGACGACGAGGCCGTCGTCGAGGAGCCTGCCATCGAGTCGAAGGACGACGAGCGCGTCGAAGAGAAGTCGGGCGCGCAGATCGCTCCTCCGCTGGAGCACGGCAAGAAGTAGCTCTTGTAAGGCCATCCCCGACACCAGACTTTCGTAGGTGCGGGGGCAACGCCGGGCTCACGCAGCACCGAGTAGTGTCTCGGTGCTGCGTGCGTGTCCGTCGTCATAGTCGTGCCCGTTCACCGGGCATCGTCGTCGAGGCAGGTTCGCGGTACCACCGGACTCCCGTCCGGTGAGTGAACAGCCAAGTCCATTGGGGAAAACCCAGTCCGTCCGAGGAGACCGAAGCACAGTGGCCGCACCGGCCGGGCATCTCCGCCCGGGACGCTATCTCGCCTTCTTCGCCCTGATCGTGGTGGCGCTGTACGCCCTGGTGTTCTTCACCGGTAGCGGCAAGCCGACGCCGAAACTCGGCATCGATCTGCAAGGCGGCACGAGGGTCACCCTGTCCGCCCGAAATCCCGACGGCGGCGACCCTCCGCGAGAGTCCCTCGAACAGGCCCGCTCGATCATCGAGCGCCGGGTCAACGGTATCGGCGTCGGTGGCACCGAGGTCGTCCTCGACGGCAGCAACGTCGTCATCACCGTCCCCGGCGAACAGGGCGACCAGGCCAAGACCCTGGGCAAGACCGCGAAGCTGGGCTTCCGGAAGGTCGTGACGTCGCAGCCGGTGACCCCGGTTCCGCAGCCGTCGGCCCCGCCCCAGTCTTCGGCCCCGCCTGCGTCTTCGGGTGCCCCGTCCGCGAGTGCTCCGCCGAGCAGCCCGGCCAACGGTGGCGGTGGTTCCGCCGGAGCGCCGCAGCAGCAGCCCGGCGACGCCGACGAGCAGACCAAGAAGGAGATCGAGGAGGCCCGGAGTCTCCGGCAGAACCCCGATCTGCTTTCGACGGACCAGGCGAAGCAGGCCGCGGCCGCCGAGAAGGCCTTCGCGGCCCTCAACTGCGACCCCAAGGTGTCGGACCCGCTGGTCGGCAACGACCTCACCGACAAGCCGCTGGTCGCCTGTGGTGACAAGAACACCGCGAAGTACCTGCTGGAGCCGGAGTTCCTCCCCGGAACCGAGATCTCCGACGCTTCCTCGGGCTACGACACCCAGAACTCCCAGTGGGTCGTCAACCTGAACTTCAAGAGCGACGGTTCCCGGATCTGGGGCGACTTCACCTCGAAGAACACCCAGAAGCAGGCGGCGTTCGTCCTCGACACGCAGGTCGTCTCCGCGCCGACCATCCAGTCCGCGATCCTGGGCGGCCAGACCCAGATCACCGGCCGGTTCAGTCAGGTCGAGGCGAAGGACCTGGCGGACGTGCTGAAGTACGGCTCGCTGCCGCTGTCGTTCGAGTCCTCGGACGCGACGACGGTGTCCGCGACGCTGGGTCTCGCCTCGCTGCAGGCGGGCCTGATCGCCGGCGGTATCGGCCTGCTGATCGTCTTCATCTACTGCTTGTTCTACTACCGCTTGCTCGGTGTGCTGACGATCTTGTCCCTGGTCCTGGCGTTCTCGCTCGTCTACGCGGTGTTGGTGTTGCTGGGGCGGTGGATCGGGTACACCCTCGACCTCGCCGGCGTGGCCGGTTTGATCATCGCGATCGGTATCACCGCGGACTCCTTCGTCATTTACTTCGAACGATTAAAGGACGAGATCCGCGAGGGCAGGACATTCCGCTCCGCGGTGCCGCGAGGCTGGTCCCGTGCCCAGCGCACGATCCTGGCGTCGGACGCGGTCAGCTTCCTCGCCGCGGCCATCCTGTACTGGCTGGCCGTCGGTGACGTGAAGGGCTTCGCGTTCACGCTCGGCATGTCGACGGTGCTCGACCTCGTCGTGGTCTACCTCGTGACGCATCCGCTGGTCGCGATGGTGTCCCGGTCGAAGTCGAAGTTCCTGTCCAACCCGAAGAACCTCGGCCTCGGTGCCGTCCAGCAGGTGGGCTCGGAGCGCAAGGCGGCCCGTCCGGCCGCCGGCCGCCCGAACGTCAAGGAGGCGTGACCGTGGTCGACGACAACACCACCACCGCGGGTAAGCGCGAGAGCATCTTCCGTCGCCTCTACGTGGGCACGGGCGCGTTCGACGTGGTCGGCAAGCGCAAGCGCTGGTACATCTTCTTCGGCGCGCTGGTACTGGTCTGCATCGCGTCGATGGGGATCAAGGGGTTCAACTTCGGGATCGACTTCGAAGGCGGCACCCAGATCCAGATGCCCGCCAACGGCAAGAACGGGCAGATCAGCGAGCAACAGGCGAAGGACGTCTTCGCCGAGGCACTCGGCCGTCCGGCCGACGAGGCGCAGAAGGTCGGCAGCGGCGTCTCGTCGACCATCCAGCTCCGTTCGGACACCCTGGACGCGGCCGAGGTCTCCAAGATCAAGCAGGCGCTGTTCCGGGACCTGGGCCCGATCGGCACCAACGGTCAGCCGAGCGTCCAGGCCATCAGTGACAGCGCGGTGAGCGCGTCCTGGGGCGGGGAGATCTCGCGTCAGGCGCTGATCGCGCTCGGGGTGTTCCTCCTGGCGGTCACGCTGTTCCTGGCGTTGTACTTCGACACCAGGATGGCCGCCGCGGCGCTGATCTCGCTCCTGCACGACATCGTGGTGACGGCGGGTGTGTACTCGCTGATCGGCTTCGAGGTCACGCCGGCGACGGTGATCGGTCTGTTGACGATCCTCGGGTTCTCGCTCTACGACACGGTGGTGGTGTTCGACAAGGTCCGCGAGAACACGCGCGGCCTGCTCGGGCTCACCCGCCGTACCTTCGGCGAGGCGGCCAACCTGGCGCTGAACCAGACGCTGATGCGGTCGTTCAACACCGCGCTGATCGCGATGCTCCCGATCCTCGGCCTGCTCGTGGTCGGGTACATCCTGCTCGGCTCCGGCACGCTGCAGGACCTCGCGCTGGTGCAGCTCACCGGCACCATCGTCGGCGTGCTGTCGTCGGTCGCGCTGGCCACCCCGCTGCTGGTCGACCTCAAGATGCGCGATCCGAAGTTCCGCCAGCAGGCCGAGCGGGTCGCCTCGCGGCGTGCGAACCAGGCCCGCAAGGCCGCCGATCGCGACGACGACTTCGACCCGACCGACGAGGACGCGCTGTCCGCCGAACTCCGCAAGGAGAAGGCGTACGCCGCCGCGGCGAGCGTCCCGGCGCGGAACCAGAAGGCGGCCCACAAGGGCCGTCCGCAGGGTAAGCGCAAGAGGTAACCGGCTCGCTCCAAGCGTGTAGTGAACGGGACTTTCATTGCAAAATTTGCAATGAAAGTCCCGTTCATTGCGTCGGGGGACGGCCGAACACACAATCTGAGAGCAGGGAAGTACATGGAGCTGGACAAGGCACTCGACCTGATCGCCGACGTGCCGGACTTCCCGGAACCCGGCGTGTTGTTCCGGGACCTGAGTCCGATGTTCGCCGACGCCGCCGGGTTCAAGGCCGTCACCGACGCGCTCGCCGCCACCGTCGATCCCGAGGCCGAGCTGCTGGCGGGCGTGGAAGCGCGCGGGTTCCTGCTGGCCGCGGCCGTCGGCTACGCCCGCGGTCTCGGCGTCGCGGTGATCCGCAAGCCCGGCAAGCTGCCCCGCGTCGCGGGCCGGGTCGATTACACGCTGGAGTACGGCACCGCAACGGTCGAACTTCCCGAAGGTGTCGTCGAGCCTGGTCAGCGTGTCGCGATCCTCGACGACGTGCTCGCCACCGGCGGCACGGTCGCGGCGACCTGCAAACTGCTGGAGGACGCGAAGGCGCAGGTCACCGGGGTTTCGGTGATCATGGAACTCGGCGCGCTCGGTGGTCGTTCCGTGCTTGAAGGGCATCGCGTGGAGGCCCTCCGGGTGTGTTGAGCGGGCGCACCCAGTGTGCCGCGAGGGGGAGCGGTTACCCTTGACGTCCGAAGGCCGCACGAAGCTGCAGGAGGTGCGGGTGAGCCAAGAGCTCGATGCCGCGGTGTCCTCGAAGGACGGCACCGAGCAGAACGGTGCGGCGCGCCAGGGGGCAGCGCCGACGCCATCCGCGACGCGCCGCGTCCGCGCCCGCCTCGCCCGCCGCATCACCGCACAGCGCGCCGCGCCGGTCAAACAGGTCCTCGAACCGCTCGCCGTCATCCACCGTGAGCTGCACCCGAACGCCGATCTCGCGCTGCTGCAGCGCGCCTACGACGTCGCCGAAGAGCTCCACCGTGAGCAGCGGCGCAAGTCCGGCGACCCGTACATCACGCATCCGCTCGCCGTCGCGACCATCCTCGCCGAACTCGGCATGGACACCACGACACTGGTCGCGGCGCTGCTGCACGACACCGTCGAGGACACCGGATACTCGCTGGAGAGCCTCAAGGCCGACTTCGGCGAGAAGGTCGGCGAGCTGGTCGACGGCGTCACCAAGCTGGACAAGGTCAAGCTAGGCACGGCCGCCGAGGCCGAGACCATCCGCAAGATGGTCATCGCGATGGCGCGGGACCCGCGCGTGCTGGTCATCAAGCTGTCCGACCGCCTGCACAACATGCGCACGATGCGCTTCCTGCCGCCGGAGAAGCAGGCCCGCAAGGCCCGCGAGACCCTGGAAGTCCTGGCCCCGCTTGCGCACCGGCTCGGCATGGCGACGGTCAAATGGGAGCTGGAGGACCTGGCCTTCGCCATCCTGCAGCCGAAGAAGTACGACGAGATCGTCCGCCTGGTCGCCGATCGCGCGCCCTCACGGGACACGTACCTGCGGTCCGTGATCACCGAGCTGACCGGCAACCTCGAAGGCTCGCGGATCACCGCCAAGGTCGAGGGCAGGCCGAAGCACTACTACTCGATCCACCAGAAGATGATCGTCCGCGGGCGCGACCTCGACGACATCCACGACCTGGTCGGCGTACGGATCCTGGTCGAGGACGTCCGCGACTGCTACGCCGCGATGGGTGTCGTCCACGCGCTGTGGCAGCCGGTCCCCGGCCGGTTCAAGGACTACATCGCGCAGCCGCGTTTCGGCGTCTACCAGTCGTTGCACACCACGGTGATCGGCCCGGACGGCAAGCCGCTCGAAGTGCAGATCCGTACCTACGAGATGCACCGCACCGCCGAGTACGGCATCGCCGCGCACTGGCGGTACAAGGAGACCAAAGGCACCCACAGCAGCAACGGGGCCAACTCGGTGGACGTCGACGAGATGGCGTGGATGCGCCAGCTCCTCGACTGGCAGCGTGAGGCCGCCGACCCTGGCGACTTCCTCGAATCACTGCGCTACGAACTCGCTTCGCGCGAGATCTTCGTGTTCACGCCCAAGGGCGACGTGATCACGCTGCCGGTCGAGTCGACGCCGGTCGACTTCGCCTACGCCGTGCACACCGAGGTCGGTCACCGCTGCATCGGCGCCCGCGTCAACGGCAGGCTGGTCGCACTCGAGCGCAAGCTCGAGAACGGCGAAGTCATCGAGATCTTCACCTCGAAGGCCGAGACGGCCGGGCCGAGCCGCGACTGGCTGCAGTTCGCCGGTTCGCCCAAGGCGCGCGCGAAGATCCGGCAGTGGTTCGCCAAGGAACGCCGCGACGAAGCGATCGAAGGCGGCAAGGAGGCCATCACCAAGGAGGTCCGCAAGGTCGGCCTCCCGATCCAGCGGCTGGTCTCCGCCGAGTCCATGGGCGCGGTCGCCACGGAACTGCGGCACCCCGACATCAGCTCGCTGTACGCGGCCGTCGGCGAAGGCCACACCAGCGCGAAGCACGTCGTGCAACGGCTGGTCGCGCTCATCGGCGGCGTCGACGAGGCGGAAGAGGAACTCGCCGAGCGCGCGACCCCGTCCACGGTCACGCGCCGCCGCGGCTCGAACGACGTCGGTGTCGTGGTGAAGGGCGCCGGCGACGTCTGGGCCAAACTCGCCCGCTGCTGCACCCCGGTGCCGGGCGACGAGATCCTCGGGTTCGTCACCCGCGGCGGTGGTGTCAGCGTTCACCGGACCGACTGCACCAACGCCGACGATTTGACCGCGCAGCCCGAGCGTCTGGTCGAAGTCCAATGGGCACCGTCGGCTTCGTCGGTGTTCCTTGTCGCGATCCAGGTCGAGGCGCTGGATCGGCACCGCCTGCTGTCGGATGTCACCAAGGTGCTCGCGGACGAGAAGGTCAACATCCTGTCCGCGTCGGTGACCACATCGCGCGACAGGGTCGCGGTCAGCCGGTTCTCCTTCGAGATGGGCGACCCGAAGCACCTCGGCCACGTGCTGAAGGTGGTCCGAGGTGTCGAGGGCGTCTACGACGTCTATCGGGTGACTTCGGCTTCCTAACCGGTTCCTCGGGGGCTTGCCCACATCCGGGTGGTTCAGGGGGAGGCGCGCACTTAGGGTGCGGAACATGACTGACGGGTTCGAATTCACTCGCGACGGCGAGGTCGCGCGGCTGACGTTCACCAGGCCGGAGAAGATGAACGCGATCACCTACGGGATGTGGTCGGCGATCCCGGACGTGGTGGCGCGGGTGGAGGCGGACCCGGCGATCAAGGTGCTCGTGCTGACCGGCGCGGGCGCGCATTTCTCGGCGGGCGCCGACATCAGCGAGTTCCGGGACCTGCGGTCCACCGCCGACGCGGCCGAGACCTACGACAAGGCCGTCGATGAGGCCGTGGCGGCGCTGACGGCGTCACGGAAGCCGACGGTGGCGATGATCCAGGGGAACTGCATCGGCGGCGGTTGCCAGATCTCGGTCGCCTGCGACTTCCGCTTCGCCGCGGAGGGCTCGCGCTTCGGGATCACCCCGGCGAAGCTCGGCATCGTCTACCACTTCGACTCGACCCGGCGTTTGGTCTCGCTGGTCGGCCCGGCGCACGCCAAGTACTTCCTGCTCTCGGGCGAACTCGTCGACGCGCGGCGGGCCAGGGAGATCGGGCTGCTCAACGACGTCTTCCCGGTTGACGAGCTGGAGTCCTCGACGGCGAAGTTCGTCGAGACGCTCGCTTCGCGATCGCAGGCGTCGGTGCGCGGGATGAACCGGATCATCGAGAAGATCGTGGCCGGTCAAGAGGAATCCGACGCCGAGGTGGACGAGATCCGCCTCGGCGCCCTGCACGGTGAGGACTACGCCGAGGGCGTGGCCGCTTTCCTCGCGCGCCGACCGCCGAAGTTCACCTACCGCTGAGGTCGAATGCCCCGCATTCAGTCCTCTGAATGCGGCCTTCGGACTTCCGGCATGTCGATGATCATCGGTTTCGGCAGGGGCGCGGTCATCACGGTGACGTTGACGCGCGCGTCCGCGGGGACGGCCGCGATCAGCTGGGTGTCGGCCATGCTCAGGAAGAAGTACGAGTGCCCATCGGGAGCACCGGGCAGCGGCATCCAGTCCCGGATCGGACCGGTCTCCTCCAGCCGGTGTTCGGCGGGCAGGTCGAGCGTTCCGGTACTGGGCGGGAAGTCGAGCGGATCCGGCTCGGGAGTCGACGGCGTGCGTCGCACCCACGAGCGCCGCAGCCTGAGCCCGCCGAGCAAGCCCAGCAGCACGCCTCCGATCCCGGTCGCCAGCGACGCCACGAGGCTCCCCGACGTCGCCGACGCGGCCGGGGCGACGGCCTGCGCCGGCCGGGGCGGGGGAGCGGCCGGCGCAGCGGGCAGCGGACCGTCGATCGCGCCGTGGGCGTCGGCGGGGAGTTGCAGGACCTGCCCCGGCTGGATCGAGGCCGGGTTGGTGAACGCGGTGCCGTCCGGCCGGAGCCTGCCCGCGTTGAGCCGGAAGATCTCCTGGTAGCGGGCACCCGCGCCGAGGGTCTGCTCCGCGATCCGGAACAGCGTGTTCTCGTCCGGGCTCGCCGAGAACGGGACCACGAAGTACTTCACGACCGCGCCGGACGGCTGTTCCTGCGCGTGCGCAAGACCGCCCATCGAGCCGCCGAACAGCACGGCGAGGACGAAACTGGTGCGAACCCGGTGAGCGGCCAAGGGTCCTCCCTTTTCCGGACGGCTACTCACTACACGTGCCGTCGCGGAGGAAGGTTCGAGCTGGTGACAAGTAAGTCAAACGTGCGGTCCCGGACGTTCCGGCTAGATTTCGTCCCAGGGGTTGCTCTCGTAGGCCTCGGTCAGGATCCGGCCGGTCTCGGGCGCGAACGGCAGGACGACGTCGTCCACCGACGCCACCGGCCAGCCGACCGACTCCGAGTTGGTCAGGAACATCGCGTCGAACTCCGGCAGATCGGCCGGACGGACCTCGCGGATCTCCTGCGGGATCCCGGTGAGTGTCAAGCCGCGCCGTACCAACTGCTGGGTGATCCCGTCGAGCACCGGCGCCTGCGGCCAGACCACCGTGCCGCCGTCGAGGAAACCGACGTTCCAGATCGACGCCTCGCTGACCCTGCCCCGCTGGTCGACGAACAACGCGTCGTCGTAACCGGCCATCATCGCCTCACGCGTGTGGTGGACCAGGCCGAACGTGCCGACGTGCTTGACCTCGGGCAGCACCCGTTCGTAGCGCACGGACCGCAGGCGCAGCGGCGTCAGCTCGTGTTCTTTCGGCGGCCCGGTCCGGACGAGGACGTCCGGGGCCGCGGGGGCGCCGGGATCGGACCAGTCCATCGCGCGGGAGAAGATCAGCACCCGCACGGACAGCGCGTCCTCGCCCCGAACGGCCTGCCGGACGTATCCGCGCACCGCGTCGGTGTCGAGTCCGGTGGCGAACATGCGCCGGGTGCTCGTCGCGAGCCGGTGCAAGTGGGCGTCCAGGCCGCGGACCTTGCCGTCGCGGACCTGCATCGCGGTGAAATGACCGTAACCGAACGCGCCCACCAGGTCTTCCGACCTGGCGGGCGCGCCGTTGAGCTCCAGCTTCACGTCAGGGGCTGACCGTGACGCCGGTGAACTTGACCTCGGTGTTGGGCGGGCCGGTGCCGTCGCCGTTGCCGGCCTGGGCATTGGCTCCCGCCTTGGCGACCTTGTCGAGCACCTTCAGGCCGTCGTCGGTGATGCTGCCGAAGACCGAGTACTCCGCGGGCAGTTCGGCTTCGCCGTAGACCATGAAGAACTGGCTGCCGCCGGAGTTCGGCTGCTGCGTCTTCGCCATCGCGAGGATGCCGCGGCCGTACTTGATCTCGGGGAACGCCTCGTCCGGCATCGTGTAGCCCGGACCGCCCATGCCGCTGGCCTCGGGGTCACCGCACTGCAGCATCTGCAGGCCGGTGGTGCCGAGCCGGTGGCACTTGGTGTCGTTGAAGTAGCCCTGCTGCGAGAGGCTGATGAAGCTCTGCACGGCACACGGGGCGAGCGCCCGGTCCAGGCTCAGCGGGATGTCGCCCGCGGTGCTCTTCAGCACGACGTTGACGGTCCCGTTCGAAGAGACGCCCTTGCCTTCCGGCTTGTTCACCTTCTTCGAGGCCTGCTTGGCGGCGTCGTCCTTGAAGTCGCAGGCCACCGGGTTCGCCAGCGGCGTCGCCCGCTTGGGCAGCGGCGCGCGTTCCGTGGGGATGGTGACCTCGGGGGTCGGAGGAGCCGAGCTCGGGGAAGCGTCGGAGGCGGCGTCGTCACCACTGTTACTGCTGACGATCCACCAAACCGCGCCCGCCACGATCGCGACGACGCCGACGACCGCCACCGAGCCGACGATCTTGCGTCGCTTGGCCTTTTCGGCCCGATGCACGATCTGTCGCTCGAGCTTGCGCTTCGCGGCTTCGCGGCGCTGCTGGTTGGTCGGCACCCGCCCTCCCGGTTTCCACTCGATGTCACACGTCTGAGGTAGCGGAAGTCTATGGGCACAGCCTGTGAGACCCCCGTACAGGGGCCGCTAGGCTTACTTGATCGTGATCAGGGCCATCCTGTCACCTGTTCGGCGGAAGATCTGAGGAGGCGTTTCGTGCTGGTTGTCGGTTTTCCGGCAGGCCCCCTCGAAGCCAACTGCTATCTGCTCGCCGCGGACGGCGGCGGGGAGTGCGTGATCGTCGATCCCGGCGAGGACGTCGTCGAGCGGCTCGAGGCCGCGCTCGCCGAACACGGCTTGACGCCGGTCGCGATGCTCGCCACCCACGGCCACCCGGACCACGTCGCCTCGGCGGCCGTGATCGGCGCGCGCCACGGGATACCTCTTCATCTGGACGAGGCGGACCGGCCACTCCTGGTCTCGGACGCCGGGGAACGGAAGGACGGGATCGTGCCACTCGTCGATGGCCCGCTCAGGCTGGCCGGGCTGGAGATCTCGGTGTCCCGCACACCGGGGCACACCGCCGGTTCGGTGATCTTCGGGCTGACCTCCGCCGAGGGCGGCCGGATCGTGCTCACCGGGGACAGCCTGTTCGCCGGTTCGATCGGCCGGTCCTCCGGCGACGGCGGCGAACTCGTGCGCTCCCTCGGCGCCAAGGTGATGACGCTGCCCGACGACACCGTCGTCCTGCCGGGACACGGCCCGGCCACCACGATCGGCCAGGAACGCGCGGGCAACCCGTTCCTGGCGGGGACGGGCGTGTGATGGCCGAGCCGACCGGTACGCCGGAAACCCCCGAGCGGCTGCCGCTGTTCCACGACGATCCCAAGCTCCGCCGCAGGCGTGGCTGCTCCGGTATCGCGGGCGTCGTGATCTTCGCGGCCGCGTTCGGCGGGATCGCCGGGCTGATCGGCGGTGAGATCGCCGGGCTCGTCGTCGCCGCGGTGATCGCGCTGCCGCTGCTCTACGTCATGTTCTACAACCTGCGGCGCCGCGTCTGGCTCGAAGGCGAAACGCTCATCGTGCGGACCTGGGGCTTCCGTCGGATCGATCTGACCGCGGCCGAGCGCATCGACCTGGTGATCAGTGACGTGCGCGGCACCCGCACGGTCAGCCTGCTGGTCAACGCGGGCAAACGCCGCAAGGTGGCGAAGGTCGACTTGGCCGTCTACTCGGGTGCGGGCGGCCGTGAACTCGGCATCCTGCAACTGCGCAAGCTGGCCAACGCGCTGCTGAACAACACCGAGGCGAACGGCCTGGTGTTCTCGGAACTGCTGGTGGCACAGCTGAAGTCGGAGGCTCGTGGGGACGCGGCCGCGGAACGGCCGCTGTACCGGCTGGCTTCGGCGGCGCCCGCCGGGAAGTACATCCAGCGGTTCACGATGGAAGCGGTCAGCCGGTTCGTGGCGACGCTGGACTGAGTCACGGAGTCCCGCCGCGTGTCATGAAAGGGGCTCTTGAGGCTCCCGCGAGGCGATCAGCGCGGCCAGCACCGTCGTGACCGGCACCGCCGCGACGATGCCGACGCTCCCGGCCAGCGTCCGCACGATCTCCTGCGCGATGTCTTCCGCGCCGAGGATCGAACCGAGGCCGACACCCGAAAGCGACGTGTACAGCAGCACCGGCAACGCCGCGCCCGCGTACGCCATCACGAGGGTGTTGACCGCCGAACCGACGTGGTCGCGCCCGATCCGCAGGCCCGCGCCGTAGAGCTCACGCCAGCCGAGCGACGGGTTCGCCCGCCGCAGTTCCCATACGGCGCTCGTCTGCGTCACCGTGACGTCGTCCAGCACACCGAGCGCGCCGATCACGACACCGGCCAGCAGCAGCCCTCGCGCGTCGATCCCGTGCCCGAGCGAGCCGATCAGCTGCGAGGTGCTGTCGTCCAGCCCGGTCAGCGACGCCGCGGCCGAGAAGATCGCCGAAAGGACGCCGATCAGGACCAGGCTCACCAAGGTGCCCAGTACCGCCACCGAGGTTCTCGCGGACAGCCCGTGGGTCAGGTACAGCGCGATGAACATGATCGCGCCCGCGCCCGCGATCGCCACCAGCAGCGGGCTCTCCCCGGCGAGGATCGACGGCAGCACGAACAGCGCGAGGATCAGGAAGCTCAGCCCGAGCGCGATCAGCGCGGCGAGACCCTGCCAGCGGCCCAGCACGATCACCGCGAGCGCGAACAGCCCGGCGAGCAGCAGTAGCGGCATCCCGCGCTGGAAGTCGACGATCTGGAACGACGCGGGGTCCGCGACGTCGCCGCCGTTGTAGGACAGCACCACCTTGTCGCCCGCGGCGAACCGCGGCGTGCTCGGCTCGATCGGAAGGGTCAGCTTCAGCGGCTTTCCGACGGCGGGACCGTCGGTCATCGTCAGTGCGCTGGTGAGGCACGGTTTCGCGTCCGGCGGCGGCTCGCCGACCTGGACCTGGCCTTCGGCGAGGCACGGCCCGGTGATCGTCGTGGAGATCGTGGCGTTCACCGGAGTTCCCTGGGGGAACACGCTTTTGGCCGGATCCTTGCCCCACGGGTAGAGCAGGACCATCCCGGCGACGGTCGCGACGGCGAGCGGGATCAGGAGCCACATCAACAGCTTCCGGACACGGTGCGACGCGGGCGCCGCCGGTCCGTGGCCGTGCGAGTGCCCGTGACCGGCCGGTTTCGGCTCGGGCTTCGGTTCCGGCTCGGGCTCGGCGGCGCGACGTCTGCCCGGTTCGGCCTGCCGCGGCCGCTGAGCGGGGGGACGCGCGCGCCTGGTGCCCTCGGGCGGGGTCCGGCGCGGCGTACGGGACGTTCCGGGCGAGCGATCGGACGGAGTGTCCGTAACCCGGCGAATCGGGCCGGTGTCGTCGTCGGAGATGTCGCGGCGGTTCACCCGCACATCCTCCACAGCCCCGATCGCGGCCCGCATTCGGCCTAGCCGAAGGACTGCCTCAGATGGACGCGGCGATAGGCGGACGGCGGTGTGTCGAAGTGGTCGAGGAAGGCCTGGCGAAGGGTTTCGGTCGAGCCGAAACCGCATCGCCGCGCGATCGAGGTCAGCGGGAGTTCGGTGCCGCACAACAGTTTCGCCGCGTTCTCGGTCCTCGCCGCCCGGACGTACCTGCTGGGCGTGGTGCTCAGGTGCGCGTCGAACAGCCTGGTCAGCTGCCGGGTGCTGATGCCCGCCCGTTCGGCGAGCACGGTGGTGCCGAGATCGCCGGCGAGATGTTCGGCGACGTACGCGGTGATGTCGCGGACCAGCCGGTTCTCCGGCGGCGGACCGGACAGGAACATGCTCACCTGCGCCTGGTTGCCCGGCCGCTGCAGGTAGGTGACCAGCATGCGGGCGGTCTCCCTGGCGAGGCTGGGGCCGTGGTCCTCCTCGACGAACGCGAGGGTGAGGTCGATACCGCTGGTGACGCCCGCCGCCGTGTAGACGTTGCCGTCGCGCACGTACAGCGGCACCGGGTCCACGTTCACCTGCGGGTAGGTCGTCGCGAGCCGGTTCGCGAACCGCCAGTGGGTGGTCGCGCGGCGCCCGTTGAGCAGCCCGCACGCGGCGAGCACGGTGGCGCCGGTGCACACCGAGGCGACGCGGCGGCTGTGCTGCGCGAGCCTGCGGATGTGGGAGACGATCCTCGGGTCCGCGGCGGCGGTCTCGTGCCCGGTGCCGCCCGCGACGATCAGCGTGTCCAGCTCGCCGGTCACCTGGTCGAGCCGATGCTGCGCCTGCAAGGTCAACCCGGACTCGCAACGGATGCCGCGGCCGTCGACGCTGGCGAGCATGATCTCGTACCCGGGTTTCCCGCCGAGTTTGGACGCGACGTCCAGCACGTCCGCCGGACCGGCGATGTCGAGCATCTCGGCATTGCTGTAGCCGACGATCAACACTCGTCTGGGTGAACCCGGCATGATCGAACGCTAGCAGTACCGCCCGGCCGTCGGACGTAGTTCGCAGGAATCCGGACATCCGGCTCACCGCGGCCGCAGACCTGCGACACCGTTGTCCCCATGACAGAGGACAAGAAGACCATCGCGTTCGTGGTGTACCCGGGGCTGACCCCGCTCGACATGGTCGGGCCGCTGACCGTGCTGGACGGCATGGCGAGCACGGCGCAGGAGTACCGGACGGTCGTGGTCGGCGCGACGAAGGAGCCGATCACCACCGACAACCCGCTGAGGCTCGCGGCGAGTCACACCTTCGACGAGGTCCCGTCGCCGTACGCGCTGCTCGTGCCCGGCGGCGCCGAACCGACGCTGAAGGCACTCGCCGACGAGCAGCTGATCGAGTACCTGCGGCACGCCGGGGCGAACGCGGAACTCGTGACGTCGGTGTGCACGGGATCGCTCCTGCTGGGGCAGGCCGGTCTGCTGAAGGGCCGCCGGGCCACGACGCACTGGATGTTCCGCGAACTGCTGCGCGCGTTCGGGGCGGAGCCCGTCGCCGAGCGCTGGGTCGAGGACGGGAACGTGATCACCGCCGCCGGGGTGTCGGCGGGGATCGACCTCGCGCTGCACCTGGTCGAGCGGCTCGTCGGCGCCGAGATCGCGCGGACGATCCAGTTCGTCATCGAGTACGACCCGAAGCCGCCGCAGGGTCCGCTCGATTGGTCGAAGCGGCCGTACGGAGACCTCAAGCCGCTGCTGGACCACTCGGTGAACGAGGCACTCGCCGACGAGCCCGCGTTGCGGGACCGGCTGCTCGCTCACACCGGCGGGTAAGGGGGACGGCCATCCGGGTGAGAAGCGGTAACCCTGGGGCGGTGCCGGGTTAGATTCTGCTCATCCGTCCAGGTGAAAGGTGGTTCGTGGAGTTCAAGGTGCTCGGCCCGCTCCGGGCCTCGGTCCCGTTGCCGTCGGCGGCGCAGCCCCGCCGGGTGCTCGCGGTGCTTTTGGCCAGGCCGGACGAGTTCGTCCACCGGGACACCCTCGTGGACGAACTCTGGCCCGAGGGACCGCCGTCGAGCGCCGCCGCGGTCGTGCAGATGGCGGTTTCCAAGCTCCGCAAGGCGTTGTCGCCCGGCTTGCCGGTGGACGACGCCCGGCAGCGGCTGTGGTCCGGCAGGGGCGGCTACCGGCTCGCGGTGTCGGAAGGGGAGCTCGACGCCACCGCCTTCTCCGCGCTGACCGCGGCCGCCGCGACGGCGACCGGCGCCGAGCGCAGGGCACTGCTCGAACGGGCGCTGGGGTTGTGGCGTGGCGGGGCGTTCGCCGACGTCCCGGCGGGCCCGCTCGTCGAGGCGCACGTCCTGTGGCTCGAGGACCAGCGGTTTTCGGCACTGGGCAAGCTGGTCGAGCTGGAGCTCGCGGCCGGTGACCACAAGGCGGTCGCCGACCGGCTGGGCCCCGAACTGGCCGCCCGGCCGGGCGACGAACGCCTCGCCGGGTGGCTGGCCGAGGCGCTCCACGGGCTCGGGCGGCGGGACTCCGCGCTGGCCGTCCTCGACCGATGCCGCCACGCGCTTTGGGAACACGCCGGGATCTCACCGGGGGAGGACCTGCTCGAGGTCCACCGCCGCATCGCCGGAACCGGCTGGTCGGCCGGCGGCTCGCCGTGCCGTCTTCCGCCCGCGACGCCGGATTTCACCGGCAGGGCCGGGGAACTGACGGAGGTGGGACGTGCGCTGAGAGGTCCCGCGCCCGTCGTGCTGCACGGCGCGGCGGGAACGGGGAAGAGCGCGCTGGCCGTCCAGGCCGCTTGGCGGGTACGCAAGCGGTTCCCGGACGGTCAGCTCGTCGCCGACCTGCGTGAACCCGGCGACGTACTCGCCGGATTCCTCCGCGCGCTCGGCTTCGCGGAATCGGAACTCCCCGCCGACCGGGACGGGCTGATCTCGTTGTGGCGGAGCCATACCGCGGACAAGCGGCTGTTGGTGATCCTGGAGAACTGCCGGTCCGAGGCCGAGGTGCGGCCCTTGCTGCCGAACGGCCCCGGCTGCGCGACGATCGTCACGACGCGGCGACGGCTGGCCGGGCTCGTCGGCGCCAAACCGGTCGAGGTCGGCCCGCTGTCCGCCGCGGATTCGCTGACCCTGCTCGGCGCGATCGCCGGGGAGGACCGGCTGTCCGCCGAAACCGACGCCGTCCGCCGGGTGCTGGCCTGCTGCGACGGGCTCGCGCTGGCTGTCCGGGCGGCCGGTGTGAAGCTGCTGCAACGGCCGAGACTGAGCATCGCGGAGTTCGCGACGCGACTGGAGAACGAGCGGTTGCGGCTCAACGAACTGGCCGCCGGTGACCTCGCCGTCCGCCCGGTCCTCGCCGATGCCCTCGCCGAGCTTTCACCGCGGCAGCGAAATTCGTTGCGGCTCCTCGGTTTCCCGGGTGCCGCAGACATCGCCGACTGGTTCGCGACGGCCCTGCTGGGCTGTTCACCCCGCGAGGCGGCCGAACTGCTCGACGAACTGGTGGACGATCACCTGCTCCACGTCGAGCAGGATCGGTCCGGCTTCCTCCGGTACCGGCTGCCCGGATTGGTCCGTCTCGCGCTCCGCGAACCCCCGGCGCCCGGTGCTCTCAAACGCGCGCTGACGGTCACGGCGGCCTTGGCCGAACACGCTTCCGCCGCGCTCGATGCCGAGTACCCGCCCGCTCGCCGGGCGGATGTCCCGGCGGCGGTTTCGGACCGCGTCGCCGCCGATCCGATCGGCTGGCGCGCGACGGAAACCGCGAACCTCGCACTCGCCGTCCGAACCGCGAAGAACCACGGCTGGACCGAGTTGACCGCGCGGCTGGCCGAGGCCTACAGCGACCTCGTCGGTCCCAGGAACGGCGGTTCGCCCGCGCTTGTCGGGTTCGACATCGTCCGCGATCGCGTCGATCTCCCGGCGGAGGCGGAGAAACTGCTGAAGCTCGGCCACTCTCATGCCGATTCGGGGGATCTGGCGCGGGCGAGGACGTGTTTCGCGTTGGCAGAGGGCCGATTCCGCTCCTCGGGCGATCAACGGGGGACCGGTGCCGCGCTCGTCGCACTCGCCGACGTCGACGCGGACTCCGGCCGGACCCGATCGGCGGTCGAAGCGCTGCGGGAGGCGCTGGACCTGTTGCGGGACTGTGGTGACCTCGCCGGGCAGGCGATGGCGTCGGCCCAGTTCGGCTCGCTCTGGGACGACCTCGGCGACTTCCGGCGGGCGACGGAATGCTTCGACGCGAGCCTGCTGCTTTCACTCCATTGCGAGGACGGGCAGCAGCACGACAGATCCGCCAAGCGGTATGCCGACGTCCTGCGACGGCACGGCCGCGTGGACGAGGCAGGCGAACTGCTGACGAGTGCTCTGATCGGCACCCGGAGTTCGCGTGAACGCCATTGGGAGGCGCACGTCCTTCGCAGCTTCGGCGATCTCCACGCGAGAGCGGGAGACCCGGAGGAGAGCGAACGATGCCTATCGCGGTCACTGGAGCTGTTCGAGCATGTCGGGCACCGGCACGCCGCCGCGTACACGCATCGGAGTTTCGGCGAATCCCTGCGCCTTGCGGGCGAGCACGTCCGGGCCGCGGAGCACCTGGGACTCGCCATGACCACGTTCCGCGAGCTCGGTGACCGCCGGGGCGGCGGATACGCCTTGCTCAGCTTCGGGCGTCTCCGCGCGGACGAAGGTGTCGCGACCGAAGCCGCCGAGGGGCTCCGCACGGCGGCGGGGCTGTTCCGGGAGCTGGGATTCCCGGTGTGGGAATTGCGCGCGCTCAAAGACCTTTCCGCCGTCGACAGTGACGGACGGCAGCGGGATCGTGCTCGTGAAGCTTTGACGAAGATCGGATTCGGAGCGGGCCGGGGCTAGTCCCGCGTGGGATCGCGGGCGGTGGCGTTTGGCGAACTTATGGGGACGGCGTGTTGACTCCTGCTCGGTTGAGAGACTTCGCGCCGTCCCGGAATCGTGGAACTGGGGGTGACGGCGCGTGCTCGTGGCCGGGTGACGCCTTCCGAGGGCAGGAGGCGTCACCCGGTTCGACTAGGCCGTGTCCTGCAAGTCTTGTTCGCGGTCTTCGCGCCCAGGCGGCCCCTGACGGCACGGGCGGATGCGGCCGAGTACGACCCGGTACGAGGCCGATCCGCCCGCACCGTCAGGAACCACCTGGATCACGAAGCCCATCGAACAGACTTACAGGACACGGCCTAGGCGACGACGTGCAGGATCGCCTCCGCGTCGTCGAGGATCGCTTGGTCGAGCGGGAAGTAGCCCTGCCGCGGAACGGGATCGGTCCGGACGCGGGCGGGCGGGATCTCGGAGGCGGGGAGCAGACCCCAGGCCGTGGTGACGTGCTTCTGCAGGAACCCTTCGTAGGTATCGGCCTCGGGCTCCTGAAGCGCGATGGCATCGCTTCGGCCGAGGCTCGTCGCGACGAAGGCGTAGCGATCGCCGAGCAGCGGTGCCACCAGCGCGCCCGCGGGGAACCAGTGGGTCTCCGTCCCGGCCACCCGCATCGTGCTCGGCTGGCGCCGTAGGTGGAGATTGTGGGCGAAGACCAGCGTCCGGCCGCGATCGGCTTCGGCGGCCCGGATGTCCAGCAGATTTCGCGCCATGATGGCGTCCCTGACGGCGCTCAGGGGTGCGTAGCGTTCTTGCGGCTCGAGAGGTTCGGCGCATTGCCGGTGGTAGCGCAGCAGATCGATGCCCGCCATGAGGTGGATCTCCGCCCTCGCCCACGCTTCCGTGACCGGCTTGCGGGATCGGAGCGCGGCGTGCAACTCGGCCGCGATCGCGCGGAGCCGGTAGGCGTCGGCCGTGGCACCGACGGAGGAAGCCGCGTCGAGGACCGCCTCCGTGCGGCCCCAGCGTTCGTCGTCACCGGCCGGGCCCGCGATGTCCACGTCGCTGCCCAGGAAGTCGCGGGCGTATTCGAGATAGCGCCGAGGGCTGGGCGCGGAGGTGTTCTCGGTCTGGGTGTCGAAGCCGTGGAACGAAAGGCGCTCTTCGGGCGGGCGATTCTCGTTGTACTCGCGCATCCACGCGATCAGCCGCCGGTTCGCGTCCAGGGCGCCGAAGGTGTGCGTGAAGCCTTCGCTCATCGCGATGTCGAGGGTGCCGGTGCCGTCCCGGACGAAGTCGTTCGCGACGAGCGCGGCCACACGATCGGTTTCGAGGGCGATCGAGCGAAAGCCGCGATCGACCAGCTGGGCGAACAGCTCGTTGCGGACCTCCGCGAAGACCGGGGTCGCGTGCGTCGGTTCGCCCAGGCCGAGCAGGTCGCACGAGGGGGTCACGAAGTCTCGGATGTCTTGACTCATGAGGTTCAAGCGTATCGTTGATACACCGGTTGAAGCTTTGAACGAGGTGGGCTGGGGCAGGGATACAAAAGCTTCAAAGCGGTGTCAGGGGTGACCTGGGTCTCGTGAGTGGTGAGGGCGGTTCTGGGACCCGTATTTGCCTACCTGCGCGTGACCAGGGCGAAGGTGCAGTGTCAGCGGCGGCGCGGTCGAGCGTGAAGGAATTGGGACGTTGAGCGTCCCAATTCCTTCATCGTCGCGGAGCCGCTCCTCGAAGCTCGTGCCGGGTGACGTGTGGTGCTCGCTGGAAGTACGTGAAGGGGTCCTTCACGCGCCGCGCCTCTGGTGCCGGGGCAACCGGAGCCGCGGCGAGCGTCACGGACCGCCGATCGGAGCGGTGCCCTCGCCCGGCTCCGCAACATTTCCACTTCCGAATAACTCGACCCCATTACTTTCTTCCGCTATAAAGTTAAAGAACCCTTCGCGAGCGAAGCTGCTTCGCTCGCGAAGCAGCGCTTCGCAGGAATGCGCGAGCGCAAGTTATCAGCAGTTGAGGTGAATTACCGCGTGGCAATCACTGCGCGGCCGGAGTTCGGCCCTACTTTGGCCCGCATGGTTGAGAAGGATTCGACGGCGCGGACCCGGGAACTGGGCCACCGCATGAAGGCGTTCAGGCAGCGCGGGCACTTCAGCGGAGCCGACGTCAGCCGCCGTAACGGCTGGTTGCAGAGCAAGGTCACGAGGTGGGAACAGGGGCTGCGCGAGCTGTCCGTGGTGGACGCGGCGCTGTATCTCGCGACCTGCGGCGAGGCGGAGCCCGAGCGTGACCTGCTGCTGGAACTGACGCAGCCGGGCAGCGACCTGTACTGGGTACGACCGTACTTCGACGAACTCGTCGATCCGATGAAATCCCTGGCTATCCAAGAGAATCTCGCACATACGGTGGTGCGCTACGAGTCGTTGACGCTCCCCGGGCTGCTGCAGACCGAACAGTACGCCCGCACCACCTACGAACTGATCGGCAACCGCGGCCAGGCCCAGCTGGACCAGGTCGTGAACGCCCGGATGGAGCGGCAGAAGCTGCTGCGGCGGGATCGTCCGCCCCAGTGCCGGTTCTACGTCCACGAGCGCGCGCTGCGGTCGGTCATCGGCGGGCCGCGGATCATGCACGAGCAACTGCTCCACCTCGTCCTGTCGGCGAACCTGCCCTATTGCTCCATTCGTATCGTCCCCGAAAGCAACGAAGTGAGCAGAACAATCGAGAGTTCCTTCACCATCATGGAATTCACGGAACATCCGGCGGTGGTGTACACGGATTCCTATGCGGCCGGAGTGTTCATCGACGACCGGGTGGCGGTCGAGGCGTACTATTCGCTCGTCGCGCGTCTGGAAAGCGATACCCTGACCGCGGAGAGGTCGCGCCAAATGCTCGCCGAGTGGGCGGACCGGTACGACCGGATGGACGAATGACCCGATCGGGGTTTCCCGCCGCCTCTTCGCGGGGTAATCCTTCCTGGTAGCCGAAGAGGAGGAGTTCGTGGTGACGAAGACGCAGGACGGCGCCCCGGTGGCCGAGGCGGAGATCGAGCGGAAGTACGACCTGGCGGCCGACAAGCCCATCCCGCCGCTGGTCCCGGCCGGTCCCGTGACGAACCAGGCCGATCCGAGGATCGACGTCCTCGATGCCACGTACTTCGACACCGCCGACTTCCGGCTCGCGCAGGCGGGCATCACGCTGCGGCGGAGGCTCGGCGGGAGCGACGAGGGCTGGCATCTCAAGCTCCCGGTCAGCGAGGACAGGCGCGAGGAACTCCGCCTCCCGCTGTCGGGCAAGCCGGACAAGGTGCCCGGCGCGCTGGCGAGACTGGTCCGCGCGCGCACTCTCGGCGCCAAACTCGTCCAGGCCGCGCACCTGCGCACCGAGCGGACTTCGTACGCCCTCCTCGACGCGGAGGGCCGTGAGGTCGCGACGCTGACCGATGACGTCGTCACCGGCGAGGCGGGCGGGGAGAAGGCGCACCTAGACCGCTGGCGAGAGATCGAGATCGAACTTTCGCCCGGGACCGATCCCGACGTGCTCGACAGCCTGGATCGGGCCGTCGTGAACGCGGGCGCGAAGCGGTCGAGGTGGCCGTCGAAGCTCCGGCGGCTGACGGACGAGCTCGTGCCGTCGGCCGCGGGCGCGTCCGGTTCGGTACTGGCGGACTACTTCGCGGAGCAGCTGGACGCGCTGCGCCGCAACGACATCGGGGTTCGCCGGGACGTCGAGGACTCGGTGCACCAGATGCGGGTCGCCGCCAGGCGGCTGCGGAGTGCGCTGAAGACGTTCCGGCGTTCGCTCGACGCCGACGTCGCGAACGGGCTGGCCACCGAGCTGCGGTGGCTCGGTGGCGAACTCGGGCCGGCGAGGGACAACGAGGTGATGGAGGAGCGGCTGCACGAGGAAGTCAAGGCGCTTCCGTCCGAGTTGGTACTCGGCAACGTCGGGCAGCTGATGACGCGGCACTTCTCGCGCGAGGCCGAAGAGGCCAAGGCCCGGGCCATCCGGGCGCTCGACAGCAAGCGGTACACGGATCTGTTGCGGGCGCTGGAAAAGCTCGTCGCCAAGCCCAAGAAGATCAAGGACGGCAAGAAAGAGCTGCGCAAGGCGGTCGCTCGTTCGGACCGGAAGCTGCGTGACGCGGTCGCGGTCGCGGCGGCCTTGCGGCCCGGTCTGGAGCAGGACGCCGCGTTGCACGAGGTGCGCAAGAAGGCCAAGCGCGCCCGGTACGCCGCGGAGACGGTCCAGCCGGTGACAGGCAAGAAGCTTCGAAAATGGCGAAAGAACGTCAAGGCGGTGCAAACCACTCTCGGTATCCATCACGACGTCGTGGTCACCCGGGAGGTCTTGCGGCTTCTCGGCCTCCGCGCCTACGCCGAGAGTGAAAACGCTTTCACTTACGGCCTCCTGCATGGTCGTTCGGTCGCGACGGCCGAGGCCGCGCACCGGCGTTTCGCCGGACAATGGCAAACGGTGCGTAAAGGTTCCCGCCCGAATTGGCTTCGATGAGGTACCAGGGTTGACCTCTCGCCGCCGCTGAGTACCGTCAGTGGGAACTTGGTGGTCTGGAGAGAGGCGCCCCCATGTTGCCTGGCCAGCGCGTACCCGGCGAACCGCAGCCCCTGGCCGTGACCACCACCCGCCGCAAGGACGGCGTCGTCATCCTCACCGCGGTGGGGGAGATCGACGCGGCCACCGTCGGCCGGTTCCGCGTCGAACTCAGCGGTGCTTGCGTCACGGAAAAGCACGTGATCCTCGACCTTTCCGGCGTTGGTTTCCTCAGTTGCGCCGGATTGCACGCGCTGGAAGAGGCCAATGCCGCGTCGCGGCGGCTCTCGGTGATCGTGAAGACCGCCTTGGTGTCGCGGATTCTGGACGTCAGCGGGGTCGGAGCCGACCTCGACGTCCGGTGGGACGTCGAGGACGTCCATATCTAGCCGTCGAGTTCGACCTCGTCGGCGGCGACGTCCGGCAGCAGGCCACGCCAGCGCGGATTGCGCAGGCAGCCCCCGTCGGTCCAGCCGCCGAAGACGACCTCGCCGACGATGGTCGGCCGCGACCAATGCGCGTCCCGTGCCTGTTTCTCCGGTACGGAGCGAAACGGGGATGTCTTGCGCTCCAAGCGGAACAGCCGCTGTGACAGCTTCTCCAGCTCGTCGCCCGCGAAGCCGACACCGACGTTCCCGATGTACCGCAAGCCATCCTCGTGCGGGACGCCGAGCAGCAGCGAACTGAACGTGCCCGCCCGGCTGCCGCCACCCGGCCGCCAGCCGCCCAGTACCACCTGCTGGACCCTGGCGCCGGTGATGGAAAGCCATTCCCCGGTCCGCCTTCCCGGGTGGTACGCGGAGTCGGCGCGTTTCGCGATGACGCCGGCGAGCCCGTGTTCGCGGGCGGCCCGTGCGACCGCGCCACCGTCGCCGCGGTAGTACCGGGGGACCTGCCAATGCGGTCCGGCGAGACCGAGTCCATCGAGGAGTTCTCGACGTTCGACATAGGGCGACTCGACACAGGAACGGCCGTCCAGATGCAGGAGGTCGTTCACCAGGTAGAACGCCGGAAACCGGGGGACGAGCCGTTTCGCGGAGCTCTTCGTGGCCCGCGCGCGGTGCCCGAGCCCGTCCGGGCTCGGCTTCCCGCCGTCGAAGACGACGATTTCCCCGTCGAGAAAAGCATCGGCGGCACCGAGTTGCTCGCCCAGCCCGCGGAACTCGGGGTACAGCCCGGTGACGTCGTCGCCCGAATCGTCGTAGGCGGTGATCCGGCCGCCGGACACCCGGATCAGGGTGCGGCGCCCCGACCAGTCGAATTCGTAGGCCCATTCCGCGTCTTCGCCGGTCGAGGGAAGGCGCCCCGGTTTGGTCAGCATCGGAGCGAGGAACGGAGGCAGTTCCGTGCGGCCGGGATCGGCCGGATCGAGTCGTTTGAGCAGCCAGCCGCGGTCGTTCCCGTCCTTCTTCACGTTCAGGAACAGGTATTTCCCGCGCGCCCGTTTCCCGTGGAAGACGATCTCGACCTTGTGGTCGTTGAAGTGCAGCGTTTCGTACCGGCCGGTGTCCCAGATCGTCATGGTGCCGCCGCCGTATTCACCGGCCGGAATCTCGCCTTCGAAGGTGAGATAGTCCATCGGGTGGTCTTCGGTGTGCACGGCGAGGCGTTCGAGATCCGGTGACATCGGCAGGCCTTTCGGCACCGCCCAGGAGACCAGCACCCCGTCCCGTTCCAGCCGGACGTCCCAGTGCAGGCTGCTCGCGTGGTGTTCCTGGATGACGAAGAGATCGTTCGCCCCCGCCGGGGTTCCGCCGTCCCCGTCGCGTTCCGGAATGGGTTCGGGAGTCCGTCCCGGTTTGCGCTTACGGCGGTATTCGCCGAGTTTCTCCGCCATGGTCGGCCAGCGCACCCCTCTCCGGATCCGTTCACGCAAGCCTAGCGCCGTTCACGGTCCGGACGGGTGACGAAGGCCCCTTTTCCTCCGATGAAAGCAGGAAAAGGGGCCTTCGATTCACCGCGGTTCAGTCGGTCTCGGCCAGCGCCTCCGCGAACTGGGCCGCGTAGAGCCGCGAGTACGCACCACCGGTGAGCAGCAGCGTTTCGTGATCGCCCTGCTCGACGATCGAGCCGTTCTCCATCACGAGGATGACGTCCGCGTCGCGGATGGTGGAAAGCCGGTGCGCGATGACGAAACTCGTCCGCCCCTCGCGCAGCGAATTCATCGCCCGCTGGATCAGCACCTCGGTCCGGGTGTCGACCGAACTGGTGGCCTCGTCGAGGATGAGGATCGCGGGTTTCGCCAGGAACGCCCGCGCGACGGTGATCAGCTGTTTCTCGCCGGCGCTGACCGTGCCGCCCTCGTCGTCGATCACCGTTTCGTAGCCCTCCGGGAGGGTACGGACGAACCGGTCGACGTGGGTCGCCTTGGCCGCCGCGACGATCTCCTCCTGCGTGGCGCCCGCGGAACCGTAGGCGATGTTCTCCGCGATCGTGCCGCCGAACAGCCACGCGTCCTGCAGCACCATGCCGGTCTTGGACCGCAGGTCCTCGCGGTCCATCTCGGCGATGTCGACACCGTCGAGGGTGATCCGGCCGCCGTCGAGTTCGTAGAACCGCATGAGCAGGTTGACCAGGGTGGTCTTCCCCGCGCCGGTCGGGCCGACGATGGCGACGGTGTGCCCCGGCTCGACGGTGAGCGACAGGTCTTCGATGAGCGGGGTGTTCGGGGTGTACCGGAACGACACGTGCTCGAACTCGACCTGTCCGCGCACCTCGCCCACCCGCGCGGGTTCGGCGGGTTCGGGCTCCTGCTCGTCCGCGTCGAGCAACGCGAAGACCCGCTCCGCGGACGCGATCCCGGACTGCAGCAGGTTCGCCATGCTGGCGATCTGGGTGACCGGCTGGCTGAACTGCCGTGAATACTGGATGAACGCCTGGACGTCGCCGAGCGACAGCGTCCCGGAAGCCACCCGCAGCGCGCCGATCACGGCCACCAGCACGTAGCTCAGGTTGCCGATGAACATCATCGCGGGCTGGATGGTGCCCGAGATGAACTGCGCCCGGAAGCTCGCGCCGTAGAGCGTGTCGTTGTGCTCGCGGAAGACCTCCTCGGCCTCCTCACGGCGGCCGAACACCTTGACCAGCGAGTGCCCGGTGTACATCTCCTCGATATGCGCGTTGAGCCGCCCGGTGGTGGACCACTGCTTGATGAACTGCGGCTGCGCCTTCTTGCCGATCTTCGCCGCGACGATCACCGAGGCGGGCACCGAGAGCAGTGCGACCAGCGCCAGCAGCGGCGAGATGACGAACATCATCGCGAGCACGCCGACCACCATCAGCAGCGAAGACACGATCTGCGCGAGCGTCTGCTGCAGCGATTGCGCGAGGTTGTCGATGTCGTTGGTGGCCCGGCTCAGCACCTCACCACGCGGCTGGCGGTCGAAGTAACTCAGCGGGAGCTTGGCGAACTTCTCCTCGATCTTCTCCCGCAGTTCGAACACCGCGCGCTGGACCAGGTTCGTGGTCAGCCTCGCCTGCAGAAGCGCGAAGAACGACGCCACGATGTAGAGCAGCAGCACCCACATCAGGACCTGGCCGACGGCGTCGATGTCGATGCGCTGGCCAGGGACGAAGTCGATCGCCGAGAACATGTCGGCGAGCGTGTTGTCGCCCTTCGCCCGCAGTCCGGCGATGACCTCCGCCTTGCTCACCCCTGCGGGCATGTCCTTCGCGACGACCCCCGCGAAGATGAGGTCCGTCGCCATGCCGAGGATCTTCGGGCCGATGACGCTCAGCGCGACGCTGGCGACACCGAACGCCAAGATGCCGTACAACACGGCGCGTTGCGGCTGCAGCAGCCGCAACAGCCGTTTCAGGGATCCCTTGAAGTCCAGTGCCTTCTCGACGGACGGTCCGCCCATGAAGGCGGCGGGACCGCGGCCGAAGCCGCCACCGCCGGGCCCGGGGCCTCGTGCCGCGCTCGCGCGCTCGCCCGCGGGTTTCGCCGGGGTACTCGATTCTGTGGTGGATTCGGGCGCGCTCATCAGGCGGCCTCCTGCTCGGTCAGCTGGGACAGCACGATCTCCCGGTAGGTTTCGTTGCTCTCCATGAGTTCGGTATGGGTGCCGTTGCCGACGACGCGGCCCTCGTCGATGACGACGATGCGGTCGGCGTGGCGGATCGTGCTGACCCGCTGCGCGACGATGACCACGGTCGCCTCGGCGGTCTCGGCCACCAGCGCCCGCCGCAGCGCGGCGTCGGTCGCGTAGTCGAGCGCGGAGAAGGAGTCGTCGAACAGGTAGATCTCGGGGCGCCGCACCAGCATCCGCGCGATCGCGAGCCGCTGCCGCTGGCCGCCCGAGACGTTGGTCCCGCCCTGGGCGATGGGGGAGTCCAGTCCCTCGGACATCCGCTCGACGAAGTCCTTGCCCTGCGCCACTTCCAGCGCGTGCCACAGTTCCTCGTCGGTGGCGTCGGACTTGCCGTACCGGAGGTTGCTCGCGACCGTCCCGGCGAACAGGTACGGCTTCTGCGGCACCAGCCCGACGGCGTCGGACAGCACGGTCGGATCCAGTTCCCGGACGTCCACGCCGTCGACGAGCACCGAGCCGTCGGTGGCGTCCATCAGCCGGGGGATCAGGTTGAGCAGCGTGGTCTTTCCGCTGCCCGTGCTGCCGATGATCGCGGTCGTCTCACCGGGCCTGGCCAGCAGCGAGATCTCCTGCAGCACCGGCTTTTCCGCACCGGGGTAGCGGAACTCCACATCGGACAGTTCCAGCCGCCCGTGCACCTCACCGGGGCTGACCGGGTTCGTCGGCAGGACGACGCTGGTGTGCGTGTCGAGCACCTCGGTGATGCGCTCGGCGCTGACTTCGGCTCGCGGCACCATCATGAACATGAAGGTGGCCATCATGACCGCCATCAGGATCTGCATGAGGTAGGACAGGAACGCGGTCAGCGCGCCGATCTGCATGCTGCCGTCGTCGATGCGCAACCCGCCGAACCACAGCACGGCGACGCTGGAGGCGTTCATCACGAGCATGACGATGGGGAACATCAGCGCCATGAGCCTGCCGACGATCAGGGAGACGTCGAGCAGTTCGGTGTTCGCCTTGGTGAACCGCCGCCGCTCGTGGGTGTCCTTGACGAAGGCCCTGATCACGCGGATGCCCATGATCTGCTCGCGCAGGATCTGGTTGATCTTGTCGATCCGCTCCTGCATCAGCCGGAACGCGGGCCGCATCCTCGCGATGATGATCCCGACCGAGACGCCGAGGATCGGCACGACGACCACCAGCAGCCACGAGAGCGTGACGTCCTGGTTGAGCGCCATGATGATGCCGCCGAAGCACATGATCGGCGCGGACACCATCAGCGTGAACGCCATCAACGTCAGCATCTGCACCTGCTGGACGTCGTTGGTGGTGCGGGTGATCAGCGACGGCGTCCCGAACTGGCCGACCTCGCGGGCGGAGAAGTCCTGGACCCGGTGGAAGATCGCGCCGCGGACGTCGCGGCCGACGGCCATGGCGGTGCGGGCGCCGTAGTAGACGGCGCCGATGGAGCAGGCGATCTGCACCAGCGACACCAGCAGCATCACGCCGCCGACGCCGAGGATGTAGTCGATGTCGCCCTTGACCACGCCGTCGTCGATGATGTCGGCGTTCAGCGTGGGCAGGTAGAGCCCGGCGAGGGTCTGGACGAACTGCAGCAGCACGATCAGCCACAGGTCTCGCCGGTAGGGGCGCAGGTGAGTGCGCAACAACTTCGTCAGCACAACGGTTTCTCCCCAGTGGTGGGTAGGTGTTACTGCTTCTTCGGTTTCTTCACCGGTTCGGGTCCGGTGAGTGACGGGACACCCGCGGCCGCCTCGCGCAGAAGGACGTCGAGCGTTTCCAGGAACGGTCCGGACCCCTCGTTGACCAGCCAGCTGAAGAACGCCGTCTTCACCGCGGACTCCACGATCGCCGCCATGAGCCGCGAGTTCAACGCGTTTTCCGCGCTCGCGCCCGCACGTTCGAGGATGGCGTCGGCCAGCACCTGTTCGACCTTGGCGTGCGCCTTGAGGAACTCGCCCTGCATCGACGGGTGCAGGAGCAGCGACCGTGCCAGCTCCACTGAACCGCGATCCGGTTCTCCCAGCTTGCTGTAGGCCTCCAGCGTCGCGGCGCCGACCGCTTCCCACAAGGACTCTCCCGAAGGCCGCTCGCGCAGCGCCTCCCGCAGGAGTTCCTGCCGTTCGACGATGAACGAGCAGATCGCCTCTTCCTTGCTGGAGAAGTAGTTGTTGAACGTGCGCGGTGACACCCCCACGGCGCCGGCGATGTCCTCGACGCGGACCTGCTCGACGCCCTTCTCCATGGCGAGCTTGAGCGCTGCCTCGCTCATCGCGCGCCGGGCGGCGCGCTTCTTGCGTTCGCGCAGTCCGAGAGGGGCGGCCGAGTCGGTGGTCACGACGGCAAGGGTAGGCAAAAGTTGCGGGGCACGCAAATTTATGCGCACTCCGCACTTTTCGGACACCACCCTGGGTGAGAGACCGGGAAATTGAGCCGAATGGCCTAGTGCGCACCGCTCACCAGCCGCAACGCTTTCGTTACCACGTCACTGCCAGCGGTTGAACGGAAACCGGTTGTGGACACCGATTGTTCCGTCTGCTTGCATGTCGGACGTTGTCACTGGGGAGTTGCAGACGAGTCCGGGTACGCGAAGAGAAAGAAGTGGAAGCACATGGTGACGCGGGCTCGAGGCTTGCTTGACCGCTCACGGGTTCTTCTGGACCGCTCCCGGGTCGCCGCGGCTCAGTTCCTCGCCGCGCCGCCCCGACACGCCCCTTCCGGGGCACCCGCCGCCGAACCGGTGGTGGAACAGCGGCCGGCCGTGGAAGCGCCGGACGCCGGCGCGCTCGCCGGTGTCTGCTCCAATGTCGCGTTGCGCGACCTCAATCTGCTCGACCAGCTGCTCGCGCAGCTGGAGACGATGGAGGCGGGGGAGGAGAACTCCGACCGCCTCGCCGAGCTCTACCGGCTCGACCACCTGGCGACCCGCCTGCGGCGCAACGCCGAGAACCTGCGCGTGCTCGCAGGCCGGGACGCCGACGACACGGCGGCCGGGATCTCGTCCGTGCTGGACGTGATGCGGGCCGCGATGTCGTCGATCGACCACTACTCGCGGATCACCATCGGCCGCGTCGTTTCGCTCGGCGTCGTCGGCTTCGCCGCCGAAGACGTCAGCCGGATCCTCGCGGAACTGTTCGACAACGCGGCGAACCAGTCGTCGCCGAGTTCGCCGGTCAGCGTCAGCGCGCACCTCACCGAACAGGGGAGCGTGCTGATCCGCATCGAGGACGAAGGCATCGGCATGCCGCCGGAACGCCTCGCGGTGCTGAACGAACGCCTCGCCGCCGGTGCCGTGCTCGACGACGATTCGGTGCGGCACATGGGACTCGCGGTCGTCGGCAGGCTCGCCGACCGGCACGAGATCACCGTCAAGCTCGACCGCCGCACCCCGCACGGCACGGTCGCCACCGTGCTGCTGCCGGTGCCGGTGGTCTCGGAACTGGCCGAGAAGCAGTGGTCCGGTTCGCAGACGGTGGTCCTGCCGCAGACGAGGATCACCAACGGAACACACGTGGGAAGCCCCACCGCGACGACGTCCACGCTGCCGAGGCGGCGCCCGGCCGCGCCGACGACATCGGAACCGGAACGCAAGCCCAGCCCGCGTCCGCGCGCGGCCGTCCCGCCGCCCACCGACGGCGGGACCACGGCGAGCGGCCTGCCGCGCCGGGTTTCCCGCAGTATCAGGACTTTGCCCGACGAACCGGCCCCGCCGACCACCCCGCCCGCCGACGCGGCGGACGGGCACTCGGCGCTGCTGGCCGACCTCGATGCCTTCTCCGACGGCGAGCGCGCCGCCCTCGACGACCGGCACGAGCGCGAGACCGGAGGAAACACCCAGTGACCGCCCAGGACGCGACCACGGATTTCACGTGGCTGCTCGACGACTTCGTGCGCAAGGTGCATGGCGCGAGCCACGCGCTGATCATGTCCGTCGACGGTTTCCCTTTGACCGCTTCGGAATCGGTGTCCAGTGATGACGCGGAGCAGCTCGCCGCCATCGCGAGCGGCCTGCTCAGCCTCGCGGGCAACAGCGCCGCGCTGTTCGGCAAGGGCAACTGCGAGCAGATCATCATCCGGCTCACCCGCGGGTACTTCCTGTTCATGGGGATCGGCGCCGAGGCGGGGCTCGCCGTGCTCACCGAACCCGACTGCGACATGAAGGTCGTCGCCTACGAGATGACCCAGTTCATCACCAACGCCGGCCACGCCCTCACTCCCGAGGTGCGAGCGGGACTCCGGCAGGTCCTGACCGCCCGACGGCCGCAGGCCTGAGAATCCGGAGAAGGAAGGGATGACCGTGTCCAGCGACCAAGCTCCGGACCGGCCGGTCAAGATGCGCAGCCGCAGAATCCGGCCGTACGCGCTGACCGGCGGCCGCACCAAGAGCAGCCACCTGCTTCTGGTGGAGACCCTGATCTCGGTCCCGCGTTACGACCCGGCGCTGTCCGAAGCGTTGATGCCCGAATCGCGCTCGCTGTACGAGCGCGCCCGCGAACGCTCGTCGATCGCCGAGCTTTCGGTGGGACTGGACCTTCCACTGGGCGTGGTCCGCGTGCTCATCGGCGACCTCGCCACCCAGGGCGCCGTCTTCGTGCACCCGACGGCCCACGCCTACAACCACGACACGAACGTGCTCGAGAGGATCCTCGATGGACTCAAGCGCCTCCCGGTCTGACGCCGACCTCTTGGCGATCTCCGCCAAGATCGTCGTCGCCGGTGGATTCGGCGTGGGCAAGACGACGTTCGTCGGCGCCGTCTCCGAGGTCCCGCCCCTGAGCAACGAGGCTTGGATGACCGAGGCGGGCGCCGGGGTCGACGAGCTCGTGCCGCCCGGAACCAAATCCACCACCACGGTCGCGATGGACTTCGGCCGGATCACCCTCCGCGAAGACCTGCTCCTGTACCTGTTCGGCACCCCCGGCCAGGCCCGGTTCTGGTTCCTCTGGGACGACCTCTCGCGCGGCGCGCTCGGCGCCGTCGTGCTGGTCGACACCAGCCGGATCGACCAGTCGTTCGCGGCGATCAACTACTTCGAGAACGACTCCGACCTGCCGTTCATCGTCGCGGTCAACCAGTTCGAGGGGATGCCGGTACACGACCTCGAAGAGGTTCGCGACGCCCTCGCGCTGTCCCCGGACATCCCGCTGGTCACCTGCGACGCCCGCGATCCGAAGTCCACGGTCGCGACCCTGCAGGAACTCGTGACGCACACGTTGTCCCTCGCGGTGGTCTCCGGGCCGGGCCGCGAGTTCGCACTCAGCTGACGGTTCTGGGAGGAATGTCGAGGATGCGCAAGGTTCTGATCGTCGGTGCCGGGCAGTCGGGGTTGCAACTCGCCTTGAGCCTGCTGGACCACGACTACGACGTCACGGTGATGTCGGCGAGGACGCCGGACGAGATCCGGTCCGGCAAGGTGATGTCGACCCAGTGCATGTTCCACTCCGCCCTGCAGCACGAGCGGGACCACAAGCTGAACCTGTGGGAGGACGAGACCGTCCGGGTCGAAGGACTCGGCGTGTCCATCGCGGGACCGGACTCCAGCCGGGTGCTGGACTGGTTCGCCCCGTTGGAGCACTACGCGCAGTCGGTGGACCAGCGGGTGAAGATGGCCGCCTGGCTGGAGCTGGTGGAGGACCGCGGCGGCAAGGTCGTCATCCACGGCGTCACCACCTCGGACCTGGCGCCGCTGGCGAAGCTGTACGACCTCGTCGTCATCGCGGCGGGCAAGGGCGAGCTGGTCCAGCTGTTCGACCGGATCCCGGAGCGGTCGCCGTACACGGAGCCCCAGCGCGCTCTTTCGCTGGCTTACGTGCACGGTCTGGAGCCCCGGCCGGAGCATCCGGACAAGGCGGCGGTGCGCTTCAACATCATCCCGGGCGTCGGCGAGCTGTTCATGATCCCCGCGTACACGCTGAGCGGGAACTGCGACATCCTGTTCTTCGAGGGCGTCCCCGGCGGCCCGCTCGACTGCTGGGGCGACCGGCCGTCGCCACAGCAGCATCTCGACCGGATCCTTTCGCTGATGAAGCAGTTCCTCCCGTGGGAGTACGAGCGCTCGCGCAACGCCGTGCTGACCGACGAGAAGTCGACGCTGGCGGGCGGGTACACCCCGGTCGTGCGGAACGCGGTCGGCAAGCTGCCCTCGGGCACCGTGGTGCTCGGCATGGCCGACGTCGTGGTGGCCAACGACCCGATCACCGGTCAGGGCTCCAACAACGCGAGCCACTGCGCGGCGTCCTATCTGGACTCGATCCTCGATCGCGGGGACAAGCCGTTCGACGAGGAGTGGATGACCGCGTCGTTCGAGAAGTACTGGGAGTACGCCCAGCACGTGACGACCTGGACCAACGCGATGCTGCAGCCGCCGCCCCCGCACGTGCTCCAGATCATCGGCGCGGCGGGGGAGAACCCCGCCGTGGCGAAGCGATTCGCGGACGGGTTCTCCGATCCGACCGACTTTCAGCACTGGTTCTTCGATCCGGCGAAGGCGGAGAAGTACCTGGCCGAAGCGTGATTCCGGGACTGCGGTAGTCCCGCGATCGGGTTGGCGGGACTGTCGCGGTGCGCCGTTTCGGGCTACCGTTGTTACCGAGCGTGAGTACGGTCGGTGACGGCGGTGGAGGTGCGGCGCGATGCGTTCGATGTGGAAGGGCTCGGTGTCCTTCGGGCTGGTGAGCATCCCGATCCAGCTCTATGCGGCCACCGAGAACAAGAACGTCTCGCTGCGCCAGGTGCACGAGGCCGACGGCGGCCGCATCCAGTACAAGCGGTTCTGCACGATCGACGGCGAGGAAGTGCCCTACGCCGAGATCGCCAAGGGCTACGAACTGCCCGACGGCGAGATGGTCGTGCTCACCGACGAGGACATGTCGGAGCTGCCGCTGGCGTCGTCGCGGGCGATCGACGTGCTCGAGTTCGTGCCGCTGGAATCCATCGACCCGATCCACTTCGACAAGACCTACTACCTCGAACCGCAGAAGAACGCCGTCAAGCCGTACGTGGTCCTGCGTGACGCGCTGGAGAAGGCGAGCCATGTGGCGATCGCGAAGGTCGCCATCCGGCAGCGGGAGACGCTCGCGATCCTGCGGGTGCACAGCGACGTCCTGATGATGACGACGATGCTGTGGCCCGACGAGGTCCGTGTCCCGGACTTCGGCTTCCTGCACGACGATCCTCCGCAGGTGAGGCCCCAGGAACTGACGATGGCGGGTTCCCTGATCGACTCGCTTTCGGAGCCGGTGTTCGAGCACGAGAAGTACAACGACTCCTATCGTGAGGCGCTGGAGGCCATGATCGAGGCCAAGGCCGCAGGGAACGAGACGACCAAACCGAAGGCCGTCGGGGCGAAGGCCGACGTCGTCGACCTCATGGAGGCCCTGCAGGCCAGCGTGAGCGAGGCGAAGAAGAGCCGGAAGCCGACGGCGGCCAAGAAGGCCACCGCGGCCAAGAAACCCGCCTCCGGCAAGCGAACTCCGAAGAGCGCCTGACTCTCCTTTGTGGACTGTTGTGCCCGGTGTCACCCGGCCGGTCCGGCGACACGCCGCCCTCATGCCAGGATTTGTCGTCCCTCGGTGGTAGTAAGGCAACCGAGGAGAACTTTTCCGAGAGGCGGCATGAGTATGGAGTGCGCGTTCTGCGCCGGCGGACTCGACCACTGCCACGGAACCCTCGTGGTCCACCTGGACGGTGGTTTCACCGAATGCAGCGAAGACGGCTGCGTCGACTTCGACTTCGCCCGGCACGCGCCGACGATCGACTGTTTCGACGTCGACGGGGGCTGCACCTGCGCCGTGGTGGAGGCCCGGCAGTTGCTGCGGGCTTCTTGACCGGCGGTCAATACACCAGTCCGGCCCGATTCGGAAGATCGGGACCGATTGCCACTCGAAGGTGTATGCATTCGTGTACATCGTGGCCGGAAATGTGTTAACTATGACGGGGTCCTCCGGCTCTCCCTCCCCCTCGGAGCCGGGGGGCCCCTTCATGTCGTAGTGCTTCCCTCGTGGGTGCCCAGCGCGTCCCACGCCCCATCTCCATCCGCGTAGTCACTCGCGGGAAGAGCTCCCAGTGGGCCGAGTACGTCGTCGCCCGCTCCGGCCGCCGCGGCGGCCCGCAAGAGCTCGTCACGTCCGCACGGGTAGTCCACCTCGGTCAGATACGGGCGAGGATCCGTTCCGGCCATCGATTTTCCTCCTTCGTCTCGTCCCGAGTGGATACCCGGCGGGCCGAGAACGAAAACAGACCGGGCACCCGGCGTGAGGGGAACGCCGGGTGCCCGGTCTGTCTCAACGCTGGTACCGGGGGCTCGGTATCAGCTGTGGTCCGGTGCTCAGAACCAGTGGGCGCGACCGCCGATGGCCTTCCCGGTGTTCCCGAGAACGGCCAGGATGATGCCGATGACCGCGAGCGCGATCCCGATCGAGTACAGAACGGGGATGCTGGCGATGACACCGATGACAATCAGGATGACGCCGAGAATGATCACGGGGGCACCTTCTCCTTCGTAGTCGCCCGGCCAAGGTGACGCCGGGGTGTGGCTACATAAGGGATTCCCGGTTCACGCCACGGGAAACAGGTCCATCCGGCCGTAGTTTTCACGCATTCGGCCTAGTGCTCCGGTGCGGTGCGTCAGGTGTCACAGAAGGGGTTGCCGGCAGACGGCGGTTCGCGATCGGCGCCGGGCCTCGTGAGTGGTAGGTGCGGTTCTGGTGGACCCGTTTTGCCTGCCTGCCGGCTGGGTGAGTGGGGAGGATCCGGGACGTTGAACGTCCCGAATCCTCCACGCTCGACCGTGTCGTCGCGGACACCACCTTCGCCCTGGTCGCGAGTAGGCAAGCGGTAACGACGGTTAGAACCGTCCTTACCACTCACGAGCCGTACCGGACCTCAGTAGCGGTAGTGGTCCAGCTTGTACGGACCCTCGACGTCCACGCCGATGTACTCGGCCTGGCGCTTGGTCAGCTTCGTCAGCCGGACGCCCAGCGCGTCGAGGTGCAGGCGGGCCACCTTCTCGTCGAGGTGCTTCGGCAGCACGTGGACGTCGGTGGCGTACTGGCCCTGCTTCGTGAACAGCTCGATCTGCGCGATCGTCTGGTTGGTGAAGGAGTTCGACATCACGAAGCTCGGGTGGCCGGTGGCGTTCCCGAGGTTCATCAGCCTGCCTTCGGACAGCACGAGGATGGAGTGCTGCTCGCGGTCGGCCGTCGCGGGGAAGACCCACTCGTGCACCTGCGGCTTGATCTCGATCTTCTCGATGCCCGGGATCTTCGCGAGCCCGGCCATGTCGATCTCGTTGTCGAAGTGGCCGACGTTCGCGACGATCGCGTTGTGCTTCATCTTGGCCATCTGGTCGGCCATGATGATGTCGAAGTTGCCGGTGGTGGTGATGAAGATGTCGCCGCGCTCGACGACGTCGTCGAGCTCCACGACGTCGAGGCCCTCCATCGCCGCCTGCAGCGCGCAGATCGGGTCGATCTCGGTGACGACCACTCGGGCGCCCTGGCCCCGCAGTGATTCCACCGCGCCCTTGCCGACGTCGCCGTAGCCGCAGATGACGGCGACCTTGCCCGCGATCATCACGTCGGTGCCGCGGTTGAGACCGTCGATGAGCGAGTGACGGATGCCGTACTTGTTGTCGAACTTCGACTTCGTCACCGAGTCGTTGACGTTCATCGCCGGGAACAGCAGCTCGCCGTCCTTAGCGAGCTTGTAGAGCCGCTTGACGCCGTTGGTGGTCTCCTCGGTGACGCCGCGGACCTCCTTGGCGATGCGGGTGAACCGGCCCGCGTCGCGCGCGATGCTTTCGGTCAGCGTGCGCAGGACGAGGGTGTACTCCTCGGGGTCTTCCTCGGTCGCCTGCGGGACGGCGCCGGCGGCCTCGAACTCGACACCCTTGTGGATCAGCAGGGTCGCGTCGCCGCCGTCGTCGAGGATCATGTTCGGGAGACGGCCGTCGCCGAAGTCGAAGAGCTGGTCGGTGCACCACCAGTACTCGGCCAGGGTCTCGCCCTTCCACGCGAACACCGCGGAGCCCGAAGGCGCGTCGACGGTTCCGTTCGGGCCGACGACGACGGCCGCGGCGGCCTCGTCCTGCGTGGAGAAGATGTTGCAGGACACCCAGCGCACTTCGGCGCCCAGTGCGACGAGCGTCTCGATCAGCACGGCGGTCTGAACGGTCATGTGCAGCGAGCCCGCGACCCGCGCGCCCTTGAGGGGCTGCGAGTCGGCGTATTCACGGCGCAGCGCCATCAAACCGGGCATCTCGACCTCGGCGAGGCGCAGCTGCTTGCGGCCGGCCCCGGCGAGGGAGAGGTCGGCGACGGCGAATTCGATCCCGTTGACCTTGGACAGGGTGGGGCTCACTGGTTCTCCATTCATCAGGAAGGCAAGGTGAAGCGGTTTCTTCTCGCCGGTGGCGGGGAAGAACGGGGTCAATGCGGGGGTCGTTCAGCGCACGGCCTCGACGACGACGGCCGGAAAAGGGTTTCGACGCAAGAAAGGCCTCCGCAGTGGGAGGCGCCCTTACGTCTGTCGCAGCGGGCCGAGCGTGGCGGAAGAATTCCGTCGCAGCGCCTCTCGGCCCGAAACCAGAATGGCAAAGCGCCGCGAGCGCTGTCAAGGCGATGCGGATCGCGCCGCCGTCGAGGAGAATTCGGCCCGGACGCCCAGCAGGCGAACCGGTCTGCCGAGGTCGAACAGGTCGAGCACGGCCAGCGCCGCCTTCTCGATCTCGGCGGGGTCCGCGGTCGGGGCGGGCAGGGTCACGCTGTGGGTGTGGGTCAGGAACGGCGCGAACCGGACCTTGACCGCGACCCGCGCGGCGGGCCTGCCTTCCTCGGCGACGTCCTGGGAAACGCGTTTCGCCAGCGCGACGACCTCGGCGGCCATGGCCCCGGGATCGGTCAGGTTCTGCTGGAACGTCGTCTCGCGGCTGCGGGATCGCGCCACGTAGGGCGTCGCGGTGACCTCGGCGTCGCCGATTCCCCCGGCGAGGATCCGGTACCACGGGCCGAGTTTCGGGCCGAACCGCGCGGCGAGCCCCGCCGGGTCGGCGCCAGCCAGTTCCAGCACGGTGTGATAGCCGGCCTCGGCGAGTTTCTTCGTGGTCTTGGCGCCGATGCCCCACAGCGCGTCCGTCGGCTTCTCGGCCATGACGTCCCACCAGTTCTCCTGGACGAGCCGGAAGATCCCGGCCGGTTTGGCGAATCCGGTGGCGAGTTTGGCGCGCAGCTTGTTGTCCCCGATTCCGACCGAGCACGACAGCCCGGTCTCCTCGGTCACCACTCGCCGGATGTCGGCGGCGAGCGTTTCGGGGTCGTCGGTGGCGACGCCGAGGAACGCCTCGTCCCAGCCGAGTACCTCGACGACCACCGGGAGTTCCCGCAGCGTCGCCATCACCCGATCGGAGACTTCCTGGTACGCGGGCGCGTCCGTGGCCAGGAAGACCGCGTCGGGGCAGCGTTTCGCGGCCGTCCGCAACGGCATCCCGGACTGGACGCCGAATTCCCGCGCTTCGTACGACGCCGTCGCCACCACGGCCCGTTCGGCCGGATCGCCCGTGCCGCCGACGACCACGGGTTTGCCACGCAGTTCAGGCCGCCGGGCGACCTCGACCGCCGCGATGAACTGGTCGAGGTCGACGTGGAGTACCCACTCCCGGACGGCCATGAGTCGACTCTAAGCCCGTTCGGCGATCTCGTCGCGCATCCGCTGCTCGTTCTCCTGCAGTTCCGGCGTGAAGTTCTCGCCGAAGTCCTCGGCTTCGAGGATCTTGCGGACCTCGAGGATGGTGTCGCCGTGCAGGGGAGTGGGACAGCGCTTCGCCCACTCGATCGCTTCAGCGCGCGACGAGACGTCGAGGATCCAAAAACCGCCGACGAGTTCCTTGGCTTCGGTGAACGGGCCGTCGGTGACCGTGGATCCGGCGGCGTTGACCGTGACCCTCGCGCCCTTCGAACTCTCCTGCAGCCCCTCGCCGCCCACCAGCACCCCGGCGTCGAGCAGGTCCTGGTTGAACTTCGCCATGGCGGTCAAGGCCTCCATCGGCGGCATCTTCCCGGCTTCGGAATCCTCGTCCGCCTTGATGATGATCATGAACCGCATGGTCTTCCTCCCAGTGAACCGGACGTATCGCCCGGACTCTACCGGCGTGCGGGAAGAAGATCAGCCGCGCCCGAACCGGGACAGGTGCACGATCACCGCCGTGGTCACGGTGATCATCCCGAGCAGCAGCACGGCCGGGCTGTTCACCACCATGCCCAGCAACATCAACAGGCCCGCGGTGATGTCGAGACTCAGGAGGACCGTCAGTCGGAGCAGGGGTGGTCGTGCCGGCCTGCCGGAGCGGAGCCGGGCGGCCAGCGCCGGCTCGGTCAGCTCGAACCAACGCTCGATCTTCTCCAGCTCTTGCCGATCGTGATGGCTCAGCATCTCGGTTCTCCTTCGGCGCGCCCCGGCCGGTCGACTACCACGGAATACCCAGGACCGGGACCGGATAAGCATCGAATTTCACCGACTTTTGTATAACGACCTATACGTGTCGGCGAACGGAACATCCTTTGTAGACCGAATGGTTGCGCCATTCGTGGTCACCGCACGCGGAAAGATCGTCAAGGAGAGGAGAGATCGGTAGTTTCTGCGTTTGCGGCCAAGGCGACCGTGGCCGCTTCACCTGGGAGGACGCGAGCAATGACCATACCCACCGAACCGATCGGCAGCATTCCCCGTCCGGGCTATCTCGTCGAAGCGCTCGGCGAGCACGCGGCCGGGCGGCTCGACGCCGACGGTCTCGGCGAGCTGCAGGAAAAAGCCCTCGTGGACACCATCAAGCGGCTGGAGGAGACGGGCTCGCCGGTCATCACCGACGGCGAACAGGGCAAGCCGAGCTTCGCCACGTATCCCTTGGCGGGCCTCACTTCGCTGGCGCCGGACGGGGTCGTCATCCCCTTCGCGGACGGGCACACCCGGCAGCTCCCGAGGCTCACCGCCGGACCGTTCCGCTATCAGACCTACGCCGACTCCTATCTGCGCGAGGCCAAGAAACACGCCACCAAACCGGTGAAGCAGGCGGTGATCGCCGCTTCGGCGATAGGGCTCGTCTATCCCGGTGAGGAATTGGCGGAATATGCGAAAGAACAGTTCATCGCCGACTTGGTGAACGAAGCGGAAGCCGATATCCGCCGCAGCCTCGACGCGGGTGCGGACAGCGTTCAGATCGACTTCACCGAGGGCAGGCTGTCGCTGAAGCTCGACCCTTCCGGCGGGCTGCTGAAGTCCTTCGTTGATCTGAACAACGCCGTGCTGGAACGATTCTCCGACGAGGAGCGGAAGAAGATCGGCGTGCACACCTGCCCCGGTGGCGACCAGGACTCGGTGCACAGCCTCGACGTCGACTACGCCGGGTTGCTGCCGACGTTGTTCCAGCTGAAGGTGGGCAACGTCTACGTGCAACTGGCCAGTGAGGCGGATCCGGAGCGGGCGCTGCAGGTCATCGCCGACCACGCACAGCCGGACCAGCGGATCTTCGTCGGCGTGACCGACCCGATCGACCCGCGCGTCGAAACCGCAGAGGAGATCCGGGACCGCGTGCTTCAGGCGGCGCGGTTCATCTCGCCGGACCGGCTGGGCACCTGTGACGACTGCGGGTTCTCGCCGTTCGCCGACGACACCTCGACGTCGCGGGAGACCGCGTTCGCCAAGATCGCCGCCCGCGTCGAAGGCACCCGCCTCGCCGCCGAATCCCTGCTCTGACGTGGCGTGATGGGCACCTTCGCTCAGCTCTGGACGGCGACCCGGATGCCGAGCCCGACGAGCAAGGTGCCCATCACCGCGTCCATCCCGCGCCGCACCCGGCCGGAGGCGAAGAACTTCCGCAGGGAACCGACCAGCGTCGCCAGGACGAAGGTCCACACGACGGCGACCGTGGTGGCCAGCGCCGCCAGTTGCAGGGTCTCCGCGGTCGTGGCCGAATGCGGGAGGAACTGGGGCAGCAGCGCGAGGAAGAAGACCGCGACCTTCGGGTTGAGCAGGTTGGTGAGCAGTCCGTGCCGGAACGCCTCCTTGGGCGCGACCACGGGTGCCACCTTGTCCTTGAGCTCGCTGTAGTCGCCGCGGCGCACCGCCAGCCACGCCTTGACGCCGAGGAAGATCAGGTACGCGGCGCCGATCAGCTTCACCACGGTGAAGGCGATCGCCGACGCGGTGAGGATCGCCGCGACGCCGAGGGCGATCGCGACCACCCAGACGAAGACGCCGAGCGCGATGCCGAGTCCGGCGGCGATCCCGGCCTTGCGCCCGCCGAGGATCGCGCTCCGGGTCACCACCAGGAAATCCGGGCCCGGTGCCATCGCGCCGAGCAGGCAGACCAAGACGAACGAGAGTGCGGTGGCCCCGGAGATCATCCTGCGATGCTATCCGGCTGGTCGATGTCCCTGGCCATGACGGCGCCAGGGACGTCGACGCCGTCGGGCGTCGTCACCGTCACCCGTTCGACTTCCTCGAAGCCGAACGACAGATACAGCGGGACGCCGGGCATGGTCGCGGTCAGCGTCAGCGACGTGAATCCTTCGGCTTTCGCCGCGAGGCGGCACGACTCGAGGATCGCGCGTCCGAGCCCGCGCCGGGTCCAATCGCCGCGGACGAACATCGCGCGCACCCGCGCGGGCTCGGTGGCCGGGTCGAGCGGGCGTTCGTCGTCCGACGCGTCACCGGAGCCGGCGTGCATCTTGTTGCGCCTGCTCCAGCCCCCGCAGGCGACGATCTCGCCGTCCGCCTCGTGCACGAAGTAGGTGCCGTCCTCGATCAACCGCAGGTCGAGGTGCGCGATGTGCACCGCCGCGCTCGCGGTCTGCCGCTCGTCGTAGAACCGGGGGAACAACTCCAGCACCGAGGCCCGCATCAGCGCCGCGATGGCGGGCGCGTCCGCGAGCGTGGCCGTCCGCTGCGGTGGCGTGTTCGTCGTCATGTCGCGGAAGATAGCCAACGACGGCGATCACGCCTACCGGATAATCGCGTGGTGATCACCGACGACGGCCGTGAACTGTGGACCTCGGCGACCGGCCGGGGCGAACCGATCCTGTGCTGCCACGGCGGCCCGGGCCTGTGGGACATGTTCGGCACGCTCGATCCCGGCCCGCGGTTCCGGCTGATCCGGTGGGACCAGCGCGGCGCCGGGCGCTCCGACCCCCGTGGCCCGTACACCCTCGACCGGATGGTGGCCGACGTCGACGCCGTCCGCGAGTGGCACGGGCTCGACCGGGTCGCGGTGCTCGGGCATTCGTGGGGCGCGCATCTCGGCCTGCTCTACGCCCTCGCACGTCCGGAGCGGGTGAGCGCGCTCGTCTACGTGTCGGGCGTCGGCCTCGGCCACGACTGGCATACCGAGTTCAAGCGGAACTTCGAGCGCGCGCTGGGGGAGAGGCACGCCCGGTGGGCCGGGCTTCGCGCGGCGGGCCACGATGAAGGCCGCGAACTCGCGGTGCTGCAATGGACGGCCGACTTCGTGGCGGACGGGGAGCGTCACGCCGAGGCGATGGCGACACCGTGGTTCCCGGTCAACTACGAGGCGAACGCCGCGTTGAGCGAGGAGATGCGGACGGTGCCGGAGGAGTCACTGATCTCGGCTTGCCGGTCTCTGCGGGTGCCGACGCTGATCATCGACGGGACGGCGGACACCCGGCCCCGATGGGCCGTCGACTCGCTGGAGCACGCTCTGCCTTCGGTGACCCGGGTGCGGTTGCCGGGTGTCGGCCACGTGCCGTGGTTGGAAGCGCCCGAGGAGTTCCGCGCCGCCTTGACCGACTTCCTGGGCTAGCCGCTCGTGAGTGGTAAAGACGGTTCTAACCGTCTTTACCACTCACGAGCCGGATGCGGTCAGGCCGTGACGATCGGCTGCTGCAGTTCGGTGACCCACTTGTCCCCGTCGGCCGGGCACTCGAGGTAGTACTCCCGGGCCGGGCCGCTCGCGCGGTACCCGTGCGCGTCGACCCACTTCGCCAGCGCCTGGTAGCTGGAGAGCACGGTCTCCATCGAGCCTCGGTGCAGGATCGTCGCGGCGGACGGCACTTCGGCGAGGCTCACCGTCGAAAACCCTTCGGTGCCGTCGGTTTCGGCCGAGATCGGGACGGCGGCGTGGATCAGGACCCGTTCGCCGTCGGCGTCGTCCTCGTAGTAGGCGATGAGCGGTCCCGACGGCGTGATCGGGCCGAGCGCCCCGAAGAGGTCCTTGTACAGCCCCTGCACGACCGGCCCGATCTCTTCGTTCACGTAACCGCTCGCCGTTCCGGTCAGCTCGGCGACCCGGACCGTGGGCAGGCTTTTGACTACGACGTCTTCGGAAGGCATGGTTCCCTCGCTTTCGATCGAACGGAGTCTCGCTTCGACGGCCTTGAGCCGCGCCTCGTCGGCGGCGATGGCCGCCTCGAGTTCGGCCCGTCGCAGCCGCAGCATCCCGCGCAGCTCGTCCGCGCCGATCTCGGCGTCGAGGATCTCCTGCACCTGCGTGAGGGTGAAGCCGAGATCCTTGAGCGCGATCACCCGGTTGAGTCGGGCCAGCTGGTCGCCGGAATAGGACCGGTAACCGCTGAACGGGTCGACATGGGCGGGCCGCAGCAGTCCGATGGCGTCGTAGTGACGCAGCATCCGGACCGACACCCGGCCGTGTTTGGCGAAATCTCCGATACTGAACATGGCGGCTCCCAGCGGACAGCCTGACACGGTGTCACAGTCAAGCGGTCACCGCACGAGACGGAAGAACGACCGCACCTCCTCGGTGAAGACGTCCGGCTGCTCGAAGGCCGCGAAGTGGCCGCCTCGCTTCAGTTCGTTCAGCCGGCGGGCACGGCGATCGTGTCCACAGTGGAATCGGAGAACCGGCTCGACACCTCGGCGAAGCCTTCCCAGTACAGCCGTGCGGACGAGGCGCCGGTGCCGGTCAGACAGTAGAGCGTGATGTCGTCGAGTATCGCGTCCCGGCTCAGGGCGTTCTCCGGATGGCCGTCGCAATCCGTCCACGCCTGGAACTTCTCGACGATCCACGCGCACAGCGCCACCGGCGAGTCGGCCAGCGAAGGCGGACTCCGGGACCTGGGTCCGGAAAGGCGTGGTGTCCATACGGCCGACGGTAGCGAGGGGGTCCGACGGAAAAGCGCGTGCGCCCGGCCGCCCGGTCCGCCTACCGTCGCGAGAGTGACTCACACGTACCCCCCGCTGAACCTCGAGGTGCGGACGCCGCGGCTGACCTTGGCCGGTGCGACGGACGAGTTGCTGGAGCGGCTGGTCCCGGTCGTCCGCGCCGGCGTCGCCGATGTCGCGCCGTGGCCGTTCGACGATCCGATATCGCTGTACGCGGACAGTCCCGACCGTGAATGGCGGTGGCTGCGCGGTATCTGGGCCGGACGTGCGCGGGTCGACCCGAGCTTCTGGCGGCTGTACTTCGTGGTGCTGCAAGACGGCGAACCGATCGGAATGCAGGATTTGATCGGGTCCGACTTCGCCAAATTCGGGACGGTCTCGACCTTCTCGTGGCTGGCGCCAGGACGGCGCGGGCGTGGAATCGGGGCGGAGATGCGAGCGGCGGTCCTGCATCTGGCCTTCGCAGGGTTGGGCGCACAGGAAGCGACGAGCGACGCGTTCACCGACAACAACGCCTCCAACCGGGTTTCCCGCGCGCTGGGCTACGAGCCGAACGGCACGAGCTGGGACACCCGCCGCGGCGAGGTCGCGCAGATCCAGTGCTGGCGGCTGACCCCGGACGTCTGGGAACGAGCCCGGCGCGACGACATCGAACTGGCCAATGTTCGGGAGTGTCTTCCCGCGCTCGGTCTCGCCTGACCACGCCTGGACTTCCGGGCGACTTTGAGCAGTGGCAGCACGTGTGTCCACTGTGGAACTGCGGCTCGACTGAAACCTGATCGCCAGGTGCGAGGAGGCGGCAGTCCTCGCGTCGTCTGCCCGATTGGCGTAGCGCCAGTCCGCTCGACGGGACGTTGCGAACGGCGCTTTCGCGACGCTGTCGTCTGGCGGATCCGTGCTGGGTCGAGGGGGTCGTGAGTGGCGATTCGGGTTAAAACCGAGGGTGTTTTGGTTACCCACCGGCTTCTGCCCGCGGTCGTTCACGGGGCCGGGCCGTGAAGGGCCCCTTGCCTACCTTGACCGTAGTGATGGAGGCCTTCACTACCTTCGTGATCGCCACGACCGCCACTTTCGCCCTACCGGCACCAACAGCCACAGCGGCCGCGCGTGAAGGCCCCCTTCCTTGCGCTAGACGCAAGGAAGGGGGCCTTCACGTACTTCAAGTGACCAGCCCGACCGACCTCTCACCGCCGCCCCTCGACGCTCGCGCTCCGCCCAGCGGAGCCGACGCCCGAGCCGCGCCCGTCTTCCCCCTTAGCCGGTATACCGCCCGTTGACCGATGGCAGGTCAGCGAGCTATTCTCGATATGCGAAAGAAAGTTTCCGCAGAGCGAAATTGCTGAGGTTTCGATGGTTGATCTTGCCGGTTCGCGTCATGCCTTGCCCTATGTGCTGAACCTGTCGCTGGTCTTCACCGAGTTGCCGCTGCTCGACCGTGCGGAGGCGGCGCGGGCGGCGGGCTTCACCGCTGTCGAGTACTGGTGGCCGTTCGAGACGCCGGTGCCGGACGCCGCCGAGGCCGACGCGTTCGTGGCGTCGGTCGAGCGGGCCGGTGTCGCGGTGACCGGGCTGAACTTCTTCCCCGGCGACATGGCGGGCGGTGATCGCGGTCTGGTCACCTGGCCCGGGCGCGAGGACGAGTTCGCCGCCGGTATCGCCTCCGCGATCGAGCTCGGCGAGCGGCTCGGCTGCCGCCGGTTCAACGCGCTCTACGGCAACCGGATCGACGGCGCGGACCCGGCGGAGCAGGACAAACTGGGGTTGTCGAATCTGGCGCTCGCGTCGGACGCGGCCGCGCGGATCGACGCGGAGATCGTCCTGGAACCGTTGTCGGGGGCGGAGAAGTATCCGCTCAAGACCGCGGACGACGTGCTCAAGGTGCTCGACGAACTCGGGCGGGACAACGTGAAGCTGCTGGCCGACCTGTACCACCTGGCGGTCAACGGTGACGACCTCGACACGGCCACGACCGTCCACACCGGACGGATCGGCCATGTGCAGATCGCCGATGCCCCAGGGCGCCACCAGCCGGGGACCGGAACGCTGGACATCGAGGGATACCTGGAAAAGCTGCAGACGGCGGGCTACCGCGGGCAGGTCGGCGTGGAGTACAAACCCGACGGGCCGAGCGCGGAGTCGCTGTCGTGGCTGCCTTTCGAACGAAGGGGACTGGCATGACCAAGCTGGGATTCATCGGCCTGGGGATCATGGGCGGGCCAATGGCGGGACATCTCGTCGCCGCGGGCCACGAGGTGAGCGGCTTCGACACGAACGCGGACGCGCTCGTGAGGCTGGAAGCCGCGGGCGGCCGGGCGGCGAACGGGATCACGGACGCCGTCGCGGGCACGGAGGTCGTGATCACCATGCTGCCCAACCATCCGCAGGTCGAGGCCGTCGTGCTGGCGGCGGGCGGGGTGCTGGAATCGGCGAAACCGGGGACCCTGCTGATCGACATGAGCACGATCCGGCCGGAGACCTCCATCGAGGTGGCCGAGCGGGCCGGTGAACGGGAGATCCGCGTGCTGGACGCGCCCGTTTCGGGTGGTCAGGCCGGCGCCGAGCAGGCCTCACTGTCCATTATGGCCGGTGGTGACGACGCCGATTTCGCGGCCGCGCTCCCGATCCTGGAGGCCGTCGGCAAGACGATCGTCCACGTGGGGCCGCACGGTGCGGGCCAGGTCGTCAAGGCCGCGAACCAGCTGGTGGTCGGCGGGACCTACGGACTGATCGCCGAAGCGATCGTGCTGCTCGAAGCGTCCGGCGTGGACGCCGGTGTCGGGCTGGACGTCCTCGCGGGCGGCCTGGCGGGCAGCCGGATCCTCGAACTCAAGCGGAAGTCCATGGTGGCGCGCGAATTCGCGCCGGGTTTCCGGATCGACCTGCACCACAAGGACATGGGCATCGCGCTCGCCGCCGCCAGGCAGGCCGACGTCGCGCTGCCGATCACCGGGCTGGTCGCCCAGCTCGTCGCCGCCGGACGGGCGATGGGACACGGCTCGCTCGATCACTCCGCCCTGCTGAAGGTCGTCGAAGCGCTGTCCGGCGCGGAAAGCAAGGAGTGAGGAATGCCCAGAATCCCCGCCATGCAGGCCGTCGTCGACGTCCTGCTCAGTGAAGGCGTCGACACCGCTTTCGGCTGTCCCGGTGCCGCGATCCTCCCGCTGTACCACGCGATGCAGGGCAGCGGCATCGAGCACTTGATCGTGCGCCACGAAGAAGGCGCGACCCACATGGCCGACGGGTGGGCCAGGACCACCGGCAACGTCGGCGTCGCGATCGGCACCTCCGGGCCCGCCGGGACGAACATGATCACCGGGCTCTACACCGCGCAGGCCGATTCGATCCCGATCATCTGCATCACCGGGCAGGCCGACTCGCGGAAGCTGCACACCGAGGCGTTCCAGGCCGTCGACATCGTCGAGATCGCCAAGCCGGTGACGAAATGGGCGGTGCAGGTCAAGGAAGCCGCGCAACTGCCCTGGGTGTTCCGGGAAGCGTTCCGGATCGCGCGGTCCGGCCGCCCGGGCCCGGTGCTCATCGACCTGCCGATCGACGTCCAGCGGCAGGAGATCGAGTGGGACTCCAGCATCGACTCGCCGCTGCCGGTCATCGTCGCGACGCCGTCACCCGCCCGGGTCGAGCGGGCGCTCGACCTGCTGCTGGCCGCCGAACGGCCGCTGATCCTCGCGGGCGGCGGCGTGGTGCTCGGCGGCGCGAGCGACCGGCTGCGGACCGCGGCCGAACTGCTCGGCGTCCCGGTCGGCGTCACGCTGATGGGCAAGGGGACCTTCCCCGAGGATCACGAACTGTTCGCCGGCATGGCCGGGATCCAGACGTCGCAGCGGTGGGCGAACGCGGCCTTCCTCGAAGCGGATCTGGTGCTGGCGCTCGGCGCGCGGTTCGGCGACCGGCACACCGGTGACCTCGACGTCTACCGCGGCAGCCGGAAGTTCATCCACGTCGACATCGAGCCGACGCAGCTGGGCAAGGTGTTCGGACCCGACCTCGGGATCGTGTCGGACACGGGCGCCTTCCTGGACGCGCTGATCGAGGCGGCGTCGAAGCGTTCTCCGGCACGGGATCACGCTTGGCCGCGGCGGATCGGTGAGCTGAAGGAGAGCCTGCCCCGGCGGGAAGACTTCGAGGACACGCCGATCAAGGCGCCGCGGGTGTTCAAGGAGATCAACGAGTTCTATGGCGAGGACGCGTACTTCGTCACCGCGATCGGGCTCTACCAGATCTGGTCCGGGCAGTTCCAGCGTGCGCACAAGCCGCGCCACTACCAGGTGTGCGGCCAGGCGGGCCCGCTCGGCTGGGAGATCCCGGCCGCGATCGGTGTCAAGAAGGCGAAGCCGGAGGCCGAAGTCGTCGGCGTCGTCGGGGACTACTCGTTCCAGTTCCTGGTGGAGGAGTTGGCGGTGGCCGCGCAGTACGACGTCGGATTCGTGCTGATCATGCTCAACAACGAGTACCTGGGGCTCATCCGGCAGGCCGAGACCGGCTACGAGATGAACTTCGAGGTCGACATCCACTACGACAAGAACGGCACGGACAACGTGAAGGTCATGGAGGCCTACGGCTGCGCCGGGACCCGCGTGACCGAGCCTGGCGAGATCCGGGCGTCGCTGGAATGGGCGCGCAAGGAGGCCGAGCGGACGTCGCGGCCGGTGCTGGTGGAGATCATGATCGAACGCGAAGGGAACGCCGCGATGGGCAAGGCGCTCGACAGCGTCGTCGAGTTCGAGCCCATCGCGGGCTGATGAAGGGTCCCGGTCGTCTCCCCAGTGGCGGCCGGGACCCCTTCAGGCGTCAGGCCTTGGACTGGTCGTTGCTCAGCCACTTCTCCGGACGGACCCGCACCAGCACGGAGTTGTCGCTGAGCGAGCCGTCGACGTACGCCGTTCCCTCGGCCTCCGGCAGGTAGCGGTGCGCGATCTTCAACGCCTGCTCGCGGGTCGGCGGCACGTCGTTGGCGATGACCGGACCCTCGGCCGTGACGTACTTGTAGGGGAAGGTCTCGGTCTGCGCGACCAGGCTGAGCCTGCCCGCTTTCTTGATCGCCTTGTCCTTGACCGAACCGCCGTCCATCCAGATCAGGAGCTCGCCGCCGGGCTCGTAGTCGTACCAGACCGGTACGGCCAGCGGGGCCCGTCCTTCCCGCTCGACGGCCAAGACCCCGATGTGAACCTCGCTCAGGAAGGTTTCCCGTTCTTCGGCGGTCATGACGAAAGACGACATCCGTGTCTCGCTTCTCTCGGTTTATGAGCTACGAGAAGCGGTAACGCGGGGCGGCTTCAGGACATTCCGGACGTTCCAACCTCGTGAGTGGTACGGGCGGTTCTAACCGTCCGTACCACTCACGAGTCGTTACGGCGTGGGGGAGGCGGAGCTGGTCGGCGTCGCCTCACCGGTGTTCCCGGCCGGAGTCGAAGACGGCGGCGGGGTCGTCGTGGTGCTGGACGGCGGCGGCGTCGAGGACGGAGGCGTGCTCGAAGGCGGTGTCGACGAAGGCGGTGTCGACGAGGGCGGCGTGCTTGTCGGCTTCGTCGGCGAAGAGCTGCTCGGCGGCGGTGTGCTGCTGCTCGGCGGGAACGACGAGCCGGGCAGCGGGTTCGGCGGCGGCGTGGTCGTGCCGGGCGGGGGAGTGCCGGGCAGGGTGGGCACCGGGACCTGCCCGCCGGGCGTGCCCGCGGCGACGTCCGAGGAGTCCGGGGCGCCGACGGGGACCTGGCTGTCGGGGAACGTCGCGACGCCGCCGCGGTAGGAGACCGCCCACCGGATCACGGTGTCCACATAGGACAGCGAGTGGTTGTAGCGGTACACGGCCACGCGCTGGGTCTGCTCCGACGTCAGGTCGACACCACCCGAGCAGAGGTAGCGGCCCGAGCCGAGCGTCGCGTCGTAGATGTTGTTCGGGTTCGACTCGCCGTCGCCGTTGCCGTCGGAGGCGTAGCCCTTCCAGGTGGAGGGGATGAACTGCGTGGGGCCGACGGCGCGGTCCCAGACCGTGTCGCCGTCGAATTTGCCGCCGTCGGTGTCCGGGATGGCCGCGAACGGGCCGGCGCCGTTGAGCTGCGGGCCGAGGATCGGTTCGAGGGTGTTGCCCTTGGCGTCGACGTAGCCGCCGCGCGCGTGGTTGGACTCGATCCGGCCGATACTCGCGATCAGCGCCCAGTCGATGTGACAGCCGGGCAGTTCCTTCGCGAGGATGTCGGCCGCGTTCTTGTAGGCCTTCATCATGCTCGCCGGGATACCGAGCGCGCCCGACGGCGCGAACGAGCCACCGACGTTGCCGGTGCCGCCGGGGACGATCAGCGGATCGGGATTGGGGGGCTCGGGGAGGCTTCCGTCGACGGCGATCTCCGGGACCGTGCCCACCGGCGGCTGCCAGGCCGCGGCCTGGTTCTGCGGCGCGGCCGGCTTCGGTGCGGCGATCGGCGTGTCGGGACCCGCCGACGCGGTGACCGCGGGCAGGACGGCGAGCGCGCCACCGGCGAGCGCGAAGGCCGTCCGGTGCCGGGCGGACAGCCTGTCCGTCTGTCGAGGGCGGTGCTTCGGCATGTTTTCTCCCGCTAGGTCGACTCCGGGCAAAACTATCCGATACAACCGAATTTCGGGGAGGACGCAACGAAAAACCTGTGAACCTGCCGGGTTTTCGTCCGCCCGGCACAAGACCTTCGTAGTGAAGTTGTCAATTTCACGCTGAGTTCACCGAAACGTCAGCAGAATCCTCGGGCACTTCGAGAACGTGGTCTGAACCGCGTGCAAAGAAGTCTTTGCACAATCTCCTTTGCACGCGGTACCTTGGTGCCATGACCGGTCCGCCGCCGCCCGAAGAGATCACCGACGCCGCCGTGCTGAAGGCGGTGATGCACCCGTTGCGCAGGCGGATCATGGAGGCGCTGGGCCGTGGGCCCGCGACGGCGACGAAGCTGGCCAAGGAACTGGGGGAGAGTTCGGGCGCGACCAGCTATCACCTGCGAGAACTGGCGAAGTACGACTTCATCGACGAGGCGCCGGAGCTCGCGCACGGCAAGGAACGCTGGTGGCGCGCCCGGCAGCGCGACATCCGCTGGCCCCGGCACAGCGAGCAGAGCGAAGAGATGCGCGCGGTGTTCGACGAGGCGCAGCGTGCCGCCTTCACCGAGGACCTCGAGCAGATGGCGCGGTTCATCGAACGCCGGGGTGAACTGGGCGAATGGGGTGACGCGCTGGTCTTCTCCCGGGGCGCGGTCCACGTGAACATCGAGGAGCTGAAGCAGTTCTGGGAGGAGTACCTGGACTTGTTGCGCCGCTACTGGCGGCCGGAACCCGGCCCGGACGCGCGAAAGGTGTACGTGCGCTGGACGGCGTTCCCGGATCCGGACGAAGAGTAAGGAGGGGGAGCTGAAACACCGGTGGGAGAGCGGCCACTCGACCACCGGTATCGCGTCACCACGCCGGACGGCGTGTCTTCACGAACGACTCCACACACAAAGGGGGAGCAGCATGCTGCTCTGGAAACGGATCGCGGCCGCAGGCGCCGCGATGAGCCTGCTCGCGGCGGGGACCGCGACGGCCGCGCAACCGCCGGACGGGGTATCCCGGGCGGACGCCACCATCCGCTACACCGAATACGGCATCCCGCACATCGTCGCGAACGACTACGTGAACCTGGGCTTCGGGCAGGGGTACGCCGCCGCCAAGGACAACATCTGCGCGATCGCGGACGTCGCGGTCACGACGCGGGCCGAGCGATCCCGCTGGCTGGGCCCGGACGCGCCGCCGACGAGCGGGGTGAGCCAGGCGAGCACGAACCTCGCCAGTGATCTGTATTTCCAAGGCCTCAACGAAAGCGGCGCCGTCGAGCGGTTGCTGGGCGAGCCCGCGCCGCGCGGGCCGTACCGCGAGGTCCGCGAACTGATCCGCGGTTACGTCGAGGGCGTCAACAAGTACCTGCGCACCGGGGAGATCACCGACCCGGCCTGCCGGGGCGCCGGCTGGCTGAAGCCGATCACCGAACTCGACGTCCACCGGCACAGCCACGCGATCGGGATGATCTTCGGGCAGGGCGGGGTCGCGGATTCGATCACCGCGTCGCTGCCGGGAGCCCCGCCCGCGGGCACGGGTCGTGAGCGGATGACCGGGGAGACCGGGATCGGCAGCAACGCCATCGCGATCGGTTCGGCCGCTTCGGCGAACGGACGAGGTGTCTCGCTGGCCAACCCGCATCTGCCGTGGCAGGCGAGCGGGACCAGGCTGTGGCAGTCGCAGTTGAGCCTGCCGGGCAAGCTCAACGTCAGCGGCGCCGGTATCCCCGGTATCCCGCTGATGTGGCTGGGGCACAACGAAACCGCGGCCTGGAGTGGCACGGCCACCGACACGACCCGCACGTACACGCTGTTCGAGTTGAAGCTCGTGCCCGGCTCGCCGACGACGTACCTGGTCGACGGGAAGCCCGAGCGGATGCGGCGCAACGACGTGAGTGTCCTGTCGCGCAAGGCGGACGGCACCCTGGAGCGCGTCGTGCGTCCACAGTGGACGACCAGATACGGTCCGGTGACCACCCGGCTCGGGCAACGGGAACTGCCGTGGACGGCATCGAGCGCCTACGCGATCGCGGACGCCAACGCCGGGAACCTCGGGATGACGAACTCCATGTTCGAGATCGCCCGAGGCCGGACGGCGGGGGAGATGATCGACTCGGTTCGCAGGACGCAAGGGCTGCCTTGGATGAACATCCTCGCCACCGACGATCGCGGCCGCGTCGAATACAGCCAGATCCACGGCGTTCCGCACGTCACCGACGAGAAGGCGGCGCGCTGCAACACTCCGCTGGGCAAGGAACTCTTCGACGCCGACGGGATCGCGGTACTCGACGGCTCCAGGACGGCCTGCGCTTGGGGTCGCGACCGTGACGCGCTGCGGCCCGGAGTCTTCGGTCCGTCCAGTCTTCCGGGCCTGAGCAGGGACGACTACCTGGCGAACTCGAACGACAGCTACTGGCTGTTCAACCCGGCCGCGCCCAAGACCGGCTTCCCCCGGATCGTGGGCCCGGTCCGCACCGAGCAGAACCTGCGGACCCGGGGCGGCTTCGTCGAGATCGCCGATCAGCTGAAGAAGAGCGGCTTCACCGGGCAGGCCATGCGGGACCTGATGTTCTCGCATCGCGACCACGCGGCCGAACTCGTGCGGGCCGACGTCGTCACGATGTGCGCCGCGATGCCGGGAATGGACGCCGCGTGCGCCGCGCTGGCGGGCTGGGACGGGCGTTCCGACGCCGGGAGCCGGGGCGCGCTGCTGTTCGACCGCTTCTGGTCCCGAGCGGACCGGATGGGGCCCGCCGTCTGGAAGGTGCCGTTCGACGTCAAGGATCCCGTCCACACCCCGAACACTCTCGACACCGGGAACGCGGCGATCCGCAAGGCGCTCACCGACGCCGTCGCCGAGCTGACGGCGGCGAAGATCCCGCTCGACGCGCCCTACGGTGACCATCACCATGTCGAGCGCGACGGCAAGAAGATCCCGCTCGGCGGCGGGGCGGCCGGGCGCGGGGTCTACAACTCCTTGGGCGGGCCCTGGGATCCGGCTCGCGGCTACACCGAGATCGTGCACGGCGGGACGTATCTGCACGTCGTGGCGTTCACCGGGACCGGCTGCCCGGACACGACGACGTTGCTGACCTATTCGCAGTCCGCGAACCCGGAATCCGCGCACCACAGCGACCAGACGGAGCTGTACGCGCGCAAGCACTGGGTCACCGAACGGTACTGCGAGAAGGACATCCTCGCGTCGCCGTCGCTCGAGGTGGTCCGGGTGAGCAGGCGATGATCGCCGCGCTGCTCGCGGCCGTCATGGCGGTGTCGTCGCCCGCACCCGTCGCCGCTCCGGCCGGCGACGTCTCGTTCACCAGCCACGGCGTGACCTTGCGCGGAACGGTGGTCGCGCCGGAAGGGGGCGGCCCGGCGCCGGGCATCGTCATGGTGCACGGCTCGGGCGAACACGACCGGGACGACTACCGCGCCGAGGCCGAAGCCTTCGCCAAGGCGGGGATCGCGACGCTGATCTACGACAAGCGGACCGAAGGCTATTCCCTGTTCGAGCGGGACTACTCGGTACTGGCCGACGACGCGCTGGCCGCGGTCCAGGCGCTGCGCTCGCGCCCTGGCGTGGATCCGGCCCGCGTCGGGGTCTGGGGCTTGAGCGAAGGAGGCTGGGTCGCGCCGTTGGCGGCGTCGAAGTCGAAGGACGTCGCTTTCGCGATCACCGTCGGCGCCAACGGGGTCTCGCCCGACCGCCAGCAGTCCTGGGCCCTCGAGACCTACCTGCGGCACGGCGGGGTCGAGGGCTCGATGGTGGACATGGTGGCGTCGACGAACATGCGGACCCTCGCGGGCGCCGGTGTGTTCCCCGAGGCCGGGTACGACCCGGTACCGGTGCTGGAGAAGGTGCGGCAGCCTGTTCTCGGGCTGTGGGGTGAGCTGGACCGGCTCACCCCGCCCGGCGAGGCCGTCCGGATCTTCCGGGAAACACTGGAACGGGCCGGGAACCGGCAGTACACGCTGAAGGTGTTTCCCCAGGCCCAGCACGGGCTCCGGCGGACCACCGACGGCTTCGACAAGCTCGACGGTTTCGCTCCCGGCTACCTCGATCTCGTCGGGACGTGGGTGAACGGACTCGACGACGGGCCCGTCCGGTCGTCCTCGGATCCGCCGCCCGGGCAGGCGAGTCAGAGCGTCGCCCTGGCACCACTCTCGTGGTACGAGGCGCCGTGGCTGCAGATCGCCGTCTGGGCGTTGGCATTGCTGGCGTTCGCCGCCTACCCGGTGACGGCGTTGTTCCGGCGCCGCAAGGAAGTGCCGCTCGCGCGGCCCGCGCGCTGGCTGGCGTCGACCGGTCTGCTCGCCACGGCGGGATTCCTCGGCTACTACATCGTCCTGACGACGGGTGCGGCGATGGCACCGGGTCCAGTCCTTTTCGGACGGACGCTGCCGTGGCTCGCGCTGCAACTGCTCGCGGTGGGCGTCGTCATCGCCGGCGTGGTGACGGCGGTTTCGTGGTGGCGGCGGAAGGACCGCGGGGGAGTCCGCGTCGGGCTGCTGCTGGCGGGAGCCGCCCTGTTCGTGCCGTGGGCCGTCCATTGGGGACTGCTGGTGCCGTGACGGAAGAGCCTGGGTGCCGGGCGGCCACCCGGCACCCAGGCGAACGGAAGCCGCGTCACCACGCCGAGGGCGTGTCTTCACGAACGGACCTCCGGGTCAGAAGATACTCAGGACTTCGGGGTGACGGCGAATCGGCGCAGGTGCAGGGCCGGGTTCTTGGCGCGCACCTCGGAGATCCGCTCGGCGGAGACCTCGCCGGTCGCGGTTCCCGTCCGCTCGCCGAGCGAGGCGACGACGACGCCCATCGGATCGACGATCATGCTGTGCCCCGATCCGGTCGGTGCCGCCTGCCCCGCCGCGACGAGGTAGATCGTGTTCTCGATCGCCCGCGCCCGGACCAGCGTGGTCCAGTGGTCCTCCTTGAGCGGGCCGGGCATCCACTCGGCGGGCAGCAGGACCGCGTCCGCGCCCGCGTCGACCAGACGGCGGGTGACTTCCGGGAATCGCAGGTCGTAGCAGGTCTGGAGACCGAAGACGATCCCGTCGACCTCGAACGTCTCCGGCGCTTCGATATCGCCGGGCCGGACCAGTTCCGATTCGCGGAAACCGAAGGCGTCGTAGAGGTGCAGCTTGCGGTAGAGCGCGGCGATCGCCCCGTCGGGACCGGCCGCGACCAGCGTGTTCGAGATCCGCTCGCCGCCGGGGAGCGCTTCGTTGACGCCCGCGACGACGGTGATCTGCCGGTCCTTCGCGAGACCACGCAGTTCGGTGACGAACGGGCCGTCGAGTTCTTCGGCCGAGGTCACGAATTCCCGGCTCATCGTCGGTACGGTGAACAGCGAGTACTCGGGCAGCACGACCACCCGCGCACCGCGGTCGGCCGCTTCGCCGACGAGGGAGGCGACGCGGGCGAGGTTGGCTTCCTTGTCGTTGCCGGGCGCGAACTGCGCCACCGCGACGTGCACCATGGGACCCCTTCCGATAGGTGGAAGTCTTGTATACATGATGGATACTTGGCTGGTCCAGGTGTAGGCTCAGTCGCGGAAAGTAACGGCATAGAGGGGGAACGAGATGACTGTGACCGCCGAAGGAGGCGGCCCGGCGCGCGAGCGGGTCTACACGTGGCTGCGCGACGGAATCATCTCGGGCGAGCTCGAAGGCGGCCGCTTTCTCGACGAAATGTGGGTTTCCGGCGTCGTCGGCGTGTCCAGGACGCCGGTTCGCGAAGCGTTCCACCGCCTGGCCGCCGAAAGGTTCATCAGCCTCTTGCCGCGCAAGGGCGCCCAGGTGCGCACGGTCACTTCCCGGGAACTGGAAGAGGTCTACCAGAGCAGGCGGCTGATCGAAGGTCACGCCATCGCGACGCTCTGCGCGAACCGGGCCGGTGCTCCCGCCGAACTGCCGGAACTCATCGAAGGGATGGTGCGCTCGGGTGCCGAACGCGACTGGTTCGCCGTTTCGGGATTCGACCGCCGGTTCCATCGCGCCATCGTGAACGCCGCGGGCAACACCGTCCTGACCGAGTTGTACGACACGCTCCGTTCACGCCAGCAACGGGTCACGGTCCGTGCGCTGGAGGCCCGCCCGGAACGGCTGATGGTGATCAACTCCGAACACCGGGAACTGGTCGCCGCCCTGAACGACCATGACGTGAAAGAGGCGTCACGGTTGCTGGAGCAGCATTTGCGCCCGGTGTCCGAAGTGATGTCGGTGCTGCCTCAGGAAGGCTGACCCGGCTGGTCGTGCGTCGAGCAGTGGATCCCGCCGCCGCCCGAGGCGATGGTCGAGATCTTCACCGGCACGATCTCGCGGCCGGGGAACTGCTCGCGCAGGATCTCCTGTGCACGCTCGTCCGCCGCGGCGTCGCCGAACTTCGGCACGAAGACGGACTTGTTCGCGACGTAGAAGTTGGCGTACGAGATCACGCTGTCCTCGCCGTAGCCTTCGACCTTGTCCGGATCCGGCTGGACGAGGTCGATCACCTTGAAGGGTTTGCCGTCGGCGTCGGTGGCGCCCGCCAGCACCGACCTCGCCTGATCGGCCGCGCGGGACCACGAGTCCGGCGGGGTGCCGGGCGCGGCCTTGTCGAGCAGCACGACACCGGGCGCGGTGAACCGGGCCAGGCAGTCGACGTGGGCGTCGGTGATGTCCTCGCCGCGGACGCCCGCGAACCAGATGACCTTCCGGACGCCGAGCACCTTCTTCAGCTCGTCTTCGATCTCCTGGCGGCTCTTGCCCTTGTTGCGGTTGTCGTTGACCAGTGAGCTTTCGGTGACCATCAGCGTCCCGGCGCCGTCGGTCTCGAACGAACCGCCTTCCGCGGTGATCCAGGTTTCGGTGCGGGCCAGTCCGTACTTGCCCAGCACCGACCGCGCGACGGCGTTGTCCTTGTCGTGTGGCTTCTGCTTGTCGCCCCAGCCGTTGAAGTTGAAGTCGACGCCCGCGACCTTGCCCGCCTCTTCCACGAACACGGGGACGGTGTCGCGCGCCCACAGGTCGTCGACCGGGATCGGGACGACCTCGACCGTGTCGCCGCACGCCTGCTGGGCGGCGTCCGCGTGCTCGGGCCGGGCGAGGAGCGCCACCGGTTCGTAGCCGGCGATCGCCTTGGCCAGGCCGGCGATCTCCTCGCGGACGGCGGGCAGGTCTTCCGCCCAAATGGACTTCGACGCGGGCCAGGACATGAAGGTGCGCGCGTGGCTTTCCCATTCGGCACCCAGTTTGCGGGCGGCCGCGGCGGCGGGCTCCGGAGACCCGGTCGTCGGAGCGGGCGCGGGCGCCGAGGGGCTCGACGAGCACGCCGAGCTCCCGACCGAGACGGCGCCGATCGCTGTCAGGGCACGCAGGACCGTGCGGCGGGGCAGGGACGAATCGAACACTGTGCACTCCTTGGCTGAACCGGTGACGACACGATAGCATCCTGACTGAAAATTCAGTCAGGACTAAACCGCTAGGGTGAACCCCCGTGTTCGAACGTCAGCAGAAGATCTTGGAAGCGGCCGTGCGGGTGATCGCGCGCAGCGGTGTGCGGGGCCTGCGGGTCGAGAAGATCGCGGCCGAGGCCGGGATCTCGACGTCGTTGATCTACTACCACTTCACCAATCGTGCGGGGCTGCTCCGGAAGACCCTGGAGTTCGTCAGCGACCGCGCCGCGGGGTACACGGAGGAGGCCGCGGCCGGGGCCGCCGATTCCCGTACCGAGCTGGAACTCATGCTGTTCGGGGAACTCCAGGACACGCAGGCGGTGCGGGAGAACAGCACCGCCTGGGGCGAACTACGCGCCAGCGCGGTCTTCACCCCCGAGCTGCGCGAACCGCTGGCGGAGTCGACTCGGGTCTGGGTGGCCGAGGTCGCCGAGGTGATCCGGCGCGTCCACGACGCCGGGGCCGAGGCCGAGAACGCCGCCGAACGGCTCACCAGCCTGGTCGAAGGACTCAGCGAGCGGTGGCTTTCTGGTTCGATGGACCTGGACAGGGCGCGGGAGCTCCTGCGTGGCGCGATCACACTGGAACTGGACAGGGTGGGGGCCTGAATGGGACTCGAGAAGGTCGTCGGCACCATGCGTGACAACCTGACCGTCCGGCGTGTCTACGGCGAGCCGGTCGAGAAGGACGGCGTCGTGGTGATCCCGGCGGCGAGCATCATCGGCGGCGGAGGCGGCGGGCACGGCACCGAACAGGGCAAAGAGGGCGAGGGCGGCGGTTTCATGCTGGCCGCGCGCCCTGTCGGCGCCTACGTGCTCAAGGGCGGCGACGTCCGCTGGGTGCCCGCGGTGGACCTGACCTTCCTCGGCACGGTCTTCGCCGTCATGGTCGCGACGATCCACAAGGCCAGGCGGCGGAAGGGCTGACGCTCAAGCCCCGGCGGTGATGCCGGTGAGGATGAGGTCGATCCCGGTGAGGAACTGCTCGCGGTCGTCGTGCTCGCGCACCTGATCGGCGATGGACTTCATGAACGGGAACCGGTCGGAATCGAGGTTCTCCCACGCGCTCGCCGCGGCGTGGAGGAATTCGGCCCGGTCCACTTCCACCAGGACGCGGGCGTTCGCGGCGTTCTGCCCGGCGGCGCCGAAGATGTAGTGCATCAGCGCCGAGGTCGCCGTGAACCAGGTGGCTTCGGGTACGCCCAAAGCGCTGACCCGTTGTCCGAGGGTTTCGAAGATTCGCGGCGTCACCGACCCCCAAGGGCTGCGGGAAAACTGGACGGCGAGCTGCGGGGAAAGCCACGGGTGCCGGACGATCGCGTCGAACAGGCCGAGCGCGATGGCGCGGATCTCGTCCTGGGGCGAGCCCGCGGGCTCCGTGGCCAGCGCACCCGCGATGACCGACGTGGTGGCGGCGTTGAGCAGCTCGCCCTTGTTCGGCACATGCCAGTAGATCGCCCCGGCGCCGGTGGAGAGGCGCTCGGTCAGCGTCTTGAAGGTCAGCCCGCTTTCGCCGTCCGCGTCGAGCAGCGCGATGGCCGCCTCGACGATGCGTTCGCGGGACAGTGCCTCCGCGCGGGTCCGTTGCGCCATGCCGCCATCCTGGCAGGTTCGGGTTAGTTTGCCTGCATGGCGAAAAGCTCGGCGGTGGAGATCGAGGTCGGCGACCGGACCGTGCGCGTCTCGAACCCGGATCGCGTCTACTTCCCGGCGCGGGGTGAGACCAAGCTGGACCTCGTCCGGTACTACCTCGCGGTCGGCGACGGGATCGTGCGGGCACTGCGGGAGCGGCCGTGCATGCTGCACCGGTTCCCGTCCGGCGTCTCGGGGGAGAAGGTCCACCAGAAGCGCGTTCCGAACGGTGCCCCGGACTGGCTGCAGACCGTCCGCGTCGACTTCCCCTCCGGCAGGCACGCCCACGAACTGTGCGTCACGCATCCCGCCGACGTGATCTGGGCGGTGCAGATGTCGACCGTCGAGTTCCACCCCTGGAACTCCCGCCGCGCCGACACCGAACGCCCCGACGAGTGGCGGATCGATCTCGACCCGATGCCCGACTGCCCGTTCTCCACCGTGCGAAAGGTCGCCCACACCGTCCACGAGATCCTGGACGAACTCGGCATCGTCGGCTGGCCGAAGACGTCCGGCGGCGCCGGCCTGCACGTCTACGTCCGGATCGAACCCCGCTGGGGCTTCCAGGAGGTCCGCCGGGCGGCGCTCGCCTTCGCGCGCGAGGTCGAGCGCCGGATGCCCGACGAGGTCACCACCACCTGGTGGCGCAAGGACCGCGATCCCGCGAAGCTGTTCGTCGACTACAACCAGAACGCCCGGGATCACACGATCGCGAGTGCCTACTCGGTCCGCGGCGTGCCCGAAGCCGTCGTTTCGACCCCGATCACCTGGGACGAGATCGACGACGTCGAGCCGCGCGAGTGCACCATCGCCACCGTGCCCGCGCGCTTCGCCGAACTCGGCGACCTGCACGCGGGCATCGACGACACGGCGTACTCCCTGGACACCCTGCTCGAGTGGGCCGACCGCGACGGCCTCGACACCGACGGCTAGCGCCGGTTCGCAACCAGAGGACCAATTGCGGAGATGTTTCGCGGCTGACGGCTGCGCCTCCCTGCCCCCTCCCACACGCGTGACATGAAAGTCCCGTTACTTGCAAAATTTGCAAGTAACGGGACTTTCATGTCACGCGCTATGCCACTAAACGCGGGGGAGGAGGGCGTCGGTCACTTGCCGATGTAGGCCTTCAGGTGTTCCCCGGTGAGCGTCGAAGCGGCCGCGACGAGGTCCGAAGGCGTGCCCTCGAAGACGATCTTGCCGCCGTCGTGGCCGGCGCCGGGGCCGAGGTCGATGATCCAGTCGGCGTGCGCCATGACCGCCTGGTGGTGCTCGATCACGATCACGGACTTGCCCGCGTCGACGAGCCGGTCCAGCAGGCCGAGCAGGTTCTCGACGTCGGCCAGGTGCAGACCGGTGGTGGGCTCGTCGAGGACGTAGACGCCGCCCTTGTCGCCCATGTGCGTCGCGAGCTTCAGCCGCTGCCGTTCACCGCCGGAGAGCGTGGTGAGCGGCTGGCCGAGGCTGAGGTAGCCGAGCCCGACGTCCTTGAGCCTGCCGAGGATGGCGTGCGCGGCCGGGATGCGCCCCTCGCCCTCGCCGAAGAACTTCTCGGCTTCGGACACCGGCATCGCGAGCGCCTCGCTGATGTTCTTGCCGCCGAAGGTGTACTCCAGCACCGACGCCTGGAAGCGCCTGCCCTCGCACTCCTCACAGGTGGTCGCGGTCCCCGCCATCATGCCGAGGTCGGTGTAGATGACACCCGCGCCGTTGCAGTTCGGGCAGGCGCCCTCGGAGTTGGCGCTGAACAGCGCGGGCTTCACGCCGTTGGCCTTGGCGAAGGCCTTGCGGATCGGTTCGAGCAGGCCGGTGTAGGTGGCCGGGTTGCTCCGCCGCGAACCGCGGATGGGGGTCTGGTCGACCGAAACCACGCCCTCGGCGGCGGGGATCGAGCCGTGGATCAGGGAACTCTTGCCGGAGCCCGCGACACCGGTGACGACGCAGAGGACGCCGAGCGGGACGTCGACGTTCACCTTCCGGAGGTTGTGGCGGTCCGCGCCGCGGATCTCCAGTTTGCCGGTGGGCTTGCGGACGCCGTCCTTGAGCGAAGCCCGGTCGTCGAGGTGCCTGCCGGTGCTGGTGTCGCTGGCGCGCAAGCCTTCGACGGTGCCCTCGAAGCAGATCGTCCCGCCCGCCGTGCCCGCGCCGGGGCCCAGGTCGACGACGTGGTCGGCGATGGCGATGGTCTCCGGCTTGTGCTCGACGACCAGCACCGTGTTGCCCTTGTCGCGCAGCTGCTGCAGCAGGTTGTTCATCCGCTGGATGTCGTGCGGGTGCAGGCCGATGGTGGGCTCGTCGAAGACGTAGGTGACGTCGGTGAGCGAGGAGCCGAGGTGCCGGATCATCTTCGTGCGCTGTGCCTCACCGCCCGAAAGCGTGCCGGACGGCCGGTCGAGGGACAGGTAGCCGAGGCCGATGTCCACGAAGGAGTCGAGCGTGTGCTGCAGCTTCTCCAGCAGCGGCGCCACCGACGGCTCCTTGAGCCCGCGGACCCAGTCGGCGAGGTCGCTGATCTGCATCGCGCACGCGTCGGCGATGTTGATCCGCTTGATCTTCGAAGACCGTGCGAGCTCGCTGAGCCGGGTGCCGTCGCATTCGGGGCAGACGGTGAAGGTGACCGCCCGGTCCACGAAGGTGCGGATGTGCGGCTGCATCGCTTCCCGGTCCTTGGACAGGAACGACTTCTGGATGGTGGGGATCAGCCCCGAGTAGGTCAGGTTAATGCCCTCGATCTTGAGCTTGACCGGCTCCTTGTAGAGCAGGTCGTCCAGCTGCCTCTTGGTGTACTTCTTGATCGGCTTGTCGGGGTCGAAGAAACCGCAGCCGCGGAGGATGCGGCCGTACCAGCCGTCCATGGAGAAGCCGGGGATCGTCAGCGCGTTCTCGTTGAGGGATTTGGTGTCGTCGTACAGCGCGGTGAGGTCGATGTCGTTGACCTTGCCCCGGCCTTCGCAGCGCGCGCACATCCCGCCGGTGATGCTGAATTCGCGGCGTTTCTTCGTGGTCCGCCCGCCCTTCTCGACGGTGACGGCGCCCGCGCCGGAGATCGAGGCGACGTTGAAGGAGAAGGCCTGCGGCGAGCCGATGTGCGGCTTCCCGATCCGGCTGAAGAGGATGCGCAGCATCGCGCTGGCGTCGGTGGCGGTGCCGACCGTCGAGCGCGGGTCGGAACCCATCCGCTGCTGGTCGACGATGATCGCGGTGGTGAGGCCGTCGAGCACGTCGACGTCCGGCCTGGCCAGCGTCGGCATGAAGCCCTGCACGAAGGTGCTGTAGGTCTCGTTGATCATCCGCTGCGACTCGGCCGCGATCGTGTCGAAGACCAGGGAGCTCTTACCCGAGCCGGAGACACCGGTGAACACCGTCAGGCGCCGTTTCGGCAGCTCGACCGCGACGTCCTTGAGGTTGTTCTCGCGGGCGCCCAGCACGCGGATGAGGTCGTGGCTGTCGGCGGGGTGCTCCTCGGGCGGCTGCGGCCTGGTGGTCTTGCTCATCGTGTCTCCATCCTCATGTGGGCCGCGTGTACGGTCCGTCAGCCTCACCGGGCTCGATCTAACCAGTTTCGAGCCGTTCGTCCTCTTCGAACGCTCGGTGATCACGCTAGGTGAGTACGCAGGCGCTCGCTTCTCGATTCCTGACCGGTGGTCAGACGCTCCAGCCCTCGCTCCTGGTCGCCTTGAGAAAGTCCTCGACCGGCGGACCGACCGGCCTGCCCTCGTACTGCGTCGACAACACCACCGACGATCTGATCTCGCCGTGTTTGCCCAGCCGCTCGAAGAGGCCTTCGAGATGTTCGAGCGATACCGCCCGCACCTTCAGCATGGTGCAGCGGTCACCGCTGAGCCGGTGCAGTTCGACCACCTCGGGGTAGTCCTCAGACTTGCTGGTGCGCAGCAGGCAACTGCCGAGCGAGCAGCGCATCTCGACGAAGGCCTGCAGGTCGTACCCGGCGCGCCGCGCGTCGACCTGGGCGCGGTACCCGGTGATGACGCCGGCCTCCTCCAGCCGCCGGACCCGTTCGGCGACCGCGGGCGCGGAGAGGTTGACGCGGCGGCCCAGTTCCTTGAACGAGAGCCGCCCGTCGCTCTGGAGCGTTTCGATGAGCCGCCAGTCGAGGTCGTCCAGCGCCCTTTCCGATCGTAAGGTCATCGCGCCCGGATTCCTTTCATGATGTGCCTCGCACCCCCGCGAAGCCTTCGTCAGCCTATTCGCCGGGGCCTCCGGAATCCCTAGATTTGAATCATGAAACCGATGATCGCGCTCTTCGTGGGCGTCGCCTGTCTCAGTACCGCGGTCGTCGGCCTGTCGACCACGGCGGCGTTGATCGTGGTGGAACACGCCGGCGCCGCGTGGAGCGGGCTGCCGAACGCCGTGCTGGTACTCGGTTCCGCGGCGGGTTCGCTGTCGTCGGGAGCGCTGGCCGCCCGCTACGGCAGGCGGTTCGTCCTGGTGCTGATGTACGGCGCCGCCGTGGCGGGCGCGCTGATCTCGTTCGCGGGGGTGCTCGGCGGGTCCGTGCTCGCGCTGGTGGCGGGGATGCCCTTGATCGGCTTCGGCAACAGCGGTGCGCAGTTCTCGCGGTACACGGCCGCCGACCTGTCTCCCGAGCACCGCAAGGGTTTCGCACTGTCCACAATGGTCTGGGCGGGGACCGTCGGCGCGGTCGCCGGGCCCGCGCTGATCGCGCCGGCCGCGGCGCGGGCGGAGGCCGCCGAACTGCCCGCCCTGTCCGGTCCGATCGTGGCGGGTGCGGTCGTCGTGGCCATCGCGGTGGCCGCCGTGGCCGCCCTGCCGCGCGGTCTCGCCGCCCCGGTGGAGGGAGTGCCGAGGCGGGAACGGATGTCCGTGCGGAACCCGGTGATCCTCGGGCCGCTCGTGGCGATGGTCGGTGCCCAGGTGGCCATGGTGGCGGTGATGACGATGACCCCGGTCCAGTTGCACCAGCACGGCCAGGGACTCGACGTCGTCGGGTGGGTGCTGAGCGCGCATCTGATCGGGATGTTCGCGCTGGCGCCGCTGTCCGGCTGGATCACCGACCGCTGGGGTGGCCGCGCGGCCATCTTCGGCGGGATCGGCACGCTCGCCGTCGCGGCGGTCACCGCGATCGGCGCCCCCGATTCGCATCACGTGGGAATCCCGGTCGCGATGTTCCTGCTGGGCTACGGCTGGAACCTGGTGTTCGTCGGGGGCAGCGGCATGCTCAGCCGTGACCTCCCGCCCGCTCAGCGGGCGAGGGCGCAGGGCACGGTCGACGCCTTCGTCTGGGGGACCTCCGCGGTGGCGAGCCTTCTCGCCGGGCAGCTGTTCGGCCTGGGTGGGTACGTTCTGGTCGCCGTCGTGGGCGGCCTGTGCGCCCTCGTCCCGCTCGCGGTGCTCGGCCGCCGGGCCGCCGTTCCGGAGCCCGTTGAAAAAGTCGCGCGTCGTTGATCTGCGAAACCCGGGCCTTGCCGTCATACTGCTTCACTCCGACACGAACGAACCCGTGATGACACAGATCACGTCGGTGACCGATTCGGAGGGTCCTAGGGTGAAAGCAGACAAGGTGCGGGAGATCGGGGGTGCACGATGAGCGAGTTCGCGGTGAATCTGCGGGACCGGGTACGGCAGGCCAGGGAGGACGTCCGGATCGCCAGGCGGGACTCGGACGAGGACCGTGCCTCGGCCGTCGGCGCCGATCTGGCCAACCTGGAGCGCCTGGCTGCCGAACACGGGGTGGAACTGCCTTCGCAGGCCACGGACGACGCCCGGGCGTGACCCCGGGTTCCGCCCCGGTGATCGGCCTTTGACACCCTGGGGCGTGTGACCGAAAGCCTGAACCGCATCCGCGCCTTCCTGGCGGATCGTGAACCGCCGACACCGTGCCTGGTCGTGGACACCGACCTGGTCGCGGAGCGTGCGGTCGCGATCTCCGGAGCGTTCCCGGACGCGCTGATCCGGTACGCGGTCAAGGCCAATCCCGCTCCCGAAGTGCTCGACGCGGTGCTGTCGGCGGGGGCGGGGTTCGACGTGGCGGGGACGGCGGAAATCGGGCTGTGCCTGTCCCGTGGCGCGCGAGCGGCGGAACTGGCCTACGGCAACACGATCAAGAAACCGGCGGACATCGCGTTCGCGTATGCGCGCGGAGTCCGTGAGTTCACCACGGATTCCGCCGGTGATCTGGAGAACCTGGCCGAGCACGCGCCCGGTTCGCTGGTCTCGGTCCGGCTGCTGACCGGCGGGCCGGACTCGGTCACGCCGTTCGGGCACAAGTTCGGCTGTGAGCCCGCGGTGGCCGCCACGCTGCTCCGCCGGGTGGTGGAAGCGGGCCTGCGGCCGGGAATCGCGTTCCACGTCGGCTCGCAGCAACCGGATCCGGCCGCGTGGGAGATCGGGATCGCGACAGCGGCCAAGGTCGCCGCCGACGCCGGTGTCGGCCTGGAGCGGCTCAACATCGGCGGCGGGTTCGCCACCGAGCACCGGGAACCCGTACCGTCCCTGCCCGACTACGCGGCGGTGATCCACGCCGCCCTCCGGGAAAACCTGCCCGGCCCGGAACTGATGCTCGAGCCCGGCCGTGTGATCGTCGCCGACGCGGGGCTCATCAGGACCGAAGTGGTCCTGGTGACCACGCGCGCCGCCGCCGACGAACGCCGCTGGGTCTACCTCGACGTCGGCAGGTACAACGGAATGGCGGAGTGCGAGAACGAAGCCGTCGCGTATCGGCTGGAGGCCGTCGGCGTTAAAGGTCCGGAAGGGCCGGTGGTCCTCGCCGGGCCGACCTGCGATGGTGACGATGTGCTTTACCAGCGGACGCCGTGCGCGCTGCCGAAGTCGTTGAAGGCGGGCGACCGGCTGGACATCCCGGGCACCGGGGCCTACACCGCCAGCTATTCGTCCGTCGCCTTCAACGGAATCGAGCCGTTGCGCACCTATTGTGTGGGGAGGTTCGCCGATGCCGGCTGAAGAACCACTCGTCGGCCGGTTCGCCGGCCGCCATGTCCTCGCGGAGTTCGAGGGGATCGAGCCGTCGCTGCTCGACGACGCCGAGCTCCTGAAGAAGACCCTCGCCGACGCGGTCACCGAGGCGGGGGCGACGGTCTGCGAGGTCGTGTCGCATGCCTTCGCCCCGCAAGGGGTCACCGTGCTCGCGCTGCTGGCCGAGTCGCACGCGTCCGTGCACACCTATCCGGAGATCGGTTCGGTGTTCGTGGACGTGTTCACCTGCGGGGACCGGGCGGATCCGGAGCGGGCCGTGGCACTGCTGGCGAAGATGCTGGGCGCCGGTACCGTCCGGATGTCCACTGTGGAACGAGGAGAAGGCTGATGGCGCAACGAGTGATCGTCGAGCCGATGGGCGCGGGGCTCACCCGGAACTGGGACGTCGAAGAGGTTCTGTTCGAGGGCCGCACCGCGTTCCAGAACGTCCTCATCGGACGGACCGCGCAGGGGATCTCCCTGTTCTGCGACGACGAACGGCAGAGCACCGAGCTGAGCCAGCTCGTGTACCACGAAGCGCTGATGATCCCGTCGTTGCTGCTCGCGGATCGCGTCGAGCGGGTGCTGATCATCGGTTCCAGCGAAGGAGTCGCCTCCCAGCTCGCGGTCGCCGCGGGGGCCGGGGTGGTCGACCACGTCGACATCGACGCCGAAGCGGTCCGGGTCTGCGCCGAGCACCTTCCCTACGGCTACACGCTCGAGGAGCTGGCCCGTGCCGAACGCGGGGAAGGGAAGATCCGCGTCCACTACCGTGACGGCTGGGAGTTCCTCGCCGAAGCACGGGAACGCGGGGACACCTACGACGTGGTCGTGATCGACCTGCCGGACGAGAACGACGATCCGGCGGCGCAGCACAACCGCTTGTACGGCACCGATTTCCTGAACCGTTGTGCGGCCTTGCTCACCGAGGGCGGTGTGGTCGGCTGCCAAGGGGGTTGTCCGACGCTGTGGCGCAACCAGACGCTGATCACGTCGTGGCGCCGGTTCACCGAGTCGTTCGGGACCGTTCTCTACTACGGTTCGGACGAGCACGAGTGGGCGTTTTTGAGCGGCAGGGCCGACGTCCTCGGCGATCCCGGCGCTTTCGTCGCGGAGAAGATCGGCAAGGCGGGAATCGGAGAGTCCACTATGGACGAAGGAGCACTGCGGGCGAACACCGTCCCGCCGTTTTCCCTGCGGCGGCACTGAGAACCGCCACGATTGTTATCTCGTCGAGATCATCCGGTCGCCTCGGCCCGTGACGACCTCGTGCAGGATCCTCCATCTGGTCGTTGCCGGGTGCCGTGGTGCGGGGCCAGAATCGCTACAGTGAATATCTGGCGCGAGGGCATCGTCGCAGGGGTGGACAGGGAGTCCGCGGTCTGCGCGGCATTCGCGAGCCTGACGGCGAGTGTGGCGGAAGATCTCGGACCGGATCGGGTCGTGGACACGTTGTCCAGCGAATGTGTGCGGCTGCTGCCGATCGATTCGATGGAAGTCTTCCTGCCGGGGCTGAAACTGGCGCGATATCCCGCGGTGGTGGAGGAAGGCCCCGCCCTCGAGTCGTTCGAAACCGGCAGCGACGTCGCCGTGAAGGATTTGTCCGCCGAGATTTCGCGCTGGCCCACCTATGTCGCGAGGATGGTGGGATTGGGTTATGCCGCAGTTTCCGCTCTTCCGATGCGCATGATGGAGGAAACCATCGGTGCGGTCACCCTCCTGAGTGCCGAAACCGAGGTCTTGAGCGCGGAAGACCGCCGGCTGGGGCAGGCGCTGGCCGATGTCGCGACCCTGTGCCTTCGCCAGCAACGGGAAGTGAGTCACTATCGGACGCTTTCCGGGCAGTTGCAGAGGGCGCTCGACAGCCGGGTCATCATCGAGCAGGCGAAAGGTGTGCTCGCCGAGCGTGCCGGGATCAGTGTCAGCACGGCGTTTCAGCGGTTGCGTTCCTTCGCCCGCAGCTCGAACCGGAAGCTGTCGGAGGTCGCGCACGGGGTCGTGAAGGGCACGGTGGACAGCGAAAAACTCCTTCGGCCGCGAAACCGGTGACGACCGCCGAAAAATCGGGCGGCAGGTGCCGGTAGGGCCGTTGGTCACCTGAACAGGGGACTTGTCCTGGTGAACGCGCGACCGTGCGGCCCTAGGGCGCGAGAACGCGATCGGAAAGGCTTCACGCAGATGAGAGGATGCGTGAAGTCATGGCACTACTGGGAAGCCTTCTGGGGAGGAGCCGCTCGGTACGGCCGAGCCTGCTTCCGTTGCTGGACTTGAGGTCGGCGGCCTTGACGCTGCGGACCGGTTACGGGCTCGCGCCGACGGGATCGGGGACGGTCTGCTTCGTCGCCGGCGAGCGTCCGGGCGACGGCACGGAGGCGGAGATCATCGCCGGTCTCGCCGGTGACTCCGTCCGCCGCAACGTGGTCACCCACGACGCGCACGGGCGGACGATCGTGCGCTGCTGGCGGGACAACGGCGATCTCGGCTGGCTCCTCGACGACCTCGTAGACGTCAACGACAGGCTCGCACAGGCCGGTTTCGTGTCCTGGCTGCTGCACACGACGGTCGACTTCGCCGAGCTGCGGGACATGCGTCATCCGAGGCTGACGATGGTCTACCGCCGGGAGCGTGGCGCCTTCTACCCCTACGTGCCCCGTGGGACCCGCGGCCGTGACCGGGCGACGGAACTGAGGATCCGCTCGTCGCTGACCCGGATCGTGCCGATGGAGGCCGACATCGGCCGATGGCACCCGGTCTGACGGGCGCCCGCCCGGGTCTCAGCCGGTTGCGCCGCTGAGCCAGCCGCGCAACCGCTGGACACGCCGGTCCCGCGGGCTCCAGCGCGGGAAGTGGTACCGGCGCCGCGGCCGCGTGGCCGGAGCGGCGTCGTCGAGCTGCCGGAAGGCGGTCAGGACGTCGTCGAGCAGGGGAGCCCGCTTCTCGGGTTTCGCCGCGAGCCGCGGCAGCCTCTCGAGTTCGGCGGAGACCAGTGCCCGGAGGGCACCGGCGTGCGTGCCGGGACGGTGTCGGGTTTCGCAGATCCTCGTTGTCACGTCCCGGTCACCCTTCCCCTGCGCCGATCCGGCGGTTCGTCACCTTCGACGATGCGGCATCGCGGGCCGCTCCGGTCACCGCCGAAGGTAGTGGCATCGAGGGCACAAAGACCCCACTAAGTCGCCGATCGGGTACGGCGTGTCACGGGTTGGCGTCGAAAGGCCGGACTCGCCGGAGACGGTGGGACGATGTCCGGCGGTTCCCGTCTTCCCCTCTGGGAAAAGGACTTCATGCCCTGTGCCGGCGTCACGCCGGAGGGCAGGCTGTCGGCGGACGTCCGCCGGTGCCGGCGGCGAGACGGGAGGCCGGTGATGGCCGGGATCCAGTGGCGCGCCGCCGTGGTCGTCGGCGTGGACTCCTCGCAGTCGTCGCGGGCGGCGGTGCGCTGGGCCGCGGGGGAGGCGGCGAGACGGGACAGCGTGCTGAAGCTCCTCCACATCGACAGCGGTCGCCGGGATCGCGGCGTGGCGGACAACCTCACCGCCGCGAGTGTCGCGAAAGAAGCCGAACCGGCGGTGCCCACCGAACACGAGGTGAAACTCGGCGAGATCACGGGCGAACTGGTCGCGGCGTCGCGGTCGGCGTCGCTGCTGGTACTGGGAACACACGGTTTCGGCGCGTTGCGCGGGACGCCGATCGGCACGGTCGCCGCGGAGGTGGCCGGGCACGCGGGATGCCCGGTGGTGGTCGTCCGCGGGCTGACCGCTCCCCGCCGGGGCGAAGTGGTCGTCGGAGTCGATCCGTCCGGTGACAGTGAACACGCCCTCGCTTTCGCGCTCGACAGCGCTTCGGCGCGGAACACCGATCTGGTCGTCGTCCACGCCTGGCACGATGGCGTTCTCGAGGCGGGCGCAGACCTGGCGAGTGTCGAAGCGGCGGAGGAACGCGCGCTGGAGGACAGGATGGCGGCCTGGCGCGACAAGTACCCCGGCGTCGGCCTCCGGCTCGCGGTCGTCCGTGACCGCAACGTGGCCCGCGCGCTCATCCGGGCCGTTCCGCACGCGGGGCTGATCGTGATCGGATCGTCCGGCGGCGGGCTCGGGAGCACAGCGCAGGCGCTGCTGAGCCGGGCGCGCTGCCCGGTCGCCCTGATCGGCGGACCGGCACGAGGGTGAATGCGGCCGCGAGCAGGATTGACTTCCGTGAATCTGCCGGACAATGGGTCCCGGCGACACCACGATCGACGGAGAAGGTGCATGGTTAACCCGACCTCCCCGCAGCCCATGCCCCCGGCCGCGGCCCCGATCAGGGTGCTGCTCGTCGAGGACCACAAGATGGTGGCCGAAGCACTCGGCGCGGCCTTCGAGGAATTCCCGGAGATTCACCTGGTGGCCTCGGTGGAGTCCCTCGCGCACGGCATGATCGCGGCGGAGGAGCACCTGCCCGACATCGTCCTGCTCGACCGGCGGCTGCCGGACGGCGACGGGATCGAGGCGATCACGAGGTTCCGCGCGATTTCGCCGTTGATCAGGGTGCTCGTGCTGACCGGCGACGCGAACAGCGCCATCGCAGCCAGGATCCTCGAGGTCGGCGGAGCCGGGCTGCTGCTGAAATCGGGTCTCCTCGATGAGCTGGTCACGGCGATCCGCACCGTCGCGGCGGGGGACGTGATCATCGACCCCGAACTGCTCGGCGGTGCCCTGGCCATGCTGGCCGGGAGTTCCGGCAGGCTCGGCCCGGTGCTGACGCTGCGGGAGCGGCAGGTGCTCGGCCTGATCGCCGAAGGGGCGGGAACCGACCGGATCGCCGAAGAGTTGCGGCTCGCGCGCAATACCGTGCGGAATCACGTGCAACGCATCCTGGTGAAGACCGGAACCCATTCGAAACTCGAAGCCGTGGCGCACGCGCGAAAGAATGGCCTCCTCGAACGGCCGTAGCGGCGGGGCGTATCCGAGTGCCAAGCTGCACTATGGCCAAGCTGCCATCGGGACCGGCGCCCGATCATCGCAGTGCTGTGCTCTTCGAGTTGTTCGTGCACAGCGTCGTCGACTACGCCATTTACATGCTGGACGTCGACGGCCGGGTGATCAGCTGGAACCAGGGAGCGGAACGGATCAAGGGGTATTCCGAGGAGGAGATCCTCGGCAGCCACTACTCCGTTTTCTACACCGAGGACGACATCGCCGACGGAAAACCCACCGCGGAGCTGCTGATCGCCGCCGAGGTGGGCAGCCATGAAGACGAGGGCTGGCGTGTTCGCCGCGGTGGTGAACGGTTCTGGGCCAACACCGTGCTGACCGCGTTGAGGGACGGCCAGGGCGACCTCGTCGGTTTCGGCAAAGTCACCCGCGACCTCACCGAACGCCTCAAATCACAGGAAGAAAGGACGGGCCGGAGGCAGGCGTTCGCGCATTTGGTACGGGCACAGGAAACCGAACGGCGTCGTATCGCGTGGGATGTTCACGACGATTCCATTCAGTCGATGATCGCGGTGAGCATGCGGCTGCAGATGCTCGCCGCGCAACGGCGGGATTCCGCTTTGATGCAACTCGACGACGCGATTCAAGGGGCGATCCGGCGGCTGCGGATCCTGGTCGCCCAATTGCGGCCGCCCGCGCTGAACGACGAGGACCTGGTCGCCTCCGTCCGCGACTACCTCGACGAGGTCGTCGCCGGCTGGGGGCTGGACTGCACGCTGCGCCACGACTTCACCGGAAAACCGCCGCCCGACCTCGTCGTCACCGTCTTCCGGATTCTTCAGGAGGCGCTGGTGAACGTGCGGAAGCACGCGAACGCCACCACGGTCGTGGTGTCACTGACGGGGAAGGACGGCGGCCTGCTGGCGAAGGTCGCCGACAACGGTGACGGGATGAAGCGGGGCGGCGAGAGTTCTCACGAAGCGATGTCGGGCGAGCACATCGGTATGGCATCGATGCGTGAACGCGCGGAAGCGGCGCAAGGATGGTTCCGGGTTTCCAGCAGGCCGGGTGAAGGTACGTCCGTGGCCTGCTGGATTCCGCTGGCCCTTCCCGGGCCCGTGCGGAGCTGACGGTATCCCCCTGGACCTGGGGAACCCGAAAGAAGGAGGCACCTCCATGCCGGAACCGGGGAACAAGCGAGCGTCGAGAGACGCGGTCCGTGTGGGCGGGGCGCTCAACGACGAAGGCCTGCAACGGTTGCTGGAGGGGTTGAAAGCCGTTCGTGACGGCGATTTCAGTACACGGCTGCCCCAAGAGGACGACGTCCTGATGGACGAAATGGCCGTCGTCTTCAACGGGATGGTCGATCAGCTGGCGTTGTTCACCTCCGAGGTCACCCGGGTCGCCCGCGAGGTGGGGACCGACGGCAAGCTCGGCGGCCAGGCGGCGGTGCCCTCGGTTTCGGGGACCTGGAAGGACCTCACCGATTCGGTGAACGCGATGGCGGGCAATCTCACCGGCCAGGTCCGTGACATCGCCGAGGTCGCGACAGCGGTGGCGAAGGGTGATCTCTCGCAGAAGATCACCGTCGACGTCAAGGGCGAGATGCTGGAGTTGAAGAACACGATCAACACGATGGTGGATCAGCTTTCGTCGTTCGCGGACGAGGTCACGCGGGTGGCGCGTGAGGTCGGCAGCGAGGGACGCCTGGGCGGGCAGGCCGAAGTTCCCGGGGTGGCGGGGACGTGGCGGGATCTGACGACGTCGGTGAACTTCATGGCGGGCAACCTCACCGACCAGGTCCGCTCCATCGCCGAGGTCACCACGGCGGTCGCGAAGGGCGATCTGTCGCAGAAGATCACGGTCGACGCGCGGGGCGAGATCCTGGAGTTGAAGAACACGATCAACACGATGGTGGATCAGCTTTCGTCGTTCGCGGACGAGGTCACGCGGGTGGCACGCGAGGTCGGCACCGAAGGCGCGCTCGGCGGGCAGGCCCAGGTTCCCGGGGTGGCGGGGACGTGGCGGGATCTGACGACGTCGGTGAACTTCATGGCGGGCAACCTCACCGCGCAGGTGCGGTCGATCGCCCAGGTGGCCACTGCGGTGGCGAAGGGCGACTTGTCGCAGAAGATCACCGTGGACGCGCGGGGCGAGATCCTGGAGTTGAAGAACACGATCAACACGATGGTGGATCAGCTGTCGTCGTTCGCGGACGAGGTCACGCGGGTGGCGCGCGAGGTGGGTACCGAGGGGCGGCTGGGTGGTCAGGCGGACGTCAAGGGGGTGTCGGGGACGTGGAAGGGGCTGACCGAGTCGGTGAACGTCATGGCCGACAACCTGACCGATCAGGTCCGCTCGATCGCCGAGGTCACGACCGCGGTCGCGAAGGGTGACCTGTCGCAGAAGATCCGCGTCGACGCGCGCGGCGAGATCCTGGAGCTCAAGGACACGATCAACACGATGGTCGGTCAGCTGTCGTCGTTCGCGGACGAGGTCACGCGGGTGGCGCGCGAGGTGGGTACCGAGGGGCGGCTGGGTGGTCAGGCGGACGTCAAGGGGGTGTCGGGGACGTGGAAGGGGCTGACCGAGTCGGTCAATGTCATGGCCGACAACCTGACCGACCAGGTCCGCTCCATCGCGCAGGTCGCGACCGCGGTCGCCCGAGGGGATCTGTCGCAGAAGATCACCGTCGAGGCCAAGGGGGAGGTCGCGGCGCTCGCGCAGACGATCAACACGATGGTCGACACGCTGTCGGCGTTCGCGGACGAGGTCACCCGGGTCGCGCGCGAGGTGGGCACCGAGGGCATCCTCGGTGGGCAGGCCCGCGTGCCGAACGTCGCCGGCACCTGGAAGGACCTCACCGACAACGTCAACTCGATGGCGAACAACCTCACCGGGCAGGTCCGCAACATCGCCCAGGTGACCACCGCGGTCGCGCAGGGCGACCTGTCCCGCAAGATCGACGTCGACGCGCGGGGCGAGATCCTGGAGCTCAAGACCACCATCAACACGATGGTCGACCAGCTTTCCGCGTTCGCCGCGGAGGTCACCCGCGTGGCACGCGAAGTCGGCAGCGAGGGACGGCTCGGCGGCCAGGCCGAAGTGGAAGGCGTTTCGGGTACCTGGAAACGGCTGACGGAGAACGTCAACGAACTCGCCGGGAACCTCACGCGCCAGGTCCGGGCGATCGCCGAGGTCACCAGCGCGGTGGCCACCGGCGACCTCACCCGGTCGATCTCCGTCGAAGCGCAGGGCGAGGTCGCGGAACTGAAGGACAACATCAACGCGATGGTCCAATCACTGCGTGAGACGACGCGGGCGAACGAGGAGCAGGACTGGCTCAACACCAATCTGGCGCGGATCTCGGGCCTGATGCAGGGCCACCGTGACCTGCGGGTGGTCGCCACGCTCATCATGAACGAGCTGACCCCGCTGGTCGGCGCGCAGCACGGGACGTTGTTCCTCACCGAGTCCGGCGAGAGCGGCACGCGACTGCGGCTGATCACCAGCTACGGGCACAGCGAGGATCCGGACAGTCCCTCGGGTTTCGCGATGGGGGAGTCGCTGATCGGGCAGGCCGCGCAGACCAAGAAACCGATCGTGGTCGACCGGACACCGCCGGGTTTCGTGAAGATCTCGTCGAGTCTCGGCTCCGCGCCGCCGGTCACCCTGATCGTGCTGCCGATCGTCTTCGAGGACCAGGTGCTCGGCGTCATCGAACTGGCGTCGTTCGGTGAGTTCACCGCCGTCCGCAAGGACTTTCTCGAACAGCTGATGGAGACCATCGGCGTCAACGTCAACACGATCATCGCCAACGCACGGACCGACTCCCTGCTGGAGGAATCCCAGCGGCTCGCCGAGGAACTGCAGGCACGTTCGGAGGAACTCCAAGCGCAGCAAGCGAAACTCCAGCGATCCAACGCGGAACTGGAGGAGAAGGCCGAACTGCTGGCGCGGCAGAACCGCGACATCGAGGTCAAGAACTTCGAAATCGAGCAGGCGCGCCAGGAGATCGAGGAACGCGCGCAGCAGCTCGCGCTGGCGTCGAAGTACAAGTCCGAGTTCCTGGCCAACATGTCGCACGAACTCCGGACCCCGTTGACCAGCCTGCTGATCCTCGCCGGGGTCCTGTCGCAGAACTCGACCCAGAACCTGACGCCCAAACAGGTCGAGTTCGCGAAGGTGATCCAGTCCGCGGGCACCGACCTGCTGCAGCTGATCAACGACATCCTCGACCTTTCGAAGGTCGAGGCGGGCAAGATGGACATCCACCACGAGCCGTTCCCGCTGCGGCAGCTGCTCGACCACGTCGGCACGACCTTCCGCCCGCTGACCGCGGAGAAGGGGCTCGACTTCCAGGTCACGGTGGAACCCAACGTGCCGGAACTGCTGTTCACCGACGAGCAGCGGCTACGGCAGGTGCTGCGCAACCTGCTGTCGAACGCGGTCAAGTTCACCGAAGACGGCAGCGTCGAGCTGCGGGTCAAACTGGTCGACACCATCGTTTCGCCTTCCGCGGCCGGGCACGAGTCCCTGGTGGCGTTCAGCGTGATCGACACCGGGATCGGGATCGCCGAAGAGAACCTCGATTCGATCTTCGGCGCCTTCCAGCAGGCCGACGGCACCACCAGCCGCAAGTACGGCGGCACCGGGCTCGGCCTGTCGATCAGCCGTGAGGTCGCGTACCTGCTCGGCGGCGAAATCCGGGCGGACAGCGTGCTGGGCACGGGCAGCACGTTCACCCTCTACCTGCCGGTAGCCAGGTTCACCGTGCCCGCGAGCCCCGGTGAGTCCACTGTGGACAACGCTGGGTCGGCGCGGCGGGTCCTGGTCGTGGAGAGTGACCAGAACAGCCTGCTGACCCTGCTCGCCCGCGGGGTCGCGGCCGATGTCGCGGACAACCACGGCTCGGTCCAGGTCCGCGCGGTGGCCAATCCGGCGGAAGCGTTCGAAGAACTGAAACGCGACAACTACCGCTGCGTCGTACTCGACACCAGCATCCCCGGAACGGGCGCGTTGACCTTTCTCAAACGTCTCGCGGACGGACCGCGTCCCGTGGAGGTCCCGGTGCTGGCGCACGCGACCCGCAAGCTCAGCGCCGCGCAGCACCGGTTGCTGCAAGGGCACGCGCGGGTGCATCCCGTCGAACTGCTGCCCTCGCTGGACATGCTGCGGGAACGCATCATGCTGCACATTTCGGCCAGCGAACTCGAGGGCATCCTGCCGCTGATGCAGCAACCCGAGGTGACCCCGTCGGAGACGGCGCAGGTCACCGAAATGCCCGCCGATCCGCCCGCCGGACCGCCTCGGCTGCAAGGGCGCAAGGTCCTCCTCGTCGACGACGACGCCCGCAACGTGTTCGCGATCTCGGGGATGCTCGAACTGCACGGGCTGTCGGTCGTGCACGCGCCCAACGGCCGCAAGGGCATCGAAGAACTGCTGTCCGACGACGGCATCGACCTGATCCTGATGGACGTGATGATGCCGGAGATGGACGGCCACGCGACGACGGCGGCGATCCGCGAGATGCCGAGGTTCGCCGGCCTGCCGATCATCACGGTGACCGCGAAAGCGATGGAAGGGGACCGCGAGAAGAGTCTCGCCGCCGGGGCGAGCGACTACGTCACCAAACCGGTGAACGCGGCGGAGCTGCTGGCCTGCATGGAACGCTGGCTGGCGGACTGACGACCGCGCTACTCCGTGCCGTTGGCGCTGTTCGCGCAGACCCGGCGGATGGCCGCGACGATCTCGGTGTTGGGGCTGCCCTTGACGAGGTACTCGGTGACGCCCGCGGACGCCATCTGGGCGATGGACCGGGTGTCGCTGTGCGCGGAGAACGCCATCAACCGCGTGCGGGGCACCCGTCGCCGCATCTCCTTCGCCATCCACGCGCCGCCCCCGCCGGGGATCCGGACGTCCAGGACGGCGACCTCCGGGACCAGCAGTTCCGCGAGCGCGACCGCCTCGGCCGCGTCCAGCGCGACGGCGACCACCTCGATGTCCGGCTCGGTTTCCAGGAGGGCGCGCAGGGCATCGCCGATGACCGGGTTGTCGTCCGCGACGAGCACCCGAAGTCTGGGGGGCGGCGTTCGGTTCATGACCCAGTCCGTGCCCGCGGTGTCTGCGGAGCCGGTGGTGGTCGCGGGCCCTCCTCCGAGCTTGGCGTGGCTCAGCAAGGTACTCGTCTGTCGCCTTCGCTCGGCTGTTCGACGAGCGTCCTGGCGACGTCGTGGATCTTCATGTTGTTGTTGCGGCAGAACGAGCGCAGCAACTCGAACGCCGCGTCGATGTCGATTTGGTATCGCTCGGCGAGAATTCCCTTCGCCTGTTCGATGGGCAGCCGGTGGTCCAACGCGTACTGGAGCTGTTCGGCGCGGGCCCGGTAGAACCGGACGCTGTCGCGCATGGCCACGAGCTCGTCTGCCGGGTCGGAAGAGCCGGACGGAGGGGCCGGCGAAAGCGTGGTCTCGGACATGGGCTGATCGTCGCAGCGGCCGACTGGTCCGGGAAGAACAGAACGTCCTGACTCGAATGATGCAAATGGACCTGGTCCGGTCGGCGGCAGGCACTCGAACGGGTGCCGAACAAGGCCCTTTGGCCTGTCGCAGTGACCGGTCGTGCGCCGTACGCTCAGAGACCAGGAGGGGAAACCGTGGAGGTCGGAATGCTCCGGGTGTTTCTGGTCGACGACCACGAGGTGGTCCGTCGAGGGGTCGCGGACATGCTCGAGGAGGACACGGGCCTGTGCGTCGTCGGTCAGGCGGCCACCTTTTCCCAAGCGCTGGCGAGGATTCCGGCGCTGCGGCCGGACGTCGCGGTGCTCGACGTGCGGCTGCCGGACGGCAACGGTGTCGAGCTCGCGCGGGAACTGCGGTCCAAGATGCCCGAACTGAAGTGCCTGATGCTCACGTCCTACACCGACGAGCAGGCGATGCTGGACGCGATCATGGCGGGCGCCAGCGGCTACGTCATCAAGGACATCCGGGGAATGGACCTGGTGGCCGCGGTCAAGGAGGTCGGTCTCGGCCGGTCGCTGCTGGACGCGCGCGCCGCCGCGACGCTGATGGCGAAGTTCCGCGACGACGCCGCGAAGAAGGGCCCGCTCGCCGGGCTTTCCGAGCAGGAGCGCACGCTGCTGGAACTGATCGGCGAGGGACTGACCAACCGGCAGATCGCCGAACGGATGTTCCTCGCCGAGAAGACCGTCAAGAACTACGTGTCCCGGCTGCTGACGAAACTCGGGATGCAGCGGCGCACCCAGGCGGCCGTGCTGGCCACGGAACTGCGGCGCCCCTGACCGGCCGCGGGCTCAGGCGGAAACCAGCGTTTCGAGCAGGACGTCCTCCAGCGGGCGTCGCGGCGTCCACGGCAGCGGAGATCCGTAGCCGACCCGCAGCAGCACCTGCGGCCACACCCCGCAGCCGAGAAGACGCCGGAGTTCGGCGCGTGCCGCGCGGACCAGGATCGGCGGCGAGATGAACGACGCGTCGACTCCCGCGCCGGTCGCGGTGAGCAGCACCCGTTGCAGTGCCTGCCCCGCCTGCAGCCGGTCGAGTCGTTCGTCGGTCAGCGATCCGATCACCACCACCAGCGGATCCGGCCGCGTGCCGGTGTGCGTGGCGCCGAATTCCTCGAGGAGCCAGCTTTCGTCGGCGGGGGCGCCCTCGGTCGCGTAGGCGGGCACCCCGTCGCGAGTGCTCGCGCCCAGTCCGGTCCAGCGGCCGAGTTCGGCGTGGAAAGCGGGATCGGCGAGCTGATCGCGGTGGGCGCGGGCGGTGAGGTCGAGCAGGACACGGCACTGTTCGGCGTCGAGGCTCGGCATCCACGCGTGTTCGAGTTCGGTGGCGTGGCGGAGCGTGGCGAGCATGGACCGCGGGACGGCGCCGGACCGGAACGGCCTCCGGTTGGTCCGGCGGCGGGGGATCGCGTCGGCGAGCCGTGCTGCCTCGGGATCGGGCGTGCGTTCGGCGAGCGGGCGGACAACGGCCAGCAGATCGGGATCGGCGCGGCTCGGCAGGAGGGTCGTCGCCGGATGGAAGCCCAGTGCGTGGATCGCCGTCCGGAGGGTGAACAGCGCGGCACCGCACGAGAGGACGAGTTCACGGCCGTCCGGATCCGTGACCGGGAGGATACGGCGCGGATCGGCGTGGAGTTCGATCCCGGTCCGGGTGCACCGGAAAAGCCATGGCTGGGTGTTGTGCGTCGACGGGGCCAGCATCGCCGACCGGAGCACGGAATTCACCTGATCGGAGTTCAAACGCCCGACCTTGGTGACTTGTAAGGTCATGGTTTCCCCCGCTGTCGCTCCATGGGCAATACGGTTGTCTCGATGAGACGGTCCCCGTCCGCGGTACGGGGACGAAAGAGGAGAAAGTCACCACGGCCGGGAGTCGTCCCGATCTTCGGAGGCGCAGCAGGATGTCGGCTCATGACCGGCTCGGCGGAAGTGACGACCGGATCTCCGGCGCGCTTTCCCAGCTGCGGGTTCGTGAGGTGCTGCGGGATCTCCAGGACCGCATCGAACAGCTCATCGGCACGCGCGACAAGATGGACGGCCTGCTCGAGGCGGTGCTCGCCGTCGCGTCGGGGCTCGAACTGGACGCGACACTGCGCCGGATCGTCCAGGCGGCGATCGACCTCGGCGAGGCCACTTATGGTGCTCTCGGAGTGATCGCGGACGACGGTTCGCTCGCTGAATTCGTCTATCTCGGTATCGACGGCGAGACGAAACAACAGATCGGGCATCTGCCGAAAGGCCACGGTCTGCTGGGTTTCGTCATCGACGAGGCGAAACCGGTGCGGCTGGCCGACATCTCGCGGCATCCGGCGTCCGTCGGGTTCCCGCCGTGCCATCCGCCGATGCGCTCCTTCCTCGGCGTGCCGATCCGGGTACGCGACGAGGTGTTCGGGAATCTCTATCTCACCGAAAAACGCGGGGAGAGTTTCACCGACGACGACGAGGTGGTCGTCCAAGCGCTCGCCGCCGCGGCCGGGATCGCGATCGAGAACGCCCACCTCTACGAGCAGGCCCGGATCCGGCAGCAGTGGCAGGCCGCCACCAGCGAGGTGACCACGGAACTGCTGGGCGGCACCGATCCCGTCGACGCCCTCAACCTGATCGCGAGCCGGGCACTGGAACTGACCGGCTCCGACCTCACGTTGCTGGCACTGCCCGGCCCCGGCAGGCTCGACGTCGGCCGGGCCGGCGAGGAAGAGGCCGACCGACTGACCATCGCCGTCTGCTCCGGCGCACGGTCGGCGGAACTGACGGGGACGCGGATCAGCGTCGCGGATTCGTTGCCGGGAGCGGTCTACCGCGATCGGACACCGCGCAGTGTGCCGGAACTGGTGCTGGGCGACGACGGGGAATACCGCCTCGGCCCGACGCTCGTGGTGCCGCTCCGGGCGCGGGAACGCACGTCCGGGGTGCTGATGGCGGTGCGGAATCCGGGTTCGGTCCCGTTCGAGCTCGCCCAGCTGCCGGTGGTGGCCTCGTTCGCCGACCAGGCCGCGCTCGCGCTTCAGCTCGCCGCGCAACAGCGCACGGCCAGGGAGATCGACGTGCTCGCCGACCGGGACCGGATCGCGAGGGATCTGCACGACCACGTGATCCAGCGGCTGTTCGCGGTCGGCCTCGCCATGCAGAGCACGCACCGCCGAGCGCGGTCACCGGAACTGCAGCGGCGGATCGGCGACAGTATCGACCAGATGCACGAGATCGTGCACGAGATCCGCACGGCCATCTTCGATCTCCACGGCGGCGAGGCGGGCCAGCAAGGAGTGCGGCTGCGGCACCGCCTCTACGACTCGATCGCCGAACTCACCGACGACACCGCGATCCATCCGACGGTGAGTCTGTCCGGACCGCTCGACTCGATTCCCTTCCTGTTCGCGGAACACGCCGAGGCGGTGGTGCGGGAGACGGTCGGCAACGTCGTGCGGCACACCCGGGCGAGCGGTGTTTCGGTGAGCGTCGCCGTGAAGGACGACGTCCTGCGGATCGTCGTCACCGACGACGGTGCGGGGATCGGTGACGCGACCGGCGGCTTCGGCGGGCTGCGAAACCTGCGTGACCGCGCGGAAAAAGCGGGCGGGACGTTCCGGGCGGAGACGCGGGAAGAGGGCGGCACCCGGATCGAGTGGTCCGCCCCCTTGCGATGACCGCGGTCAGTTCGACGACTGCGCGGCGAGGATTCCGTCGACTTCGATCGACCGGGAGACTTCGGCGTCGACGTCGGAGGCGACGGTCTCCAGCAGTTCCGCGGTGAGGTCCGAAAGCGCCCGTGCCACCGCGAGATAGGAACCGACCTGGGAGAGCGAACTCTCTCTCAGCCCGCCGTGCGCGAGTCCGACGCCGACGAACTCGCCACCGTCTTCGAGCCGGAGCAACGCCTCCGCTCGTACCCGGTACGGCCCGTGCTGCAGGGAAACGTCAATGGTCCATTTGCCGCTGTCGTCGGTCATCGTCGGCTCCGTTCCGGTCATCGAGACTCCCATCGCGGCCGCTCGTGGCACAGGGTCCTAAGTCCTCGCTCACCGGGATCGGGGGCGAAAGTCCTCGGAATTCGTGACCGGCGGCCGCTGCGGTCGCCGGATACCCCGGCCGAAGGTGGATCAACCCTCTTCCCCCGGAGCCCACGATGAAGATCCCGTTACCGAACCACGTCGACCAGGCGGTGGCGGCGGCCGTGCGCGCGCCGTCCCCGCTCAACACCCAGCCTTGGCGGTTCGTCGTCGACCGGGACCGGATCGAGGTGTGGCTCGACCGCACCAGGGTGCTCCGGATCGCCGACCCGGCCGCCCGCGAGGCACGGCTTTCGTGCGGCGCCGCGGTGTTCAACCTGATCGTTTCCCTGCGGTCCAACGGGAAGACGCTGTCCCTGCGGGTGCTACCGAGGCCGGAGGAGCCGGACCTGCTCGCCGGACTCCTGATCGACAGTGACCGGTTTTCCTCGCCGGAGGAGCGAAAACTGGCCGAAGCCGTCTTCCGCCGTCACACGAACCGCCGTCCGTTCCTGGACCGGCCGGTACCCGCGTGGGCGCGGACGACGTTGCGGGCGGCCGCGCTGGTGGAAGGCGGGCTGCTGGAGCTGTTCGGCCGCGGCGACCGGGCGAACGCGGTCGCGCGCGTGCTGCACCGGGCCGAGGCGGCACAGGCGCGCAACGGCGCCTTCCAGGCGGAGATCGCGCTGTGGACGCGGCGGGCGGCGAACGCGCCGGACGGCGTCCCGGCACCGACCCGACCGCCGTCACCGCACGGGATCCCGGCGCAGGAGTCCTTCCTCGCCGCCGAGCCCGAAGGCGGTGAGCCGGTGCTCGGCGCGATCCTGACCGCGGCAGGCGGGCCCGCCGCGGACCTGCGGGCGGGCATGGTGCTGCAGCGGGTGCTGCTGACCGCGACGGCCGCCGGTCTCGCGACGTCGTTCGTCGGCAGGCCGTTCGAAACCCCGGAGACGCGGACCGCGCTGGACCGGATCTTCGCCGACCTCGGCCGCCCGCATGCGGTGCTGCGCCTCGGCTACGGCCGCCCGGCGCCGATGACGGCACGCCGTCAGGTCGACGAGGTGATGCTCCGGCGATCCGGGGCGACGCTCTGACCCGGGGTCATCTCGTCGACACCCACGTTTCCGGTCACCGCCACGCGGCCGTCATCCGGGGCGGATTCAGTCTCCGTATGAAGATCATGCGGAAATCCTTGGTGGCGCTGGCCATCGCGGGCCTTTCGGTGGCGGGGTCCGCGCCGGCGGTGGCGGACGCGGGCGCCCGCGATCGCGGCTCGATCGTCATCACCGAACAGGCGTCCAAGCGGATCCTGGTCCTGCCCGCCGACCGTGCCTCCTGGCAGAACCGGAAGGTGAGCTGGTCGTGGGCGCCGAACGCCGCCAACGGGCTGGCCGATCTGGCGGGATCGTGGAGCAACCCGAGCGACGCGAAGCTCGCCGAACGCGGGGGCGAGAAGTACCTGCTCACGTCGGCGTCCGGCGGTTTCGCGGCCGTCGTGCCGTACCCGGCGGGCGACCGGGCCTACTGGGCCGCGGACGTCGGCGGCCCGGCCAACCCGCACAGCATCGAACTCCTGCCGGACGGCAACGTCGCGGTGGCGGCCAGCACCGGCGGCTGGGTGCGGATCTACACCGCTTCGCAGGGGCAGCGCTCGAAGACGTATGCCGAGTATCCGCTGGTGGGCGCGCACGGCGTGGTGTGGGACGCCAGCCGGAACGTGCTGTGGGCACTGGGCACCGACGCGCTCGTCGCGCTGAGTGTCGGCGGGACCCCCGCCGCGCCGGTGATCACCGGGCAACGGTCCGTTCCGGTCCCGAGCAAGGGCGGCCACGACCTCCAGCCGGTTCCGCACCGGCCGGATCTGCTGTGGGTGACCACGGAAGCCGGGGTGTACCAGTTCTCGAAGACGAGTGGCCGGTTCACCCAGCGGTACGCGGGCGCTAGGGAGATCGACCGGCCGCACGTGAAGAGTGTTTCGACGAATCCCCGGACCGGGCAGGTCCTGACGGCTTCGATCCAGGACGGGCACCTGTGCACCTGGTGCACGGACTCCGTCCGGCTGGCCTTTCCACGCGCCGAGCTGGCGCTGCACGGCGCGTGGATCTACAAGGCCCGCTGGTGGATCGGTTGAGCTGACTACTTCCGTGTCGGTACCGGCCGTTCGGGGGGCTGCCCGGCCGGTACCGACACACCAGAGAAGAGGGAACCCCGTCGCGAGAATGACGCGTGGCCGCGTCTTTCACCTGACCGAGTGAACGGGGCGGTTCGGAGGGCGTCGTTGACCCATTCGGGGTATAAGCCTCACCCGAGGAAGGCCTGCAACTCGTCGATGACCGTCCGAGGCTGCTCTTCGGCGACGAAGTGACCGGAACCGGCGACCTTCCGTACCCGGACGTCCACCGCCTTGGACGGCAGGACCGCCGCGAGGTAGTCGTAGTTGAACTCCGAGCCCAGCCCCAGCATCGGCGCGGCGATCTTCCCGTAGGCCTTCTGGTCCTCGATGTCCTTGCCGAACGCCCGGTACCAGCCGTTCCCGGCGCGGATCGCGTCCGGGCGGTCGTACGCGGCGGCGTAGATCGCGCGGTCCCGGTCGCCGATCGAGGCCGGATCGGCCGCCAGATGGTCGAACATCCAGTCGCCGAGGAAGCGCGCCCGGCCGGCCACCAGCTGCTCGGGCAGGGTGGCGACCTGGTTGAAGGCGAACCACCAGACGTGCACCGGCTGGCCGGGCGGGGCCAGCATCGGGATCTGGTACAGGCTCTCGTCGGGGTGCGAGACGTCCATGAGCGTGACGGTCTTCGTCGCCTCCGGGTGGTTGGCGGCGAAGCTGAACGCGACCATGGCGCCGATGTCGTGCCCGGCGATATGCGCCTGCCGGTAGCCGAGCGAGCGGACGAGCTCGAAGATGTCGCGGGCCATCGTCTTCTTGTCGTACCCGTCCTGTGGCTTGCCGGAGCCGCCCATGCCCCGCAGGTCGACGGCGATCACGCGATACCGCTTCGCCAGCGTGGGCATGATCTTGCGGTACTGCCACCACGTCTCCGGCCAGCCCGGCAGCAGGATCAGCGGTTCGCCCCGGCCACCGGCGACGTAGTGCAGCCGCACGCCGTTGACCTGGGCGTACGCACTGCGGAAACCGCCGGGCAGGGACCGGGCGAGCTCGGCGTCGCCGGGGCCACCGGACTGGCCCGCCTCGGCGATGCCACCCGAGGCCACCAGCGCGGCCGCGGCACCCACGCCGAGGGTGAGCATGGACCGGCGGTTGAGGAAGGAACGGCTGTCTTCGGTCATGCTCCGATCGTGGCCCGTCGCGGCCCTTCACCGTGAGCGGTGTTTTCGCCAACCGGCGTCAGTTTTGAGACAGCCCGATCAGGACAGCATGGGCTCGAGGACACCGAGCCGGGTGCCGAACGTCTCCCGATAGGACACCGGCGTGACCCCGACCTGCCGCCGGAAATGCGGCCGGAGCGCGGCCGAGGAGGAGAACCCGCAGTACCGGGCGATCTCGTCGACCGGGAGGTCGGTGGATTCGAGCAGCTGCTGGGCGCGGATGACCCGCTGGTGGGTGAGCCACGTGCCGGGTGCGGCGCCGGTGATCTCCCGGAACCGGCGGTCGTAGTTGCGCCTGCTCATGAGCGCCCGCCTGGCGAGTTCGTCGACCGGGAGCGCGGTGTCCAGCCGGGTGAGCGCCCACGCCATCGTCTCCGAGACCGGGTCGCCCTCGTCGAGTTCCGGCATCGGCGATTCGATGTACTGCGCCTGCCCGCCGGGCCGGTGCGGTGGGACGACCATGCCCTTCGCCAGCCGGTTCGCCACCTCCGCGCCACACCACGAGCGGATGAGGTGCAGGCCGAGATCCATCCCCGCGGCGCCGCCGCCCGAGGTCAGGATGTCGCCGTCGTCGATGTAGAGCACCGATTCGTCGAGGCGGACGGCGGGGAAGCGGGCCGCCAGCAGCGGCGCCATCGCCCAGTGCGTCGTCGCGGGACGACCGTCGAGCAGCCCGGCGGAGGCCAGCACGAAGGCGCCACTGCACAGTCCGGCCACCCGGGCGCCCCGGTCGTGCGCGGCTCGGAGCGCCTCCAGCGCCGCTTCCGGCGGATCCTCCATCGGCGACCGCCAGTTCGGGACCAGCACCAGGTCCGCCTCCCGGATGGCACCGAGATCCTCGGGGACCGGAACGGTCAGCCCACCACCACGCAGCGCGGTGCCCGGTTCGCCGCCGACGACCCTGATCTCGAGGTCGGGTAGTTCCCCGAACTGCGAGGCCATGTCGAAGACACCGAACGCGAAGGACATCGCCCCGAGTGAAGCCCCGTCGAAGACCACGACCACCAGTCGTTTCATGGGCCGAGTCTAAAGGCTCCGGAGCTGATTTTTGACCGTCCGAAGGGGACGGTAGATTCGCCGCACAGCCGTTCGGGGGAAGGAACGCCGATGTCGTATCCACAGGGTCCGCAGGGGCCTCAAGGACCTCAGTGGGGCCAGCCGCAGCAGGGCTATCCCCAGCAGCAGTACCCGCAGCAAGGATATCCGCCCCCCGGCTACGGCGGTCCACAGTTCCCGGGGCAGCAGCCGCCGCCGAAAAAGGGCAACGGCCTGCTGATCGGGCTCATCGCCGGCGGCGGCGTGTTCGTGGTGGTCGTCTTCGTGATCCTCGCGTTCGTGGCACCCGGTTTCCTGCTGAGCGACAACAAGCCCTCGAGGTCTGCGAGCGCGACGCAGGCCCCGCTCAGCCTCGACTGGGGCCCGGTGCTGGCGGGCAAGTTCATGCTCGCGGTCTTCGGCGACGAGGCCGACAGGGCCGCCGAATCGGCCTGCGCGGATTCCAAGGACGCTGTCCGGACCGCGGCGAAGGCCTTCGGCGACCGGAACGCTTCGCTCACGGCGAAGGACCCGAAGCAGGTGAGCCCGGACCTGATCTCGGTGACGATGAGCGGAACGCTGAACTACGAGACGGACTTCACCGCGACGATGGAGGTCCGGCGGGAAGGCGACGACCGGTACTGCATCGTGTCGGTCTCGCCGTTGCCGCCTCCGGCTTGAGCCTGCGCTGGCTCTCGTGAGTGGTAAAGACGGTTCTAGTGGCGGAAAGGGTAAACGTGGCGTGCTCGTGCCGTCTTTCGTTCGCAGGACGGGTGTCGTGAAAGCCACTTTCGCGACATCAGACGTCCCGAAAGTGGCTTTCGCGACACGACCGCTCAGCATCGGACGCGACGAAGGACGCTTCATCCCGTCACCGGTCTCGCCCCCGGAACACGCCACCTTGACTTACCCCTCAATAACCGTTCCTTGCCACTCACGAGACCGGTCCACAAAGGACGTTACTGGTCGATCGGCCAGGTCTCGTCCTTCAGCAGCCGCTTGAGCACCTTCCCGGTCGCATTCCTGGGGAGTTCCTCCACGAAGTACACATCCCGCGGCACCGCGAAGCGGGCCAGCCTCCGGTGGATGTACGCGCGGACGTCTTCCGCGCTCATCCTGGCGCCGCGTTTCGGGACGATGTAGGCCGCGAACCGTTGCCCGAACTCGCGATCCGGCACACCGATCACGGCCGCTTCGTGGACGCCGGGCAGCGCGACGATGGCCTCTTCGACCGGGCGAGGGGACACGTTCTCCCCGCCGGACACGATCATCTCGTCCGCCCGGCCGGTGACGAAGAGGCGTCCGGAGGCATCCTGGTAGCCGACGTCGCCGGTCGCCATCAGTTCTTCCGCGCGCGGCACGCTCGCGCCGTCGGTGTAGCCCTCGAAAAGCATGTCGTTGCCGACGAAGATCTGCCCCTCCCAGCCCGGCGGGACGCGGTTGTGATCGTCGTCGAGGATGGCGACGCGGGTGCCCGGCGGGCAGCGTCCGGCGGTGGTCGGCGCGGCGCGGAGGTCTTCGGGTGTGGCGATGCTGGCCCAAGAAACCTCGGTGGAGCCGTAAAAGTTGTAGAGCACGTCGCCGAAGGTGTCCATGAACTCGGTGACGATCGTCCCCGGCAGCGCGGATCCGCTGCTCGCGACGATGCGCAGTGACGACAGGTCGTAGCGGGCGCGAACCCGCTCGGGCAGATCGAGGATGCGCTGCAACATGATCGGGACGGCGAACAGCACACCGCAGCGATGTTCGGCGATGGTCCTCAAGATCTCTTCGGCGTCGAACCGGCGGACGAGCGACAACGACGCCCGCACGGCCATCCCGATCTGCATCCCGGCGAGACCCCAGCTGTGGAACAACGGCGCGGCCACCACGAAACGGTCGCCGGAGTGGAGCGGGATGCGGTCCAGCATGGCGGCCGACGTCGCGAGCCCTTTCGGGGTCGGGCGGCGTGCGCTTTTGGGGGTTCCCGACGTGCCCGACGTGAGGACGACGAGCCTGCCGATCCGGTCCACCGGTTTGAGTTTCGTGGCGGGCACCCCCGCGATCAGCTGATCGATCGTCGGGTAACCGTTCTCGGTTTCCGGCCAGGTGGACAGTCGCAGGAAATCGCCGGGGATGTCGGCGATGACCCGCGAGAACTCGTCGTCGGCGAGCACCGCGACCGGTTTGTGCAGGCCGATGACGTCCGCGACCGCGCCGGCGGAAAGCCCGGTGTTGAGCAGGATCGCGTCCACACCGAGTTTGCTGCACGCGATCAGGGACTCGACCATCGTGGCGTGGTTGCGGCACAACAAGGCGATCCGGTCACGGGAACGGACTCCGCGCGCCGCCAAAGCGTTCGCGAGCTGGTTGCTGCGATCAGCCGTCTGTTTGAACGTCCGGACATTGCGCTCGTCGTGCAGTGCGACTTCTTCGGGCACACGGGCCGCGTTGGCCGTGTAGCCGCCCGCGACGGTGGCGCCCCACTGCGAAAGCGACGTGAGCTGCTTGGCGATCTTGTCCGGTCGCGCGGCCGCGAGCACCCCGGCCTTGATCAGCGTGCTCGCCGTGTGCAGCGTGGTCGCCTTGGTGTGCGCGGGTTCTTCCTGCGGTGACGCCGCCCGGCCCGAGAGATGCAGATCGATCCGCCGGGCCACCGCGCGGACGGAGCGTTTGAACGACGCGGCGGACACGAGATGCGCGTGCCGGGCCGGAAGCATCAGCTGCGCGACGAGTTCCGTGCCGTTGTCGGGAGCCTGCCTCAGCTCGACCGAGACCCAGTTGCCGTTGTCTTCGACGCCGCACCAGACGACGTGCTCGCCGGGCCGCCAGACCCTGGCTTCGATTTCACCGACGACGAGCTTTCCCGCCCGCGGCTCCAGGCGGATGAGGCACTTCGGACCGCGTCCGCGTTCGGCGGACTGCCGAACCTCGCACCAGCTGATCTCGGCGACGAACCTCGAGTAGGACTCGGGATCGCCGATGACTTCCCAAACCTGGCCGGGAGAATGCCCGAGAATCGAGCTCGCCTGGACCACATCGTCTCGCATGCGATTCGCCTCACCACGCGCGTTCGGGTGTTGACCGGGCAGCTGCCGGCGCCTCCTTCGTCTTCGAGTTCGGCGAACCTACCAGCAATCGGCCGAACGCAATACTCCGAACGACCCCGGGTTCGTGTCCGCCCAAGGGAACCATCACGGACAGGGTAGGCGTTCCGGCGGCGCCAAGCCGTCCGCCGACGGTGTTGATCGCGACGTCCGATTCACGCCAGCCTCAGCCGCGCGAGGCGGAGAAGCTGACGAACGTGACAGTTACGACGTCAGCGGCCGAGACCGCGCACACCCGTATTGAGCCCGGCATCCTCTACTTCGGCACCCCTGTGGTGCTTCTTTCGACCGTCGACCAGGCGGGTTCCCCGAACCTGGCCCCGATGTCGTCGGCGTTCTGGCTCGGATGGCGGGGAATGCTCGGACTGGGCGCGAAATCCAAGACCGCGCAGAATCTCATGCGCAACCGTGAATGTGTTCTGAATCTCCCTTCCGACGATCTGGCGGCCGCGGTCGACAAGCTCGCCCTGACCACCGGGTCGGATCCCGTCCCGGCCCGCAAGTACCAGCGCGGCTACCGGCACGAAGCGGACAAGTTCGGCAGGGCGGGCCTGACCCCGGTCGCCTCGGAGACGGTCCGACCGCCGAGGGTGGTGGAATGCCCGGTGACGATGGAGGCCGTCGTCGAAGCGGTCCACCCGCTCGCCGAGGACGACGCGGCGCAACGCGGCGGTGTCCTCGTGTTCGAGGTCCGCGTGCAGCGCGTCCACGTCCACGACGAGGTGCGGATGCCGGGCACCGACGACAGGATCGACCCCGACCGGTGGCGGCCGCTGATCATGAGCTTCCAGAAGCTCTACGGCCTCGGCCCGCAGGTCCATCCCTCGACGCTGGCGCGGATCCCGGAGCGGCTTTACCGGGGGCCGGACATCGAGCGGTCGCGGGATCAGTCGTCGCGGGCGAACGAGAACCGGTTCACCAACGGCAACCAGCGCTGATACGACACGGCCAGCTCCGGCCACGAGCCGCCGACGAGGCCGCGTTCGACCTTCGGCCGCAGTTCGTGGTCGTTCAGTGACGACACGATTTCGAGCGCGCTGTCGTCGGGGTCCAGCCCGGCGAGGGCGGCGAAGAACCAGGACGCCACCTCCGGATACCCGACGAGCACGGACAGCAGGACCAGTACCGCGCGAAAGGGTGCCTCGCGGTCGCCGTCGGCGAGGAACTCGGCCAAGTCCTCGCCGGCGAGCCGCGCCCGCAGCAGCCGGTAGAGGTTCAGGAGTCTTTTCGCGGCCCGCGGCGACCGGACGAGCGGGGCGAGCGTCGCCAGGAAGTCCAGCTCCGCCAGTGAGATCACCAGCCGAGGAGGTCGAAGGTCTATTGTGGACTGTTCGGACGACGGTTCCGGTGCTTCCTCGGGAGGAGGAGCCTGCCCGGACACGGCCGGAGAGCGGGATTCGGTGGCCTGATCCGCTTCGGCGGGCCTGGACACCGGCGTGGCGTCCTGACCCTCGGTGGCGGCGAGCCCGCGCACGAGCCCCGCGAACCCTGGATCGTCCATGGGGGACAACGTGAACGGCACCTGGAAGATCTTTTCGAGATAGTTCTCGGCGAAGGTTTCCGGATCGTCGCCGAGCATCTCTTCGTAGTGCTGCTCGACGGCTCTCTTCAGCCATCGGGAGTCGACGCCCACCACGACGACGAACACCGGCAGCGCCAGCAGGAGATGAATGGCTTCGAGGACCTGGACGACGACCTTGGGCGGGCAGCGGTCGAGGTCGTCGATGTAGAGCACGGTCCGTTCGATCTTCCCTGAACCGTGCGGGACTTCGGCGAGCATGGTCGCGAACGTCTCGAGATCCTTGCGCAGCAGCGAGACCACACCGAGATGCTCGACATAGTCCGAAACCCGGGACTCGGCGAACGACACCAGGTCCAGCCCCGGCGCGAGTTCGGTGACCGCCTTTTCGAGCCTTTCGGATTCCGCGTCCAGCTCTGCCAGGCGCCGCTCGGTCTCTTCGTCCTCTTCGGACGGACCACCGAGTTTGCCGAGCGCCTCGTGGATCCGGCCCGCGCTGGCGCGCATCCGCAGGACGACGGTCAGCGCGGAACTCGCCAGGGTGAGCCCGCCGAGCACGCCCGAGACCTGCGTCCGGCCGACGAGCAACGTGACGACCAGGACCGTCACCAGCCCGCCGATCAGGATCAGCAGCGGAACCGGATCCTGCCGCAGCCGTCGCCAGAATTCGGCGACGTCCGAACGCAGTCCGCCGGTCTCCTGCGCCAGGCGTTCGAGATCTTCGGCAGTCGGCCGTTCGACGCCGAGGCGGGATGCGATCCAGGCCTTGTCCGCGTCGGTCAGGCTGTCGAAGACCGCGCGGACGTAGTCACGCGGCTTCCGTCGCCTTCGCTTCGCCTGTTTCTGCTGGGCGGTCAGGGTTCTGCGTTCGAGGCGGACCGCGCTGAGCCTGCCGAGGAGGGTCTTCTCGGTCTTGCGGCGTTCGGCGAGCGCGTCGGCCTGACGCTGGAGGTCGTTCTCGGCGCCGCTCGCGGCGAGGTTGTCGAAGATGTGCGTGGCGAGACTGGCGAGAAGGTTCGCTTCGCTGTAATGCCAGGCGTTGAAGCTGATCTGGCGGACGCTCGAACAGTAGGACGACACGGCTTTCCCGTGCGCGCCGGCCACGGTTTCGGCCTCCTGCGCGGAATCGGCGAGTTCGCGGACGCGCAGCTGCATCTGGCGCATGAAGAAGCTCTTGCCGGAACCCCAGCTGCCGAACAGGCCGATCGACAGGGGAGGGGTGATCATCCTGGAGACGACCAGGTCCGCGAGCATGCGCACGTCGGGGCCGATGCCGAGGCGGTCGACGCCGTCGTCGGTGTCGGGCCGGTAGTCGGCGACGTGGGCGGCGAAGGGGTCGGGGACCGCCGCCGCGTTCGTGACGCGTGCGCGGGTGAGTTCCTCGATGGTGAGAGCGTGCGGCCAGTTGTGCATCCGCTCGGCGGTGGTCCGCTCCTTCGTGGAGAGTTCCGGCATGATGCGATGGACCGCGGGGCGAAGGCGATCGATGCCGCGGCGCAGGTTCGGGTTCTCGAAGTTGCTGGCGCCCACCAGCCCGAGCACGCGCCGGGCGGGATCTCTCGCGAGCCAGTTCTCGACGATGGCAGGTTCACGGCCGATGACCTGGGGCAGCTTGTTGTCGAGCCAGATCACGGCCGGGGCGGCATCCCGGTCGAGCGCGAGATCGTTGATCTCCGGTTCGACGATCAGCTCAGTCTGCGGGAGTACCGCGAGCAGGGCTTCGTAGGCCGAGCGCCGGGCGCCCGAGTTGGTCTCGAACACGATGAGCGTGAACCGTGCGGTCGACAGTGTGGACCGGAGGTCTCCGTCGATATCGCGAGGTAGGTAGAGGCCGAGACTCGAACCCCGTGGCTTGCCCTTCAGCAGAATCGACGGATCGACGTCGCGCACCAGCACCATCCGCGGTCCCCTCCCAAGGCCGAACGGAAGGGCAGTCTAGAGGTCCGCTGCTCAGCTGTGGGTGAAACTCCGCCTCCGCTCGGTCACCGCTCGCTACGTTGGATTCCATGACGGGGGAGCGGCTGGACGGCAGGTACGTCAAACTCTGGGCGGCGAGCACGACCTCCGCACTGGGCAGCGGTCTCGCGACGGTGGCGGCACCGTTGCTGATCGCGTCCCGCACCGACGATCCGCTCGTGGTCTCGGGCGGGTTCGCGGTGGCGTGGCTGCCTTGGCTGCTCTTCTCGCTGCCGGGCGGGGTGCTGGTCGACAGGGTGGACCGGCGCAAACTGATGATCACGCTCGACTGGATCCGCGTCCCCGCCGTCGCCCTGCTGGCGGTCGCGATCACGACGGGGAACGCCAGTGTCGCCCTGCTGTACGCCGTCCTCTTCGTGATCAACTCGGGTGAGGTCGTGTTCCGGACGGCGAGCGGGGCCATGTTGCCCTCGATCGTCCCGAAGGCGTTGCTGGAGCGGGCGAACGGGCGGCTGTACGCCGGAACGACGTTGACCCACGGCATGCTCTCCGGGCCGCTGAGCGGGCTCCTGTTCGGTGTCGCGGCGAGCATCCCGTTCTACGTCAACGCCGGGACGTACGCGGTCAGCGCCCTTCTACTCGGACTGATCGCGGGCGCCTACCGGCCACGGGCCGACGACGGCCCCGGTGAGCCGGTGAAGCGGCGCTCGATCCGGGCGGAGGTGGCCGAAGGGTTCCGCTGGCTCGCGGGCCAGCGCCTGCTGCGGACCATGGTCGGGCTGATCGGCCTGCTGAACGTGACGCTCGTGGCGGCCACCTCGATACTGGTGCTGCTGGCCAAGGAACGGCTTCAGCTGGGGGCCGTCGGGTACGGCTTGCTCTTCACCTGCATGGCGGTGGGCGGGCTGCTCGGCTCGGTCGCGGGCGACCGGCTGATCGCCTGGTGCACGCCGACCTGGACGTTGAGGATCGGGCTGCTGGTCGAGGCCGGGACCCATCTGGTGCTCGCGACGAGCACGAGCGCGCCGGTGGTCGGGGTGACGTTGTTCCTGTTCGGGGTGCACGGCGCGCTGTGGGGCATCGTCGGCAGTTCCCTGCGCCAGCGGCTCACCCCGCCGGAGATGCTCGGCCGCGTCGGCAGTACCAGCTTGTTCATCGTCGCGGGCGGGACCTGCTTCGGCGCGCTGCTCGGTGGCGTGGTGGCTTCCGAGTTCGGCCTGACGACGCCTTACTGGGTGGGCTTCGTGGTGGCGATGGTCGTTTCCGGGCTCACCTGGCGGGTTTTCGATCGCGAGGTCGTCTCCGCGGCCTACGCGCAAGAGCCCGCTGTCAGCCGTTGATGCCGGTGAGGGCGAAGAACTCCTGGCGTGAACGGGCGTCTTCGCGCAGCGTGCCGAGCAGGGTGGAGGTGACGGTGCTCGAACCGGCGGCCTGGACACCGCGCAGGGTCATGCACGAGTGCTCCGCCTCGATCACGACGCCGACACCGCGCGGCTCGAGCTGCTCGTCGAGCCAGTCGGCGACCTGTTTAGTGAGCCGTTCCTGAACCTGCGGCCGGCAGGCGAAATGCTCGACGATCCTGGCCAGTTTCGACAGGCCCAGGATCCGATCGCCGGGCAGGTAGCCGACGTGCGCGACCCCGACGAACGGCAGCAGGTGGTGTTCGCAGACGGAGCGGACCGGAATCCCCCTGGCGAGGACGAGTTCGTCGTAACCCTCGTCGTTGGGGAAGGTCGTGAGGTCGAACGACCGCGGGGTGAACAGTTCGGCGTACGCGCGGGCCATCCGGCCCGGGGTGCCGCGGAGGCTCTCGGAGTCCAGCGAAATGCCCAGTGCGGTGAGGAGATCGGCGGCCGCGGCCTCGGCGGCCTCCAGGTCCGGCCCCGGCCCGGGTTCGTGCACTACACGCAAGGCTGGAGTGGACATAAGGCCTCCTAGGCTGACCGCGATCCCCAGAGCAATTCGACTAAGATTGTTGGGCGTTTTATCGCCCGCCGGTTCAGCCTACATGGTAGATCCGCAGTTCAGGATGTTCCGCCGGTTGAGATGGGCGATATCGTGGTGTACGTGACAGTGTCCGATCCGGACGGCTTCGACGCCCGTTCCATCACCGCGGTGGCGGCGCTCGACGACGACCTCCGCCGGGGCATGTACGCCTACGCCCGGGGCGCGCGGCGTCCGGTGACGCGGGACGAGGCGGCGGCCGCTGTCGGGATCTCCCGGAAGCTCGCCGCCTTCCACCTCGACAAACTCGTGGCGGCGGGGCTGCTCAAGTTCGGCTTCGCGGCGGGGCCGGTGGTCAAGGTCGGGCGCAGGCCCAAGGTTTACGAACCTGTCGACGAGGCCATCCAGGTGCAGCTTCCCGTGCGGCGGCACGAGATCCTGGCGGGCATCCTCGCCGAGGCCGTACTCGCCGAGGGGACCGGCGAGACCGCGCGGGACGCCGTCCTGCGGGTCGCGGGGGAGCGTGGTTTCGCGGCGGGCGAAGAGGAACGCGCACGGATCCGGCCGGGCAGGCTCGGCGTGGAACGCGCGCTCACCGTGGCCGAAGGAGTGCTTCGCCGTCACGGCTTCGAGCCGAGCCGGGACACCAGTACCTGCGTCCGGCTGCGGAACTGCCCGTTCCACCCGCTGGCGGCCGAGGCGCCGGAGCTGGTCTGCGGGCTCAACCAGGCCTTCCTGGCCGGTTTTCTGACCGGCGTGCGCGCCGGGAACGTGGAAGCGGTTCTCGTCCCCGGCGCGGCCGAGTGCTGCGTGGAGCTGCGACAGGCCAGATAGGCCGGTCAGGCGGCGCCGGCGACCTGCCGGGTGGCGACGTTGAGCCGGTTCCAGGTGTTGATGGCGGCGATGGACAGGACCAGGCTCGAGAGCTGCTTTTCGTCGTAGTGGCGGGCCGCTTCCGCCCAGACCTCGTCGTCGACCGGGTCGGCCCGGTCCGCGATCCGCGTGAGGGCCTCGGCCAGCGCGAGGGCCGCGCGTTCGGCGTCGGTGAAGTAGGCCGTGTCACGCCACGCGGCGACGGTGAAGATCCGCTCGTCGGACTCGCCCGCCTTGCGCAGTTCCTTGGTGTGCATCTCCAGGCAGCCACTGCACCCGTTGATCTGGCTCGCGCGGACGTGCATGAGGTAGTGCGTGGTGTTCGGGACGCCGGTGTCGCCGGTCGACTCCGCCAACGCGATCAGGGCCTTCAACGTGGCGGGGTTCGCCAGTGCCGGGTTCGGGATCCGTGCTTCCATGAGGTTCTCCTCCAGGGGTTTCCGTCTTGCTTTCACCGCACTGACGGATCCCGGGAGGAAGATGTGACCGGGCCCTACCAAGGCACGACTTCGCCGTAGAGGTCGAGGAACTGCAAACCCTTCGCACCCGCTTGAGCCTCGAGGACGTCGACGACGGCCGGCATGCTCTCCGCGGGGGAGAGGGGAGCGCCGGGGCCGCCGAGCGGCGTCTGGTTGTGGCCGGGGTGGATGAGCAGCTTGGTGTGCCCATCGTCGGCGTGCCGGGTGGAGTAGCTGCGCATCAACTGGTTGAGCGCGGCCTTGCTGGCCTTGTACAGCTCGAAGCCCGGCCGGGTGTTCAGGGAGACGCTGCCCTGCCTGGAGGACATGACCGCGACGGTGCCGCCGGGTACGACGAGATCGCGGAGGGCCTCGACGGTGCGAAGCGGGCTCAGCGCGTTGGTGAGCATCACTTCGGCGAAGGTGTCGGCTGAGACCTCGGTGATCGGCAGGTTCCCGCGATCGATCGCGGCGTTGACGAAGAGCAGGTCCAGCTCGGAGCCGTCCAGGCGCTCGCGCAGGGCGGCGAGCTGGTCGTCACTGGTCATCTCCAGCGATTCGACCCGCAGCCGTCCGTTCGAGGCGTCGGCCTTCGCCTGTAGTTCGCCGCCTTCTCGACGTGCTGTGGCGATGACTTGCCGGCCGCGCCGGGCGAGCTCCTCGGCGAGGGCGAGCCCCAGTCCCCGGGAGGCGCCGATGACGAGGGCTTGCCGATCGGAGGTGTCGGACACGGAAACTCCTTGAGGTTCGGGGATTTGTCTAGACGCGACGTTGCGTCTAGACAGTATCACGGTTGCTGCCGCGCCTTCCCGCACCGACCGGTACTGTGGCCCGCATGCCCGCCGCGAATTCGCAACCCCCCAGGGCGCGCTCCGGCAATCAGCGTGACGAGGCCGCCCGCCTCGCCGTGCTCCATGCCGCGGACGACCTGCTCGTCGAGCACGGCTTCGCCCGGCTGACCATCGAGGCGATCGCGCGCCGGGCGGGCGTCGCCAAGCAGACGATCTACCGCTGGTGGCCCTCGAAGGTCGAGATCCTGCTCGACACGCTCATCGAAGACAGCGAAAAGCGCTTCCCCGTACCGATGGACAAGTCCACAGAGGACGGCATCCGCGGCTATTTCCGCGGCTTCGCGCGGTTCGTCACCCGCGATCCGGCGGGCAAGGTCCTGCTCGCCCTCATCGCCGAGGCGCAGCACAACCCGGAGACGGCCGAGAGCCTTCACGTCCGCTATCTCGATCCGCGCCGTGAGCTGGAGCGTGACCTTCTCACGCGCGGAATCGAGACCGGTGAGATCTCACCCAGGCTCGACCTCGACGCCGCCATCGACGCCATCACGGGCCCGGTCGTCTACCGGGCCCTGACGGGGGCGAGCGTTCCCCGCGGCCTGGTGGACGCCCTCTTCGACGAACTGCTCAAGCCCGGCGCTTAGGCGGTCGTTCCCACCGTCGCGCGATCGCGGAGGGAGACGTCGAGCTTGAACCCCTCGGGCTTCAGCGTCAGCAGTTCCTGCACCTTCAGCCGGTAGGACGGGTCGCCGCGCAGGTCGTAGCGGCTCAGCAGCATGCCGAGGACCAGCGTCGCCTCGTGCAGGGCGAACTGCCGCCCGATACAGGCCCGCTCACCGGTGCCGAACGGCTTGTAGACGTGCGCCGGGCGGGCCCGGTTGCGATCCGGGGCGAAGCGGTCGGGGTCGAACGACTCGGGGTCGTCTCCCCAGACGGGATCACGGTGCAGCGCCGGGATGAGGACGAGTGCCCACTCGCCCTTCCGGAGCCGGTAGGAGCCGCCGACGACAGTGTCCACCTGGGCCTGGCGCGCGAACGCGGGCGCTGTCGGCCAGAGCCGCAGCGCCTCGTCGAGCACTCGCCGGACATAGCGGAGCTTGACGACCTCCTCGTAGGACGGATCCGGGTTCTCGCCCCAGACCTTGTCCACTTCGGACTGTGCGCGGGCGAGGACGTCCGGATTCCGGGCGAGGTAGTACAAGGCGAACGACAGCGCGCCCGACGTGGTCTCGTGCCCGGCCACCAGGAAGGTGATGATCTGGTTCCGGATGTTGACCTCGTCGAGTGCCGCGCCGGTGCCCGGCTGCGTGGTGTTCAGCATGAGCCCGAGCAGGTCTTCGGTGCTCGTGTCGCCCCGGCGCGCCTCGACGACCTCGTCGACGACGGAGTGGAGGAAGGCGAGGTCGGCTTCGTTGCGCCGGTTCGCCTTGCGGCTGAGGAGCGGGCCGATGACGGGCGGCTGGAGCGCCATCCGCTGCGCGTGCCGCAGCGTGCGGACCATCGCGGCGACGAACGGATGTGGTTCGGCCCGTTCGAACGAGGAGAAGCTGTAGCCGAACCCCGTCCGCCCGATGGTTTCCAAGGTCAGCTTCGTCATGTCGTCCGCGACGTCGACCTCACCGCCCCGGTCCCAGGTGTCCAGCAGCTCACGGGTGATCGCCAGCATCGTCGGGTGGTAGCGCTGCATGGCGTTGCGGCTGAACGCGGGCGCGAGGATCTCGTGCGCGCGCCGCCAGTTCGGCTCCTCGTTGTGCGCGGTGAACAGCCCGTCGCCGCCGAGCGGCCGCAGGTTCGAGATCGCGGGCGTGACGTGTTTCGCGAACCGCTTCTCGTCGGAGAGGTCGGCGACCATCTCCGCGCCGTGGACGAACACGATCCGGCGCCCGAACACCTTGCGTTCGAAGACGGGGCCCAGCTCGGCGGCATGCCGCATCGAGTCCTGGACCGGGGTCTTCGGTGAAACGCCGAGCACGTCGCCGATCAGCGGGATCCGGCGCGGGGGATGGGGGAGTGCGGTGGCCATCGGGCCCCTCCAGGTGAGCACTGTTGAATCGACATCCAATAGCGAGAGTGGCGTGGTACTGAACTCGTGTCAAGTAAGTACGATGACCGAATGGCGCCGAGTTCTCCCGGAAGGCCCCGCAGCAGGCTGAGCACCGCCGAGCGGCGGGAACAGTTGCTGAGGATCGGCGCCCGCCTGTTCGCGGACCGGCCGTACGACGACGTGTGGATCGAGCAGGTCGCGGACATCGCCGAGGTGTCGCGAGGGTTGCTCTACCACTACTTCCCGACGAAACGGGACTTCGTCACCGAGGTCATCAAGGCCGAGGGCGAACGCCTGCTCGCGATGACCAGGACCGATCCCACGCTGCCGGTCGCGGAGCAGCTGATGGCGGGGCTCGACGCGTATCTCCGCTACGTCGAGGCCAACGAGGACGGCTACCGGGCACTGCACGCGGGCACGGCCATCGCGGTCGACGACGTCCGGGACATCCTGGACAACAACTTCGCCGAACAGGGCCGCCGGATCCTGGCGGTCCTGTGCCCGGACGGCGACCCGCCGGAGACCCTGCGTGTGATCGTCCGAGGCTGGCTGGCCTTCGTCGTCGCCGTCTGCCTCGACTGGCTCAAGTACCGCGGGCTGACCCGGGACCAGACCCGCGACCTGTGTGCGAAGGCGCTGCTCGACCTCGTCGACGTGCCAGCATGACCTCGGCGCGTTCTTCGATCAGTTTCATCCGCGCGAGCCGTTCCGCGTCGTCGTTGTGCGCGGCGGACGCGGTGACCTGCCCCGGCCACTTCCGGTAGTACATGCCGCAGGTGGCCACGAAGTACCCGTCGGAAGAGGCGTTCGCGGCGAGGATCAGCCCGGTGTCCTCCGACGCGGGCAGCGCCATCCAGCCGCCGAGGTCCAGCAGCAGTTCACGGCGGATGCACAACGTCCCGGCCACCACCGACGAGACGTAGCCGTTGCGCTGCCAGTACCGCAGGATCGCGCCGCGTTCGATCGGTCCCTCCTCGGGATCGCTGTCGACGTCGGCCGTGGTCCCGTCCGGGAGGAGGTCGAGGACCCGGCAGGTCGTCCAGCCGATCGCGGGATCCTCCAGCGCCGCGATGTCGCGCGCGAGCGCGCCGGGCGCCAGGACGTCGTCCGCGTCGAGCGCCTTGACCAGCTCCCCGGAGGCGCGGGACAACGCCAGCATCCTCGCCACCCCAGGGCCGCCACGGCGACCCGAACCGGGAATTACGCGTCCGTCGGCGGGGAGGACGTCGTCGAGCAGGCCGGTCTCGCCGTCCTCCTGCACCAGCCATTCCCAGGTCCAGCCCGGCGGGAGTTCCTGCGAGGCGAGGGACTCGTACGCCTCGGACAGGTACGGAAGACTCGGCGGGTGGACCGGGGTGATCACGCTGATGACCGGCATGAACGCAACGCTAGCCGGGGCGGCGGGCCGTGATCAGCAGGTGTTCCTCCGGCGGTGTCCCCGGCTCGTCCGCGGTGAAGAGTTCCGAATGCGTCCCGGTGACCTCGAGCCCGGCCGCCCCGACCCGGCGGACGAGGTCGTCCGGCGCGAAACTGGTCTCGAGGAAGGTGCGGCCGAAGAACTCCGCCGGCACGTCCTCGGCGTCGCGCGGCACGGTGACCAGCGCGAACAGGCCACCGGGCACCAGCCAGCGCGCGACCTGCGCGAGCACGGCTTCGGTGTCCTTGCGCGGCATCTGCAGAAACGGGAAGAAGGCGCAGACCGCTTCCCAGGACCCGGGCGGCGAGGTCCATTCGCGCACGTCAGCGTGGACGAAGGTGGCGGCGGGAACCTGCTCGCGCGCGAGGCCGATCATCACCGGCGACACGTCGAGCCCGGTCACCCGATGTCCGGCGGCGGACAGCTCCTCGGCGACCGGCCTGCCCGTTCCGCTGCCGATGTCGAGCACCCTCGACGACGGCGGCAGCGCGGCCAGCAGTCGCCGCACCGCCTTGTCGACCACCGGCGCCCGCCCGAAGGCGTCCTCGTAGGCGGAACCGATGGCGTCGAACAGTTCCGCCGCCGTGACCGGTCGGTCCATTCCTCAGCTCCCCGGGTCGAGTGGGCTCGACGCGAACCTACCGTCCCGGCCGGGTGGCGTCGAGTCTCTGTCCACTTCGGACTGTCAGGCCGGGCTTCCGGTCTTGTCGGTGGGTTCGCCTAGACTGTGGCCGCCGAGTTTTGGGGGTTTCAGGTGAGTGTGCGGAGTGACGAGTTCCACCGGATGCTGGAGGCGCTCGCGGACGTCCAGCGTTCCGACGCGACCGAGTGGGAGTCGTACAGCGTTCGTGGCAAGCGGTTCGGGTACTACTGGCCGCGGACCCAGACCGTCGGCCTGAAGCAGACGCTGTCCGAGCAAGAGGCGCTCGTGGCCGAGCGGCCGGACGTCTTCGAAGTGCAGTTCACCGCCGGGGGCTTCGGCTGGGTGGTGGTCCAGCTCGACGGCATCGAGTCCGACGAGCTGACCGAACTCGTCTACGAGGCCTGGCGGCTGTCCGCCCCGGACGAACTGGTGGAGCAGGTTCCGCCGCCCTGCTGACCGTTACCGCGTTCGTGTGTTGACGCGCGTCACTTCGGTGCTCGGGAACATGTGGCGGTTGTGTGCGTTGTAGAGAGTGTCGGTACGGATGGTGCCCCCGGGCCTCAACCTCCGCCTTCATGGAATACCGGTTCGGCCGGAGCCATGTTGTGCCACTCGCCGAGAGGCGGCCCTCCGTATCGACCTTTAGCTCCCGCTTCCGCTCGCAGGTAACCCCCAGGCCTTCGCTGAGCGGGAGCGGGTCTTTTTTGTTGTTCGCGCATTCGTGTGTTGACGGGGGTCACAGGGATCGGGGCTTGGTGCAGGGGAACATTTCGGCCGGTGGTGCGTTATAGAGAGTGTCGGTACGGATGGTGCCCCCGGGCCTCAACCTCCGCCTTCACGGAATACCGGTTCGGCCGGAGCCGTGTCGTGCCACTCGCCGAGAGGCGGCCCACCGTATCGGCCATAAACTCCCGCTTCTGCTCGCAGGAACCCCCAGCCTTCGCTGAGCGGAAGCGGGACCTTTTCTTTTGAATGAGTGGGTTTGAATCGGCGTCGGAATCAGTGCAGTAGCTCGACGACCCGCCCGCTTCGGCGCCTGGTCGCCTGAAGTACGTGAAGGCCCCCTTCATTGCGTCTAGCGCAGTGAAGGGGGCCTTCACGTACCCGTGGTCTTGATTCGCCCGCCGTGGGTACGCGGCGCTGTTGGCCCTGAACCCGAATCGGTACTTGACCCTGGCGGTGGGTGGCTGAGCTGGGTCGAGTGCGGGAAAGCGGTGCGTCGGGCACTGAATGGCGACCTCGGCCGGGCGCCCCGGGGTTTGGGCATGGCGAGGGGCCCGTCGCCGCGTGGCTGGCGGGCTCCTCGGTTCAGACAGTGCAGTTGCGCCGGGGTTTTCGTAGCGGATCCAAGTACTGGGGTGGGATGAACTCCGGTAACCCGTCAGCGGCCATCCGGACTTCCCAATCGCCGTGGTGGATCAGCCGGTGGTGGAAGCCGCACAGCAACACCAGGTTCCTGAGATCTGTCGGTCCGCCGTCTGCCCAGTGGTGAATGTGGTGGGCGTGACAGTTCTTCGGCCGTCGATGACACCCGGGGAACGCGCAGCCCCGTCACGAATATTCAAAGCGCGGCGTTGGCCGGGGGTGACGAACCGTCGTAGCCGTCCCACGTCCAGCGGCTCACCCGCGGCGTTCATCACCACCGGCAACATGAGGCAGTCGCAGGCCGCCATCCGCGCCTCGCGGGCGGTCATGGTTCCGACGAAGTCCACGCACGCCGTGCCCAGGCCGGTTTTCAGTTCGTCGAGGCCGATGGTGACGTGGATCAGGGTGCGGTAGCCGCTGGTCCCGGGCTGGTCCGGGCACGCGATCGCCAGATCAAGTAGCTCGGACCAGGCGTCGCCCTGGCGTTCGGCCTTCGTGCGCAGGTCGGCTTGGCCGAACTCATCCACCGGCCGCGGCTTCACATACGCCTCAAGAGCAGCCGCGGTCCGCGCACCGGACTCGTCATCCAACAGACCATTCAGTTTCCAGTAGCCGTCTTTGCGGCGTTCCAAGGTCAGCTCGCGATGAGGCTGCTTCGGTTCGGGGTCTTTGGGTTCTTTGCCGTCGGGGTCGAGCCAGCCCAGCAGTTGGTCCCCGAGGTCCGATATCTGCTGGGGTCCGGCCTTCCGGGCGAGGTCGGCGAGGGTTGTCTCCGCGTGCTCCCGATCCTCCACCGATATCTCGGCGGGGATTTTCCGCAGGATCTCCACGATCTGCTTGATCCGTTCCTCGCCGATCGCACCGTCCGCCGCCGCAACAGCGGTCGCCGGTGCGAAGGCCGGGATCTCGGTGCCGTCCAGGGCCCGTGTGGGGTTCAGGTCGATTGCGCGATTCACGTATGGCCGCGCCTCGCCCTGGCTCAGTCCGGCGACATCGGCGAACCACGCCAACGTCGTCCCATAACCGTATAAGTCTTTCGCGCCACGAGAATCAATCTCCGCCAAATACCGCCCCAAACCGGCGGAAGCGACCCGCATCACCTGCAAGAACTGCTGCACGCCATGGGCAAGCTCCAACTTGCCAGCGCGCCACAACTCCTGCGGCAACTCGGGAACAAAGGTCTCGGACACCTCTCCATAATACCGCAAACCTGTCGAACAAGTGTTCATAATTTTAAGCAACGAGCAATCCGTGCATTCACCACTGACGGGTGATATCTGTCATTGAGGGAGTGTCAATGAGTAGTGACCGAAGGCCGAAGTGGGTCGTGAGTGGCGAAGAGGGTTCTAACCCGAATCGCCACTCACGACCAACCCGACCCAAAGAAACCCCGTCAAGACTCCACAAGAGCCCCATCGGCCAACCGAACCCGCCGATTCACCTTGATCTCGGTCAGGAACCGCTCGTCGTGACTCACGACCACGAAAGCCCCCTGATACGCCCCGAGCGCGCTCTCCAACTGCCCGACGCTGACCAGGTCGAGATTGTTCGTCGGCTCGTCCAGCAAAAGCAGCTGAGGTGCGGGTTCGGCGAACAGGACGCAGGCCAGGGTGGCTCGCAGCCGTTCGCCGCCGGAAAGCACGCCGACGGGGAGCTGGCTTCGCGCGCCCCGGAACAGGAATCGGGCCAGCAGCGTCATCCGTTGCGACTCGGGGAGAGCGGGGGCGAACACCGCGAAGTTCTCGGCGATGGTCCGGTCCAGGTCCAGCAGGTCCAGTCGTTGCGACAGGTAAGCGATCCGGCCCTCGGCACGCTTCAGGACACCGCCGTCGGGCTCCAGGTCTCCGTTGAGCACCCGCAGGAGGGTCGACTTGCCGGTGCCGTTGCCGCCGGTCAGCGCGATCCGTTCGGGGCCGCGGATCGTCAGGTCGACCCCGTCGCCCGCGAAGACGTCCCGGCCGTCGTACCGGACTTGGAGGTGCTCGCCGTGGAACATCGTGCGCCCGGCCGGGACATTGGTACCCGGAAGGATCAGCGAGATCTTCTGATCGTCGCGAAGGGAACGCTCGGCCTCGTCGAGACGGTTCTTCGCATCGCTGACCCGCGCGGCGTGCGTCTCGTTCGCCTTGCCCGCGGATTCCTGGGCGTTGCGTTTCATGGTCCCGGCGAAGATCTTCGGCAGGCCGGCGTTGCCGAGGTTGCGGGCCGCGTTGCCCGCTCGACGGTCGGCGCGTTCTCTGGCCTGCTGCATCTCCCGCTTCTCGCGTTTGACCTGCTGTTCTGCGCTGCGGACGTTGCGTTCGGCGACCTCTTGCTCGGCCTTGACCGCCGCTTCGTACTGGGTGAAGTTCCCGCCGTGGTACCGGACATCGCCGCGGTCGAGTTCGGCGATGCGGTCCATCCGGTCGAGCAGTTCCCGGTCGTGACTCACCAGCAGCAGACAGCCCGACCAGTCTTCGAGGACGCCGTAGAGCTTGCGGCGGGCGTCGAGGTCGAGGTTGTTGGTCGGTTCGTCCAGCAGCAGGATGTCGGGCCGTTTCAGCAATTGCGCCGCCAGGCCGAGGGAGATGATCTGCCCGCCGCTCAGCGTGCGCAGGCTCCGGTCCAGCGAGATGCCGTCGAGGCCGAGCCTGTCGAGCTGGGCGCGGGTGCGTTCCTCGATGTCCCAGTCGTTGCCGATGGTGGTGAAGTGCTCCTCACTCGCGTCGCCGGACTCGATGGCGCTCAGGGCCGCGAGCTGCGGGGCGATACCCAGCACTTCGGCGACGTCCAGGTCGGCGGTGAGCGGCAACGTCTGCGGCAGGTAGCCGAGGATTCCCTGGGCGGAGACGGATCCGGAGACCGGCCGCAGCTCGCCGGCGATCAGTTTGAGGAGCGTGCTCTTGCCCGCCCCGTTGGGCGCGACGAGGCCGGTGCGGCCCCCGGGCACGGTGAAGGACAGGTCGTCGAAGACAGGGGTGTCATCAGGCCAGGTGAAGGACAGCGCGGACACGACGACGAAGGCGTCTGACATGGAAATGACCTCGTGAAGGACAGCGGGCGCGTCGAAGCAGCACCGCGGTGGACGTGGCTTTGAGGGAACGACGAAATGGCCACATCGGCGTCAGCGCCGGTGGCCTGGCAACTCCGGCTCACCCGGAGATGTCGTCTTCACCTGCCACGTCTGGTCTCCATGCTCGTTGATCAGCTGCGCCTCCACCATAACAAAACCGGTCGGAGCCCGCCCGGGCTCCGACCGGCGGCCCTCAGCCCAGCCCGTTGAGGCTGATCGCCCGCGCGTACCAGAGCGCGCTTCGCTTCGGCGTCCGACGCTGGGTCGCGTAGTCGACGTGCACGAGGCCGAAGCGCTTGGCGTACCCCTCGGCCCACTCGAAGTTGTCGAGCAGCGACCAGTAGAAGTACCCGCGCAGGTCGACGCCCGCCTCGATCGCCTCGTACGCGGCGCGCAGATGCGAGTCGAGGAAGGCGATCCGGTCGGTGTCCACGATGTCCCCGCCGATCAGCGCGTCCGGATAGGACGCGCCGTTTTCGGTGATGTACAACGGGATCTGCCGGTAGTCTCGATGCACCTGCAGTAGACACTCGGTGAGTCGCGAGGGCTGCACCTCCCAGCCCGAGTCGGTGCGCGGCGCCGCTTCGTCGGGGACGAAATGGACGTCGGGGACGCCGAGCCAGTCGGGGCCCGCCGGTTCGCTGCCGGGTCTGGGGGTGCCCGAGACCTGGTAACCGCGGTAGTAGTTGATGCCCAGCCAGTCGATCGGCGCCGCGATCGTGGCCAGATCGCCCTCGCGCACCAGCTCCTCGAACCCGAGCGGGGCCAGGTCGGCCACCAGATCGGCGGGGTAGGAGCCCCGCAGCACCGGATCCAGGAAGAGCCGGTTCTGCAGGCCGTCGACCCGGCGGGCGGCTTCGATGTCCACAGTGGACGAAGGATCGGCCGTCGACACCGGGTACAGGTTCAGCGTGATCCCCGAGGATGCCGCCGGGGCGTGCCGCCGCAGGACGTCCATCGCGAGCCCGTGACCCAGCAGGAGATGGTGCGCGGCGGCGACGGCGGCGCGAGGTTCGCGTCGCCCGGGAGCATGGATCCCGCTCGCGTAGCCCAGCATCGCGGCACACCACGGCTCGTTCAGGGTGGACCAGTTCGCCACCCTGTCGCCCAGCCGCGCCACGATCGTTTCGGCGTACTCGGCGAACCGGAACGCGGTCTCGCGCGAGGCCCAGCCGCCCCCGTCTTCCAGTACCTGCGGGAGATCCCAGTGATACAGCGTTGCCCAGGGCTGGATCCCCGCTTCGAGAAGCCTGTCGACGAGCCGGTCGTAGAACGCGAGCCCGTGCGGATTCGGCTCGCCACCGTCGGGCCGGATCCGCGGCCACGACAGGGAGAACCGGTACGCGCCGAGCCCGAGCCGCCGCATCAGGTCGACGTCTTCGGCATACCGGTGGTAGTGATCGGCCCCCGGTTCACCGGTGTCGCCGCCGACGACGGCGCCGGGGCGGCGGGCGAAGACGTCCCAGATCGAGTCGGTGCGCCCGTCGGCGGCCGTGGCCCCTTCGACCTGGAAGGCCGCGGTGGCGGCGCCCCACACGAATCCGGGCGGGAACAGCAGCGCGGTCTTCGCCCGGACACTGTCGGGATGAGCGGACATGGTCACCCTTTCACGGCACCTTGCATGATCCCGGCCACGATCTGGCGGCCGAGGAGGAGGAAGACGATGAGGATCGGGATGGTGGCCAGGGTGGTCCCGGCCAGCACCAGCGAGTAGTCGACGTAGTAACCGCTCTGCAGCTTCTCCAGTGCCAGCTGGACGGTGGGGTTGCCGGCGTCCAGCACCACGAGCGGCCAGAGGAAGTCGTTCCACGACGTCATGAACGTGAACATCGCCAGGATCGCCGCCGCCGGGCGGACCGCGGGCAGGCAGACGTTCCAGAAGATCCGGATCATGCTGCAGCCGTCGACCCGGGCCGCCTCGATCAGTTCGTACGGCACCGCGTCCACTGTGTACTGACGCATCCAGAAGACACCGAAAGCGGTCACCAGGTTCGGCACGATCACCGACTGCAGCCCGCCCGCCCAGCCGAACTCCGACATCGCCATGAACAGCGGGATGATGCCGAGCTGGGTCGGGACGGCGAGCGTGATCACGATGAACACGAACAACCCGTTCCGGCCGCGGAACCGCAGTTTGGCGAACGCGAACCCGGCCAGCGACGAGAACAACACGGTGGTGAGGGTGACCGTGCCGGACACGATCAGGCTGTTCGCGAGCGCCTTCCAGAACGGCACCGTGTCGAACACCCGGGCCGCGTTGGCGAAGAAGTTCCCGCCGGGCAGGAAGGGCGGGACCCGCTCGGTGAGCATCCCGCTGTCCCGGCTGGCCACCAGGAACGACCAGTAGAACGGGAAGAGCGAGCCCAGCACGAAGATCGTGAGCACGACGTAGGTCGCCCGGCGTGGCTTGCCGAGCGCCGAGACACTCCGCTTGACACTGCTGGTGAGCACGGTCATTTCTTCTTCACCGCCGGAGTCCGGGCGAGCCTGCCGGTGAGGAAGAAGTTCACCAGCGCGATCAGCACGATGATCAGGAACAGCACCCACGCGATCGTCGAGGCGTAGCCGAGTTCGTAGTTCTCGAAGGCCGTTTGGTACAGGTACAGCGTCACGGTCTGGAACTGGTTGGACGAGCCGCCGTTGTTCGATCCGGGCATGGCGTCGAACAGCTTGGGCTCGGTGAAGATCTGCAGCCCGCCGATCGTCGAGGTGATCGTGACGAAGACCAGCGTCGGTTTCAGCAGTGGCAGCGTGATGCTGAAGAACCGGCGTACCGCACCCGCGCCGTCGATGAGGGCGGCTTCGTGCAGTTCCTTGGGAATGGCCTGCATCGCCGCGAGGACGATCAGCGCGTTGTACCCGGTCCAGCGCCAGTTCACCATGATCGCGATCGCGGCATGGCTGCTGAACCGGCCTGCCTGCCAGTCGACCGGGTCGAGGCCGATGGTCTGCAGCAGCCCGTTGACCAGGCCGTACTTCGGCCCGAACAGGTTCGCGAAGATGATCCCGAGCGCGACGAGACTGGCGGCGTAGGGGAGCAGGACGCCGACGCGCCAGCCGGTCGCCCCGCGCAGCCTGGCGCTGAGCAACGCGGCCAGGAGCACCGCGATGATCAGCTGGGGAACGCTGGAGAGCAGGAAGATGCTGACGGTGTTCTCGAGCGCGTTCCAGAACTGCGTGTCGGCGAACAGTTCCTTGAAGTTGTCCAGCCCGATGAAGTCCGGGGCGTCGTCACCGGCCTCCCAGCTGAACAGCGACACGTACGCCGTATAGAGCAGCGGGAACAACCCGACGATCCCGAACACGAGGAAGAACGGGGCGATGTAGAGGTACGGCGAGACTTTGACGTCCCACCGGCTCAGCCGGTGCCGGAGGGTCGGCCGGGGCGACGTGCGCACCCCGGCCTCCCTCCCTTCCGGCGCGATCTTGTCGACGACGGTCATCGGTCAGCGCGTGATCTTCTTCGCGGCGTCGAGCAGTTGCGTCCAGCCCTCGTCGGCCGACTTGCCCTGTTCGACGGCCTGCAGTGCCGGGCTCGACGCGTTCTCCTGGATCTGGCCGTCGCCCGGGCCCTTGTACTGCGGCTTGGCGACCTTCTTGGCCTGCTCCGCGAACAGCTGGCCGATCTTGGCGCCACCGAAGTAGGCGTCGGTCTCGCCCAACAGCGCCGGGTCTTCCAGCGCCTTGACCTGGCTGGGGAACGTGCCCTTCGCCTGGAACGCCTTGATCTGCTGCCCGGGCGCGGTCAGCCAGGCGGCGAGTTCGGCCGCCTCCTTCGGGTGTTTGGACTGCGTGGGCACGGTCAGGTACGAACCGCCCCAGTTCCCGCCACCGCCGGGGAAGGCCGCGGTGACCGCCCACTTGCCGGCGTTCTCCGGTCCGGAGTGCTCCTCGATCACGCCGAGCATCCACGCGGGGCACACCTTGGTGGCGAACGCGCCCTGCTTGAACCCGGAGTTCCATTCGTTGCTGAACGCGGTCAGCTTGGCCGACTGTCCTTTCGAGACGGCGCCGGTCACCTTGGTCCAGGCGTCCTTGATGCCCTGGTTCCCTTCCAGCGCCAGTTTGTCGTCGGTGCCGAGGTATCCGGTCGGGAGCTGGTTGACCATGGCGTTGAAGTTCTGTGCCGCCGAGTCGAACCACGCCTTCCCGCCGCTCTTGGAGACGTACTGGTCGCCCGCGGCGAAGTAGCTGTCCCAGGTCGCGAACAGTGGCTTGACCGCCTCGGGGTCGGTCGGCAGACCGGCTGCGGCGAGCATGTCCTTGCGGTAGCACATGGCGAGCGGGCCGATGTCGGTCCCGTAACCGATGACCTTGCCGTCCTTGGTCTTCGCCGCGTCGTACTTCCAACCGAGCCAGCGGTCAGGGGAGGCGTCCGCCGGGCCGATCTTGGGCAGGTCGTTGAACTTCGAGCCCTTGTCGAGGACGTTCGACAGATGGCCCTCTTCGACGGCGGTGACGTCGGCGAGGCCGGAACCCGCCGCCAGTTTCGTGATCAGGTCCTGGTGGTACGGGCCGCCCTGGCCGGTCTTGCGGTGGGTGATCTTGATGTTCGGGTGCAGCCGTTCGTATTCGGGGATGAGCTCCTCGTAGCCGAACTCGGTGAACGTCGCCAGCGACAGCTCGACCTTCGCGTTCGGGTCCGACGCGGCGGGAGCCCCGCCGTCGTCACCTCCGCACGCCGCCAGGCCGAACGCCGTCATCGTGATACCCAGTGCCAGCACCAGGCCGTTCCGGATGGTTCTCACGTCTTTGTCCCTTGCTGATGGGGTGAAGGAGAACTGGGAGCGCTCCCAGGAATGCGCAGAGTTTGTCCCCCCGGACGAGATCGTGTCAAGGGCTTGTAATGAGAGTGTTTCCATCGAGGGAGCGCTCTCAGTGTTCCCGGCCGCCGGACACTAAGCTGGGGGTGTCCGGATGACGCTGAAAGGTGAAGGTGACGCGGGTGGGGCCTCGACCAGGGGATGACGGCCGGCCGACGCTGGAAGACGTCGCCGCGTCCGCCGGGGTCAGCCGGTCGACGGCGTCCCGGGCGCTGAACGACGACGGCTACGTCAGCGCACGTTCCAAGGAGAGGGTGCTGGCCGCGGCCAAGGAGCTCGGCTACTCGCCGAACCAGGCGGCCCGGTCGCTGGTGACCAAGCGGACCGGGGCGGTCGCGGTCGTGCTGTCGGAGCCGGAAGCGCGGCTGCTCGACGACCCGTACCGCACCGCGGTCATGCGGGCGGGGTACCGCGAGCTGGCCGACATCGGCTGTCAGATGGTCTTGATCTTCAGCGACACCCGCGAGGATCTCGACCGCACGGTGCGGTTCCTGGACGGCGGGCACGTCGACGGTGTGCTGGTGTTCGCGCCGCACCGGACCGACCCGTTGCCCAAGGCGTTGCGGCAGTTGAGGATCCCGGTGGTGTACGGCGGGCAGGCGGCCGGGCTCAAACGCGGTGTCCACGTGGTCGACTTCGACAACGAGGGCGGCGCGAAGCTGGCCGTCGCGCATCTGGTCGGAGCGGGGCATCGCCGGATCGCGACGATCGCGGGCCCGCAGGACCAGAGCGCGGCGATCGACCGGCTTTCGGGCTGGCGCAAGACGCTGCTCGACGCCGGGCTCGACCCGGCGGACCTGGTCGAGGAGGCCGACTTCACCCTGACCGGCGGGGCGAAGGCGATGTCGAGCCTGCTCGCGCGGCGCCCCGATCTCGACGCCGTCTTCGTGGCCAGCGACATGATGGCCCTCGGCGCGCTCCGCACCCTGCATTCGGCCGGACGGCGGATCCCGTCGGACGTCGCCGTCGTCAGCTTCGACGACAACGCGACGCTGGCACCGGAGATGGACCCGCCGCTGACGTCGGTCCACCAGGACCCGCGGGAGCAGGTCCATGCGATGGTCGAGACGCTGCTCGCCCTGATGGACGATCAAGAACTCAAGCCACGCCAACGGATCTTGCCGGTCTCGCTCACGCATCGCGCCTCCAGCTGATCCGGGTGTCCGTGACCCGACTGTGACTCGGGGAGCGCTTGACCCGGCTCGTGTTATCGCTAACACTTGCGGCACTCGTCACACGGTACCGGCAGGGGGAGACACGCGATGGCGCGCGAGACCACCGAGGGCAAGCAGGCCAGTCTCACCGACGTGGCCGCGCTCGCGGGTGTTTCGCACATGACGGTCTCCCGGGTCATCAACGGCACCGGGCCGGTCCGCGCCGAGACCCGGGTCCGCGTGAACGCCGCCATCGAGCAACTGGACTACAGGCCGAACTCGGTCGCCCGCGCGCTGGTCACCGGCCGTTCCGGCACACTCGGCGTGGTCGCGCTGGAGGCCAATCTCTACGGACCGGCCAGCACCCTGAGCGGGATCGAGCACGCCGCCCGCGAGGCCGGCTACGCGACGACCATAACCAGCATCAGTCGTCCCGGCCGGTCGTCCATCGCCGACGCGGTGGAGCGTCTGCGGCGCCAGGCGGTCGAGGGCATCGTCGTGATCGCGCCGCACGTCACCGCGGGCCGGGCGCTGGAGGCGGCGCCCAGCGACGTGCCGCTCGTCGCGGTCGGCGGCGGGGAACAGGCGCCGGTGCCGGTGATCTCGGTCGACCAGTACGACGGCGCGCGCCGGGCCACCGAGCACCTTCTCGGGCTCGGGCACGAGACCGTCTGGCACGTGGCCGGACCCGAAGACTGGCTGGAGGCGCTCGACCGCGAGCGTGGCTGGCGGGAGACCCTGCAGCGGCACGGCGCGCGGATCCCGCCGGTCGTCCGGGGCGACTGGAGTGCGCGTTCCGGGTACGCGGCGGGGCGGTCCCTCGTCGGCGAAAAGGGGCTGGACGCGGTGTTCATGGCCAACGACCAGATGGCCCTCGGGTTTCTCCGCGCCTGCACCGAGGCCGGGGTGAACGTGCCGGGGGAGATGCGTGTCGTCGGATTCGACGACGTGCCGGAGGCGGCCTACTACACGCCGCCGCTCACGACGGTGCGCCAGGACTTCGTCGAAGTCGGCAGGCGCACGTTCGACCTGCTCCGCCGCCGGATGAACGGCGGTGAGGAACGTGCCCGTGACCTGGTGGTCCCCGAGTTGATCGTGCGGGAGAGCACCGGCATTTCGTAGGACCGGCGCTGGCTCGGCAAGGTGCCTCACAGCGGAATGTTAACGCTAACAGTTCGGGAGAAGAAGTGAGTACAGGGGAGCCGCTGGTCGTCGGCGTCGACTTCGGGACGCTGTCCGGCCGGGCCGTCGTGGTCCGGATCCGTGACGGCGCGGAACTGGGCAGCGCGGTTTCGGAGTACTGCCACGGGGTGATCGACGGGATCCTGCCGTCGACCGGCCGGGGCTTGCCGCCGGACTGGGCGCTGCAGATGCCGTCGGACTACGTCGACGTCCTCCGCACCGCCGTGCCGGAAGCGATCCGCGCGGCCGGGGTCGATCCCGCCGACGTGATCGGCATCGGAACCGACTTCACCGCCTGCACCATGGTGCCGACGACCGCCGAAGGCACTCCGCTGTGCGACCTGCCCGAGTTCGCGGCCGAACCGCACGCCTACGCGAAGTTGTGGCGGCACCATTCCGCGCAGCCGCAGGCGGACCGGATCAACGCACTGGCACGGGAACGCGAGGAGTCCTGGCTGCCGCGCTACGGCGGGCTGATCTCCTCGGAGTGGGAGTTCGCCAAGGCGCTGGAAGTCTTCGAGGAGGCGCCCGAGGTGTACGCGCGGATGCGGCACTGGGTCGAGCTCGCCGACTGGATCGTCTGGCAGCTCACCGGGACCTATGTCCGCAACGCCTGCACCGCCGGGTACAAGGGAATCCTCCAGGACGGCCGGTATCCGGGCGTGGGCTTCCTGGAGGCGCTGGCACCCGGCTTCGGATCCTTTGTGGACGAGAAGCTCGCGCATCCGCTGGGGGCCCTCGGCGCCAAGGCGGGAACTCTGAACGCCCAGGCCGCCGAATGGACCGGTCTGCGCGAGGGGATCGCGGTCGCCGTCGGGAACGTGGACGCGCACGTCACCGCGTCGGCCGTCCAAGCCGTGGCCCCGGGGCAGATGGTCGCGATCATGGGCACCTCCACCTGTCACGTGATGAACGGCGCCGAACTGCGCGAGGTCCCGGGGATGTGCGGCGTCGTCGACGGCGGGATCGTCTCCGGGCAATGGGGCTACGAGGCGGGTCAAAGCGGCGTCGGCGACATCTTCGCGTGGTTCGTCGAGCACGGCGTCCCGGCGTCCTATGTGGACGACGCCCGTGAGGCGGGGATGTCCGTCCACGAACTGCTCACCCGGCTCGCGGCCATGCAGGAGATCGGCGAGCACGGTCTCGTCGCGCTGGACTGGCACAGCGGCAACCGTTCGGTGCTGGTCGACCACGAGCTGTCCGGCGTCGTCGTCGGGCAGACGCTCGCGACCCGCGCCGAGGACACCTACCGGGCGCTCCTGGAAGCGACCGCGTTCGGCACCAGGATGATCGTCGAGACCTTCGAACGGGCGGGTGTCCCGGTCACGGAGCTGATCGTCGCCGGTGGCCTGGTCAAGAACCCCCTGCTGATGCAGATCTACGCCGACGTCACGAATCTGCCGCTCTCGGTGGCCGGCTCCGCGCAGAGTCCCGCGCTCGGATCGGCGATCCACGCCGCCGTCGCCGCGGGAGCGCATCCGGACGTGCCCACGGCGGCGGCTGCGATGGGTTCGGTCCGCCGGGCCGTCCACCTGCCGATCGCGGAGAACGTCAAGGCCTACGACGAGCTGTACACCGAGTACGCCGTCCTGCACGACTACTTCGGCCGCGGCGCCAACGACGTCATGCACCGCCTCGCCGCCCGCCGTCGTTCCGTCCGGAAAGGACAGCACCGATGAGCCTCGCCGTGGAGATCACGGACACCTTCGAAGAGCTGCGGGACACCGTCGCCCGGCTGCACGCCGAGCTGACGAGGTACGAGCTGGTGATCTGGACCGCGGGCAACGTGTCGGCTCGCGTGCCCGGCCACGACCTGATGGTGATCAAGCCGTCCGGGGTGTCCTACGACGCGCTGAGCGCCGACACGATGGTCGTCACGGACCTGTACGGCGAGGTCGTCCACGGTGACTTCGCACCGTCTTCGGACACCGCCGCGCACGCCTACGTCTACCGGCATCTGCCGGAGGTCGGCGGCGTCGTCCACACGCATTCGACCTACGCCACCGCGTGGGCGGCACGCGGGGAGGCGATCCCTTGCGTGCTCACGATGATCGCCGACGAGTTCGGCGGGGAGATCCCGGTCGGGCCGTTCGCGCTGATCGGGGACGACTCGATCGGCCGCGGCATCGTCGAGACACTCCGGTCCAGCCGGTCACCCGCCGTCCTGATGCGCAACCACGGGCCGTTCACCGTCGGCCGGACCGCCAGGGACGCGGTCAAGGCCGCGGTGATGGTCGAAGACGTCGCCAGGACCGTCCACATCGCCTCCGCGCTCGGGAAACCGGAGCCACTGTCCGAACAGGACATCGACCGGCTCCACGCGCGCTACCAGAACGTCTACGGGCAACAGGGAGAGAAGTGAGCACGCAGCGGAAGACCGAGGTCTGGTTCCTCACCGGGAGCCAGGCGCTCTACGGCGAAGAGACCCTGGAGCAGGTCGCGGGCCAGTCGTTGCAGATCCAGCGGATGCTCGCCGACACCGGCCGGATCTCGGCGGAGATCGTCGCGAAACCGGTGCTCACCGAGCCGTCGGCGATCCGGCGGGTGATGCTCGAAGCGAACGCGGACGACGCGTGTGTCGGCGTCATCGCGTGGATGCACACGTTCTCGCCCGCCAAGATGTGGATCACCGGGCTGGACGCGCTGCGGAAACCGTTGCTGCATCTGCATACCCAGCTGAACGAGGCACTGCCGTGGCGGTCCATCGACATGGACTTCATGAACCTCAACCAGTCCGCGCACGGGGACCGCGAGTTCGGCTACATCCAGACCCGGCTCGGGGTGGCCCGCAAGACGATCGCAGGGCACGCGGCGGATCCGGCGGTGGCGACCCGGATCGACGCGTGGATCCGCGCCGCCGTCGGGCGCCAGACGCTCGGCTCGCTCGAACTCGCGCGGTTCGGCGACAACATGCGCGACGTCGCGGTCACCGACGGGGACAAGGTCGAGGCCGAACTCAAGTTCGGTGTCTCGGTGAACACCTACGGCGTCAACGACCTCGTCGCCCTGGTCGACGCGGCGCCGGACGACGAGGTGGACGCGCTGGCCGAGGAGTACGCGGACACGTACACGCTCGCACCGGACCTGGCCAAGGGCGGCGGACGGCACGAATCGCTGAGGTACGCGGCCCGGATCGAGCACGGTCTCCGCGCGTTCCTCACCCGCGGCGGGTTCGGCGCGTTCACCACGAACTTCGAGGACCTCGGTGGCCTGCGCCAGCTCCCGGGGCTCGCCGTGCAACGCCTGATGGCCGACGGCTACGGCTTCGGCGGTGAAGGGGACTGGAAGACGTCCGCGCTGCTGGCCGCGGTGAAGGCGATGGGCCGCGACGCCGAACTCGGAACGTCCTTCATGGAGGATTACACCTACCATTTCGGTCCCGGCGAACCGAAGATCCTCGGCGCGCACATGCTCGAGGTCTGCCCGAGCATCGCCGCGGCACGTCCGTCGTGCGAGATCCACCCACTCGGCATCGGCGGCCGAGAGGACCCGGTCCGGCTGGTGTTCGACGCCGCCCCCGGTACCGCCGTGGTGATCGGCATGGCCGACCTCGGTGACCGGTTCCGCCTGGTGACCAACGAGGTCGAGGTCGTCGCGCCGGACGAGCCGCTGCCGAACCTGCCGGTCGCCCGAGCGGTGTGGAAGCCGGCGCCCTCGCTGACGACGTCCGCCGAAGCCTGGATCACCGCGGGCGGCCCGCACCACACGGTGCTCACCCGGGCCGTCGGCACGGAGGCGATCCGCGACCTCGCCACGATGCTCGACGTCGAACTGCTGGTGATCGATCACGCGACGACGACGGAGTCGTTCGCGGACCGGTTGCGCTGGAACCAGGCGTACCACCGGCTCGCACAGGGGTTTTAGAAGCAGGGTTTCTGACGGTCCCCACCGGAGAGAAGGAACAATGAAGTTCACGAAACTGGCCGCCGTGGCCATCACCGCCGGACTGGCTTTGGCGGCCTGCGGTTCGAGTGAGAAGACCGGCGGACAACAGCAAGCGGCGGGCGGCGCCGCGGGTGGTCTCGTCGGTGTCACCATGCCGACCAAATCGTCGGAGCGCTGGATCCACGACGGCGACAACATCAAGGCGGCGCTGGAGAAACTGGGCTACCAGGTCGACCTGCAGTACGCCGAGGACGACATCCCCACCCAGGTCAACCAGATCGAGAACCAGATCACCAAGGGCGCGAAGCTGCTCGTGATCGCTTCGATCGACGGCACCGCGATCACCACGCAGCTGCAGGAGGCCGCGGACAAGAAGATCCCGGTCATCGCCTACGACCGGCTGATCCGCAACACTCCCAACGTCGACTACTACGCGACCTTCGACAACTTCAAGGTCGGCGTGCAGCAGGCGACGTCGCTGCTCACCGGTCTCGAGGTGCTCAAGGAGGACGGTTCGCCGGGTGAGGCCAAGGGGCCGCTGAACGTCGAACTGTTCGCCGGTTCGCCCGACGACAACAACGCGACGTTCTTCTTCAACGGCGCCATGTCGGTGCTGAAGCCGTACCTGGACAACGGGACACTGGTCGTCAAGAGCGGCCAGACCGCGTTCAACGTCGCGGCGATCCTGCGCTGGCAGGCGGCGACGGCGCAGCGACGCATGGAAGACCTGCTGACCAAGACCTACAGTTCGGGCGACAAGGTCCAAGGCGTGCTCTCGCCCTACGACGGGCTTTCCATCGGGATCCTGTCAGCGCTCAAGAGCAATGGCTACGGCACCCCGGGGCAGCCGTATCCGGTCGTGACCGGCCAGGACGCCGAGGTCGCGTCGGTGAAGTCCATCATCGCCGGCGAGCAGTACTCGACCATCTTCAAGGACACCCGCAAGCTCGCCGAGACCACGGTCGAGATGGCCGATGCGGTGCTCAAGGGCGGCAAGGCCGAGGTCAACAACAGCAAGGACTACGACAACGGGAAGAAGGTCGTCCCGGCGTTCCTGCTGGAGTCGGTGATCCTGAACAAGGGGAACTACCAGAAGGAACTCGTCGACTCCGGTTATTACACCGCGGAACAGCTGAGGTAGCCGACGTGACCGACGAAATCCTTCGGATGCGGGGGATCACCAAATCCTTCCCCGGGGTCAAGGCACTGCAAGACGTGAACCTTTCGGTGCGCCGGGGCGAGATTCACGCGATCTGCGGCGAGAACGGCGCGGGCAAGTCCACGCTGATGAAGGTGCTCTCGGGCGTCTACGCGCACGGCTCGTACGACGGCGAGATCGTCTTCGACGGCGAGCCGTGCGCGTTCTCCGCGATCCGCGACAGCGAACGCCGCGGCATCGTGATCATCCATCAGGAGCTCGCCCTCTGCCAGCAGTTGTCCATCGCGGAGAACATCTTCCTCGGCAACGAGAAGGCGCGTGGCGGCCTGATCGACTGGAACCGGACCAACCAGCGGGCGGGCGAACTGATGCGGCGCGTCGGCCTGCGGGAGAACCCGGTGACGCCGGTGCTCGACATCGGCGTCGGCAAGCAGCAGCTGGTCGAGATCGCCAAGGCACTGTCCAAAGAGGTCAAGCTGCTGATCCTCGACGAGCCGACCGCCGCGCTCAACGACGACGATTCGGCGCATCTGCTCGAACTGCTGCGAGGTCTCCGTGACGACGGCGTCACCTGTGTCCTGATCTCGCACAAGCTCAACGAGATCGCCGCGATCGCCGACTCGATCACCATCCTGCGTGACGGCAGGACGATCGAGACGCTGGACGCGGCGACGGTCACCGAAGACCGGATCATCGCCGGGATGGTCGGGCGGAAGCTCGAGAACCGTTTCCCGCCAAGGGAACCGCGGATCGGTGACGAGGTGCTGCGGATCGAGGACTGGACCGTGCACAGTCCCACGCAACACGGCCGGGTGGTCGTCGACCGCGCGAGCCTGACGCTGCGGCGCGGCGAGATCGTCGGGCTGGCGGGACTGATGGGCGCCGGGCGGACCGAACTCGCGATGAGCGTGTTCGGCCGCTCGTACGGCAAGGACATCTCCGGACGTCTGGTCAAGGACGGCAAGGAGATCGAGGCCCGGACGGTCGGCGAGGCCGTCGGGCACGGCCTCGCCTACGCCACCGAAGACCGCAAACGGTACGGGCTCAACCTCATCGAGGACATCCAGCGCAACGTCTCCGGCGCGGCGCTCGGCAAACTCGCCCGGCGGGGCTGGGTGGACGAGAACGAAGAACACCGCGTCGCCGAGGAATTCCGCAAGAGCATGAACATCAAGGCGCCGGACGTGAAGAGCGTGACGGGCACGCTGTCCGGCGGCAACCAGCAGAAGGTCGTCCTGTCCAAGTGGATCCTGACCGATCCGGACGTCCTGATCCTCGACGAGCCGACGCGTGGCATCGACGTCGGCGCGAAATACGAGATCTACACGATCATCAACCGGCTCGCCGACGAGGGGAAGGCCGTGCTGGTCATCTCGTCCGAGCTGCCGGAGCTGATCGGCCTGTGCGACCGGATCTACGCGTTGTCGGCGGGCCGGATCACCGGCGAGGTCGGCCGGGCCGAGGCGACGCAGGAGGTCCTCATGCGCGCGATGACCAGGGAACAGGAGTAAGTCATGAGCACCGCCTCCGCAGACACGATCACCGGTGTCCCGGACCGGAAGGGAGCCACTCCGCCGCGAGCGCCGCGGCGGATCTCGTTCAACCCGCGCCAAAGCGGGATCTACGTCGCGTTCGCGCTGATCGTCGTGCTGTTCTCGATCCTGACCGGCGGCGCGCTGCTGGAACCGCAGAACATCTCGAACCTGATCGTGCAGAACTCGTACGTGCTGATCCTCGCGATCGGCATGATCCTGATCATCATCGCCGGCCACATCGATCTGTCCGCCGGTTCGGTGGTGGCGCTGACCGGCGCGATCTCGGCCGTGCTGATGGTGAACGTCGGCATGGCGTGGCCGCTTGCGTTGCTCGTCACGCTGGTCGTCGGCGCGGTGATCGGCGCGTGGCAGGGCTATTGGGTCGCCTATTTCGGCATCCCCGCGTTCATCGTGACGCTGGCAGGGATGCTGATCTTCCGCGCGCTGACCTTGACCGTGCTGGGAAACCAGGGGATCGGCCCGTTCCCGGACGCGGTGCGGACGCTGGCCAACGGCTTCACCGGCGGCTATCTCGGCAACATCGGTCTCGGCCCGCTCGGCGGCGCGGACCTGGTCAGCCTGCTGGTCGGTGTCCTCGCGATCGGCTGCGCGATCCTCTCGCAGTGGCGCAAGCGCACAGCCCGCCTGAACTACCTGCAGGAGGTCGACCCGCTGCCGATGTTCCTGCTGAAGATCGCCGCGGCGGCCGCCGTCGTGCTGTTCGTGGTGGTCCAGCTGGCGCGGTACAAGAACCTGCCGTGGGTGCTGATCCTGCTGTCGGTGCTGGTGATCGGGTATTCACTGGTGACCACGCGGGCCGTGTTCGGCCGCCACATCTACGCCATCGGCGGGAACCTGCAGGCCGCGACGCTGTCCGGGGTGAAGGTCAAGGCGGTCACGTTCTGGATCTTCGTCAACATGGGCGTGCTGTCCGCGATCGCCGGTGTCATCGTCGCCGGACGGCTCAACCAGGCCGGGCCGACGGCGGGCAACATGTTCGAACTCGACGCGATCGCGGCGGCCTTCATCGGCGGCGCCGCCGTCCAGGGCGGGGTCGGCAAGGTGGTCGGTGCGATCACCGGCGGCCTGATCATGGGCGTCATCAACAACGGCATGTCCCTCATCGGCGCGCCGACCGAGAGCGTGAACCTGGTCAAGGGGTTCGTGCTGCTCGCCGCCGTCGCCTACGACATCTGGACCAAACGGCGGGCGAGGGCCGCTTCCTGACGGTCGTGAGTGGGCGGTGTCGTTCCGCCTGCCGGGGGAAACCTGCCACCTGTTTGGCCCACGACCTTGGAAGGATCTTGGTCTTCCGTCCCGGTGCCGGGGTGCGGGATGGTCAACGGGTCAGCTTCCGGCTCAGCTGAACTCTCTGGGAGGTTGAACGCAGTGCTGCGAACACGCCCCATGATCCTGGTCCTGGCGTTGCTCGCCGGGACCCTCGTCGCCGCTGGATCCCCGGCCGCGGCTGGCGGCCCACCCGCCGACGTCCAGTCCTATCTCGACGATCCACGAAAGGTGGCGGAAGGGCAGGAGTCACCGCACGCCTTCCTGAAGCCGTACGCGGACGTTTCCGCCGCCGCCCGCCGGGACGAGCGCAGTCCCTACACGCTGTCGCTCGACGGCAAGTGGCGGATCGCGATGGCGGACAACCCGTCCCAGGTCCCGGCCGGTTTCCACGAGGACGGCTACGACGCTTCACGCTGGCGCGAGGTTTCCGTGCCGCACACGTGGCAGACAGACGGTCTGGACCACCCGATCTTCCGCAACATCGCCACCGAGATCCAGCCCGACGATCCGCCGCGCGTCCCGCGTGACGTGAATCCGACGGGCGCCTACGTCCGGGACTTCCCGCTGCCCGCGGACTGGACAAAGAACAGGACATTCCTACGTTTCGACGGCGTGACGTCGGCGTACTTCGTCTGGGTCAACGGCACGTACATCGGCTACGACCAGGGTGGGTACACGCCGGCGGAGTTCGACATCTCGTCCGCGCTGCGGCCCGGGCCGAACCGGATCGCCGTGCAGGTGCACCGCTGGAGCGCGGGCGCCTACCTCGAAGACGTCGACCAGTGGCGGTACTCCGGCATCTTCCGTTCGGTGACCCTGCATTCGGCGCCGGGAACGTTCATCCAGGACGTCGGGCTGACGACCGACCTCGACGCGACCTACACCGACGCCACCCTCGAGGCCGCGGTCGAGGTCGCCGCCAAACCCGGTGGGACGACGGGCAGGCACCGCGTCGGGCTGAGCCTGCGTGACGCGGCGGGCAAGGAGGTCGGGACGACGAGCGGAGAGATCGACGCGGGTGGCGAGACCGCGCTGAGCCTGCCCGTCCGCAACCCCGCGAAGTGGACGGACGAGACGCCGAACTTGTACACGGCCGTCCTCACCCTGACCGCGCCCGACGGCCGCGTCACGCACATCACCAGCGAGACGGTCGGGTTCCGCGAGATCGAGATCCGCGACAAGCAACTGCTGGTCAACGGGAAGCGAGTGTTGTTCAAGGGCGTCAACCGTGCGGAGACCGACCCGGACCACGGGAGACATGTGCCGCGGAAGGCGCAGGAACGTGACGTCGCGCTGATGAAGCAGCTCAATGTCAACGCCGTCCGGACCTCCCACTATCCGTCGGACCCCTACTTCTACGAACTGGCCGACCGGCACGGGCTCTGGATCGACGACGAGATCGACATCGAGACCCACAACCACGAGAACTGCGCGAGCTACTGCCAGGCGAACGACCCGGCTTGGCGGGACGCGTTCTTCGACCGCATGATCGGCATGGTCGAACGGGACAAGAACCACCCGAGCGTCTTCCTGTGGGACACCGGCAACGAGGCAGGCCTCGGCGCGCACCACTTCGCGCTGGCGGAATGGCTCGACGCGAACGAGCCGACCCGGCCGATCTACCACCAGTCCAACAGCCCCGACGGCGACGCGCCCTTCGCCGACGTCTGGGGGCCGAGGTATCCGTCTCCGGAGAAGTTCGCCGAACAGGCGAAGAACACCACCAAACCGCTGATCTTCGGCGAGTACGCCCACGCGATGGGCAACAGCCTGGGAAACTTCCGGGAGTTCTGGGACACCATCCGCGCGAATCCCCAGACGCAGGGCGGCTTCATCTGGGACTGGGCCGAGCAGAACATCCGGCAGCGGATCCGGACCACCCCGGATTCTTCGGGCAACGACATCTCGGCGCACGTGACCGGGAAACCGGATCTGGTCGAGGGCCATCGCGGCAAGGCGCTGGGACTGTCCGGATTGGACGATTTCGTCGAGGTGTACCGCGACCGGAGACTCGACATCACCGGAAAGGCGCTCACCCTCGACGCGTGGGTCAAGCCGGGGAAGTGGACCGGTGACTTCCGCATCCTCGGCAAGGGCGACCACCAGTACGCGCTCAAGATGAAGACGCAGGACACCCTGGAGTTCTTCGTCCACAGTGGAACGTGGCAGGCGGTCCAGGCCAAGGTGCCTGCCGACTTCTACGGCAACTGGCACCGCGTGAGCGGTACCTACGACGGCACAGCCCTGCGGCTGTACCTCGACGGCAAGGAGATCGGGAGCAAACCGTTCACCGGCGCGATCGACTCGTCGTCGGCCGAGGTCAACGTCGGCCGCGACTTCGAGACGTCGTGGAACGACCCGTCGAGTATCGGCTGGATGGGTCGCGGCGCCGTCGACGACGTCCGGATCTACGACAAGCCGCTTTCCGTCGCGGAGTTGTCCGGCGATACCCCCGCGGACGGGGCGTTGCTGGCGCTGGACTTCGACAGTGTCGCCGACCGGGGGAGCCACCTCTCGTACGGGTCGAGTCTGTCCGGTGTGGACGGTCTGATCGGCTCGGATCGTTCGGTGCAGCCGGAGACCGCGCAGATGGCGTGGGCGCATCAGCCGCTCCGGTTCGCCTACTCCGGCGGTGTTCTCTCGGTGACCAACGAGCGGCAGTTCAAGGGCACCGACGAGCTGAACCTGCGCTGGCGGGTCCAGGAGGGCTCTCGGATCGTCGCGCGCGGCGAACAGCCGTTGCGGGTCGGAGCCGCCTCGACCGGGAAGATCTCCTTGCCGATTCCGGCGAATCCGGGCGATCGTGAGCGGTTCCTCACCGTCGAGGCGGTGACGACGAAGGGCGAACCGATGCTCGCGCGGGGACACGTCCTGGCGCACGATCAGTTCTCCCTGGGCGGCAAGCGGGTCCCGGGCCTGGACCGGACTCCGCTCGACGGGAAGTCCGTCGACGTCGCGGAGGACGCGGCTTCGGTCACCACGTCGGCCGCGGGCGTCACGTACAAAGTGGACAAAGCCACCGGCGCGCTGACGTCGATCCGGCACCAGGGCAAGGAACTGCTGACCGGGGGACCGAAGCTCGACGCGTGGCGGGCGCCCATCAGCAACGAGACCTTCGCGTGGGGCCGGGCCGAGGGTGAGGACTGGCGCAAGGCCGGGCTCGACCGGTTGAAGACCGCTGTCACGGGTGTCCGGGTCGAGAAGGACGGGACACGAAGCGCACGGGTGGTCGTGGACAGCCGGGTCGCGGCGCCGGACGTCACCGGGGCCTGGTTCGACCAGACGATGACCTACACGGTCGACCGGACCGGGACGCTGAGCCTCGGCAACAAGGTGGTGCCGCAGGGGAGTGTGCGCACTTTGCCGTACCTGCCCCGGATCGGGGTCTCACTCGCCGTACCGGATCGGTACGACCGGTTCGCCTGGTACGGGCGGAAGGCCGAGAGTTATGTCGATCGCAAGGACGGGACCCCGATCGGCGTGCAGTCGAGCACCGTGGACCAGCAGTACGTCGAGTACCACCGGCCGCAGGACCACGGCAACCACACCGACAGCCGGTGGGCGCTGCTCACCGACGGCCGGACCGGTGGCCTGCTGGTCGGGGGTGCGAACGACGTCAGCGTGACACCGTTCGACGACCTCGACCGGGCCGCGTACCCGTTCCAGCTGCAGCGCAACAAGGGCTGGTTCACGCTGCACGCGAGCCACGCCGTGACCGGCGTCGGGGACACGCCCAACCCGGTGCGGGAACGCAGCCAGGTCCGGCAGGACCGCACCTACGAGTACACGTTGTCGCTGCGGCCCCTGACGTCGCAGGAAGCGCGGGCGGGGGTGCCGACCGGCGGCTGATCTTCGGCCTCGTGAGTGGTAAGGGCGGTTCTAACCGTCCCTACCACTCACGAGGTTTCAGGCCCAGCCGGTTTCGTAGTTCTCGGGCGCGAAATCGCCAGGGCTCGCACCGGTGCGGAACGCTTCTTCGCATCGCGCGGCGTACGCGGCGTTCTTCTCGCAGTACGGACTCGCGGGGATGTACATGACGTTGCCCCAGCCCTGCTGGTCCTCAACCCCGGCGACGGAGTGGATCACGTCCCCGTGCCACCAGACGGTGTCGCCGGGCCCGACCTCCGGGATCGGCGTGAGCGCGGGCAGCAACGGTGCGTGCCAGCGTTCGTTCACCGGCAGGGCTTCCCCGTTCGCCGAGCCGCAGAGGTCGTCGTCGGCGACGTCGTCCTGCAAGGCTCGCAGCAGCAGGTAGACCATCGCGGACGGGATCGGGACGACGTGCAGGACACCCTCGGTGGGCCGCATGTCGGACAACGCCGTCCAGCCCTGGAAGGTGCGGAACGCGGAGCACATCACGGTGGAGGCGAACTCGTGGACCTCGGTCCGGTAGGCGCCGTCCCACGGGTCGTACGCCTCGACGTCGCCGTCGAAGACATGGCGGAACACCTTCTGGTAGGCGGGAAGCAGCCAGCGTTCGACCGAGCCGGAATCGGTGTGCGGTGACAGGCCGTCGGAGCTCGTGCCGGGAGCACGACGGCGGACGCGATCGGGATAGGCGGTGTCGCGAGTGGGGTCGAACCACACCCGGCCCTCGGATTCGTGCTTCCAGAAGCCGTTGAGGAAGCCGCGTACCGCGACCATGTTGGCGTCTGCGCGCGCCTCCCTCTGCGGCCGTGACCAGTAGATCGGGAAGATCGCGGGCTTGCCCGCGGCGAGACCGCCGAACACGCCGTCGTCGAAACGGCGATACGCCTTCTCGAAGTCGTTGCGCTCCAGGTAGTCCGCCAGTTCGCGGTCCCACGCCTCGGCCCGCTCGCGGGGGAAGGTGTTCTTGATGACCGCGCAGCCGCGCCGGCGAACGGCGGCGACCAGGTCTTCCGGCACGGTGCCGGCGGCGACGTCCTCGAACCGGATGATCGGCCAGATCTCCTCGCCGCTTTCGCGGAGGGCGACGATCTCGGCGACTTCGGCGCGCATCAGTTCCTCGGCCCTGGCGAACGCGTCCGCGACGTCTCCGATGCGGGCGCGGAGCCGGACCTTGGTCTCGCGGATGGCAGCGGGGATGTCCGCGGGGAGTTCGGTGGTCAGGGTCATCGCTGGACCTCCAGTGATTTGGTAAGGTCACCTAACTAGAACCGTCCTGTCAAGGTAGACCGGCGAAAGAGGGGAGCGCAAGGGTGCCGTTGCCGCAAGCCGTCCTGCGTGAGGCCACCGACCGCCGTCTGCTGGAGGAGGTCGTGACCCGGGGCAGGGTCACGAGGGCCGAGCTCGCCGCGACGACGGGGTTGTCGAAGCCGACGGTCTCCGAAGCCGTGCGCAGGCTGACCGAAAGCGGTCTGCTGGAAGCGGCCGGGGCGCAGGAGACCGGGCGCCGCGGACGGGTCGGCACCTTCTACGAACTGGGACCGTCGGCGGGCTGGGTGCTCGCCATCGAGGTCGGCAAGGCCGGGGTGCGGGCGTGGTCGGCCGACCTCGCGGGCGCGGTGCTGCGCGAACACGAACGTCCGGCCGGTGTCGTGGGCGATGTCGAAGCGGTGGCCGCCGCCCTGCGTTCGGTCGCGTCCGACGCGGTGTCCGAAGCGAGGGAAGGGGTTCTGCGCGCGGTCGCCGTCTCGATGGCCAACCCGGTCGACCCCGAGACGCACGACGTCATCGCCGTCCCGGCTTCGCCGTTTCCCGAAGGTCTCCTGAGCCCCGCGGACATCCTCGACGGCATCGTGACGGCGCCGGTCTTGGTGGACAACGACGTCAACCTCGCCGCGCTCGCCGAACAACGCGCCGGTGGCGCCGCCGGGGTGTCGAGTTTCGCCTATGTCTACGTGGGCGCGGGTCTCGGTGTCGGGTTGTACATCGGCGACAGGCTGGTCCGCGGCGCACACGGACTGGCGGGGGAGATCGGGTATCTGCCCGGCGCCGGTCCGGGCACGCTCTCCGCCGAGCTCGCCGCCGGAATCGGTGGTGCGGGCGCGCGATCGAACGATGTCGCGGCGGCCTTGCGGATGCTGGACGAGGGCGACACCGAGACGATCGGACGTGCCGTCGCGCGGGCGATCATGTCGATCACCGCCGTCGTCGATCCGGAACTCGTGGTGCTCGGCGGCCCGGTCGGTGGTCATCCTGCACTCCTGGAACTGGTGCGGGCCGCGCTCCCGCCGAGCCCCACCCGTCTCGAATACGGGACGCTCGGCACGCTCGCTTCACTCCACGGGGCTACGTTTTCGGCACTGGAACACGCACGGACCGCAGCTGTCCGGGTGATGTCGGGCTGAAGCCGGTTCCGTCACTCCCGTTGTCGCTAGTCTTGATCTTCGACTGCGAGGGAGACTGAATTCATGGCGGAATGGGCCGATCTGGTCGCGTTCGTAAGGCACGAATACCGGGTGGTAAAGGACGAACCGGACGAAATCCGCATCCGGTTGTCCTACGGCGACGACGAGTACGAAGAGCGCGCTCAAACGGTCGTCATCGCGCGGGAGATCTTCGACCGTCGCGAGGACTGGGTGCAGATCGCGACGCCGTTCGCGCGGCTCGACGAGGTCGACCTGGCGACCGTGCTGACCGAGATCGGCAACACGATCGTCGTCGGAGGACTGGTGATCATGGGCGAACACCTGGTGCTGCGCCATTCCCTGCCGCTGGTGAACCTCGACATCAACGAGTTCACCGACCCGCTCGAACTCGTCGCGGGCTCGGCGGAGCTGCTGGAGCAGCAGTTCACCGGACGCGACGACTACTGAGCCTGACGACCTCTTCGAAGGACGTCACGCGTTCGCACTCCTCTTCGGTGAGCTTGTTGATCGCCGCCCGGCACGCCTGCGCTTGAGGCGTGCCGGGCAGTTCACCCTCGAGGAGCCCCGGAAGGCCGAGTTCGAAACCACAGCGGGCACGGACTCCGTAGCGATGCCGGGAGCGGGCGACGGCGGTGGCGACGCGAAGCCCGTGCTCGGTACCGGGCGGTGTCGCGGGCCTGTCGATTTCGATGGCCGCGAACCGGAAACCGTCGGCCTGGGCGCAGTTTCCGCAGTTCGTGGGACCCGCGCCGAGCTCGCCGCCGCATTCGGCGCACGACAGCCGGATGAGAGCGGCGTCGACCACCCGCCATTCGAACGCGGAGGTGTCGGCGACGACCATTTCGGCGAGGTCGGTTTCCTCTTTCGTCCCGGCGGCGACGCCGTATTCATCGAGGAACAGCCGCCAGCGATCCTCGATGCTCGCCTCTACGGCGACCAAGGCCTCGGCGGGGCGGCCGCCGCGCGGGAGAGCGGTCATGGGCAGGACCCTAACCGCGATCGCTACTTCCCACGGACAAGGGTGTCTGCGTCGATGCAGAGGTGGCCGTCGCAGGGAACGACCGTCAGTTCGTGGGTTTCGAGAGAGGCGCGGCCGTCGCGGTAGTGCAGTGTGACGCGGACCCGGACGGTCGTCGCGGAAGTGGCCGACGCGCTGTGGACGTCCACAGCGCTGATCCTGCCCCAATGGGCTTCGTAATCGGTCAGGCCGCGGCGCTGGAGGTTCGGTCCGATGAGCGGCCAGCCCGCCCGGGTGTCCGGCATCAAGCGGTAGTAGCCGGTGACGAACTCGGTGATGTCCTCGTTCACGACGGGCCGGGGCGCGGTGGAAGTCGTGGTGGGGACGGGAAGCGTGGTGGTCGTCGACGAGGGCGGGGGCGCCGGGCGCGGTTCGGTCGCGGCGGGAAGCGGGGTTCCGGCGGTCTGGATGGAACCCGCGAAGTGGACACCCACGAAAATGGCCGCCAGCAGGGAACCCGAGACGCCCAGGATCAGGAACACCAGCCAGACGTTGACCTGTGAATGCTGGACGTTGTAGACGTTCGTCGTGGTCGAGGCTTTCGAGCCACTGCCATCACGGCGGGTCATGACCTGGGAGATGGCGCTGACGATCCCGGTCGCGAGGGTGAACGCGACGACGAAACCCCAGGCCAGGAAACTGGTCTTGAGATCGGTCGCGAAATTGATCGCGGTGCCGAGGGCGGCGGCGATGAAGGCGCCGAGCAAAGACCAGAACCACACAGAACCCGCCCGGTTCAAGATCGTCTCCCTCGCAGCTCGCCGAAACCGTCGGCTTACAACTCGTGGGGCGGACTGGCCTTGTTACGACGGACGGGGTCTGTGGCTCTATCGTGATTGGTATGCACGTACTGGGGGAGCGGTGGTGACTTCGTCCAAATGGGGTGGCCTCGTCGCCCTGCTCGCAGGGTTCTTCGTGCTCCTGCTGGACACGACGATCGTCGCGGTGGCGAGTCCGAGCATCCAGGCCGATCTGGGCGGGGACGTCGCCGCGCTGTTCTGGGTGACAGCGGGATACTTGCTCGCGTTTTCGGTTCCGTTGCTGGTCGCCGGGCGACTCGGTGACCTCTTCGATCCGAAGCGCGTCTATCTGTTCGGCATGGCGGGCTTCGCCGCCGCCTCCGCGCTGTGCGGGCTCGCGACCTCGATCGGATGGCTCATCGCCTTCAGGATCCTGCAAGGCCTGGCCGCGGCCGCGATGTCCCCGCAGCCGCTCACGCTGATCCGGCGGCTCTTCGCCGAAGACGAGCGCGGCCGCGCCTTCGGCATCTGGGGCTCTGTCGCGGCCGCCGCCACCTTGCTCGGCCCCATTCTGGGCGGATTGCTGACGGCGAGCCTCGATTGGCGCTGGATCTTCTGGGTCAACGTGCCCCTCTGCGCCATCGCCGTCGTCATGGGGATTCGCCTGATTCCGGGTAGCCGCGGCGGCGTCGCGCGTTTCGACCTCGTCGGTGCCGTGCTGAGCACAGCAGGTCTGAGCCTTCTCGTGTGGGCACTGCTGTCCTGGAACTCCCTTTCGCTGCCCATGACCGTCCTCGCCGTTGCCCTGCTCATCGGTTTCTATTTCCGGGAACGCAGCGAAGGAGCCGACGCGCTCGCGCCACTGTGGCTCTACCGCTCATCCGGATACCTGTCGGCGAGCCTCGCGATGGCGTCCCTCGGCGCGACGGTCCTCGCGATGGCGTTGCCCACCATGCTCTACATCCAAGAGGCGCGCGGTTTCGGACCGATCGAAGCGGCGATGGTCCTGGCACCGGACGCCGTCGTCGCGATCCTGTTGTCGCCACCGGCCGGCCGCTGGGTCGACCGGGTGGGAGGACGTCGCCCGGCCATCCTCGGCATGAGCCTGCTTCTGGCGAGCCTGGTGCTGATAGGCGTTGTGGTCGTCCTGGAGCTGAACCCCTGGTGGATCACGGTCGGTGCGGCGCTTTTGGGCGCCGCCAACGCGATGGCTTGGTCGCCGCTGTCCGCCATCGCGATGGCGTCCGTGGCACCGGGCGCGGCGGGCGGTGCGTCGGGTCTGTTCAACACGGTGAGGCAGGTGGGCGCGGTCGCGGGGGTCGCGGTGACCGGCGCGGTTCTGGCGGGTCTCGGGGCGTGGCCCACGGTGGCGTTCGGTGTCGTGTTCGGATTCATCAGTCTGGTCGCGGTGGGCGGGGTTGTTGCGGCGCTTCGGCTCCCGGCGAATCCGCGGATGGGGGAGCTGGTCGTCGAGGGGTGAGGCGCCGCGGGAGGGCGTCGGTACAGGTGGCCGTGAGTGGCGCGATTCGTGTTCTATTGAGGGGTAAGCCAAATGTGGCGTGACCGAGCCTCTGCGATGAAGGTCCCCTTCGCTGGCTTCAAGGCTGAGAGGCGGCCTTCGCGGCGTGGTTCCGGACCGGCCAGCGAGCACCAGTCGGTTCCCTGCGTGTCCACAGCGGACACTCTCTGGCGGCTGCATGTCCGGTATCCGTGCCAGTACCTAGGCTTAGGTGTGTCGCGAAAGCCACTTTCGGGACATCAGACGTCCCGAAAGTGGCTTTCGCAACACGATTGGTGCCGGGCTCAGGACTCGCCCAGGTAGGCCGAGTGCAGGGTGCCGGGGGAGTCCAGCAGGCCCTGCGCGCCGCCCGCATAGGTGACACGCCCCGAAGACACCACCAGCGCATCGCTCGCCACGCCGAGGGCGAGGTGCGTGAACTGCTCGACGAGCAAGATCGCGGCACCTTCCTCGGCGAACCGCGTCACCATCGGCAGCAGCCGCGTGAACACCACCGGCGCGAGGCCGAGCGACATCTCGTCGATCAGCAGGAACGACGGCCGCGCGGCGAAAGCGCGGGCCAGCACCACCATCTGCTGCTCGCCACCGCTGAGCAGCGCCGCCGGCGAGTCCCGGCGTTTCTCCAGTTCGGGGAACAATTCGAATAGTTCATCGACCCGCGCGCGGGTGCGTGCGGTGAGCATCAGGTTCTCCAGCACGGTCAGGCCACCGAACACCGCGCGACCCTGCTCGATATGCGCCAGGCCCCGCCGCGCGCGGTTGACCCGCGACTGCTTCGTGATCTCGTCGGATCCGATGTGGACGGTCCCCGCCGAGGCGGGCACGACGCCGGAGACGGCCTCCAGCAGACTGGTCTTCCCGGCGCCGTTCGGCCCGACGAGCGCGGTGATCCGGCCCGGCTCGAGGGTGAGGTCGACGTCCCGGATCACCGGGCCCGCGCCGCGGGTGACGGTCAGCCCCGCTATCCGCAATGCGTTCACAGCAGCTCCGTTTCACCCATGTACGCCTTGAGCACGGCCGGATCGGCGAGCACTTCGGCCTGGGGGCCCGAGGCCAGCACGCGGCCGAAGTCGAGGACGGTGATCGTGTCGCAGACCGAGCGCACCAGATCGAGGTCGTGCTCGATGAGCAGCACGGACACCCCGAACCGCGCGGGAACCTGCCTCAGCCGCTCCCCGAACGCGACGTGCTCTTCGTGCGGGAGGCCCGCGGCCGGCTCGTCGAGCAGCAGAACCCGGGGCCGCGCCAGCAGATGCCCGACGACCTCGACCAGCCTCCGGGCGCCGACGTCCACTTGCGACAGCGGCGTGCGGGCGGCCGGACAGCCGAAGAAGCCCAGGGCGTCGCCGATCTCGTCGGCGGTGAGCCGTCGCCTGGCGAGGAACTTGAGGTAGGCGCCGACCGTCAGTCCCGGCGGGACCCGGTCCTGCTGGAACGTCCGCCGCAGGCCGGCACGGGCCCGGTTCGACGGCGACCCGGTCAGCGGCTTGCCGCCCAGTTCCACCGAGCCGTCGGCATTCGGCAGGAACCCGCTGATCGCGTCCACCAGCGTCGACTTGCCCGCGCCGTTGGGCCCGATCACGCCGAGCACCCCGTGTTCCGGCACGGCTATGTCCACCGAGGACAGTGCGGCCACGTGCCCGAAGTTCACGCTCAGCCCGCGCACGGTGAGCACCGGCGGACCAGGGGCCTTGGACTCGATTTCCACGGCCCCGGCGGCGAGATCGAGTTTCGCCGGTTCCTTTTTGGACCGCCGGTACCAGACCTGCCGCACCGTGGTGCCCAGGTTCCCGCCACTGGCCAGCGCCTGGACACCGAGCACGCCGAACACCACGAAGCCCCAGTCCTGCGGGATTCCCCAGCGTTTCAGCAGTTCCGGCACGCCGACCCAGAGCACCGCGCCGAACACGGCCATGTCGATCAGATGTGCGCCCGACATGATCGCCAGCACGTACAGCGCCAGCGACTGGATCGCGGTGAAACTGGCCGGGAAGGCCAATCCGACCTGCCCGGTGAGCAGACCACCGCTGATCCCGCCGAGGGTGGCGCTCACCGCGAACGCGGTCAGCTTCGACGTCCGCACGCTCGTGCCCGCGGCCGCCGTCCCGCGCTCGGAGAACGCCACCGCCTGCCAGGCGCTGCCCCAGCGCCCGCGGCGGAGGAAGTACACGGCCAGGCAGCACAGCACCAGCACCACGATCGCGAGCTGGAAGTAGGACCGGTCGTCGGAGAAGGCGTCCGGCCGCTCCACCGAGATCCCGCCGGAAACACCGGGGAACTGGAGCTGGACCAGCGCGAGGTCGGCCGCGGCGGCGAGCCCCAGCGTGACGACGGCGAGGTTGATCCCGCGCAGCCGCAACGCCGGGAGCCCGACGAGGATCCCGACCACTCCTGCGGCGAGCCCGCCGAGCAGCAGCCAGACGAGGAACCCGCCGGGTGCCTGCGCCTCGTTCAGCGCGGACACCGTCCAGGCACCGACGGCGCCGAAGGTCAGCTGGCACAGCGAGATCATCCCCGCGCTGCCGGTGACCACGCCGAGCCCGAGCAACGAGATCCCGGCGACGACGGCGCTCATGCCCAGATAGACGAAGTACCCGTCGAGCCCGACGCTCAGGCCGTAGCCCACCGCGATCGCCACCAGGGCGACCACGAACGGAACCCCGGTGCGTATCCCGCGTTCAGCGAGCCGCATCCCACACCTCCTTGCGCTGCGACCAGAGCAGCAGCGCGACGATCACTGCGAACGGCAGGAAATACCGCACCACCGAAAGGCCGTCGACCTGCGCGGCCGCACCCTGGATCAGGCCGAGGCCCAGCCCGCCCGCGACAGCGAGGTCGAGACGGCGGAACCCGCCGAGCAGGGCCGCCGCGGAGGCCGGGACCACCAGCATCGCCAGCGACGTCGCGTCGTTCGACTGCGACGGCGCGACGATCGAGATGACCAGCGTGCTGACCACTCCGGTGACCGCCCAGACCGCGATGCTGAGCCGTTTCGCCGGAATGCCCAGCAGCTCCGCCGTCGTCGGGCGTTCGGACAGTGCCCTGAGCTGGACCCCCGCCGGGGTCCGGCTCAGCACGATCCGGCTGGCCACCGCGACCAGCACCGCCAGCGCGACGGTGACCACGGTGACCTGGCTGATCACCACCCCGCCGACGGTGACCGCCGGCCCGTCCAGGATCGGATGGAACGGCTGCGGTTTGTTGCCGAACAGGATGAACGACAACGAGATCAGCAGGAGCAGCACGGCCACGGTGACCGCCGAGCGGGTGCCGGTGTCCGCCTCGGCGAGCCAGGTGGACACGATCCAGCCGAGCAGTGCGCTGAGCAGCCCGCCGAGCAGGATCCCCGCGATCGTGGCGAGCCACATCGGCAGTCCCCAGTCGACGGACAGGAACACCGCCACGTAGCAGCCGAACATCCCGGTGGCCGACTGGGCGAAGTTGACCACCCGCACCAACCGCGACATCAGCGTCAGGCACACCGCCAGTACCGCGTACAGTCCGCCGGCGGCCAGGCCGGCCAGCGCTCCCTGCAGCATCGTTTCCTCCAGTTACTTCTTGGGAATCCGCAGCCAGTCGTTCGCCACGAGCTCCCATTTGCCGGTGCCGGAGGCGAGCTTGATCGGCCAGCCCGCGGTGTTGTCGTGGTGTGTCTGGCCCGGTCCGAAGACATACGGCGTGCCGACCATCGGATCGGTGATCGGCTTCATCTCGCGCAGCGCCTTGGTCACCGACTCGCGGGTGACGTCACCACTGATCCCGCGGACGACTTCGAGGAAGTACTTCGCCGCCAGGTAACCGCCCTGGCTGAACGACGTCAGCGGGATGTTGTTCTTGGTCATCAGGTCGTGCCAGTCCTTGTTCTGCGGGCTGGCCGTGTCGGTGAACGGGTAGAACTCGGCGGGCACGTACACCCCGGCGCCCGCGTTGGTGACGGCCTTGGCGTAGTTCTCGCTGTAGACACTGGTCAGCAGCAGCCAGGTGACGTCGTTCCAGCCCTGTGCGGCGGCGGCCTTGAGCTGCCCGATGGAGTCCGGCTCGACCGGGTTCACCGTGATCGCCTTGCACCCGGCGTTGCGGGCCTTGACGATGTAGGAGGTGTAGTCGGAACCGCCGTAGGGCACGGTCGCGTCGAGGTACTTGAGCTTCTTGCCGGTGATGGCCGACCACTCGTCGATCGCCGCCTGGTACGAGGGCAGCGTGTTGCCCGCGATCTCCAGCAAAGCGCAGATGTCGTTCAGCTTCAGCGTTTCCGAGCCGTAGAGCAGCGTCAGCGTCATGTCGTGGTACGGGCCGACGTTGGCCGGGGCGATGTTGGGGCTGGAGAAGCACGCCGGGTCGACGCCGATGCCCTGGATGGACAGGATCTTCTGCTGTTCGTAGTACTTGTTGTTGATCTCGCACTCGATGAGGCTGGACGAGCCGACCAGCGCGACCGCCTCGTCGCGGCCGACAACCTCACGGGCCGCGGCCGCGGCGGCCGCCGGGTCACCCTTGTCGTCGAGCGCCTTGTACTCGATCTGTCTCCCGTTCACGCCACCGCTCGCGTTGGCCGCGTCGAAGACGGCCTTGGCCGCCTGGGAGGCTTCGGGGAACGTGGCCGCGCCGCTCAGCGCGTTGACCGAGCCGACCTTGATCGGGCCGCTCGCACCGCTTTCGGCCCCGGCACAGCCCGCCGTCGCGAGCAGGACGGCGGCGGCGAGGGCGACGAGGCGCCGCGCGGGTTTCACCGGTTCTCCATGGCTTCGACGACGGGCACCGAGTCGACGATCTGCTCGAACGAGACGACCTTGCCGCCCTCGAACTTCCACACGTGTGCGACGCGGGCGGTGAACGAGCGGCCGGTCTCGCGGTGCTTGCCCTGGTAGGTGCCGATGCCGATCACCGTGTCACCCGCGTCGGCGAGCTCGCCGAGAGCGAAACCGTAGCCGTCCCAGTCACGGGCGATCGCGCCGAAGACGTTGTCCCGCACCTCTTCCGGACCGGTGTAGGTACCGGCGTAAGGGAAGCCGGCCGCCTCCGTCCAGGTGGTTTCGGGACCGAGCGGGGCCAGCATGCCCGCCAGATCGCCTCGGTCGCTCGCGGCGTAGTGCGCGGCGATGATGTCTAAATTGGACACTTGAAGCTCCTTAGACCGGTTGCGCGTCGGGGTAGGCGACGGCGCCGAGTGGGTAGATGTGCCCGCCCCCGCGGGAGTGTTCCGACCGGCCGTCGCCGGTCAGGCCGAGGAAGACGCCGGTGGTCTTCAGCGCGTAGCCGAGGTCGTGCAGCCACACACTGGCCACGGCGATGCGGAATTCGCGGAAGCAGAACAGGTAGAGACCGTCCTGGAACTTCCAGACCGTCGAGAGGTCCATGTCCCCGTGGCCGCGCTGCACGCCTTCGAGGCATTGCCAGGCATAGCGTTGCGAGGACACGTACACGTGCTCGTAGAGGTGCTCCGGGCTGTAGCGGTAGATGTTGCGCTTGCCGATCAGGTCGCGCGACGGCCCCGGCTGCTCGCCGGTCGGCGTGCCCGCGTCGGTGGTGCCGGACCAGAACGTCTGGGAGACACGGGGAACACCCTCGACGTCTTCGGTGCCGATCACCGAACGCACGGCGAGCGCGCGATGTGTCGTCGTGGAGAAGACGACGGTGAGTGCTTCACCTTCCACGCTGGCATGGGGGAGATTAACGAAGAAAACGTCTTCCCGGACGGCGACCGCGTCGTACGGATCCTTGATGCCGTTGCAGGTGACGGTTTCCGCGTCCTCGAACCGCAGCGCGAGCGCCGTCCCGTCGTCGAGGGTGACGGTGAGCTCGCGTCCCGACAGGTCCGCGTTCGGCAGGCGATAGGTGGCTATTCCGGCGGCGAACTCGTCATAGGTGCGCCACTGTTCCTCGGGTGCTTCGGGCATGCGGTCATCGTCGAGGCGACCGCCCCGGCGGGGCCAGCTGTCACGCGCTGGGCGGCAACAACCGATCGCTCACGGTCAAGCCGCGGCGCAGTTCGCTCGGCGAGCAGCCGAATTCCGTCTTGAACACCCGGCTGAAATGCGGCGCGTCGACGAAACCCCACTTCGCCGCGATGGCGGCGACGGGCCGTGAAGCGTGCACGGGGTCCAGTAATTCGCGGCGGCAGTGTTCGAGGCGACGGGTGCGGATCCAGCCCGAGACGGTCGTCCCCTGTTCGTGGAAGAGGCCGTGCAGATGCCGGGTGGAGATGTAGTGCTCGGCGGCGATCTGCGCCGGGCCGAGGTCGGTGGAGGAGAGGTTCGTGTCGATGAAGGCGAGGACGCGGCGCATCAGTTCGTGGTGCGGTCCGGCCGTCGCGCGGGCGAGGTCGAGCTCGCTCGCGAACAGTGTGGCGAGCAGATCGACCGCCGTATGCGCGAGCCGGACGCCCGCCGGGCCGCCGAGCTGGTCGAGGTTGCTGCCGAGTTGCGCGAGGAAGGGCACCACGACGTTGCCCATACCCCGCTTGCCCGACATCGGGACCGCGGTCAGCTGGCCGACCAGGTCGCGGGGGAGATCGATGAGGCGCTGCGGGAACATCACCACGAGCGTGCGGAAATCCTCTTCGAACGCCAGGGAATACGGTCGGTGTGTGTCGTACAACGCCACGTCACCGGGGCGCAGCATCGCCTCGCGGTTGTCCTGCACCAGCAGCCCGGTCCCGGACAGGATCAGGCTCAGCTTGTAGTAGTGCCTGTCCGCCCTGGCGATGAGCTCGGGCGTCCGCTCGACCACGTGCGCGGACGCGGTCACCTCGGTCAGCTGGACGTCGTCGGCGCCGCACGAGCGGATGCGGCCGCGGAAGTGGTCACGGTGCTCGCTCGTCACGTGCAGCGGCACGAAGGAGTGCGACACCACCGTGCGGAAATCAGTGAAATCTCGCGCGACCATGGTCGTGGTCGGGTCGGCGGTGGCGGTGGTCACGAGGTCACCTCGCAGCATCGGGGGGTGAATTTCATATACGATAAGCGATACGATGCTGCCGGGCAATGATCGCCGCGAGGTCAGTCGGCGAGGCGGAACAGGAGAGTCCTCGGGTCGACGTCGACGGGTACCACCGTGCCCGTTTCGTAGCGGCCGACCTCCTCGGTGAGCACCCGTGCGCTGAACGGAGTCACCCCGGGACCGGTGACGACGAGATCGACGTCGTCCGCCGGAGTGCTCACCTCGCCGACCCAGATCCGCTTGCTGGAAACGACTTCGGCGGTCGCGCGGACGCCAGTCCGGTCGAGCGTGCGGTGGGTCTCGCGGGCCTTGGCGTTCTGCCAGAGCTGAGAGCCGACGGTCGCCAGGCCGCCGATCGTGAACACGATGCCCATGGCGAGGACGACCAGGCCGTCGTCATCGCCGGGCGCGAAGCGAGTGCTGATCCACAGCAGGGCCGGGCCGATCAGGGCCAGCACGGTCATGAAGAAGCCCATCAGGCACCCGAACCCGGTGAAGACGGGCAACTCCGGCGCTTCCTTGCCTTCGCGGTCCGTCGTCACCGGCGAGACGTTACTGACCGGTTTTCCCGGCCGGTCCGGTAAAAATCCCCGCTTGGCGGGTCAGACGGTGAGGACGAGCTTGCCCCGGAGGTGCCCGCCGTCGAGCAGCCGGTGCGCGTCGGCGACGCGCTCGAACGGGAACGTCTCCTGCACATGGACCCGGAGCTTGCCCTGCTCGGCGAGCTCGACGAGACCTCGCAGGGCGACCGGATCGGGGTCGACCGCGACGCCGCTGAAGTGCACACCGGCCGCCTCGTACCTGGCGGCGAGTTCCGCATCCTCCTCGGCGACCGCCGTCACCAGGTGACCACCTGGGCGGAGCACGCCGAGCGACCGCTCGACGGTGTCGCCGCCGAGCGTGTCGAAAACGACGTCGATGTCGCGGACCGCCTCGGCGAAGTCGACCGCCGTGTAGTCGATCACCTCGTCGGCGCCGAACTCCTCGACGAACTCCCGCTTGCTTCCACTGGCGGTCGTGATCACGTGCGCGCCGAGCGCTTTCGCGATCTGGATCGCGACGTGGCCGACCCCGCCACCACCGCCGTGGATCAGGACGCGGTCGCCCTCGCTCACGTCGGCGAGGTCGACGAGGCCCTGCCACGCCGTCAGCCCGACGACCGGCAGCGCCGACGCCTCGACGTACGAGAGCGACGCCGGCTTGCGTACCAGGTGCAAGGCCGGCGCCGACACGAATTCGGCGTACGCGTTGGCCGCCCTCGGGAACAGCGGCATTCCGAACACTTCGTCGCCGGGCCTGAACCGCCAGGTCCGCGGCGCCTCGTCGACCACGCCGCTGATGTCCCAGCCGAGGACGAACGGCGGCTCGCCGAGCAGGGGGAATTCGCCTGCGCGCAAGCGCGCCTCCAGCGGGTTCAGCCCGATCGCCTTGACCCGGACGAGCACCTCGGTCGGAAGTGGCCGGGGCTGGGGCGCGTCCACGAAGGTGAGCACTTCGGGACCGCCGAGTTTCTGCTGGGTGATGACTCGCATGACGCCAAGCTAGGTTTCCGATAGGAACCCACAGGTACCTTTGACGCCGTGAGCGATTTCGGTTCCGGTGATCTCTTCCTCGCCGACTGTCCGGCACGTCTGGCGGTCGAAGTGATCGCCGACAAGTGGACGGTGGTCGTGCTCGCCGGACTCAGCAAGGGCCCGGTGCGCCACGGCGAGCTGGTCGACCTGATCGGCGGCATCTCCCGCAAGGTGCTCACCCAGACGCTTCGACGGCTCGAAGCGCACGGACTCGTCCGCCGTCACGCGTATGCCGAGGCGCCGCCCCGCGTCGAGTACGAACTCACCCCTCTCGGCGCGACACTGATCGACCCGATCCACATCCTGACCGAGTGGGCGAGGGCGAACGGCGACGCCGTGCTCGAAGCGCTCGACGCCGATCCCGGGGGCCTTCGTTAGTGAGGGAAAAGGCGACCATGTCCTGTTTCGCGGTCGGGTCGGATCTGGACTGGCCGACGAGGGCCGACCGCACTCCGGCTGTCCACATCGGACACTTCCGGCCGGGAAAATGTCTGATTTAGACCCATGTGTACGCTTTGTGACTGGGGTCGTGAGTGGTGTTTCGGGTTAGAACCCGAAACACCACTCACGACCAACCCGGCCCACACGGTCCGAACCTTCAGTCCCAGCCAGGAACGGCGTCACCCGACACCGAAAACGCACGAGCACGCCACGTTCACCCTTCTGCTCAATAACCGCGGTTGTGCCGGGCCAGTGCGTCGAAAGACCGCTTGCGCTCGAACCGGTACGGCGACTGTTCGTCGTGATGCTGCTCCCGCAGCGTCTTCACGAGGCTGAACGACGCCATGTCGTAGTCGTGCTCCGGTTGTGACGGATGATGCGGCAGGTTCGGCGCGATGAACGTGTACACGTGTGCGCCCCGCAGGCCCGCCGAGTCGAAAACACGTAACAGGCGGGCGAGGTGGTCGGCCTGTTCGCGTTCGTTCCGCTGAGCGCGCGTGCCGAGAGCTACGCCGCCGCACTGCGCGCCCTGATCGAGGGCTTCGTGTTCTACTTCGCGGAGCGGCCGTCCGAGATCATCGCGATCGGCCAGATCGCCACGGCGTCGAGGGACGCCGAAGCCGCGCGGAGCTGGTTCGAGCAGCAGAGCGCGAAGACGCTGGCCGAACTGGAGGACATGTTCCGCGAGGGCCAGCGGCTCGGGGAGTTGCGGGAGTTCTCGCCGCGGGTGATGGCCGTGTCGCTGATCGCCGCGATGGAAGCGGCCCCTGCCGAACTGCTGACGAGACCGGACACCGACGTCGCGGCTTACGCGCGGGAACTGGCCGACCTGTTCGAACGCGCCGTGAGCCGCCCGGGTAGCGAGGCGAGCAGTTCGTAGGACCGGCGGCGGTCGGCGTGGTGGAAGAGCGGCGTGGTCACCATGATTTCCGCGGTGCCGGTCTCGTCGAGAATCCGTTGCAGTTTCGGGACGAGTGTTTCGGGGCTCCCGGTGAGCACGGCGCCAGACCGTTTCGCGATTTCCGCGCGATCATCGGCGGTGTAAGGGAATGCTGCGGCCTCCTCGGGGCTGGGCAACCGGACGCGGTTGCCGCGGAGTCGGCTGAGCACCTTCAGGCGCGTGGACCCGGCGAGCCATTCGGCGCGTTCGTCGTCCTCGGCGGCGATGACGGAGACGCTGACCAGATCCGCCCTGGCCGGTGCGTCCGGTGCCAGGTGGTGCGCGAAGGCGTACTTGATGCCACGTTCGGCGGCGAGCGCGGCGCTTTCGGGGGAGCGGCCGAGCAGCCACAGTTCCGGGATGTTGCCGCCGAGGACGGGGATCGCCTTCACTTCGGCGTCCTCGGGTAGATTCAGGAATCCCCGGAGTTCGTCGAGTTGCACGCCGAAGTCCTTTGTCCTTTGTGGACGTAAGGCCGCGGAAGCCGCCTTCGATCCGCCCGGCGCGCGTCCGATGCCGAGGTCGATCCTGCCGGGATGCAAGGCGGCGAGGGTGCCGAACTGCTCGGCCACCACGAGCGGCGCGTGATTCGGCAGGAGCACCCCGCCCGCACCGAGTCGCAGCCGTCGGGTGGCGTTCGCGAGGTGGGCGATGAGGACCGCCGGCGCGGAACTCGCGACGCCGCGCATCCCGTGGTGCTCGGGAACCCAGTAGCGGTGGTAGCCCAGGTCTTCGGCGAGGTACGCGAGGTCGACGGTGTTGAGCAGGGCCTGGCGCGGCATCGAGCCCTGGACGATGGGGGAGGTGTCCAGGACCGAGAGAGCCGGGAGCGTGGCGGAGGCCATTCGGTACTTTCTCGTGAGTGGTAAGGACGGTTCCAACCGTCCTTACCACTCACGAGAGGGTCGCGGGAAGTGTTTCGAAGCCGCGCAGGATCCGGGTCTGCCGCCGCCGCGCCCCACCCTGGAGCCGCAGGTCGGGGAAGCGCTCGAAGATCGACCGCAGCCCGATCTCGCCTTCCATCCTCGCCAGCGACGCGCCGAGGCAATAGTGCCGTCCGGCGCCGAAGGACACGTGGTCCCGCGCGTTCGCCCGCGTGACGTCGAAGGTGGAGGGGTCGTCGAAGATCTCCGGATCGCGGTTCGCGCCCGCGAGCACGGTGCTGACGATCGCCCCGCGGCCGATGGGCTTTCCGCCGATCTCGGTGTCGCGGGCGCTCAGCCGACCGGTGAGCAGGACGGGAGGGTCGTAGCGGAGGATCTCGTCGGTCGCGTTGCTCCACAGCTCCGGGTTCCCGCGCAGTTTCCCCAGCTGATCCGGATGCCGGGTGAGCAGGGCGATGCCGTTGCCGAGGAGATTGACGGTCGTCTCGAACCCGGCCGCCAGCACCAGTCCCGCGGTGGCCTTGAGTTCCCGCTCGGTCAGGCCGACGCCGTCCTCGCGGGCGGCGATCAGCTGGCTGAGCAGGTTGTCGCCGGGATTCGCCCGCAGTTTCTCCAGGTGCAGGGTGAGCCACGAGTCGAATTCGGCCAGCGTGGCTTCGACCGTCCGGAAGGTCTTCCATGGCAGCCCGAGGTCGAGGCTCGGGGCCGCGGCGCCGCCCAGCGCGAGCACCTTGTCCCGTTCTTCGGGCGGGACACCGAGGATTTGGCTGATGACGGTGACCGGCAGGAGCCCGCAGTACTGCTCGACGAGGTCGACGGGGCCGTCCGGGTCGAGGCCGTCGAGCAGTTCGTCGGCGATGGCCTGCGTGCGGTGCCGCAGCTGCTCGACCGCGCGGGCGGTGAAGACGCGCGTGACGAGTTTGCGGTAGCGCGTGTGGTCGGGCGGCTCGCTGGCGAGCAGCGACGGCGGTTCGATCGGATGGATCAGCCCGGACGCCGACCAGGCGACGAGCCGGTTGAGCAGCGGGTTGTCCGGAACGAATCGGACGGTCTTGAACGCGTCGCTGGTGAGGATTTCCTTGCAGGCCGAATGCCGCGTGGTCACGTGCCCGACCCGGGTGGTGGCGATGGCGCCGTGCGAGCGGATCTCGTCGAACAACCCGGTCAGGTCCGTTCCGCCGCTCGCCTCGACCGACAGCCTGCCCTGGAGATCGCCCCGGCGCGCCGCGGCCCGCAGGGCCAACCGGGGGATCGCGTGGCCGATGCTCCAGCGGGTGACCGGTTTGGCTATCTCCTCCGCCCGGCGCCGGAGGTTCCGGGCGGGAGCGGTCTCGAGTGCGAACATCAGGACTCCGTCCGTGCGGGTCCTTCGAAGGTATCGGAACGACGTGTCAGTAGCGAGTGGCCCGACATCTGCGGGCCGGGGTTTCCCTCGGTAATGTTCTGCACTTCCGGCGGGCCGGGGGAGTGCGTGTGGGCGGCTACGGGTTCGACATCGCGCTGGTCGCGGTGCTGGTGGTGGTCAACGCGGTGTTCGCGGGCAGCGAGATGGCGCTGATCTCGTTGCGCGAGGGCCAATTGCGGGCCTTGGAGCGGGACGGTCGCGCGTCCGCCCGGACGCTGGCGCGGCTGGCGCGCGACCCGAATCGCTTCCTGGCCACGATCCAGATCGGCATCACGCTCGCCGGGTTCCTGGCCTCGGCGACAGCGGCGGTGTCCCTCTCCGAACCCGTGGTTCCGCTGTTGAGCTTCCTCGGCGACGCCGCCGGAGCGGTCGCCGTCGCGCTGGTGACCATGGTCCTCACCTTCCTGACCTTGGTGCTCGGCGAGCTGGCGCCGAAGCGGCTGGCCATGCAGAACGCGCTGCGGTGGGCGCTGCTGGTGGCGCGTCCGCTGAACCTGTTGTCGACGATCTCGAGGCCCGTGGTGTGGGCACTGAGCGCGTCGACGAACTTCGTCGTGCGCGCGCTGGGCGGACGGGCGGAAGCCGATCCGGACCAGATGTCGCCCGAGGAACTCCGGGAACTGGTCTCGGCGCAACGCGGTCTGAACGCCGAGCAGCGCATGATCATCAACGGCGCACTGGAGATCCACGAACGACGGCTGCGGGAAGTGCTCGTTCCCCGCCGCGCGGTGTTCACACTCGCGGCCGAGCTGGACCTCGAGTCGGCGCGGCGGCAGCTGGCCGAGTCGGGCCACTCCCGGGCGCCGGTCGCCCGCGGCGGGCATCTGGACGACGTCGTCGGCGTGGTGAGCCTGCGCGATCTGCTCGAAGACCGCGACGATCTCGCCGAGGTGGTCCGGCCCGCCGTGGTGTTCCCCGATTCGCTGCGGGTCTCGGACGCGCTGCGCAGCTTCAAGGCCGAGCGGGAGCAGATGGCGCTGGTCGTCGACGAGCACGGCGCCGTCGCGGGCATGGTCACGCTGGAGGACCTGCTGGAGGAGATCGTCGGCGAGATCTACGACGAGACCGACCGTGACGTGCTCGCCGTCCGCGACGGCAAGGACGGTTCGCTGGTGCTGCCCGGCACGTTCCCGGTGCACGACCTCGTCGACGTCGGGGTCGAGCTGGGCGACACGCCGCCGGGGGAGTACGCGACGATCGCGGGGCTGATCCTGGTGATCCTGGGCCGGATCCCGGAGAAGCCGGGCGACCGGGTGGTGGTCTCCGGCTGGACGGCCGAGGTGCTCGGCGTCGAGCATCACGCGATCACGCGCGTGGCGCTGCATCGTGGAGCGAATGCGGAGCGGTGAGTTGCGCCGGGCGCCTCCGGTTGGCAGCGTGCCCGGTGTCCCACCACGGAGAAAGGTGTCCCGATGCCGGAAGACCAGCCCGATTTGAAGCCTCGTTCACGCGACGTGACCGACGGCCTGGAGCGCGCGGCGGCCCGCGGCATGCTCCGCGCGGTCGGGATGGGCGACGACGACTTCGCCAAACCGCAGATCGGGGTGGCGTCCTCGTGGAACGAGATCACCCCGTGCAACCTGTCGCTGGACAGGCTCGCCAAGGCGGTCAAGAACGGCGTGCACGCGGGCGGGGGCTACCCGCTCGAATTCGGCACGATCTCGGTGTCCGACGGTATTTCCATGGGCCACGAGGGCATGCACTTCTCGCTGGTTTCGCGCGAGGTGATCGCCGACTCCGTCGAGACGGTGATGATGGCCGAGCGGCTGGACGGCTCCGTGCTGCTGGCGGGCTGCGACAAGTCGCTGCCGGGGATGCTGATGGCCGCTGCCCGGCTCGACCTCGCCTCCGTTTTCCTTTACGCCGGCTCGATCATGCCCGGTCAGGTCGACGGCCGGGACGTCACGATCATCGACGCGTTCGAGGCCGTCGGCGCCTGCCTGGCAGGCAAGATCACCCGCGCCGAAGTGGACCGGATCGAACGCGCGATCTGCCCCGGCGAGGGTGCCTGCGGTGGCATGTACACCGCCAACACGATGGCGTCGGTGGCCGAGGCACTCGGCATGTCGCTGCCCGGATCGGCCGCCCCTCCCGCCGTCGACAGGCGCCGTGACGGTTTCGCCCACCGGTCGGGGGAAGCCGTCGTCGGCATGCTCCGCCAGGGCATCACCGCGCGGCAGATCATGACGATGGAGGCGTTCGAGAACGCCATCGCCGTCGTGATGGCGCTGGGCGGTTCGACCAACGCCGTCCTGCACCTGCTCGCGATCGCGCGCGAGGCCGAGGTCGATCTGCGCATCGACGATTTCAACCGCATCGGCGACAAGGTCCCGCACCTCGGCGACCTCAAGCCGTTCGGGAAGTACGTGATGAACGACGTCGACAAGGTCGGCGGCATCCCCGTGGTGATGAAGGCGCTGCTCGACGCCGGGCTCATGCACGGCGACGTGCTCACCGTGACCGGCAAGACGATGGCCGAGAACCTCGAGGGCATCGCACCCGACGGTCTCGACGGCGAGATCATCCGCCCGCTCGACCGCCCGATCCACAAGACGGGCGGGCTGACCATCCTCAAGGGATCGCTGGCGCCGGAAGGCGCGGTCGTGAAGTCGGCGGGCTTCGACGAATCGACGTTCACCGGCAGCGCGCGGGTGTTCGACGGCGAACGAGCCGCCCTCGACGCGCTCACCGAGGGCAGGATCGTCGCCGGCGACGTCGTCGTCATCCGGTACGAAGGTCCCAAGGGCGGGCCGGGCATGCGCGAGATGCTCGCCATCACCGGCGCGATCAAGGGCGCCGGACTCGGGAAGGACGTCCTGCTCATCACCGACGGCCGGTTCAGCGGCGGCACGACCGGCCTCTGCGTCGGCCACATCGCGCCGGAAGCCGTCGACGCCGGGCCGATCGCGTTCGTGCGCGACGGGGACCCGATCACGCTCGACGTCGCGAACCGGACCCTCGAAGTCGAGATCGCCGACATCGAGGCACGCCGTGAGGGCTGGGCGCCCAAGCCTCCGGCGTACACGCGCGGAGTGCTCGGCAAGTACGCCAAGGTCGTCCAGAGTGCCGCGCACGGGGCCGTTTGCGAGTAAGCCGACCAAGGAAGGTTCCGTGTTGAATCAAGTCGTGAATTAATAACGGTATGCGACGGTTCACCACGGTCCTCCTTGGCACGCTCGCTTCCCTCCTTCTCGTGACCGGCACGGCCTTCGCCGCGCCGCCACAGGCACTCGACTGGTCGGCGCCCTGGCCCGACCGGATCTACGAACCAGCCTTCGATTACGACGGCGACGGTTGTTACCCGACCCCGGGGATCGGCCGTGACGGCACTCTCGCGCCAGGACTCGCGCTGGGCGGTGACGTCAACGGCCAGTGCCGCGACCTGTCCGATTTGGACAACACCAACGCGTACTCGCGGGTGAAGTGCAACAACGGCTGGTGCGCTTACCTGTACGCGCTCTACTTCGAAAAGGACCAGGCCGCGCTGGGCCCCGGGAGTGCCGGTCACCGGCACGACTGGGAGCACGTCGTCGTGTGGGTGCAAGGCGACTGGGGCAGGTACGTGTCCACGTCGGCCCACGGCAAGTACACGACCAGGCATCGCGACCAGGTCCCGTGGGACGAGACGGGCAAGCACCCCAAGGTGATCTACCACAAGGACGGGATCGGCACGCACTGCTTCCGGCACGCGGGCTTCGGCGAGGAGCCGGAGAACCACAAGAAGCAGTGGCAGTATCCGCCGCTGGTCGGCTGGGACGGCTACCCGCCGGGCCTGCGCGACAAGCTGACGGGGCACGACTTCGGCAGCGCCCAGCTCGGGATCCGGGACTCGTCGTTCAACGGCGAACTCGCCAAGGCGAAGCCCGCCGGGATCCCGTTCGATCCGAACGCCTGACGCCGGGCTGAAGGGGCCCTTCACCGCATGCGACGCGGTGAAGGGCCCCTTCGTCGCATCCAATGTGGGGAAGGGGCCCTTCAGTTAAGCGGCAACTAGCCATGATCCTGGCTGGTCGAGTATCTGGCCCCTTACTCCGGGCGGGTCCAGATCTTTTCCGTGATCTGCGTGGCCAGGGTTCGTGAACGTTCCTCGATGTCTTCATCGGTCCATCGAACGTGCTCGGCGAGAAGCTGTTTGTTCAGCATCAGCACGCTGTGCTGATTGATGCCGTTTCTCTTGCTTTGCTTCTGATCGACGTTGTCCCAGACGTTGTTGGACAGAATCGGGTTCAGCTTGCTCGTGAGCAAGGTGAGGTTTCCGAGTTTCTGAACGCGACGCTCGCGCTGCTGCCGGGCCACCGGGTCGTCAGCGACCCCCGCGCTCCAATTCTTTTGCCAGCTGACCGGCATGAGGTGTTCGACGGTCAGACTGGCGCGTGGGCAATGCGCTTCTTCGCTCTTCGAGGACCTGTAGCTGTCTTCGAGGGCTTCCAGGATCATGCGTCCCCGGCGCCGGGGAATCATCACGGAATAGAAGCGAATCTGCCGCAGGCTGTCGATCACTTCGACGTCGTGTGGCCAGCGCCGTGAATCCCCGGTCTGCTCGGCCAGGAAACGCCGGGTGGCGACACCCACCTCCGAGGGATCCTGAAGACCGAGATGCCTGATGAGCTCGACGACGACACTGTTGGTGTCGGCCAGCGTCGTGCGGCACAGCATGCGCCTTACCAGCCAGCTTTCGACCGCCTCCAAGGACTGGTCACGAGCGTGAGGCGGGACCGAGGAGCCGGGACGTAGAAGCCAGAGCAACAAGGGCATAGTCGCGGCGATGTCCATGACCTCGATGACCCGGTAATGGAAAGTGCCGGGTACCGACCGTGGTGGATGGCTGTCGAGTTGCCGGTAACACTGAGCATCGCTCTTTAGCTCCGCGAGCACGCTTCGAACGTCGGTGGCTTGTGCGAGCACATGGTCACGGAAGTCCGCGAAAATCCGATCCGAGGGCACCAGGTGAGCTCGGCGCATGGTGAGCCAGTAATTGAGGAAGACGTCGATCCGTGGTCGGTTCAATCGCCCTTGGCGGAGCTCCTGACGCCAGAAGTCACCGGACAACGCGGCCCAGTAGTCCTGGTCGAGCTGTTCGGTGTCGAGGTGCTGACGCTCGGCGGCTTGAAAGACAGCGTTCTTCACCAGATCGGCCGCCAAGAGGGGGCTGCCTCGGTCGTTGAGCGCTTCGAAGATCGCTTGCGCGTTGTCGCCGGGTTCGAGATCGATCACGACGAGCTTCAGATGCCGCGCCAGCGTCGTGGTGAGTGCACGCAGCCGATCGGTTGCGTTGTTTTCGTCGCCTTCAAGGGCCCAGTCCCGAATGCGTTCGCGCAGGAAGACGATTGCCTGGCTGACGCGGTGTTCACCGGAGTCGTTGCCCGGATCGTCGTCCATGGCATGCTGGAACGGCGCTCGGTCGGCCAAGATCGGCCAGACCTTCAGCAGCTCGTCATCCTCTTCGATGATGTGCTCTGGATTGCGGACGAGTGCCTTGAGCAGGGCCGCGTCCCGTGGACGGCCGTGTTTCTCGGCGACCTGGCGTACCGCGTTCAGCAGCAGTTGGAGGGTGATGAGCCGCTGTTGGCCGTCGATGACATGCCGTACCTGGATATAGCCGGCGGGGTTCGATTGCTGGTCGAGGACGACGGCGCCCAGGAAATGGGCGGACACTTCAGTGGGCTGAGCGAGATTCTGCGTCTCGAGGAGTTCATCGGCGACCGCGCGGACGTCTGCCCAAAGCGGCTCCCATTGCTTCTCGATTTCCCACACATACGGCCGCTGGAACACCGGGATCACGTAACGGACTTGCGGTTCGAACAGTTTTTGCGGCGTCAGTGTGTTGGCCTGCACTGAATCTCCCCTAGGGCGTCGACTGGAGCTAGTTGCCAGTCGGTTGGCGGCCACGGAGCGTTACGCAGTCGCGGCAACGGCCGAGCCGCCCTACCTATCTCGCCGGGCAGGTTGGACGATGGTGCGGGCGAGGTCCTGCCCGAGGAGAAGGCGATGACGTGCGCGCTCGGCGAGCGGACCGGGCGCCTGGGCGAATAGAACGGGGCGTGCCTGACCACAGCGAGCGCGAGATCGCCGTCCTGGTCGGCGAAGTGCTCTTCAACCGGGAGATCGCGATGGAGCTGGTGCTCTCCGCGTGCACCGTCGAGACGCTCGTGCAGCACATCATGACCAAGCTCGGCGCGGGCAACCGCACGCAGATCTCGACCTGGGTGACCACCACGAACGGGTGATCCCTAGGCCGAATGGGCGCGAGTACGTAATTCACCCGATGTGCCCCGCTACTCCGCGGTAGCAGACTCGGCGGCCCGACGATTCCCGCTGCCCCGGAGGTCGACGATGACCGCGTCCCACGCTCCAGTCCGCCCTGTCTCCGCTCCCGTCCGCGCCACCCCGGCCCGCTCCGCAGCCCTCGTGATCGCCCGCGCGGTCGTCGACGGCATCCGGCATTCCCTTCCCGAGCACGCGCCCCTGTTCGACACGCGCGCCACGGAGTTCGTCGCGCTGGTCCTGGAGTACGACGCGATGGACTCCGCGCTGGGCATCGCTGCCGGCGCGGACGCCTTCAGGGAGCTCGGGGTTGCCGAATACGCGGCGGGCAAGGGCTTGGACCGGCTGTCGCGCGCCTACCACTCGGCGGGACGGGGCGCTTTGCCCGTGCTGGCCTCGTTGTCACGGCAGCCCGGGGCCGGATCGGCCCTGATGGACACCGGGGTGGAGGCCCTGCTCCGCTGCGCCGACGTCCTGATCCGGCTTTCCACCACCGCCTACCGCGCCGCGCACACGCCTTCGGTGGCCGAATTGCGCCGCGACCTGCTGAAGGAGATCTTGAGCGGCCGACCGCCCGCGAAGTGGGTCGCTCTCGCGGCCGAGGCGGGCTGGGTCCCGCCCGCCCGGGTGGTCGCGATCGCCGCGGAGCCCGGGGCGGTCCGCGCCTCGTTCGGCCCGGAGGTACTGGCCGACCTCACCGGCGAGTATCCGCACCTCCTGGTGCCCGACGACGTCGAGATCGGCGGCATCCTGGCGGGGACGCGGGCGGCGGTCGGGCCCGCGGTGGCGCCCGCCGAGGCCGCGGCCTCCCTGCGGTGGGCCCGCCGGACGCTGGAACTGGTCCGGCGGGAGGTGATCGAGGACGGCCCTCTCGTGCGCTGGTCGGATCACCTGACCACGCACTGGCTCTTCGCCGACGAGGTGCTCACCGGCGCGCTCGTCACGCGGAGCCTGGCGCCGATCGCCGATCTGCCGCCGAACGAGCGCACCAAGCTCGCCGAAACCCTCGAAGCCATGCTCGCCGCCCGCGGCGGGGCGCCCGAGATCGCGAACAACCTCGGTGTCCACCCGCAGACGGTCCGCAACCGCCTGCGCCGTCTCCGTGTCCTGTTCGGTGCCCGGCTCGACGATCCCGAGGAGCGGCTGGACCTGCGGATCGCCTTGCGCGCCGATCTTCTCGCTTCCGAATCGGCCCGCCCGGCCACCCCGATCAGGGCGGCGTGAGCCTCAGGCCGGGTCCGCGGACCGGGTCACCCACGTGGCGACCTGGACGCGGTTGGAGTAGCCGAGTTTGGTGAGGATGTGGTCGATGTGGGTGTCGACCGTGCGGCGGGCGATGCCGAGCCGGTCGGCGATCTCCTGGTTCGTCAGCCCCTCGGCGACCACGTGCGCGATCTCGGTCTCGCGTTTGGTGAGCACCTGCGCGGCCTGTTTCCGCGGCGCGAGGGAGCGCTCTTCGAGGGCGTACGCGATGGCGTCGCCGGTGGGCATCGCGGCGCCGTCGGCGAACTCCTTGATCGCGACCTCCCAGCCCAGCGCCGCCGTCACGGCGTCGGTGTCGGCCTGGAGAGGTTCGGTGAACGCCTCGTACCGCGTCGGCCACGCGCCCACCGTGCGCCAGACGTTCATCGCGGCGCCCTGCAGGATCGCGGCCCGGTTGGGACGTCCGGTGCGGGCCGCGCAGCCCGCCAGGACGGTGAGCGTGAACCCGACGACGACCCGGTCGTCCACCCGGGGGTGCAGGCGCAGGATCTGCTCGCAGCAGCGGCTCGCCACGGAGAGATCGCCCTGGAGGTACTCGGCGGCGGCACGCGACCACAGCGCCCAGCCCCGCCAGAAGACCTCGCCCCGGCGCTCGCAGCGCTCGACGGATTCGGCGAGCACCGCCCGGCCGCGGTCGATGTCGCCGTCCAGCCAGATGGCCAGCCCGTGGTTGTAGCTCGCCCAGAGGTCCGCGCCCTCGTCGCCGTGGGCGCGGAAGAGGTCGATGGCCGTGCCGAACAGACGCGACGCCTGGGGCATGTCGTTGCCGATCAGCGCTGCGTAGGCGCGGACGTGGAGCACGTACGCGGCGGCGAGCTCGTCACCGACGGCCTCGGCCTCGACGGCCGCCCTGTCCACCATGCACCGATAGGCGGGCATGTCGCCCTGCACCAGCGCCAGGAAACCGGACAGCCACAGCACGTGCGCCCGCTCCGGGACATCCGCCGCCGCGGCCTCGTCGAGCCGCCGGACCCACATCCGGCCCTCGGTGTTCAGCCCGCGGACGATCCAGAACTCCTTGACGTCGCGCAACATCCGCAACCCGATGACCGCGTCCTCGGGACCGCCGGTGCAGAAGTCGAGTGCGACGCGCAGGTTCGCGTGTTCGCGCCGCAGCCTGCCGATCCAGCCGAGCTGATCGGTCTCCAGCCACTCGGCGGCGTACCGGCCGGAGAGTTCGGCGAACCAGTCACGGTGCCGTTTCCGGCGCTCCGCCGTCCCGCCCGTCTCGCTCAGCCTGTCGACGCCGTACTCGCGCACCGACTCCAGCATGCGGTACCGCACGCCGCCCGGGTACTCCTCGCGCAGCAGGATGGACTTGTCGAGCAACCCGTCGACGACTTCGAGAACGCGTTCGCTGGGCAGCTCGCCGCCGGAACAGACCTGTTCGGCGGCGTCGAGGTCGAAGCTGCCGGAGAACACCGACGCGCGCGCCCACAGCAGGCGTTCGGGACCGGTGCACAGGTCGTGGCTCCAGTCGATCAGCGCCCGCATGGTCTCGTGCCGTTCCGGCCGGCCCCGCCGGTCCTTGGTGAGCACGGAGAACTGCCGGTCGAGCCGGTCGGCCAGCTGACGCAGGGACAACGCCCGCGCGCGGACGGCGGCCAGTTCGATGGCCAGCGGCAGCCCGTCGAGCCTGCGGCACAGCCTGATCAGCGGTTCGACGTCGTCTTCGGTGAGCCGGAACGACGGCGCCACCGCGGTCGCGCGATCCACGAACAGCCGCACGGACTCGTCGCTCACCACGCGTTCGAAGGAGTCGCCCTGCTCCGGCACCGCCAGCGGCGGCACGGGCAGGACCCGCTCGCCCGCCACGCCGAGGGACTGCCTGCTCGTGGCCAGCACCGTCACCTGCGGACATTCCCGGACGATGGTGTCGGCGAACCAGGCACAGCTGTCGACCAGATGCTCACAGTTGTCGAGTACCAGCAGCAAGCGGCTCGCCCGCAGCGCCTCCACTACGACCTCGATGGCCGGTTTCGCCGAACGGTCGCCGAAGCCGAGCACGTTCGCCACGGTCGGCACCAGCAACGCGGGTTCCCGCAGCTCGGCCAGCGACACGAACGCGACCTCGTCGGCGGTCGCCTCACGGTGGGCCGCCGCGATCCGCCACGCCAGCCTGGTCTTGCCCACGCCGCCCGGTCCGGTCAGCGTGACCAGCGAAGAGACCTCCAACAGGCGCCGCGCTTCGCCGGTCTCGACGTCGCGGCCCACGTAGCTGGTCACTTCGGTGGGATCGCCCGACCACCCCGAAAGCGAGCCAACTCCGTCCGCCATGCACTCTCCCGCGATCGACGAGCCCCGCGACTTCCGTCCGATGTAGACGGAAGTCGCCCGGCTGCGGATCCTAGCGGACCGGCGTTGCCCTAGCGGGACACTTGCTTGCCGCGGTCGTGCGCCCAGCCCGCCAGTACCACTCCGGCAGCCGCGAGCAGCAGGAACACGATCAGCCTGCCGCCCCACCCACCGGGTACCCACTCGAACGCTCCCCACAACTGGGCCGCCGAATGATCGAAGAGACTGCGGATGGCGGCCTGCGCGAAGGCGGCGACGGCCACCATCCCGAGAATCTGCAGCCCCAGATAGCCGCCCTTGGTCATGCTCCCTACCTCCTGTTTCACGGTCAGGGCCCAGCATCGCCGGGATGGGCGGCCGGCACATCGGCGCCGCGTCGCGCGCCTTGTCCGACCAAAGTCGATCCCGGCCGCGACCGAGGTCGGAGCCGGGATCGTCCTGTGCCCTCATGCGCCGCGGCGGCCGGGTCGACCATGATGGGCCGGTGATCACCGACGCCGCCACCGCGCCGCCCGTCCGGCTGTGGGAACAGGCCTGGCGCCTGCTGGCCGCGGCCGCGATGGGCGTGCTGATCTGGATCGTCACGGCGTCGCAACTGCCGGTGGGGGCGTCGGGACCGAGAATCGACTGGATGATCACCGGTGATCCGCTGATCGCCCTCGCCTGCCTGATCGCGCTGCTGTGGCGTCGCCGGTTCCCCGTCACGATCACGCTCTCGGTCATTCTCGCCTCGACGGTTTCGGTCCTGGCGGGCGGCGCGTCGTTGCTGGCGCTCTGTTCGCTCGCCACCCGGCGGCGACCGGCGGAGACGGTGGTCGCGGCGGTGTTGTCCGTGATCACCGCGGTGCTGACCGCCGACTTCTACCCGCACCGCGAGTCGACGGGACCGCTGTGGCTGGTGATCAGTCTCCCCACCTTGATGGTGGGCATCGTGGTGGCCGTGGGCGCCGCGATCGGCGCGCGGCGGGAGGAGGTGCGCTCCCTGCGGGAACAGGTCGCGAGCGCGGAACGGGAGCAGGCCGCCCGAGCCGCCGAGGCGCGGATCATGGAGCGGCACCGGATCGCCCGCGAGATGCACGACGTCCTCGCGCACCGGGTCTCGCTGGTCGCCATGCAGGCCGGAGTGCTGGGGCACCGCCCGGACCTGCCCGCCGATCAGGTCGCGGAACTGGCCCGCGGCATCGCCGAGGGTTCCCATCATGCGCTGGAGGAACTGCGGGACGTCCTCGGTGTGCTGCGGGCGAGCCCGGACGGCCTGGAACCACCGCAACCCTCGCTCGAGGACCTCCCGGCGCTCGTCGCGAACGCGCGGTCGCTGGGCCTGGACGTCACGTTGACGGCCACGACGACAGGCGAACCGCCTGCCGCGATCGCGAGGACCGTCTACCGGATCGTGCAGGAAGGCCTGACCAACGCGGGGAAACACGCGCCGGGAGCCAGGGTGTCGGTCACCGTCGAGGGGACGGCGGGCGACGGTTTGCGGGCGACGGTCCGGGATTCCGGTGCCTCGCGGAAGGCCACGGGCCCGCCCGTCTCGGGATTCGGCCTGCTCGGCCTCTCTGAGCGAGTCGAGCTGGCAGGCGGCGAACTGGACCACCACGCGGAGCCCGGCGGCGGGTTCGTCCTCGCCGCGCGGCTACCGTGGCCGGTCCGCGAAGGGAGCGAGTGAATGGACAGCGAGCGGATCCGGGTCGTGCTGGTCGACGACGAACATCTGGTGCGGATGGCGTTGCGGCTCATCGTCGACGGCGAACCCGACCTCGTCGTGGTCGGCGAGGCGGCCGACGGCGACGCCGCGGTGGCCGTGGTGGGGGAGCAGCGGCCCGACGTCGTCCTGATGGACGTCCGGATGCCCGGTCGCGACGGGCTCAGCGCGACCGAGGAGATCCTCAAGCTCCCGGAGCCGCCGCGGGTCCTGGTGCTCACCACGTTCGACTCGGACGAGATGGTGCTGGGCGCGCTGCGCGTCGGCGCGCTCGGGTTCGTCCTCAAGGACACCCCGCCGCCGCGGATCCTGGCCGCCGTCAGGACGGTCGCCACCGGGGAACCCGCGCTCTCGCCCGCGGCCACGGCCCGGCTGATCGCCGCGGCCACCGGACCGCATTCGTCCGACGCGCGCCGGGCGTCCCGCGGCACCGCCCGCGATCTGCTGGCCACCTTGACCGACCGCGAACGCGAGACCGCGGCCGCCATCGCCGACGGACTGTCCAACACCGACGTCGCGCGGAGACTGGACATCACCGTCGCGACGGTGAAGGCCCACACGAGCAGCATGCTCGCCAAACTCGGCGTCGAGAACCGGGTCCAGATCGCCCTGCTGGTCCGCGACGCCGAGGGCTGAAAACTTTTTCGGGCGCCGTGTCGAATCCGCCGGTTCCCGGTCGACGTAGTGTCGAAAGCAGTTCGGATCGACCAAGGAGAAACCAGATGCGCACCCTGATCGCCACCGCGTTCGTCTCGCTCGACGGCGTCGTCGAGGGGCCCGGCGGGGAGCCGGGCTACCGCAACTCCGGCTGGACCTTCAACGGCATCGAGTTCGACGAAGCGGCCTACGAACTCAAGGGCCGTGAGCAGGGCGAGGCCACGGCGATGATGATGGGCCGGGTCAGCTACCAGGCGTTCTCGCCGATGTGGCCGGACATGACCGTGGAGTTCGCCGGCTACAACGCGATGCCGAAGTACGTCGTCTCGAGCACGCTTCGCGAAGACGAGCTGGTCGACAACTGGGGTGAGACCACGATCCTGCGTTCGCTGGACGACGTCGCCGAGCTCAAGGAGACCGAGGGCGGGCCGATCATCGTCCACGGCAGCGCGGAGCTGAACCGGAACCTCGCCGACGCGGGCCTGATCGACCGCTACCACCTGCTGCTGTTCCCGGTCCTGCTCGGCGCGGGCAAGAAGCTGTTCAGCGACACGGACAAGGACAAGCAGAGTCTCAAGCTTGTCGAGAGCGAGGCGTACGGCAACGGTGTCCAGAAGCTGGTCTACGACGTCGTCCGGTGATCTTGTCGGCGGTCTCGGCCTGCCGGGCTGTGAAGACCTTCTGATGGCGCGATAGGACTGGGTCGTGAGTGGCGATTCGGGTTAGGGCCGAGGGCGTCTTGGCTGCCTACCGGCTTCTGGCTGCGGTCGTTCACGGGGGGCGGGCCGTGAAGGGCCCCTTGCCTACCTTGAGAGTAGTGATGGAGGCCTTCACTACCTTCGTGATCGCCACTCACGACCACCCCGTCGCAAAGCGGTCAACCAGACATTCACCTACCTGAAGTGTCCCGAGTGGACAGTCAGGGGTGCGGCCACGTCAGCCGTTCCCGGTGTCGCGAAAGCCACTTTCGGGACATCAGACGTCCCGAAAGTGGCTTTCGCGACACGGCCGCCAGCCGCGCACGCGACCCGACGTTCTTAAAGACGCCCGTCACTCCTCGGGGTTGCTTTCGGGGGATCAACATCATCTTCACGCATCTTCCCGGGCTGCGTGGGCATCTTTCCCAGTGAGTTCGATCAACGTGAATCGACCACCGAGCGGGAGGAGATGTCATGAACGTCCAGGTGAAGAAGGCCGCCACGGCGATGACCGTCGGGGGACTGGTCGCGGGCGGGCTCCTGGTCGCGGGCGGCGTCGCCGGGGCGATGCCGAGCGACAAGCTCTGCGGTGCCTCCGACGTCGAGGTGTCCGTGACGCAGGACCCGTCGCACGCGGCGGGCCACGAGGCTTACGTCCTCACCTACACCGCGGCTTCGCCGACCACGAACTGCAAGCTGAAGGGCGCGCCCACCGCGCTGACGTTCGTCGCCGACGGGCAGCTGATCGACGACGTCGCCGCCGTGCCGGACGCGACAGCGGCGAACGCGGCGCCGGTGAACCTGCGTGAGGGGCGTCCGGCCGTGTCGCGCATCGTGCAGGCCTCGGCCGCGGCGCCGAACCCGCGCACACCGACGACGATCACCTTCGACCTGCCGACCGGGCCGGGTGGCGTTCCCGTCGTCGCGGACTGGCCTGCCGGGGAGCCGCTGAAGGGTGCCACCGTCCAGGTCACCGCCGTCACCGCCTGACTTTCGCCGATCGAGGGAGGAAACCATGTCCAGCAAGCAGATCAAGCGTTGTTCCCTGGGTGTCGCCGTGCTGACCGGAACGCTCGCGCTGACGGTGGCCGGTCAGGCGGAAGCCGCCACGCCGCGGTGCGCGACGGCGGACCTCGCGGTCTCCCTGGGTGAGCCGAAGCAGCTCGAAGAGGCGACAGGCCAGTACGACGTTCCGGTGACCTTCAAGAACATCTCGTCGCACACCTGCGGCCTGCACGGGGTGCCCGGCGTCGACCTGGTCGGCCCGGACGACCCGAACGGACCCGTCTACCACCTGCCGCGCGTGGACAACGGCGTGCGGGTCAACGAGGTGCCCGCGGGTTCGACGGCGACCGCGACGGTCACCGTCCTGACGCCGGAACCGGGTTCGGTCGGCAGCGGGGGTTCGACCTCTTGGACGCCGGCGAAGCTGGTGACCATCCCGCCCGGTCAGACCGAGGCGCTGAGCGCGGACTGGCCGTCCGGCCTGCCGGTGCTGCGGCAGGACGCCGCCACGCATCCGGGCAGCTGGGTCAACGGAATCCTCGCCGACCCTCCGGTGAGCTGACCGGGCGAACGGGTCAGAGGGACGGGCAGGGCCAGGCGAGCCGGACGATCGTCCCGGTGGGCGTGCTCGTCACCGAGGCCTCCGGTGCGAAGGCGCGGATGATCGGCAGGCCGCGTCCGCCGTCCGGGCGGCGTCCGTCGCGCCAGCGGCCCTCGTCGGCGACGGTGATCTTGACGTGCCCGTCGGCGTACGCGGCGGTGATCGTCATGAGGTTGTCGTCGGTGCCGTCCGGATAGGCGTGCTTGACGACGTTGGTCATCGCCTCGTAGGCGGTGAGTTTGAGATCCTCGGCCAGCTCACGGGGGAGGCCCCGTTCGAGGGCCCAGTTCGCCAGGACGTCCCGCAACGCGGCGGCCTGGGCGGGGACTGCGGCGACCTGGAGGACCAGCTCGTCGGTGCTGTGCCGCACCGGCTCGTCGATCGGCATCACGGAGCTTCTCCTCCTCGTCCGCCGCGGTCCACGACCGCCGGATCTACCGTCAAGGCTAAGGCACCGCCGGGATCGGGGTGCGAGTGCCGCGCGGGCGGGGGCCGCCATCCGATATCTTCGGGACTGGCGGGGTGCCTATCGTGAGGGAGTGTGACGGTGACGGGCGGAGACGGCGACAGCCGGGAGGTGCCGTTCTCGGTGACCGTCGCCAGGCCGGATGGCGCTCAGGTCGTCATCGCGGTGGCGGGGGAAATCGACCTCACGACGTCCGAAGATCTCAAGGAGAGCTTCGAGGAGGCGCTGGAACCGGTGCCCGGCCGCCTCGTCGTCGACCTGGAAGACGTCGATTTCTGCGATTCCACCGGGCTGGCGACTTTGGTCCGGATCAACGACCGGTGCACCACCCAAGGTGTCGACCTGAGTTTCCTGCCGTCGCCGACGATCCGGCGACTGGCGCTGAAGACGGGCCTCTCCACTTTGCTGCCACTCGCCGGATCCTGAGCGCCCTCGCGGCTCAGATTCCGTGCGCGGGCAGGGCTTTCGGCACTTCGCGGAGTGCGGTGGCGAGGTGGCGGTACACGGGGATGTGGGCGTCGACGCCGAACAACTGCAGCAGCCGCAGTACCGGCCGGGTGCTGGCGACGACACCGGTCGTGCGGTGTTCGGCGTGACCGCGGGCGGCGGCCGTTTCGATGACCCGCAGCCCGGCGACGCCGAGGAAGGTGACCTCGGTGAGGTCCAGCACGGTGGCGGCGGGCAGATCGCCCCGCAGGGCGTGCTCGAGCCGTCCGGCGGTGGCGAGGTCGATTTCGCCCGCGGCGGAGACGACGAGCAGGTTTTCACTCCATCGGGTGCGCCGGACCCGCAACAGGTGGTCGTCCGACGGGCGCGGTTGAGGAACGGTCGCGTGGACGACGGTCTTCAGGGCGGGACCGTCGCGGCTGCCCCGCGTGGACGGAATTCGGTCGGTCATGATGCTGGTCTCCCGGATAGCCGGGACGAGACGGACAACGGGTAAGCCTGCACAACGGCTGCGCAAGTCAACTCGCCGCCGCGTCGCCCTGTGAAAGAGCTGGGCCGCGGACGTGCGGGTCGTTCGCGCGGGCTGGTGGACTCAACCTCACGTACCTGTCACCGTACGCTGCTCACCGCACCTGGCAAGACCGCGCCGGGTGAACAACGGGCATTCACCCTCGCGCATGGTCACTCGCGCAAGGCCTTTTCCCAGGTGAGACCCCACTTTTCCAGCGGGTGCAGGGCGTCGAGGAGTTGTTCGCCCAATGGTGTCAGCGTGTAGCCGTCCTCACCGATGGTGACGATGCGGGCTTCGGTGAGCTCGCCGAGCCGGGTGGTGAGCACGCTCGACGACATGCGTTCGCAGCGCCGCTGGAGTTCGCGGAATCCGACCTGGCCCTGGCGTAGCTCCCAGATCACCCGCAGCGTCCACCGGCGTCCCAGCAGGTCGAGGGCGGCCATGAGCGGGCGGCCGGTTTCGGAGCCCCGGACCGGTCGTCCGGGGCGCGGGATCGGGTCTTCGGGCATCACACCCCCTTGTGCTTCGACTTTCGAAGCAGCATAGTGGTTCGAAAGTCGAAGCACTCGAGGTGGTCATGGCACGGATCGCGCCGCTCATCCCGCCCTACGAGGCGGACGTCGAAAGGCACTTCGCAAATGGATGCCGCCCGGTGTGGCGCAGGAACCGTTGGCGCTGTTCAGGTTGCTGCAACACCACTCGGAGCTTGCCTCGCGAATGCGTGTCCTGGGCGCCGGCCTGCTCGCGCACGGGGAATTACCCGCGCTGGACAGGGAAATCGTCATCGCGCGGGTGACCGCACGCTGCGGATGCCGCTACGAATGGGGTGTCCACGCGGCGGTTTTCGCACCGGTGGTCGGGCTGACACCGGAACAGGTCGAAGCGACCGTCTCCGGCGATCCCGCGCATCCGGCTTGGTCGGTCCGGCATCGCGCCCTGATCGCCGCCGTCGACGAACTCCACGACACGGCAACGGTTTCCGGCGACGCGTGGGCCGCGCTCGCCGGGCACTATCCGGAGAAGCAGCTCCTGGAACTCCTCGTGCTCGCGGGCTGGTACCGGACGATCGCCTACGTGGCCAACGGCATCGGTCTGGAGGAGGAGTCGTGGGCGGCCCCGTACCCCGATCGCTAGGAATGGTGCGAGTCGATTTCCCTGGTGTCGTCCCGTTCTCGCTTCGAGGCCCGCCATGAGGCGAGAGTGCACAGGAGTGCCGCCACGAAGCCGAGGGCGGTGAGTGTCCCGGCCCAGACGGCGCCGGTGCTGGCGAGAAGGTAGAGCTGGATCAGGGCGGTGCACGTGTAGACGACCGCCAGGCCCAGCCAGAGCCGTTGCGCCATCATCCCCCGTCTCCGTTCGCAGGTACCGGGTCAATCGCAACGAGGCGGCATGTGGTTACAGCCTGTTCGAAAGCGGTGGTTTCCTGGCGGTGGGCGTCAAGTACCGGTCACCCGGAAGAAGTCCACCAGCCCGTCCCAGGACTGCGAACTCCGCCGCCGCTCCCACCACGTCCGGAACGGCGTCGACGCCATCGCGTGCCGCGTGTACGACGTCATCACCGCGCGGTACACGTTCTCCGCCTGGTCCCACGTCATCCGCTCCTTGCGCCACGCGAGCACGAGCCGCATCCGCATGGGGTCGTCCTTCAGCGGACGGACGACCATGCCCGGCAGTTCGGGCGCGGTCGGTTCCACGAGTTGCACCGCCTGCCCGGCGGCGATCAGGTGCCGTCCGCCACCGTTGGGGCATTCGAAGCGGATCCGAGGCGTGAACCCGGCGCGGTGGGTCGCCGCGCGCAGCGACGTCAGCGAGCCGTCTTCGGGACCCGGCGGCCCGATCCACGCTTCGTCGGCGAGGTCGGCCAGGTCGACCTCGAAGCCGTCGGCGAGCCGGTGCCGGGCGGGAAGGCCGACGAAAACGGGTAGCCACGAGAACAGCACCCGGTGTCCCAGATGCTTCGCCAGCGGCACTTCCTGGTCGTCGGACATGGCGATGACGGCGATGTCGAGGGTCGCGCGGGCCAGGGCTTGGGCCAGTACCGCGCTGGACGGTTCCACATGGACGGTCACGTCCAGCCCCGGCAGCGCGTCGTCCAGCCGTTCGACGAAGGTGGGCAGACAGTCCATTTGGGACGATCCGAGCCGGACGGGGCCGTCGCCGAGCGCGCCGAGGAGGTCGCTCTCGAAGCGGTCGAACTCCACGAGCAGGGTCAGCGCGCGGCGCAGCGTCTGCTCGCCCACCGGGGTCGGGGTCACGCCGGTATGACTCCGCACGAACAGCGGCGCGCCGATCTGCCGTTCGAGCCGCTGGAGCAGCGAGGTCAGCGACGGCTGGGACATGCCCAGCGCGGCGGCCGCCTGCGAGAGGCTGCCCGCTTCGGCGATGGCGCAGATCGCCCGCAGGTGCCGGATCTCCAGGGCCATAGGCGGAGTCTATCGCCGCCGGTCATTACTGCCGGACCGTTCGCGGTGTGAGGGTGCGGGCAGAAGTCCGACTACCTGAAGGGGGAGCCGATGACCGGCGACCGAACCCGGCCGGATCTGCGCGCGCTGCTGGCCGCCAAGGGGTTCCGGAACTGGATCAGTGACGGCTGGGAGCCCGCCGACGACGTGGTCGAGGTGCCGCCCGGCGCCGCCGAGGCCGCCGCCGCTCATCGCGGCAGGCTGTCCGCGGAGTTGCCCGGACGACGGATCGCACTCGCGGCGGGCCGGGCCGTGGTGCGCTCCAACGACACCTTCCACGGCTTCCGTGCCGACAGCGACTTCGTCTGGCTCACCGGCTGCCAGCGTGAGGGCGCGATCCTGGTGCTGACCCCGGCCGGGGACAGCCACCACGCCACGCTGTACGTCCCTCGGCCCGCCGAGGCGGACGAGCCCGACTTCGTGGGCGACGCCGATACCAGCCCGCTGTGGGTCGGCACCGCCGCCGGGCCCGCCGCGTACGGGCGGGCGCTCGGCATCGACTGCCGTCCGCTGGAGGACCTCCCGCACGGCTTGCGCGGGCGGAACCCGGGCGTCCTGGTCGGTGCCGGGGTCGACCCGGCGCTCGACGCGTTCGGCTTCGGCCACAGCGAACAGCTCCGGACGGTTCTCGCGGACCTGCGCCGTATCAAGGACGACTGGGAGATCGGCCAGTTGCGCGACGCCGTCGACGCGACCGCCCTCGGGTTCGCCGACGTGCTGGCCGCGTTGCCCGAGGCGGTCCGCGGCGGCGGGGAGCGCTGGCTGCAGGGCACTTTCGACCGGCGTGCCCGCACCGAGGGCACCGGTCCCGGCTACACCTCGATCGTCGCCGCCGGGCCGCACGCGCCGATCCTGCACTGGACGCGCTGCGACGGCGAGGTGACCGAGGACAGCCTGCTGCTGCTCGACGCCGGAGTCGAACTGGAGTCCCTGTACACGGCCGACATCACCCGCACCTTCCCGGTCGGCGGGGAGTTCACGACGGCTCAGCGCGACGTCTACGACCTGGTGCACAAGGCGCAGGTCGCGGCCCTGGCGGAAGTGCGCCCCGGTCAGGACTTCGCAGCCTTCCAGACGACGGCGCTGGGGGTGCTCGCGGCGGGGCTGCACGATTGGGGCCTCCTCCCGGTGTCGGTGGACGAAGCGCTGTCGCCGGACGGGCAGCAGCACCGGCGCTACATCGTCTGCGGTACCGGCCATTTCCTCGGCCTGGACGTCCATGACTGCGCCGCCGCCCATCCCTCCGGCTATCGCGAGGGCACGCTGGCGGAGGGGATGGCGCTGGCGGTGGAGCCCGGCCTGTACTTCCACGCCGGCGACCGCACCGTGCCGCCCGAACTGCGCGGCCTCGGCGTCCGCATCGAGGACAACGTCGTGGTCACCGGATCCGGGCACGACCTGCTCTCCGGCGGTTTCCCGTCGACCGCCGACGAGATCTCCGCCTGGGTCCGGGCGGCCAGGAGCTGAAGGACGCTTTCCCCGCGTCTCACGCGGTGAAGGGGACTTTCCCCGCATGCCATGCGGGGAAAGTCCCCTTCAGCTCAGTACGAAACGGTGTGCCCGGCGAGGATCCGCCGCGCCGTACCGGTCGTGGACAGGCCGGCGGCGGGCCTGTCCTCGGTGAAGTACTCACGGAAGTTCTGGCTGAAGTCGCGGGTCATCAGCGCGATCGTGCGGTTCCAGTTCCCGCCGTCCGGCCCGTTCGCGGCCCACAGGTCCAGCAGGGAGGAGCCGACCCGGCCCTGCACGGTGTCACCACGGTCCCAGCCCGGCGTCGAGGCGTCGTTCTGGAAGCTGGAGGAGTTGCCGTTGTCGTAGACGTAGCGATAGTCGCCGAGGGCGTAGGCGGCGACGGCGTCCGCGAAGCCTTCGGTCCACGCGCACGACTCCGAACTGTGCTTCTCGATGTAGTGCGGGTTGCAGTCCTCGACCACCGGGAAGCCGCGCCCGTAGAGCTGCCATTGCAGCCAGTGCCCGGCTTCGTGGAGCACGAGGTGCTTCGAATCCGGCATCGTGTTGCCGAGGAAGACGTAGTTCGTGTTCGGGTAGTCCCAATAGCCGCCGTCGGCGACCTTCGGATCCCAGACGAAGGTGATCTGGTCGCAGCGCCCGTCTGACTGGCGGCTCGTCCAGCAGGACGAGCTGGGGTTGGCGCGTTTCCAGTAGAGGACGTTGAGCGTGTCGACCACCTTCCACGCCCGCTGCAGGCCGGAGGGCACCTTCACCGTGCCGAGGTCCTGGGTGCCGGACAGGTTCGTGCGGCGTGCCGAGTCGAACGTGTAGTCGGTGGTGTTGTTCGAGGCCTTGACCACTCGCCACATCGAGGTGCTGCTCGACCGGAACTTGACGTACGCCTCGGTGAGGGAGGCCGGGTGGCAGGCGGAGAACCGGCCGTCGGACGCGCCGGTGATGCCGCTGGAGAGCCGGGCCGCCGCGCTGGAACCGGTGCGGCCCCACAGCTCCCAGTTCGCGTTCCGCGCCACCTGCGTGCGCACGGGTTTGCTCGGGCCGGCCTCCGCGTCGAGATGGTCGAAGGCGAGTGTGCCGGTGAGACAGGCGTTCGCGGCGGCAGTGGCCGGTGCGGTGGTCACTGCCGCGGTCAGTCCGAGAGCGGTGACGAGCACCGCGCCGAACGCGCGAAGCCGTCTTCCGGCCGATGAGGATCTACGGATCAGCTGCACGGGGATCTCCTCGCTCGAGGGATACGGAGATAGGGCGGTGTGGCCCGTGACCCTGTGTCGACGGTGACACACCGGTTGGTGAAGGAGTTTCATCGCGGCCGCCACGGCCCACCATCGCGTCGCCCCATCGGCCGCGGCTATGCCCTCCCCGTCGGAAGGCGTGTCATGATGTCCGCGAACTCGATCGGCAAAGCGAACGATTCGCCGTCCGGTCGTACGGTTTGACGAACGACAGGGGAGAAGCGGTGGAGGACGAGACGCCCTCGATCCGGGACATGCTGGCGGTCAACCTGCGCGCGGCCAGGGCGGCGAGGGGCCTTTCGCTTTCGGAGCTGTCCCGCAGGTCGGGCATCGGCAAGGCGACGCTGTCGCAGCTGGAGTCCGGCGGCGGCAATCCGACCATCGAGACCGTGTTCAGCCTGTCCAGGGTGCTGGAGGTGGCGATCTCCGATCTGCTCGACCATCGCGCGGGCGGCGCGCTCACCGTGGTGCGCGGCGCCGACGTCGAGGTGCTCAGCGGCGAGGGAGTGGATCTCCGGCCGCTGCGCCGGATCGAGACCGGTGACGGCGTCTTCGAGGTGTACGACCAGGTGGTGCGCGGCGACGCGCCGCAGCGGTCGCAGGGGCACGTCGGGATCGAGCACACCGTCGTGCAGTCCGGCTCGCTGCGGGTCGAGGTGGCGGGCAAGACCGTCGAGGTCGGCCCTGGTGACTACGTGGCCTTCGATGCCCGCGAGCCGCATTGCTACACCGCGCCGGACGGGCCGGTGCACTCGGTCCTGCTGCTGCAGTATCGCGCCGACGAACGGCTCGACGGCAGGCCGCATCCCGTGCTGAAGGGCTGACCGCTCCCCAGGTATTGACACCCCTCCGGGAGGGAACCTACTCTCCGATCGTTCGCTTTACCGAACGCTGGAGGGCCGATGAACCGAACGCGTGTGGCCGTACTCGGCGCGGGTATCGTCGGCGCCGCGTGTGCCCGTGAGCTGAGCCTGGCAGGCTTCGACGTCGTGGTCGTGGATCGCGGCCGTGCCGCCGGGGGCACCACTTCGCACGGTGAAGGCAACATCCTCGTCTCCGACAAGGGGCCAGGCGCCGAACTCGAACTCGCGAAGCTTTCGGTCCGAATGTGGCCGCGTGTCGTCGCCGAGATCGCCGACGAGGACGCGCGTGCCGCCGCCGCGATCGAGTACGACCCCAAGGGCGGCATCGTGGTCGCCACCACCGAGGACGGCGCCCGCGCCCTCACGTCGTTCGCCGGGACGCAACTCGGGGTCCGCGCGGAACCGTTGTCTCCCAAGGAACTGGCCGACGCCGAGCCCGCGCTGACCCGCGAGGTGACCGCCGCGTTCCTCTACCCGGAGGACGCTCAGGTCCAGCCAGCGGGCGCGGCGCTGGCCCTGCTGGGCTCCGCGCTGCGCCACGGCGCCCGGCTGCGGTCCGACACCGAGGTCCTCGGCGCGTCCGTCCGAAGTGGACGGATCACCGGTGTCCGCGTACCCGGCGAGGTCATCGAGGCCGACGTCGTCGTGAACGCCGCGGGTCCGTGGGCCGGTCAGGTGTCGGCGCGCCTCGGCGCCCCGATCGCGATCCGCCCCCGCCGGGGCGAGGTGCTGGTGACCACCCCGATGCCCGGCGTCGTCCGGCACAAGGTCTACGACGCCGATTACGTCGGCGCTGTCGGCGCGGACTCGGGGGAGTTGCAGACCTCCGCCGTCGTCGAGTCGACCTGGGGCGGCACCGTGCTGATCGGCTCGTCCCGCCGCCGGGTGGAGTTCGACGACGCCATCCGCCCCGACGTGCTGAGCGCCATCGCGGTCAAGGCCCTGAGGCTGTTCCCGTCGCTCGCCGACGCCGCGATCATGCGGGCGTACGGCGGTTTCCGGCCCTACGTGGACGATCACCTCCCGGTGCTAGGAGAGGACCCGCGGCTGGGAAACCTGTGGCACGCCACCGGGCACGAAGGCGCCGGAATCGGGCTGAGCGTCGGCACCGCGCGCCTGCTGCGCGAACTGCTCACCGGGGCGGAGCCTGCGATGCCCGTCGGAGAATTCACCGTGGATCGTCCCGCGGTACTGGCCGGGGTGGCCGCGTGAGCGGCCGTCCGATCCGGATCACCGTCGACGGCGAAGCCCTGACCGGGATCGCGGGCCAGAGCGTGGCGGGAGTGCTGCTCGCCGCGGGCCGGATCTCCTGGCGCACCACGCGTTCCGGTGCGCCGCGCGGTGTGTTCTGCGGCATCGGCGCCTGCTTCGACTGCGTTCTCACGGTCAACGACGTGCCCGACGTCCGCGCGTGCCGCCGTCCGGCCGCCGACGGCGACGAGATCCGCACCCAGTCACGGGAGGAGAACGCGTGAGCCGGCATGTGGTGATCGTCGGCGCCGGGCCCGCCGGACTCGCGGCCGTCGAGCACGCCTTGCGGGCCGGTGCCCGCGTCACGGTGCTGGACCAGGCGGAATCGCCCGGCGGCCAGTACTACCGCATGTCGCCGGAGGCCTACGCGGCACAACACGGCGGACCGGAGTTCACCCGGCGCCGCCGTCTGCTCGCGCATCCGAGGTGCCAGTGGTGGCCCGGTGCCACCGTCTGGGCGTTCGACCGCGCGGAGAACCGGGTGCACGTCCTGCGAGGACAGTCCGACGGTGGCGGACGACAGCGGCTCACGTTGGTTCCCGACGCGCTGATCCTGGCGACCGGTGCGCACGACCGCACCCTGCCGTTCCCCGGCTGGGAACTGCCCGGCGTGTACACCGCGGGCGCGGCGCAAGCGCTGGCGAAAGGGGAGCGGGTCGCGATCGGCGGGCGGGTACTCGTCGCCGGGGCGGGGCCGTTCCTGCTGCCGGTCGCGGAATCGCTGCTGGACGCCGGGGCCGAGGTGGTCGCCGTCCTGGAGGCGAACCCGTTCGCGACCGTCCGGAAAGGATGGTCGGCGCGACCGTGGCGCCTGGCCGCCCACGCGGGCAAGGCGGGCGAACTGGCCCGCTACGCCGCGACATTGGCCCGCCATCGTGTCCCGTACCGGTTCGGCCGGGCCGTGATCGAAGCGCGGGGCGCGAACAGCGTCCGCGAGGTGGTGACCGCCGAGGTCCGCGCGGACTGGTCGGTCGTCCCCGGCACCGAGCGGACGTATGAGGTCGACGCGGTCTGCGTCGGCCACGGATTCGTCCCGCAACCCGAACTCGCCGTCGCCGCGGGCTGCGCACTGGACGGTGGTTTCGTCCGGGTCGACGACGGCCAACGGACCACAGTGGACGGTGTCTTCGCCGCGGGCGAGATCACCGGTATCGGTGGCGCGGTCACCGCCGCGGCCGAGGGCGCGGTGGCGGGTCGTGTCGCCGCGGGGGAAACGCCCGGCCCGGCCTTGGTCCGTGCCCGCGACCGCGCGCACACGTTCGCCGAGCGCCTCGCCACGGCGCATCCGATCGGCTCGGCCTGGCGACGCTGGCTTCGCGAGGACACGATCGTTTGCCGGTGCGAGGAAACCACCTACGGCGAGCTCGTCCGCGCGACCGCCGACCCGGCCTGCCCCGGCCCGCACGCGCTGAAACTCGGCACCCGGGCGGGCCTCGGCCCGTGCCAGGGCCGGATGTGCGGTCCGGCGGTATCCGAACTCTGCGGTGGTACCGAACGGCACCACCGCCCGATCGCCCAGCCGATCCGGCTCGGCGAACTCGCCGCCCGAACCGAAGGAGAACCTGAATGAGCACCCCCGACCTCGGTGGCGTCGTCGTCGCGACCGCCCTCCCGTACCGGGCGGACGCATCGGCACCCGCCGGGCTGGCCGTGGATTACGACGCCTATGCCGCGCACTGCCGGTGGCTGATCGACAACGGCTGCCGGGGCGTCGGCCCGAACGGCTCCCTCGGCGAGTATTCGTCGCTCACCGACGACGAACGCCGCCGCGCGGCCCGTACCGCGATCGAAACCGTGGGGAAGGACGGCATCGTCGTCGTCGGCGTCCACGGTCCCGGGTCGCATCAGGCCAGGCACTGGGCCGAAATCGCCGCCGAAGACGGTGCCGGCGGCCTGCTGTGCCTGCCGCCCACGATGTACCGCGCGAACCGCGGTGAAGTCCTCGCCCACTTCGAGGCGGTGGCGTCGGTCGGCCTGCCGGTGATGGTCTACAACAACCCCATCGACACCAAGGTCGACCTCACCCCGGCGCTGCTGGCCGAGATCGCGGCGATCGACAACGTGGTGGCGGTCAAGGAATTCTCCGGTGACGTCCGGCGGGTGCTGGAGATCCGCGAGCAGGCGCCGGGCCTGGACGTGATCAGCGGCGCCGACGACGTCGTGCTGGAAAGCCTGCTGATGGGCGCGACAGGCTGGTTCGCCGGTTTCCCGAACGTGTTCCCGGCCGAGTCGGTGCGCCTGTTCGAGCTGGCGAGGGCGGGGAAACTCGAGGAGGCCAGGGCGCTGTACGAACCGCTGGTGGCCGCGTTCCGCTGGGACTCGCGCACCGAGTTCGTCCAGGCCATCAAACTCGGCATGGACCTCGTCGGCCGCTACGGCGGACCCTGCCGTCCGCCGCGCGGACCGCTGACCGACGAGCACCGCGAGCAGGTCACCGCCGACATGCGCCGCGCGCTCGCCTCGCTGGGGGTGGAGTAGGTGCGGTCGATCCGGTCGATCACCGCCGTCGACTCGCATACCGAGGGCATGCCGACCCGGGTGGTGATCGGCGGGGTCGGCGTCATCCCCGGTGACACCATGGCCGAGCGCCGCCGGTACTTCATGGAGCACCTGGACCACCTGCGGCGGTTCCTGATGAACGAGCCGCGCGGCCATTCGGCCATGAGCGGCGCGATCCTGCAGCCGCCGGCCAGGCCGGACGCCGACTGGGGCGTGGTGTACATCGAGGTGTCGGGGTGCCTGCCGATGTGCGGGCACGGCACGATCGGCGTGGCGACGGTGCTGGTGGAGACCGGCATGGTCGAGGTGACCGAACCGAAGACCGTGGTGCGCCTGGACACCCCGGCCGGGCTCGTGCACGCCGAGGTCGACGTCCGGGGCGGCCGGGCCGAACGGGTCAAGCTGCGCAACGTCGCGTCCTTCCTCGCCGAGCGGGACGCGTCGGTCGAGGTGCCCGGGCTCGGCGAGGTGCGCTACGACCTGGCCTACGGAGGCAACTTCTACGCCATCCTCGAACTGTCCCGAGTGGACATCCCGTTCGAGCGCTCGGAGAAGGACCGGATCCTCGCGGCGGGACTGGACATCATGGCGGCGATCAACGACCAGCGCCCGCCCAAGCATCCGGCCGATCCGCTGATCGGCGGCTGCAAGCACGTCCAGTTCCTCGCCCCGGGTTCGGACGCCCGCGCGTCGCGGAACGCGATGGCCATCCACCCCGGCTGGTTCGACCGGTCGCCGTGCGGCACCGGCACGTCGGCCCGGATGGCCCAGCTGCACGCCCGCGGCGAGCTGGCGCTGCACACGCCGTTCGAGAACAGCTCGTTCATCGGCACCACGTTCACCGGTGAGCTGGTCGCCGAGACCACCGTCGGGGGTGTCCCGGCCGTGGTGCCGGAGTTCTCCGGGCGCGCGTGGATCACCGGCAACGCCACTTACCTGCTCGACCCGGACGATCCGTTCCCGGCGGGCTTCGTGCTCTGAGCTGAAGGGGCCTTTCCCCGCATGCCACGTAGGGAAAGCGCCCTTCGCCGCATGCGATGCGGGGAAAGGCCCCTTCAGCCCCCGGAGAGGAAGGAACCAATGAAGGAAATCGTCCAGGCGGCGGAGATCGCCGGTGCGTGGGCCGCCACCGACCCGAAGACGCGCGCGGCGGTGATCACCGGCGTGGCCGACGCGCTGGACGCGGCGGGCCCGGCGCTGATCGCGATCGCCGACGCCGAAACCCGGCTGGGGACGAAACGGCTGACCGGTGAGCTGGCCCGCACGACGTTCCAGCTGCGCCTGCTCGCGGCCGAGAGCGGTTCGTCCTACGACGTCCGGATCGATCGCGCCGATCCGTCGTGGCCACCCGGCCCCCGGCCGGATCTGCGCCGGTATCGCACGGCGGTGGGACCGGTCCTGGTGTTCGCCGCGAGCAACTTCCCCTTCGCGTTCAGCGTGGCGGGCGGGGACACCGCGGCGGCATGGGCGGCCGGATGCCCGGTGGTGGTCAAGGCGCATCCGGGGCATCCGGAGCTTTCCCGCCGGACGGCGTCGATCGTCGTCGAGGCGCTCGGGCGGTGGGGTGCGCTTCTCGGTCTTGTCGAGGGGGAAACCGCCGGAGTGGAGGCGCTGCGGCATCCGGCTGTCGCGGCCGCGGCCTTCACCGGATCGGTGGCGGGCGGGCTCGCCCTGGCGCGGATCGCGGCCGACCGGCCGGTTCCGATCCCGTTCCACGGCGAGCTCGGCAGCGTCAATCCGGTGATCGTCCTGCCCGGCGCCGCCGAGACGCGTGCCGAAGAACTGGCGACGGGTTACGCGGGTTCGCTGACGCTGGGCAACGGCCAGTTCTGCACGAACCCCGGCCTGGTGTTCGCGCCGTCCTCGGGGCCGTTCGTGGATCTCGTCGCCGAACGCTTGCGAGCGGTGACGGCGGGGTCTTTCTTGAACGATCGCATCGCCTCCGGTTTCGAGACCGTCGCGGAGCGGCTGGCCGCGATTCCGGGGATGCGCGAGATCGCCGGGGGAGCCGGGGCCCGGCTGCTCGAAATCGACCTCGCCGATTTCGTCCCGGACGTGGCGGAGGAGTGTTTCGGCCCGCTGGGCGTGATCGTGCGGTACTCGCGGCTCTCCGACGTCGTGCCGATTTTGGCGGCGCTGCCTGGTCAGCTCACGACGACCGTGCACGCCTTGGACTCGGAGGCGGGCGACGTCGAGGCGCTGCGTCCGGTGCTGGCCGACCGCAGTGGGCGGATCCTTTGGGGCGGCTGGCCGACCGGGGTCGCGGTGACCGCGGCGATGCAGCACGGCGGCCCGTACCCGGCGACGACCTCACCGGCGTCGACGTCGGTCGGGACGGCGGCGGTGGACCGCTTCCTGCGGCCGGTGTCCTATCAGGACTGGCCGTCACACCTGTTGCCCGAACCGCTGCGGGACGACAACCCCTGGGGCGTCCCGCAACGCTTTTCCTGACCCCGCGTTTCGTCCTCTGGTTGCGCTACATGCACGCGCTACTACCGCGACCAGAGGACGAAACGCGTCAGGCAAAGGTGGCCTTCAGGACACCGGCACCACCCCGCAAACGGAGACGCCCCGATTCACGCGATCGCTTCGCGTTCGGTGCCCCCAATGCCGCATTGGAGACGCTCAACGTCCCCGATGCGGCATTGGGGGCACCTGCTGGTCCGCGACCCCGCGCCTGACAAAGGCCGAAGGGGTCCTTCGCCCCGGTCGGCGTCCTAGGGTAGGGCCGCTGACCTGCCCACGAAACGCGTCAGGCGGAGACCACCGTCCCGCCCTGGATGACGTGACGGAAGCCCTTCGGCTCGGCCAGGACGCCGATGTCCTCCAGCGGATCCCGGTCGACGACGAGCAGATCCGCGTGCGCGCCGGGGGCCAGCGTGCCGATCTCGCCGGTCAGGTTCAGCAGGTCGGCCGCCGTCGACGTCGCTGAGCGGATCACGTCCACCGCGGGCTGGACCTCGCCGCGCAGCCGGAATTCGTGGTTCTGGTGCCGGTGCATCCCGCCGAGAAGATCGCTGCCGTACACCAGTTTCACCCCGCCCCGGTCGGCCTTTTCGAGCGCGGCCATACCCGCGCCGAGGACGTCGTCGACCTTGCGCCAGCTGGATTCCGGCAGCCCGTGCTCGCGCCCCTCCTCCTTCAGCGCCCAGTACGTGACCAACGTGGGCACGAGGTACGCGTCGTGCCGGAGGAACAGTTCGACACTGAGGTCGTCGATCAGGTTGCCGTGCTCGATCGACCGCACGCCCAGCTCCAGCGCGCGGTTCACCGCACGGGCGGTGTAGGAATGGGCGGCGACATAGCGGTTGGCCGCCTCCGCCTCCTCGACGATCGCGCGCAGTTCCTCGGCGGAGTACTGCGTCGAGTCGACCCGGTCGGTGGGGGAGGCGACGCCGCCGGAGGCCATCACCTTGATGTGGTGCGCTCCCTTGCGCAGTTCGTCGCGCGCCGCGGCGCGGACGGCGTCGACACCGTCGGCGACGCGGCCGAGCCCCGCGCAGCACGGGTGGTCGTCGCTGGCGTTGGCGCCGCGGGTCCGGCTGTCGCCGTGGCCGCCGGTCTGACTCAGCGCGCGCCCGCAGAACAGCAGGCGGGGACCGCGGAACAAGCCCTCGGCCTGCGCGTCGGCGAGACCGTAGTCGGCGCCCGAGGCGTCCCGGACCGTGGTGAAGCCCCGGTCCAGCATCAGGCTCATGGTGCGGGCGCTGTGCGCGGTCACATAGGACGGTGACGACGCGGGGAGCGACCCCAGGTCCGCTGTCGAAGCGGTCACGTGCACGTGCGCGTCGACGAGGCCGGGCAGCACGAACGCGCCGCGCAGGTCCTCGGTCCGGACGTCGCCGGCGGCGAGACCCGTGCCGGTCTCGACGATCCGGCCGTCGGCGCACCGGAGATCGCCCTCGGTGTACTCGCCCGTGACCGGGTCGAGCAGACGGGCGTTGCGCAGCAGCAGTGAGCCGTTCATCGGGCCTCCAGGATTTCGCGCAGGGCGGGCACCGCCAACGGTGCCAGAGATCGGGCGGCGGTGACGGAATCGTCGTCGTAGCTGCCTTCGGCGTCGAGGATGTTGAGGACGCCGAGCGTGCGCCCGTCGTCCACCACCGGCACGTTGATCACCGCGCCGCAGCCGAGCCGGTCGATGAGTTCGTGGTCGGCGAAGATCTCCCGCACCGCCGCGCTGTCGGGCCCGAAATAGGGTTCCTGTCCGGTGATGCACCGCTCCAGCCAGCCCGCCGCCACCTCGACGGTCTTTTCGCCGCCGACCGGGTACTCCGCCGGGTGGCTGCTGTGCACGCGGCGCAGCGCCCGCCGTTCGGGCACCCAGGCCAGCACGGTGAACAGCCTCACGCCGATCGTCGCTCGGGTCTTGTCCTCCACAATGGACAGCGACACGGTCACTTCGTCATCTCCTTGGCGGTTTCCACGGGCGCGCCGTGTTCGGTCAGTTCTTCCAGGGAACGGCCGGCGGTGGACAGGCCGAACACGACCACGCACACCACCCCGGCCGCCAGGACGGCGGTGGTCAGGCCGAAGACGCCGGCGAAGCCGAGGCTCGCGGCGGACAGGCCGATGATCGTCGGGGCCAGGATGCTGCCGAGCCTGCCGAACGCGCTGGACAGGCCGGTGCCGCTGGCGCGGATCCAGGTCGGGAACACCTCGGGGGTGTAGGAGTACACACCGGCGTAGGTGCCGTTGAGGAAGAACGACAGCACCGCCCCGGCGAGGGTGATCGACCACGGCGCGTCCATCTGGCTCAGCCAGAACGCGCTCACCGCCGAGCCCGCGAGGTACAACGCGATGGTGTGCTTGCGGTCGAGCCGTTCCGACAGCCAGGCCGCGGAGAAGTACCCGGGGATCTGCGCCAGGTAGATGATGATCGAGAACTCGAAGCTCTTGGTGACGGTGATCCCGCGTTCGACGAGCAGCGTCGGGATCCAGGAGAAGAAGCCGTAGTAGGAGAACGTGATCACGAACCAGACGGTCCAGATCACCGCGGTCCGGCGTGCCATCGCCGGGCTCCACAGGAACTTCAGCGCGCTGAAGAGGTTGACCTTGGGGGTTTCCTTCGCGGGCTGGACATCGGTCTCGGCCACGGCCGGAAGTGGTTGCCCGGTCGCCTTTTCGACGTCCCGCTCCAGTTTCGCGACGATCTTCTCCGCCTCGGCGTGACGCCCGTTCGCGACGAGGAACCTCGGCGATTCCGGCAGGGACCGGCGCCACCACAGCAGCATGACGATCGGCAGCGCGGTGATCAGCTGGGCGACCCGCCAGCCCTCCGGCACCGTCGGCACGACGAACCGCCCGATCAGCGCGGCCATCACGAAGCCGAACGAGAAGAACCCGGCGAGCGCGCCGACGAACCAGCCGCGTCGCTTCGCGGGGACGAATTCGGACAGGAACGGCGCGATGATCGCGCTTTCGGCACCCGCACCCGCCCCGGCCAGCACCCGGGCGCCCAGGAAGATCTCGTAGTTCGGGGAGAAGGCGGCGAGCACCGAGAACACCGCGTAGAAGGCCAGCGCGTACATCATGACCTTCTTGCGGCCGATGCGGTCGCCCAGCAGGCCCGCGGCGATCGCGCCGAAGAGGAAGCCGAACGGCGTCGCCGAACCGATCAGCCCGAGCTGCCCGTTGTCGAGACCCCAGACCGCTTTCGCGCTCGGCAGGAGGAAGGCGACCACGGCGGAGTCCATGCCGTCGAAGGTGTAACCGAGCCCGCCGATGAGCAGGAGCAGATAGTGGGGACGGCTCAGCGGGAGCCGGTCCAGTCGAGCCAGAAGCGTCATGGGGAACGCCTTCCGTGGTTCGGGCGACGAGGAGTGCGGACAACGTATACTGCGTTTCCGTAAAACTGCAATGGTTGTTGCAGGTGGTCCGACGGGCACGATGCGTTACCGTGGCGCGGTCGAGGGAGGGTGTGCGTGACAGAGACGGAAACCGGTGACGGTTTCGAGGCGTGGCTTCGGGATCGGACGCCGGAACGCGGCCTGCGGCCGAAGTCGGCCGCCGTGCTCGAAGTGCTGGTCTCGCAACCGCGCCGGGCGTCGTTCGGATCGACGGCCGAGCTCGCCCAGCTCGCCGGGGTCAACGTCGCCACCGTCACCCGCACCGCGCAGGCGCTCGGTTTCGCCGGCTGGCCCGCGCTGCAACAGGAGTTGCGGGCGCGCTACATGTCGTCGCTGAGCGCGCCGCAGGTGGCCGAGGAACACCGGGACGTGGACTCGCCGGGCTCGGCGTCGCTGCGCCGCGACCTCGACAGCCTCGCCCTGCTCAACCGGCGGGTCACCGAGGACGAGATCCGCAACGTCGCCGAGGCCGTCGCCGCCGCGCGCCGCACGCTCGTCATCGCCGACGGCAGCTATGCCGCCGTCGGGATCGCGTTCGCGCACAACGCCCGGCTCGCCGGATACGACGTCCACGCGATCACCGCGGGCGACGCCGAACTCGCCAACGCCACGGCCAAACTCACCGCCGACGACGTGCTCATCGCGATCAGTTTCTGGCGCCTGTACGAAAGTACGGTGCTCGCCGCGGACGAGGCGAAGGCGAGGGGAGCGCGCGCGTTCGCCATCACCGACGCGGCCAGCCCCGCGCTGGCGGGCGCCGTCGAGCAGGTACTGATGGTGCCGGCCGAAGGCGTGACCTTCTTCCCGTCGCTGACCGCGGGGATGAGCCTGGTGCAGGCCATCGTCGCGCAGCTCGCCGCCGTCGATCCCGTCCGCACCGGCGAATCCATCGAGGCGGCCGAAGCCATGTGGTCGCGGTTCGATCTGCTGCATCGCCGTCCGGGATCGGGGATGCGGCCAGTGCCGAAAAGGCCGACCGGTCGAGGCACCTCCGCCGGATGACCGATCCGCCGCACCCCGCCGGGAAGCGATCCTGGTTCCAGGCCGCCGGAACAGGCGGTACGGGGATCGAGGAGGCCGAAATGACGATCATCGCGACTTTGGGCGCATACGCCGGGCTCGCGCTGCTGGCGCTGATGGCGGCGACCCCGCTGCTCGTCGAACTCGACCAGCGTTTCCCGGTCACCCGCCGGGTGAAGACGGCCGAACGGGAACGCCGAATGCCCGCCTCGCTCGCGTCGGCGTGACGCAGAGCACAGAGATCAGCCCGGGACTACCTCACGTGAGTGATTCCGGAACCGTCAAGTCGTAACTTTGTGTCGCGCTGTGGAACGCTGAGTGACGTGACCGTGGATTTCTGCACCGACAACCACTCCGCCGACCCCTTCGCGGAGTTCCGGCGGAACGTCGACGAGCTGACCCAGGCGTTCATCGACGCCTGCCGTCAGGGCCGCAGTCCCGGCGACGCCACTCTCGACCTGTTGCAGCGGATCCACCACGAAGACCGCAACTGGGTCGTCGTCCATCTGACCTTCGCCATCGCCGCGCTCGCGCACCAGCGAGCTCTCGCTCCGGCCGAGTCCGTCACCCGGCCAGGTGGCGTACCGGGTGCGCCGGAGCGAGCGTTGTTAGCTTCCGCGAGTGACTGATCCGACCGTCTCCGCGGTCATCGCGGTGTTCGCGGGTTTCGTGCTCGCGGGCATCCTGGCCGTCCCGTACATCGCGGCGAGCTACCGGCGCCGCGGCGAACTCGGGCTGTGGCGGGTCCTGCTGGTGTTCGGGTTCCTGGTCTACGCCATGTCACTGTGGACGTACACGTTGCTCCCCATCCCGCAGACAACGGCGGCGTGGTGCGCCGAGCACGCGACGAGTCACCTGCAACTGCGCCCGTTCCAGTTCGTCGCCGACATCCGCCGCGAACAGAGCGGGGCGGGCCTGCGCGCGTTCCTGCGCAATCCCGCGGTCCAGCAGGCGGTCTTCAACGTCGCCTTGTTCGTGCCGCTGGGCATGTTCGTCCGGCACCTCTTCCGGCGCGGTTTCGCGGTCACCGTCGCCCTCGGGTTCGCGGTCTCCCTGTTCATCGAGTGCACCCAGCTCACCGGGGTCTGGTTCCTGTTCGACTGCCCGTACCGGCTCGCCGACGTCGACGACCTGCTGACCAACACCCTCGGCGCCGCCGTCGGCTTCGGCCTCGCCCCGTTGCTGCGGCTGCTGCCGGGCAACGAGCCGTCCGCACCGCCCGGAACGCCGCGACCGGTCACCGCGCGCCGCCGTCTGCTCGGGATGGCCGTCGACTTCGTCTCGGTCGTGCTGCTCGGCACCACCATCGGGATCGTGACGACCCTGGTGGCGGGCGAACCGAACACCGTGGTCACGGCGCTGACCAGCACCCTGCTGCCCGCCGTGCTCCTGTTGTTCGTCATCCCCGTCGCGGGCAACGGCGCCAGTTTCGGCCAGCGGATCGTGCTGCTGCGGCCCGCCGGGCCGGACGGCGGGAAGCCCGCCCTGTGGCGGATGATCGTGCGATTCCTGGCCGGGTCCGGCGGCTACTTCACGCTGCTCACCCTGGCGTCCGCGGTCAACAGCGGATTCGAGCCCTTGGCGAACCTGTTGTTCTTCGTCAGCGGCATCCTCGCGATCCGGCCTCTGGGCCACAAAGGACTGTCCGGACTGGTCGCCGGACTGGAGATCGTCGACCTGCGCGAAATCGAGAGCCCGGACCGGGAGCCTGTCGTCGACGTGCGCGGTGGCCCCACACCGCCACTCACCTGATCGGGTCGACCCTGTCGTTCACGCGAGTCATTCCGCCTGGCAGGAGGCGCGGGCCTGAACACTCCCCGGGTGGACGTGGAGTCGATGGATGACGTGGCCGACTGCCTGCTCTCGGTGGCTTGGAACATTTTCCCGCTGATGGGGAAACCGCCCGCGAGCCCGGGGGACCGGCCGGAGGAGATCCGTTCCTTCCTCGTCGACACCTGTCACGACGCCGGGCTGCGGGCCCGGGAATGGGCGGCGGCGCACGGCGCGGGAACAGCGGCGGACCGCCGTCCCTTCCTGCGGCTCGCGGAGATCGGGGCGGACGCGAACCTGTTCCTGGGCATGGTTTCCGGCACGCTGGTCACCGATCACGAGCGGATCCGCCGCCGATGGACCGAGATCGAGACGCTGGTCGGCGAAGCACGCGAACTCGCCGGGGAGATCAAGGGGCGGCCGTCGCACCGGCCGCCCCTCTTCGGCGATCAGTCCTTCTCGAGAGTCAGGTCGTAGCGGTTGAGCACCTCCTTGACGGGCTGGAAGAAGGTGGTGCCGCCTTCGTTGCAATCGCCGGAGCCGCCCGAGGTCATACCCTGTGCCTGCACCAGCTTCGTCCCGGAACCCGACGACGGACGGCTGACGTACGAGCCGCCGGAGTCGCCCGGTTCGGCGCAGGCGCTGGTCTGGGTGAGGCCCCGCACGATGTTGCCGTTGCCGTAGTTCACCGTCTGGTCCAGCGCTTCGACCCGCCCGCACTGCCACTTGGTGGTGATCCCGGACCGGCAGACGCGGCCGCCGACGGCGACGACCTCGGAGCCCTCGATCCGCACGTCGGTACCGTCCCCGTACCGGTCGACCCGGGGCGGGGTCGAGACGTCGGAGTGGGTCACCTTGACGGTCCCGTAGTCGTTACCGGGGAAGGACGACTTCGAGACAGGGCCGATCGTGCCGTCGACGCCGTGCACGGTGCCGCCGAGTTCGGTGCAGTGGCCCGCGGTGATCACGTAATGATCGTCGTCGTCATGGGCGTTGAACCCGACCGAACAGGCGCCGCCGTTGAAGTAGAGACCCTGTCCGCCGACCACGCTCCACAACGGCCGTGGCGCGCTCTTCACCTGGTCCACCCGGACCGGGACACCGGCGGCCGCCGCCCAGGCCCGGCCCGCGGAGTCGCCGCCGACCACCTCGACCACGACCTCGTTCGCGGGCGCGTCGACGTACCAGCCGGCGACCGAGCCGGGAAGGCCGGCGGTTCTGTCGTCCAATGTGGACTGGATCTTCTTCAGTTCGGCGGAACTGTGCTTCATCACCTTCGGGATCGCGCCCGCCGAACGGATCGCGGCCGAGCGGCTCGCGTCGGCGGTGCCGACGACGAGTTCACCGGTCGTCGTGTCCAGCCAGGAGCCGGCGAACGCGGCGCCGAGCGAAGCGCCGATCTTCTGCTGCGAGGCGGCCAGCGTGGCCGGACCCGCCGTTTCGTTCAGCACCGGTGTCGCCGCCGAAGCCGGGGTCGCGAAGGCGGTGACGGCTGCCGCGGCGCCTATCACCGCGGTCATGGTGCGCAGAGGACGTCGGATCACGAAAACCTCCATGGGATTGCGGAATTCGTTGCGGGGTGTGTACTGAGAAGCGCCTCTCGTCCGACGTTACGACAACGGGCTATCGGCCGAATGCCGCCATTTGAGTTGCACCGGCAATTCGCCTTACCGGCTCAATGGAACGGGGATTTCCCGGCATTGCTCACTCTTGTGAGTGGAGCTTGCCCGAATTGCCGTCCCCGGTTCGTCCAGTCGAACACGACAATAAGCGACCCTCGGCCACCCGTTCGGGAAAAGGGGCGAACGTCGAGAAACGGCGTATCACCTGATTGTGTCCGGCGCTGAACCCGTTCGCTCTCCTTGGTGACGAACGCGTCTCTTTCGTTCACCAGCAGGAAAGGAGTCCCGCCGTGAACATCAGGCCGACGGTGAGCGCGGGCGGGGCGAACAACGCGAGGGTTCCGCCCGCGACGGCCCGCACCCGGTCCGGTAACCGGGACGGACCGCAGGGGTGCCGGGCGAGCCATCGCAACCGGAGCGCGGTGTCGCCGCCTTCCGAGGCGTGGATCGACAGCAGTGCCGAGCGCACGGTTTCCGGTCCGTGCCCGGTCGCGGCCGCCCGGTCGGCGGCCAGTTCGACGAGGAGGCGGACCGCGCCGGGGAGTTCGCGCATGAGCGGGACGAACCGCAACGTGCGGCCGAGTGTTTCGGCGCATCCGGCCAGCAGGTGATGCCTTCCGCGCAGATGCGCGCGTTCGTGCTCCAGTACCGCGTTCAGTTCCCGGGAGGTGAGCCTGCCCGCCAGGCCCCGGCTGGCGACGATCAGGCCGTCGCGGCCGCCGAGGCTGTAGGCGATCGGCCGCTCGTCGGGCACCCACAGCGTCGCGATCGGCCGCTCGTCACGGGTGCCTGTCAGCCTGAGCGCGTCCCGGTGACGCCGGTGCAGCAGGGTGCTGCGTTTCCTGCGGCGGGCCCAGGTCACGGTGAGCCGGGTGGCGGCGATCACGACGACCGCCCCGGCGAAACCGCCGACGAGGGGATCGAGACCGGGCAGGCCGCTGTGCCCGACCGCCGCCCAGCAGTCGTGGAGGAACCGGGTGATCGCCGCGGCGGGGCCGTGGTCCGGCAATACGAGGAGAAGGACGGCGCCGAGAGTGCCGGCGAGCACGCCGAGGGCGGTCAGCAGCCACCACGCGAGCGCCGTACCGGGACTGATCCCACCGGCGGTCAGCCTGCCGAGCAACCGGGGCGAGCACCAGCCGATCACCGCGACACCGAACAGGAGCACCGCCGCCAGGATCATCGCTTGGGCTTCCGTCGCAGCGCCCGTCGCAGGATGTCGGACTCCTCTTCGGTGACCGAGCGCGCGAAATGCAGCAGCACCGATTCCCGGTCCTCCGAGGAGTCGAGGAGTTCGCGCAGGCTTTGCGCGGTGGCTTCCTCACGGGTCGCCACGGCGCGATAGCGGTAGGCGCGATTCTCCATTTCGCGCACGACCCATTCCTTGCGGTGCAGATTGTCCAGCACCGTCATCACCGTGGTGTAGGCGAGTTCGCGATCCCGGTTGATCGCCTCGAGCACCTGGCGGACCCGCAAGGGTTCCGCCGAATTCCAGAGCACGTCCATCACCGACGCTTCGAGCTCGCCCAGCCGTTGCATGACACCTCCGCACGGAAGGATACTGCGTGCGCCGCGGTCACCCGACGATGCGCCGCGCGCCCATCAGATGCCCGTCGCCCTTGACCGACCGGACGTCGACCAGCTGACCCTCGGTCGGCGCGTCGACCATCTTGCCGTTGCCGACGTACATGCCGACGTGATGGATCGCTCCCGGATCGCCGGTGCCGTCGTCGTAGAAGACGAGGTCTCCGGGGACGAGCCGGTCCAGCGGGACGGCCTTTCCCGCGGTGTACTGCTGACGGCTGGTGCGCGGAAGCGAGACGCCCGCCTGCTTGTACGCCCACGACGTCAGGCCGGAACAGTCGAACTCGCCCGGTCCGGTGGCGCCCCACTGGTATTCCGAGCCTCGTTTGGACAGTGCCGCCTGGAGCGCGTCGTTCGCGGCGCCGGGCGGGCCGAGATAGGAACCCTTGTCCTGGACCTTGCCGAGTTTCGCCTTGTCCGACGCGGGCAGGTCACCGAGCGCGTTCCTGACCTCGACGATCCGGCTGTCGAGGTCCTCTTTGCGGGTGCGGACCTGGTCCAGCGCCACGGTCGCGTCGTTCGCCGCGAGCTGGGCCGTCTCCCGCGCGTTCGCCGCGGTGGTGCGAGCGGCCTGCGCGGAACCGAGCGCGTCGCGCAGGCCGCTCAACGCCTTGGCCTTCTCTTCGGCCAGTACCGACAGCGCGGACGAGCGGTCGAGGAACTCCTGCCTGCTGCCGCTGTCGAGCAGGAGGACGGCGTTGCCGAGCTGGTGGCCGTTCATCGCGGACCGGGCGATCGCCTCGACCTGCGGCCGGAAACGATCGATGGCCGACTGCGCCCGCGTGAGATCGCCGTCGGCCCGGCCGAGGGCGGCCGTCGCCTGGTCGCGTTCGGTCTCGCGGGCCTTCAATCGGTCTTGTGATTCCAGCAGATCCTCGTCGGCCTTGGCCGCCTGCGCGCCGAGTTCCTGGTAGCGCCGCATCGGGTCCTGGCCGTCCGGCGGCGGTGCCGGTTGCGCGCTCGCGGGGAGCGCGCCGAAGCCGAGGATCACGAGGGCGGCGGTGGCGGCGAGGGGGTGCCGCGGCGAACGCCGGTGTGGTGTCACGGGTGCCGAATCTCCTGTCGCACAGGTTCAACTATCGCGCTTAGTAGTACGGGGACCGGTGTGAGCGCCCGGTGAAGTCCTACTAGGGCAGTTAGTACTAGGCGTCATGGGAGTTCGAGTCGATCTTTGCTACGGTGGGAACCGTGAGTGTCTCTCCGGCTACTCTTCGTCGGCTCGTGGTGGCCTTGCTGCTGCTGGTCGTGGCGGGAACGCAGGCGTACGGCTGCCTCGACGGGCCCGGCGAAACGGCCGTCGTCGCGGCGGCCTCGCACGATTCGTCGTGCCCGCCGAGCGAGGGACACCTGCACTCCCGACCGCTCGCCGCGGTCGCGGTGCGAAGCGACGCCTCGCCGTCCACCCCGGATTCTCTGCCTCCGCTCGCCTCGTCACCCGTTCTTTCGTTCCCGGTGAGGGAGCGCCCCCGGTCGATCGCGTTCGACCGGAGTGGCCCCCGGATACTCACCGAGCTGTGCGTCTCCCGGACGTGACCGTTCCCGCGCCGGTCCGGTCCTGTTCGCACAGCACAGAAAGACGAATCCTCGATGAACGCTGTCCTCCCTCATGAACCTCTCGCGCCTTCCCGCCTCCTCAGTACCGCCGCGCGCTGCGTGTCCCCGGCGCTGGCCGTCGGCAATACGCCCGTGCTGTGGATCGACGAACGGCTCACCGGCTCCGGCAAGGGCTTCTGGGCCAAGCTGGAGGGTTTCAACCCCGGCGGCATGAAGGATCGCCCCGCGTTGCACATGGTGGGAGCGGCCAAGGCCCGCGGCGACCTGGCGGACGGCGCGATGATCGTCGAGTCGACCAGCGGGACGCTCGGGCTCGGGCTGGCGCTGGCCGGGATCGTCCACGGCCATCCGGTCACCCTGGTCACCGATCCGGGGATGGAGCCCATCGTGCGGCGCATGCTCACCGCGCACGGCACCCGGGTCGACCTCGTCACCGAGCCCCATCCGGCGGGCGGCTGGCAGCAAGCGCGCCGGGACCGCGTCCAGCGGGTGCTCGAGGAGCGGCCCGGTTCCTGGTGCCCCGATCAGTACCACAACCCGGACAACGTGGCCGCGTACGCGACCTTGGCCGACGAACTGGCCGCGCAACTGGGCCGGATCGACGTCCTGGTGTGCTCGGTCGGCACCGGCGGGCATTCGGCCGGGACCTTCCGCGCGCTGCGGCGGTACTTCCCGCATCTGCGCCTGGTCGGCGTGGACACCGTCGGGTCGACGATCTTCGGGCAACCCGCCACCTCGCGGCTGATGCGCGGGCTCGGGTCGAGCATCCATCCGCGCAACGTCGATTACGACGCTTTCGAGGAGATCCACTGGGTGGCGCCCGCCGAAGCGGTCTGGACCTGCCGCCGTCTCGCCGCCGCCCAGTACGCGACCGGCGGCTGGAGTGTCGGCGCGGTCGCCCTCGTCGCGGCCTGGCTGGCCCGTACGCACGATCCGGACGTGCGGATCGCCGCGATCTTCCCGGACGGCCCGCAGCGCTACTTCGACACCGTCTACAACGACGACTACTGCGCGGGACACGGCCTGCTCGACGTCGTCCCGGCCGGGGAACCGGACGTCGTCGGCCATCCCGGCGAGCGGGTGGTGGAACGCTGGACCCGGTGCCGCACGATCGTGGATCCCGCGCTGTGACGGGATTTCCGGCGCGGTTCCGGTCCTTCGACCGGCCGAGCAAAGTGCTGATGGTCAACCAGTTCACCATCAACGTCGGCTTTTACATGCTGATGCCGTACCTCGCCGGCTATCTCGCCGGCCCGCTGGGACTGGCGGGCTGGGCCGTGGGCCTGGTGCTGGGCATCCGCAACTTCTCGCAGCAGGGCATGTTCCTGGTCGGGGGCACCCTCGCCGACCGGTTCGGCTACAAACCGCTCATCGTCGCCGGATGCGTGCTGCGGACGGCGGGTTTCGCGTTGTTGAGCGTGACGTCCTCGCTGCCGTCGCTGATCGTCGCGTCCGCGGCCACCGGTTTCGCCGGAGCCCTGTTCAACCCGGCTGTCCGCGCCTATCTGGCGGTGGACGCGGGGGAGCGGCGGCTGGAGGCCTTCTCGGTGTTCAACGTGTTCTACCAGGGCGGGATCCTCGCGGGCCCGGTGGTCGGGCTGGCGTTGACGGCCGTCGACTTCCGGCTGACCTGCCTGGTCGCCGCCGCGGTCTTCGGTGTCCTGACCGTGGTGCAGGTGCGGGCGCTGCCCGCGCACGAAAGCGAGGGGGAACGGTCGTCGATCTGGGCGGACTGGCGGGTCGTCGCCGGGAACCGAGCCTTCCTGCTCTTCGCGCTGGTCATGATCGGCTCGTACGTGCTCTCCTTCCAGACCTATCTGGCACTTCCGATGGAGGCGCGCCGGATCACGGGCTCGGAGACGTCGGCCACCGCGCTCATCGCCGGGCTGTTCGTGATCTCGGGCGGTCTCGCGATCGCCGGCCAGCTCAAGATCACCGCCTGGTTCAAGAACCGGTGGTCGCCCGGCACGTGTCTCGCCTTGGGGATGGTGTTCATGGCCGCGGCGTTCGTCGCGCCGCTGGTAGTCGCCAGGGCGGGTCCGGTCACGGCCGGGGCGGGGTTGCTCGTCTCCGCCGCGCTGCTGGCCGTCGGCACGGTCGTCGTCTTCCCGTTCGAGATGGACACCGTCGTCCGGCTGTCGGGTGACCGGCTGGTCGCCACGCACTACGGCTTCTACAACACGATCGTCGGCGTGGGCATCCTGCTCGGGAATCTCTTCACCGGTACCGTTTTCGACCTCGCGCGCCGGGCGGGCTGGCCGGAGATCCCCTGGCTCGCTTTGACGGTGCTCGGTGTCGCCTGTGCGGTGGGGCTGCGTGCTCTCGACCGGGGCAGGCGTCTGGTCTCGGTGTAGTGCCGTCGCGAAGGCCACCGGACGCCGGTGGCCTTCGCGACGGTGTCAGACGAGCGTCTTCCAGTAGTTCCAGAAGGCCTGCAGGACCGCTGCGCCGACGACCGCGTACCAGACCACGAGGACCACGCTGTGGTAGCGGACGACCATCCGTCCTTTGTGGAGATTGTGCAGGGTCGTGTACCAGAAGACGGCGATGGTGACCGCCCAGACGACCATGCAGTACGGGCAGAGCGCGCCGATGACGTAGAGACTCTGGACCATCAGCCAATGCACGAAGACGACGCCGAGCAACGAACCCGCTTGCAGGCCCAGCCAGTACCAACGAGGGAGCCGTGCGCCGGCCAGCACCGCGACACCGGTCGTCACGACCACACTGAACCCGGCGATCCCCAGCAACGGATTGGGAAAGCCGAACAGGTCCGCCTGCGGGGTCTTCATGATCGATCCGCAGCTGAGGACCGGATTGATACTGCAGGTCGGGATGTAGGAGAAATCCTTGAGCAGCTTGATCTTCTCGATGGTGAGCACGAACGCCGCCACCAGGCCGACGGCGCCGCCGACCAGCAGCACCCACGGCGTCACGCGGGTGGCGAAGGGCGTCATTTCGCCAGTTCCTTGTCGATGACGGCCTTGAGAGCCTGATAGGACGGCGACCCCGAGAACTTGACGCCGTTGACGAAGAAGGTCGGCGTGCCCTCGACGCCGATGTTCGCACCGTCGGTGCGGTCGGCCAGGACCCGGCCGAGCGTGACGGGATCGTCCAGTGCGGCCTCGAAGGCGGGCAGGTCCAGGCCGAGCTCGCGTGCGAAGCCGAGGAAGGTCTCGCGGTGGGAGACCCGCTGGTCGCCCCATTGCGACTGCCTCTCGAACATCAGGCGGTACATCGGTTCGAGCTTGCCCTGCTTGCCCGCGGCCTCCACGGTCCGCGCGGCGAGCTCGGCGTTCTGGTGGCTGGGAATGGGGAAGTAGCGCATCACGAAGGTGACGCGGTCGCCGTACTCGGCACGCAGCCGCTCGACGCCGGGATACGCGGCGCCGCACGCTTCGCACTCCAGGTCGAGGAACTCCACGACGGTCACCTTGGCACCGGCCGGATCGGACAGGCGATGGCTGTCCGGCCGGACCAGGATCGACGCGGGTACCGCGGGAGGCGCGCCGTCGCCGCCCGCCTGTGCGGCCGGGGCGTCCTCGCCCAGCCTGGTGAAGACGAGCAACGCGGCCACCACCGCGATCACGACGGCCACGACCGTCAGGGAAACCTTGGCGTTCTTGGTCATTCTGCTGAGTCCTTAGCTCGGATCCGGGCAACTGAAGGCGTGGGGCATGACCGGTCCGCCCTCGATGCGAGGGCGGACCGGTCACGACCGGGGCTGCCGATCAGGTGCGGGAAACGCAGAGCTGGACGAGAAGAGGTGTCGCCGTCGGACGCTTGAACGCCCGGGTGCCCGGCGGCACGCCCGCTGTCGCGGGCCGGCTGCGCCGGACGAGCACGAGGAGAGTGGCCAGCAGCGCCGCGCCGATCCCCGTGACGTCGTCGAGGTGGTTGTGCGGCGGTTCGGCCGGGACCAGCCAGGCGGCGTGGTCGGCGCTCAAGTGGGATGTGGCCGGTTCGCATTCGTTCGCCGGGTTTGTGGCGTGGGTCGCTTCGGCGGCGAACAGGGGAGCGCAGGGTGAGCCCGCCGCCGCGGCGCCGTCGCTGCACAGCGCGCTCTGCAGCAGCGCGACAGCGGTGAGCACGGCCAGCACGGCGAGAAGCCGCGCGGCCGTCGTCGCTGTCTTTCCGCCGGGCACGGACTGCAGAGTAAAGGTGGCCTTGTAAAGCCACGGCGAGTTCGGGGCGCGGTGAGGCGTCGGTACAGGTGGTCATCCGAAGTACGTGAAGGCCCCCTTCCTTGCGCCTAGGTACAGGAAGGGGGCCTTCGCGCGGCCCGGGGCGCGTGAGGGGAACTTCGAGGGACCCAGGGTCCCTCAAGGCGTCCTTCACGGACTGCGCGGACCCGAATCGCCACCCGGATCAATTTCGTCTTCAAGCCGGATGGTGTGCAGAACTCCGATGGATCTTTCGTTCAGGACTTCGTCCTAGCGCCGGGGTTCCGATCATGACGCGCTTGCGGGATCGGCCGGCCGCTATACAGTGGTCGCGACCCGTGAACAGTGCCTGCCAGTGGCGTGACGAGCAATCCGAAACTACTGAAAGGATCACCTTTCGTGCCGAGGTTCAAGAATGTTCTCGCTGTACTCCCGGTCTCCGACCATGCCGCCGCGGTAGCTTGGTACAAGCAGTGGATCGGGCGTGGCCCCGATGCCGAGCCCATGGACGGCGTCGCGGAGTGGCAACTCGTCGAAAACGCGTGGATCCAGGTCGCCCATGCGCCGGAGGCCGCCGGGAAGGGTTCCGTGGTCATCGGTGTCGAGGACATCGATGAAACCGTCGGCACTCTCGCCGTCCAGGGCGTGAAATGCGGCCCCATCCAGGACTACGACTTCATCAAGTTGTCCGATGTCGCGGATCCGGAAGGCAATAAGATCAACTTCGTCTGGGAGAACCCGAACTACCAGCCTCCAGCGGAGTAAGTCGAAGCGCTGAACGTCCGTGAAGGCCTCCTTCCCTACCCTCAAGGTAGGCAAGGAGGCCTTCACGGTTCGGCGACGTTGTCGTCCTGCCGCACCCTGTCGGCGAAGTCCTCCTCCTGTTCGGGATCTTCCATCCCCGCCATGGCGCGGTCCACAGTAGACGGTCCGACGCTGCTATGGCCGGGCCCACAAGGCCGTGCCCGAATCTCTGGCGGCTCGTCCAAAGTGCTCTGTTTCGGCCGGGACACATACTGGCGCCCCATCGGACGCCGAGGTCCCGGAGGTTCCAGTCAGCATGAGCGCAGCCGCGTCCTTCGTGCCGGACGAAGTTTGCCGAAAGACATTGTGCGATCGGTCGTTCGCCACGGGCCTGTCCGTGGCGGTCACCGACCGCGAGGAAGTCGTCTCGTCCGGAGTGTTCGGGCACGCCGACCAGGCCGCCGGTTCGCCGGTCACCGGGGACACGCTCTTCGAGATCGGGTCGATCACCAAGGGGATGACCTGCGTCCTGCTGTTGCGTGCCCGCGACGCGGGCCTCGTCGACCTGGACTCGCCGGTCACGGCCTACCTGCCGTGGTTCTCCGTGCGATCGAGCCACGAGCCGATCACGCTCCGCCACCTGATGACGCATACGGCGGGGATCATCGCCGGTCCGGACGTCTCCCCGGACGCCATCTTCGAGGTGTGGGCGCTGCGGGACACGGAGGCGACGACGCCGCCGGGAACCTGGTTCCACTATTCGAACGCCGGGTACAAGGCGCTCGGCCTCGTGCTGGAGGCCGTCCACCGGCGGCCGTATCACGAGCTTCTCGGCGAGCTGCTCGCCTCACTCGGGATGCACGCCTCCGCACCCGCGGTCACCCATGACCTCCGGTCGCGCCTGGCGGTGGGGTACGAACCGCGCTACGACGACCGTCACCCCGTCCGGGAAGACGGCGTCGTCCCCGCGACCTGGATCGAGAACGCCACCGCGGACGGCTGTGTCGCGGCGACGGCGAGAGACATGACGGCCTGGCTGCGGCTCCTGATCGGCAGGGATACGGGGCAGGTGAGGGAGATGCTCACGCCCGCCATCCTCGACGAGGAGGACTACCCGGGCTGCGCGTACGGGCTCGGCATGCAGGTCGGTGACCTCGACGGCCGTCCGCACACCTGGCACACCGGCGGGATGATCGGCTACCACGCGGCGATCGCCTGCGATCTCGACGCGGGGATCGGGGCTGCCGTCCTGGCCAACGGTGTCGGACCGTGGCTGGACTTGGCCGTGCACCTGGTCGCGGCCGAGCGGGCGGAGCGTGACGGTGTGCCGTCGCCCGAGTTCACGCCGCCGCTGAAGAAACCTGCTCCACCGCCAGCCGCGGAGAACCCGCCGGAGCGATGGGCGGCCTTGGTCGGGCATTACCGCTGCCACAACCCCTGGCTGTCGAATCTCCACGTCCACGCATCCGGGGACAAGCTGTGGGTCTCGGTCTGCGGCGGCGAGCCGGAACAGCTCGTTCCCTTGCCGGACGGTGCCTTCCGCGTCGGATCCGACGAGCGGTCGCCCGAGCGGCTGCGTTTCGACGTCGTCATCGACGGGGCCGCGATCCGCGCCGACTACTCCGGATGTCCCTTGTACCGCACGTTCACCCCGTAGGTGGAATCGATGAGAAAAGCGTTAGCGGCACTCGCCGCGGTGCTCCTGGCCTGCAGTGGCCTGAGCGCCTGCGCCCGTGCCGGAAGTCAAACCGCCGACGGTGACATCTACCGCCTCGGCTCCGATCAGGCCATCGACTCGATGAACCCGTTCGTCTCCGTGGTGACGACGGCGTTCGCGGTGTACGAGCAGATCTATCCGACGCTGGTCCAGCTGGATCCGGAAGGCAGGTTCGTCGCCGAGTTCGCGAGCACCTGGACCACCTCGGAGGACGGGCGGACCTGGACCTTCCGCACGCATCCCGGTGCCACCTGGTCGGACGGCAAGCCGCTCACGGCAGCCGACGCGGCGTGGACCTTGAACACGATCGCCGCGTTCAAGGACGGGCCTACCGCGGGCCTCGCCAACTATGTGTCCGATTTGGACGAAGCGAGCACGCCTGACCCGAACACCTTGGTACTGCGGTATTCCCGTCCCGTCGCGAACGTGCTCAACCGGCTCATGAGCGTGCCGATCCTGCCCGAGCACGTCTGGCGCGAGTACGCCGGCGGCGACGGGGAGGCACTGACCACCTTCCCGAACAACGCCCCGGTCGTCTCCGGTGGTCCGTTCGTCCTCGTCCGGCACGTACCCAAGCAGGTCGCCTTGTTCAAACGCAATCCGGCCTATTACGGACCGAAACCGCATATCGCGGGTTTCGGGATCCAGTTCTTCAGCTCCGACGACGCGATGATCACGGCGCTGAAGAGCCGCCAGCTCGACGCCGTCCGGACGGTACCGTCCACTTCGGTCGCCAACCTCGAGTCCGCGGGGTTCGAGGTCATCTCCTCGCCGGGACTGAGATTCGAGAGCATCACCGTCAACGCGAACCCGAAGCAGCGACCCGAGCACCGGGAGCTGGCCGACCCGTTGCTGCGCCAGGCCTTCGACCACACGATCAACCGCGCGCAGATCGTCGAGACCTCGTTGCTCGGACACGGCCGCCCCGGGGCGTCGATCATCCCGCCGGGTACCGCGAACTGGGCCGACCGCTCGCTCCAGCCGACCCCGTTCGACCTCGGCGCCGCGAACCGGCTGCTCGACCAGGCCGGCTACCGGCGGGGCCCGGACGGGACCCGGATCGCGAACGGCCACCCGATGGACTACCCGGTCATCCTGCCGGAGGACACCTACGGCGGCGCGGGCCTGCGCTCGTTCCAGATCATCCGGTCCGACTTCGCGAAGATCGGCGTGCGCCTCACCGCGAAGCTGCTGGACAACGCGGCGGCCAACGAGGCGGTGATGGCCAACGAGTCCCAGGACTTCGCGATGACCATGTGGGGCTGGAGCGGCGGGACGGGCGATCCCGACGACACGCTCAACTACCTGACCTGTCAAAGCTGGGGGATCCTCAACGACACCGGGTACTGCAGCGAGGAATGGGACGACCTGTACGCGCGGCAAGGCGCCGCGATGACGCCCGCCGAACGGCACGGGATCGTCGACGAGATGCAGCGGCTCGCCGCCCGCGAACGGGTACTGCTGGTGATCGCCTATCCCGATTCGATCGAAGCGCATTCCCGTGAGTGGGTCGATCTCCCGCAGGTGGGCGGCAACTCGTTCTCCTCGGAGTCGAAGATCCCGCTTCTTTCCGTGCGACGGGCGGGCTGAGCCATGCGCGTCCTGGAGTACGTACTGCGCCGGGGGATCTTCTCCCTGGTGACGATCTTCCTCGCGATCACCGGCAATTTCTTCCTGTTCCGGGTGCTGCCCGGCGACGCGGTGAGCAATCTGGCCAAGGTGCCCCATTCCACCCCGGAGCTGCAGCACGCCCTGATGGTCCGGTTCGGCCTGGACAAGTCCAAATGGGACCAGTACCTCATCTACCTGAAGAACCTGCTGCACGGTGATCTCGGGGTTTCCTTCACTTATCAGGAATCCGTGAGTCATCTGTTGCTGGACGACCTCGAGAACACGGTGGTGCTGGCCGGTGTCGGCACGCTGGGAGCGATCTTCATCGGTATCCTCTCCGGCGTCATGTCGGCCTGGCGACGATCCTCTCCGCTCGACCACCTCAACACCGGCGTGGCGACCCTGGTCTATTCGTTCCCCGCGCAGTGGCTCGGCCTCGTCCTGCTGATCCTCTTCGCCGGGGTCCTGCCGGCGGGCGGGATGTCGGACCAGTTCCTGTTCGACAGCCCGCCGTTCTGGCAGCACGCGGCGGACGTGGGCGGTCACCTGGTCCTGCCCGCGGCGACCATGATCCTCACCGCGTACGGCGGCTACACGCTGGTCGTCCGGTCCTCGGTGCTGGAGACACTCGGCGAGGACTACGTACTGACAGCGCGGGCGAAGGGGATCCCCGCCCGCCGGGTGGTCTGGCGTCACGCCGTCCGCAACGCCCTGCTGCCGATCGTCACCATGGTCGCGCTCGACCTCGGCTACGTGGTGGGCGGCGCGGTGCTGGTCGAGGTGATCTTCAGCTGGCCGGGCCTCGGCATGGCCACCTTCACCGCGATCGGCCAGCGGGACTACCCGATGATCCAGGGCGCCTTCCTGATCCTGACCGTCTCGGTGATCCTGCTGAACTTCGTCGCCGATCTGGTCTGTTTCCGACTCGACCGAAGGGTGAGCGCATGAGCGTCCGCATCGGTGACACCGGGGCCGGCGGCCGGGCCGGGATCTTCCGCAAAGTGCTGCGCGACCACAAATCCGCGGCGGTCGGGCTGGCGCTCATCGCGCTGTTCGTGCTGGTCTCGATTCTCGCGCCCTATCTTTCGCCACACAGCGCGGTCGAGAGCAGTTGCGCCGTCTTCGAACCCCCGTCCGCGCGGCATTGGCTCGGCTGTGACGACGGCGGCGTCGACATGGTTTCCCTGCTCATGCACGGCGGGCAGACCTCGCTCGTCGTCGCGTTCACCGCGACCCTGGTCTCGATGGCGATCGGCGGCACGGTCGCCATCGTGGCGGGCTACTTCGGGGGCTGGCCCGACACCGTCCTGATGCGCGTCACCGACGTCCTGCTGGTCCTGCCGGACCTGGTGCTGGCGATGGTGATCGCCGCGGTGTGGGGGCCGAGCCTGTTCCACGTGATCCTGGTGATCGGCCTGCTGCAATGGACTTCCACCGCCCGGATCGTCCGCGCCGAGGTGATGTCGTTGCGCGAACGGGCTTATGTCAAACGCGCGAGAGGACTCGGCGCGAGCAACGGCCGGGTGATCGTCCGGCACATCCTTCCCCACGTCGGACCGCTGCTGATCGCCAACACCGTGCTGACCGTTTCGGCGGCGATCTACCTGGAGACCGCGCTGGCCTTCCTCGGCCTGCAGGATCCCAGCGTCACGACCTGGGGCACGATCCTGGAACACGCGTTCGCGCGGACCGCGATCAGTTCCGGTGCCTGGTGGGCGATCGTGCCCGACGGCTTCGTCATCGCCGCGGTGAGCATCGGGTGCTTCCTGCTCGGGCGGGCCATCGAAGACGCGCTGAACCCCCGGCTCAAGGTCTCGCATCTCTCGGGGCGGCGCTGGCGTCTGCGCGCCCTCGTCGCGAAGGGGGCGAACGCCCGATGAGCGTGTTGGAAGTCAGCGATCTGCACGTCTGGTTCGATCTGCCGCACGGCGGCCAGGTCCACCCGGTCGACGGCGTGAGTTTCGCACTCGAGCCCAGCGAGCGGTTCGGCCTCGTCGGAGAGTCCGGCTGCGGGAAGACCACCACCATCCTCGCGTTGATGGGACTGCTCCCGGCGACCGCGTCGGTCTCCGGCCAGGTCCGGATCGACGGCACGGACATCCTGGCCGACGGCGAGGACTCGGTCCGCGGCCACCGCTGGCGGGACATCGCGATGGTGTTCCAGGGCGCGATGAACGCGCTCAACCCGGTCAAGACGGTGGGCTGGCAGATCGCCGAACCGATGGCCCACCACGGCGTCGCCCGCGGGAAGCGGGCCCGCGAACGGGTCCGGGAGCTGCTCGAACTCGTCGGCATCCCCGCCGCGGCCGCGAACCGCTATCCGCACGAGTTCTCCGGTGGCATGCGCCAGCGGCTCTCCATCGCGATGGCGCTGGCCTGCGAGCCGAAGATCCTGCTCGCCGACGAACCGACGACGGCGCTGGACGTGATGGTCCAGGCGCAGATCCTCGAACTGCTCACCCGGCTGACCGACGAACTCGGCATGGCGCTGGTCCTGGTCACCCACGACCTGCCGGTGGTGACGCAGTTCTGTCACCGGGCCGCGGTGATGTACGCCGGGAAGATGGTCGAGGACGGTCCGGCGGACGAGCTCACGTCGGCCTCCCGGCATCCGTACACCCGGCTGCTGTTCGCGGCCACGCCGGATCTGTACGGGCGGGAACCGCTCGTCTCCATTCCCGGCGCGCCGCCGAGGCTGGACGCCGAGATCACCGGCTGCGCCTTCCGGCCCCGGTGCGACGTGCCGATGGACCGCTGTGGCGGCGAGCATCCGTTGCTGCGCACCGCCGGGCCCGGCCATCGCGCCGCCTGTTTCCGCAACGAAGAACCGGTGGAGTCACGATGAATCAGGCCCTGCTCGAGGTCGAGGACCTCGCGATCCACTACCCGGTGCGGCGCGGCGTCGTCCAGGCGCTGGCCAGACGTCCCCGAAGCGTCGTGCACGCGGTGGACGGCGTCAGTTTCCGCCTCGGCCGCGGCGAGATGGTCGCCGTCGTCGGCGAGTCCGGCTGCGGGAAGTCCACCACCGCCTCGGCGATCTGCGGGCTCGTCCGGCCGACGGCCGGATCGGTCCGGCTCGACGGCACGGAGATCAGCGGGCTTTCCGAGCGCGCGAAACGGCCCGTTCGCCGCCGGGTCCAGATGATCTACCAGGATCCGTACGAGTCACTGGATCCGTTGTGCCGGGTCCGGGACATCCTGGAGGAACCGATGCTGATCCACGGCATCGGTGATTCCAAGGAGGCGCGCGCCACCTTGATCGAGGAGTCCCTCGAACGCAGTGGACTCGCGCCTGCCAAGGCCTTCCTCGACCGCTACCCGCACGAGCTCTCCGGTGGCCAGCGGCAACGGGTCGCCATCGCCGCCGCACTCGTCCTCGATCCCGACGTCCTGCTGGCCGACGAACCGGTTTCGATGCTGGACGTCTCCGTCCGCGCCGGGGTGCTCACCTTGCTGGACACCCTCCGCAAGGACCGGGACACGGGGATCCTGATGATCACCCACGACCTGTCCACGGCCGCGCATTTCGCCGACCGGATCGTCGTGATGTACCTCGGCAGGATCGTCGAACAGGGACGCGCCCACGACGTGGTCCACCACCCCAAACATCCCTACACCAAGGCATTGCTGTCCGCCGTGCCCAAACGGGAGCCGGGGGAGTGGACGAAGCCGCGGTTGCTCACCGGCGAGACCCCGGATCCGGTCGACATCCCGCCGGGATGCCGGTTCCGTTCCCGCTGCCCGGTCGGCGAAAACGACTGCGAGGTCTCGGATCCGGCACTGCGGGCCGGACCGGGGGACGCGGATTCCGGCCACGAAGTCGCTTGCCTGCACGCCTGATCTCGTGAGTGGTAAGGGCGGTTCTAACCGTCCTTACCACTCACGAGGCCCACTCGAGAAAGGACACACAGTGCCTCCAGAACTCGTCATCCGGGGAGGTTCGGTCGTCGACGGCACGGGAGCCCCCGCCCGTCGCGCCGACGTCGCGATCGCCGGGGACCGCGTCGAAGCCGTCGGAGAACTTCCCGACTCCGGCTGCCCGGTGCTGGACGCCGAGGGGTGCGTGGTCGCGCCGGGCTTCATCAACGTCCTCAGCCACGGCTACGAAACCCTGCAACTGGACCCCCGGGGCCTTTCCGATCTGTACCAGGGGATCACCACGGAGATCTTCGGCGAGGGACGGTCGCTGGGACCGGTCACCGGCAAGATGGCCGACATCGTCGGCGGCGAGCCGCAGCAGTACGGCGTCCGGACGAGCTGGCCCCGCCTCAGTGAATTCCTTGGCTACCTCGAGAAGGCCGGGGTCGGCCTGAACGTCGGCAGCTTCGTCGGCGCGGAGAACCTGCGGATGCCCTTCGCCGGCAACGAGGACCGGCCGTTGACCGACGCCGAACTGGCCGCCGCCTGCGAGTTGCTCGACTCCGAGCTCGCCGACGGAGCCCTCGGCGTGGGATCCGCGTTGATCTATTCGCCGGGAAGCTATGCCTCCACCGAGGAACTGATCGCGTACGCGCGGGTCCTCGCCCGGCACGACGCGCTCTACATCTCCCACATCAGGGGCGAGTCCGACAGACTCCTGGAGTCCGTCGACGAACTCATCCGGATCGCGAGGGAGTCCACCGCCCGGGCGGAGATCTACCACCTGAAGGCTTCCGGCCGCGAGAACTGGCCCGCGATGAACAGCGTGTACGAACGGGTGGAGCAGGCGAGAGCGGCCGGGATCCAGGTGACCGCGGACGTCTACCCGTACGAGGCGGGTTCCACGTTCCTTTCGGCGTTCATCCCGCCGAAGTTCCACGAGGGCGGTCACGGTGAACTGGCCGCCCGTATCTCGGACGGGGAAACCAGGGCCGTGATCAAGGCGGCCATCGGTAGCCCCGGGACGGACTGGGACAACCTGTACCTCGGATCGGGCGGCGCGGACGGGATCCTCCTGCTCGGCGACGGAGACCTCAAAGGCAGGACACTCGCCGAGGTCAGCGCCACCTGGGGCGACGGCGACCCTCTCGACACCCTGCTCGACATCGTCGCCGCGCATCCGAAGCTCCTGGTGGCCGAGTTCACCTCGTCCGAGGCGCACGTCCTGCGCGCGCTCCGGTTCCCGTGGGTGTCGGTGTGCACGGACTCGGAGGCCCTCGCCGCGGAGCCGCCGTTCACCGACACCTCCATCCATCCCCGCACGTACGGCGCCTTCGCCCGTGTGGCCGGACGCTACGTCCGTGAGGGAGTGCTGACCCTCGAACAAGCCGTGCGGTGCATGACGAGCCTGCCCGCGGAGAACCTCAGGCTGGCCGATCGCGGCGTGGTCCGTCCCGGCGCCTTCGCGGATCTGACAGTCTTCGTGCCCGAAGAGGTCCAGGACAACGCCACCTACCTCGAGCCGCACCGGTACGCAGACGGCATGCGCCATGTCCTGGTCAACGGCCGTATCGCGTTCCAGGACGGCAAGCCGACCGGGACACTCGCCGGACGGGCGCTCCGACGGCGCCGGTGACGCTCACCAGCCGAGCTGATCGCCCAGCCGCAACCGCAGCCACAGCACCAGGCGCTCGTCCGGGTCGGCGAGATCGAAGCCGAAGATCTCCTCGGCGCGGGACAGCCGGTACCGGATCGTGTTCGGGTGCACGGACAGCAGGCTGGACGCGGCCGCGGTGTCGCTGTTGGAGTCCAGGTAAGCGAGGAGAGTGGACGCGTAGGTCGTGCCGTGCTCGAGGTCGTGCGCGCGGATCGACGGCCCGAGCCTGCGGGGCAGCGCCTCGTGCGCGACGAGGATCTGGGCCAGGGCGGACAGCGTCGCGCCTGCCCACACCTCGTCGATCGAGGCCACCTGACAGGCCTCCGGCTCGCCCGGCCGTTCGGTGAGCGCGCGGAGGACCAGGTCCGCGTCGGCGCGCGAGTTCGCGATCGAGCGGAGGTCGGGGACCAGCGAACCGAGACCCGCTTGGACGCGCACCCGCAGCGCGCCGTGTGCTCGCCGGGCGATCCCGGCGACGAGATCGCGGTGCGCGTTCGGCGCCGGCCCGCCCGGCAACAGCGCGTAGACCGTGCCGTCGATCAGCGCGCAGCCGTGTTTGCCGTAGTGGGCCTCGCAATGCAGGCTCACCAGGTCGGCGAGCCGGGTGGCCGCGTGGACCGCGAGCACCTCGTCGGCGTCCTCGGGACCGATCGCGAACGCGGCCACCGCCACCCCGGCGTTCGGGTCCAGGCCGAGTTGCGGGGCCACGGCGGTGACACTGCCCGGGTCGGCGAGCAGCCGCCGCACCAGGTCCGCGCGACGGCGCCGGACGGCGTCGTCCGCGGTCCGGGCCGCGAGCAGATGCAGCGCGGCGATGTCCGCGGCGTCGAAGAGGGCCTGATCGGCCGCCTGATCGAGACCGTTCTCCGCGTCGACGACCCAGATCGACCCGAGTACCTCGTTCCCGGCGCGCACCGCGACCCCGAGGCGGGGGAGACCGCCTGGAATGGCCGGGAACCGGCAGGTGCGCCGAGCCTGGGTGAGCGCCTGGTACTGCTCGTCGTAATGGTCCGGGGCGTCCGGCACCTGGAGGCCGAGAATGCCCTGGCGGCGGCCCTCGTCGATGCCCTGACCGGGCAGCGTCGAGTAGGAAAGGATGCGCCGGTACGGATCCTCGATCGTGGTCGCCCCGCCGACCATGCCCGCGATCGCGTTGGCCAGTGCGAAAAGATCGCCGACTGCCGGGCTGCCGGTGCCCTGCGTGGCCCGCGCCGCGGAGGCGAGGGCCGAGGAGATCATGGCGTCGAGATGGTGCCAGGCCACGGCTTCGTCGGCGGCGAGCAGAACGAGACCGGACCGCTGTGCGGCTTCGGCCAGTTCCGTGACCGGCTCGCCGAAACTCTTCACCACCACGCACGCGTGACCGGCTTCGGCCGCGGCTTCGACAAGGTCTTTCGCCTGGGGTTCGGCCGTGCCCACCCCGACGGCGAGCAGGATCGCGCCCTTCACCGGAGGCAGCGGGGAACGCCGCTCGTGGATGAGCACGCTCGAGACCGGGACCGGCCGGTCCGGCAGCGCGGTCAACGGCCGGACCAGGGAAGCGCCCAGTGCGTCGAGGACCTGTCCGAGGTCCGGTTCCTCAGTGTCGAGCATGTTCACCTCTTTAGCCGGTCGCACAAAACATTCACGAATTCTCTGGACCGGCACTCGTAGGCGGGTGGCCAGTGTGGACGTGAGGCTGTCAGCATGCACCTTCCAGGCAGGGCGCCGCGGGCCGCCCCGACGACAGTACCCACGGCGGCCCGGGCGAGTGCCGTCGAAGTCGCCGCGCGTGCCGCGACCCGTGCGGGTGTCCGGATCCGGCTGGCCGAAGACCTCGTCACGGTCGAGGCGGTTTCGCGTTTCCTCGCCGGGGTATGGCAGACACCCGAACACCAGCCACCGCTCGGAGTCGACGCGTTGCGCGCCTTCGCGCACGCCGGCGGCGCCGTGCACTACTCCAGCGACGGGGACGAGGTCATCGCGGCCTCCGTGCTGTTGTTCTGCCGACCCGCTTCCCGAGCCGTCTACTCGATGATCGCCGCCGCACGCACGAGTGATCGCGGAGTGGGTTTCGCCCTCAAGCAGGCACAGCGGGTGTGGGCGCTCGACCACGGCGCGACCTCCATGATCTGGACCTTCGATCCGCTGGTGAGCCGCAACGCCCACTTCAACCTGGCCAAACTCGGCGCGACCGCCGGTGAGTACCGGGTGAACTTCTTCGGCCACATCGACGACGGTGTCAACGGGCACGACGAGACCGATCGGCTCACCGCCGTCTGGTCACTCGCCGAGCCGCGACCGGATCACGTCGTCGGACCCGACTTCGGGAGCGCGGAGGTCGACGCGGCCCGCGCGCCGGACGGCAGGGCGCTCAGCGCCCGGGACGAAAACGGTCACTGGTGCCGGGTTCCCGCCGACATCGTCGCCACCCGCCGCGAGGACAGGGAACTCGCGGCCGCATGGCGGGAAGCGGTCCGCGGTGTCCTGCTCCCTGCTTTCGACGCGGGTTTCACCGTGACCGGCTTCAGCAGGGCCGGCTGGTACCGCCTGACCAGAACGGAGCAGCCGTGAAGATCGAGCTCGTCGAACTCGTCGAGGTCCGCCTTCCCCTCGTCCGTCCTTTCAGGACTTCGTGCGGGATCGACACCGAGCGGCGCACCCTGCTGCTGCACGTGGTGACCGACGCCGCCGAAGGCTGGGCGGAGTTCGGGGGAGACCCCGAACCGATGTACAGCGCGGAGTTCGCCGCCGGGGCCGAACGTGTCCTCACCGATCATCTCGTGCCGAGGGTCACCGCGCTGGACCGGCCGACCGCCGCCCGGATCGCCGGCGCGATGGTCCCGGTCAAAGGCAACCCCATGGCCAAGGCACTGCTCGAAACGGCGATCCTCGACGCCGAATGCCGCGCGCACGAGATGCCGCTGGCGACCTACCTCGGCGGGGTGCGCGACCGCGTCGCCGCGGGGGTGTCCGTGGGGATCACGGACACGATCGCGGACCTGCTGGAAACGGTGTCCGGCTATCTGGAGCAGGGCTACGTCCGGATCAAACTCAAGATCGAACCGGGCTGGGACCTCGAGCCCGTCCGCGCCGTCCGCCGAGAGTTCGGTGACGGCACCGCGTTGCAGGTCGACGCGAACACCGCCTACTCGCTCACCGACGCCGAACACCTGCGCCGCCTCGACGACTTCGGCCTGGTCCAGATCGAACAACCGCTCGCGGAGGACGATTTGCGCGGCCACGCCGAGCTGGCGAAGCTGCTGCGCACACCCCTCTGCCTCGACGAGTCGATCCACTCCGCGCGCGACGCCGCCACCGCGATCGCGCTGGGCGCCTGCCGCATCGTCAACATCAAGCCCAGCCGGGTCGGGGGCTACCTCGAGGCTCGCCGGATCCACGATGTCTGTGTGGCGCAAGGGATCCCTGTCTGGTGTGGCGGAATGCTCGAGACCGGGATCGGCCGCGCGCAGAACCTCGCGCTCGCCGCGCTGCCCGGATTCGTGCTGCCGAACGACATCTCCGCCTCCAGCCGCTACTACGCCGAGGATCTCACCGAAGAGTTCCGGCTCGACAGCGGCTCACTGTCCGTTCCGGACGGTCCGGGCAGCGGAGTGACCGTGCTGCCGGCGGTGCTCGATCGCTACGCCGTCACGACACGGAAGTTGTACCCACTGTGAAAGGAGACATCATGCGAGGTTGGACCACTGTCGCCGCAACCTTGGCGGTCACGGCTTCCTTGGTGGCGGTGCCCATCTCGTCGTCCGCGGCGCCACGATGCGACACCCAACCCATCCAGACCGCGTTGGGATCACTGAAGAAAGCCGGTATCCCCGGGGTCTCCGTGACGGTGAAAAGCCCGCGCTGCGGCGTGTGGACCGGCGGCGTCGGTGTCGCCGACCGGGCGACGGGCCGCAAGGTCACCGGCGGCGAACACAGCCGGATCGGCAGCAACACCAAGACCTGGACGGCCACGGTCGTCCTCCAGCTCGTCGGCGAAGGCAGGATCGATCTCGACGACACCGTCGAGGATTTCTTCCCGAAACTCATCCGCACCAAGGACTACGACGGGCGCAAGATCACGGTCCGGCAGCTCCTCCAGCAGACGAGCGGCCTGCCCGACTTCCTCGATGCGCCGTTCTGGGAAGACGAGGAAGCGCACCGCTGGGATCACATCGAGCCCCTGCAGACGGTCCGGCAGGCGCTGGCCCTGCCCCCGCCCGACGACCGGGCCCCGTCGGGCTTCGCCTACTCCAACACCAACTACAACCTGGCGGGCATGATCGTCACGAAGGTGACCGGCCGCAGCATCGGCACCGAGATCACCCAACGGATCATCAGGCCCCTCGGCCTGTGCGGCACCAGCTGGCCCGGCGACCGGACCACGCTCCCCAAGCCTGAACTGCGGAGCTACGTGGTCAGGAACGGGGCCTTGGCGGACAGGACGGAATGGAACACGTCCGACGCCGACGCGTCGGGAGCGCTGATCTCGACCGGCGCCGACGCGACCGTCTTCTGGAACGCGCTGCTGACCGGGAAACTGCTGGCGCCCGCCCAGCTCGCCGAGATGAAGAAGACCGTCGACGACGGCTCGGGCGAGGGCTACGGCCTGGGCGTCGAGCGCTACGAGCTCACGCCGGGTCTCGTGACCTGGGGGCACAGCGGCGGGATGCCGAGTGGCCACGAGTTCAGGAACGCCGTCACCGAGGACGGCCAGCGGTCCGTGACCTTCCTGATCAACACGGACGAGTACAAGTGGCAGGACGTCGACGTCGCCATCGGTGACCTCGTCCGCGACATCCGCTGACCGCCCGAGATCGGCGTGGCGGGTTTTGTCGGTGCTGTTCGCCATCATGGAGCGGTGCCGAACGCCGAACGCTTGGTCCTGTCACTCACGGGGCCGGACAGTCACACGATAGAACTCGCCCCGGGCCAGGGAAACCTGGTGATCGGGCCGTCCACCGGCGACGGTGGACGGCCCGACGCGATCGTCGATCCTCGGGATCGGATCGATTGGTCGGTCTTCGATCACTTCACGGGGCCCGTCGGCCACCCCTGGCCCCGGTACTTCACCTACCGGGGCGATGACACGGGTTTCCTGGAGTGGGCCCGCACCCGGCGGATCGAGCGGTTCGATTGGGCTCCGATGACCGCGGCCGCCGTCGATGCGGGCCAGGCCAAGATCTCGGTGTTCACGATTCGTTTGGGTACGGCGCCGGTGGAGGTGGCCGTACCTCGGTCACCGGACGGCCGCCACGAGTTCGCGGTGGCAGGGGACCTTTCGCTCCTCAGCGCCATCACGTCCAAGACGTCTTCGGATCCAGGGTCAGGGTCGGTGGCCTTCTCTCCCACGATCCGGCCTGGCCTGGCCGGTGAACCGTTGCGGTTGCCGGACTTCCCGGCCTTGGCGGCCGCGACGAATGTCAGTGTCAGCTGTGCGTCGCTGCGTCAGGCCTTCGATTGCGCTGGTTTGGCGCAGTTCGCCGGCGCCAGGTCGGTGAGTTTGAGCGGCCGCCTCGTGAACCTGGAAGCGTTGGCCCTGCTGGGAAACCTGGAGAGCCTCCGCTTGTCCGACAGCCCCGATCTGTCGTCCTTTCCGGCTTTGGAAGAGTTCCCGAACCTGCACCAGTTCATGGCCTGGAACGAGGAGGAGGAAGCCGGAAAGCGCCTGCGATCCGAGTTGCGCGGGCTGACCAAGAGTTCCGGCCGGACCTGGGAACACAGTGGAGTGTCGCAATTACGTGCCCCTGCCTGGTTCGTCACGGAGTACGGGTTGCCGTTTTCCGAATGGCCCGCCAAGACAGGCCGGTTCGCCACCAAGACCTACCGCGCCGCCGCGCTTGGCATCAAGAACGCGAAGTCTGTGGCGGAGACGGCGGAAGTCGTTCGCGACTTCGTCCGGGCGTTCAACACCCGGCCCGGCATCGACACGATCGAACGGGAAGACCTCGGTGAAGCGGTCGCCCTCCTGGTCGACGGCGAGCCGTTCGGCGTCACCGAGGAACTCGCGCTGTCGTGGTTCGACGAGGAGCGTGACTACTGAGTTCGAGCTCTTGACAGCTCCCGGCGTCGTTCATACATTCATACAGGCGTTGTCACTTTGTATGAATGACGCTGGGGGCTGATCCTCATGCGACTCGGCAAGACCGCCGTCGTCCTCGGTGGCAGTGCCGCCGGCCTCTGCACCGCGGGCGCACTCGCCCCCTGCTTCGACCAGGTCCTGGTGCTCGAACGGGACGAACTGCCCGCCGAGGCCGAACACCGGCGCGGAGTGCCGCAGAGCAAACACCCGCACTTCCTGCTGAACTCCGGCCGCCGCGCGATCGGCGAGCTGTTCCCCGGGTTCGAGGACGACCTCATCGCCGCCGGGGGACTGCATCTCATGCCGTCCATGGACGCCGCCTATCTCGACGGGGCGGGCTGGTCGGCGCGGAAACGCAGCGCGATGACGATGATCTACAGCTCGCGGATCCTCATCGAGCGCGTGCTGCGCGACAAGGTCCGTGCCCTGCCCGGGGTCGTGATCCGCGAAGGCGTGGCGGTGAGCGGCCTGACCACCCGGGACGGCGACGTCACCGGGGTCGGGTTCTCCACCCGCGACGGCGACGAGCACGTCGACACCGATTTCGTGGTGGACGCGATGGGCCGCGGCTCCTCGGTCGGCGCCTGGCTGGCGGCCGCCGGGTGGCCCGAGCCCGAGGTGCGGACCCTCGACGCCAAGGTCACTTACACCTCGCGCTGGTACGACCTGCCGTCCCGCGACGAGCGGCCCGCGTCCTGGTGGTGGCGGCACCTGGTGATCATGCCGACCCCCGACAAGGGCCAGCATCCCGCCGAGCACGAGTTCCTGGTCAACTTCTTCCCCATCGAAGAGAACCGCGTCATCGCGTGCATGGGCTCGTGGGGACTCGAAATGCCGCGTACCACCGAGGCGTTCGTCGAGTCGGCCCGCCGGGTGCGGGCGCCGCTGTTCGCGGCCGCGATGGACCGGTCGACCCCGACGTCGGAGGTGCACCTGACCCGGTCGACCGGCAACAAATGGCGCCGCTACGACCGTTTCCGCACCCCACCGGGGCGCCTGGCGTTCGTCGGTGACTCGATCTGCGCGTTCAACCCGTTCTACGCACAGGGAATCAGTTCCGCCGCCGGTTCGGCGCTGCTGCTGCGAGGGCACCTCGCGGGTGCCGACCGTCTCGACACCCGATTCTCCGCCCGTTTCCTGGCCGCGCAACGGAAACTGCTCGCCGTGCCCTGGAGCTTGGCGATGGCGAGGGATCAGGGATATGCCTGCGCGGTGGGTACCGAAAGAGCGGGGGAGTGGAAGCGGCGTCTCCTCGCGGCGGTGTCCGGCCCGGCGTTCCGGCTCATCGTCGGCGCGTCCCGCGAGGACGACGTGGTGGACGAGCACTTCGCGAAGGTGTTCAACCTCGACGAGTCACTGCGCGACATGATGACCAATCCTCGGGTGCTCGCTGGGCTCCTGCGCTACCGGATCCGCGCCGCGCTGGGGCGGCACCGGGTTCCCTTCGACTTCGATGCCCGTGCCGAGCCGCCGGTCACGGACTACTCGCCGGCGGCTTCGCGATGAGCGCCGTCTGCGGGCCGGACGCGGAGGCCGTCACCCGCGGTCTCGGGTTCGACTGCCACGACGTTTCCCCCTGGCTTTCGATCCGTCCTCCTGGGGAAGCCGCGCACTGGACGATGCCGCTGCTGGAACTGCTCGTCATCGGCGGCGCCGTCTTCGCACTGGTGCATGCGATCCGCCGTCACCGCGCGGGCGATCCGGTCAACCTGGCGCTGTGGTGCGCCTCCCTGGTCTACCTCTTCGTCATCGAGCCGCCGCTGTACTTCCCGGAGTGGTTCGGCCTCGAGCGGCAGTACGGATTCATCTTCGCCCACAACCGGTTCAGCGTGCAGTTCATGGCGGATCGGCTGCCGCTCTACATCGTGGCGTTCTATCCGATGATCAGCCAGCTCGCCTACGAGCTCGTACGGTCACTCGGGATCTTCCGCGCCCGCGGCGCGCTGATCGGATCGGTGGCGGTCGCTTTCGCCTGTCAGGTGTTCTACGAGGTCTTCGATCACCTCGGGCCCCAGCTGAAATGGTGGGCCTGGAACGGGAACAACCGGATCGTCAACCAGCCCGCGCTGGACGCGGTGCCCATGAACAGCATGCTGCTCTTCGCCTCCGTCTCCATGGGGGCGATGACCTACCTCGTCGTTCGCCTGACCGGCACACGACGCGGATGGTCCCTCGCGGCACGCATCCTGCTGGCCGGTGTGCTCACCCCGCTGACCATGGCGATCGCCGGACTCCCGTCGAGCCTGTTCGCCGGGAACACCACCGCGCAGGCCTGGGTGCTCGGCGCCGAACTGGCCTTGCTGTGGCTGGCAGGCACGTGGATCTTCGTCCGGCACCGAGGCCCCGGCGTCACCCTGTCCGCCTTCGCCAGGTTCTATCCCGCCGTCTACCTGGGCGTCATGGCCGTGTTCTGGCTCGGCGCCCTGCCTTCCTTCCTCGCCGCCGAGGGCGGCATCACCGAAGACGGCACCCCGATCGGCAGCGGCCTCTACGCGCTCGCCTGCTTCCTCGGCGCCGGGCTGATGCTCGCCGCGCTGTACCGCGTGCGGCGCGAGGCACCTGCCGCCGTCTGAGCTTCTCCTTCGGGGAAGATGGGGTCATGGGGCACCACGGATGGCAGGGCAACCCGCCCGGAACCGAGCGCGAGGCACGCCGCCGGATCGTCGAAGCGGCGACGGCCTGCATCGACCGCGTCGGCCTCGCCAAGACCAGCCTCTCCGACGTCGCCGCGGAGGCCGGCATCACCCGGCAGACCGTCTACCGCTACTTCGCGAGCCTGGCCGACATCCTCGGCGCGGTCGCGCTAGACCGCGTCGAGGAGTTCGCCGGGCGGATGGAGCGGCACCTGGCCACATTCGGCACCGCCGCCGAGGTCGCCGTGGAATCCGTGGTGTTCGGCGTACGGGTGGTTCCCGCCGAGCCGTACCTGGGACTGCTGCTGAAGGCGGGCGAAGCCGACGTCTTCACCGTGGCGGTGACGTCGTCACAGTCCTTCTCTCTCGGCGCGAGGATCCTGCGGAACGTGCCGGTCGATTGGGCCGCGGCGGGCGTCGAGTCCGATGAGGACTTCGAAGGGCTCGCCGAGATGCTGATGCGGCTGTTCCTCTCGTTCCTGCAGTACCCCTCGGAGCCCGCGCACACCGATGAGGAGTTGCGCGCGCTCGTCCGTCGCTGGATCGGGCCGGCGCTGGGCGGCTGACCCGGTCGGGCTACATCTGCCGCTCGATGGTGTGAAGGCGGTCGAGGAATGACGCGGCCTCCGACTCACCGGCGAACCTCTCTCGCAGGATCCCGGAGAGATCGCGGGCCACGAGGAGGAGAGAGGGGAGCGACGTGCGCTCTCCGTCGAGCGCACGTCGACCGCGTCCGATCGCCTCGTCGAGGTCTCCTTCGCGAGCCGCGACGACACCGAGGGTGATCTGAGCTTCGGAGACTCTCATCGGCCAGCGGTCGAAATCGGTACTTGCTCGGATCCACCACGAAGTGGTTGTCGATACTGTCCGGGTACGGCATCGCCTCAAGAAGGGTGCGCCCCTTCTCCAAAAGCGACTTGCATCTCCTCCCTGCGGCCCATGCGAGCCCAGGCTTTCGCTTCTTGTGCTGCCAACTGGACCGACACACTGTGCTTGCCAGCGACAGCTTGACCGGCTTCCGCCGCGATCGTGACGTCGAGGTAGTCGCCTCGCGTCAACGAGAACCAGGCGCGCATCTCATGAGCCCAGCCCATGATTCCGCCGCTGCCGGAAGCCTGTCCCAGACCGAGGGCGGTGTTGCGGGTGGCTTCCGCCGAGGCCCGGTCACCGAGGTCGTACTCGAGGCATCCGACCAGCAGCGCGAGCCAGCCGGCCAGTTCCTGCACGTTCCGTTGCTGCCGAAGGGGCAGTCTCTGCATCCCGATCAGCCGACGAAGCCACCGGCGACCTTCGGGAATCAGCTCGGCCGGCGGGCGTCGGGAGTACTCGGAACACAGCTTGTCGACGACGATCCGGACGGCTTCGAGAGTGGCTTCGTTGACGTCGGACGCTTGAAGCCGGCTAACGACCTCCAGCGTGTCCATGCCGGTATCGAAGGTTGCGGTCGGACGTCCGGGTGGCGGGAACAGGGCTGCTGTCACAGTGCCGAGCGTCGCCGCGATCATCGGCTGGCGGGAGGCGTCGGGCATGTCGTCGCCTTGTTCCCATGCCTCCCAGCGTCGGCAGAGGTCGTCGTTTTCCGGCAACGGGGCGCCGATGTGCTCGCGCATTCGCCGAGCGACGTCGGCTGGCGTCCATCCGCGTGCCTCGCGCAGGGTGCGCATGCGCCGGGCCCACGGCGGAAGATCGGCGGTCATCAGGTTTTGTCCCCCTCGGCGTCCGGCCATCCAGTGTGACAGTGGATGGCCGGACAAGCACCTGATCGCCTTTCTTCGCCCGGCTCACTCGAGCGGAATTCAGCCGTTGAAATAGCACTGGAAGAGCAGATCGTCCAGCCGGATCGTTCCACCCTGTCCCGTGGTGCCGTAATCGACGGTTCGGACGAGCACCGAGGTCCTGCCGTTCAGATTCCATCGATCCGTGTACAGCTGCTGGTAATTCTGGCTCCCCGCGTACATGGCCGATTTCCGGTAGAGCATGTTCCCGAAGAGGTCCCAGATCTCGATCGCCACTTCTTGGCGAATGACCAGCGGTTGTATCCAGACGGCGGCCGCGCAGCTCGTTTCGGGCATGCCCGAAACCGAGCCGGTGCGGACCTCGATCTGCTGGACCGACCAGCCGCCCGGCTGGGCGCCGAGCCAGCCGGAGTTGTTGCCGCTGCGAGCGTTGGCAGGCATGTTGATGTTGAAGCCACCGGCAGGCGATTGGCTGCCGAAGATGGCCCATTTCGCCGCTGGATCGACTTCGAAGCCATCCTGGAACTGCATCACTCCGGCGTGCGCGGTCCCGGTGCCGAGGGACGTCAGTAGCGTCAGTGCCGCGGCGGTCGCCAGCAGTCGTCCGACCAGCCTTCGGGTCCTCTGATGTTTCGGCATTCTTGTCAGCCCCCTGTTCGCAGTGATTCGGAGTACGAGCCGAATTTACATTTCGACGGGCGGTGCGAAACGTCCTGAATGGCGGCTTAGGGGCGGCGACTCCTGCCTTATCAGGCAGCGAATCGTCACTCACGACCAACCCGACCAGACACGCACCCTTGTCTCTTCCCCAAGTCGCCACCCCCACAACTCACCTGGCCGGAGCGTGACTCGGGTGTTCTGCGCGGCCGCCGTCCGTGATGTCGCGAAAGCCACTTTCGCGACGTCTGATGTCCCGAAAGTGGCTTTCGCGACACGGGCGCTGGGCAGGGGGTCGTCTGGGCCGACAGTGTTGTGAAACGGATCGGGCTGGTCGCGGCGACGACCGCGACCGGCCTGCTGATGGGCTTCACCGGGATGGCACAGGCGACCCCGGCGGAAGCGACGCCGACCGTGATCGCGGTCGAGGAAGCGGCGCCGGGGGACGCCACCGCGACACCCGTGCAGACGTACGGCACGAGCTGCACCATGCCGCTCTGCGGGCGGGCGCACAACCGCACCGGGAAGGACCTGCAGATCGAACGGGACGCCAAGTCCCACTGGAACTGCGACAACCTGTCCGGCGACCACCGGCGGACGCTCAAGTCCGGCGATGACTCGAACAACTACTGGAAGGACACCGACTGCGTCAGGTCGGTCAAGTGCAAGATCATCTTCCGCGGCGAGTCCTACAAGCCCGGTGAGTGGATCCGGCTGTACAACCCGACCTGGTTCTACAACGTCAACTGCTGACCGGGCATGACCCAGGGGATCGCGCGGTGACCTTGCCACCGAATGGTGCAGGGCACCGCGCGGTCACCCGTTGACTGGGAGTTTAAGAACCTTTTACACTGCGATCGTTAGGAAACTTACTTAACGAAGCGACTCCGGCCGACCCGACGCCGCCCACGCCGGTACTCGCGACTCCGCAACGTCGAGGAGTTCGCATGAAACGGAGAACACCCCTGGCCGGTGTCGCGGTGGCGACCCTGGCCCTGCTGGGGCAGACACTGATCTCTTCGGGCACCGCCGCACAAGCGGAATCTCTGCTGTCCGCGGGCAAACCGACCACGACCTCATCGGTCGAGGGCTCCGGCTTCGAGGGCGCCAACGCCGTCGACGGGAGCGCCACGACCAGGTGGGCGAGCGAGGAGGCGGTCGATCCGCAGTGGATCGCCGTGGACCTCGGCAGCGCCGCGACCGTCACCAAGGTCAAACTGACCTGGGAAGCCGCCTACGCCAAGACCTACAAGATCCAGGGCTCGGCCGACGGCAGGACCTGGACCGACATCAAGTCGGTCACCGGCGGTGACGGCGCCGTCGACGAACACCCGGGCCTCAACGCCTCCGCACGCCACCTCCGCGTCCACGGTACGGCTCGCGGTACGACCTACGGTTACTCGTTGTGGGAGCTGGAGGTCTACGGCGACCGCGTCGGCGGCGGCGACACGCAGGCGCCGACGGTGCCCACGGGCCTCGCCGCGACGGCGACCACCGCGGACAGCGTCACCCTCGGCTGGACCGCGTCGACCGACAACGTCGGGGTCGCCGAGTACGAGGTGCTCCGCGACGGGAACGTCGTCGGAACCACGGCGACGACCACCTACGCCGACAGCGGGCTGGCGTCCGGAGCGGAGTTCGGCTACTCCGTGCGAGCACGGGACGCGGCGGGCAACGTCTCCGCGGCGAGTCCGGTGATCAGGGCCGCGACCAAACCCGGGGGCACCGGCGCCGTCACCATCGCACTGGCGGGTGACATCGCCAACCCCGAACTCTTCTCCACACACCAGGGAACGGCGAACCAGGTCGCCAAGATCAACCCGCAGTACGTGCTGACCGTGGGCGACAACCAGTACCACAAGGGCACCATCTCCGAGTACCGCGCCCACTACGACAAGACGTGGGGCAAGTTCAAGAGCATCACCAAACCCACGACGGGCAACCACGAGTGGGACGACCAGCTCAGGGGATACAAGGAGTACTTCGGCGCGATCGCGTACCCGAAGGGCTTGCCGTACTACAGCTACGACATCGGTGACTTCCACTTCGTCGCGATGGACTCGAACCCGATCTACACCGGCGGTGGTTCCGAACAGGTGGCCTGGCTGCGCGACGACCTGGCGAAGAACACCAAGTCCTGCGTCATCGGGTACTGGCACCACCCGCGCTTCAACTCGGGAAACTCCGGTGACAAGAAGCAGATGGCGCCGCTGTGGAACGAGATGGCCAAGGCGAAGGCGGACGTGGTGTTCACCGGGCACGACCATCATTACGAGCGGACGAAGCCGCTGGACGTCAACGGGCACGTCGACGAGGCGAACGGCGTGCGGTCGGTGATCGCCGGCATCGGCGGCGACTACCTCTACACCGACTACAAGGCGCGCGAAGGTGTCGAGAAGATCCTCGCCAAGCACGGCGTGATGAAGCTGGTGCTGAACGGAAAGTCGTATTCCTGGGAGATCTACGACACCGCAGGGAAGGTGCTCGACAAGGCAGGTCCGTACACCTGCCGCTGACGGCCGCGGTCCGGTGCCGTGCGCGGCACCGGACCCGGCTTGCTGTCCACGACGACGTAGGCCCATCCAGGAGTACAGGTGAATCGAATGGTGAAGCCGGGCATCGCCGCGATCGCGGCGATCGTCCTGCTCGCTCAGCCCGTGACCGCGTCCAGCGCCACGGCCGGACCGGTGGAATCACTGCTGTCGGTCAACAAACGCACCACCACGTCCACGGTCGAGAACGAGAGTTTCGGCGGCGCGCTCGCCGTCGACGGTGATTCGACGACCCGCTGGGCGAGCCTGGAGGGCGATCCACAGTGGATCGCGGTCGACCTCGGCGGTCCCGCGGACATCAGCCGGGTCAAGATCTTCTGGGAATCGGCCCACGCGAAGGACTATCAGATCCAGGCATCCGACGACGGCCAGACCTGGCGAGACGTCAAGACCGTCGTGGCCAGCAACGGCGGCCTCGACGAGTTCGCCGGCCTGAACACCTCCGCGAGGCACGTCCGGATCTTCAGCACCGCACGGGCGACCGAGTACGGGTACTCGCTGTGGGAACTGGAGGTCTACGGCGTCCGGACCGGCGACGGCGACATCCAGCCGCCGTCGGTGCCGACCGGGCTCCGGCAGAAGTCGTCCACCACCGAGAGCATCACGCTCGGCTGGAACCCGGCGAACGACAACGTCGGCGTCGTCGAGTACGAGGTGCTGCGCAACGGCAACGTCATCGGCCGGTCGGCGACGACCTCCTACACCGATACGTCGCTGGCGTCGGGTTTCGACTTCCAGTACGCGGTGCGGGCGCGGGACGCGGCGGGGAACCTGTCCGGATCGACCTCGCCGGTGAAGGCGTCGACCCGGCCTTCGGCGTCCGATGGCATCGTCATCGCCCTCGCCGGCGACATCGCGAAAGCGGAACTGCCGTCGGAGCACCAGCGGACGGCGGAGCTGGTGGGCAAGATCAAACCCCGGTACGTGCTGACGGTCGGCGACAATCAGTACGTCGACGGCACCATCGAAGAGTTCCGGTCCTACTACGACAAGACCTGGGGCAAGTTCAAGAGGATCACCAAACCGACGCCGGGCAACCACGAGTGGAACAACGACCTGGCGGGATACAAGCAGTACTTCGGGAAGATCGCGACACCCAAGGGAAAGCCGTACTACAGCTTCGACGTCGGCGCCTTCCACTTCGTCGCGCTGGATTCGGACCCGGTGTACAACGGCGGCGGCGCCGAACAGGTGGCTTGGTTGCGCAAGGACCTCGCGAGGACCAAGAAGTCCTGTGTCGTCGGATATTGGCATCATCCGCGGTTCAATTCCGGGAACGCCGGAGACGCGAAGAGCATCGCGCCGCTGTGGAACGAGCTGGCCAAAGCGAAGGCGGACGTCGTCTTCGCCGGGCACGATCACCACTACGAGCGGACGAAGCCCCTGGACGTCAACGGGCACGTCGACGAGGCCAACGGCGTGCGGTCGGTCATCGCCGGGATCGGCGGCGACAGCCTGTACCTCGACTACAAGGCCCGGGAAGGCGTCGAGAAGATCTTGGGCAAGCACGGGGTGATGAAGCTGGTGCTCAAGGGAAAGACCTATTCCTGGGAGATCATCGGCACCAACGGGGAACTGCTCGACAAAGCAGGCCCGTACCGCTGCCGGTGACGGGGAAGGAGACGGCGTGAAGCTTCCGGTGAAGTTCGTCGTGGCGCTGGCGGGTGTCGTCGCACTCGCCGCCGCCTCGGTGGTGTACGTGATGCAGGCCAAGGCGAACAGCCCCGAGCGGCAGACGTCAGACGTGGCGATCGAGGTGGATTCCGCACAACCCGTTTCGCTGGGGGAGCGGGGGAGGCTGCTGTTCCGCAACGGTGCTCCGGGGCCGGGATACGGCAACGTCGCCTCGGTCCCCGTCTTCGAACCAGGGAGCCCGCGACGAATCAGTTCGCTCGCTTGCGAGCGGTTCTACACCGCGGCGGACGGCGGCCTGTGCCTGGCGAAAGAACCCACGCCGATGGCCGGCGCGGTCGCCCGGTTCGTCGACGCCGCGCTCGGCGAGGTCAAGCGGGTGGACGTCCCCGGAATCCCCAACCGCGCCAAGCTTTCGCCCGGCGGCCGGATGGGCAGCTGGACCACCTTCGTCACCGGCGACTCCTACTCGAAACCCGGCACCTTCTCGACCCGGACGGCCATCATGGACCGCGAGCGGAACGAGCTGTCGAGCAACATCGAGGGCATCCCGCTGCGGATCGGAGACGAGCAGCACCGCGGCGAGGACGTCAACTACTGGGGTGTCACCTTCGCCCCCGACGAGCGGACGTTCTTCGCCACGGTCGCCACCGGCGGGCGGACATTCCTGGTGCAGGGCGACAACGAGGCGTGGAAGGCGCGCACCCTGCGGGAGAACGCGGAATGCCCGTCGCTGTCGCCGGACGGCACGAAACTCGCGTTCAAGAAGCGCGTGGCGGACGGCGATGCCCGGCCTTGGCGGGAGCACGTGCTGGACCTGGCTACGATGCGGGAGACCCCGCTCGCGGAGACGCGCAGCGTGGACGACCAGGTGGTCTGGCTCGACAAGGACACGATCGCCTACAGCCTGCCACGGGGGAGCGGCAAGGAAAGCGACATCTGGTCCGTGCCGGCCGACGGCACCGGAGGGGCGCGGCTGCTGGTTCCCCTGGCTTCGTCGCCGTCGGTCACCGTCGGGGCTCGGTAGCTCCGAAATGGAAAGGCATTGTGTATGACGAGTCGGTTCGAATGGGTGGCCATCGACAGCGTGGATCCGCGGCGATTGGCGGATTTCTGGTGCGGCGTACTGGGCTATGTCATTTATCAGGACACGAACGGCGCCGCGGTCGAGATCGGACCCGATCCGGAGGAGCCGGACGAACAGCGGTTGGCCGCGTTGCGTGGCGGGCCCGCTGTGCCGAGCATGGTCTTCGTCCGTGTTCCCGAGGCCAAGACCATCGCCAAGAACCGGCTGCATTTCGAGGTCTGCCCGATCGACAGTGACCAGCAGACCGAACTCGAGCGGTTGCTCGCGCTCGGCGCGTCCAAGACGGATGTGGGACAGGGAGACGGTCGGCCCTGGGTGGTACTTGCCGACCCGGAAGGAAACGAGTTCTGCCTGGCACGCAGCCTCGCGCCGGGGGAGTTCGACCTGTAGTCCGGAGTTGCCGGGCCGCTGTCCGGGATGGCACAGGGAAGTTTCTGAGTCGCTCCGGCGCAGGTCCGCCCGGCGAGGCCGGCCGCTGCCAGGTGGGCGACGGACGCCGCTCCCGAAACGATCGCACAGGATGTGGTCAAAAGGGATTCACCTCCACCTCGGGTTGCTGCACAGTGTGCCTGGTGACTCCTGCGAACGACGACCGGACACTGCTCATCGTCGGCTCCTACACCGCCGCGAGCAACGCCGATGGCGAAGGCATCGGCACCTTCTGGCGCGACGGGCGGACCGGGCGACTGACCCCGGCGGGCTCGCTCGAACTGGATTCGCCGAGCTGGCTGACCCCGCACCCGACGCTGCCGGTGCTCTACGCCGCGAACGAAACGGCCGAAGGCGCGATCACCGCCGTGGCGGTCGGCGAGGACGGCACCCTCGAGGCCCTGAACTCGCTCCCGACCGGCGGGGCCGATCCGTGCCATCTGGGGATCACTCCCGATGGCCGGTTCCTGGTGTGCGCGAACTACAGCGGCGGCAGCCTGGCCGTGTTCGCACTGGGGCCCGACGGCGTTCCCACCGTGCGCACAGCGCTGGTCCAGCACGAGGGCACCGGACCCAACACGGAGCGGCAGGAAGCCGCACACGTGCACATGGCCGTGGTCGACGAGACCGGGACGCTGGTCAGCGCGGTCGACCTGGGCACCGACGAGATCCGCAGCTACCGCCTCGGCGAAGAAGGCGAACTGATCCCCGTCTCGGTGTCGGCGCTGCCCGCCGGGACCGGTCCCCGGCAGCTGGTCCGGCGCCCGGGCACGAACCACGCATACGTCGTCGGTGAACTGGCCGCCTCGTTGGTGACAGTGCGCGAAGAACCGCCAGGCACGTTCTCCGTGGAGAACTCGACTCCCGCGACGCTCGAGCCCGGCGGCGAGAACCTCCCAGGACAGCTCGTCCTGCACGGCGATCGGCTCTTCCTGTCGAACCGTGGCCCCGAAACGATCACGGAGTTCGCTTTCGACGGTGTCCTCCCGAAGGCCGTCGCCGATCACGGGACCGGCGAATGGCCACGACATTTCTCCGTCGTCGGCGAGCATTGTTATGTCGCGTCGCAGAGTGAACACGTGGTCCAAGCCTACGAACTCGCGACCTGGCGCTTGATCGGCAGCTATCCGATCGGAAGCCCGGCATTCGTCGGCCCTTGGCGGCACTGATTCCGATCAGCGGGACCTCCTTTCTTTTGAGGGCGAATTAAGGTCTTGACGCAACTGGTTCAGACCATGACACTGAACCACGCGCCGCCGGTGACCTGGCTCACACCCGCCCGAGGAGAACCATGTCCCTACCGAGGAAACTGCTCGCCCTGACCACGCTCGTCCCGTTGGCACTGGGCCTTCTCAGTGCCCCTGCGCAAGCAGCACCGGCCACGTTCACCCACCCAGGCGTACTGGTCAGCCGCCCGCAACTGGACTTCGTGCGCACCAAGGTCCAGGCCGGCGCGCAACCGTGGAAACAGGCCTACAACGCGATGATGTCGAGCTCGTACGCCTCATTGTCCCGGTCACCGAAACCGCGCGCCGTCGTCGAATGCGGCCCCTATTCGAATCCGAATCTCGGCTGTACCGATGAACGGCAAGACGCGATCGCGGCGTATTCCCTTTCCCTCGCCTGGTACATCACGCGCGACGCGAAATACGCGACGAAGGCGATCGAGATCATGGACGCCTGGTCCGCGGTCTTGAAGGACCACACGAACAGCAACGCGCCCCTGCAATCAGCGTGGTCGGCCTCCTCGTGGCCACGTGCGGCGGAGATCATCAAGCACACCTACACCGGCTGGCCGAATTCCGGCCGCTTCGGCACCATGCTCCGGACCGTGTACCTGCCCGAGGTGATCAACGGCAGTCACAGCAACGGAAACTGGGAACTCAGCATGACCGAGGCCGCGATCGGCATCTCGGTGTTCCTCGACGACAAGGCGAGCTACGACAAGGCCGTCGCGAAGTTCCGCACCCGCGTCCCCGCCTACCTCTACCTGACCAGCGACGGCGCGCTCCCGAAGACCGCGCCCGGCAGCGGCCTGGACACCCGCGACAAGATCGTGAAGTACTGGCAAGGCCAGACGACGTTCGTCAACGGCCTCTCGCAGGAGACCTGCCGCGACTTCACCCACACCGGCTACGGCCTCGCCGCCATCGCGAACTTCGCCGAGACCAGCCGCATCCAGGGCCAGGACCTCTATCCCGAGATCGCCGACCGCCTCCGCGAAGGTCTCGGCTTCCACGCGAAGTACCAGATGGGCGCCGCCGTCCCGTCGTGGCTCTGTGGCGGCAGCCTGAAGCTCGGCCTCGGCCCGATCACCGAGGTCGGCTACAACCACCTCCACGCGCGCCTCGGACACACCATGAGCAACACCGAGGCCCTCACCCTCCGCCAGCGCCCGGCGGGTACCAACAGCCTGTTCGTCTCCTGGCAGACCCTCACGCACGCCGACAACCCACAGTGACTCCGTGAGGGCCGCCCGATTGCGGCAGGGTGGCTCTCACGGTCCGTTTTCCCAGCTCAGACACACAGTGACCCCTGGTTGCAAGGCCCTGTTCGGGACCCGCTAAAGTACTCATATCGCACTCCACGGAGTGCGGGTCCGGGCTGTGGCGCAGTTTGGTAGCGCACTTGACTGGGGGTCAAGGGGTCGCAGGTTCGAATCCTGTCAGCCCGACCGGAAGACGCAAGGCCCGTGAGCAGCATACCCACTGCTCACGGGCCTTCTTCGTGATCAAGGTCGGTCGTGAAGTTGATCTTGAATGCATCCTGTCGGGGCAGGGCGGGCATTGCGCACGACTTCACGGTCCGCGTTCGGAGCTTTCTTATTGATCGAGTTCGCGGAGCGGCCGAGGCGAGCGGAGCCGGATCACCCCGCTGTACGGATTCCCGTTCAGGGGCGTTTCGCCGTAGAGGCTCTGGTCTGGTTTTCGCGGTGTCGGCTGAGGTGCCGCCTCTTCGGGGAAAGCGGTTTGCCGAGTACCTCGTGCATCCTGTCGAAGTCCTTGGACTCCGCGACCAGCGCCGCTCTTTCGGTGCCAGGAGCCAGAACACCATAGGCCTTCAGCAGGTTCGAGTGCTTGTCCTTCGCGCTGGACAACACCATGACCCGGTAGCCCAGGGCCAGCTGCAACAAGCCACAGACGACTAGCAAGATGACCAGCGCCGACCCCGACAGGTAATCGTCCTCAGTGGCCACCCATGCTCCGGCGAGTAACACACATATCTGGGCAGGAGCCGTCTGGAGGCTCCTCCAGTAATCGAGCTTCCGCCCGAAGTGCTGCTCGGCGCGCCGATGCTCCGCCTTGACCTGCTCGGGTAGCGGGTACTCGTAGCGGTAAGGCGGACCAGACGGATCCGGGAACTCCTCCACGAGAGGAGAATACGCTCAAAGAAGCACCGTGTAGTCCCTTTGCGCTGCGAACCACGGCCGTGCGACATAAATGGTCTTAGCTCGCCGCGGTGGCCCTGATCGGGTTGCCCGGGAGGCCCGTGTATGCCGCGAGCAAGGGACTTTGGTCGCGCTCGGCCGGCGGCTGGTCCGCGACCAAGGAGCCCGGGGTGCCGGTGACGAAACACCGGCACCCCGGGAACCTTTACTTCAGCGAGTTGTCCACTGTGGTCATGAGGGATCCGGTGTCACCCGACATCTCCCATGCCATGACTCCGAGCAGTCCTCTGGTCTTGAGCCAGGCGACCTTCTGCTGGATGGACCAGGCGTCGTCGAAGGTCCACCATTGCCCGCCGTTGCCCGTATAGCACGCCGTGGCCACGGCCGCGGTGTCGTGCTGGACAGTGCAGTTCGGGACACTGGCCAAGAGATTCGCGTAGCCACGAGTACCTGCTTCCTCGGGGAACTGGCCCGGCGCGGCTCCGGTCGCGCTCTGCCATTCGCCCTTCTTTCCGCCGTCCGCGACCCCTTGCCATCCTCGCCCGTAGAAGGCGAGCCCGAGGGTCAGTTTCCGTGGATTGGCCCCGGCGTTGGTGTAGGCGTTGATCGCCGACTCCACACTGAACTTGAAGTTGTACGGGTCGTCCGCGTCGGCGTAGAGGTTCCCCTGATGGCCGGTGCGGTTCGGCTCCCACGAGTTGTCGCTGCCCGAGCCGTGGAAGTCGTAGCCCTGCACGTTGGCGACGTCGAGGTAGTCGAAGATCTTCGGGATCTCCCAGCCACCGCTCACCTTCGCCGGGTCGGCGGGGGTGAACGCCTGCAGTTCGTACCGCTTGCCGGTGGTGGCGCCGTAGGCGTCCATCTGCGTGCGGAACTCGGCCAGCAGGGCCGTCAGATTCGTCTTGTCGTTGGCGCTCCAGTGGTTTCCGGGATGCCCGTCCGGACTGCCCGGCCACTCCCAGTCGATGTCGATGCCGTCGAAGATGCCCGCGGCCGTTCCCGGCCCGCCGGCCCCGCCGTACGCCTTGATGTTCCCCTTCAGGTAGGTGTCGATGCACGACGCGACGAACTTCTGCCGCGACGCGGCGGTGGCCGCGACGTCGGAGAAGTACTTCGAGTAGGTCCAGCCGCCCAAGGAGATGAGAATCTTCAGATTCGGGTTCTTGACCTTGAGCTTCTTGAGCTGGTTGAAGTTGCCGCGCAACGTTTCCCAGCCGGTGTCGCCGACGCCGTCGACGGACTGGGCGGCGGACATCGGCCGTGAGTAGTCGGCTTCCGCGTCGCCCGCGCCATCACCCTGGTTCGGGTCCTGGGGATTGGACGTCGTTCCCTTGGTGACACCCGAAAGGCAGGTGTGGTTGACCGGGTCGATGTTGCCGAACGCGTACAGCAGATGCGTCAGCTTGCTCGCGGATCCGTTGGTCACCAGGTTCTTGACGAAGAACTGGCGGCCGTAGATACCCCACTGGACGAAGTAGCCGACCCGGGCGTACCCGTTCACGATGTCGCCGGTGCGAGCGCTGACGGCGGCGCTCGCCGCGGAGACGTTGTCGTACCCGTCACGGGCTTTGACCGTGAAAGAGTACGAAGTGGACGGTGAAAGCCCGCTCACCGTCGCGGTCGTCCCGGCCACCGTGGTGACGAGGTCCGCGCCGCGGTAGACGTCGTAGGAGACGACGCCGGTGTTGTCGGTGGACGCGTTCCACGCCAGGGAGACCGAGCTCGACGTGACCGCGGTCGAGCGGAGGTTCGACGGCGCCGTCGGTGCCTGGGTGTCGTCGCCCGGGTTGTTGGTGGTCACCGCGAGCGCCGGGGTGGGCGGGGACTTGGCGTCCTTCCGGTCCTTGGCGACGACGGTGAAGCTGTAGGCCGTGTTCGGCGTCAACCCGGTGATCCGTGCTTCGGTGCCGGTGACCGACGCCGCCAGCGTGGTGCCCTGGTAGACGTCGTAGCCGGTGACGGGCAGCGAACCCGGTGCCGCCGCGTTCCAGGCCAGCGCGGCGGTCGTGGTCGTCTTGGCCACGAGGCGCAGGTTGGCCGGGGTCGACGGCGGGGCGTCGCCCGAACCGTCACAGTTGGCGTCGTCGATCCGGCACGTGGTCGGGTTGACCGCCGTGCTGAGCCGGAACGACGGGCTGTACGGGTAGGTCGAACGGCCCGGCGCGAGGGATTTGATGTAGTACGCCGGGACGAGGGTGACCTGATTGCCCGATTGGGAAACCGTGGCGTTGGAACCGCTGGTGGCGGTCACGCCGGCGGGAACGGTGAAGGTGATGGACCAGTCGGCGACGGTTTCGCTGCTGGGGTTCGTGACGGTGTACTCACCGGTGGTCCCGGTCAGGGTGAAGGCGGCGCGGAGGCGGCCCGCCGCCATCGCCGGAGTACCCGCGGCCACGAGGAGCCCGGCTGCGAGGAGTGTCACGGTGAGTGCGCTGAGTAGTCGTTTTCTGGTGCGTCTCATGGCGGTTCTCTCCAAAAGAGGCGGCGAGACTGACCTGTGCTGAAACTGGCGCGTGTGGTCTAGACCACACTTGAATGTAGCGCGGCTCGCATAAAAGGTCTAGACCGATTCGTCGGTCGTGAACCTGTTCGGCCCCGGATGCGGACAACAAGTGACACTGACGGACGGCGAAGGGCGGTTCATGAGTTCATCTGGGGCGGATCCGGGGGACTGGGACGACGCGGAACTGATCGCGAGGTCGGTGACCGCGCCTGAGTGGTTCTCCGCGATCTTCGACCGGCATGCCGCGCACATCCACCGCTACCTGGTCAGACGCGTCGGCCCGGCCGCCGCGGAGGACGCGCTGGGGGAGACGTTCCTGGTGGCGTTCCGCAAACGCGAGGGGTACGACACCGAGCGCCGCGAGGCCCGGCCTTGGCTCTACGGGATCGCGACCAACCTCGTGGCGCAGCGGCGTCGTGACGAGGTCAGGGAGCTGAAGCTCCGGGAGGCTCTCGGCCCGCCGCCCGACGAGGAAGGGCACGCCGAGCGTGTCGCGGATCAGGTGACGGCCGAGGCGATGGGGAAACTGCTGGACTCCGCGCTGGCGGAACTCGCGGACGGCGACCGGGACACGCTCACGCTGTTCGCGGGGGAAGGCCTGAGTTACGAGGAAGTGGCCGCCGCACTGGACATCCCGCTCGGCACCGTCCGCTCGCGGCTGAATCGCGCGCGCCGGAAGGTCCGGGAAGCACTGGGACACCCGGACATCACGACTTCGAAGGAGATCGCCAACCATGGATGAGCTGAAGCTGATCGCCGAGCGGACGGACTCGGTGCCCCTCGCGGAATCCGGCGTACTCGGCCCGGCCCGCGCGCGATTGATGGCCGAGATCGGCGCCGTCCAGACGGAAAACGTGGTGCCGCTGAAGAAACGGCGGCGCTGGGTCTGGACCGGAGTGGGAGCGTCAGGTCTGGCCGCGGCCATCACCGCCGTCGTGGCGCTCACCCCGGCCGGCCTGGAACCGCCCGCGGCCACGGCGGACCCCGAGGCCGTGCTGCGCAGTGCCGCCGCGGCCGCGCTGAAGACACCGGACACACCGCCGAAACCGGACCAGTTCATCTACACGAAGACCAAGCAGCCCGACGGTGAGCGGGAATCGTGGATTTCGGCGGACGGTACCCGCGACGGGATGATCAAGAGGGCGGACGGAAGTTCCTTCCCGCTTCCGGGCTGCCGGAACGGGCAGGCGCAGGCGTACAAGGGCAAGGAGCCGCTCAAGGGTGTCACGGAGCCGTGCACGCCACGGCCCGGCTACCGGGTGGATCTCCCCACCGACGCGGACGCGATGTTCGCCTACCTCAACGCCGACCACAGCGGTGAGAAGGGCGACTACAACGCGATGGGCAAGGACGTCCTCGCGCTGGCGAACGAAAACCACCTTCCGCCCGCGGTCCGGGCGGCCCTGTACGGCGCGGCAGCCAAGGTGTCAGGCCTGCGCGCCGTCGACCACACCAAGGACGCGGCGGGCAGGCCCGGTGTCGGCATCACCTGGCCGCTCGGGCCGCATGACGACCCCAAGGTGGCGAAACCGGTCGTGATCGTCTTCGCCGCGGACACTTTCCAGTACCTGGGCACGAATTCGACCGCCGCGACCGCGTCCGGCGTGGTGGACGCGGTCGGTCAGCGGCCGTAGCGGATCAGCGGCCGGTGAAGGTCGCCTTGCCGGGACCGTCGGCGAGGAACGACTTCACCGCGCCGCGCAGGTCCTCGGTGTCGAAGAGCCCGGCGGCGATCGTCGTGATGTGCTCGTTCGCCTCGGCGACGCCGCCGTGCTCGTAGTGTTCGAGGACCTTCTTGGTGGCCGCGTGCGCCCTGGTCGGCCCCTGCGCGAGGTCGTTCGTGAAAGCGCGGACGGCCTCGTCGAAACCGTCCGCCGGGAGCACGCGGTTCACCACGTTCCAGCGTTCGAGGGTCGTGGCGTCGTAGGTCGCGCCGGTCATCACGAACTCTTTCGCGCGGCCGACACCGGCGCGGGCGGCGAGCCGCTGGGTTCCGCCCATGGTCGGCGTCAGGCCGACGACCCGTTCGACGAGCCCGAACTTGGCCTTCTCGGTCGCGAGGATGATGTCGCAGGCGACCGCGACCTCGAAGGCCCAGGTCAGGCACAGGCCGTGGGCGGCGAACACGGTGGGGAACGGGAGTGCGGCGATCCGGTCGGGGATCGCCAGCATCTCGTCGAAGAGCACCTTCGCCTCGGCCGCGGAGGACTGGGCGTCGAACAGGGAGACATCGACTCCGCCGCTGACGATCTTGCCCTCGGCCCGGATGATCGCCGCCCGCGGCGGGGTGGCCTCCAGATCGCCGATCGCCTCGCCCAGTTCCTGCTGGAGTACCGCGGTGTAGAGGTTCAGCGGCGGCGAAGCGATGGTCAGGACGGCGACGTCGTCCTCGCGGTCGAGGCGGATCGAGGTGGCCAAAACGGGGTCCCTCCGCTAGATCGTTTTCCGTGACCCTAGCCGGAGGCGTCCGCGAGTTCGTCCCATTGGGCCTGTGCTTCTGGTCGCCATTCGACGTGCTGCCGGTGGAAAAGGTCCGCCGCGCGCACGCCGCTCCAACCGTCGGGGAGCAGTTTTAGCGGAAGACGGGGATCGAGGAACGGGAAGCTGCGCCATTCGTGGACGAGTTCGGTCTGCGCGCGCAGGATGCCGTGTTCACCGGAGGGGTGGGTGCCGGTGAAGCGGTCGATGAAGTCCTCGTAACGGTCTTTGAGGTCGCTGAGATCCCAGGACCGCGCGACCATCGTCTCTTGATCGCCGACGTCGCCGTACGCGGCGGTGAACGACATCGCCTGCGCGTCGAGGCCGAGTTCCTGCACGATCTGCTGGGCCTCCCGCTGGCGGCTCAGATCCGGGCTGACCCAGACGCCCGCCACCGGCGAACCGAACCCGGCCCACGTCAGGCGGGTGCGGAGCCGGTGCCGGAGATCCCGCTTCGCTTCGGGGACCGAGACGATCAACATCAGCCAGCGGCCGTCCCAGGCCTTTTCTTCGTTGCCGAAGGCGTAGATCCGTTCCGCGCCCTCGGTCATGAGGCGTCTGCCTGGTGGGGTGAGAGACCAGCGCACTCTTCGGCCGACACGTTCGGAGACGACCCAGCCCTCGGCGGAGGATCGGGCCAGCGCCTGCCGCGCGGACTTCTCTTCGATGTCGAGCACGCGCAGCGCTTCGACCAGTGTGGACGTCCAGATCGCCTGGTCACGCGGCAGGACGTACTCGCCGAGGATCGTCATCAGCAGCGACCGCGCGCTGGCATGACTGACTTCCCGCCGCCTGCTCATCGTCGGCCTTCGGGCACCGCCTTTCTGCTGGTGGACGACGGGGACCGGGGTGGCGGAGTCCGCCATTTGCTGTCACCGACCTCAATACTCGGGGATTCGTTCGGGTCCAGAAGAACAACCAGGTTACCCACGTTCCGTGATCGCTTGGATACTTGCCACTCTTCCGAGGGACCACGAGTCGTTCAATCGGTCCCCGTAGACTTACTGATCTCATGAGCGCCACACTCGTTGCCAAGGATCTCGCCGCCGGCCACGGCGACCGTGTTCTGTTCTCCGGTCTCGACCTGGTCGTCGCCCCGGGCGAAGTGATCGGTCTCGTCGGTGTGAACGGCGCGGGCAAGTCGACCCTGCTGAAGACTCTCGGCGGCCTCGTACCGCCGGAAGAGGGAAGCGTCCGGCTGAACCCGCCGACGGCCACCGTCGGTCACCTCCCACAGGAGCCGGAACGCCGTGAAGGGGAATCCGTTCGCGCGTTCCTCTCGCGCCGCACCGGTGTCACCGCCGCGCAAGCCGCGCTCGACGCCGCCACCGAGGCGCTGACCGCGGGCGAACCCGGATCGGACGACGCCTACGGGATCGCCCTCGATCGCTGGCTCGCGCTCGGCGGGGCCGACCTGGACGACCGGGCGGCCGAGGTCGTCGCGGACCTCGGGCTCACGGTCAACCTCGACCAGCCGATGTTGTCACTGTCCGGTGGGCAGGCGGCGCGGGCGGGGATGGCCTCGCTGCTGCTGAGCCGCTACGACATCTTCCTGCTCGACGAGCCGACGAACGACCTCGACCTCGACGGGCTGGAGCGGCTCGAGCGGTTCGTCACCGGGCTGCGCGCCGGGACCGTGCTGGTCAGCCACGACCGGGAATTCCTCGCGCGCACGGTGGACCGCGTCGTCGAACTCGACTTCGCCCAGCAACAGGTGCGGACCTACGGCGGCGGTTACGAGTCCTATTTGGAGGAACGCGCCGTCGCGCGGCGGCACGCGCGCGAGGAGTACGACGAGTACGCGAACACCAGGTCCTCGCTCGAGGCCCGTGGCGCGATGCAGCGTTCGTGGATGGAGAAGGGCGTCAAGAACGCCCGGCGCAAGGCCACCGACAACGACAAGGTCGGCCGCAAGTTCCGGAGCGAGGCGACGGAGAAGCAGGCGTCGAAGGCCCGCCAGACGGACCGCATGATCGAACGCCTGGACGTCGTCGAGGAACCGCGCAAGGAATGGGAACTGCGGATGGAGATCGCCGCGGCGCCCAGGGCGGGTGCGGTCGTGGCGACCCTGCGCGGTGCGACGGTGCGGCGGGACGGGTTCACCCTCGGTCCGGTGGACCTGCAGATCGACTGGGCGGACAAGGTCGCGATCACCGGGGCCAACGGCGCCGGGAAGTCGACCCTGCTCGCCGCCCTGCTCGGCCGGATCGCGGTCGACGAGGGCGCCGCGTCGCTCGGCTCCGGTGTCGTGGTCGGCGAGGTCGACCAGGCGCGGAAGCTGTTCCTCGGTGACCTGCCGCTCGTCGAGGCCTTCGCCCGCGAGGTCCCGGAGCTCGCCGACGCGGACGTGCGGACTCTGCTGGCGAAGTTCGGCTTGAAGGCCGCGCACGTCCTGCGGCCGGCGGCCACGCTGTCGCCGGGGGAGCGGACCCGGTCGGCGCTGGCGCTGCTGCAGGCGCGCGGCGTCAACCTGCTGGTGCTCGACGAGCCGACCAACCACCTCGACCTGCCCGCGATCGAGCAGTTGGAGTCGGCGCTGGCGGAGTACCCGGGGACACTGCTGCTGGTGACACACGACCGGCGGATGCTGGACGCGGTCGCGACGACGCGGCGGCTGGAAGTGGCCGACGGGAAGGTCACCGAACTCTGAGCATCTAGAGGACTGGTTGCGGTAGTCGGCATCACGTACTACCGCAACCGGAGGACTAAACGCGGTCTACCTCGGTCAGCCCTTGGTCGCGCCGCCGGTGAGTCCCTTCACGAACTGCTTCTGCAACGCCAGGTAGAAGATCAGCACCGGCAGGGTCGCCAGGAACATCAGCGCGAACACACTGCCGAGATCGGCTTGGTACTGGCCGATCGAGCGGTAGATCCCGGTGGTGACCGTGGTCCCCTGGCTGGGGCCGAGGATGATCAGCGGGTCGATGAAGTCGTTCCAGATCCACACCCCGAGGAAGATCAGGACGCTCGCCGTGGCCGGGCGCAGCAGCGGGAACACGATCCGCCAGAACACCTGCATCCGGTTCGCACCGTCGAGCAGGGCGGCCTCCTCGAGTTCGACCGGCACCCCGCGGATGAACCCGGTGAACACGAAGACCCCGAACGGCACGTAGTACCCGACGTTGAACAGCACCAGGCCTTGCAGCGTCGCCATCATCCCGGTCAGCCGGAGCACTTCGGTGACCGGGATCAGGATCACCTGCGGCGGGATCATCAAACCCGCCAGCAGGATCAGCGCGAGCACCTTGGTCCATCGCTTGGCAGAGCGCGCGAGGTAGTGCCCGAGCATGGCCGAAAGCACCGTCAGCACGATGATCGAGAGCAGCGTGACGAGCATGCTGTTCGCCAGGCTCACCCAGAACAGGCCGTCGGGCCGGGTGAGCACGGCGTGGATGTTGGTCAGCGTCGGTGGCAGCGGGACCGACGCCGGCTCCTGGGCGATCCGATCGCCGGGTTTGAAGACGTTGACGAGCACGTAGTACAGCGGCACGAAGAAGATCGCGCTCACCAGTATCGCCACGGTCGGCCGCAGCCAGGAACGCCGTGAACCGTCCACTGTGGTCACAGGTCGACCTCCCGCAGCCTCAGGAATCGCAGCACGATCGTGGTCAGCGTCGCCACGATCACCAGCATCACCACGGCCATCGCGGACGCGTAGCCGACGTGGTTCGCGTCGAGGCCGGTGGCGAGGACGTTGAACGCGATGGTGGCTGTGGTCCCCGAGCCCGGCCCGCCGTTGGTGACGACCTTGACGTAGTCGTAAGTCTTGAACGCCGAGATCAGCAGGACGACCGTGTTGATCGTCAACGACGGCGCGAGCAGCGGCCAGGTCACCGCGCGGAACCGCCGGACCGGCCCGGCGCCGTCGATCTCCGCCGCCTCCAGCAGTTCGGCCGGGACGCCTTGCAGGCCCGCGAGGTACACGACCACGCAGAACCCCAGCATCTGCCAGCACACGATCGACGCGACCGAGTACAGCGCGAGATCCGGATCCGACAACCAGCCCGGCGGATGGTCGACACCGATCGCGCGCAGGAAGTCGTTGACCGGGCCCCGGTCGTCGAGCAGTTTCGTCCAGATGATGCTGACCACGACCGAGCTGAGGATCACGGGTGTGAAGAACACGCTCCGCAAAGCGTTGTACAGCCAGCCTTTCCGGTCGAGCAGCAACGCGACGCCGAGGCCGAGCACGTTCGGCACGACCACCACGATCACGGTCAGGATCGTCGTGACCCAGAGCGCGGTCAGGAATTGCTCGTCCTGGAACAGCAGCTTGTAGTTCTCGAAACCCACGAACTCCGAAGGCGGGTTGAACGGGTTGTGGTTCGTCAGGCTGTAGCCGAAGCTGATGAGGATCGGCGCCATGACGAAGCAGAGATAGATGAGGACGCCGGGTGCGCCGAACGAGGCGAAGTGCCACACCCGCGGCAGGATCGGTTTTCTCCGCATTGTGGCGTCAGCGTGCCTTCGCCCACTCGGCGTCCAGGAACGCGCACACGTCGGCCACCGTCTTGCGGCCGGTGATGACGTCCTGGGCGGCCTGGTAGACCTTGTCCTTCATCCCCGGCAGGAGACCGTCGTCCGCGGTCTCCCAGCTGAAGGCGTTCACGACAGCGTTCTTCGCCACGGCCTCCCGGTAGAGCTCGTAGCCCGCCTTGAAAACCGGGCCCGCGTCGGACGGTGGCGTGTAACCCTTGATCGCGGGGAACAGGCCGTCGGCCTTGACCGAGGCGTCGATCTGCTCCTTGTCGAGCTGGAATGCGAGCGCGAACTTCCTCGCCGCGTCGAGGTTCGGGGACTTGGCGTTCACGACGATGCCGCCGCCGGTGTAGGCGGGCACGACGAGTTTCCCGTTCTCGGAGGGGAAGTTGAAGACGCCGATGTCGAACGACGGTTTCTTGGCGTCGGCGCTGGCGGCGAACCAGTTGCCCATCGGGTACATCGCGCCTTCGCCGTTGAGGAAGGCCGTTTCGGTCGCCGAGTAGTCCCGCGAGACCTGCGTCTTGTCGACGTAGCCCTTGGCCACCAGATCGGCGAACTTGCCGAACGCCTGCTGGAAGGCCGGGTCGGTGAACTTGACCTTGTCGGCCCGCCGCTGGGAAAGCCAGTCCGGGGTCTTGCCGTAGACCTCGACACTGACCAGTCCGTCCAGCAGCATCGCGGACGGGAACCCCTCCTTGCCGCCGCCGATGGTGAACGGCGTGATGCCCTTCGCCTTCAGTTTTTCGGACGCGGCAAGGAGTTCACCCCAGGTCTTCGGCGCCGACGCGATCCCGGCGTCGGCGAAGAGCTTCTTGTTGTAGTAGATCGGCGGGATGGTCTGAGTGTTGGCGGGCAACTGGTGGTGCCCGCCCTTGATCGGGTTGGCGGCCGGGAACTGGAAGTCCTTGAGCTCCTCGGGCGTCCACGCGTAGAGGTTGCCCGATTCGGCGAAACCGGCCGAGTCGACGGCGATGGCGACGTCGGGGAACTGCCCGGACTGCAGCAGTTGCTTGGCGTACCCGGTGCGATCGGTCGACGGGGCGACCAGCTTTTTCACGGTGAGACCGGGATTCCGGTCCGTCACGCGTTTGATGGCGGCGTCCCAGTAGGACGGCGGCAGGTTCGGTGTTTCGAACGTCAGGAAGGAGATCTCGCCGCCGGAAGTCCCCGTCCCGCCGCCGACCGCGCAGCCGGTGAGGCTCGCGGCGACGAGTAGCGCCGCTCCCAACGCGAAGGACCTTTTCATGCCCCAGTCACCCTTCTCGCGGCGATGCACGGCGTCTCATCTGCGACGGCATTCGATCGGATGTCTAGGGCGATGTCAAGCGGCTTGAAGCGCCTTCTGGCACCCGAAACGGGCGATACATCTGATCTATCGGCGTGCTCAGAGCTTGCTCAGCCGGATCACCGCGCTGGCGAAATCGCCCTCCGGCAGGCCCGCCATCAGGCCGTGTGCCAGGAGCGCGGCGCCGTGCCACACCTTCCCGGTGTCCTCGTCGCGGTAGCGGGCGGCGGGGTCGAGACCGTCGAGCCGGACCGGTCGTTCGGGAGTGGGGAAATGTGCCGCTTGCCGGAACACGAACACGACCGCGCGCCCGCCGTCGGCCGCGACGTACTGCAAGGCGGAAACCCCGTCGGTGGACGGGGGAACGAGCCGGTACAGCCTGCCGTGCTGGACGACCGGCCGGATCTCCTTGTACAGCGCGATCTGTTCGCGGGCGTAGGCGAGGTCGTCCGCGGGCCACCTGACGATGTCGCCGCCGATGCCGAGCACTCCCGCCATCGCGACGTGGAACCGGAACCGCAGCGGGGTCGAGCGGTGGGTGACGAAGTTGGGGTCGTCGGTGACCCAGGCCGCCATCGCGCGTGCCGGGTACACCTGGCCGTAGCCGTGCTGGATGACGAGCCTGTCGAGCGCGTCGGTGTTGTCGGAGGTCCAGACCTGGTCCGTCCTGGCCATGATCCCGAGGTCGATCCGCCCGCCACCGCCGCTGCAGGCCTCGATCCGCAGGCCGGGATGCCCGGCGCGCAGCCGGTCCATGATCCGGTAGACCGCGCGGGTGTGCTCCACCCACAACCGGTCCGGGTCGTCGTCGGCGGGCCAGCCCGCTTCGCTGAACGGACGGTTCATGTCCCACTTCAGGAAGTCGATCCCGTGCTCGCCGACCAGGGAGTCGAGGCTGCCGAACGCCCACTCGGCCACGTCCGGACGGGCGAAGTTGAGGACCAGCTGCTGCCGCAGTTCCGAGCGTGTCCTTTGTGGATAGTGCAGGACCCAGTCCGGATGCGTGCGGTAGAGGTCGCTGTCCGGGTTGACCATCTCGGGTTCGACCCAGAGCCCGAACTTCATGCCGAGCCGGTGCACCTCGCCGATGAGCGGCCCGAGGCCGTCGGGGAATTTGTCGCGGTTGACGTGCCAGTCGCCGAGTCCGGCGTGGTCGTTGTCCCGCGCGCCGAACCAGCCGTCGTCCATCACGAACAGTTCGACGCCGAGGGCGGCCGCCTGTTCCGCCAGTGCGCGCTGGCCTGCTTCGGTGACGTCGAAACCCGTTGCCTCCCAAGAGTTGTAGAGCACGGGCCGGAGTTCGCCGGGGTGCGGGAGTATGTGGCCGATCGTGTACGCGTGCCAGGCGCGGCTCGTGGCGCCGAATCCGCCTTCGGCGTAGAGCCCGGCGAAGACAGGCGTGGTCAGCGTGTCGCCGGGGGAGAGCCGGGGGACGACGCCGTCTTGGCCGAAGCCTCCGGTCACGGTGAGGCGGCCGGTGGACGAGCGGGTGGTGGTGATCCGCCACGAACCGCTCCACGCGAGCGCGGCGCTGTAGACCTCGCCGTGGCGCTCGGTCGCTTCGCCGTCGTCGAGCATCACCCACGGATTGGCATGATGACCGGTGATCCCGCGCCTGCTGCCGAACGTGGTCTCGCCGTGGGGCACCGCCTCCCGGAGCAATTGGCTCTCGGCGGCCCAACGGCCGGTGACATGACTGATCCGGTAGTCCGGCCGGACCGGCACGACCCAGGTCGCGGAGTCGGCCCGGATGACCTCGATCGGGTCTTCCGTGCCGTCGTGGGTGAGTTCGGTCCAGCGCTCGATGACGTCGGTGCCCGCCGGGACGCGATAGCCGAGCGTGATGCGCAGGGGATAGTGGCGATCGCGGAAGTGGACGCGCAGCACTCCGCCGTCGATGTCGTGGGAGAGGTACCGCCATTCGAGGGCTCGGGTGCCGTCGGCGAACCTGACTTGGAGGGCGGGGGTCCAGTATCGGGTCCCGCCGTCGGCGGCGAGTTCGTCCAGTCCCTCGTTGGGATCGTTGAAGGCGTCCCAGCGCGCTTTGGTCCGGGGGAGGACGTCGGCGAGCTGGTCGGAGGTGAGCGCCGGGCCCCAATAGACGTGGGAGGGCGTGTCGTCCTCGGTCAGCCTGAGCGCGTAGCTCGTCGCCGCGGTGCGGATGAGCCAGGAACGGGTGCTCTCGTCGAAAACGATCTCGGCCACGAGGCCATCTTGGTGCCGAATGGTGACAGGGGCCAGGCGGCTTCCGCTTAGCGGTACATCGGGCGGTGGGTCTCGTGAGTGGTAAGGACGGTTCTATCGAGGAGAAGGGCAAGCGTGGCGTGCTCGTGTTGTGTGTGGAGAGGGATGGGTGTTCGTGTGTGATCGGGTGGCGATCACCCGTGATCAGAGACGGATCACGTGTGATTGGAGCCGGATCTCGCGTGATCGGGTGGTGATCACGGAGTTCCGGGTCTGAGCACGCGAGATCCGGCTCCAAGCACGCGAGTCACGCCCTCGCTCACGTTGGGTTCAGGGTCGCACCAGCCTTTCCGGGGCGTCCCGAAAGCACGCCGCTCGGCATCGGACCGGCGAAGGCACCTTTGCCTTACCCCTCAATAACCGTCCTTACCACTCACGAGACGGGATCGGACGCTGTCAGCCGCCGACCTTCGCGATCGCCACGAAATGCTCCGGCCGCACCCGCACGAGCACCTTCCCCGGTGAGGTCGCGTAGGCCAGCCAGCCCTCCATCGCGTCCTGTCCGGCCTCCCCGAGGTACCGCCGCGCGATCAGCTCCGAACCGCGACGCACCCCGTCGGGATCAGAAACGATCTCCGCGACACCCTCGACGCTCACGAACGAGTACGGCGGAAGCGGGTCGTCGGCGACCACCGACACGCGCGGATTCTCCTTGAGCGCCTTGCCTTTGACGGTGTCCGCGCCCAGATTGACCAGGATGTCGTCCCCGTCCAGGGCGAACCAGACCGGGACCGCGTGCGGTCTGCCGTCCGGGCGGACCGTCGCGAAGACGGCTGTGCGGGTGCCTTCGGCGAGAAAGGCGCGGCGCTGCTCGTCGGTCATCTTCTCCGGCATTGCTTCATCCCTTCAGGATCGTGTCCAGGCCGAAGGCCGGGAACAGGTGGCTGTCGAACGTGGTGAACTCCGCCGCTTTGCCGTCCACGACACGGACGAGGTCGAGTTTGAAGGCGCGGAACTCGGTGTCGCCGGGGCGGCGCAGGTACGAGGCGAACGCGGGCATCCGGTTGGCGTCGACCGCGACGGCGCGCCATTCGCCCATCGATTCGGCGATCCTGCCGTGCCTGGCGAGGTGTTCGAGCCCGATGTAGCAGTTCGGCTCCGGCGGCATGGTGACGCGGACGTCGTCGCGGACCAGGCTGCTCAGCGTAGAGAAATCGCCGCTGTCGTGGGCTTCGATGAGGCGTCGGACCAGCGCCCGTTCCTCTTCGGACGGTGCCGAGGCGGACCAGTCGCCGCGCTGCTGCGGAAGGCGTTCGCGCAGGGTCGCCCGGCCGCGCTGCAGCGCGCTGTTCGCGGCGGGCACCGAGAGGTCCAGCAGGGTGGCGGTTTCACTGGCCTGCCAGCCGAGCACGTCGCGCAGGATCAGCACCGCGCGCTGCTGTGGCGGCAGCATCTGCAGGACCGCGAGGAAGGCGAGTTCGATGGTCTCCCTGGCGACGGCGAGCGCGTCCGGTCCGGCTTCGGGCGGGGTGATCTCGTCGAGCAGCCTGTCCGGATACGGCTGGATCCAGGGGACCTCGGCGAACGAGCGCAGTGACGGCACCCGCCGCTCGCTCTTGCGGATCGCGTCGAGGCACGCGTTGGTCGCGATCCGGTACAGCCACGCGCGGAAGTTCCCGCCGTCGAACGTGTCCAGCCCGCGCCAGGCGTTGAGCAGCGCGTCCTGGACGACGTCTTCCGCCTCGTCGAACGAGCCGAGCATCCGGTAGCAGTGGACGTGCAGTTCCCGCCGGTGCCGTTCGGTGAGCACGGCGAAGGCGGATTCGTCCCCTGCCTTCGCCGCGGCGATCGTTTCGGTCATGGCGCCTCCCATCGAGTGTTCTTACCCGATGTAACGGCGCCCTCCGGCCGGACTCATCGGTCCCGCGATGACTTTTTTCGCGGGACCGATGAGTCCGCAGGTCAGGGCCGGTTGGTGAGATATCCGCCCATGGTGCGGAAGTACTCGTCGGCGGCCAGCTCGGTGCCGTCCTCGGTCCGGACCCGTTCGATGACGAGCCCGTGCGACCGGCCGCGGCGCGATTCGGGGCCTGCGACGATCACGACACCTTCACCCTCGCGGATGAAGATCCGGCCGGGGGTTCCGCCGTAGCAGCCCACGGAAACCGAGGAACGGACGACGCGCAGCTGCTTGCCGCGGTGGTGGGTGAAGGCGTTGGGATAGGGGTCGGACTGCGCGCGCACCAGCCGCTCGATCTCCTCGGCGGGCCAGGACCAGTCGATGAGACTGTCTTCGAGGGCGCGCTTGTGGAAGAAGCTGGCCTTCGACCTGTCCTGCTTGACCGGCGTGAAGTCCCCCTTCGCGATGATCTCGATGGCGTCGGTGGTGATCGGCGCGATGAGATCGACCGTCCGGTGGAAGAGATCCGTCGTCGTGTCCTTCGGTCCGACCGGGACGGACCGCTGCAGCACGATGTCGCCCGCGTCGAGGTCCGCGTCCATCATGTGGGCCGTGAGACCCACTTCCGGCTCGCCGTTGATGAGCGCCCAGATCAGCGGCGAGAAGCCGGCGTAGGCGGGCAGCAGCGAGTCGTGGACGTTCAGCGTGCCGTGGCGCGGCATCTCGAAGATCTCGGGCGGCAGCCAGGTGCGCCAGTTGTTGGCCACGATCAGGTCGAGATCGGCTTCTTTCAGCTCCGCCAGCAGTTCCGCGTCGTCGGGGCGCTGTCGCAGCAGCGCGCGGATCCCGTTGGCCTCGGCGAGATCCGCGACGGAGTCGGACCAGATCTTCTCGTAGGCGTGGTCACTCTTCGGGTGGGTGACGACGAGGGCGACATCGTGGCCCGCGTCGATCAACGCCCGCAGGGTGCGGTGTCCCCAGGTCTGGTATCCGAACATGGCGACCCGCATGGGACCGGCCTCCTCCTGGTCGAGGGATGAACATCACCACTGAAAGTACTAGTTGAGCCTCACCTAACTTAGGTTAGGGTTCCCTGGTCTTCATAGCGAGCTAACGAGATGCGGCTGAGCCGCGCAAGGGGTTCACGATGGCACGAGCAGTGGTCGGCGAACGGGTTCCGGTCTACGACGTGGTCGGAGTCGGGTTCGGGCCGTCGAACCTGGCGCTCGCCATCGCCGTCACCGAACACAACGCCACGCCGGGAGCGGAGACCGTCACGGCTCACTTCCTCGAGCGTCAGGCGCGTTTCGGCTGGCACCGCGGGATGTTGATCGACAACGCCACCATGCAGGTCTCCTTCCTCAAGGACCTGGCGACGATGCGGAACCCGACGAGTTCCTTCAGTTTCCTGTCGTACCTGCACAGCAAGGACCGGCTGGTCGACTTCATCAACCACAAGAACCTGTTCCCGTTGCGGATCGAGTTCCACGACTACTTCGAATGGGCGGCGGAGAAGGTCGACGACCTGGTTTCCTATGGCACCGAAGTGCTTTCGGTCACGCCGGTCTTCGACGGCGACGAGATCGTGTTCTTCGACGTCCACGCGCGCACCGACGGTGAACTGGTGAACCTGCGCGCCCGCAACCTGGTGATGGGCACCGGGCTGCGGCCGAACCTCCCCGAAGGTGTGACGCCGGGCACTCGGATCTGGCACAACAGCGAGATGCTGCACCGCCTCGAAGGCATGGCCGCCGAAGAACCGCGCCGGTTCGTCGTCGTCGGCGCCGGCCAGAGCGCGGCGGAGGTCAGCGCGCTGCTGCACGACCGCTTCCCCCGGGCCGAGGTGTGCGCGGTGTTCGCGCGCTACGGCTACAGCCCGGCCGACGACAGCGCGTTCGCCAACCGGATCTTCGACCCCGAGGCGGTCGGGCGGTTCTACGCGGCGCCGGAAGCGGTCAAGGAGCGCCTGATGCGCTACCACGGCGCGACCAACTATTCGGCCGTGGACATCGACCTGATCGACGACCTGTACCGCCGTGTCTACCGCGAGAAGGTGCAGGGGATCGAGCGGCTGAAGCTGATCAACGTCTCCCGCCCCACCGAAGTCACCGACACCGGATCCGAGGTCCGGGTCACCATCGAGGCGCTGGAGACCGGGGAACGGACCCGGCTGGACGCCGATTTCGTCGTGTACGCCACCGGGTACAGCCCGGCGGATCCGACCCCGTTGCTCGGCGAGCTCGCCTCCGCGTGCCTGCGTGACGACGAGGGCAGGCTCCGGATCGAACGCGACTACCGGATCGTCACCGAACCGCCGCTGGACGGCGGGATCTACCTGCAGGGCGGCACCGAACACTCGCACGGCATCACGTCGTCGCTGCTGTCCAACACCGCCGTCCGGGTCGGCGAGATCCTGGAGTCCATTGTGGACCGGCGCACCGCCGACGCGTCCCGGCCCGAGTACGCGGTGAGCGGCATCGGGCCCGCCTGACCCGGCCGGGGCTGATTCACCGGATACACACGAGGAGAACAAGGCATGACGAATCCGTTCGAGAACCCCGACGGCACGTATCTGGTGCTGGTCAACGACGAGGGGCAGCACAGCCTGTGGCCCGAGTTCGTCGAGGTCCCGGCGGGCTGGACCACGAAGTTCGGCCCGGCCTCGCGTCCGGAGTGCCTCGAGTACGTCGAGACCAACTGGACCGACCTGCGGCCCGCTTCGCTCGTCAAGGCCATGGAGTCCTGACCCGCTTCTGTCGGGCTGGTCGTGAGTGGCGATTCGGGTTCCAGCCAAGGGTGCCCTAGGTACCTGCTGGATTTTGCGTGCGAGTGTTCGCAAGTTCGCGACACCCGGGCTGGCTGGCGTGGCCCTCACGAGACTCGGCCCACCACGCCACTGCCGCTCTGGCTCTCCTCTGCGGTACATGAAGGCCCCCTTCCTTGCGCCTAGGTACAGGAAGGGGGCCTTCATGTACTCGGGGGAAGGGGACCTTTGCGCGCCGCCGTCCGTGACTGCCGGGCTGGCGGGTGTCGCTGAGACTGTGGAGGGAGATCACGTAGTCCGTGAAGGCCTGGCGGATTCAACTGGTGGTTGCAATGCTGGTTGTTTCGTCTGGGAAGAGTAGCCGCCGCAGGCACTCGGCTGGTGTTAGCCAGCCGAGTGTCTTACGCGGTCGTTCGTTGAGCTGTGCGGCGGCCGCGGCGAGGTACTCCGCGGAATAGACCGAGAGGTCGGTTCTCTTGGGAAAGTACTGCCGCAGCAACCCGTTGGTGTTCTCGTTGGTCCCCCGCTGCCAGGGCGAGTGCGGATCAGCGAAGTAGACCTGCACCCCGGTCTCCGCGGTGATCCTGGTGTGGTGAGCCATTTCCTTGCCCTGATCCCACGTCAGCGACGCCATCATCGACTCGGGCAGAGTCGCGATCATCGCCGCCATCGCCTCGGCCACCGTCGCCGCGTCACGCCCGTCGGGCAAGTGCAGCAACATCACGAACCGGGTGGTGCGCTCCACCAGCGTCCCGATCGCCGAACCGTGCCCGGTCCCGCAGATCAGATCACCTTCCCAGTGTCCCGGCACCGCCCGGTCCTCAACCTCGGCGGGACGCTCGGAGATGTTGACCATCCCCTGGATCCGTCCCGGCGCCCGTTCCCTGCGCACCTGAGCCTGACGCTGCGGTTTACGCAACGCCCGCCCGGTCCGCAGACATGCGGTGAGCTCACGGCGCAGCGCGCCGCGGGATTGCACGTAGAGCGCTTGGTAGATCGTTTCGTGCGACACCTGTAACTCCGGGTGGTCCGCGTAGTTCTCCCGCAAGACTTTACTGACCTGCTGAGGAGACCATTTCTGCAACAACCCGTCCTGCACCAGGTCCCGCAGGTGACCGTCGACGGCGAGTTTGGCGACCTTCGGCCGCTTCGCTCGCCGCGCCGCCGCGGCCTGGGCCACGCTGGCCCGATACTCCCGACCCGCCACGGTGTTACGGGCCAGCTCCCGAGAGATCGTCCCAGCGCTCCGCCCGAGAATCCTGCCGATCTCCGCCTGGGACTCACCCCGCGCCCGCAGAACCATGATCTCCTCGCGTTCGGCCAGCGACAGGAACCGGTCCGACAACAAGCGGGGTGCGTTGCTCATCACCCCGCCAGCCTCACGGAACCACCGTGAACACGTCGTATGACCGATCCCGAGCACCTGGGCCGCCGGCTTCGCCGGCAACCCAGCCCGCACCAACCCCCAGAACCCGACCTTCACCTCACGCGGCAACTCCCCAACACCCAGCACCCGCAACACCCACCCACCTCAGAGCATTGCAACCACCCCATGAACCCAAGCCTCCTTCACTACCTTCAGGGTAGGCAAGGAGGCCTTCACGGACCTGCGACCAACTCCAGCCACAACAGCAGGTACCTAAGACCCCTTCGGCACTAACCAGAATAGCCACCCCCGCATTTAGAGGACTAAATGCGCGCTCGACAAAGACCCACAGCACGAAACAGGGCCGCGAGCGGAAAGCTCGCGGCCCTGTTCCTACCCGAACGGCTCAGGAAGCGGGTTTGACCTCGGTCTTCGGATCGCCGTCGACAGCGGCGGCGAGCTGCGGGACGATCCGGTCGACCACGTAAGGCAGGCTCAGCACGGTCACGAAGGAGACGGCGCTGCCGTAGGTGCCTTCGTTCTCGATCAGGATCTCACGCTTTTCCTTCGCCACCTTCAGGCCGGTGTAGAGCGCGTCCTTGCCGAAGATCTCCTGCGCCTTGGCCGGGGTGTCGATGAGCCACACGAGCGCGTCGCGGTCGAGCAGGTCGGTCCGCTCGGCGCTGATGGCCTTGCCGAACTTGTCGCCGATCGCGGCGTCGAGGTCGGCGGGCAGCTTGAAGCCGAGTGATTCGAGGATGCGCGAGCGCGGGTCCTGGCTGCCGTAGACGAAGTAGCCCTCGTAGGTCGAGGCCATCAGGCCCGACTTGCCCGCGAACTCCGGGTGCTCCTTACGGACCTGGGCGAACTTGTCCTCGACGCCCTTGACCAGTTCGTTCGCCTTGGTCGAGCGTCCGACGGCCTGGCCGACCTTCTTGGTCGCCTCCTGCCACGGGATGCCGTAGTCGTTGTACTCCTTGGGCTGCGCGACTACCGGGACGCCGATCTGGCCCAGTTTGTCGTACTGCTCCTTGGTGAGCCCGGAGTACAGCGCGATGATCAGGTCCGGCTTGAGCGCGGCGATCTTCTCGTACTGCGGTCCATCGACGTCCTTGAGGACCTCGGGCAGCGCGGCGCCGCCGAGCTTGTCGGTCGCCCACGGGGCGATGGTGCCGGGGAACTTGCCGAGCCACTCCGTGACCCCGACCGGGACCACGCCGAGGGCGAGCAGCGCGTCCTGCTCGGTCAGGCCGACCGTGACGACGCGTTTGGGCTCCTGGGTGATGGTGGTGCTGCCGTACTTGTGCTCGATCGTGGTCGGGAACGCGTTCGCGTCGACGGCGCCGCCCGCGGAGTTCTGCGCGGCCGGGGTGGCCGATTCTCCGCCACCTCCGCATGCGGTGAGCGTGGCGGCCAGCACCAGGGTGGACGCCAGCACGCCGGCGGTCTTCAGGCGCCCCCGCGCAGCGGAGAGGGTGGAGATTCGGGCCATCGTCCGTCCTTCTTGATCGGCGACCCGGCGAAATGCCGGATTAATCGAAATTCAGGTTTGGCTAACCTAAGACGCCGAACGGCCGATTGCAACCGGCGACGCTGCGTCCCGGGTCACGTCCGTGAACGGTTGTCCGACCAGGCCGCCCACAGCGTTGCGTACTGACCACCGGAGGCCACGAGCTCGTCGTGCGTCCCGCTTTCGACGACCGCGCCCGCGTCGAGCACGACGACGCGGTCCGAGGCCGCCGCTTGGGTCAGCCGGTGCGCGACGACGAGACCGGTCCGGCCTTCGAGTGCGGCGGCCGCGGCGGCTTCGAGGGTTTTCGCGCCCGCGCTTCCGGCTTCGGCGGTGGCCTCGTCGAGGATCGCGATCGGCGGGTCCGCGAGGACCAGCCTGGCCAGCGCCAGCTGCTGGGATTGGGTGACGGTCAGTTGATGCCCGCCTTCGCCGACCACGGTCGCGAGACCGTCGCCCAACGCCTCGGCCCATCCGCGCGCGCCGACCTTTTCCAGTGCCGCCAGCAGTTCCGCGTCCGACGCGCCGGGCTTGGCCAGGCGGAGATCGTCCGACAGCGAACCGGCGAAGACGTGCACCTCCTGACTGATCAGCGCGACGGCCTGCCGGGTGGCGGACGGCCCGAGTTCGTCGAGCGGGACCCCGCCGACGGAGACCGTGCCCGACCCCGGGGTGTGGATCCCGGCGATCAGTTTGGCCAGCGTCGTCTTCCCGGCTCCGCTCGCGCCGACCAGCGCGACCCGCTCGCCGGGGGCGAGGCTCAGGTCGACGTCGCGCAGTACCGGGTGTCCGTCCACATAGGAATGGGAGACCCCGGCCGCCTTCACCGACGCGTCAAGGGGTTTCGCGGGCCGTTCGGGCTCGCGCGGGGCAGGCAGGTCGGCGACGCCGATCAGCCGGGCGAGGCTCGCTGCGGCGGCCTGCGCGTCGTCCACCAGCGCCAGCGCGGTGTTGATCGGCCCGAACAGGCTGTGGAAGTACAACGCCGCCGCCGTCGCCGCGCCGATGGTCACCGCGTCGGCGCCCACCAGCAGGAAACCGGCCGCGAGCACCGCCGAGAGGCCGACGAACTCGGCGAGGTTCAGCCGGGCGAAGAACGTCGTCATCAGCCGGACGCCGCGCAGCATCAGCTCCATCGCGCCCTCGGATCGCTGCCGGACCCGCTCCACGTGGGCGTCGGCGAGCCGGAACGCGCGGACGGTCTTCGCGCCGCCGATCGTGTCGAGCAGTTGCTGCTGCTGCGATCCCGTCGCGATCCGCTGCTTCGCGTACAACGGGACGGCGTTGCGGACGTACCAGCGCACGGTGTGCAGCTGGATCGGCGTCGCCAGCAGCGCGGCCAGGAGGAATCGCCAGTCGAGGACGGCGAGGGCGCCGAGCGTCAGCACGATGGTGAGCGCCGAGCGGCCGAGCTCGGGCAAGGCGTCGCGGACCGCCCTCGCGACCACCATGACGTCGTTGGTGACCCGCGCGGTCAGGTCGCCGGAGCCCGCGCGTTCGACCTGCTCGAGAGGCAGGCTCAAGGCCCTGTCGACGAACCGCTCGCGCAGCTCCGCCAACAGGGTTTCGCCGAGCCTCGCGGTCAGCGAGACACCCACCGCCGTCGCGATCGCCTGCGCGACGGCGACCAGGACGAGCGCGACCACCGGGGTGGTCAGCTCGGTCGCGGGACGCTTCTCGACGACGAGATCGACGATCTGGCCGAGCAGGCGGGCGGTGAGCAGCCCGATCGCGGTCGCGCCGACGAGCATCGTGAGCGCGCCGGCGGCACGGCCCTTCGAGGTGCGGAGCAGTTCGCCGAGGACGGCGCGGATCCGCTTGCCGTCGGCGGTGGGGAGGAGCTCGCGGGTCATGACAGCACCGCCGCGCGGTAGTCGGCGCGATCGCGGGCGAGGTCGGCGTGGCCGCCCTCACCCGTGACCCGGCCGCCGTCGAGGACGACGACGCGGTCGGTGACGGCGAGGAGGGCGGGACTCGTGGTCACCAGGATCGTGGTCCGTCCTTGTCGTAGCCGGGCGAGCCCGGTGGCGATCTTCGCCTCGGTCACCGTGTCCACCGCCGTGGTCGGGTCGTGGACGACGAGCACCGGCGCGTCCGCGGCGAGCGCGCGGGCAAGGGCGACGCGCTGCCGCTGGCCGCCGGAAAGGGAGCGCCCGCGTTCGGTGACCGCGGTCGCGGTGCCGTCCGGCAACGCCGCCGCGACCTCGTCCGCCGCCGACGCGGCCAAGGCCTCGTCGGAAGAGGAGCCACCGGCGTGGACGTTCTCCGCCAGCGTTCCTTCGAACAGGTCCGCGTCGTGCGCGGCGACCAGGACGACTTCCCGGACGCGCTCGGGGTCCACAGTGGACAGGTCGACGCCGTCGACGTGGACCTTGCCCTCGGCGGGATCGCCCGCGCGGCCGAGGCAGTCGAGCAGGTCGGTCGCGGTGGCCGGGTCGGTGGCGACGACGCCGATCAGCTGACCGGCGGGGATTTCGAGGTCGACACCGCGGAGGCTGCCGTACGAGACCTCGGTGAAGCGGACGTTCCCGGTGGGGGGCGAGGGGAGTTCGCCGTCACCGGCCTCGACCGCGGTCGGCGTGGTCAGCAGGTCGGCGACCCGGGACGCAGAGGCGCGGCCCTGGGCCAGTTCGCCGTTGACCCACCCGAAGATCAGGAACGGGGTGAGCAGGAACTGGGCGAGCCCGACAGCGGCGACGAGGTCGCCGACGCTGATCGACCCCGACGACGCGAGGTTCCCGCCGACCAGGGCGACGATCGCGATGAAGATCCCGGTCAGCGCGAGCACCGCGCCGTCGTGCCAGGCCTTGGCCCGCGCGGCGCGCAAGGTCGCCTGGAGCGAGTTCTGGCTCGTTTCGCGATAGCGGGCGACGGCGGCCGGTTCGGCCCCGATGCCTTTGAGGACCCGCAGGCCGGAGACCAGATCCGTGGCGACCCCCGAAGCGTGCGCCGACCGCTCCTGTTCGGCTTCGCTGCGACGTTCCAGCGGCTTGCCGATCAGATGCGCGAGGTACAGCAACGGAGGTGTGCCCAGAAGGACCAGGAGGCCCAGCGGCAGCGAGATGCGCAGCAGGGCGACGGCGCTGACCAGGACACCGGCGAGCGCGGCGATCCCGAACGGCAGCGCCGCGTTCACGACCCCGACCCGTTGCGCGTCGCTGGTGCCGATGTTGACCAGTTCGCCCGCCAGCTTGCCGCTTTCGGCGCCGCCACCGGGATGCAGGACGCGCCTGCTGATCGCGAGACGGATGTCGTGCGCCGCCCGGAGCGAGGCGCCTTCGGCCGCGCGCGCGGCGAACCGGTAGCTATAGGACAGTCCCGCGAAGACCACGCCGAGTACGGCGAGCCAGAACACGAGCGTGCCCGCCGAACCGCCGGCGACGGCCTGGTCGATGACCACGCCGATGATCACCGGGACGAGTGCTTCACCGCCTTGATGGCAGGCGGCGAGCACGGATGCGACGGTGACTTGCCGTCGCTGCCCGGAAATCGCCTGGCGCAGAACGCTCCGGCTGGTGGTGGCCGTTGCGGGCACCGGCGCCTCCGTTCTCTTTCGTCAGTGGGTGAACCTGCCCCGGCTCCGCCAACTGGCCCAGGGGTAGGTAAGGCTAGTCTAAGTAGGTAGCTCGTTGAGGTGGACTCCGGCGTTCGGTCAGCTCGCCTCGTTCGAAGGAGGTTCCGTGGTCGTCACCGAACGCGCGCCCGCGGCGGCGTCCCCGCCGGGCACGGCGGCGCGGACGTTCCGCGCGGGCGGTCTGGTGCTCGGGCTCGCCCTGCTGGCGCTCGTGTTCCTGCTCAGCATCTGGGTGGGGTCGAAGAGCATCCCGTTCACCTCCACCTGGTCGGTGCTGTGGCACAACGACGGCTCGACCGACGCGGTGATCATCCACGACCTCCGCATCCCGCGGACCCTGCTGGGGGTCGTCGTCGGCGCGGCGTTCGGCCTGGCGGGCGCGGTGATGCAGGCGCTCACCCGGAACCCGCTCGCCGACCCCGGCCTGCTCGGGGTCAACACCGGCGCCGCGGCCGCGGTCGTCTCGGGGATCGCTTTCGTCGGTGTCACCAGCGTGCTCGGCTACATCTGGTTCGCCTTCGCGGGCGCGGCGCTCGCCTCGGTCCTGGTGTACGTCCTCGGCTCGGCCGGGCGCAGCGCCACCCCGGATCGCCTCGTGCTCGCCGGGTCGGCCGTGATGGCGGTGCTCCAGGCCTACATCGTCGGTGTCCTGTTGCTGATGCCCGAGACGTTCAACCAGTTCCGGTTCTGGAACGTCGGCTCGCTCAGCGGCCGGAAATGGGACGTGTTCTGGCAGATCTCGCCGTTCGTCGTGGTCGGCGCGATCATCGCGCTGCTGCTCGCCCGGCCGCTCAACGTCCTCGCGCTCGGAGACCAGACCGGCAAGGCCCTCGGCGCCCACGTCGGCCGCACCCGGGTGCTCGGTGCGATCGTGGTGATGCTGCTCTGCGGCGCGGGTACCGCGGCCATCGGGCCGGTCCTGTTCCTCGGTCTCGCCGTGCCGCACGCCGCGCGGCTGCTGGTCGGCCCGGATCAGCGCTGGGTCCTGCCGTACTCGATGCTGCTCGCGCCGATCGCGCTGATCGGCGCCGACGTCGTCGGCCGCGTGCTGAACCCACCGGAGGAACTGCAGGCGGGCATCGTGGTCGCGTTCCTCGGGGCGCCGGTGTTCATCGCGCTCTGCCGACGCAGGAAGCTGGCCCGGCTGTGACCGCGATCAAGGAGCACCCACCGATGAGCACCCGCGTCCTGCGCACCCCGGGCGGCGGACTTTCCCTGCGGGTCACCCCGAGGGCGGCGATCGTCGTCGTCGTGCTGGCCGTCGCCGTGTTCTTCGTCGGCGCGGTCAGCATGACCACCGGCGACTACCCGCTGTCCGTCGGCGAGGTCATCCAGACGCTGTTCGGTTTCGGCGACCGGAGCACCGAGTTCATCGTGACCACCCTGCGGCTGCCGCGGCTGCTGACCGCGCTGCTGGTCGGCGGCGCGCTCGCGGTCAGTGGCGCGATCCTGCAGAGTCTTTCCGGGAATCCCTTGGGCAGCCCCGATTTCATCGGCTTCACCGAAGGCGCCGCAGCCGGCGCGCTGCTGACGATCGTCGTGGTGCACGGCGGGATGCTCCAAGTCTCTTTCGGCGCGCTGGTCGGCGGAGTGGTGACAGCGGCGCTGATCGCGCTGCTCGCGTTCAAACGCGGCGTGCACGCCTTCCGGCTGATCCTCGTCGGGATCGGCGTGAACGCGATGCTCATCGCGTTCAACTCCTACCTGATCACCCGGGCCGCCCAGCAGGACGGCCTGGCGGCGCAGGCCTGGCTGGTCGGCGGGCTGAACGGACGCGGCTGGGAGCACGTCGTGCCGGTGGCGATCGCGATCGCCGTCCTGCTCCCGCCCGCCTTCGTCTACGGCAGAAGGCTTTCCCTGCTGGAGATGGGCGACGACTCGGCCAAGGGGCTCGGCGTGCCGGTCGAACGGAGCAGGCTGGTGCTCCTCGGTGTCAGCGTCGGGCTGTGTTCGATCGCGACGGCGGCCGCCGGTCCGATCGCGTTCCTGGCCCTCGCCGCGCCTCAGCTGGCGAAACGGCTCACGCGCTCGTCCGGACCCGGGCTCGCCGCGGCCGCGCTGATGGGCATGCTCCTGCTGGTGATGAGCGACCTGATCACCCAGCAGTTGTTCGCCGGGCTGCCCGTCGGTCTCGTGACCGGGGCGATCGGCGGGCTGTACCTGGCCTGGCTGCTGGTGTCCCGGCGCGGGGTCAGCCGGTCTGCGCGCTGACCGGCTCGATCGGCGCGGGTTCGCCGAAGCGGGCGAGGGCCAGCGCCGCCGAAACCGCGAGGGCGAACCCGACCACCGCCACGGCCGCGAAGCCGGGCCTCGTGGTGTCGCCCAGCACGATCACGCCGACCAGGGAAGGGAAGACGGTCTCGCCGATCACCATCATCGCGGTCGAGGTGGTGACACTGCCCCGCTGCAGCGCGGTGGCGTAGAACAACATCGCCAGCGCGCCCGCCACGGCGAGCGTGTAGGTGGCCGGGTCGGTCAGCAGGTCCAGCGGGGCGAGGCTGGTGAGCACGCGGCCGGAAAGGGCGACCACGCCGAAGCACAGCCCGGCGATCAGGCCCAGCGCCGGTGTCCGGATCCGCCGCGGCGCGCGGCCGGCGAGCATCCCGGCGGTGCCGAGCACGATCACCGCGCCCACCAGCACGAGCCGGAAGCCCAGCCCGGTCGCCGCCGAGCCCTCGCTCTCCGCCGACATGCCGAGCAGCGCGAGCCCGGCGCAGACGACCGCCACCGCCGTCCACTCGCGACGTCCCAATCGGACACCGAGCGTCCGCGCCGCGACCGCCGTCACGGCGAGGCTTCCCGCCAGCGCGGCTTGGACCACGAACAGCGGCAGCACGCGCAGGGCGGCGAGCTGCGCGACGAAACCGACGACGTCCAGCGCGAGGCCCGCGACGAACTTCCATTGCCGCAGCACGCGGACGAGGAGCTTGGGGTCGACACGATCTTCGTCACCGGAAGTCGCCTTCGCGGCTATCGCCTGCATCACCGAAGCGACGCCGTACGCACAGGCCGCGAAGAACGCGCAGACAAGTCCCCACCACATGGAGAGTCAGCCTAGTCCTGTCCGATGTGTAAGGTGGTCGGATGTCGAACACGAGTTCGAGTGTCGCCGGGCCGGTGGATCGGTCCTGGCCGGACGCCATCGCCGAAGACGAGGCCGGGATCCAGTGGGACTTCCTGCGCTTCCTCCGCGCCACCGCGGTGAACAAGGTCGCGGGGCTGACCAGGGAACAGGCGGCCGCGACGCCGTTGCCCGCGTCCCCGAGGACGAGCGCGCTGGGAGTGCTCAAACACCTGACCGCGGTGGAGCGCTGGTGGCTTTCGATCGAGGCGGGCGGCGCAGACCTGCCGTCGCTGTGGGAAGGCTCACCGGATCCGAGCTGGGACCTGGCCGATGCGGACGACCCGCGCTCGGTCGTCGAGGCCTACCGGGCCGAGTGGGCGTTTTCGGAGTCGTCGCTGGCCGGGGTCTCGCCGGACGAGCGGGCGCGCCGGTCGGGGAAGTTCACCGTCCGATGGGTGCTCGCGCACGTCCTGCAGGAGACCGCGCGGCACGTCGGGCACCTGGACGTCTTGCGGGAGCTGGCCGACGGCACGGTCGGCGAATAGCGCCGTAAGGTGTGCGCATGGCTGACAGGCTGTACTTCCGGCAGTTGCTCGCGGGCCGTGACTTCGCGGTGGGGGATCCGGTCGCGACGCAGATGGTCAACTTCGCTTACCTGATCGGCGACAGAGAGACGAACGAGGCCGTCGTCGTCGACCCGGCGTACGCCGTGGGTGATCTGCTCGACCTGCTGGAATCCGACGGCATGCGGCTCACCGGCGTCCTCGCCACGCATCACCACCCCGACCACGTCGGCGGCGAGATGATGGGCTTCTCACTGCCCGGGATCGCCGAACTGCTGGAGCGGGTCCAGGTGCCGATCCACGTCAACGGCGCGGAAGCCGAATGGGTCCGCCGCACCACCGGCGTCTCCGGAGCCGATCTGCGCTCGCACGAACACGACGAGGTCCTCGAGGTCGGCGCGGTGCCGATCCGCCTGTTGCACACGCCGGGACACACGCCCGGCAGCCAGTGCTTCCTCGTCGACGGCCGGCTCGTCTCGGGTGACACGTTGTTCCTCGAAGGCTGCGGACGGACCGACTTCCCCGGCGGTGATGCGGAAGCGATCTACCGGAGCCTGCAGTGGCTCGCCGGACTGGACGGGGATCCGGTCATCTACCCAGGACACCAGTACTCGGCCGAACCGTCGGCGAACCTTTCACGGGTGAAGGACACGAACTTCGTGTTCCAGCCGAAGTCTCCGGACGAATGGCGGCTGATGTTCGGCGGCTGAGCGAGGCGGGGCGGCAGGCGTCCAGATCGCGGGACGCGAGGCCCGCCGATTGACCCGGCCCGCCCCGGAAGCCGAAGCTCGGAACCGTGACGCTCAAGCTGCATTGGTTCCTGCCCACCACCGGGGACGGCCGGACGATCGTGGAGCACTTCCACGCCAGTCGCGACGCCGGCGCGAACGCGGCCCGCGAGCCGAGTCTCGAGTACCTCGCCCAGGTCGCCCGCGCCGCCGAAGCCAACGGTTTCGAAGGGGTCCTGACCCCGACCGGGACCTGGTGCGAGGACGCCTGGCTGACGACCGCGGCGCTGATCCGCGAGACGAGAACCCTCAAGTTCCTGGTCGCGTTCCGACCAGGGACGGTCTCGCCGACGCTCGCCGCGCAGATGGCCGGGACGTTCCAGCGGATCTCGCAGGGCCGCGTGCTGCTCAACGTCGTCACCGGCGGCGACGCGGTCGAGCAGCGCCGCTTCGGCGACTGGCACGACCACGACCAGCGCTACGCCCGCACCGGCGAGTTCCTCGAGATCGTGCGAGGAGTGTGGAGCGGCAAGCCGTTCGACTTCGACGGCGAGCACCTGAAAGTCGAGGGCGCGACCTCGCGCGCGGCCCCGGACCCGATTCCGCCGATCTACTTCGGGGGCTCTTCCGCGGCGGCGCTGCCGATCGCGGCCAGGCACGCCGACGTCTACCTGACCTGGGGCGAGCCGCCCGCGCAGGTCGCCGAGAAGATCGCGAAGGTCCGTGAGCTCGCCGAGGAACAGGGCCGGAAGCTCCGCTTCGGCATCCGGCTACACACGCTTTCCCGTGACACGTCGGCGGAGGCCTGGGCCGAGGCGGGCAAACTGCTGGACGCGATCGACCCCGAGCGGATCGCCCACACCCAGAAACAGCTGTCCGCCAGTGAGTCCGTCGGTCAGCAGCGCATGGCGGCGCTGAACAAGGGGAACACCGACGGCGGCGTCCGCGGGCTGGAGATCCACCCGAACCTGTGGGCCGGGATCGGTCTGGTGCGTGGCGGCGCGGGTACGGCGCTGGTCGGCAGTCACCGTGAGGTCGCCGATCTCATCGAGGAGTACCACGCGCACGGCATCGAGGAATTCGTCCTCTCCGGATACCCGCACCTGGAGGAGGCGTACTGGTTCGGTGAAGGCGTCCGGCCCGAGTTGGTGCGCAGGGGACTAGTCCCAGCGCTGTGAGGCGTACACGACGACGTTGTCCCGATAGGACCGTTTCGCCGCGTCGAAGCTTCCGCCGCAGGTGATCAACCGGAGCGCACTCCCCGGCGCGGGGCCGTAGACGGCCTGTGTCGGGAACTCGTTCTTCGGATAGTGCTGGACCGAGTCGACCCGGAACACGACGTCGCCTCCGTCGGACCGCGAGACCCGCACTTCGTCGCCGGAGTGCAGTTCGCGCAGGCGGAAGAACGGCGCCGGTCCCGTGCGCGAGTCGACGTGCGCGGCGAGGACGGCGGGGCCGGGGTCGCCCGGCACCGGACCGTCCTCGTACCAGCCGACGTCGGAGAACCGTTCGGGCGCCTGGAGTTCGCCCGCGGCGCCGAGCGCGAGCGGGATCAGCCCGGTCTGGTCGAACCCGATCGCCGGGATGGTCAGCCGGACCGGCGACACCTCTGCCCTCGCAGGGAGCGGAAGCGGGCCGGACACCGCGGGCGCGACCGTCGCCGCCGGGGGCGGAGGGGTCGCGGCGGGCGCGCAAGCGGTGAGCGCGGCGAGTCCTAAGAGGACGAATACGACACGGTCAGCGATCATGCGCCGGGCGCCGCCGGATCGCCAGGAGAGCCAGCGCGGCCAGCACCGGGAGCGCCGCGAAAGTCCACCATGGCAACGAATTCGAGGACGTCCCGCCGCCACCGGTCTCGACGCCGAGCTTCGGCGGGTCCGGCAGGGTGGCGCCGTCCGCGATCGGCTCGGTCTTCAGCCCGGTTCCGTTCTCCGTCACCAGCAAGCTGGTGGTCGACCCGGCCTTGACGTCCACTGTGGACTCCGACGTCGCGCTGTTGGAGGTCAGCTTCAGCGGCCAGCGTCCTTCAGGGAGGTCGATGTACGGCGTCGTGACACCGTACGCGGCGTCGCTCGCCACGGTTTTCCCGTCCGGCCCGGCGATGCTCACCGGGGTCAGCGCGGCCGAACCCTGGACGACGCGCACCCACCCGCTGCCCGCCGCGGGCGCGGTCAGGTCGTCCTGGACCAGATCGCCCTTCAGACCGCCGCCGGGTCCGTTCGCGAACACCAGCAGGGAGTACGCGCTCGCTTCCTTGATCTCGATCGTCGCGCTCAGCGCGGGCGGAGAGGATGCGGCCGCGTCGGCGGGCCGCATCGAAACGGTGTACGCGCCGGGAGCCACCGAGGAGTACGGCGTCACCGCGCCGTAGCCCGCCTTGCGGACGACGACCTTCTCGGGCTTCCCGAAAGCGGCGAAGTAGACGTCGACCGGCGGGACCTTGGGGGAGAGATGCCCGACGCGGATCCAGCCGACACCCGGACCGGGGGCGGCGTTCGCCGTGAGCGGCACACCGCCGAGCAGCAGCAGGGCTGCGGCGAGCACGCCGGCGGGTCTCAGCAGAGCCGTGAGGGGACGCATGGCGGGGACCTTTCGTTGCCGGGATCAGGGCGCGGAGAACGGCGTGAGCAGCCCGGGCGGCGGGAACAGCGGGTACGTCACGAGCACCCCGCCCGGCACCCGGGTGACGGACGCGGGTTCGAAGGTGGCGCGCTGGCCTGTGTAGAAGTCGGCGATGGCGGCTTCGTCGTTACCGGAGACGACCAGACGGCGTAGCGGCTGACCTGCGGCGACTTCGCCGGTGGCGGAAGGAAAGTCGACCAGGCGGATGGGCCGGAAGGTGGCAAGGGCGGCTACGGTGGCGATGAGCCGGGGATCGACCTGGCCCGCGTTCAGCGCGTCGCGAGTGCGTCCCTCGCACTGAACCTGCTTCGACGACGCCAAGGCCGCACCGGCGCGGGTGCGCGCTCCGGACTCCTCGGTCTCGCCGAGCGGATCCGCGGATTCGCCGACGCGGGAGACGGTGATCGCGTCCGGTCCCGAGCCGAAGACGGCGACCTTGGCGGTACCGGCGAGAAACGCCGACGCTGCCGGGAAACGCGGTCCGTCGCGTTGCCCGGAGGCGGTCAGCACGGCCCACTCCGGGGTCGCGCAGGTCGCCGCGCAGGAGCCGATCGTGATCAGGGAACCGGTCGGCCAGCCGTGTGCGGCGAGTTCGGTCCAGCTCGCGTCGTCGACCAGGACGACGGCGCCGGAAGCGTTGTCCCGCAACCATTCCCGTGCCTGCGTGAGCGCGACCCCGCCGGACGGCGCCGAGCTCAGCCTGCCGAAACCGTGCACCCAGCCGGCGACCGAAACGAGGGTCAGCACCGCGGCCAGCACGAGAGCGGACACGGGATGGCGCATCGGGACCAGGCGGTGCCCGGCTGGCCGTCTGCCCGCCGCGACCGTGGCCGCGACCTCGGCGATGAGCAGCGGGGTCAGCGGGACCAGGAGTGCGAGAGGGAGTTCGACGGGGATCGCGGGCAAGGCGAGGACAGCGGCGATCAGCAGCGCCGACACGGCGAGCGGACGGGTGCGGGGCAGGACCATCCCGGCGACGATCGCGACCATCGACAGCACGACGAACACCGGATCCAGCGCGACCCAGGCGGCGATCCCCGGCGGCCCTGGTTCGGGTAGTTCCGGGCGCAGCGCCGGGCCCGCCGGGCCGAAAGCGATGCCGAGACCGAGCGTGAACACCACGGCGGTGAACGCGACCCGCGAGTCCTCGCGCCGCCGGACCAGCAGCCAGCCCGCCGCGGGCAGCGCCAGCAAGGCCAGCGGTGCCGTGAGCACGGCCGCGAGCAGGCACAACGCGGCCAGGACGTCATGCCATGGCCGTGCTCGCTCGCGGGGTGTCGCGGCGAGGACGAGGGCGGCCAGTACCCAGGTGACGGCGAGATGCTCGACGATCGCCACCCGCTGCAGCCCGATCGCGAGCGGCGACACCGCCATCAGCACGACGGCCGTGGTCGCCGCCCAGAACGGCAGGCCCAGCCGCCGCGCGAGGATCCACAGCAGGACCGCGCACAGCACGGCCGCGACGACCATCGTCTCGCGGACCGCCGTGACCGGGACGAGGTTCCGCTCGAACGCTCGCGACACCAGTGCGTACCCGGCGAGCTGCGCCCAGCCGAACGGTGACGTCCCGGTGCCGCCGGTGCCGGTGAAGGAAGTGAGGTGGCTCAGGGCGAAGACGTGGGCGACGGTCGCCGGTTCGGTGGCGGGAGCAGGTGCCGTCGACGCCAGATCGAGGACGCGCACGCCGCCGGTGACCACGAGGAGGGTGAGGACGACGTCGATGGACAGCAGGCGCCTGGCGGCCGTCTCCACCCGGCGACGGCCGTCGATACTGGCGGGGGCTCGGCCCGGTGGCGCGTCCCCCCGGTGCTGGGCCACCCGCGAAAGCGTAGTCCCGGAATCCCGCTCCGGTAAGGGTTCGCGACTGCTCCATCCGGGCGCGAAAACCTTGCGGTCGTGGAGAATTTCTTACAAAGTACGGGACAGTGCCAACGCGGCCGTGCGGACGGCGGGCGCGACGCGGTTGGTGTGCATGCGATTCGCCCAGCCGGAGATCGACAACGCCGCCACCGCAACGCCTTTCGTGTCGAGCAACGGGCTCGCGGCGCAGACGACGCCGACGCCGGACTCCTCCCGTTCGAACGCGATCCCGTCGCCGCGCACCTTGGCGAGCTGACGGCGCAGAAGACCGGCGGCGGTGATCGTCCGGACGCTGACGCGGGGCAATCCGGCATCGATTACTTGCGCCACAACGGATTCCGGAGAGAACGCGAGGATCGCTTTCCCGACGCCGGTGGCGTGCGCGGGAAAACGGCCGCCGATCCTGGACGGCAGCGACGGTGCGTCCGGTCCGCGCAGGATGTCGAGATAGACGACCTCGGTGCCTTCCAGGACCGCGAGATGCACGGTGTTCCGGGTCGCCTCGCGAAGATCGGCGAGGTACGGGCGCGCCGCCTCGACCAGTCCACGGCGCCGTACCGCCAGTTGGCCTATCTCGAACAGCTTCAGCCCGAGCCGCAGCGCCGAGTCCTCGCGTTCGAGCAGCCCGGTCGCGACCAGGTGGCCGGTGAGCCGGTGGACGGTCGACTTCGCCAGTCCGGTCCGCCGCGCCAGCTCGGAAACGCCGAGGGCGTCGTCGCCGGGCCGGAAGGCCGAGAGCAGCGCGGTGACACGGGCGGCGACGAGGCCGTCCGCTCCGGTTCGTTCCGGGTCGTCGTTCCGCCCAGCGGCACGCATGGGTTGAGTGTGCCCTATCCGCTCGGGAAGCGTCACCTGACATGGCGCAACGGAAAGCGGTGGCCGCGATCGTCGGTCCCGGGAACATCGGAACCGACCTGCTCGCGAAGCTGAGGCGCAGCGACCACGTCGAGGTGCGGTACATGGTCGGCGTCGACCCGGACTCGGACGGGCTGGCGAAGGCCGCCGAACTGGGACTGGAGACGTCCGCCGGGGGCGTCGACTGGCTGCTGTCCCGCGACGAACTGCCGGACCTGGTGTTCGAAGCGACCTCGGCGAAGGCGCACCTGGCGAACGCGCCGCGCTACGCCACCGCCGGGATCCGCGCGATCGACCTGACCCCGGCCGCGGTCGGCCCGTTCACCTGCCCCGCCGTGGGCCTGCCCGAACGGCTGGACGTGCCGAACGTCAACCTCATCACCTGTGGCGGCCAGGCCACCATCCCGATCGTGCAAGCGGTGTCCCGGGTGACGCCGGTGCCCTACGCCGAGATCGTCGCGTCCGTTTCGTCCCGCTCGGCCGGGCCCGGCACCCGGGCGAACATCGACGAGTTCACCGCGACGACCGCGCGCGGGATCGAGCTCGTCGGGGGAGCGAGCCGGGGCAAGGCGATCATCATCATCAACCCCGTCGAACCGCCGATGATCATGCGCGACACGGTGTTCTGCGCGATCGACCCCGACGCGGACTTCGACGCGGTGACCGAATCCGTCCACCGGATGGTCGAGACCGTCCAGGGATACGTGCCGGGCTACACGCTCAAGGCGGATCCCCAGTACGACCCACCCCGGCAGGGCTGGAGCGGGCAGGCACGGGTCGCGGTCTTCCTGGAGGTCGCCGGCAACGGGGACTTCCTGCCGAAGTACGCCGGGAACCTCGACATCATGACCGCCGCGGCCGCCCGCGTCGGCGACCTGCTGGCCACTCAGGGGGTGGCGGCGTGAAGTGGGACGAGATCGATCGCGCGGTCCGGCTGGTCGACACGAGCCTGCGCGACGGCAGCCACGCGATGGCGCACCAGTTCACCGAGAAGAACGTGCGCGACACCGTCCGGGCACTGGACGACGCCGGGATCTCGCTGATCGAGGTCAGCCACGGCGACGGGCTCGGCGGCTCGACGTTCAACTACGGCTTTTCCCTGGTCGACGAACGGAAGCTGATCGCCGCCGCGGTCGACGAAGCACGTCACGCGAAGATCGCGGTGCTGCTCCTGCCGGGACTCGGCACGGTCGGGGACCTGCGGGCGGCGGCCGACCTCGGCGCGGGCGCGGTCCGGATCGCGACCCACTGCACCGAGGCCGACGTCTCCGTCCAGCACTTCGGCGCGGCACGGGACCTCGGGCTGGAGACGGTCGGTTTCCTGATGCTGTCCCATATGTCCACGCCGGAGGCGTTGGCGAAACAGGGCCGGATCATGGTCGACGCCGGTTGCCAGTGCGTGTACGTCGTCGACTCCGCGGGCGCGCTGATCCTGGAGGACGCGGGCGACCGGGTCGCCGCACTGGTGGCGGAATTCGGGGACCAGGCGCAGGTCGGCTACCACGGGCACCAGAACCTGAGCTTCGGCGTCGCGAACTCGGTGCTCGCCTATCGCGCGGGCGCCCGGCAGATCGACGGTTCGCTCGTGGCGCTCGGCGCGGGCGCGGGGAACTCGCCGACCGAGGTCCTCGCGGCGACGTTCGAACGGCTCGGGATCCGCACCGGCGTCGACAAGGACGTGCTGATGGACGCGGCCGAGAACGTCGTGAAGCCCTACATCACGCGGTTGCCGGTGATGGACCGGTCGTCGATCGTGCAGGGCTTCGCGGGGGTGTACTCGAGTTTCCTGCTGCACGCGGAGCGCGCCGCCGAGCGGTACGACGTCCCGGCGCACGAAATCCTTTACCGCGTCGGTGCCGCGAAGTACGTGGGCGGGCAGGAGGACATGATCATCGACATCGCCCTGCAACTGGCCGCCGAGCGGGATCAGGGCTGAGCGTCGGCGCCGAGCACGAGGCGGACGCAATGGTCGATCAGGCGCTCGCGGCTCACCTTGAGCGAGCCGTCGAGATAGGCGATGAACACGTTGCTCAGCGCGCCGACCAGCCCGATCGAGATCATCTGTCGTTCGGCCGCGTCACCGTGGGACAACTGCCCGCTGACCAGTTCCGCGAACGAGGGGAGGAGCGCGACCCCGCGCGTGGTCAGCGCGGGATCGGTGATCGGCGCGAGGAGGAGCACGCGGCCCTTGCGCGGGTCGTCGAGCATCAATCCGACGAACGCGCGGACGGCGGCCTTCGCCCGTTCCGCGGGTTCGGCCGTGTCGCTGACGGCGTCGACGAGGGCCTGTCGCGCCTGCTCGGCGATGTGCTCGTAGACCGCGACGACCAGTTCCTCGCGGTCGGTGAAGCTCTCGTAGAAGTACCGCTCGGTCAGCTTGGCGTGACGGCACACCGCGCGGACGCTCACCCCGGCGCTGCCCTGGGTGCCGAGCAGGTCGAGGCCCGCGTCGACGAGCTGTTCCCGCCGCGCGGCCTTGCGGTCGTCCAGGGTCGTGCCTGCCCAGCTGCGGCCGGCCATGATCGGCTCCTCGTCCTGAATGCGATGTTGACTACGGCCGTTGTCAACTTTAACCTGACAACAGTTGTGGTCAATTTAACCAGCTCATTGAGGAGACCGGGGATGACGCAGCCGCGGCCGCTGGGACCGGATTCGCTGACCTGGAAGTACTTCGGCGACTGGCGTGGGCTGCTCATCGCGCTCTGGGCCGGATCCATGCAGAACATGCACCCCGAGCTGGGCGCGGGCGTCGAGGAGCACTCGCGGTTCTTCGAGGAGCGCTGGCAACGGCTGTTCCGCTCGCTGTACCCGATCGGGGGAGTGATCTACGACGGCCCGCGCGCCCGGCGGACCGCGCTGGAAGTGCGCGGTTACCACGATCGGATCAAGGGCATCGACAAACACGGGCGCCGCTATCACGCGCTCAACCCGGACACCTTCTATTGGGCGCATTCGACGTTCTTCATGAGCGCGATCCTCATCGCCGACAACTTCGTCGGCGGTATCGGCGAGGCCGAGAAGCGGAAGCTGTTCGACGAGCATGTCCAGTGGTACGAGATGTACGGCATGAGCATGCGGCCGGTGCCGGAGTCGTGGGAGGACTTCCAGCTGTACTGGAAGCGCATGTGCGAGGACGTCCTGGAGGACAACAAGGCCACGCGCGACGTCCTCGACATCAAAGACCTCCCGAAACCGCATTTCCTGCCGTGGCTGCCGGATTTTGCGTGGAAGCTCGTGCGCGGGCAGGTCGCGCGGAACTTCGTCTGGCTGACCGTCGGCTTGTACGACCCGCCGATCCGCGAACGGCTCGGGTACACCTGGACCGAACGCGACGAACGACGGCACCGGCGGACCGGGAAACTGATCAACGCGGCGTTCAGGCTGGTCCCGCGGGATCGTCGCTACCACCCTCGCGCCAGGGCGGGCTGGCGCCGGGAGCGTGGCGAACTGGCCACGGACGCGCCGTTGGTCGAGACTCCCGCGAGGAACCTTCCGCCGCTTTCGGAGCGGGGCAAACCCGAGCACTACTCGCCGAACGTCTGATTAGGAGCCTCGATGAAGCTGGGTTACCACCTCGGTTACTGGTCCTCCGGTCCGCCCGAGGGCGCACTGGACGCGGTGCTGAAGGCCGAAGAACTCGGCTTCGATTCCGTGTGGACCGCCGAGGGCTACGGTTCGGACGCCTTCACCCCGCTCGCCTGGTGGGGCGCGTCGACCAGCCGGATCAAGCTCGGCACCAACATCGTCCAGATGTCGGCGCGCACCCCGACCGCGACGGCCATGCACGCGCTGACCCTGGACCATCTGTCCGGCGGCCGGTTCGTGCTCGGGCTCGGCGCGTCCGGGCCGCAGGTGGTCGAAGGCTGGTACGGGCAGCCCTATCCGAAGCCGCTGGCCCGCACCCGCGAGTACGTCGACATCGTGCGGAAGGTCGTCGCGCGTGAGGCGCCGGTGACCCACGACGGGCAGCATTTCCAGTTGCCGCTGCAGGGCGGAACCGGGCTCGGCAAGGCGCTGAAGTCCACAGTGCACCCGTTCCGCAAGGAGATCCCGATCTTCCTCGCCGCCGAGGGGCCGAAGAACGTGGCGCTGTCGGCGGAGATCTGCGACGGCTGGCTCCCGCTGTTCTTCTCGCCCAAGAGCGACGCCTTCTACCGGACGGCGCTGCAGGAGGGCTTCTCGCGCCCGGAAGCCAGGCACGGTTTCGACGACTTCGAGGTCGCGGCGTCCGTCCCGGTGCTCGTCCACGACGACGTCGAGGAGGCCGCGAGCTGGATCAAGCCGTCGCTGGCGCTCTACATCGGTGGCATGGGGGCGAAATCGGTCAACTTCCACCACGACGTCTTCGCCCGGATGGGGTACGAGGACGTCGCCGACAAGGTCCAGGAGCTGTACCTGGCCGGGCGCAAGGACGAAGCGATCGCCGCGATCCCGACGTCGCTGGTCGAGGACACCTCGCTGATCGGGCCTGCGGAGAAGATCCGCGACGAACTGGCCGCTTGGGAGGAAACCGTGGTGACCACCTTGCTGCTGAGGGGCGATGCCGCCACGCTCGCGAAGGTCGCCGACACCCTCTCTTAGCTGGAGCTGAAGGACGCTTTCCCCGCATCCCATGCGGGGAAAGCGCCCTTCGCCGCGTCGCATGCGGGGAAAGCGCCCTTCAGCCCCCGGCCGTTCGTGGGTTGCGACCGTGAGGCCCATCACGTAGCGTCCCCGCCACGAACATGAAGTCGGTTCATGTTCGTGGCCGGGAGGTGCATCTCATGGCGGTGAGCCGGAGGCGGGTTCTTGCGGGTGCGGCGGCCTTGCCGGTCGCGGCGGGCGTGCTCGGCGCCCAGAGCGCGCGGGCGGAAACGCCGCGGCAGCAGGGTTTCCGCGTCGGCGTCGGCATCTCCGACGTCACCGGCCCGGCGGCCGAGAACGGCATGATGGGCTACTCGATGCCGCAACAGCAGACCGCCGGCATCCACCTCCGCACCCGGGCCAGGGCCTTCGTGGTCGACGACGGCGCCAAGCGGATCGCGTTCGTCACGGCCGACCTCGGCGCCCTGTTCCAGTCCGTCCACCAGGGCGTGATGCGCAAGCTCAAAGCCGCCTACGGCGAGCTCTACACCGAGCAGAACGTGCTCCTCAACGCGACGCACACCCACTCCGCGTGCGGCGGCGATTCCCACTACGCCGCCTACGATCTGGCGATCCTCGGGTTCCAGCAAGAGGTCTACGACGCCGTCGTCGACGGGATCTTCGAGGCGATCAGCCGGGCGCACGCGAACCTCGCACCCGGGTCGATCCGGCTCGGCCGCGCGGAACTGACCAAGGCGAGCGTCAACCGCTCCCGCAAGGCCTTCGACCTGAACCCGCAGGCGGACAAGGACCATTTCCCGCAGGCGATCGACCCGGCCGTCACGGTGCTGCGGTTCAGCCAGAACGGCGCCGACGTCGGCGCGATCAGCTGGTTCGCCACGCACGGCACGTCGATGAGCAACGGCAACCACCTGATCAGCGGCGACAACAAGGGGTACGCCGCCTACGAGTGGGAGCACGACCACGCCGGCGTGCGCTACCTCGACGGGAATCCGCGGTTCGTCGCCGCGTTCCCGCAGACCAACACCGGCGACATGAGCCCGAACCTGAATCTCTCGCCGGGGACGCCGGAGACGGAGTTCGAGAACACCCGCACCATCGGCGACCTCCAGTTCCGCGCGGCGAAGAGCGCCTTCGACGCGGCCGCCGAAGCCGTGACGGGCGGTGTCGATCACCGGATGTGCTACGTCGACATGTCCGACGTCGCGGTCGACGCGAAGTACACGCCGAACGGGCGGCCGCAGCACACCTGCACGGCCGCGATCGGGGTCTCGATGCTGGCGGGGAGCCGTGAAGACGGCCCCGGCCTGCCGCTCCCCGAAGGCGTGAAGAACCCGTTCATCGACTGGCTCGGCGGCATCGACGCGCCGATCCCGCAGGCGCTCGCCGACGCGCAGGCGCCGAAGGTGGTCGCCGTCCCGTTCGGCGCGATGAAGCCGTACCCGTGGACGCCGGAGGTCCTGCCGCTGCAGATCGTCCGGATCGGACAGCTGCACCTCGTGGCCGTGCCCGCCGAACTGACGATCGTGTCCGGCCTGCGCCTGCGCCGGACCGTCGCCGCGGAACTCGGCGTCCCCCTGGAGAACGTGCTCGTCCAGGGTTACTCCAACGCCTACAGCCAGTACGTCACCACGCCCGAGGAATACGACTCGCAGCAGTACGAAGGCGCGTCGACCCTCTACGGCCGGTACACGCTTCCCGCCTACCAGCAGGAATTCGCCAAACTCGCGGCCGCGATGAAGACGGGCCGGACCGTGCCGCACGGGCCGACGCCGCGCGACCTGCGCGGCAAGCTGATCAACTTCCAGCCAGGCGTCGTCTTCGACAGCGCGCCCGTGTTCAAGTCCTTCGGCGACGTCCTTGTCGACGCGAAGAGCACCTACGCGCGCGGCGAGCAGGTCGCCGTCGAGTTCGTCACCGGCCATCCGAAGAACGACCTCCGGCGCGGCGGCACGTTCCTGGAGATCCAGCGGCTGGTGGACGGCAAGTGGATCCGGCACGCCGACGACGGCGACTGGGACACGAAGTACCACTGGGCGAGGACTTTCGTCGCCGAATCGAAAGCCGTCGTCCACTGGAAGATCCCCGCGAACGCCCCGATCGGCAAATACCGCGTGGTCCACTTCGGCAACTGGAAGAACGGCTGGAACGGGGCGATCTCCGCGTTCAGCGGGACTTCCCGGACGTTCGTCGTCTCCTGACATCGGAAGGGTCATTCGTGCGGAAGCTCGCCGTGCTCGCCATCGCCGCCGCCATGTTCGCCGGAACCGCCGTCCCCGCCCAAGCCGCGGTCTCGGTGAAGGTCATGGCGTTCAACATCTGGCAGCTGCCGTGGATCGCCAGCCCGAACACCTCGGACAAGCAGGCGAGGGCCCGCGCGGCCGAGGCCGTCATCCGCGCGAACGACGCCGACGTCGTCGTCCTGGACGAGGCGTTCAGCGCGCAGGCGGAGGAGATGCGGAACCGGCTGAAGGACGTCTGGCCGCACCAGACCCCGCTCGTCGGCCAGTACTGCAAGACGTCGCCGGGCTGGACCACGGTCAACGGCAACTGCTCGAATTCACCCATCGTGGTCAACGGCGGGGTCACCGTGCTGAGCAAGGCGCCGGTGACCGAACAGCACCAGCTGGTCTTCCGCAATTCCTACTCGGGCACGGCGGACTACCTGTCCAACAAGGGCGCCGCGCTCGCGCGGCTGGTCGTGAACGGGAAGCCGCTCTGGATCGCGGGCACCCACATGCAGGCCGACGAGGGACCGGAGACGCTGCCGAAGGCGCACGACATCCGGATGGCCCAACTGGGCGAGATCAGGGACCTGGTCACGAAATACGCGCCTGTCGGCGAGCCGGTCGTGATCGCCGGTGACCTGAACATCGAGTACTGGGCGGGACAGGCGCGCAAGGACGCGCAAGGCCGGACCCAGGTCCAGCAGGGCGAAGCCTTCCTCGGCGGCGTCCTCCGCACGGCCGGCGCAGGCGCGTACACCTTCGACGCCGCGACGAACCCGAACGCCGCGAAGTCCGTTCCGGCGACTTACCGGGACTCGCTCGACTACGTCGGAGCCGTGCAGGCGGGCGGCCGCCCACTCGCCGCTGTCGGCCCGGTACAGCTCGTGCATTACGACGGTGGCACGATTCCCTCCGACCACTACCCGGTGGTGGCCAAGATCCAATACTGAGGCCTTCATCGGGAGAATCGCCTCGAGGAGGATCATTGGCAGCCCTGCCAGCACGGACGAGGTATCGCTACTCGCTCGGCTCGTTCGTCACCGGCCCGTTCGGGACGGTTCCCGGCTTGCTCCTCCTGAAGTACCTCACCGACACGATGGGCGTCGCGGCGGGCGTGGCCGGCCTGATCGTGTTCGTTCCCAAAGCATGGGACGTGCTCTTTAACCCGATCGCGGGCAGGCTGTCGGACGCGGACATGGTCCGCACCGGCAGTCGCCGCCGGTTCCTGCTCTTCGGCGGCATCGGCGTCTCGATCCTCTTCGCGGCCCTCTTCGCGCATCCGGGCTTCGGCGGCCCGGTGCCCGACGCGATCTACGTCGTCGTCGTGTTCCTGTTGTGCGCCACCGCGTACGCGTTCTTCCAGGTGCCGTTCAACGCGCTGCCCGCCGAGCTGACGGACTCGGCGGACGAGCGGACGAAACTGACCAGCATCCGGATCGGGTTCCTCGCGGTCGCCATCCTGATCTGCGGCGGCGGGGCCCCGGCGATCACCGAACTCGTCGGCGGGATCGCGGGCTACCGGGTGATGGGCGTGTTCATCGCCGTGATCATCCTGCTCGCGACGCTCGGCGTGTACTTCGGGCTGAAGGACGCGCCGGTCGGCGCGCTGCGGCCGAACACCGTCAGCCCGCGTGAGCTGTTCCGGACGCTCGCGCAGTGGCGGCCGTTCCGCTGGCTGCTGAGCGTCTACTTCATCCAGGCGCTCGGCATCGGCACCGTGCTGGCCGCGATCCCGTTCTTCGCCGAGCGGATCCTCGGCAGCTCCGGCTACTCGACGCTCCTGTTCGTCGGTTTCGTCGGCCCGGCACTCCTGACCATGCCGCTGTGGCCCAAACTCGGCGCGACCGTGGGGAAGCTGACCGGGTTCCGGCTCGCCACCACCGCGTTCGCCATCGGGCTCCTCGGCCTGCTCGGCGCCAAGGTGTTCACGATCCCCGTCACGATGGTGTTCGTCGCCTTCTGCGGCGTCGGGTATGCGGGGATCTCGGTGTTCCCGCTGGCGATCCTGCCGGACCTGATCAGCGACGAGGAGGAGCGGACCGGTGAGACCAGGGCCGGGGTCGCCGCCGGTGTCTGGACGGCGTCGGAGACGCTCGGACTCGCGCTCGGGCCGGGGATCTGGGGCCTGGTGCTGCAGTTCGGTGGCTATCAGTCCGGCCTCGGCGCGGACGCCGTGCAGCCGGACAGCGCGCTCACGGCGATCCTGTTCGGCGCGTCGATCCTGCCCGCCGTGCTGATCGCGCTCGGCATCCCGCTGCTGCGCAAGTCGGTGCTGGAGCGCCGGTCGTGACCGCCGAGGACATCCTCCGGGAGCTGCGGGAACTGCGCGCGGGGGACCTGCCGACACACGGTGGCCGGACACTCGCCTATGTCTACGACAGCGGTCTGTCCGAAGTGGACGAACTCGGCGCCGCGGCGCACGCGCTGGCGTCGTCGGCCAACGGCCTCGATCCGACAGCCTTTCCCAGCCTGCTGCGGATGGAGAACGACCTCGTCGGCACCGCCGCGCGCCTGCTCGGCGGAACGGCGGAGACGGTCGGTTCGGTGACCTCGGGCGGCACGGAGTCGTGCATGCTCGCCGTCCTGGCCGCCCGCGACGCGCGTCCGGACGTGGCGTCGCCGAGCATCGTGCTGCCCACGACCGCGCACGCCGCGTTCCACAAGGCGGCGCACTTCTTCGGGGTCCGCGTGGTGGCGGTGCCGGTCGATCCGGTGACCTTCCGCGCCGTGCCCGAAGCGATGGCCGCGGCCGTCGACGACACCACGGTGCTCGTCGTGGCGAGCGCGCCGTCGTACGCGCACGGCGTCCTCGACCCGATCCCGGAGATCGCCGCGCTGCTGGACGGCGTCCGGTTCCACGTCGACGCCTGCATCGGCGGCTGGGTGCTGCCGTACCTGGAGCCCGGTCCGTTCGGCTTCGACGTTCCCGGTGTCACCAGTGTGTCGGTGGATCTGCACAAGTACGCCTACTGCCCGAAGGGCGTGTCGGTTCTCCTGCACGCCGACGCGGGACTGCGCCGGCCGCAGTACTTCGCCAGCGCCGATTGGCCCGGCTACACGATGCTGAACACCACGTTGCAGAGCACCCGTTCGGGTGGTCCGCTCGCCGCGGCGTGGGCGGTCGTGCGCCATGTCGGCGACGAGGGCTACGTGAAGCTGGCTTCGGCCGCGCGTGCGGCGGCCGTCGAGATCCGCGCCGGAATCGAGGCGCTGGACGGATTGCGTGTCCTCGGCGATCCGGTGTCGACCCTGCTCGCGTTCACCGTGGAGCCCGGCGCGGGGTTCGACCTGTTCACCGTCGCGGACGAGATGCGCGAGCGCGGCTGGTACGTCCAGCCCCAGTTCGCCCACGAGTCGTCGCCCGCGAACCTGCACCTGACCGTGACCGCGGCGAACCGGGGCATCGAAAAGGAGTTCCTGGACAGCCTCGCCGCTTCGGTCGTGGCCGCCAAGGAGTCCGGACCGGTCGTCGTCGACCCACAGGTGGCGGAGTTCGTCGCCGCGCTGGACCCCGCGACCTTGACGCCGGAGCAGTTCGCCGGGCTGCTGGCGGCCGCGGGGCTCGGCGGCGACGCGGGACTGCCCACCCGGATGGCGGAGATCAACGCCTTGCTGGCCACGGCACCCGGTCCGCTGCGGGAACGGCTCCTGCTGGAGTTCCTCGGCGCGCTGTACACGGCTTCCTGATCCGACCTTGACGCAATCAGTCGGTTGCTATACAAAGTTATAGCAACCGAATGATTGCTACTTGAGGAGGCCGTCATGGGATTCCCCGACCGCATCGAACGCACCGTCGAGATCGCCCATCCGCCCGCGAAGGTCTGGGCCGCGCTGACCACGGCCGAAGGGCTGGGCACCTGGTTCGGGAACCAGGCGAGCATCGACCTGAGGCCCGGTGGTGACGCCGAGATGAAATGGGATGAGGGGCACAAGGCGCACATGCGTGTGGAGCGCGTCGAAGAGCCGGAGATCTTCGGCTTCACTTGGAACATCTACGGTCTGCCCGACGACGATCCTCGTCGCACCTATGTCGAGTTCACCCTCGAACCGGTCGATGCGGGCACGCGGCTCACCGTCGTCGAGTCCGGCTTCTCCCAGCTTCCGGACGATGCCCACAGCGTCGCGTTCGAAGGGAACACGAAGGGGTGGGCGGCCGAGTTGGGCGAACTGATCGAATACCTCGATGCCGCCTGACACCGAAGCGATCGCCGAACAGGTCTTCGTCGCACTGGCCGACCCGAGCAGGCGGAGCATCCTCGCCACCCTCGCCTCGGGCGGCGCCGCGACGGCGACGGATCTGGCCGATCGGCTGCCCATCACGCGGCAGGCCATCGCCAAGCATCTCGCGCTGCTCACCGAAGCCGGGCTGGTGACCCCGGAGCAAGGGGAGCGGCGCCGCGTCCGATACCGGCTACGCTCGGCCCCGATGCAGGTCGCCCAGCAGTTCCTCGCCGCGCTCGCCCGAGATTGGGACGGGCCGCTCGCGGCTCTGAAAGAGCACCTGGAGGGTTCATCATGAGCTTTACGACGAGTTTTACCGTGGAACAGACGCCACAACAGGTCTTCGACGCGTTCACCGACGTCCGCGGGTGGTGGTCGGAGGAGGTCGTGCACGCCGGCGACGAGTTCGAGTACCACCACGAGGAGCTCCACCGCTGCCGGATGCGGATCACGGAGTCCGTGCCGGGCCGCAAGGTCTCCTGGCTGGTCCTCGAGAACCACTTCGACTTCACCCGTGACAAGACGGAGTGGGTCGGCACCACGATCACGTTCGAGATCACCGAGAAGGACGGCAAGACCGAAGCGCGCTTCACCCACCACGGGCTGGTCCCGGAGTACGAATGCTTCGACGTCTGCCACAAGGCATGGACCTTCTACGTCGGCACCAGCCTGCGCGAGCTGATTACGACCGGTGAGGGGCAGCCGAACCGGCGAAGCGTCCTGCCCGCGGAGCTGGCGGGATGACCATCGTCTCGCCGGCGGAGTGGGAAGAAGCGCGGCTTCGTCTGCTGGTCAAGGAAAAAGAGCTGACCCGCGCGCGCGACGCCCTGGCGGCCGAGCGGCGGCGGATGCCGTGGGTCACGGTCGAAAAGCCGTACGAGTTCGATGGCCCGTCCGGCAAGGTGACGCTGCTCGACCTGTTCGAAGGGCGGCGGCAGCTGATCGTCTACCGGGCCTTCTTCGATCCCGGCGTGGAGGGTTTCCCCGACCACGCCTGCAAAGGCTGCTCGCTGGTGGCCGATCAGGTCGCGCACGTCGCACACCTGAACGCTCGCGACACCACGCTGGCCTTCGCTTCGCGGGGCACGCAACCGGACATCTCGCGGCTGAAGGCGCGGATGGGCTGGACGATGCCGTGGTACACGATCACCGGCGACTTCGACGTCGATCACGGCGTCGGCGAATGGCACGGCACCAACGCCTTCATCCGCGAAGGTGACCAGGTGTTCCGCACGTACTTCGTCAACGATCGCGGTGACGAGGTGATGGGAGGCACGTGGAGTTACCTCGACATCACCGCGCTGGGGCGGCAGGAGGAGTGGGAGGACTCGCCGGAGGGGTATCCGCAGACTCCGCCTTACGAGTGGTGGAACTGGCACGACGCCTACGAGGGGGCCGCGCCCGCGGGCGGCTGCTGCTCGGGATGACGTCGCGAAGTCGCCAGTAATCGGACGGACGGCCCGGTTGACTGGCGGGCATGACAACGGACAGCCTGCGGATCGTCCAGAACGCCTGGAAGACTTTCGGTACCTACGATCCGGAACGTATCGCCGGAGTGTTCACCGAGGACGCCGAGTGGCTGGCCCCGCCGGGCAACGCGACCGCCGTCGCCTTGGCGGGTTCCGGTCACCTGGTCGGCAGGCAGGCGATCGTCCGGTTCCTGGCGGAGGACTTCCGGAAGGTGTTCGTCTCGGACGTCGCCATCGAGTTCCACGGCTTCCATCCGGCCGGCGACACTGTGGTGGTCGAGGAGACCATGACCGCGACGCTGGCGGACGGCGGCAGGTATCACAACGACTACTGCTTCGTTTTCGTGCTGCGTCAAGACCGGATCCACCGCGTACGCGAGTACATGGACACGGCACGTGGGCATCGGCAACTGGGTGGGACGAAGCCTCCGGCGGAGTAGATTACGCCGTGTCCAGCAGCATGACGCCGACCGTGTGGATTTTGGTGCGTTGGACGACCAGAAATCCACACGGTCCCGCCTGACTGGTCCAGTGGTAACGGGAGTTGCGAGGAGTGTGTGGAAATAGGGACGTTGAACGTCCCTATTTCCACACACCCCTCACTCCGGGCGACATCTCGTGCTCACCAGCTACGTCGAGTGGCAAGCCGGGGTGGATGGCCCTTCACTCCATCGCCACCCTGACCCGGCACCTCAGTGAACGTGCACCGCTTCCCACTCCGGAAACGGATCCGCACCCGCCAAAGCGTCCACATCGGACAAACAACCCCGAAGCGAGTCCAGCAGAGCGTCCTTCTCCAGTCCCACCCCGATGAACACGAGTTCCTGCCGCGGCACCTCCTCGACACCCTGCGGCTCGAATCGGGCGACCGAACCGGCCTGCGACCACAGCCCGGTCACCCCGGGCCGCGACGCCAGCGAGAAGAACCCTTTCGACCGCAGGACGGTCCCGAACTCCCCGGAGTCGAGCCTGCCGAGGAAGTCCCACAGCCGTTCCGGATCGAACGCCCGTCCGGCGCGGAAGACCACGCTGGAGATCCCGTACTCCTCGGTCTCCGGAACGTGATCGCCGTTGAGCTCCGCCACCCAGCCGGGTGCTTCCTGCGCCCGCTCGACGTCGTAACTCCCGGTGCCGAGCACCCTGCCGAGAGGGACCCGGCCGTGTGTCGAGACGATGACTTCGGCCGCCGGGTTGAGTCGCCGCAGCACCGCCGTCAGCCGTTCGAGGGAGACGGCCGGTACGAGATCCGCCTTGTTCAGCAAGAGGACGTCCGCGAACTCGATCTGGTCCATCAGCAGGTCGCTGACCGTCCGCCCGTCGTCCTCGTACTGGTCCAGCCCGCGTTCGGTCAGCGCGTCCCCGGCCGCAAGTTCCCGCTCGAAGTTCACCGCGTCGACCACGGTCACCATCGTGTCCAGCCGCGCGGAATCCAGGAAGGAGAACGTCGCCGCCACGGGCATCGGCTCGGAGATCCCGCTCGATTCGATGAGCAGGTAGTCGAACCGGCCGTCCGCGCAGAGCCGCGACACCTCTTCCAGCAGGTCGTCGCGCAGGGTGCAGCAGATGCACCCGTTCGTCATCTCGACGAGCCGCTCCTCGGTGCGGGACAGGCTGTTCCCGTCCCGCACCAGCGCGGCGTCGATGTTGACCTCGCTCATGTCGTTGACGATCACCGCCACCCGCAGTCCTTCACGGTTGGCGAGGACGTGGTTGAGCACGGTCGTCTTGCCCGCGCCGAGGAACCCGGAAAGCACCGTGACCGGCGTCGTCACTTCCCACCCTCGTGGAAGTGTTTCATCAGCTTGCGCGGCACGAGTTTCGTCTCCCCGTTCACCTTGATCGGCACCAGATCGGGCACGGCCGCCTTCCACTGCGAGCGCCGGGACCGGGTGTTGCTGCGCGACATCTTCCGCTTCGGGACGGCCATTACTTCGCACCTCCGCGGCGGCCGTAGCGACGGTGGAACTTCTCGACCTGGCCCGCGCTGTCCATGATCCGCTGGTTGCCGGTCCAGAACGGATGCGACCACGAGCTGATCTCGACGTTCACCACCGGATAGGTGTTGCCGTCGCTCCACTCGATGGTCTGCTCCGACGTCGCGGTGGAGCGCGTCAGGAAGGCGTCCCCGGTGGAGAGGTCCTTGAACACCACGGGGTGGTAGTCGGGGTGGATTCCCGGTTTCACTGCGTTTCGTCCTTTCGGTTCGACATGTTCACGTCGTGCTTCTCAGGGTCGGTTTCCGTGTCCTCACACGGTTCTTCGTGCCACTCGCCGAACGGATCCGGGTAGCGGAGCCACTCCTGTTCCCCGGCGGCGAGTTCTTCGTCGGTCAGCAGCGCGCCGTTGAGGGCGGCTTCGACCTCGTCGGGCGTGGCCTGGTCGGTGACGACGACCAGTTCCTGCGCGCGGTCGCCGAACAGCGGGTCCCAGCGCAGGGAGGCGAGCGTGCGGCGTTCCGGGGAGACGTCGGCCCAGTCCGGCCCGTCGGGAGCGGCGAGCCACGCCCCGGCGTGCCCGATCCCGAGGCCACCGCCCGCAGACTCGATCCAGAGCGCCATGTCCGGCTGGCTCGCCACCCAGAGCCGGCCCCGGCTCCGGACGACGCCGTCGAGCAGGACGTCGATCGCGTCGTGGAGGCGCTCCGGGTGGAACGGGCGCTGCGAGGTGAAGGTGAGCAGCCCGATCCCGCAGTCGGTGTGCACCGGCGGTTCGCCGCGCAGCAGCGGGCCGTGCATGTCGGTGACCTCGCCGCGCCGGGCTCCGGCCGGGACGGCGTCGAGCACGGTCTTGCCGTCCACGGCGGACAGTTCGACGCGGGGGATCGACGGGGCGACCCGGTCGAGCACGGCCGACGCCTTCGCCGCGGACCAGGCGTCGGTCGCCGCGCCCGCCAGCACGAGCAGGTCGGCGAACTCGACCTGGGCCAGCGCGACCTGGGCGACGGTGCGCTCGTCCTCCGGGCTCGCCAGCAGGTTCCGCTCGGCCAGCGTGTCGTCTCCGGTGCTGTCGGCCAGCCAGCCGGCGCAGTCGACGACGGCCAGTACGGCCTGGAGGTCGACGTCCTCGATCACCGGCCGCTCGCCGACGAGGACGTTGCGCAGCGCCCAGCTGACCGGTTCGGGCTCCATGGCCTCGTCGAGCCGGACCACGATGCGCCGCACCTGCGGCATCTGCGAAAGCTTGCGCAGCAACGGCAGGAGGTCTTCGCGCAGCGTGCAGGAGACGCAGCCGTGCGCGAGTTCGAGGACCGTCAGCTGGTCGCGGTCGCCGAGCCGGATCCGCCGTCGGACCACGCCGGAGTGGATCTGCCTCAGGTCGTGGTGCACGACGGCGGTGCCGGGCTCGGCGAGGCGCAGCCGCTCGGCGAGGTCGGCGTTCGGTCCCGGTGCGAGGCCACTGATCAGGACGAGGGGCACGCGGGGGTTGTCGGTCACTGAAGCTCCGGGGCGTCGAGGGCGTTGTGGTTCGGTTGTGTAGAGTAAATGAAAACGACAACCGATATCAACTTGGGAGGGTGTATGTCCGCCGTGTGCCAGGTCACCGGCCGCAAACCGGGCTACGGGAAGCAGGTGTCGCATTCGCATCGGCGCACGTCCCGGCGCTGGGAGCCGAACCTGCAGGCCAAGCGGTACTTCGTGCCGAGCGAAGGGCGCTGGGTCCGGCTGCGGGTTTCGGTGAAGGGCATGAAGACCATCGACAAGCGGGGGATCGAGGCCGTCGTGGCCGAGCTCCGTGCGAAAGGGGTGAAGCTCTGATGGCCAAGAGCACCGACATCCGGCCGATCATCAAGCTCCGCTCGACCGCGGGCACCGGCTACACGTACGTCACGAAGAAGAACCGCCGGAACGACCCGGACCGCATGGTGCTGCGCAAGTACGACCCGGTCGCGCGCAAGCACGTCGAATTCAAGGAGGAGCGCTGATGGCCAAGAAGTCGAAGATCGCCAAGAACGAGCAGCGCAAGGTGATCGCGGCGCGCTACGTCGAACGCCGCCGTGAGCTGAAGGCCACCATCGCTTCGCCGTCCGCGTCGTCCGAGGAGAAGGCGGCCGCGGTGTCGGCCCTGCAGGCGATGCCGCGCGACGCCAGCGCGACCCGGATCCGCAATCGCGACACCGCCGACGGCCGCCCGCGCGGCTACCTGCGGAAGTTCGGGCTCTCGCGGGTCCGGATGCGGCAGATGGCGCACAACGGCGAACTGCCCGGCGTCACGAAGTCGAGCTGGTGAAGCCGAACCGGGACCGCCCCGTCAAGCGTAAGACGAACCTGTTGCACGCCAACAAGATCACCGAGGTCGACTGGAAGGACGCCGACCTGCTGCGGAAGTTCATCTCCGACCGCGGCAAGATCCGCGCCCGCCGGGTCACCGGGCTGACGCCCCAGCAGCAGAAGCAGGTCGCCACGGCGATCAAGAACGCCCGTGAGATGGCGTTGCTGCCCTACCCCAACGCGGGCCGCTGACGCCACCGGTCCGGGCGGTGCGACAAGCCGCCCGGACCGCTGCTCCTGTGGAAGAATCGGCCGCATGACGGAGAACCCCGGACAGGCCGAGGAATTCGATCCCGAACTGCTGGAGCTGTGGGCGAAGGTGTTCGGCTTCGCCCGTTCCGGCGCGACGGCCGAGCTCACCGCGTACGTCGACGCGGGCATCTCGGCGAACCTGACCAACGACCGGGGCGACACGCTGGTCATGCTCGCCGCGTACCACGGGCACGCCGAGACCGTCGCCGCGCTGATCGAGCGCGGCGCCGATCCGAACCGTGAGAACGACAAGGGGCAGAGCCCGCTCGCCGGCGCGGTGTTCAAGAACGTGCCCGAGGTCGTGAAGGCTCTTCTCGAGGGCGGTGCGGACCCGAGGGCGGGGGAGCCGTCGGCGATCGACGCGGCCAGGATGTTCGGCAACACCGAACTGCTGGCGCTGCTCGAGAGCTGAGGTGGTTCTCACTCGGATCGCGGTTCGGGCGGCTGTCTCTTTACACTGCCCCGCATGGATGACCCGCATTACCTCTCCGGCCTCGACCTGGCAGGCCGTCGTGTCGTGATGATCGGCGGCGGGACGGTCGCCCAGCGCCGTCTGCCGCGGTTGATCGGCGCTGGCGCGCGGGTCGAACTGGTCTCGCCGCACACCACTCCTTCGGTGAGCGCGATGGCCGACGCCGGGGAGATCGTCTGGCACGAGCGCCGCTACACCGACGGCGACCTCACCGACGCCTGGTACGCGCTGGCGTGCACGAACGACCCCGAGGTCAACGCCGCCATCTGTGCCGAGGCCGAACGGGCGCGGGTGTTCTGCGTCCGCGCCGACGACGGAGAACGCGGCAGCGCGGTCACCCCGGCCTCGGGCAGGCACGGCGGGCTGCTGGTCGGCGTCCTCTCCGGCGGCGAGCCGCTGCGGTCGGCCACGGTCCGGGACAGCATCCTCGACGGCCTTCGCGCCGGCACCGTGGCCGACGGCCGCGTGCCCGACGCTCGTGACGAGCTCCCCGGCGTCGCGCTGGTGGGCGGTGGCCCCGGCGACCCGGAGCTGATCACCGTCCGCGGCCGTCGCCTCCTCGCCAGGGCCGACGTCGTCGTCGCCGACCGGCTGGCCCCGCGAGAACTGCTCGACGAACTCTCACCTCACGTCGAGATCGTCGACGCCGCGAAGATCCCGTACGGCCGCGCGGCCAGCCAGGACGTGATCAACTCGACACTGATCGACCGGGCCAAGGCGGGCAAGTTCGTCGTGCGGCTCAAGGGCGGCGACCCGTACCTGTTCGGCCGCGGGTTCGAGGAAGTCCTCGCCTGCGCCGAAGCGGGCATCCCGGTGACGATGGTCCCCGGCATCACGAGCGCGTTCTCCGTGCCCGCCGCCGCGGACGTCCCGGTGACCCACCGCGGTGTCGCCCACGAGGTCGTGGTGGTGTCCGGTCATGTCGCGCCGGGCGACGAGAAGTCGCTGGTGGACTGGGATCTGCTGGCGAAGATGCGCGGCACGATCGTGCTGATGATGGGAGTCGAACGCCTGCCGCTGTTCACGAAGGCGCTGCTGGAGGGGCGGCCCGGGGACACGCCGGTGGCGATCGTCGAGGACGGCACGATGCGCACCCAGCGGGTTCTTCGCTCCACTTTGGACACTGTGGTCGAGGACGCCGCGGCGGCCGGGGTGCGGCCGCCCGCGGTGATCGTCTTCGGTCCGGTGGCGGGGCTCGCTCAGCCGTCCGAGGTGTAGAACCAGTCGGCCCCGTCGTCGCCGGGGATGTCGAATTCCTCCGCCCGGACGAGGCCTGCCCGCAGGGCCACCCGCTGCGACGCGATGTTCTCCGGCCGGACGCGGGCGATCACGAGGTCGTCCGGCCGGTGGGTGCGCGCCCAGTCCACCGCCGCGGCGGCGGCCTCGCTGGCGTACCCGGCACCCCAGGCGGACGGGAAGAGCCGGTAGAAGAGGTTCAGAACGGCCCGTCGCCGGTAACCGACGATCTTCACCCCGCAGAACCCCAGCGGTTCCGGTGAGTCCTGCCGCAGGATCGTCCAGTACCCGAACCCGTACCGGTCCCACCGGTGCGACCAGCGGAGCAGCAGCAGTTCCGCCTCCTTGCGCGTCTCCAGCAGGTCCGAGGGGTTGTGCGCGCAGGCCTCCGGATCGGTGTGGAGGGCGAAGATCGCGTCGAGGTCTTCCGGCGCGGGACGGCGCAGGACCAGCCGTCCGGTCCGCATCTCCTCCGCGCCCGTGTCCCGGGTCGGCGCCGGTTCAACGGTCATGACAGCGCGCCGAGAAGTCGGTGATGGCCTCGGTCAGGCGGCTCGGGTCGAAACGCAGTTCGACCGGGCTGCGGGCCTGGACGAACTCGGCCTCCGGCATGTCCGCGGCCAGCGTGTCGGCGTCGCCGAAGGGGTGGATCGGGTCGCGTTCGTGCCCGATGACCAGGGCCGGCGTCGCGATCTTCCGCCGGATCGACTTGGGCGGCGCGATCCGGCCGAAGAGCACGCCGTGCAGGAGCGCGGCCATCGGCGCGGGCTGCTGGGACAGCGTGTCGGTGACCACGTCGATCCATTGGTTGCCGTGCGGGACGAGCCGCGCCGCCAGCGCCACGCCCTGCACGGTCACCGGCAGGAACCGGGCGGCCATGAGCAGCGGCGCGAACGTGATCAGCCCGGAGACGATCGCGTTGTCCAGCACGGGCATCTCGACGATCAGCCCGAGCGCGCGTTCGGGAGCGGCGACACCGACTTCGAGCGCGACGTTCGCGCCCAGCGACGTCCCGCCGATGACGGCGGCGTCGATGTCCAGGTGGTCGAGCAGCGCGATGGTCTGCTCGGCGAACGCGGGCATGGAGTACAGCCACGAGTCGGTGGGCCGGTCCGAGTCACCGTGGCCGAGCAGGTCGAGCGTCACGGCCCGGAAACCGGCACGCGCCAGCTTGCGCGCGAGCGGGGCGTGCATCCGCCTGGTCAGCATGATCCCGTGGCTGAGGACGACCACCCGGTCGCCGGAGCCGAACTCGGTGTACGCGAGCCGATGCCCTTCGTGGGTGAAGGATCCCGAGAGTTCGATCGGCCGCGAGGACCGTTCCCGCTCCCGCCGTCCGGGGATCAGTGCGGGCAGGTCGGCGACCGCGGCGGCGCTGCTGGCCGGGCTCATATCCCACCGTCCTTCGTCGATCGTCGGTACTCACCGGTAGTACCAGGAAAGCATCTCGTGGCCACCGTGGCACAGTGGCCGTTGGCAGGCTGTCAACCACATGAGTCAAGATGACCTCATGACCGCTACAGCTGACAGTCTTCCCGATCTCGTTTCGCTCAAGGTGGAGATCGACGGGCACGTCGCCGAAGTGACGCTGCTCGGTCCGTCCAAGGGCAACGCGATGGGCCCCGATTTCTGGCGTGAGCTGCCGATCGTCTTCCGCGCCCTCGACGCGGACCCGCAGGTCAGGGCGGTCGTGCTGACCGGCAGCGGCAAGCATTTCTCCTACGGGCTCGATCTGCCCGCGATGATGCCGAGCTGGGGCGAAATGCTCGGCGGCGACGCGCTCGCGGGCCCCCGGACGAAGTTCCTCGACGAGGTCAAGACCCTCCAGGCGAGCGTGTCGTCGATCGCCGAATGCCGCAAACCGGTCATCGCGGCTATTTCCGGCTGGTGCATCGGCGGCGGCGTCGACGTCATCGCGGCCGCCGACATCCGCCTGGCGAGCGCGGACGCCAAGTTCAGCGTGCGCGAGGTCAAGGTCGCGATCGTGGCCGACCTCGGCAGCCTGCAGCGGCTCGCGCCGATCATCGGCGAAGGACACCTGCGCGAACTGGCGTTGACCGGCAAGGACATCGACGCGGCCCGCGCGGAGAAGATCGGCCTGGTCAACGACGTCCACGCGGATCAGGACGCGCTGCTGGCCGAGGCACGCAAGCTGGCGGGGGAGATCGCCACGAACCCGCCGCTGGTCGTGCAGGGCACCAAGAACGTCCTCTCGGCCAACACCGAACGCCAGGTCGCCGACGGCCTGCGCTACGTCTCGGCCTGGAACGCGGCGTTCCTGCCCAGCAAGGACCTCGGCGAGGCCGTGCAGGCCTTCCTCGAGCGCCGCGCGCCCGAGTTCAAGGGAGAGTAGAAAGAACCGGCGGCCAACCAGCGGACCAGGAGGACGATCGTGAGCGCTTCGGAGGCACACCGCACGTTCCGCGAGGCACGGGACTACCTGCAGACCCATCGCGAGGACTACGAAACCGCGTATCGCGACTTCACCTGGCCCCGGCCCGCCGAGTTCAACTGGGCGCTGGACTGGTTCGACGTCGTCGCGGCCGATCCGGCCAATCAGGACCGGTACGCGCTGTGGATCGTCGAAGAGACCGGCATCGAGAACCGCTGGACCTACCCGGAGATGGCGCGCCGGTCCAACCAGGTCGCGAACTGGCTGCGTTCGCTCGGCGTCACCAGGGGCGACCGGCTGATCCTCATGCTGGGCAACCAGGGCGAGCTGTGGCAGACCATCCTCGCCGCGATCAAACTGGGCGCGGTCATCATCCCGGCCTCGACCCTGCTCGGTCCGGCGGACCTCGCCGACCGGGTCGAGCGGGGCGCGGCGAAACACGTGGTGATCCGCTCCGCCGACGCGCACAAGTTCGAGAACGTCGACGGCGACTACACCCGGATCGCCGTGGGCGAACCGGTCGAGGGCTGGCAGTCCTTCGTGGACGCCTACGAGGAAGCGGATGCCTTCACGCCCGACGGCCCGACGGCGGCGGACGACCCGCTCTTGCTGTACTTCACTTCGGGTACCACCGCGAAGCCGAAACTGGTGCAGCACACCCAGGTCTCGTATCCGGTCGGCCATCTGTCCACAATGTACTGGATCGGCCTCGAACCCGGAGATGTCCACCTGAACATCTCCTCGCCGGGCTGGGCGAAGCACGCGTGGAGCAACGTTTTCGCGCCGTGGAACGCCGAGGCGACGGTGTTCCTCTACAACTACGCGCGCTTCGACGCGGTCTCCCTGATGGCGCAGATGGAGCGGTGTGGCATCACCAGCTTCTGCGCCCCGCCGACGGTGTGGCGGATGCTCATCCAGGCGGATCTGACCGTGCTGAAGACGCCGCCGTCCAAGGTCGTCGGCGCCGGCGAACCGCTCAATCCCGAAGTGATCGACCAGGTCGAAAAGGCTTGGGGCGTCACGATTCGCGACGGTTTCGGGCAGACCGAGAGCAGCGTGCAGATCGCCAACACCCCCGGACAGGACGTCGTGCCGGGATCGATGGGCCGACCGCTGCCCGGCTTCACCGTCGCGCTCGTGGATCCCGTCACCGGTGAGCGCGCGCAGGAGGGCGAGATCTGCCTCGACCTCGACAAACGCCCCGTCGGACTGATGACCGGCTACGCGGACGACGACGAGCGCTCCGCCGCGGCCTTCGCGAACGGCTTCTACCACACCGGTGACGTCGGCTCGGTCGACGAACGCGGCTACATCACCTACGTGGGCCGCACGGACGACGTCTTCAAGGCGTCGGACTACCGGATCTCGCCGTTCGAGCTGGAAAGTGTCCTGCTGGAACACGACGCGGTCGCCGAAGCGGCCGTGGTCCCGGCTCCCGACCCGATCCGGCTCGCGGTGCCGAAGGCGTACGTCGTCCTCACGAACGGTCACGAGCCCACCGCCGAGACCGCGGTGTCCATCCTGGCCTTCTGCCGCGAGCATCTCGCGCCGTACAAGCGGATCCGGCGACTGGAGTTCGCGGAGTTGCCGAAGACGATCTCCGGGAAGATCCGGCGGGTCGAACTGCGGGGCCGCGAGAACGACGCGGCCGAGCGGCCGGCGGGGGAGTTCCGCGAGGAAGACTTCCCGCAGCTGAAAGGCTGACGGCCCGGCTCTCGTGAGTGGTAAGGACGGTTCTAACCGTCCTTACCACTCACGACCACCTGGGCGGGCCGTGTGGGTCGAACGACCCACAGCGCGGTACCCGGAACCGCGTTAGCATCCGAGGCAGTGAATCGTTGACAACCCGTGGGGGTCACGGGTCTCTCACCTTCCCTGCCTCGAAAGGTGTTCCTGTCATGCGCATTCGTCTTTTACTGCCGATGCTCGCCCTCGTGGCCGGCCTCGGTACCGCGGTGGCCGCTCCGGCCGCCGCCGATCCCGGCCCGGTGACGGCGGGAGACGTGTCCGTCGCCGACGCCTGTTACTCCTGGGGACGCACGCTGTCCGAGGGCGCGTCCGGTGAGGACGTCCGTCAGCTGCAGATCCGCGTGGCCGGTTATCCCGGTTTCGGCGGCGTGCTGGCCATCGACGGCCAGTTCGGCGCGGGGACCAAGGCCGCGGTCACCCGGTTCCAGCAGGCGTACGGGCTGGGCGCGGACGGTGTCGCCGGGTCGGCCACGTTCACGAAGATCTACGCGTTGCAGGACGACGACTGCACGCCGGTCAACTTCACCTACGCCGAGCTGAACCGGTGCAACTCCGACTGGTCGGGCGGCAACGTCTCGGCCGCGACGGCGAAGGCCAACGCGCTGGTCTCGATGTGGAAGCTGCAGGCGATGCGGCACGCCATGGGCGACCGGCCGATCGCCGTCAACGGCGGCTTCCGCAGCGTCCCCTGCAACAACGCGGTCGGCGGGGCGGCCGCCAGCCGTCATCTCTACGGCGACGCGGTCGACCTCGGCGCGGGCGCGCAGGGCTTCTGCGCGCTGGCACAGCAGGCCCGCAACCACGGGTTCAGTGAGATCCTCGGCCCGGGCTACCCGGGCCACAGCGATCACACCCACGTGGCGCACCGGTCCAACCGGTTCTGGTCGGCGTCCTCCTGCGGGATCTGATCCGTCACTCCCAGCGCCACAACGACGGCGGCCGTCCTCCCTTGGGGAGGGCGGCCGCGTGTTCGGTGGTCCGCCGCAGCCCGGGGACCCGCTCCATGGTCCGGCCGAGATTCGCCGGATAGGGGCGGTCCCCGGTCAGCGCTTCGGTCGCGTCCAGCGCTTGTGCCGTGGTGAAGAGCGGTCCCAGCAGCCCGGCGGTGAAGGCGACGTCCCGCCACAGCCGCTCGGCCAGCAGCGGACGGCAGTCCGCCACGATCCGGTCGTGGTCGAACGCCAGCGGCGGGACCGCGTCCAGCGGGGTCCACAGCACGTTCCCCGGCTCGTCGAGCGCGGGATCCGTGGTGGCCCACAAGGCGATGGAGAGCGTGGGCCCCCGGGGGTCACGGTTCGGCTCGTCGAACGTGGTGAGCTGCCCCGTCGCCGAGAGCGCGTCCGCCGGCAGTCCGAGTTTGGTGACCACCGCCCGGCTCGCCGCGTCCCGCAACCGCTCCCCGCGCCCGAGCAAGACCCCGGGCAGCGCGAGCTCCCCTTCGAACGGTTCGGCGCCCCGCGGCGCGATTCCCAGCAGCACGGTCCGCGTGCCGGGAGCGAACCTCACCACGAGCACGTCCACGGACACCGGCGTCGACTCGATCACGCGTTGATTGTCGACCTTGCCCCCGCGACCCGGTAACCGGCCCTGTCGGGGCCGTATCCGGTCACGGCCACCGGCAGCCGGGCACCGAACCACGCCAAAGGGTCCGGCAGCCCGACTGCGGGGGAGCCGTCAGCGGGCACGACCCGCAATCCCGTCGCGTCGAGATGGGTCACCGCGAGCGCGTCCACGCCGTCGCAGGCCGCGATCGCGTAGTCCAGCAGCGCCTCGTCGAGATCGCCCGCCCGCCACGCGCCCTGGTATTCGCCGGTGTCGTTGTGCGCCTCGGGAAAGCGGGCGAGCATCGAGGCGGACTCGGTGGGAAGCGGCCCCGCGCCGTGCCTGGTGAGGTAGGTCCGCGTGACACCCAGAACGGCGTGACGGCGGCCGCCCAGCAGTTCACGGGCGTTGTGCGGGGTGGTGGTGGACCAGGTCGTATGCGGGTGGAACCCGTGGTGCTGGTCGAGGAGAGCCCCCTGCGCTCCCTCGAAAACCAGCCGTCCGGAGTCCGCGAGCCGTCCGGTCTCGTCCCCGTCGGTGATCCGCACCGCGTCCGCGAAGTCGCGGTACAGCGTCACCAAGGCGTCCACGTCGTGTGACGGGGCGGCGAGCGGGGCGTAGAACCGGGCGAGCGCGTCGAGCTTGCGCCGCAGCACCGACGGCCGGGCGCAGTCGGCGACCGTCGGCGCGTCACCCGGTGTCCCGATCACCTCCTGGTTCTCCACCACCTCGCCCGGGCCCGCCCCGGACAGCAGCGAGTACCAGACGGTCTCGCCGATGCCCTTTCCGCACGAGCCGTGCCGGCCGGCGCCGCGAGCCTGTTCCCGCGCCCGGTTGGCGTAAATGTGGAACGGGGTCGTGAGCAGGGCCCGGCCGTCCACGCTCAGCAGCGAGAGCGGATTCCGGACGCCGTCGGTTTCGAGCTGCCGGGCCTCCGCCGCCAGCGCGAACGGCTCGACCAGGACGAACCGCGACAAGTGGGTGGGCACGCCGGCGAACGTGCCCGCCCCGAACTGGCTGAACGTGTGGTGCCGCCCGTCCGCGACGACGTTGTGCGCGGCCTGCGCGCCTCCGTTGAAGCGGACGACGGCGGTGGTCGGCCGGTCGGCGCAGAGCGCGTCGACCACGGCTCCCTTGCCTTCGTCGCCGAAGCCGAGCCCGACCACCACCACGTGCCCGTCCAGGAGGCTCATCGCAGCACCACGTCGCTCGGGCCGCCCGGGTCGGGGACCGCCGAGGTGACGACCGTTTTGGTGCCCAGCCTCGCCAGCGCCTTGCCCACCGCCGCGCTTTCGGCGGCCGAACCGACGTCCGCGAGGTCGGCCAGCGCCCGGTCCACGTCGACGACCTGCTCCTCCAGCCCGATCGTGGCCGCGATCAGTTCGCACACCGCGCCGGGGTCATCGAGTTTGAGGAAGTGCTGGCCCAGCAAGCCGCTCCAGTGCTCGCCGATCTCCGGGTCGTTGTAGTACGACGACTGGTTCGGCAGGACGAAGTAGACGTTCCACTTGCGGGCCAGCTCCCGGTACACCGACGCGGGATCGATGTCCTCCCGCACGTCGTCGCCGATCACCCGGCGGATGTGGCGGGCCTCCAGCGCGGGCTTGTTCAGCTCGTCGCCGATGAGGAACAGATATCCCTTGCGGCCGCGGTTCTGCCACGCGTCGGTGACCACGTGCCTGGCCATGAAGTAGGCGGCCAGCTCGTAGGACTCGCTCTTCTGTCCGCCGCCGCCACCTTCGAGGAAGATCGTGCGCAGCTGCTCGTCCATCCGGTTGTCCGATTCGAACTGCCCGATCTGCAGGGGCACCCGGTCGCTGTCGGCGTCGCCGATCGCGCCGAACAGGACCTGCGGGTCGGTCAGATAGCCCCGGCGCTTCAGCAGGCCGTGCAGTTTGCCGAGCTTGCCCTGCATGATCCGCGGCACCCGGCGCATCGAGCCGGTGACGTCGAACAACACCGCGATCGGCGTCGAATCGGCGTGGTCGGCCGAATCCCGGCACTCCCGGACGGCGTTCTTCGGGTCGAGCGCGGCCGCGGCCTTCCACGCGGAAGCGGGCTTCTTGCGGAGACCGGCGCTGTAGCCGAAATCGTCCTCGCCCTTGGCCGCGCGGAAGGTCTTCGCGGCGGCGTAGGCGTTGTCGTCCCAGTGTCCGTGTCCCATGATCAAGCTCCTGTCTCGGGGATGATGAACGGTCGGAAGGTGCGGGGGCCGTACAACTCGCCGAGCAGGTCGTCGTACTCGTCGAGCAGGTCGGCGGCTTCGGGTCGCTGTCCCGGGATTTCCTGGGTGCACCACGTGGCGAACTCGCGTTGGCGGGTTTCCGTTGGTGCCAGCAGCGAAAGCATCAACTTGTGCAGCATGTGGACGTCGGTGGCCGTGGTCATCGGCAGTCCCTTGTGGACTTCGGGCGGGTAGCCGACGGACTTGTCCGCCGCCAGCGGGAGCACACCGTCCTCGACGGCGAAGGACCAGCCGGCCAGGACGATGCCGTGCTGCCCGGGGTGGACCAGCACGTTGTCCGCGGTGAGATGGCCATGGACGACACCCGCGCGGTGCGCGCCCGCCACGGCGCGCAGCAGGCGCCGGTGCATCCAGGCGTAGTCGCGGCCGTCGAGACCGGCCGGGAAGGCTTTCCCGATGTCGGCGAGGGTGGTGAACCCGTCGACGAGCGGATCGAGGACGCTGAACGCGCGGTCGCCCCGCGCCACCGGGCCCGAGGTGTCGAGCAGCCGCGGGTAGTACGGGCGAAGCCAGCGGTGCCGTTCGGTGAAGCCGTCGAGCGTGCGCAGCGCCGCCCACTCGGCGTGGATCAGCGGGTTGAGCGCCGGGTCGCGCACGATTTTGACCAGATGGGGGCCGGTGGTGCGATAGGTGGTCGCGACACTGCCCACGGCGTGCGGAGTGGTGAGCGTGTAAGCCGCCGTGGCGGTGGTGACCGTTTGGCGCCGGGATTGCTTCCAGTCGGCATAGAGGCGATTGAGGGTGGCGGCCGCCTTATGGGCCCGAGGGTCGCCGGGATTCCGGTCGGGATGGAGTACGGCCGCCAATTCGCGGTAGCGGTGGTGGGCGAACAGAGTGGCCGCGTCGACCGCGTTCTCGATCGTCGTCACGGCGTCGTCCCTGGTGAGCATGGTTTGAGTCTAGACGACTCTTACCTCGGCTGGCAAGGGGGTGCTGCGCGCTCGTCCTCGACGGGCGAGGAACGAATTGAATACGGAAATGGCGGTGTAGGTACAAATCCCGTGCGGTTCGACCGCTTCGAAGAATAGACTTGAGTGGTCGAACAGGGGGTGGTGACCTTTCCGGAAGAGTCGCAAAAAAACCAGTGGGTGGCCGTTCTGCTCGTGACCGGAATCGTCCTGGGGTTCATCGCGGCTTTCGCCGGGCGGTGGACCGCCGAGGGAATGGCCGGTACGTACGACTTGCGCGCGGTGATCTCGGTAGCGGATTCCACGACCACCGAAGGGCAGAACGGCCCGCACACCACTCACGAGATCGTCGCCGTCGCCGAAAACGGCCGCGCCGTCGAACTGCCGACGGGGGAAGCGTTCGGTCTCGCGGAGCCGGTGGTCGTCCGGCTTTCTTCACTGACGGACCGGGTGTTGTCCGTGCGCGGGGCCGACGAAGTCGTGGAGGCCCACCACCCGTGGGAGAAGATCACGGCGATGTCGATCGGCGGAGTGGTCTTGGTGCTCGGCGTCGCCGTGGCGTTCTCGGTGACGAGACCGGTGACCGTGCGGAAGTCGCTGTCTTTCCTGGCAGGGTTCGTCTTCGGCGCGTATGTCGTGCTGGCGCCGCTCGGTTTCGGCTGGACGGCGTACCGCGAGGCGGCCGATCCCGTTCCGAACCTGTGGGAGCATCGCCGCGACGCGTGGGGTCCGCCGCCGGTAATCGGCAAGGGGCAGGCCGCGGTGTCGGGGGACTCGACCGTGCGTGTGCTCGACAGTCGAGCCGAGCCGCCCGAAGGCGCCGAGGCATGGCTGGGCGGATTCCACGTCCTCGCCTTGCGAGTCGAGGCGTCCCGCCTGGGAGACACGGCGCTGGAGCTGTCGGCCGACGAACACGGCGCTCCGCGGCGGGTCGAGGACTGCGCGGGCGCTCCCGGTGCTTTCGACGGCACCGCGGGTCTCGTCTGTTTCGTGGTCCCGTCCGGATATCAGCCGAAGTACCTTGTCGTCGGCGAACTCGACCGGGAAGTCCTGCTGACACTCCAGTGACTCGAGGAAAGGAATTCAGTGCCGGGCAAACCGCAGAATTCCCAAGTTCTCTTTCGGGCGCTGCTGGCCGGGGTCCCGTACGTCTTCCTGCTGTGTGTCGCCTGGGGATACTTCGGTAACCACGTACGTGAAGTGAACACCGGTGAGGAAGTCGCGGTCACCGGGATCTCGGGGTGTACCGAGGAGGGAGCGCCGATGAGCGGTCAGATTCCCTACTGTTCGGGGGAGTGGCGGTTCGACGACGGGAGCATCGGTCGCGGGCGCATCGAGGGCGACAAGGCCGCGGAGGGCGACAGGATCTTCGCCGGGGACGGATTCGTCTACCGGTCGAAGTCCGCGCTGATCTGGAGGATGTCGATGGTCGGCCTGTTCGGCGTAGTGCTGCTGGGCCTGGCGATCGGCCTCGGCGTCCTGTACCGGCTGGACGCGGTCCGGCGGCGTCAGGAGGACTGACGCCGCCCGACGCTCAGACCCGCGTCGCTTCGATCTGCCGCTCGTCCTCGGTCGAACAGCTCGTCACCGGATCGTTCGGCCCGCTCCCGCACGTCCAAGCGCCGATCACCACCGGCCCGGGGCCCTGCGGCGAAGCGGCTTCGGCGGGGGTCAGCTTGGTGAAGTAGTCCGTGAGCACCTGTGTCGCTTCGGTGCAGTCGGTCTTCCCGTGGGCGACGACCTTGTTCTTCGCGCCCTGGAGCCCGGCGACCTCGCCGCACGGTGTTCCGGGCGGTGCCGGTGTGATGGCGGGGGAGGACGGGGCCTGTGCGGCCGACGGGGCGGGATCGGCGCCGCAGCCGCTCAGCAGGACGACGGCGAGCGCGGCGGGAAGTGCGGCGAGGCTCTTCATGGGCCCTTCTTCTCGGGGATGGTTCATTCGACGGGGACGACGGCGGCGAACACGTTGTGATCGCCCTTGCTGCAACTGGTGCCGCCCTGGGCGGCAGGTGCGCCGGAGACGCACAGCCACCCGTCGACGGTCTCGCTCACGGGCTCGTCCGAACCCGCGGACTGGCGGCCGGCGATCGCCTTGTGGAACGAGCCGACGATCCCGGTCGCGTCCGCACACGAGACGCCCGGTCCGTTGAGCACCTGAAGGGTCAGCCCGCTCGCCGCGGTGACCGTGCCACACGAACCCTGTACCGGTTCAGCGGGTTTCGGCTTGGGAGCGGGATTCGGGGCAGCGGACGAACTTGGCGCGGTCTGAGACGGGATCGGCGGTACCGGAGCGCTGGAGACGTTCGAAAGGGGCGCGGGCGGTGAGACCGACATGGAGGTGACAGGCGGTGGCGGATCTTCGCCCGAACAGGCGGCGAGCGTTCCCGTGGCGGCACAGACCGCGATCAGGCGCCGCCACGTTCCCGTGGTCGTCGAGACGGGCAAGGCGATCCTTTCGTCGGCCGTTCCTGGCCTGCCCATTCTGACCTGGGCGAGCCCGATGCCGTGGCATTGAGCCACGTTCGATTCGCGGGAGGTTATCGCGCCGACGGCGCGACGGTACGCGAGGACCGCCCAATCACTGTCCATTGTGGACAATTAACATGCCGTTCACGCCGTGACAACACCCTGCTGTCGTCGCGAACCGATCGGACGAATCCGGCGCCCGGGCGTTAACGCCGGGCCCTGTTCTGCCGAAAACAAAGGTAGCGCTCCGGCGTGTCCCAGTCCCCGTCACCGAAACCGTGAGAGCGATGAAGACCGACGAACAGAACGACCCCGCGTCATTCGAGGCCACCGCGCCGGCGAGCACGGAGCTGCCACCCACGGCACCGTGCACCGTCGTCTGGTGCGGCGGCCGCCCGTACGTCCTGGAAAGTTCCTCCGGGCACACCCGCTGGATGGGTACCGACTACCGGGGCAGGCCCGTGGCGCTGACCAGCGCGGACCTGCAACGCCGCGGCTGGAGCCACACCCGGGCCAGCTGACGCGGGAGGACCTGCCGCCGCTGGATAGGCTGAGCGGGTGAGTACGCCCCCCGAACCGAGCGTGACCAGCGAAGAGCCGTCTTTGCTGCGGCAGGCCCTGAACGTTCCCAACATGCTTTCGATCCTCCGGCTCGCCGGGGTGCCGGTCTTCCTGTGGCTGCTCCTCGGCCCGAAGGAGGACGGCTGGGCGTTCGCGCTGCTCGTGTTCAGCGCGCTCACCGACTGGCTCGACGGCAAACTCGCCCGCTGGCTCAACCAGATGTCGCGGCTCGGTCAGCTGCTCGACCCCGCCGCGGACAGGCTCTACATCCTCGCGACCCTCATCGCCTTCCTGATCCGCGACATCGTCCCGTGGTGGGTGGTGGTCCCGCTGGTCGCCCGCGAGGCGGTGCTGGGGGTCTGCGTGCTGCTGCTGCGGCATCGCGGGTTCGCCCCGCCGGAGGTCACCTACATCGGCAAGGGCGCCACCTTCGTGCTGATGTACGCCTTCCCGTTCCTGCTGCTCACCCAAGGCGGATCCGACATCGCCGCGTTCGCGCGTCCGATCGGGTACGCCTTCACGGCGTGGGGTGCGGTCCTGTACGTCTATTCGGGCGTGTTGTACGTCGTCCAGACGGTGCGGGCCCTGCGATCCGCCGATCGCGGCTAGCTAGCGGGAGGCGCCGGGCGCGTGCCCCGGCGGGATGCGAAACTGCGCGCGTCGGTTTCGAGCGAGGGCATGAGAAAGGGGAGCGGCGTTGTCCACTCCAGAAGAACTGCGCTACACCGAGGAGCACGAGTGGGTCTCCGTACGCGACGGAGGGCTCGTGCGCGTGGGCATCACGGAGTACGCCCAGGACCAGCTCGGTGACGTGGTGTTCGTCGACCTCCCCGAGGTCGGCAAGCAGGTCGGCTCCGGCGACGCCTTCGGCGAGGTCGAGTCGACCAAGAGCGTTTCGGAGCTGTTCGCCCCGCTCGACGGCGAGGTGGTCGCGGTCAACGACGCGGTGGCCGAGTCGCCCGAACTGATCAACAGCGACCCCTATGGTGAGGGCTGGCTGGTCGAGCTCCGTCTCGACGACGCGAGCTCGGTCGATTCGCTGCTCGAGGCCGAGGCGTACCAGGCGCTGATCAAGGAATAGCCGCAGGCCGCGGCCCTCCCGCGAGAGTAGGGGGAGCCGCGGACCGGAGATTCGATCAGGCACGGTACGTTTGACCTCTGCACGTTCTTGAGTAGTGGCAACACACATGCGTTAGGAGAGCTCAGGTGAGCACGAACGACGGGCCCGGCGTTCCCCCGGAGCAGTCTCCGGAGCGGACTTCTGTCTTCCGGGCCGACTTCCTGGCCGACGTCGAAGGCACTGAGGCTCCTCCGGCTGCCGAGGCCCCCGTCCAGGGTGTGGACGCGCTGCCCGCGGGTTCCGCGCTGCTGGTCGTCAAGCGCGGCCCGAACGCGGGTTCGCGCTTCCTGCTGGACCGCGACACCACCAGTGCGGGACGGCACCCGGACAGCGACATCTTCCTCGACGACGTCACGGTTTCCCGGCGGCACGCCGAGTTCCGCCGTGAGGGTGGCGAGTTCGTCGTCATCGACGTCGGCAGCCTCAACGGCACCTACGTCAACCGCGAGCCGGTCGACCAGGCCGTCCTCGCCGGTGGCGACGAGGTGCAGATCGGCAAGTTCCGCCTGGTCTTCCTGACCGGCCCGGGTTCCGGGGGCCAGGGGGCACGGTGACGGCGGCCGGGCGGCCTGATCGGGATGCGTCGCAGCGCGATGGGTTGAGCATCGGGGCCGTGCTGGCACAACTGCGCGGCGACTTCCCCGACGTCACCATCTCCAAGATCCGGTTCCTCGAAGCGGAAGGTCTGGTCCAGCCGGGCAGGACCCCGTCGGGGTACCGGCAGTTCGCTCCGGCGGACGTGGAGCGCTTGCGATTCGTCCTGTCCGCCCAGCGGGATCACTACCTTCCGCTGAAGGTCATCAAGGAACAGCTCGACGCGGCGGATCAGGGTGCCGCGCCTTCGGCGGCGGCTCCCAAACCGCCGCGGAAACTCGTTTCGCTCGAGTCCCCGGGGGAAAACGGCGGACTGCCGTCCCCCGGGGACTTCGAGACCGATCGCGAGATCAGGCTGACCGAGGAAGATCTGCTCCGCCAGGCCGGCATCGACGCCGCCACCCTGGCTGAGCTGCGGCAATACGGTCTCGTCCGCCCAGGCGCGGCGGGGTTCTACGACCCCGACTCGGTCCTCGTGGCGAAGACCGTGAAAGCGATGACCGAATTCGGTATCGAGCCGAGACATCTGCGTGCCTTCCGGGCCGCGGCCGACCGCGAAGTCGGCCTGCTGGAGCAGATCGTGACCCCGGTGTATCGGCACCGTGACGAGGACGCCCAAGCGAGGGGCGACGAGGTCGTCCGCGAGCTCGCCGCACTGACCGTGGCGTTACATACGCTCTTGGTGAAGGCCGGAATACGCGCCGTCACGGGCGGCTGAGCGGCTCCGGGGACACAGGAACCCTTGTGAGGCCACTTGTCAATGACTGAATGTTCGGCACCCTATGCCGTACCGTGAGAGTCGGGTTTGCCACGGGCGAACCGAGAATGTCAGGACAGCGAGCACAGCGCTCGGAAGACGGGTAGCGTCGGGATCACCGTCGCTTGATCGTCGAGACAAGCGTTGCAGCCCGTGCGCACGAGAGGGAGGCGAAGCCCGATGAGCGAGATGCGCGTCGTCGGCGTGCGGGTGGAGCTACCCGCGAATCAGCCGATCTTGTTGCTACGGGAAACCGAAGGCGAGCGTTACCTGCCGATCTGGATCGGCTCGGTCGAGGCCACCGCCATCGCCTTGGAGCAGCAGGGAGTCCGCCCGGCCCGTCCGCTCACCCATGACCTGCTCAAGGAGGTCATCGGGGCGCTGGGCCGTGAGCTGGAGCAGGTCGTCATCACCGACTTGAAGGAAGGCACGTTCTTCGCGGAACTGGTCTTCGACGGGGACATCCGGGTTTCGGCGCGGCCGAGCGATTCGGTCGCCCTGGCGCTGCGGGTGGGGGTTCCGATCCACGCCGTGGACGCGGTGCTGGAGGAGGCGGGCCTCATCATTCCCGACGAGCAGGAGGACGAGGTCGAGAAGTTCCGCGAGTTCCTCGACTCCGTCTCGCCGGAGGACTTCCGCGGCGCTGACACTTAATCGCGCTAACCGGGATCGCGCTGCCAGGGCGCGCCTTGGCAGGTGAACTCGCGTTCTCCCGAAGGGCGCCCTGCCATCGCGATCCCGGGGCCTGTCGGCCAAAAGGCGCGCGACTTCAAAAGATCAAAAGACCTCGGTCACCTTCGTGGTGCTGCGTCAGGCGGGGTCACTTTGGTGCGGCGGTGGCCCGCGTGAACAGGTCCGCCAGTTCCCGCCCGTACCGCTCCAGGTCCAGCTTCGGGTCGGCCGCGAACTTCGCGGCGACGCCGTCGATGGCCTGGGCGATCGACAGCGCCATCACGTCCGGCGCGAAGTCGCCGAAAGCGCCTTCTTGCTGTCCCTGTCGCAGCTGACGCTCGAGCCGGCCGGTGCGGAACTCTTCGACGATCGGCGCCGACATGAACCAGCCTTCGGCGTCCGATCCGCTCGAAGCCATCTCGACCATGACCCGCACCAGCTCCGGGTACGAGCCGAGGAACTCGATCTCCGCTTCGATGTAGCCGCGCAGCAGCCTGGCCCGGTCGGTCGTGCCCTGGATCCGCTCCTCGAGGAACTTGTCCTTCATCCCGGTCGCGGTGGTGACCACGGCCTGCATCAGGCCGGCCTTGTTGGTGAAGTGGTACGAGATGATCCGGGTGCTGGACAGCCCTGCCCGCTCCTTGATCTTCGCGAACGACGTCTTGTGGTAGCCGAGATCGGAGATCGTCGCGATCGTGGCGCCGACGATCTGGGCCCGCCGGGCGGCTTCGGTGACCGACAGCCCGAGCTCCGCCTGCACCTCTTGCATGGCGCTTTGGGTGGAAGGATTTACTTGCATGAGTAAAAATTAACACGGCTGAGTAAAACTGACAAGCGCGCGGCCGAACGGGGGACTGTTTCCGACAAGCCTCAAGAAGAGCTTGAGGTTGACCGCGCGTCGCGTTGACCGCCTTGCCGGACGCGCTTACCGTCAATGGAGGTAAATCGCCAAGGTGTGATTCGGATGTCTGGGGCATCCGTCTTGACGATGAACTCCGGTGCGGACTCACGTGGGTCCGCGCGGCTTTGTTCGCCGGCCGCCAGGTCGGGCGAGGGGAGGCATGGCGTGGTCGAGGCTGGTAGCCCTCAAGAGCCGCTCGTTCCGGTTGCTGACGGTGAGCAGGGCGAGCTGTTCCCCGACTCTTCCCTCCCGGACGAACTCGTCGGCTACCGCGGTCCCGCCGCCTGTCAGATCGCCGGGATCACGTACCGGCAGCTCGACTACTGGGCCCGCACGAAGCTGGTCGCGCCGAGCATCCGCACGGCGCACGGATCCGGTTCGCAGCGGCTCTACTCGTTCAAGGACATCCTCGTCCTGAAGGTCGTCAAGCGGCTGCTGGACACAGGTGTCTCGTTGCAGAACATCAGGGTCGCCGTCGACCACCTGCGCTTGCGCGGTGTCCGCGATCTGGCCAAGGTCACCCTGTTCTCCGACGGCACCACCGTCTACGAGTGCACTTCGCCCGAAGAGATCGTCGATTTACTCCAGGGCGGGCAGGGTGTTTTCGGCATCGCGGTCAGCGGGGCGATGCAGGAGATCAGCGGGACCATCCACGAGTTCCCGGCCGAGCGGGCCGACGGCGGCGTGATCGAAACCGTCACGCCCGACGAGCTCACGCAGCGCCGTAACGCACGTCGCACCGGCTGATCATGAAGCCGCGCGAGCGGCAGGGTAGGCTCACTTCCGCGGTCGACGAATCCGCGCGGGAGAGACCGAGCCGATAAGGGCCCGGCGCCGAAGGAGCAAGTCCTCCCCGGAACCTCTCAGGCACCCTGGACCGCGCGGACTAGACGCCTCTGGAAAGTGAATCGTCAGGTCACCACCTGGCGGCTCCGCCGACGGTGCAAGCCCGACTCAACCCACGGGCGAAACTCTCAGGCGCCCCCACGGGGGTACGGACAGAGTGGGGAGGGCCAGGGACAATCCGTCCCGGCCCCACCCCCGCGTCTTGGGAGGTCCCCGATGGAGCCTGATTCACTGGCCGCGCTCGAATCCGGAACCCCCTTCGCGGACCGGCACATCGGTCCCGGTGCGGAGGAACTCGCGCGCATCCTCGACGTCGTCGGCGTCGGTTCCCTCGACGAACTGGCCGAGCGCGCCGTCCCCGCGTCGCTCCGGGAATCCGCGACTCCGCTGGAGCTGCCTCCGCCCGCCACCGAGACGGCCGCGCTCGCCGAGCTCCGCGCGCTCGCCGCGCGCAACCGGCCGATGGTCCAGATGATCGGCCTCGGCTACCACGACACCGTCACCCCGCCGGTCATCCGCCGGAACGTGCTGGAAAGCCCGGCCTGGTACACCGCGTACACGCCGTATCAGCCGGAGATCTCGCAAGGCCGCCTCGAAGCGCTGCTCAACTTCCAGACCATGGTGGCCGACCTGACCGGCCTGCCGATCGCGAACGCTTCCATGCTGGACGAGGCGACCGCCGCGGCGGAGGCGATGACGCTGGTCCGCAGGGCGGGCAAGGCGAAATCGAACCGGTTCGTGGTCGACGAAGACACGCTGCCGCAGACGATCGAGGTCCTGCGCACCCGTGCTGAACCGCTCGGCATCGAGCTGGTGACCGCCGACCTGTCGCAGGGCATCACCGGACTCGGTCTCGGCGGCGACTTCTACGGTGTGCTGCTGTCCTATCCCGGCGCGTCCGGTGTCGTCCGCGAATGGGACCACACCATCGCCGAGGCCAAGGCGCTGGGCGCGGCCGTGGTGATGGCCGCGGATCCGCTGGCCTTGACCCTGCTGCGGTCGCCGGGCGAGCTCGGCGCCGACGTCGCGGTCGGATCGACGCAGCGATTCGGTGTCCCGATGGGTTTCGGCGGCCCGCGCGCCGCGTACCTCGCCGTCCGGCAGGGGCTCGAACGTCAGTTGCCCGGCCGGCTCGTCGGAGTGTCGAAGGACGCCGACGGCGCCCCCGCGTACCGGCTCGCCCTGCAGACCCGTGAGCAGCACATCCGCCGGGAGAAGGCGACCAGCAACATCTGCACCGCGCAGGTGCTCCTGGCCGTCATCGCTTCGATGTACGCGGTGTACCACGGTCCCGAAGGCCTGCGCGCCATCGCCAACCGCGCGCACCGGATGGCCACCGTGCTCGCGGCGGGGCTCGCCGAAAGCGGCGTGGACGTCGTGCACTGCGAGTTCTTCGACACCGTCATGGTCTCCGTCCCCGGCCGCGCGACCGGCGTCGTCGGCACCGCGAGGGAACTCGGTGTCAACCTCCGGCAGGTCGACGCGGACCACGTCGCCGTCGCCTGTGACGAGACGACCACCCGCGAGCATCTTTCCTTGGTGTGGAAAGCGTTCGGTGTCGCGGTGTCCGATGTGGACTCACTCGACGCGGACACCGCCGACGGTTTCCCGCCGGACCTGCGCCGCACCAGCGACTACCTGACGCATCCCGTCTTCCACGCGCACCGCTCGGAAACGGCACTGCTGCGGTACCTGAGGGCGTTGTCCGACAAGGACGTCGCGCTCGACCGGAGCATGATCCCGCTCGGCTCGTGCACGATGAAACTCAACGCCACGGCCGAAATGGAGCCGATCACCTGGCCCGAGTTCGCCGGCCTGCACCCGTTCGCGCCCGCCGAGGACGCGGCCGGTCTGCTGTCCATCGTCAAGGATCTGGAACAGTGGCTGGCCGGGATCACCGGCTACGACGCGGTTTCCCTGCAGCCGAACGCCGGAAGCCAGGGCGAGTTCGCCGGATTGCTGGCGATCCGGGCCTACCATCGCGAACGCGGGAACGCGGCGAGGGACGTCTGCCTGATCCCGTCGAGTGCCCACGGGACCAACGCGGCCAGCGCGATCATGGCGGGGATGCGGGTGGTCGTCGTGAAATGCGACGACGAGGGGAACATCGACCTCGCCCACCTCAAGTCCACAGTGGACGAGCACGCGGACGACCTGGCCGCGATCATGATCACCTATCCCTCCACGCACGGTGTGTACGAGGACACCGTCCGCGAGGTCTGCGCGCTGGTGCACGACGCGGGCGGCCAGGTGTACGTCGACGGAGCGAACCTGAACGCGCTGATCGGGGTGGCGCAGTACGGCCGGTTCGGCGCCGATGTCTCCCATCTCAACCTGCACAAGACCTTCTGCATCCCGCACGGCGGCGGCGGACCGGGTATCGGCCCGATCGGCGTCCGCGCGCACCTGGCGCCGTACCTGCCGAACCACCCGCTGCAGCCGGACGCGGGCCCGGCCACCGGCGTGGGCCCGATCAGCGCCGCCCCGTGGGGAAGCGCGTCGATCCTGCCGATTTCCTGGGCTTATGTCCGGATGATGGGTGCCGAAGGCCTGAGGCGCGCGACGATGACCGCGGTCGCGAACGCCAACTACGTCGCCAAACGCCTCGCGGAGCACTACCCGGTGCTGTACTCCGGCCACGACGGTCTGGTCGCGCACGAATGCATCCTCGACCTCCGCGCGCTCACCAAGCGGACCGGCGTCACCGTCGACGACGTCGCCAAGCGGCTGGCCGACTACGGTCTCCACGCGCCGACGATGTCCTTCCCGGTCGCGGGCACGCTCATGGTCGAGCCCACCGAGAGCGAGGACCTCGGCGAACTCGACCGGTTCTGCGACGCGATGATCGCGATCCGCGGCGAGATCGAGAAGGTCGCGGCGGGGGAGTGGCCGGTGGCCGAGAGCCCGCTGCGGAACGCCCCGCACACCGCGCGCTGCCTCGCGGGCGAGTGGGATCGCCCGTACAGCAGGGAGATCGCGGTCTTCCCGGCCGGGTTCACGGCGTCGAAGATCTGGCCTCCGGTGCGGCGGATCGACGGGGCCGCGGGTGACCGCAACCTCGTCTGCTCCTGCCCGCCTCCGGAGGCCTTCGCCTGATCGTCAGCCGGGCATCTTGTCCAGAAAGCCCAGCACCTGCTTGATCCGCCCGTCCTCGACGGTGATGACGTCGAAGCCGATCGCCAGCGGTTCCGCCGCGCCGTCGGGGCCGAGGTACCACTGGAACCGCGCGATGTCGTGGTGCGCGTCGGGGGCCGCGGGCAGGCTGAACTTCAGACCGGCGAACTGGGCCTGCGCGCCGGCGATGAAGCCGTCGACACCGTCGTGACCGGTGACCGCGCCGAGCGGGTCGGTGTAGGCGGCGTCCTCGGTGAACACTTCGGCGATGAGCGCACGGCGCTGGTCCGCGTCGGTCTCGTTCCACACGGCGATGTACTGCTCGGCGACGCGCTGGATGTCCGACATGGTGTCCTCTTTCGTTGTGGGGTAACCGATGCCGCAACTCTGTCCGTCGAAGGTGGGTCACGTCGATTACGCGGGAGGTAATGGCGGCCCGGCGCACGTGGCCGTAAGTTCGTGATCGTGACGACCACAGTGATCGCGAGCCGCGCCGGCCGATCCGTCGGCGAACTGCTGCGGGAATGGCGTGATCGCCGCCGGATCAGCCAGCTCGACCTCGCCATCTCGGCGGAGATCTCGACCAGGCACCTGAGCTTCGTGGAGACCGGGCGGTCCAAACCCAGCCGCGACATGGTGCTGCGGCTCGGCGAGCATCTGGAGGTGCCCTTGAGGGAACGCAATCAGCTGCTGCTGGCGGCGGGCTACGCGCCCGCGTACTCCGAGAGCGGGCTCGGCGACCCGGAAATGGCGGCGGTCCGCAAGGCTGTCCGGCAGTTGATGACGAGTCACGAGCCCTATCCGGCCGCCGTCGTCGATCGCGGCTGGAACCTGGTCGACGCCAACGCGAGTGTGTCGATCATGACCGACCTGGTCTCACCCACCTTGATGGCCCCGCCCGCCAACGTCCTCCGGCTGACACTGCATCCGGAAGGCATGGCGCCTTACGTGCTCAACCTGGGGGAGTGGCGTGCCCACCTGCTCGGCAGGCTGCGGCGCCAGGTCACCCAGACGGCGGACCCGGCGCTGACGGAGCTGCTGGAGGAACTGCTCACCTATCCGTGCGACGATCCCGTCCCCGAGGTGGAGGTTCCCGGCCCTGGCGACATCTTCGTCCCGCTGCGACTGCGGCACGAGGGCGTGGATCTCACGTTCTTCAGCACGGTCTCCACCTTCGGGACGCCGTTGGACATCACGGTCGCCGAGCTGATGATCGAGTCGTTCTTCCCGGCCGACACGGCCACGGCGGAGTACTTGCGCGCGTACGCCGGGCGCGGGGTGGGATGATGCCGGGCAAGAAGCCCAGCCACCGACTCCAGTGAGGATTTCCCTTCCATGGCCGTGCCTTCCGTCGTCCTGAACAACGAGGTAGCCATCCCCCAACTCGGTTTCGGCGTCTGGCAGGTGCCCGCGGGCGACACGGCCAAAGTCGTCCGTACCGCCATCGAAACCGGGTACCGCAGCATCGACACCGCCGCGTCGTACCGGAACGAAGCCGGTGTCGGCGAGGCGATCCGCTCGGCGGGCGTGCCTCGCGACGAACTGTTCATCACCACGAAACTGCCGAATCCGGGCCACGGGTACGACGAAGCGCTCCGGGCGTTCGACGCGAGCCTCGCGGAACTCGGCCTCGAGCACGTCGACCTCTATCTGATCCACTGGCCGATGCCGACGCGCGGCAAGTACGTCGAAACCTGGCGGGCGCTGGAAAAGCTCTACGCCGACGGCCGCGTGCGCGCCATCGGGGTGTCGAACTTCCACGTCCCGCATCTGCGGCGGCTGTTCGGCGAGACGGGGATCGTGCCCGCGGTCAACCAGGTCGAGCTGCACCCCCGGCTCCAGCAGAAGGCGCTGCGGGAGTTCCACGCCGAGCACGGGATCGTCACCGAGGCGTGGAGCCCGCTCGCGCAGGGATCGCTGCTTTCGGACGCGACCCTGACCGCCCTCGCGGCCAAATACGGCAAGAGCCCGGCGCAGCTGGTGCTGCGCTGGCATCTGCAGCTCGGCACCGTGGCCATCCCGAAATCCGTGACCCCGTCCCGGATCCGCGAGAACTTCGACGTCTTCGACTTCGAACTCGCCGAAGACGATCTCGCCGCGCTCGCCGAGTTCGACGACGGGACCCGCACCGGCCCCGACCCGGACACCTTCGACCTGGTCTGAGGACTCGCGAGTGGTAAGGACGGTTCTAACCGTCCTCGCCACTCACGAGCCTTTCGTGACACTCCCAGGTACGGGAAAGGCCCCTTCCCGAGCGGTGAAGGGGCCTTTCCCGTATTCCGTGAGCTCAGGTGGCCTTGATGCCCGCGGCGGCGAAGTCGGCCTGCTGGGCGGGCTGCTGCAGGTACTGCCGGAACGTCTGCGAGGCGCGCATCTGGACCTCGTCGATGTTCTTGCCCGCGAGCCCGACGAGCGGGTAGTCGGCGGACCGAGCGGTCGCGACCGACTGGGCGGGCGAACCGACCAGCTCGGGCTTGGCGGTGTTCAGCTCGGTCACCCAGTACGAGGACTCGGGGATCCAGGCTGCGGGGAGACCGCCGATGGAGTCCAGGTTCGTCCGCCCGACGAGGCCGTCGAGGACGGAAGCGGAGGACAGCGCGTCGATCTGGATGATCACGCAGTGGTCGCGGACCACGGTCGCGGCGTTGTTCCACCGCTCGGCCGCCGCCCGGAGGGGCTTCTCGATGCTGGGGGTGACGACGACCCGCATCGGGGTGTCACCGGCGCTGCAGGCCTTGGCCTGGGCTTCGGCGCGGGTGTTGAGCTCCCCGTCCGCCCAGTTCCAGCCGAACACGCCGACCGCGACCAGGACCAGGAGGACCAGGCAGGCGATGGGCCATTTGGCGATGCGGCGTCGCGGGGCCTTTTTCCCGACGATCCGGTGCGAACCGGTCGCCTCGCCGCGTCCCTCGAGCCGCTTCGGCGGGTCGAGGGGGTGCGGCACCGGCTCCTCGGCCACGCTGTGTCGCCCCATCGTTGTCCTTTCGAAACGTGCGCGCTCGCGCTGCGTATGCAATCAAACCGTTATCACTCTAACAGGGGAGGATGTTACGGGGAATGCGACGACTCACAGTTGTTTTCCGCGTGTCGCGGGCGCCTTCTTTAGCTCGGTGAGCAGTCGTTGGCAATGCGCTATCAGGTGCTCACGCAGCGGCGCGGCCCGGCGGGCGAAACCGGCCTGGGCGCGAGCGTACTCGGCCCGGCCTTCCGGGCTCTCGATCGGCACCGGTGAGTACCCGAACGCCGCGAGGTCGTAGGGGCTCGCCCGCATGTCCAGCTCCCGGATGTCCGCCGCCAGCTCGAAGCAGTCCCCGACCAGCTCGGCGGGGACGAACGGGTCGAGTTTGTAGGCCCACTTGAAGAGGTCCATGTTGGCGTGGAGGCAGCCCGGCTGCTCGAACTCGATCTGGTTCTCCCGCTCCGGCCGCAGCGTGTTGCGCGGCCGGGCGGGCTCGGTGAAGAACCGGAACGCGTCGAAATGTCCGCACCGGATCTCCAGCGACTCGACGACGCCGTCCGTTCCGGCCGAACCGAGCCGGAGCGGAAGTTGTGAGTGACGAACCTCATTCGCCGATTCCCGGTAAACCATTGCCCATTCATGAAGCCCGAAACAACTGAGCCTCGGCGCACGGGACGCGGTCGCGGAAAGCAGGCCGAGGACGAATTCGGCGGTCTTGGCCCGGCCCTCGGTGAAACCCGCCGGATCGAGCACGACACCGTCCGGCGTCTCGACGTAGCCCTTCCGCTCCAGGAACCGGTGCGCGGACCGGCCTTCGAGCGCGAAGCCCGGCCCCGGCTGCCAGCGTTCGACGTGTCCGGGACGGTGCGAGTAGTAGCTGAAGAGGAAGTCGAGCACCGGATGCTTCTCGCCCCGCGAGCGGCGGCGCTGGTGCGGCGTCGTCCAGCGCCGCATCCGGGTGACGTGGTCGTCCTCCCGAGCCCGCCAGACGGACTCGGGAAGGACGATCAGGCCGGTCATGACATGACGTGGGTACCGTCGCGGACAGTTCCCACGTATTCCTCGACGAGGTCCTCCAGCGCGACGACGCCGACGGCCGCTCCCGCCGGGCTCAGCGCCCGCGCCAGGTGACTGCCTTCCTTGCGCATCGCCGACAACGCTTCGTCCAACCGGGCATCGGCGTGCAGTTCGGTCAGCGCACGCGTCTTGTCCGACGGGACCACGGTCGTCGGGTCCTCGCCCACGAGGTCGAGGATGTCCTTGACGTGGATGTAGCCGGTCAGCGTCCCGTCGTCGGTGCACACCGGGAAGCGCGAGAACCCGGTCGAGGACACCGCGCGCTCGACGTCGCCCAGCGTGGGCGAGCAGGGCAGTGTGGTGAGCTGCGCCGTCGGGACCAGGACGTCGGCCACCGTCTTCTCCACCGACGACAGCGTTTTGCTGAGCCGCTGGTGCTCGGAGTGCTCAAGCAGCCCCTCGCGCCGCGACTCGCTGAGCAGTTCGGCGAGCTCGTCGGAGGTGTAGGCGGTCTCGAGCTCGTCCTTCGGCTCCACCTTGAACAACCGCAGCAGGGAGTTCGCCACGAAGTTCAGCAGCCAGATGAACGGGTTGGCGATCTTCACCCAGGCCACGTGCACCGGGACCAGCCACAGGGCCAGCCGCTCCGGCTCGGCGATCGCGAGGTTCTTCGGCACCATCTCGCCGATGAGGACGTGCAGGATGGTGATGAACGCCAGCGCGATCGCGAACGAGATCGGGTGCAGCAGGACCTCGGGGATCCCGAGCAGCTCGAAGAAGCCGGCCAGCTGATGCGCGATGGCTGGCTCGCCCAGCCGTCCCAGCAGCAGCGAACAGATCGTGATGCCGAGCTGCGCGCCCGCGAGCATCAGCGAGACGTTCTTGCTCGCGTTGATCACGATCTTGGCGCGGGTCTTTCCTTGCTCCAGCAAGGCTTCCAGCCTGTCGCGCCGCGACGAGATCAGCGCGAACTCGGCGCCGACGAAGAACGCGTTGGCCAGCAACAGGACCACGACGAGGAAGATGTTGAACCAGTCGCTCATCGGGCGGGCTCCTGCTCGGCGGAAGTGGCGGTCTCGCTGACCCGGCGGACTTCGACCTCGGCGATGCGGAGACGGTCCATTTTGGTCACCGTGAGCCGCCAGGCGTCGAGGTCGGTGGCGTCGCCGGGGGAGGGGATCCGCCCGAGCCGCTCGAGGATCAGCCCGGCGATGGTCTCGTAGTCGCCGTCGGGCATCCGGAAGCCGGTCTCGTCGGTGACTTCGTCGGCGCGAAGCTGCCCGGAAACGAGCCAGTTGTCGGCGCCGACCTGCTGGGAGGAGGGCGCTTCCCGGTCGTCGTGCTCGTCGCGGACGTCACCGATGATCTCCTCGACGACGTCCTCCAGCGTCACCAGTCCCGCGGTGCCGCCGTACTCGTCGACGACGATCGCGAGCTGGAACCGGGAATCGCGCAGCCGGTTGAGCAGTGAGTCGCCCGGCAGTGATTCGGGCACGGTCGGGATCGGCCGCATGACCGAGCCGATCCGTACCGTGGCGCGTTGCGCGGCCGGGACGGTGAATGCCTGCTTGATGTGCACCGCGCCCTGCACGTCGTCGAGGTCCTCGGTGTAGACCGGGAAACGCGAAAAGCCGGTGCGGCGCGAGATCTCGATGAGGTCGGAGATCGTGTCGTCCACGGTCAGCGATTCGAACTGGACGCGCGGCGTCATCAGCTCGTCGGCCGTCCGCTCGCCGAAGCGGAGCGACTTGTCCAGCAGTTCGGCCGTCGACGTGTCGAGCGTGCCGCTTTCGGCGCTGGAACGCACGATCGAGCCGAGTTCCTGCGGCGACCGGGCCGAACGCAGTTCTTCCTGCGGTTCGACACCGAATTTGCGGACCAGGAAGTTGGCGCTGTTGTTCATCAGGGTGATGAGCCAGCGGAAGAGCGACGAGAACCGCGAGTGGTACCCCGCGACGGCGCGCGCGGTCTGCAGCGGCCGCGCGATCGCGAGGTTCTTCGGCATCATCTCGCCGAGGATCATCGACAGCGACGTCGCCAGGATCAGCGCGACCGCCAGCGACACGCCGTTCGCGACGCCCTCGGAGAACCCGATGGCGGTGAACAGCGGGTGCAGCAGGTCACCGATCACCGGTTCCGCGAGGTAACCGGTGATCAGGGTGGTGATGGTGATCGCCACCTGCGCGCCGGAGAGCTGGAACGAGAGTGTGCGGTGCGCCTTCTGCACGGTGTGTGCGCGCTTGTCGCCGACCTGGCGGACGTTCGCGTCGACCGTGCTGCGCTCGAGCGCGGTGAGGGAGAACTCGGCGGCGACGGCGAGGCCGGTGCCGACGGTCAGCAGGAGGAACAGGAGAATGCCGAGAACGGCGAACAGGATTTCCATCATTTCCTGCCGGCGGGGACGGGGTCGGCAGGAAGGTCCTTGGAACAGCCGGGTGTGCCACCCGGCTCGATACTGTCACCAGGTGACTGCGCGTCGCGCACGAAAAGAGTCACTCCTCAATCGGGATCAACAGACACCGCCGCTGTACTGCGGCGATAGGACAATCTTAACGCGTTCCCCCGGCCGCGCGGGCGCGGTGCCGCCGCACGCTCTCCTCGACCAGGTCGAGGACGGGGCCGAGATCGTCGCCCGGCTGGCCCATCGCGAGGTGCGAGACGAGCCCTTCGAGGACGAGTTCGAGGTAGGCGGTCAGGACGTCGACGTCGACATCGTCGCGCAGGATCCCGGCGTCGCGCTGGCGCAGCAGGCGGCGGCGGGTCGCGGCGGTCAGCTGCTGGGACCGCTCGGCCCAGCGGGCCCGGAACTCGGGATCGGTACGCAGCCGACGGGAGACCTCCAGCCGCGTGCCGAGCCAGTCGGCGGGGTGCTCGCTGCGGTTCGACAGCAGGTCGCGCATGACCTGGACGAGGCCCTGCTCGGCGACGACGTCGGCCATGCGGACCGCGTCGTCCTCGGCCAAGGCCAGGAAGAGGGACTCTTTGTCGCGGAAGTGGTGGAAGATCGCGCCCCGGGAAAGGCCGGTGGCCTCCTCGAGCCGCCGTACAGTGGCACCCTCGTAGCCGTAGCGCGCGAAGCACACGCGGGAGCCGTCGAGGATCTGGCGCCGGCGTGCGTCGAGGTGATCCTGGCTGACCCGTGGCATCCTGGAATCCTGTCACCGGGGACCCGGTTAATGCAATCCGTACGTACGTACTGTGACCAGTTCGCGGGATGATTGATCCGTCCGGGAACCTTGCGGCCGCGAAACACGTCCGAACACTCGGCCGGATCGGCTGACACGCCGTCGGCCACTTGGCTACTCTTTGTCCATCACGGTGAGTGAGTGCTGAGGGGAAGGTGCGGGCGTGAACATCATCGGCGACGCCGCGAGCGCGATCAAGGCCGTCTGGGGTGACCTGACCACGCCGAAGGAACCGACCGTTTACGGCGGTGGGGGCGGCGGAGGCGGCGGGTTCGAGATGAGCCCCGAGGAGCTGAAGACCGTCATCGGGCTGTGGGAAGACGAGCTGAAGAAGGTCTCCGAGGACGGTATGAAGATCGCGGACATTCTCGCCGAGCTGATGCCGCCAGGTCAGGACGACGCCAGCTCCAGCTATGTCAATTCCGGTGTCGACTCCTTGCTCGCCCTGCAGAAGCAGAACGACTCGATGAAGGTCTACATCGAGGGCTACATCGCGAAGCTCGAAGTCGCCCGTTCGAAGACCATGGCCACCGACGCGGCCAACACCCTGCGCACGACCTGAGGATGCCGAACGTGTTGAGGAATCGCGCTGCCATGGCGGCGCTCGTGTTCGTTTCCGTCGCGGTCGCCGGCTGTACGGGGGAGACCCCCGGTACAGCGACGCCGACCCCGGGAACCTCGCCGTCGTCTGCTTCGTCGGCCGCGCCGGAGGACCCGAACGTCCCGAAGGTGGCGATTCCTTTGGACGCTTCGGCGTACGTCGGTGACGCCTGCAAGCTGCTTCCTGCGGCCTCGGCCGCGGAGCTGGGCTTCACCGAGCCGGGTAAACCGAGGTCCGAAACCAGCAACCCTGGTTGCGGCTGGTCCATCAGGGGCAAGGCGGACACGCTGCAGATCATTCTCGGCAGCGGTAACCGCGAGAAGGGCATGGGCGGCCTGGCCGGCCTGCACAAGGCCAAGAAAGCCGGGCAGTTGAGGTTTCTGGAGCCGGGCCCGGACGTCGACGGCTATCCGACCGTCTACTACGGAATCCAGGACCGGCGAGCGGGTGGCAACTGCGACCTCGCGGTCGGCGTCGCCGACGATCTGACGATCAACACCCTCGCGGGCGGCTACGGCAATGAGCAGGAATCCTGTGGGACCGCGCAGAAACTCGCGTCGGCCGTGATCAAGACACTCAAGGGGGCATGAGGGTGGACGGCAAACAGATCTACGAGAACTTCACCCAGGGCGACACGCGCAACCTACGCAGCGCGGCCGATCGCATCTCGGACCTTTCGGACGCCTATGTCGATCGCGGCATGGCGATCAAATCGCTGCAGTCGCGGATGAGCTCGTCCTGGACCGGGTCGGCCGCCGACGCGGCCAACGCCGGTGCCGGTCCTCTCGAGCAGGCCTTCAAGGAGACGGCGGACCCGCTGTTCACCACCAAGGCCTCGGTCATGACGCAGGCCGACAGCTTCGACGACTCCGGGCAGACGGTCGTCCCCGTTCCGCCGAAGCCGGACAAGCCCAACCCCTGGACCACCGGCCTCAAGGGCGCGATCCCGATCGCCGGGCCGTTCATGGTCAACAACGACATCAAGAACTACCAAGAGGGCGTCGCGAAGCACGAGGCGGCGAACCAGAACAACGTCCGGGTGATGGACCAGTACGACTCGGTCACCAGCAGCACGAGCGCGAGCCTGCCGACCGACTACGGCGTGCTGAAGAACGACGGTGCGAACGTGAGTGTGAAGGTCGGCGATGGGCCCGGCCCGATCGATCCGCCGCCCTACCTCCCGCCGAAGCGCCCCACGAAGCGCGGCGGTGGTGACGAGAACGACGGCACCGACACCAGCGGCACGGACAGCAACGGCACCGACCGGAATCACACCGGCGGCAACGACCAGAACCAGAATCAGAACCAGAACAAACCGGGCACCGGCGAGGACCGTCCCGGAGGATCGAAGGACCGGCCAGGTCCGGAGATCACGACGCCGACCCGGAAGCCCGGTCCTGGCGACACGACGCTTCCGTCCGGTGGCGGCAAGGGCAAGCCCGGCGGCGGGACCACGGAGATCCCGGGCCGGAATCCCGGGCGCGGCACCGGCGACCCGGAAGACGCCCTCGGCCTGACCAACGGCCTCAACCAGAACTACGGCCCCGGTGGCGGTGGGCCCAATCAGCCCGGAACCGGCGGCGGACGCAACCTTCCCGGGCCCAACACGGCCGCGGGCAGGCTTCTCGGCGGCGAAGGGGGCACCGGTGGCCGCGCGGGCGGTCCCGGTGGGCCGGGTGGACCCGGTTCCGGTGGCCTCGGCTCGGGCAGGGGCTCCGGTATGGGCGGCCTCGGCGGCGGTATGGGTGGCGCCGACCTGGCGGGTGGCCGTGGAGGAGCGGGCCGCGGCGGCGGTCAGATGGGACCGATGGGCGCGGGCGGCAGGCGTGCCGAAGGCGACGAGGACGACGAGCACCAGCGTCCCGACTACCTGATCGAGGCCGACCCCGACGCGATCTTCGGCACCGACCAGCGGACCAGCCCGCCGGTCATCGGCGAGTAGCGGATGACCGTCAGAACAGGCCGGGTGGACGTCCCGGTCGAAGCCTTGGCGGTGCTCGCCGAACGCGAACGCGTCGGCGACCTGCACATCACGCTGCGTCCCGAACCGCGCTGGCTGTCCAGGACGGCCCGCGCGGAGGCGGACAAGCGAGTGGAAGCCGCCTTGGCGCAAGCCGGGCTGCTGGACTCGAGCGGCCGCGCGTCGGTCGACTTCCTGGACTGGCTTCCGGTGCTCACGAAACCGGCCATCGAGTACTACGGCTGGGTGAACGCCGGCGGCCAGACCTACGGCGTCCTCGCCGCGTCGCTGGGCATGCAGGCGGTGCTGGCGGTGGCGTCCGGCGACTGGGTCGGGCTGCAGGAGATCGACCGGCGACGGCTGCCCGAAACGCTGATCGAACAGTTGCCGCCCGTTCCCGCGGGCGGTGGCAGGCTTCGCACGGTCCGGGCGTACGAGCTCGAAGAGGCGGCGCGGCGTGGCCCGGACACGCATTCACTGCCGCCGGTGATCGCGGACATCGTCAGCCTCGTGCAGCGGCCGGTCGAGGGGAGCGGCGAGCTCTACGTCGGCAAGCGGGACGAAGTCGGCAGGCATGTGGCTGTGGAAGATCCGCTCCACTTCGCCGACACCGACTGGGGCCGGTACCTCAGCTACACGACCGGGCAAGGCAACGACGCGGTGGTCCACATCGGACCCGCCGGACCTCCGGAGCTGGCGGACGCGCTTCGGCACGTTTCCAGCACTCTGGGCGGCTAGCGACCGACTGGTACGTGAAGGCCCCCTTCATTGCGTCTAGCGCAGGGAAGGGGGCCTTCACGTACTCGGGCCAAGAAACCGCGCGCATCGAGTCTTCGTTCCGGGCTATTGTGACAGCGCTGTTGTATTTCTGGCGGGTCTGGGAGGACGAGGACATGACACGGCTGTATCCGGAGATCGAACCGTACGACCACGGGATGCTCGACGTCGGCGACGGGCACCTCGTGTACTGGGAGGTCTGCGGGAACCCCGACGGCAAACCGGCCGTCACGCTGCACGGCGGTCCGGGAACCGGCTGCAGCGCGGGCCTGCGCCGCTACTTCGACCCGGCCAAGTACCGCGTCGTGCTGTTCGACCAGCGGGGTTGCGGCCGGAGCACGCCGCACGCGGGCGAGCCCGAGGCGGATCTTTCCGCCAACACCACCGGCCACCTGCTCGCCGACATGGAGAAACTGCGTGAGCACCTCGGGATCGAGAAGTGGCTGATCTTCGGTGGGTCCTGGGGTTCCGTGCTCGCGCTGGTCTACGCCGAGCGGTATCCGGACCAGGTCTCGGAGATGGTCCTGATGGGCCTGGCCACCGGGCGCCGGAGCGAGACCGACCTGCTCACGCGCGGCCTCGGTGGCGTCTTCCCCGAGGCGTGGGCCACGTTCCGTGACGGTGTTCCCGAGACGGACCGAGACGGCGACCTGGCGGCGGCGTACCTCGAGTTGCTGATGGACCCGGACCCTGCGGTGCACGAGAAGGCGGCGGCCGCATGGTGTGCCTGGGAGGACGCGATCATCCCGACTTCGCCGCCGTACAAGAGTTTCGAGACGCCGAAGTTCCGGCTCGCCTTCGCCAGGCTGGTCACGCACTACTGGAGCCAAGGGTCCTTTTTGGACGAAGGCGTGGTCCTGCGGGAGGCCGAGAAGCTGGCCCACATCCCCGCCGTGCTCGCCGAAGGAAGCCTCGACCTGGGCAACCTCATCGGTACCCCGTGGGAGCTCGCGCACGCCTGGCCGGGCAGTGAACTGGTCGTCATCGACGAGGTCGGCCACAGCACGCAGGACGAGCCGATGCGTGAGGTCCTCATCGGCGCCACCGACCGTTTCGCTTCCTGAGTCCGCATGAAGGCCCCTTCCCTCAGGTCGGCCGAGGGAAGGGGCCTTCACGCGCACAGTCAGGGAATGACGAGAACGGGGGCGGTTTCGGGTGCGGTGGCGGCGTCCGAACGGGTGGTTTCGGCGAGTCGCAGGCCGGTGGTGCGCGGAGCGATCCGGTCCAGGTTCCACGAACTCAGCAGCAGTGCCACCTTCGCCCGCATCTCGGTCCGGAGCCGCAGGAAGGAGTCGGCGGGGTCGGCGCCGACCTGGCCGAGCAGGAGCCACCAGGCCCACGCGGCGGCACCGGCGTTGGCGACGAAGTCCGGGATCACCGGGATGCCACGGGCCTCCAGGCCCGCTTCGGCGTCGGGCGTGGTCGCCGCGTTGGCCGCCTCGATGACGACCTTCGCTTTGACGGAGCCCTGGTTCGCGGCGCGCAGCGCGTAGGAGATGGCCGCCGGGACGAAGATGTCGGCCTCCGTCGCCACGATCTCGTCGCGGGGGAGCAGTTGGACGTCCGCTGGGAGCCTGCTCCGGTCGATCTCGCCGTACGCGTCACGCAGGTCCAGCAGCGCCGGGATGTCGAGGCCTTCGGGCCGGTACAGCGTCCCGGCCGCGTCGGCGACCGCGACGACCCGCATGCCCGCTTCGTGCAGGTACCAGGCCGCGCCGCCGCCCATGGTGCCGATGCCCTGCACGGCGACCGTGGTCTTGCCGGCCTGCCACTCCCACGCGTCGGCGACACCGAGACAGGCCTGTGCGACGCCGTAGCCGCCGATGACGTCGCCGAGCAGGAGCCCGCCGGGGACCGGGGTGGTCAAACCGGCCTGCACGCGGCGAAGGGTCTGCGACGGATCGGCCGAACGGCGGATCGCGGCGTGGTACGACTGCTCGAGCCCCAGCTTCGCGAACACCTCGTCGATCAGATGCTGCGGCACGCCGAGGTCCTCGGCGGTCACCCAGTGGTTGTCGATCCACGGCCGCAGGAACGAGCAGAACCGTTCCAGCACACCGAAAGCCCGCTCGTCCTTCGGATCGAAGTCGATACCGCCCTTGGCCCCGCCGACCGGCAGGCCGAAGGTCGCGGTCTTGTTCGCCATCCCCCTCGCCAGGTCCTCGACCTCGGACATCGTGCAGCCCGCGCGCATCCTGGTCCCGCCGGTCGCGATACCGGAGACCAGGCTGTGCACTACGAGGTAGCCGGTGGCACCGGTGACGGGGTCGGTCCAGATGAGCCTCATCAGCGGTTCGGCGTTCCTCGCGGCCATGCGGCCACCTCCTTCGGGATTCGGGTCGTGCTGCGCCACTTCCGAGGGTGCGCCCCACCGGGCACGGGCGTCTATTTACCGAATCTGAACGATGACGTGCAGAGAAACTGGTGTAACGCGCCATCCGGCATCCGCGACCGCGCCCGATTACGTTGGAGACATGGAGCTTTCGTTGCACCGCCTGCGGATGCTCCGCGAGCTGAGCAGGCGCGGCACAGTCACGGCGGCCGCCGCTTCGCTGCACTACACCGCTTCGGCGGTGTCACAGCAGCTGGCTCAGCTGGAGCGGGACGTGGGCGCGAAGTTGTTCGAACGATTCGGCAGACGGGTGCAGCTGACCGAACTGGGGTTGCTGCTGACCGAGCACGCCGAGGAGATCCTGGGGTCGGTCGAACGGGCGACACTGGCGCTGGAGGAGGCGCAGGAGACGGTCTCGGTCCGGCTCATGGCCGGTGTCTGGGCCTCCGTCGCTTCGGGGCTGTTGCCGAACGCGCTGGCCGTGCTCGCGGGAGAGCATCCGGGGATCCAGGTCCGGACGCGGGAACTCGCGCCCGAGGACACCGCCGACGCCGTGCGTGACGGCGAGCTGGACCTGTCGTTCGTGATCGACTACTCCGACGCGCCGATGCCGTGGGACGCGGGCCTGGAGCGTGCGGTGATCGCGGTCGAACGGCTGCACGCCGCGGTGCCCGCCGGCGCCGTGCCCGCCGGAAGCGCGTCGTTGCTCGAACTGGCCGAGCATCCGTGGATCCTCGCCAGCCCGAAGAGCCACTTCGGCCGCGCGGTGCGCACGGCGTGTCACCGGAACGGGTTCGACCCCAAGATCAACCACGAGGTCGAAGAGCAGTCGACGGCGATGGCGATGGTCCGCGCGGGGCTGGGGGTGACCCTCGTGTCCGACCTCGGGCTCGGCCTCCGTCCACCGGGGATCGACGTCGTCGCGTTGACCACACCGTTGCTCCGAACGGTTTCGATCGCTTACCGGACGACGTCGTCGCGGCGGCCCGCCCTGCAGCTGGTGATCGAGGCCGTGCGCAACGCGGCAGCTGCGCTGGGACTGGGTACCGAGCCCGCTTTGCCCTGATTCGTCCCGTCCTAAAAGGTGGTCCGCAGATCCAGCCCGGTAGGAACGCACCTGAATTTGTCGGACCCCGCGTGTAGCGTCCGAAGTCAAGGTTTCTCATTGATCGGACTACCGACTGGACGGCGGGAAGATGACAACTGTTCATGATTTCCCCGAGAAGTCCGGGAGCGCGTCGAACGCGACGGCGAAGGTCCTGTCGGACCGCGCCGAAGGTGAGGCGTATGTGGCTTCCGTGTGCTTCAAGCACGGGCCACCGAGACTTCTCGGCGTAGAGCTGGAATTCACCGTGCACTACGCCGACGAGCCCGCCCGGCCTCTCGACCCCGACGATCTCGCCACCGCGCTCGGCCCGCACACCCCGCGGACATTGCGCCCCGACAGCCCCGCCCTCCCGCTTCCGGCAGGTTCACCGCTGAGCCTCGAGCCCGGATGCCAGGTGGAGATCTCCGCTCAACCACAGACCACGCTGCGCCACCTGGACGCCGTCGTCTCGGCCGATCTGGCCCACCTCGAAAGCCTTCTCTCCGCCCAAGGCCTGTACCTGGGTGACACCGGGATAGACGGGCATCGTGCCCCTGTCCGCAAACTGGGCACGCCCCGCTACGCCGCGATGGAACGCCGCTTCGCCCCGATGGGCGATGGGGGCGCGACGATGATGTGCAACACCGCCGGCCTGCAGATCTGTGTGGACGCGGGCAAGGTGGACGACCTGCCCCTCCGCTGGGCCGCCGTCCACGCGCTCGGCCCGCCCTTGCTGGCCACCTTCGCCAACTCCCGGATCCACGCCGGACGCGACACGGGTCACGCGTCCGCGCGCTGGCTGGCCGTCATGAACACGGAAAGGGCCCGCACCCGTTCGGCCGAGTCCGAGCGGGACCCCGCTGGCGATTGGGCCCGGCGGATCCTGGACACCCCCTTGATGGTCCTGCCCCGGCAGGACGGTTCCTGGGACGCGCCGCCGGCGCTGACCTTCGCGGACTGGATCGAGGGGCGCGAAACGGGCCTGGGCAGGCCGACGGAAGACGACCTGGCCTACCACCTGACGACCATGTTCACCCCGGTCCGGCCACAGGGGTACCTGGAGATCCGCTATCTGGACGCGCAGCCCGCCGCCAGGTGGCTGCATCCGGTGGCCCTGCTGACCGCGCTGCTCGCGCGCCCGTCCACAGTGGACAAGGTGCTCGGGCTGTGCGAACCGGTCGTGGGCAGGTGGGAGCGCGCGGCCCGATTCGGCCTCGCCGACCGGGCGATCGCCGCCGTCGCGAGCGAGGTGGTGGACCTCGGCTGTGCCGAACTCGGCATGACCGGTCTGCCGCCGGAGACCATCAGCGAGATCAGCGAGGGTGTGCAGTCCCTCGTGCACGGTTCGAGGAGCCACCAGTCATGAGCGTGGAAAGCACCGAGACCAACCCGCTTCGCGCGCTGAGCCCGCAAGACCTGCGAGCTCACGCGGCCGAGGCGCTCACCAGGGCCCGCGAGCGCAGTGTCGCGCTGACCGACATCGACGACGAAGAACTGGTCCGTCAGCATTCGAAACTGATGTCGCCGCTGGTCTGGGACCTGGCGCACATCGGCAGCCAGGAGGAACTCTGGCTGGTTCGCGACGTCGGCGGACGCGAGGCCCTACGCCCGGACATCGACGACATCTACGACGCGTTCCAGCACGCCCGCGCGTCCCGTCCGGAGCTGCCGCTGCTGGGCCCGGAGGAGACGCGCAAGTACGTCCGCGAAGTCCGGGAGAAGTCCTTCGACATCCTGGAAAACGTTCCGCTGCAGGGCAGGCGGCTCACCGAGGACGCCTTCGCCTTCGGCATGATCACCCAGCACGAGCAGCAGCACGACGAGACGATGCTGGCCACCCACCAGCTCCGCAAGGGTGATCCGGTGCTGCACGCGCCGTCCCCTCCGCCGTCACGGTCCGGACGGCTGCCCGCGGAGGTGTTCGTTCCCGGCGGCGCCTTCACCATGGGCACTTCCGCCGAGCCGTGGGCGCTGGACAACGAGCGCCCGGCGCACGAGGTCGAGGTCGAGGCGTTCTTCATCGACACCACCCCGGTCACCTGCGGAGCCTATGGGGAGTTCCTCGACTCCGGCGGTTACCGGGATCCGAAGTGGTGGAGCGAGCGAGGCTGGGCGTACCGCAGTGAGCACGGCATCGACGCGCCGCGCTTCTGGAAGCGGGAGCAGGACGGCTGGTGGCGGACGCGGTTCGGCGTCTACGAGAAGGTGCCCGCCGCGGAGCCCGTCGTCCACGTTTCCTTCTACGAGGCCGAGGCGTACGCGGCATGGGCCGGGCGGCGCCTGCCGACCGAGCGGGAATGGGAGAAGGCCGCCCGGTTCGACCCCGCGACCGGGCGTTCGCGCCGGTTCCCTTGGGGCGACGAGGAACCCGCCCCCGAACACGCCAATCTCGGGCAGCGGCACCTGCGGCCCGCGGAGGTCGGCGCTTATCCGGCGGGTGCGTCGCCGTTGGGCGTGCACCAGCTGATCGGCGACGTCTGGGAGTGGACCAGCAGCGGGTTCGAGGCGTACCCGGGCTTCGCGGCGTTCCCGTACAAGGAGTACTCGGAGGTGTTCTTCGGCGGGGACTACCGGATCCTGCGCGGTGGTTCGTTCGGCACGGACGCGGCGGCCATCCGCGGCACGTTCCGCAACTGGGATCACCCGATCCGGCGACAGATCTTCTCCGGGTTCCGCTGTGCCCGGGACGCGCGGCCGGGCGAGGTGGCCTGACCGGCATGTGCCGTCACCTCGCGTATCTCGGCGAGCCGCGTTCGCCCGCCGAGATGCTCTTCCATGCCCCGCATTCCCTGCTCGTGCAGTCCTACGCCCCGGCCGACATGCGGGGCGGCGGCTCGGTCAACGCGGACGGGTACGGCCTCGGCTGGTACGCCGAAGGTCCCGATCCGCTGCGGCTGCGCCGGTCCGCTCCCTTGTGGACGGACGGGGACCTGCCCGCCCTGGCCGGGTCGGTGCGGTCGCACGCCTTCATGGCGGCGGTCCGCAACGGCACGACCGGGATGCCGGTGGTCGAGGCGGCGAACGCGCCGTTCACCGGCGGCGGCTATCTCTTCAGCCACAACGGAATGGTGAAGGGCTGGCCGGCTTCGATGGCCGAGCTCGCCGCCAAACTGCCGATCACCCGCCTGCTGACGCTGGAGGCGACCACGGATTCGGTACTGCTGTGGGCGTTGCTGCGTGAGCGGCTCGAAGCGGGCGAAGACCCGCTGGCCGCCGTCACGTGGCTGACCAGTGCGGTCGAGGAGGCGGGGCCGGGTTCGAGGCTCAACCTCCTGCTGACCGACGGCCGGACCCTCATCGGTACCGCGTGGACGCATTCCCTGTCCTATCGGGACACCGGCGGAGGTGTGCTCGTCGCGTCGGAACCGTGCGACGGCGACCCCGGCTGGATCCCCGTTCCCGACCACCACGCCGTCCGGGTCACCGGCGAAGGCGTGCGAATCCTCCCCCTCGAAGCCGATCGGAGCCCTGAGGCACGATGACCGAAGTGGATCTCGACGTACACCACAGCGAGTCGGACATCACCGAGCAGCTGCGCGCGGACGTCCGCGCCGGCCTGGCGGCGGACCAGAAATGGTTGTCGCCCAAATGGTTCTACGACGCGCGCGGCAGCGAACTGTTCGAGAAGATCACCGCCCTTCCCGAGTACTACCCGACCCGCAGCGAACGGGAGGTGCTCGGCGGACGCGGCGGCGAGATCGCGGAAAGCTCCGGCGCGCACACCCTCGTCGAGCTCGGTTCCGGATCGAGCGAGAAGACCCGGCTCCTGCTCGACGCGCTCACGAGCCACGGCACGTTGAAGGAGTTCGTGCCACTCGACGTCTCCGAAACCGCGCTCGCCGAAGCCGCCGAAGCCATCACGGCCGACTACCCGTCCCTTGAAGTCCGTGGCGTCGTCGGTGACTTCACCCAGCATTTGGACCTGCTGCCCGGTGACCGTCCCCGCCTGGTGGTCTTCCTCGGCGGCACGATCGGCAACTTCCTCCCCGAGGACCGGGCGACGTTCCTGCGTTCGGTCCGCGAAGTGCTCGACGAGGGGGAGTGGCTCCTGCTCGGGACGGATCTGGTGAAGGACCGGGAAACGCTGGAGCGTGCCTATGACGACGCGGCCGGGGTCACGGCCGAGTTCAACCGCAACATGCTCCACGTGATCAACAACGGTCTCGGCGCGAACTTCGACCCGGCCGCCTTCGACCACGTTTCGTATTGGGACGAAGAGAACGAATGGATCGAAATGCGGCTGCGTGCCCGTGAGCCGCTGACGGTCGACATCCCGGGCGCCGATCTGCAGGTGAAGTTCGCCGAGGGCGAATACGTGCGCACCGAGATCTCCGCGAAGTTCCGGCGGGAGGGCATCGCAGAGGAACTGGCCGAAGCCGGTTTCTCGGTGGAGAAATGGTGGACGGACTCCGAATCGCGGTTCGGGGTGAGCCTGGCAAGATCTGTCCGTGGCTAACCCTCTTACGCTCCTCGCTCGCGCGCTCGGCACGAAACCGTGGCTGATGGGGCTCGCGGGCGGGATCATCTGGGTGGACAAAAGGCTCCACCGGCTGTTCAAGGGGAAGGTGAGCCTGGTCGCGCTGGCCGGGCTCCCTTCCCTGCGGCTGACCACGACCGGCCGCAAGAGCGGGCTGCCCCGCAGCACCAACCTGCTGTACTTCCCGCACGAGGGGGATTTCGTGCTCGTCGGCTCCAATTGGGGGAGGCCGAACGATCCCGCGTGGACACACAACCTGCGCTCGCATCCCGACGCGGTCGTCGCGCTGGCCGGCAAGGAGATCCCGGTCCGGGCCAGGGAGGTCCTCGGCGACGAGTACGACGCGATGTGGAAGCTCCTCCTGGACTTCTGGCCGGGCTACTCCATGGAGGAGAAAGCCGCTCGCCGTGTGTTACCGATTTTCGAATTAAAGACCACCACTCGATAGGTTCATGCCATCCTTTCGGCCGGTGACTGGGTAACCGGCTTGTGCGAGGCTCGCTTGGTGTTACGCGCCGTGATGGCTACGGCGCGCCGAGCGACGTGTCCTGTCACGTCGTCAGCCGAGGGAGGAGTCGTTTTGCCGAGTTCCACAAGGAGGCCGGTGCGCGGGCTCGCACTGGTGGGGGCACTCGTGGCCGGTGCCGCGCTGACCGGGCTTTCGTCCGGTACCGCGGTCGCGGCCCAGGACGGCGGGACAGCCGCCGCCCAGGTCGGGGCCACGGCGGCGGTGAACTGGGGCGCCTGCACGGCGGACCAGATCCGCGGCGTTCCCGCCGACCAGGCCAAGTTCTACAGCTGCGCGCGGTATCGCGTGCCGATCGACCACGACAACGCGGCGCTCGGCACCATCGACATCGCGATGCTGAAGCGGGCGGCGAAGACGCCCGACAAGAAGGTCGGCTCGCTGTTCCTCAACCCGGGCGGCCCCGGGGGCTCCGGGTTCCGGATGCCGATCGGTGCGGCGAACTACTTCCAGCCGCAGGTGCTGGACCGGTTCGACCTGATCGGTTTCGACCCGCGCGGGGTCGGGGCCAGCAACCCGCTCAAATGCTTCACCACGCAGGAGGACGCGAACGACGTCTTCGCCGCGCAGATCCCCGTCCCGCTGTCGCGGCAGGAGATCTCCGGCACGCTGGCGTCGTACCGCGACTACGGGCAGCTCTGCAAGAACAACGCGGGTGCGCTCCTGAACCACATGTCCACCAAGGACGTGGTGCGTGACCTCGACAAGATGCGGGCGGGTGTCGGCGACCAGAAGCTGACCTTCGTCGGCTTCTCGTACGGGACCCTGATCGGGTCGACGTACACGTCGATGTTCCCGAAGCAGAGCCGCGCGATCGTCATCGACGGCAACGTCGACCCGGCGCTGCGCACCAGCGACGGCGTGCAGTACGACCGTGAGCGCGCTCGCGGGTTCGAGATCGCCTTGGACGCCTTCCTGCGCAAGTGCGGCCAGGTCGGGCCGAAGTGCTCGTTCAGCTCGGGCACGCCGCGGGAGAAGTTCGACGAGATCCGCACCTACCTGCGCCAGCAGCCGATCAAGCTGCCGGACGGGAGCAGCTACGACATCAACGCGTTCACCAGCACGGTGTCCGGGGTGCTGTACTCGCCGACGTCGTTCCCGCCGCTGGCCGACGACCTGCAGGCGCTGTACAACGTCGTCCACCCGCCGTCGGCGCAGACGCAGACGGCTCAGGCCGTCGAGCTGAAGGTGCTGCGGTCGGGCGCGAACGGCCGTGCGGACGCGGATCCGGACAGCCCGTACGTCGGTGACGACTCGTACTTCGCCGTGAACTGCTCGGACAAGAAGATCACGATCAAGCAGGACAAGGTCCCCGAGATCGCCGCGAAGTGGGAAAAGGAATCGCCCACTTTCGGTCGCTACCAGGCCTTCTCCGACGTCGCCGGCTGCCCGGTGTGGCCCGCGAAGAAGCCGGACGTCTACCGCGGCCCGTGGCAGGCCAAGACCGACACCCCGGTGCTGGTCGTCGGCAACTACTACGACCCGGCCACCCAGTACCTGTTCTCGAAGCGGATGGCCAACCAGTTGGGCAACGCCCGGCTGCTGTCGGTCGACGCCTTCGGGCACTGCATCCTGGGTGACTCGCTCGGCGTGGACAAGGTGACGGCCGACTACCTGATCGATCTGAAGGTTCCGGCCAACGGTCAGGTGTTCCAGCCGAACGTGCAGCCGTTCGAAACCACCGCCTGAACCTCGGGCACGTAATCGTGAAGGCCACCTTCGGGACTATCACCGTCCTGAAGGTGGCCTTCACGGCGTTCGTCTCCGGACGCGGGAAGAGGTCCGTGCGCGGTGGCCGAGCCGCTCCTCGCTAGCTCACGCGTCGATGCTCGCGTAGGCGTTCAGCCCGTAGTTCGTGGCGTACGCGTTCTCGACCCCGACCAGAAGGTCGACGACCTCGAAGTACCGGTCCCAGAACGGCGTCTCGCGCAGCACCTCGATGAGAAGCTGGTACGAGTGGTGATCGCGCGCCTCCCACACCCAGACGTCGGTCACTCGCGCGGAGTAGAACTCGGTGTCGAAGAACCGGGACCGGACTCCCTTCACCTTGTTCTCGATCGCCGGGAGGATTTCGGTCGTGAAGGCCTCCACACGCTGCTCGACGGTGAGGCCGAGCCATTCGGGTGTGGTCTTCACCAGCATGAAGGCGGTCACTTCGGTGGTTTCTGACATGGTGTTTCCTTTCGGTCAGGCGTAAGCGCCGGCTTCGATGTCCTCGACGAGGCTCGGTCCGAACGGGGCCCAGTCGAGGAGTTCGCGGGTGCGCGTGCTCGACGCGGACATGTCCAGTGCGAAGAACCTGCCGACGAAGCCGAAGTGCTCACCGGCGTCTTCCGGTGCGACAGACGTCACCGGGACGCCGAGCGTCCGTCCGACGGCTTCGGCGATTTCGCGGGTCGTGATGGCTTCTTCGGCGACGACGTGGAGCAGCGAGCCGGTGGGCGCGCCTTCGAGCCCCAGCCGGACGAGCCGGGCCGCGTCGGTGCGGTGCACGGCCGCCCAGGACGCGGTGCCTTCGCCGATGTAGGCCGAGACGCCGTGCTTGCGGGCGGCCGCGACGAGGGAGGAGACGAAACCGTGGTCGCCCACGCCGTGCACCGAGGGCGCGAAACGGGCGCTGATGACCCGCATGCCCTTCTCGGCGTATTCGAGGGCGAGGTTTTCACTTCCGCCGCGCATGGAATCGGGTCCGAAGGCGGGGGAGGGGTCGGCTTCGGTGGCAGGGCGGCCCTTGGCCAGACCCGAGAGGGCAGAGGCGAGCACGAAGGGCTGTCCGGTTCCGGTCAGCGCGCCGGCGATGGTCTCGACGGCGGCCCGCTCGGTCCGGTTGGACATGGCCAGGTTGCCCCAGTCGTGCTTGTTCGCCAGGTGGATGACGCCGTCGGCCTCGTCGGCGCCGGCACGGATGCCGTCGAGATCGTCGAGGTCACCGCGGCGTACGCGGGCGCCCTTCCGCTCCAGGGTGGCGGCGGAAGCGTCCGAGCGGGCGAGACCGGTGACCTCGTGACCGGCGTCGAGCAACTCGTCCACGATGGCCGAGCCGATCCAGCCGGTGGCTCCGGTGACGAAAACATGCATGGAACTGCTCCTTCTACTGATTCCCGCGGGTGCGGGAAAGTCGTGATTGCAGGACGACGAGCGCCCCGAGGACGAGCACGCTGACGCCGATCACCCGCAAGGCAGTGCTCGTGCCGGCGACGAACGCGGAGATCACTTCGGGGGCGCGGCCGGGCGTCGTGACGGCGAGGGCCTGCGCCACGGTGTGCGGATCGTGGTTCGCGCGGATGTCCGGCGGCAGCGCGTCGACGAACCGTCCGGTGAGGACGGTGCCGATGACCGCGACGCCGAGGGCGCTGCCGAACTCGCGGGTGGTGGCCTGCAGCCCGGCGCCGACACCGGCTTGTGCCGGGGGCAGCGAACCGGAGATGGCGGCGGACAGCGTCGGAAGGGCCAGCGTGACCCCGATACCGGTCACCACGAGCCAGGCCGCGTAGACGAGATACGGCGTCGAAGCGTCGCTTGTGGACAGTCCGATGAGGCCGCAGCCGCTGAAGGCGAACGCGACGGCGATGGTGGCGTCGACGCCGATGCGCTGGACCAGCCGCCCCACGTGCCGCGCGCCGACGATCACCGGAACGGTCATCGGGATGATCCCCAGCCCGGTCATCAGCACGCTGAATCCCTTGCCGTACTGCAGAAAGGACGCGTTGACGTAGAACAGCGCGAACATCCCGAAGAAGATCGCCGTCATGCCCAGGCAGGCGCTGCGCAGCGCGGGGACACGGAACAACCGGGGATCGAGCAGTGGATGCTCGGCCTTCAGTTCCACGAACGTCCACAGGGCGAACAGCACGACCGCGCCGGCGAACCCGGTCAGGACGATCGGGCTGCTCCAGCCCGCTTCGGGTCCTTCGACGATGCCCAGCAGCAGCGCGACAGTCGCACCGACGAGCAGGGCGGCGCCTAGAAGACTGAGGGGGCGGTCGTGACGCTGTGACACCGGCGCGATCCGGGCGACGGCCGCAGCGAGCACCAAGGCGAGTGGGACCGCGGCCGCGAACAGCCAGCGCCACGACCCGCCGGACAGCACCGCGCCGCCGCCGACGTTGCCGACGACACCGCCGATCCCGGTCATCGAAGCCCAGGTCGCGATGGTCACGCCCTTGCGCTCGGCGGGTACGGCGTGCAGCAGGACGGCGAGGGTGTTGGGCAGCACCGCGGCGGCCCCGATCCCCGTGATCGCCCGGCCCGCCAGCAGCACGGGCACGTTCGGCGCGACCGCCGACAGCAGCGCGCCGAAGGCGAACAGCACCAGGCCGGCGAGCAGGACCCCCTTGCGGCCGAAGCGATCGCCCGCGGCGCCGCCGGGAATCACGAGACAGGCGAAGAAAACGACGTAGGTGTCGACGATCCAGATCAGCGCCGACGCGGACGGCCGCAGGTCGCTCGCGGCCAGCATCGGGACCGCGAGGTTGATCGAGGCGACCATTCCGACGACGAGCACGACGGAGGCGCACATGACGGTCAGCAGGCCGCGCCCCGATACCGGGCGGCTCGCGGCAGCCTGGGATTCGTCGCGGATGGTGAGTCGGAGTGGCATGTCCATGACGGTATGGACCAGCGGGTACTTCGTGCCACGCAACATTGGCAACGACTAGTTGCGTACGATGCAACTATGGCCGACCAGCTGGACTTGAACCTGCTCCGGGTGTTCGACGCGCTGATGCAGGACGGGAGTGTGACGGCGGCGGCCGAGCGCCTGCACCTGTCGATCCCGGCGGCGAGCCGGGCGCTGGGCCGGTTGCGGCGGGCGATGGGGGATCCGATCCTGGTCCGTGCCGGCCGCGGGATGGTGCCGACCCCGTTCGCGCTCCGGACCGCGCCGCGCGTGCGGTCACTGCTCGACGAGGCGTCGGCCCTGATCAGTGCCGATCGAGAGCTCGCGATCGGCACTCTCGAGCGCACTTTCACCATCCGCATCAACGACGGCGTGGCCGCGACACTGGCGACGGCGGCCGTGGAGGCGACCGCCGCCGTCGCGCCGGGTGTGGTCCTGCGCTTCGTCGGGGAAGGTGCCGAGAGCGCCGAGGCGCTGCGAGACGGTTCGGTCGATCTGGACATCGGCGCCGGCGACATCGCGTCCCCCGACATCCGCTCGATGCTGCTGTACCACGAGCGAGTGGTCGGGATCGTCCGCGCCGACGGTCCGCTCGGCCGGGTCCGCCACCCGACGCTGGCGCAGCTTTGCCGCCACCCCCACGTTTCCGCTTCCCGGCGCGGCCGGGTCAGGGGACCGCTCGACGACGTGCTCGAAGCCGCCGGTCTCCATCGCCGGGTCGCGGCGACCGTTCCGACGTCCGCCGTCGCCGCGTTCCTCGTCGCGTCGAGTGACTACATCGGACTCGCGCCCCAGCGGCTCGCCGAACAGTACGGCCGGTCGCTCGGGATCCGCTGGTTCCCGATTCCCGCGGACCTCCCGGAGATCGAGGTGAGCCTGCTGTGGCACGCCCGGCTCGACGCCGATCCGGCCCAGCGCTGGCTGCGCGAAACGATCCGCGACGCGCTGTCCTAACGGAAATCCTGTCCACTCACCTGGCCCGCCGCGAGTATCGGACCGTGTCGGTCCAGGTGTCGCGGAGTGGCGATTCGGGTTCTGGTGGACCCGTATTTGCCTACCCACTGGATCCTCATGTCATCTTGGTGAGCTTGTTCTGGATGCTGATGTGGGTGAGTGGGGAGGATTTGGGACGTTGACCGTCTCAAATCTTCCCCGCTCCACGTTCGACCGTGTCATCTCGGACACTTCACCTTCGCCCAGGTAAGCAAATACCGGTCCGCTCTAGCCCGAATCGCCACTCACGACCACCTTGACCGACGCCTTCTGCTCCCGAGGCGTGTGTGAGCCCTTGCACGTGAGGGTGGCCGGACGGCGGTCCGGTGGTACAGTCCCGAAGGTTGATCAACACCGTTCGAGTACGAAAGCGAGGTGAGCGGCACATGCCGGAAGACAGTTCTGGAACGACCGGAAGCGGTCGCCGTTCACCCGTGTGCGCGGTGCGCTGACCTTTTCCGGTCGCCTTTTCCTGTCTGGCCTTGTGTACGCACGCCAGAAAAGAGCCGGAATCATGAACACCTTCGAAATGCTGCTCAGGGTCGGCACCGGCGTCGGGCTGGGCGCCGTCATCGGCATCGAGCGCCAGTACCGCGCCCGGATGGCCGGACTCCGCACCAACGCGCTCGTCGCCGTCGGTGCCACCCTTTTCGTCCTGTTGTCCGCCCACGGTTTCGGCGGGCTGAACACCAGTGGTGACGCCGACCCCACGCGGGTGGCCGCCCAGATCGTCTCCGGAATCGGGTTCCTCGGCGCCGGCGTGATCCTCAGGGACGGGCTGAACGTGCGCGGGCTCAACACCGCCGCCACGCTGTGGTGCTCGGCGGCCGTCGGATCCCTTGCGGGAGCGGGACTTTACGTCGTCGCGCTCGCCGGGACCGCGGTGATCGTCGGAGTCAACGTGCTGTTGCGCCCGCTCGGCCACGTGCTGGACCGTCGCCCCGAGAACCGGGAAGAGTGCTCGGAGCAGGAAGAGCGCGAAACGGCTTGACGAGATGCAGGGGCCGGAAAGCGGCGTCTCCCGGCGGGATTCCCGGTTCATGTTCCCAATGTCGCATTTGAGTCACTGAGCGTCTCAAATGCGACATTGGGAACATGAACCGCTGAGAGACCAGAGAAACCAACGTCCCTGAGCGCTTGGCGGTCAGCAGTCCAGGAAATCCAGCAGGATCCGGGAAAACTCCGCGGGTTTCTCCAGATTGACCATGTGCGCGACCCCGGGAACCACGATTTCCCGGGCGTCGTGCGCCTCGCGTTCGATCTGGTCGGCGATGTCGAGGATGTCCGAGGAATCCAGGTCGCCCACCAGCGTCAAGGTGCGCGGGCTCAGCTCGCCGACGCGTTCGATGGCCCGTAGTTCGTCCATCAGTATGAAGCCGCTGCCGCGGTGCCGGGTGATCGTGTGCGTGTACATCTCCTGGCACCGGCGGCGGATTTCCGGATCGACGTCCGCCGGTGCGCGCCGGGGGCCGTCCACCCACATTCGCAGAACACATTCGATGGCGGCCGGAAGATCGCCTCTGGCACCCGCTTCTTCGAGTTTCTTGTTCTGCTCCAGGACAAAGGGGTCCTTCGTCGTCATCGCGCTGAGGCCGGTGGCCACGAGGACGAGGTTCTCGACGAGGTCCGGATACGTCAGCGCGAAGTCGGCCGCGATCCGGCCGCCGCCGGACAGGCCGACCAGCGAAGCGCGGGGGAGTTCCAGCGCGGTCATCAGCGCGCGGAGATCTTCGTAGTGCTTGAACCGTTCTGTCGGCGTGGACGACTCGCCGTGTCCCCGCGCGTCGTAGCGGATGGCCGTGTAGCGGCCTTCGAGCGCCGTCATCTCGGCGTCCCACATCCGGGAGTCGAGCATCCCGCCGTGCAGCAGGATGACGGGATCACCCTCACCCCGGAGCTCGTACGCCAGTTCGCCGTTCTCGACCGGAATTCTCCCGCTGGGCATACCCGTCACGGTACCGAAAATCGCGAAAGGCCCCCTTCCCCAAAGTGCGGGGAAAGGGGCCTTCGCGTGTGGTGCTTACACCTGGGTCATCTTCCGCAGGACGTACTGCAGGATGCCGCCGTTGCGGTAGTAGTCCGCCTCACCCGGGGTGTCGATGCGGACGTCCGCGTCGAACTCCACCTTGGTGCCGTCGGTCTTCGTCGCGGTGACGTGGACCGTGCGGGGGGTTTCGCCGTCGTTCAGCTTCGTGATGCCCGAGATGTCGAACGTCTCGGTGCCGTCGAGGCCGAGCGACGAGGCCGACTCGCCCGCCGGGAACTGCAGCGGGATGACGCCCATGCCGATCAGGTTCGACCGGTGGATCCGCTCGAACGACTCGGTGATCACCGCGCGCACGCCCAGCAGCGAGGTGCCCTTGGCCGCCCAGTCACGCGACGAGCCGGAGCCGTACTCCTTGCCGCCCAGGACCACCAGCGGGATGTTCTGCGCCGCGTAGTTCTGCGCCGCGTCGTAGATGAACGACTGCGGGGCGTCGTCCTGGGTGAAGTCGCGGGTGTAGCCGCCCTGCACGTCGTCCAGGAGCTGGTTGCGCAGCCGGATGTTCGCGAAGGTGCCGCGGATCATGACCTCGTGGTTACCGCGACGCGAGCCGTAGGAGTTGAAGTCCTTCTTCTCCACGCCGTGCTCGGTCAGGTACTGCGCGGCCGGGGTGCCCGGCTTGATCGCGCCGGCGGGGGAGATGTGGTCGGTGGTGACCGAGTCGCCCAGCTTCGCCAGCACGCGCGCGCCCGAGATGTCGGTGACCGCCGACGGCTCCGCCTTCATGCCGTCGAAGTACGGGGGCTTCCGGACGTAGGTGGACTCCGCGTCCCAGTCGAAGGTCTTGCCCTCGGGGGTCGGCAGCGACTTCCACCGCTCGCCACCGTCGAAGACGTCGGCGTAGTCCTTGGTGAACATCTCCTGCGTGATCGCGTAGTCGATGGTCTCCTGGATCTCCTTGGCCGCGGGCCAGATGTCCTTCAGGAAGACGTCGTTGCCTTCGGTGTCCTGGCCGAGCGGCTGGTTCTCGAAGTCGAAGTCCATCGTGCCGGCGAGCGCGTACGCGATGACCAGCGGCGGCGACGCGAGGTAGTTCATCTTCACGTCGGGGTTGATCCGGCCTTCGAAGTTCCGGTTGCCCGAGAGCACCGACACCGCGGTGAGGTCGTTCTCCTGGATCGCCGCGGAGATCTCGTCCGACAGCGGGCCCGAGTTGCCGATGCAGGTGGTGCAGCCGTAGCCGACCAGGTGGTAGCCCAGCTTCTCGAGGTACGGCCAGAGACCGGCCTTGTTGTAGTAGTCGGTGACGACCTGCGAACCCGGCGCCATCGAGGTCTTGACCCACGGCTTGACCGCGAGGCCCTTGTCGACCGCGTTCCGCGCGAGGAGCGCCGCGCCGAGCATGACCGACGGGTTGGAGGTGTTGGTGCACGAGGTGATCGAGGCGATCACCACGGCGCCGTGGTCGAGGATGAACTCGCCGCGGTCCGACGTGCTGACCTTGACCGGGTTGGTCGGGCGGCCGCTGTGGCCGTTCGCCGCCGACTGGATGTCGACCGCGCCCTCGTCCTTGAAGGAGAGGGCGGCCGGGTCGCTGGCCGGGAAGGACTCCTCGACGGCTTCGTCGACGTTGGTGTGCGGGGGCTGCTCGCCGCCGACGTAGTCGTGGATCGACTTGCGGAACGAGTTCTTCGCGTCGGTCAGCTCGATGCGGTCCTGCGGGCGCTTCGGGCCGGCGATCGACGGGACGACCGTCGAGAGGTCGAGCTCGATGTACTCGGAGTACTCCGGCTCGTGCGACGCGTCGTGCCAGAGGCCCTGCTCCTTGGCGTAGGCCTCGACGAGCGCGACCTGCTCCTCGGACCGGCCGGTGAGCTTGAGGTAGCGGACGGTCTCCTCGTCGATCGGGAAGATCGCCGCGGTGGAGCCGAATTCCGGGCTCATGTTGCCGATGGTGGCGCGGTTGGCCAGCGGCACCGCGCCGACGCTCTCGCCGTAGAACTCGACGAACTTGCTGACCACACCGTGCTTGCGCAGCATCTCGGTGATGGTGAGCACGACGTCGGTGGCGGTGACGCCGGTCGGGATCTCGCCGGTGAGCTTGAAGCCCACGACGCGCGGGATGAGCATCGAGACCGGCTGGCCGAGCATGGCCGCCTCGGCCTCGATGCCGCCGACGCCCCAGCCCAGCACGCCCAGGCCGTTGACCATCGTGGTGTGCGAGTCGGTGCCGACGCAGGAGTCGGGGTACGCCTGGCCGTTGCGGGACATCACCGTGCGCGCGAGGTGCTCGATGTTGACCTGGTGCACGATGCCGGTGCCCGGCGGGACGACCTTGAACTCGTCGAAGGCGCCCTGGCCCCAGCGCAGGAACTGGTAGCGCTCGCGGTTGCGCTCGTACTCGATCTCGACGTTGCGCTCGAAGGCGTCGGCGCGGCCGAAGACGTCGATGATGACCGAGTGGTCGATGACCAGCTCGGCGGGCGCGAGCGGGTTGACCTTGTCCGGGTCGCCGCCGAGGTCGGTGACGGCCTCGCGCATGGTGGCGAGGTCGACGACGCAGGGGACGCCGGTGAAGTCCTGCATGATCACGCGGGCGGGCGTGAACTGGATCTCGATCGACGGGTCGGCTTTGGCGTCCCAGTTGCCGAGCGCGCGGATGTGGTCGGCGGTGATGTTCGCGCCGTCCTCGGTCCGCAGCAGGTTCTCGAGCAGGATCTTCAGGCTGTAGGGAAGGCGCTCAGAGCCCTCGACCTTGTTCAGGCGGAACACCTCGTAGGAGGCGTCGCCCACCTTCAGCGTGTCCTTGGCGCCGAAGCTGTCCTTGCTGGCAGGTGCAGTCACTTCTAACTCCAGTGGCGGGTCAGTTCGGTGTGTTCTCCAGGTCGTTCGGGTCGACCAGGAGCGAGTGTTGCGCACCCCCACCGTAGGTCCGGACCCGGGATGGCACACCTCGTTCGTCTCCACAAACAGTACGCCTGTCCTTTTAGCTTGCAAGCCGACACGCGCGTAGGGAACGTCTCACCGACCTGCGGCCATTCGAGTGACGAAACGTTCGTCTGTTCGTCCCCCGTTGAGGGGAAATGGTGCCTACGGTGTGTAAGTTCCTGGTGGTGCTTCTGGTAATGCTGTTGCAGCAGTGGCACAGTGAGCTCGTTGTTACAAGATCAGGAGGTGGGCGGATCGTGCGTGGTGAGACCGGGTCCGGAACCAGTGCCCGCCGAGGCATGACCATCGGGGCGCTCGGCGTCGCCTTGTTGCTCGGGGTGACCGGCACGGGCCTCGCGGTCCCGCCGCCCCCGCCGAACCCCAGCGACTCCGAAATCAATTCGAGCAAGGCCGACGCCAACGCCAAGGCGGGCGATGTCGGCAGGCTCACCAATCAGCTGGCCCAGGCCGAGTCGAAGCTCTCTCAGCTCAACGACGAGGTCGAGCTGAAGATGGAAGAGGCCAACAAGGCCCGGGTCGACGCGGACACCGCGCAGGACGAAGCCGCGCAGGCCGACCGCGACGCGCAGTCGGCGCGCACGGAGTCCGACGCCGCGCAGGCCACCATCGACAAGGCGCGCGCGGACCTCGACAAGTTCGCCGCCGCCAGCTTCCAGCAGGGGAGCACGGTCGGTTCGGTGTCGGCGTATCTGACCGCCGACAGCCCCAAGGAACTCCTCGGCCGCGCCCAGATGCTCGACGCGGTCGGCGGCAGCAGGCTCAACGCGCTCGACACGATGAAGCGCGCGCAGACGGAGAAGTCCAACAAGGACGCGACAGCGCGCAAGAAGCTGGAAATCGCGCAGGAGCGCAAGCGAGCGGCCGAGGCGGCCAAGCACGAGGCCGACAACGCCCAAAGCGCCGCGCAGCACGCGCAGGACACCCAGGCCACGCAGAACGGCCTGCTGGAAGCCGACAAGACGAACGTCGAGAAGCAGCTCTTCGAAGCGCAGCAGAAGGTCAGCGGTCTTCAGGGGCAGCGACAGCGCTACCAGGACTGGAAGGCGCAGAAGGCCCGCGAGGACGAGGAACGCGCTCGCCAGGCCGCTCTCGCCGCGTCTCGGCCCAGCCCCGGCCAGGGTGGCGGTGGCCGTCCGTCGAGCGGCAGGCCCGCCCAGTCGGCTCCCGCCGGTTCGAGTGTCGAGGCCGTCGTCCAGCGGGCTTTGTCGCAGCTGGGACTTCCGTACGCGTGGGGCGGCGGCAACGGCTCCGGGCCGACACGCGGTATCCGCGACGGCGGCACGGCGGATCGCTACGGCGACTACATGAAGATCGGCTTCGACTGCTCCGGGCTGATGATCTACGCGTTCGCCGGGGTGCGGTCGCTCCCGCACTACAGCGGCTATCAGTACAACGCCGGGCGGAAGGTGCCGCTTTCGCAGATGCGCCGCGGCGACATGCTCTTCTGGGGCGGTAGCGCGCGGGGTATCCACCACGTCGCGATGTACCTCGGGAACGGGCAGATGGTCGAAGCTCCGCAATCGGGTCTGCGGGTCCGGATCGCGCCGGTGCGCTACGGCGGCATCATGCCGTACGCGGCCCGCCTGATCGGCTAGGCGTGGCCTACGCGGGGATCGTGCTGGCGGGCGGTGCCGCGCGCCGTCTGTCCGGTGTGGACAAACCCGCGCTGACCGTCGGCGGGAAACCGTTGCTCGCCAAGGCTCTCGCGGCTCTCGCCGCCGCGGATCCGGTGATCGTCGTCGGCCCGGAACGACCGGGCTTCGGCGACGTCCTCTGGACGCGGGAGTCTTCGCCGGGAACGGGGCCGGTGGCCGCGGTGGCGGCGGGACTCGCCCTGGTGCGCACGGAGGTCGTCGTGGTGCTGGCCGGGGATCTCGCCGGCGTCCGGAAGTCCACTGTGGAACGGCTGGTGGCCGCGCTCGGGCCTGCTCCCGGTGCGGTTCTGGTCGACGCCGCGGGGGAGCGGCAGTGGTTGCTGGGCGCTTGGCGCACGGAAGCGCTGCGTGGCGCCTTGCCCGAGAAGGTGGAGAACGCGTCGCTGCGGCGGGCGCTGGGCGGGCTGGACCTCGTCGAGGTGGCCGAGGAACCGGGGGAGAGCGACGACATCGACACCCCTGAGGATCTGGACCGGTTCTCCTAGCGTTCCCGGGAACGCGTTGACGCGGTTCGGCATCATAAGCCGGTGAGCGACCACCATCTTGACGAAACCGAGTCGGACGTCCTGCGTGACGGCGAAGGATTCATCGAGGATTTCGACACCTGGTTGTCGTTGCTCGCGCTGGAGGACGTACTCGACGAGGCGCTCGGCGAGCCGGAGATCGCCGCCGGTCTCCATCGGGAAGGTCTGCGTGCCGACGACGCGAGGAACGCCGTCCTCGGCAGCGCCACCGCTCTCGCGCGGATCCGGATGGAACGGGAACGGGCGGGTGTGGTCTTCGACCGTCCCCGGCGGCTCCCGCTCCGGCAAATGACCCTCCGGGAGGCAGGATGGCTGGCCGTGACCTGCGCCCTGCTGGTGGGCTACCTCCGGATCCTGCAGCTGTCGTGGCAGGCGATGCCGCTGGGCTTTCAGCTGCTCGGGGTACTGGGACTCGGAGCGGTGATCGGGATGGCCGTCCTGGTCATCAGCCGCCGGATCCCCGGTCTGTTCGTCACCGAAGGCAGGGAACGCGGGACGGACCGGGCCCATCCCGAGATGATCGGGCTGGGTGACCGGTGGGAGTTCGTGTTGCACGAAATCGTCCTGCCGGAGCTGCGTGACCACATCCGCGATCACCGGCGGATCCGTGACCGGGTGAACCTCGTCTTCGAAGATCCCGACGCCTCGGCGGAGCTGGAAGCGGGTCTCGTCCGGACCGCCGCGGTGAAGCGGCTTCGCCGGATCGTCGACCGGGCGGAGTCGGTGGCCGTCGCACTGGCCGGGCACCGGGGGACCGGCAAGACCACGTCGATCCGGTCGCTGGAACAGGGTTTGCTGAGCCGATCCGATCAGGCGGCACCGCTGGTCGTGGTCGCCTCCGCGCCCGCCGCGTACGAGGCGCGGGACTTCGTGCTGCACCTGCACGCGCTGCTCTGCAAGGCGGTGCTGGCGAAGATCTCGAAGGGATCGCGAGCCGTGCCCGGCCGTCTTCGGCGGCGGGCGGCGTTCGGGCGGTTGCTCCGGACGTCGTTGGCGTTCCTGGTGTTCTGGGGAGTGGTGGCGGTCGCCGTCCGGCTCCTGTGGGGCGGGACGGCGGCGCAGGACCTCGGGACGTTGGCGGTCGAGGTCGTGAACGGACGTGTGACGCTTCAGCAGCTGTGGACAGGGCAGCCGACAGCACGGCTCATCGCGCTCGGGTTGGTGTCGATGTTCCTGCTGCGGCTCGTGATCGGTGTACTGGCCGCCGGTGTCACGGTCACGCGCCTGCTGATCGCGCGCCGCCGCGATGTCCGCCTGGCGGGCTTCCGGCGCGTCACCGAACAGCAGCTCGATCGGATCCGGTTCTTGCAGACCTACACGACCGGATGGTCCGGGAAGCTCAGCATGCCGCTGAAGGGGGAAGCCGGCCGGACGTGGTCGACTCAGCGCGCCGAGCAGCAACTCACCCATCCGGAGGTCGTGGACAAGTTCCGGGAGTTCGCCGAACTCGCCGCGGTGAACCTCGCTGGGCGGGTCGTGATCGCGATCGACGAACTGGACAAGATCGGGGAGCCCGACAAGGCGCACCAGTTCATCAACGACGTGAAAGGTGTCTTCGACGTCCCAGGATGCCTGTTCTTCGTGTCCGTTTCGGACGACGCCGTTCTCGGCTTCGAACAGCGCGGGCTCGGCGTCCGTGACGCCTTCGACAGCGCGTTCTCGGAGATGGTGCGGCTCGAACCGTTCACTTTGGACGAAAGCAGGCTCTGGATCGCCTTGCGGTTGCGGGGGGTCTCCGAGCAGTTCTGCTATCTGGCGCACTGTCTTTCGGGCGGCTTGCCGCGCGACCTCAAACGCTGCGCCGTCGAAATGGCGGATCTCGCGAGCGAGATCTACCAGCCGTCCTTGGAGGTCGTCGCGCGGAGCCTCGTCGCCGGGGAGCTGACCGGCAAGACCCGGGCCTTCACCGCCACCGCGGCCACCCTGGAACGGTCGCCGGAACTGGTCGCGCTGACCACGGATCTGCTCGGTATCCCGGGAACCGACGCACCGGAGGAACTGGCCGAGATCGCCGGCCGCCTGGTGCGGACCGAAGAGGACACCGCCGCGCCGATCAGCGATCTGCGATGGCACAGCGGCTGTTTCGTGCTGTTCTGCGCGACGGTGCTGGAAGTCTTCGACGACACGCTGACCGGTGACCGGCTGAGCCCCGGGTTGCACCGGCTCGCCGTCGTCCGGCAGCGGATGGCCATGCACCCACGGCAGGCGTGGGACGACCTGGTGGAATTCCGGAAGGGGCGGGGTTCGGGAGAGTAGACCGGGGCCCTTCACAGCCGTCATACCGGTGGTCGGGTTGGCTACCTTCACGAACGGCTGTGCCACCGACCACTACGGTCACATCCGGACGCAAGAACGCAAGCGGGGAACACAGGAGGCACGAGTGACCGAGCCCGGCTACGCCGACGGCGCGCAGCAGCAGCCCGGAACGCCGGCGCGGGACGCCCAGTTGCTGGAGCGGACCGTGTTCGAGGTCAAGCGGATCATCGTCGGCCAGGACAGACTGGTCGAGCGGATGCTGGTCGGCTTGCTGGCCAGGGGCCATCTCCTGCTCGAAGGTGTTCCCGGTGTCGCGAAGACCCTCGCCGTCGAGACCTTCGCGCGAGTGGTCGGCGGCTCGTTCTCGCGGGTGCAGTTCACCCCGGACCTGGTCCCCGCCGACATCCTCGGCACCCGGATCTACCGCCAGGGCGCCGAGCGGTTCGACGTCGAACTCGGCCCAGTGGTGGCGAACTTCGTGCTCGCCGACGAGATCAACCGCGCGCCCGCGAAGGTGCAGTCGGCGATGCTCGAGGTGATGGCCGAGCGGCACGTGTCGATCGGCGGCCAGACGTTCCCGATGCCCGACCCGTTCCTCGTGCTCGCCACGCAGAACCCGATCGAGAACGAGGGTGTGTACCCGCTGCCCGAGGCGCAGCGCGACCGCTTCCTGTTCAAGATCGTCGTCGAGTACCCGACCGCCGAAGAAGAGCGGGAGATCATCTACCGGATGGGCGTCACCGCGCCCACCCCGCAGGAGGTGCTGAGCCCCGGCGAGCTGGTCCGGCTGCAGAACGTCGCCTCGCAGGTCTTCGTGCACCACGCGCTGGTCGACTACGTCGTCCGCCTCGTGCTCACCACCCGTACGCCGAACGACCACGGTCTCGCCGACGTCGCGGGCTGGGTGTCCTATGGCGCTTCGCCACGTGCGAGCCTCGGCATCATCGCCGCCTCCCGGGCGCTGGCGCTGGTCCGCGGCCGGGACTACGTGCTGCCGCAGGACGTCGTCGACGTCGTTCCCGACGTGCTGCGTCACCGGCTCGTGCTGTCCTACGACGCGCTGGCCGACGGCGTCCCCATCGACCACATCATCACGCGGGTGCTCCAGACCGTGCCGCTGCCGCAGGTCTCGGCCCGTCCGCAGGGCGGCACCGGGCAGGGCGGCCCGGTCCCGGCCGGCGCACCGGTCAGGTAAGGAATCCGCGTGAAGAACGAGAAGGGCGAACGTCCTTCCTGGGCACCGCCGGTACTCCGCGGGGAGCGGATGGAGGCGGGCCTGCGCACGCTCGAACTCGACGTGCGCCGCCGTCTCGACGGTCTGCTGCAGGGAAACCATCTCGGCCTGGTGCCGGGTCCGGGTTCGGAACCGGGGGAGGCCCGGCCGTACCAGCCCGGTGACGACGTCCGCCGGATGGACTGGGCGGTCACCGCGCGGACGACGAGTCCGCACATCCGGGAGACCGTCGCCGACCGCGAGCTGGAGACATGGCTGGTCGCGGACGTGTCCGCGAGCCTCGACTTCGGGACCGCGCTGTGCGAGAAGCGCGACCTGGTCGTCTGCGCGACGGCCGCGGTCGCCCATCTGACCGGCGGAGGCGGCAACCGGATCGGCGCGCTCGTCTCCAACGGGGCGGGCAGCATCACGCGGATCCCGGCGCGCGGCGGGATCCCGCACGCGCGGGGGCTGGTCCGCAAGCTCGCCGAGACCCCTCGTGCCGAGGAAGGTGTCCGCGGGGATCTCGCCGCGGCACTGGAGAAGCTGCGCCGTCCGCCCCGCCGTCGCGGGCTCGCCGTCGTGATCTCCGACTTCCTCGGTGACACCGAATGGCAGCGCCCGTTGCGCGCGCTCGGCGGGCACCACGACCTCATCGCCATCGAAGTCCTCGACCCGCGCGACATCGACCTGCCCGACGTGGGCACCGTCGTGCTGGCCGACCCGGAGACAGGGAAACAGCGCGAAGTGCACGCTTCGGCCTTGCTGCGCAAGGAATTCGGCGCCGCGGCGCATGCTCACCGGCAGGAGGTCGCGGCCGCGCTGCGGCGGGCCGGTGCCGCGCATCTGGTGCTGCGCACCGATTCGGACTGGATCGCGGACATGGTCCGGTTCGTGGTGGCCCGCAAGCGCCGCTGGTCCGGTGGTGTCGCGTGAGCCTGACCGGATTCGCCTCGCCGTGGTGGTTCCTGCTGCTGCTCGCGGTCGCCGCGGTGGCCGTGGGCTACGTGCTTTCCCAGCGCGCGCGGCGCAAGCGCACCATGCGGTTCGCCAATCTGGAACTGCTGGACAAGGTCGCGCCGAAGAGCCAGGGCTGGGTGCGGCACGTTCCCGCCATCCTGATCGTGCTCTCGCTGCTGGTGCTCACCGTCGCGCTCGCCGGGCCGACGGCCGAGCAGAAGGTGCCCCGCAACCGGGCCACCGTGGTGCTGGTGATCGACACCTCGCTGTCGATGGAAGCCACCGACGTCGCCCCGACCCGGCTGAAGGCGGCCCAGGAGTCGGCGCGCTCGTTCGCGCAGAACATGACGCCCGGGGTGAACCTCGGGCTGATCTCCTTCGCGGGGACGGCGACCGTGCTGGTCGCGCCGACCACTGATCGCGGCGGTGTCGTGAAGGCGATCGACAACCTCAAGCTGGCGCAGTCGACCGCCACCGGTGAAGGGATCTTCGCCGCGCTGCAGTCGATCGAGAGCTTCTCGGCGATCGTCGGTGGCGCGGAAGGCCCGCCGCCCGCCCGCATCGTCCTGATGAGTGACGGCAAGCAGACCGTCCCGGACGATCTGTACGCACCTCGAGGCGGCTACACGGCCGCGCAGGCGGCGAAGCAGGCTCAGGTGCCGATTTCGTCGATCTCGTTCGGGACCACGCACGGCTCGGTCGACATCGACGGCAAACCGCAGGACGTGAAGGTCGACGACGAATCGCTGGAGGAGATCGCGCGGCTCTCGGGCGGCGACTTCTACAAGGCGGCGAGCGCGGACGAGCTGAAACGCGTGTACGACGATCTCGGTGAGCAGATCGGGTACGAGCTGAAGGACGCCGACGCGAGTCGTCCTTGGGTGATCCTCGGGACGCTGGTGCTGATGATCGGCGCCGCCGCTTCGCTCTTCTTAGGTCAACGACTGCCGTAGATCCTGCGCCCGAGCGCGCTATGAAAGGCCCGTTACTTGCAAAATTTGCAAGTAACGGGCCTTTCATAGCATTGGGGGGAAGCGGTCAGGGAGTCGCGAAGCCGTTCTGCCGCCAAGCCTCGTAAACGCTGATCGCCGCGGTGTTCGCAAGGTTCAGCGACCGGCTCGACGGCAGCATCGGCAGCCGCACCCGGTCGGTCACCTGGGAGGACTCCTGGACGTCGAGGGGCAGCCCCGCCGACTCCGGCCCGAACATCAGCACGTCACCGGGCTCGTACGCGACGTCGGTGTGCAGCCGCGTCGCGGAGGCGCTGAACGCGAAGACCCGGGCGGGCAGCAAAGCCGCCCAGGCCGCGTCGAGGTCCGCGTGGACGTGGACGCGCGCGAGGTCGTGGTAGTCGAGGCCGGCGCGGCGCAGTTGCTTGTCCTCCAGCGTGAAACCGAGCGGCTCCACCAGGTGGAGCTCGCAGCCGGTGTTCGCGGTCAAGCGGATCGCGTTGCCCGTGTTGGGTGGGATTTCCGGGCGGTAGAACAGGATGCGGAACACGAGGGTTGATCGTCTTTCGTTCACGGGCGCTTCGCCTGAGGGCGGCCGGGAGGCCATATACGCGGGCGAGCATGAGGCCGCCCGTGACCATCCCACCACAGGAGGGCTTCATGCCTTCGCTCCCTCACCCCCTGTCGCGGCGTCGCTTCCTCGGTTATGGCTCCGCAGGCGCGGCCGCCGTCCTGCTGGGGACCGGCGCCTGGAACGCCGCCGGCGCGATGCCGCTCGCGAGCGGCTCCGGAAACCCCTTCACCCTGGGCGTCGCCTCGGGTGACCCGTTGCCCGGCGGTGTCGTGCTCTGGACCAGGCTCGCGCCGAAGCCCTACGAGGCCGATGGCCTCGGCGGGATGCCGCGCAAGCCCGTTCGCGTCGAGTACGAGGTCTCGCTGGACGAGCGCTTCCGCGCCGTGATCCGTCGCGGCTCCGTGGTCGCCACTCCCGAGCTCGGTCACTCAGTTCACCCCGAGATCCACGGCCTCGCGCCGGATCACCAGTACTTCTACCGTTTCCGCGCGGGCGGCGAGATCTCGCCGGTCGGCCGTACTCGGACGGCGCCGGTCGCGTGGTCGTCGCCGCGCGAGCTGAACTTCGCGTTCGCGTCCTGCCAGAGCTGGGAGGCGGGACACTTCACCGCGTACGACCACATGGCGGCCGAGGATCTCGACCTGGTCGTGCACCTGGGCGACTACCTCTACGAAAGCGGCGTGACCGGCGTCGGGCGCGGGACGCCGGTGGGTCCGCAGTTCAAGGGCGAGACCTTCGACCTGGCCCGCTACCGGCTCCAGTACGCGCTCTACAAGTCCGAAGCGCCGCTGATGGCCGCGCACGCCGCCTTCCCGTGGATCCACGTCAACGACGACCACGAGGTGGAGAACAACTGGGCGGGTGACCTCTCCCAGGCCGACAACGAGCCCGACCAGGACCCGGCGGTGTTCCGCCAGCGGCGCGCCCAGGCCTTCCAGGCGATGTACGAGCACCTGCCGTACCGCATCGCCCAGCTGCCGAAGGGGCCGGACGCGCGTCTCCACCGGCGCCTGAGCTACGGCACGCTCGCCGACTTCACCATGCTCGACACCCGCCAGTACCGCGACGACCAGCCGTGCGGCGACGGCCAGTCGGCGAACTGCACCGAGCGCTTCGACGAGGACCGCACCCTGCTCGGTTCGGAGCAGCGGCGTTGGCTGCTCGACGGTTTCTCCCGGTCCCGCGCTCGCTGGCAGATCCTGGGCAACCAGGCGCCGATGGGCCAGACCGACACCGACGCGGGCGCCGCCACCAACGTCTACCTCGACCCGTGGGACGGCTACGTCGCCGACCGCGACCGCGTGCTCGCCGCGGCGCAGGACCGGGGCGTGCGGAACCTGGTGGTCATCACCGGTGACAGGCACCAGAACTACGCCTGGGACCTCAAACGCGACTTCGGCGACCCCGGTTCGCCCACCGTGGCGAGCGAGTTCGTCGGGACGTCGATCACCAGCGGCGGCAACGGCGTCGACATGACGCCCGCCGGTGAGAACCTGCTGAAGGCCAACCCGCACATGAAGTTCTTCAACAACCAGCGCGGGTACGTCCGGGTCAACGTCAACCGGCAGCGCTGGCGCAGCGACTTCCGGGTGGTGCCGTTCGTCAACACCCCCGGCGCGCCGATCAGCACGCGGGCCAGCTACGTCGTCGAGGACCGGCGCCCCGGCGTTCAGTCCGCCTGAGCGGGCAGGAGGGCGGCGTACACCTCGCGCACGACCGCGGGTGGCGCCGCCTTCTTGAGCGTCGCCGGATCGACGAAGACGTAACGGTTGGTCGCCTCGGTGCACACCGTGCCGTCGCGGCCGATCTCGAAGTCGATGATCAGCGACGTGGTTCCGAGATGGTTCAGGAACGCCGAGACCACCAGTTCGTCGTCGTAGCGGCAAGGCGCGCGGTAGCGGAGGTTCGATTCGGCGACGACGACGTCGACACCGAGGGCCAGCGCCGCTTCGTGGGAGCCGTAGAGGGTTCTTTCCACCTCGAACATGGCCATGTCCACGTAGGCGAGGTAGTTCGCGTTGAAGACGATGCCCTGTCCGTCGCACTCGTGGTAGCGCACGCGCAGCGGCATTTCGACGATCGGTTTCCGTGGCTCGGTCACCCTGCCAATGTAGGAGCTGAAGGACGCTTTCACCGCATCGCATGCGGTGAAAGCGCCCTTCGCCCGATGGCATGCGGGGAAAGTCCCCTTCAGCCCTACTCGATGAAGTCGATATTCGGGTGCCGCGGGGATTCCCCGTCGAACAGGTGCCGGTCACGGCCCTTCAGGTGCAGATCGAAGAACGCGCCGATGTAGTCCCGCTGCGCGGCGAGCGAACGACGGGGATCGATGGTGCCGATGGACGCCTTCCGCTTCTCCGGCGTCACCAGCGCGCCGAGCTGCGGCACGACGACCTGCAGATCGCTGTAGGACATGTGCGTGCTGCCGCCGCGCAGGAGCAGGTCCCGCTTCCAGCCTCGCTGGTTGGCCCAGAAATCCGCCCAGCTGCGGTCGAATTCCGGGGTGCGGTGCGTGTGCTCGAGCGGCTTCCCGTCCGGACCGACACCCTCGGCGCCCATCAGCAGGAACGGCCGGTCCAGACCGCGCTTCGTCACCTCTCCGGGGATGTAGGCGCTACCAGGCGGGTAGCCGAACGCCGTCGCCATCGCGCCGTCCAGGTTGATCCCGGCGTCGACCCGGCCGGTCGTGGACCATCGTCTCGCCCGCCGTGAACCCGCCGTAGGAATGCCCGTAGGCACCGACCTTCGACAGGTCGAGCGACCAGCCGAGGCCGCGGGGGAGCGGCCGGTTCTCCGCGTCCGGGTTCTGTCCCCGCGTGATCTTCGTGAGCTGGTCGAGGACGAACCGGCTGTCGCCGACTCGCGCGTCGAGCGCCTTCTTCATGAACTCGGGACCCTCGCCCGGCGGGAGCGCCGTTTCGAGTCGTCCGCCGGGGAACTCGACCGCGGCGCTCTCGTAGGTGTGCGAGAGCGAGACGACCACGTAGCCGCGGCTCGCGAGGTCGTCGACGATCGCCGAGTACGTCTCCCGAGGTCCCCCGAAGCCGGGGGAGAAGAGCACGACCGGCTTCGGCGCGCCGGGCGCGGCCGGGACGCCGATCTCGGCCCGCCGCTTCGACGACGTCCAGTCGACGGAGCCGACCGGGACATCGAGGTCGTTCGGGTTCGCCAGAGCCTGGTCGATGACGGCGCTCATACCCGGCGTCAGCCACGGTGCCTGCGGGCCGTGGGCGAACCGGTCCGCCGGATAGGTGACGGTGGCCATGACCTCCCGGCGCCGGTCCGGTTTCCAAGGATCGGGCCGGGACCGGTCGACGAGGTGGAGGTCGGTGGTGCCGACCTCGTACTGGCCGGTGAGGGCGGGTGCGGTGAGTTTGACCTGCTCCGCCGCGACGGCGGGGGCGGTGGTGGCGAGCCCGCCCGCGAGCGCGAGGCCCGCGACGAGTGCCGAACCCCGCACCACCCTGGTGTGTCTCGATGACACTGCTGGAGTCCTTCCGGATCGGGGCGGTCCGACGACCGCCTCCCTTCCGACCATGGCAGCGCCACCGGGTGACGCGCATCCCTCTGGAGGTGGAGCCCTGATCACCCGTGCAGGGCACGGTAGGCCGACGCGGCACCAGGGTGCAGCGGCACCTTGCCGGTCCCGATCAGCGTCCGGACGTCGAGGAACTGGGTCCCGACGGCAGGTGCCGGGACGAGGTCGGCGGCGTGCGCGGCCAGCACCCGCGCGACGGCGGCCGCGACGTCGTCGGGCAGGGAAGGAGCCGCCAGGAGGAGGTTCGCGACGCCGATCGTCCGCAGTTCGCCGACTCCCTGATAGGCCTGTGCCGGGACGTGGACCAGGTCGTACACCGGGCCGTAGCCCGCGCGCAGAGCGGGAAGGTGCGCATCGAGCGGGAGAAGGGTGATCGGGGTGGTCCGGTTCAACTCGGTGAGCGCGGGCGTGGGGATCCCGCCGGACCAGAACAGCGCGTCGACCTCGTGCGCCACCAGTGCGTTGATCGCCTCCCCGAGCAGGAGGTTCTTCGCGTTCACCGGGACTTCGGCGCGGGCGAACAGCCGGGTGCTGAACACCGCGACCCCGGATCCGCTCGCGCCCATCGCGACCGGCCGCCCGGCCAGGTCGGCGAGTGAGCGCACGCCGCCGTCCGCGCGGACCACGAGCTGGTGGTAGTTCTCGTAGACGCGGCCGATGGCCGAGAACGCGATCGGGACGGAGAACGGCTCCGCCCCGGCGAAGGCGGATTCGGCGACGTCACCGAGGACGAGACCGAGGTCGGCCCGGCCGTCCCGCAGCCGTCGCAGGTTCTCGACGCTGGCCTCGGTCGCGACGGCCGTGGCGCGCAGCCGCGATTCCGCCCTGTTCAGCTGCTGGGCCAGCAGCTCCGCGAAGGCGAGATAGAAACCGCCGCTCTCGCCCGCCGCGATGACGACCTCTCGTTCCGGGCCCTGGTAGCCCGCCGTCGAGCAGCCCGCGAGCGTGGCGAGCCCGGCGAGGAGCGCGGTACGCCTGGTGACGGTCATGGCGTCTCCCCGGTGGCGAGGGGAAGTTCGACGCGGACTTCGAGCCCGTGCGGTTCCGCTGCCCGTAGCTCGAGTTTCCCGCCGCGGGCGAGCACGTGCTGGTTCGCGATCGCGAGCCCGAGCCCCGTTCCCCGCGGCGCTCCGTCGCCACCGGCACGCCAGAACCGCTCGGTCGCGCGTTCACGGTCCTCTGTGGACAGTCCAGGGCCGTTGTCGGACACGAAGACCGTGGCGGTCGTGTCGCCGGTCTCGTAGCCGGTGGTGATGGTCGCGCCCCGGCCCGCGTAGTGCACCGCGTTGTCCAGCAGGACATCCAGCACCTGGGCGAGATCGCCTTCCGTGCACCGCACCGGAACCGGCGTGTGGTGGCCCTCGGCGGCGGGGAGGCCGACTCCGGCGTCGTCGGCCGACGGACGCCACGCGTCGACCCGTTCGGCGAGCACGGAAGGGAGATCGCAGGGTTCGTCGTCGGCTTCGCCCGCGGCGAGCCTGGTCGCGGCGCTTTCGGCGAGCGCCAGCGCGAGCAGCCCGTCGAGCAGGGACTCCAGGCGTTCGACCTCGGCGACGGTCGCCCGGTAGGTCCGCTGGCCGTCGCCGTCGATCTGCGCGGCCAGTGAGTCCACGCGCAACCGCAAGGCCGCCATGGGATTCCGCAGCTGGTGCGACGCGTCCGCGACGAGCCGTCGCTGCTGTTCGGACGCTTCGACGACAGCGTCGGACATCCGGTTGAACGACGTCGCGAGCGAGCGCAGTTCCCTCGGCCCGGCTTTGTCGGGAACCTGCGCGCGGTGCCCGCCGGTCACCGCCCGCACGCCGGTCTCCAGTTCGTGCAGCGGCCGCACCATCCACCGCGCCAGCAGGACCGCGAGCAGCACGAACACCGCCGCGACCAGCACCGCGCCCGCGACGATCGCGGCCCAGCGGGTGGCGACGTCGGCCGCCGCCGTGGTCACCGACGCGCGCAGCACGACCACCCCGGCCACCCGGGTCCCGGTGCCGACCGGACGGGCGAAACAGACCGGATCCACCGACCACGGGCTCAGCTGTTCGGGGCCTTTCGCGGGCTGGTTGCGAAGCGCGGACTCGACGAGCGAGCGGACCACCGGCTCCGCGGCGGTCATCCCACCGGTTTCCACCAGCGGCATCCCGCGCGCGTCGACCACCACGACGGCTTCGCCGTATAACGACGAATACCGCGCGGCGTCGACCCCCAGCGCGGTCGGGTCGCCGGCGTCGACGGCCTGCTGGGCGAGGACGACGAACCGGTCGACGTCGGCGTTGCGGGCGATGACCAGCTGCTGGGTCCGCTGGGCGGCGGTCGAGCCGAACAGCGGGATCGCGAACGCGGCGACCACGGTCAGCGCGAGCGCGACGAGGACGACCAGCAGCCGGGCACGCACCGGTCAGTCCCGGCCGAAGCGGTAGCCGAAACCCCGGATCGTGGTCAGCAGCCCCGGCCGGTCGAGTTTCGCGCGCAGCTGGGTCAGGTGCACGTCGAGCGAGCGGGAGACGGCGAGGTACGCGTCGCCCCAGACCTCGTCCATCAGCTGTTGCCTGCTCACCGCGGTACCGGGCCGCGCGGCGAGCACCGCCAGGACGGCGAACTCCTTCGTGGTGAGCCCGATGTCGTTCCCGCCGACCAGCACCCGCCGTGCCGCGAGATCGATTTCGACGTCCTCGACGCGGACGACGTCGTCCTGCGGCGCGGACGAGACGGCGGCGCGGCGCACGACCGCGTCCATCCTCGCCAGCAGTTCGGCGAGGCGGACGGGTTTGGTCAGGTAGTCGTCGGCGCCGAGCCGCAGCCCGCGCACCACGGACCGCTCGTCCCCGCGCGCGGTGAGGACCAGCACCGGCACCAGCGACACCTGACGCACCTTCCTGAGGACGTCGAGCCCGTCCATGTCGGGCAGGCCGAGGTCCAGCAGGATCACGTCGGCTTCGCGGTGCCGGTGCAGCGCGTCGCAGCCCCGGATCGCGTGGGAGACGGTGTGGCCCCGCGTTTGCAGTGTCTCGGCGAGCGCGTCGGCGACACTGGTGTCGTCTTCGACGAGCAGCACCCGCACGGCCATACCCTTCCGCCTAGCCTTCTCGGCCGGAAACCAGCTCGGGCTCCGGCTTCTTCTCGAGCTCCGAGGTCTTCGAGGTTTCCCGCATTGTGCCGTAGACGATGAGCGACACCAGGACACAGCCCGCGACGTAGAAGAAGAACACCGATTCGTGGCCCGCCCCCTTCAACGCCTGCGCGATGAGCTCGGCGGTGCCACCGAAGATCGCCACCGTGAGCGCGTAGGGGAGGCCGACGCCGATGGCGCGGATCTTCGTCGGGAACAGCTCGGCCTTCACGATCGCGTTGATCGAGGTGTACCCGGTGACGATCACCAGGCCGGCGAGCATCAGCAGGAAGGCGAGCACCGGCTCTTTGGTCCCGCCCATCAGCGTCATGATCGGGACGGTCAGCAGCGTGCCCGCGATCCCGAAGAACATCAGCAGCGGACGGCGGCCGATGCGGTCGGAGAGCTTGCCCGCGAACGGCTGCAGGATCGCGGCGACGAGGATCGCGCAGAACAGGATCAGCGTGACCGTCCGGCGCGGGATGCCCGCGGTGTTCTCCATGAACTTCTGGCTGTAGGTGGCGAAGGTGTAGAAGGAGACCGTGCCGCCGAGGGTGAGGCCGACGACGAGGGCGATCTCCTTGGGGTACTTGATCAGCGCGCGCAGCGTGCCCTTGTCACCCGCGTCCTTGCCGGTGCCGGACGCCTTGGCCTCCTCGAAGCTGGCCGATTCGTCCATCCCGCGGCGCAGGAACATCACCACGACCGCGGCCAGCGCGCCGACGACGAACGCGATCCGCCAGCCCCACGAGGTCAGCTGCTGCTCGGTGAGGACGGCCTGCAGCAGCAGCTGGAGGCCGAGCGCCAGCAGTTGGCCGCCGTACAGCGTCACGTACTGGAAGCTGGAGTAGAACCCGCGTTTGCCGGGAGTGGCCACTTCGGACAGATAGGTCGCGGAGGTCGAATACTCACCGCCGACCGAGAGGCCCTGGATGAGCCGTGCGACCAGAAGCAGGATCGGCGCGGCGATGCCGATCGTGGCGTAGGTCGGGGTCAGCGCGATCATCAGCGACCCGGCCGCCATCAACGTGACGGAAAGCACGAGTGCGCTTCGTCGCCCGAACCGGTCGGCGAACCGGCCCAGCATCCACCCGCCGAGCGGCCGCATGAGGAATCCGACGGCGAACACCGCCGCGGTGCCGAGGAAGGCCGCCGTCGTGTCCTTGGTGGGGAAGAAGGACTTCGCGAAGTACGTGGTGAAGGCAGCGTAGGCGTACCAGTCGTACCACTCGACCAGGTTGCCGATCGAGCCGCGCAGCACGTTGCCGACGACTCGCCTCTCGCTTACGGGCGGCGACGTTTCACCGATCCGGGTTGTCATCTTTGACCTCCTGTGTTCCGGCTCACGGTGAACAATCCGTGACGACGGGGCAAGGTCCCGGCCCGGTTCCTAACATCCGCTTAGGACGGTCGCGGTTACCCGGAGGTAGGGGTGGCGCGGCTCCGGCCGGTCCCGGGTGAGCCGATAACCTCAGGGCGTCAGCGGGACGAAGACGAGGCGAGGAGAGCTCTGTGGGACGGTCGGTACTGGTCACCGGCGGCAACCGCGGCATCGGTTTGGCGATCGCGAAGGACCTCGCGGCGCAGGGACACCAGGTCGCGATCACGCACCGCGGTTCCGGCGCGCCCGAAGGCCTCTTCGGGGTGCAGGCCGACGTCACCGACGCCGAGCAGATCGACGCCGCCTTCAAGCTCGTCGAGGAGCACCAGGGTCCGGTCGAGGTCCTCGTCGCCAACGCGGGCATGACCGACGACACCCTGCTCATGCGCATGAGCGAGGAGCAGTTCACCCGCGTGGTGGACGCCAACCTCACCGGCGCGTACCGGGTCGCCAAGCGCGCCTCCCGTGGCATGCTGCGCGGGAAGTGGGGCCGCTACATCTTCATCTCGTCCGTCGTCGGCCTCACCGGGTCGGCAGGCCAGGTCAACTACGCCGCGAGCAAGGCCGGTCTCGTCGGTCTCGCCCGTTCGCTCGCGCGTGAGCTGGGCTCGCGCAACATCACCTCGAACGTCATCGCCCCCGGGTTCGTCGCCACGGACATGACCGACGAGCTCGGCGAGGACCGCAAGAAGGAGATCCTCGCCCAGATTCCCTCCGGCCGGTACGCCGAGCCGTCGGAGATCGCCGCCGCCGTCCGCTACCTCGCCTCCGAAGAGGCCGGTTACGTCAACGGCGCGGTGCTGCCGGTCGACGGCGGCCTCGGCATGGGCCACTGACGTCCCCCGTTTTCCCTTACCGACCGCATCATTCCGGACTGGAGGTCCCGTGCCAGGACTGCTCGAAGGCAAGCGCCTGCTGATCACCGGCGTCATCACCGACGCCTCGCTCGCGTTCCACGCGGCCAAGATCGCGCAGCAGGAGGGCGCGAAGGTCGTGCTCACCGGCTTCGGCAGGCTGTCGCTCGTCGAGCGCATCGCCAAGCGTCTCCCCGAGGAGGCGCCGGTGCTGGAGCTGGACGTCACCAACCAGGAGCACCTCGACTCGCTCGCCGACCGGGTCCGTGAGCACGTCGACGGGCTCGACGGCGTGCTGCACTCGATCGGGTTCGCCCCGCCGTCCTGCCTCGGCGCGCCGTTCCTGGACGCACCGAGTGAAGACGTGAAGGTGGCTGTCGACGTCTCGGCGTTCTCCTTCAAGTCCCTCGCGGTCGCGACCCTGCCGCTGCTTTCGCGTGGCTCGTCGATCGTCGGTATGGACTTCGATGCGCGCGTCGCGTGGCCCGCCTACAACTGGATGGGCGTGGCGAAGGCGGCGCTGGAGTCGGTCAACCGGTATCTGGCCCGTGACCTGGGCCCGCAGGGCATCCGGGTCAACCTGGTCAGCGCCGGCCCGATGAAGACCATGGCCGCGAAGTCGATCCCCGGGTTCGCCGACCTGGAGAACGGCTGGGGCGACCGCGCCCCGCTCGGCTGGGACAGCTCCGACCCGGACCCGACCGCGAAGTCGGTCTGCGCCCTGCTGTCGGACTGGCTGCCCGCGACCACCGGCTCGATGATCATGGTCGACGGCGGTCTGCACGCGACCGGTTTCTGAGGTCCTTATTCGCGCGTGAAGGCCCCCTTCCCTCGGCTGAACCGAGGGAAGGGGGCCTTCACGCGTTTCAGGGGAGGACGGCGTTCGCGACGTGCCAGGAGTCTTCGAGCAGCAGGTACTTGGTGATCGCGCCGTCGTCGTTCACCTCGAATTGGATGGTGAAGGCGGAGTCGATGACCTTGCCGGTGCTGCGGATGATCGAGCGCAGGCGGCCGATCGCGACCGCGTGCGGCCCGTCGACGAGGACGCGTTCGATGTCGAACCGGTCCTTGATGAGGCCCTTGTCGAGCAGGTCGTAGAACTCGCGGATCTCCGCCGGGTTCCGGCGCGGGCCGATCCACGGGACCAGCTCGGTCGCGCCGGGGATGTCCCACTCGACGGTGTCGGCGAAGAGGTCCGCCGCGCCATCGGTGTCCCCTGTGGACATCCGGCGGAAGAATTCGTCCAAAGTGGATCGTGTTCGGTCGGTCATGATTTCTCCTTACTGGGTAACGGGTTCGCGAAGCAGTCGGGTGTCGTCGGTGCGCTGGACACCGGCGGCGAAGGTGAGCGTGAGCACTGTGGCGACCCCGAGCCCGACGCTCACCCACGCGACGCTGGGATAGCCGAGTCCGGCGTCGATCGACTCGCCGCCGAGCCACGGGCCGACGGTGTTGCCGACGTTGAACGCGGCTGTCGTGCTCGCGCCGACGAGGGTGGGCGCGTTGCCCGCCACGGCGAAGGCACGGACGTTCAAAGCGGGGTTGACCCCGAAGCCCGCGACGCCGAAAAGGAAGACGGCGAAGATCGCGACCGGGGTCGCCGGGCCGGAGAGCGCGAGCAGGACCAGGGCGAGCAGGGCGAGGGCGAGGCCGCCGTAGAGGGTGGCGAAAGGCCTCGCGTCGGCGAGCCGCCCGCCGACGGTGATGCCGATCAGCGCGCCGAGCCCGAACAGGGAGAGCACTCCCGGCACCCAGCTTTCCGGCAGTCCGGCGACTTCGGTCAGCAGGGGAGCGAGGTAGCTGAAGGTCGCGAAGATCATCGCCTGGGCGAAGGCGATCACGCCGAGTGCCAGCCAGAACCGGCCGCCGCGGTACAGGCGGAGCTCGGTCGCGACGTCGGTTTTGTCGTCGCCGTTCTGGGTTTCCGGGACGAGGGCGAAGACGCCGATCAACGCGACGACGGTCAGCGCCGTGACCGCCCAGAACGCCGCCCGCCAGCCCGCGTGCTGGCCGAGGAAGGTCCCGGCGGGCACGCCGGCGATGTTCGCGATGGTGAGCCCTCCGACCAGGATGGCCAGCGCGCGGCCACGGCGTTCAACCGGAACCAGCGCGACCGCGGTGGCCGCCGCGACCGCCCAGAAACCGGCGCAGGCGACGGCGCTGACGACGCGGGTCGCGAAGAGCAGGGCGTATCCCGTGCCCAGCGCGCCGACGACGTGCGAGAGCCCGAAGACGACGAGCAGGGTCATCAGGGTGGCGCGCCTCGGCACCCTCAACGTCGCGATCGCCAGCAGGGGAGCGCCGACGACCATGCCGATCGCGAAGGCGGAGATGAGCAGCCCGGCCTCCGGGATGCCGACGTTCAGATCGGCCGCCATCCCCGGCAGCAGGCCGGTGATCATGAACTCGGACGTGCCGAGCGCGAACACGCTCAGTCCGAGTACGCAGACTGCCAAAGGCACGGGTCTTCCCTCCAGTTTTGTATTGATCAGTCCAAAATGTGGGCAGCGTTGCGCACGGGGCTTGTTTCGGTTACTTCGCGGCGATCGCGTCCAGTGCGATGCCCGTGACCGCTTCCATCGCCGTCCGGTCGGCGCCGCGCCGGGACATCAGCCGGAGTCCGGCCACGGTGCTGTGCGCGAACTCGGCGAGGTCTTCCGGCTTGCGGGAGCCGTCGACGGTCCCGTCGATCTGCCCTTCTCTGGCGCAGGCCGAGAGAAGGACGAGGTGTCGTTCGGTGTCGGCGTCGATCCGCGCTTTGATCTCGGGATCACGGTCACCGAACTCGGCCACGGTGTTGACCACGAGGCAGCCCCGGCCTTGGTGGGCGACTTCCTCGTCGATCGTGTACGAGAACAGCGACCGGAACCGCTCGACGCCGGTCATGGCGTCCTCCAGCAGTGCCGTCCTGGCCGCGATCCCGCGCTCCGCGTAGTGATCGAGCGCGCGCATGAACAGTTCGTGCTTGCTGCTGAAGGTGTTGTAGATGCTGCTGCGGCCCAGGCCGGTGGCTTCGCAGAGGGCCTGGGTCGACGTGCCCTCGTAGCCGCGAACCCAGAACGCGTCCATGGCGCGCCCGACCGCGGCGCGCTCGTCGAATTCCTTCGGCCTGGCCATGGGAACGACCGTACCAGGTTTTGGATCGCTCAGTTCAAAACGGGCCGAGTCAGCGTGCGGGGCGCCACAGCGGCAAGATGACAGGGTGGGTTATGACGCGCTGCTTTGGCTTTCGTTCGGTGGTCCCGAGGGGCCCGATGAAGTGATGCCGTTCCTGGAGAACGTCACGCGGGGCCGGGGGGTCCCGAGGGAACGGCTGCTCGAGGTCTCCGAGCACTATCAGCACTTCGGCGGGGTTTCGCCGATCAACCGCCTGAACCGGGACGCGATCTCCGCGGTGGAGAAACAGCTCGCCACGGCGGGGATCGACCTGCCCGTCCACTTCGGCAACCGCAACTGGCGGCCGATGGTCGAGGAGACGCTGGCGGAGATCACCAAAGCGGGCGCTCAGCGTGTCCTGGTGTTCCCCACGAGCGCGTACGGCGGCTACTCCGCCTGCCGTCAGTACGACGAGGACATCGAGCGCGCCCGCGCGTCGGTCGGCGACGGTGCGCCGGAACTGGTGAAGCTGCGGCAGTTCTTCGACCACCCGCTGTTCATCGCCGCTTTCGCCGACGCCGTTCGCGCCGCGCACGCGAAACTGGGGAACCTGCCCGGAACCAGGACGGTCTTCTGCGCCCACTCGGTGCCGGACTCGGCCGACGCCGCGGCCGGGCCGCCCTCGGAAGGCGGCCACCGCTACTCGCGCCAGATCGCCGAGGCCGCCCGTCTCGTCGCGGCCGAGGCGGGGATCGAGACCTACGACGTCGTCTGGCAGTCGCGCTCCGGCCCGCCGCAGGTGCCGTGGCTGGAGCCGGACATCGTCGACCACATCGACGCGTTGCACGCGGACGGCGTCACTTCGGTGGTGGTCTGCCCGGTGGGCTTCGTGTCCGACCACCTCGAAGTGATCTGGGACCTCGACAATGAGGCCGCCGAACGGGCCGCCGAACACGGCATGGGCTTCGCGCGGGCGGCGACTCCGGACACGGATCCGCGCTTCGCTGAGCTGGTCGTCGAGCTGGTCCGTGAGCACACGGAGGGGGTTCCGGCGCGGAAGTTGTCACCGTTCCCGGCCGCCGGGTGCACGGTGAACGGCGCGCCCTGCGCGGTGGGCTGCTGCGAGCCTGCGAAGCGCCCCGCACGTCCGTAGTCGGTCGCCCCTCGTGAGTGGTGAGGACGGTTCTGGTGGACCCGTATTTGCCTGCCCACTGGCTCCTGATGTCGTCTCGGTGAGCTTGTGCTGGAGTGTCCGGGCTTGATCAACGGAGGTTTGGGGACGTTGAGTGTCCCCGATCTTCCGTTGATCAAGTTTCGAGACCGGAACACTCCTCGACGATGAAGGATTTGGGACACTCAACGTCCTGATTCCTTCACGCTCGACCGTGCCGCCGCCGCCACGTCACCTTCGCCCTGGTCACGTGTGGGTAGGCAAACACCGGTCCGCTCTAACCGCCCGTACCACTCACGAGGCGATGCTCAAGGAACTGCCGGAGAACTCACCGCACTGGAGGGTGAGGCCGGGATTCGGCCCGCCGATCATGTCCTCCGCCCGTCCCTTGATCTCGTACCGGACTTTGCCCGCGAGTTCGCGCGGAGATTCCCCGTAGTCGGCCGCCGAGGTGGGGGACGGGTTCCGTACTGGCTTCGTCGTATCGCGGCCCGCATGCGCTGAGCAGGGCGATCGGCGCGGCGGCGAGGGCCGGTGCGGCGCGGCGGTTCATCGGGCTTTCCTTCGCGTGGCGGTGATCCGTGACAGGTGCAGGTCGATCAGGGCGATGGCCTCTTCGCCGGTCTGGTAGCCCAGCAACACCGCGTCTCCCAGTCCGGACACCAAGGCCAGGAGTGAGACGGCCTCGGCGCGCGGGTCCACAGTGGACACGAGGGCACCGTCGTCCCGTGCGGCTGAGAGCATGGCCGCCACCGCGTCGCGGAGCTGGCCGTGGCCGGTCCGGAAGTGACCGGCGATCTCCGGGTCCTTGAGCGCGCGCACCAGGAAGGCGTTGGCCACCAGCGCGCCGTTCCGGGCGGCGTCGTCGAGGGGGAGCAGTGCGACGAGCAGATCCCGGACGCCGGGTTCGCCGGCCGTGGCGATGCGCTCCTCGACTCCGCCTCGCAAGGTCGTCGCCGCGTAACGCAGCATGTCGTCCCTCGACGCGAAGTAGTGCTGGACGAACCCCTTCGAGATGCCGGCTTCGGCCGCGACCTCGTTCAGGCTGACCGCTTCGAGTCCCCGGTCGGCCGCGATGCGGCGGACGGCCGCGGCGATCTGCCGACGCCGTTCCTCGTGATCGACTCGTTTGGGCAACCCCGCCTCCTTTGCGGTCCGATCGGATTGCAAACTTGTCACCAACCGCTTTACAATCCGATCGTACCGTAACGAGGAGGGGTGCGAATGAAGGTGGGCGGTTTTTCCACGCCGGAGGCGCGAGCCGAGTACGAGGCCGTCTACGAACGAGGTCTGGCGGCTTTGCCCGCTCCGGCCGGGATCCACGACGTCCCGACGGCGTTCGGGGTGGCGCGGGTGTACCGGTTCGGGCGGCCGGGCGGCACGCCGATCGTGCTGCTGCCCGGACGCGCGGGTACCGCGGTGATGTGGGCACCCAATCTTGAGGCGCTGCTCCGGCACGGCGAGGTGTACGCCGTGGACCTCATCGGCGAACCCGGGCGCAGCGAACAGACGGTTCCCATCCGCGATGGCGCGGATCAGGCCGCCTGGCTCGGGACGGTGCTCGCGGAACTCGATCTGACGGCCGTGCACCTGATGGGGTACTCGTTCGGTGGCTGGCTCGCGGCCAACTTCGCCGCGCGAGCGCCGGGACGGCTGAAGTCGGTCACGCTCATCGATCCCGTACTGACGTTCGGCGGACTGACCGTGGGATTGGTCGTCCGTGCCACGCTTTCCGCGATCCCCGTCGTCGACCGATGGGCCCGCCCGTCGTTCCTCCGATGGATTTCCGGGGGTGCGGAGGTCGACGCCACGGATCCGGTCGCGCGGGTGATCGACGAGGGAATGCGGACCTACCGCATCGCCCTGCCGTTGCCCCGGTTGATCACCGACGATCAGCTGCGTTCGCTGCGTATGCCCGTGCTGGCCCTGGTGGCCGGGCGCAGCGTCATCCACCACCCGGCGCGTGCGGCCGCGCGCGCCCGGGACCTGCTGCCGCGGGGAGAGGTCGAACTATGGCCGTCGGCGACCCATGCCATCGCGGGGGAAGCGGCGGCGGAGGTCAATGCGCGTGTGCTGACTTTCCTGGCCGACTGCGAAGCCATCGGAAACGCGCCGTCGTGACCGCGCGGCGTGGCCGGAATCCGACGCTCGTGCTCCTGCTCTGGGATGTCGCGCTGCCCTTGGCCGCCTACTACGGGCTTCGGCTCGCCGGACAGAGCGAGCAGGTCTCGCTGCTGGCGGGGGCCGCGATTGCCGCTTTCCGGATCGTCTGGGTCGCTGTCCGGGACCGCTCGTTCGACGGCTTCGCCGCGTTGCTGGCCGGAGTCCTCGGCGTCGGGCTCGTCCTTTCGCTGTTCACCGGTGACGCGAGATTCTTGTTGCTGAAAGAGTCCTTCGGTACCGCGACCGCGGGGATCGTGCTGCTGGTGAGCTGTTTCAGCCGCACTCCGATGGTGCTCATCGCCGTGCGTGCCGGGTCGAGCGTGGCCAAACGCGCCGAGATCGACCGGCTCGCCGGCGAGGTGCCCGGCTTCCGTCGCGCGTTCACCCGGATGTCCGCGGTGTGGGGAGTGGCCCTGCTCGTGGAGGCCGTGGTGCGGGTGCCGCTGGTCTACACCTTGTCGGCCGACGTGATGAACGGGGTGAGCGTGGTCTTGCTCATCGCCGTCATCGGCGGGCTTTCGCTGTGGTCCGTCCGATATGCCGGGAAAGTGCTGGCTACGGGTGGCGGTCCGCCTGGTCCGCGAACACCCGCACCGCTTCGTTGATCGCCGCGTACCGGGCACCCCTGACGGCATCGGCCAGCGGCCGCAACGCCTCGGCCCGCCGCAGCGCCGCCGATGCCGATAGCGCGCCGCCCGGATCGTCGGACTCGGCGATCGCGAGGATCGCCGCGATCTCTTCCGCCCGCTGCAGTACCCGCAGCGACCGGCTGGGCATCCCGGCGGGCCAGGGCGCGTCGGTGGCCGACCGCAGCCGCGCCGAGAGTTCCGCACGGACACCCGGCCGGTCGCGGGCGACGTCGAGTGACTGCAGCGCGCCGGCGCTCGCGCGGATCGCGTCGGTCAGGCCGTGTTCCGACTCGCCGAGCGGCCGGTACTCGAGGACACCCGGCGTCGGCACCGAATAGACGGTCCACCGCATCAACCCCTCGGCGATCGCCTCGGGGACGAGCCCGTAGCCGAGATCCGGCAGGACGACGGCCTCGCCGGTCCGCAGCGCGGCCTCGGTGAACGGGCCGCCACCGCCGAGGCCGCGGACGTCGCCGGGCACCGGGAGGAGCAGGTGGAGGCTCTTCGCGCCCTGCGAGCGCAGGGCGAGGAGCAACTGGACCGGAGTCGCCGCGCGGTTGAACGCCAGTGGCAGGTCGAACGCCTCGGCGGCCGCGGCATCCGCGGCGACGACGTCGTGGGCTTCGCCCCAGACCTGAAGGGCGTCAAGGACGTCGTCGGAGGCGGCGGCTCCGTTCAGCCACGCCGAAGACCAGACCGCGAGGGTCGCACTAGGACGGCACACCGCGTTGATTTTAGTCGTGCTTTCTACGAAACCGGGAAATGGGCACGTTATCGAGGGGTGAAGCAGAGGTGTCGTGCACGGGCGCGGGCTTGGTGGCCTGCCATCGCGCCGGTCCGCCCGAGGGGGTCGTGAGTGGCGATTCGGCTTAGTGAGGGGTAAGGCAAAGGTGGCGTTGTGGCTGAACCCAAGGTGAGCGAGCGCGAGACTCGCGTGATCGGAGACGGATCTCGCGTGCTCGGACGGCGAACTCGTGTGATCGCCGCCCGATCACCCGTGAACGCCCATCCCGCCCGAACACGACACGGTCGCCCTTTTCTTCACGGACCCTTGGGTTTCAGCAGCCTCAGGTGGAAGGCCTCCGCCACCGCGGCGGCCCGGTCACCGACGCCCAGCTTTCCGTAGATGTTCAGCAAATGGGACTTCACGGTCGCTTCGGTGATGAACAACCCCGCGGCGGCCTCCCGGTTGGTGTTCCCGGCCGCCACCAGCCGCAGCACCTCCAGTTCCCGCTCGCTGAGCGGCCCCGGCGCGGGCGTGCGCATCCGGTCCATCAGCGTGGCCGCGACCGACGGCGCGAGCACGGCCTCGCCCCGGGCGGCCGCGCGGACGGCTCGGAGCAGTTCGTCACGGGGCGCGTCCTTGAGCAGGTAGCCCGTCGCACCGGCTTCGATGGCGGGCAGCACATGCGTGTCGGCGTCGTAGGTGGTCAGGACGAGTACTCGCGCCGGATTTCCCCTCTCGGCCAGCTCGCCGATCGCGGTGACGCCGTCCGTTCCCGGCATTCGCAGATCCATCAGGACGACGTCCGGGCGCAGGCTCTCGGCGAGCCGGACCGCTTCGGCGCCGTCGGTGGCTTCGCCGACGACCTCGAAGCCAGGATCGCGGGCGAACATGCTGCTCAGACCATCGCGGACGACGGGGTGATCGTCGGCGATGAGCAGCCGGATCGGTGTCTCAGGCATGGGTCTCTCCCAGCGGGACGCACGCCGAGATCCCGGTGCCCCCGCCCGGTTCCGACTCGATCCGCAGCGTTCCCGCGAGACTTTCGATCCGTTGCCGCATCGAGGTCAGGCCGAAGCCGGTCCCGGTGGTGTCGCCCCGGGGGCTCAGCGGATCGAACCCCCTGCCGTCGTCCCGGACGTCCACGGCCACCTCGCCTTCCAAGTACGACAGCGTCACGCCGGCGCGGGTCGCGCGGGCGTGGTTGGCGACGTTCGCCAGTGCCTCCTGCGCGGTCCGCAGCAACGCGACCTCGGTCTCGGGGGACAGCGGCACGGCTGTCCCGGTCGTGGTGACCCGCACCGCGACGCCGTGCAGCGCCGACCATCGTTCCGCGACGCCGTCCAGTGCCTCGCCGAGCCGCGACGTCCGCAGGGGTTCGGGCCGGAGCGCGTGCACCGAACGCCGGGCTTCGGTCAGGCTTTCCCTCGCCAGCGCCGTCGCCGCCGTGGTGCGCCGCCGCCAGGAGTCCGGATCGTGCTCGGCCGCCTGCAACTGCGTGATGATCCCGGTGAGACCTTGCGCCAGCGTGTCGTGGATTTCCCTGGCCATCCGTTCGCGCTCGCCGTGCACGGCGGTTTCGCGCGCACGGGCGAGCAGCTGCTCGTGTAGGGCGGCGTTCTCGGCCAGGCTCGCCTCCAGCCTCGAGTTGGCTTCGGCCAGCTCCCGCAAGGCCTCCTCCCGTTGCCGGTTCCGTTCGTCGCCGCGCCAGGCGAACCAGGCGAAGGCGCACATCGGCCCGATGTTGGCGGCGAGGACGGCGAGGTAGCTCAGCACCCCGGCGACCGTGGTCTTGTCCACGCCGTAGGCCTGCGCGGTCCCGGCGACCACCGCCGCCGCGGCGACGCCGGGTACCAGCCAGGGCCACGGCAGGAGCCGGAACGCGTACACGTACAGCACGGGCGTGAAGCAACCGAACCAGGGCGCTTCGACCACGAGGACCAGCGTGATCGCGGTCAGCACGCCGAGGAAGACGGCCGTCACCGGCAGGCTCGATCGCCACGACCGGGGTGCCACGAGCATGCCGAGCATCCAGCCGGCGGCGACCCCGCACAGGACGAGCTCCTTCACCAGGGGGCCGTCGGCCACGAACGTGAAAGCAGTGAGGATCGCCAAGAGTACGAACGACAGCACCGTCACCACCGGGCTTGCCTCCGGCTCGACGCTCATCCACCACCTCCCTCATCAGCGTGCGGCCCACCGGCGGGGCACGGGTCCAGTCTGCTGCGCGCCCGCCCGCTCCCACATCAACCGACCTCTTGAGGTTCCCTCAACCGTTCGGTTGATCCAGAGCTGGAGTTGCTTCACGTCGACAGGGGCCATGATCGCGACGTAGCGTCGAACGGGTGAACGATGTTCCCGCAACTCTGCCCCGGACCGCCGGGGACCTTCGCGCGGCCGGCCACCTGCCGCGTTCGATCAAACAAGAACTGCACGACAACCTTCTCGCCAAGCTCCGCGCCGGGGAAGACCCGTGGCCCGGGATCGTCGGGTTCTCGCGCACCGTGCTGCCCCAGCTGGAGCGCGCGCTGCTGGCCGGGCACGACGTCGTCCTCCTCGGTGAACGCGGCCAGGGCAAGACCCGGCTGCTGCGCACCCTCGCGGGACTCCTCGACGAGTGGACGCCCGTCATCGAGGGCGCCGAACTGGCCGAACACCCGCTCGACCCGATCACCCCGGCATCGCGCCGCCGTGCCGCCGAACTCGGCGACGCCCTGCCGGTGACCTGGCGCCACCGCGACGAGCGCTACACGGAGAAGCTGGCCACCCCGGACACTTCGGTCGGTGACCTGATCGGCGACGTCGACCCGGTGAAGGTCGCCGAGGGCCGCAGCCTCGGCGACCCCGAGACCATCCACTTCGGACTCGTCCCGCGCGCCCACCGCGGCATCGTGGCGATCAACGAGCTGCCCGACCTCGCCGAGCGCATCCAGGTCGCGCTGCTGAACGTGATGGAGGAACGCGACATCCAGGTCCGCGGGTACACCCTGCGCCTGCCGCTGGACGTGCTGCTGGTGTCGACGGCCAACCCGGAGGACTACACCAACCGCGGCCGCATCATCACCCCGCTCAAGGACCGGTTCGGCACGGAGATCCGGACGCACTACCCGCTCGAAGTCGAGTCCGAGATCGCGGTCGTGCGGCAGGAGGCGCATCTGGTCGCCGAGGTCGGCGAGCCGCTGCTGGAGGTGCTCGCCCGGTTCGTGCGGAACCTGCGCGAATCGCCCGCCATCGACCAGCGGTCCGGTGTCTCGGCCCGGTTCGCCGTCGCGGCGGCGGAAACCGTGGGCGCGGCGGCGCTGCGCCGGTCCGCGCTCACCGGTGAGGAGCCCGCCGTGGCGCGTCCGGTCGACCTCGACGCGGTGCCCGCCGTGCTGCGCGGCAAGCTCGAGTTCGAGCCGGGGGAGGAGGGACGCGAGACCGAGCACCTCGTGCACCTGCTGCGCCGGGCGGTCGCGGAGACGGCCCGCGCGCGGTTCGCCGGACTGGATCTCGTGCCGCTGGCCGACGCCGTCGAGAACGGGCATCTGGTGGCCACCGGGGAACGCGTGCCCGGCAAGGATGTCCTAGCCGCCTTGCCCGAACTGCCGGTGCTCCACGACGTCGCCGCGCGGGCGGGCGTCGGCCCGGACGAACCGGCGGGCCGGATCGCGGCCGCGGTCGAACTGGCGCTGGAATCCCTGTTCCTGTCGAGGAAACTCGCCAAGGATTCGGACGACACGACGACCGTCTACGGCCGATGAGCACCGTCCCGGAGGGGTATTCGTACGGGCCGTGGCACGACGGCCCGGATCCGCTGGCGCCGCCCGCCGACCTGCGGGACGCGCTCGACGAGATCGGCCGGGACGTCATGGCGGGCGCCTCGCCCCGGTCCGCGCTGGAAGAACTGTTGCGGCGCGGCACCCCGCGCACCGCCGGTTTGGACGAGCTGACCAGGCGGCTCTGGCAGCGGCGGTCGGAGATCCAGCGGCGGCACCGGCTGGACGGCACGCTCCAGGAGGTCCAGCGGCTGCTGGACGAGGCGCTGGAGGCCGAGCGCCGCGAGCTGTTCCCCGACCCGGACGACGACGCCCGTTTCCGCGAGGCGCAGCTGGACGTGCTTCCGCCGGGAACGGCGGCGGCCGTCCGCGAACTCGGCCAGTACGACTGGCGCTCTCAGCAGGGCCGGGAGAACTACGGGAAGATCCGCGACCTGCTCGGGCGTGAGCTGCTGGATTCCCGCTTCGAGGGGATGAAGGAAGCACTCCAGAACGCCGGGCCGGAGGACGTCGAGCGCGCCAACCGGATGCTCGCCGACCTCAACGGCCTGCTGGCCGCGCACGCGCAGGGTCGTGAGGACGTCCCCGATCGGTTCGCGGAGTTCATGCGCGAGCACGGCGAGTTCTTCCCGGAGAACCCGAAGAACGTCGAGGAACTGATCGACGTCCTCGCCGCTCGCGCCGCGGCCGCGCAGCGGATGCTCAACTCGATGACGCCGGAGCAGCGCGCCGAACTGGCCGAGTTGTCACAGCAGGCGTTCGGCGATCCCCGGCTCGCGCAGCAGCTGTCCACTTTGGATTCCCAGCTGAAGGCGCTGCGGCCCGGCGAGGACTGGACGTCGTCGGAACGCTTCCGGGGCAACGATCCACTCGGTCTCGGCGAGGGCGCCCGGGCGATGTCCGACCTCGCCGAACTGGACGCGCTGGCCGAACAGCTCGGCCAGTCCTACCCCGGCGCGAGGCTCGAGGACATCGATGTCGACGCCCTCGAACGTCAGCTCGGACCGGACGCCGGTGTCGACGCGCGGCGGCTGTCCGAACTGGAACGCGAACTGCGGCGGCAAGGTCTCTTCGAACGCGCGCCCGACGGCACGCTCCGGCTGTCTCCCAAGGCTTTGCGACGGCTGGGGGAGACGGCGCTCGCCGACGTCGTGGCCGCGTTGCGCGGCAAGGCGGGTCAGCGGGAGACCGAATCGGCGGGCGCGGCGGGCGAGCCGACCGGTGCGACCAGGCCGTGGCGGTTCGGGGACATGCAGCCGTGGGACGTCTCCAGGACGGTCCGCAACGCGGTACTGCGCTCGGTCTCGGTGGGCGAACGGTCCGTCCGGATGGACGTCTCCGACGTCGAGGTGATCGAGACCGAGCACCGGTCGCGCGCGGCGGTCGCGCTGCTCGTGGACACCTCGTGGTCGATGGTGCAGGAGGGCCGCTGGCTGCCGATGAAGCGGACGGCGCTCGCGCTGCACCAGCTGATCAGCACCCGGTTCCGTAACGACGCGCTCCAGCTGATCACCTTCGGCCGCTATGCCACGTCGGTCGAACTGGCCGAGCTGGTCGGCCTGGAAGGCGCCTGGGAGCAGGGCACCAACGCCCATCACGCCCTGTTGCTCGCCGGACGGCATCTGCGGCGGCATCCCGACGCGCAGCCGGTGGTCCTGATGGTCACCGACGGCGAGCCGACGGCGCACCTGGAACCCGACGGAACGGCGGAATTCGACTACCCGCCCCAGCCGAGGACACTGCTCAAGACACTGTCCGAAGTGGACCGGATGGCGAAACTGGGCGCGTCGGTCACCGTGTTCCGGCTGGGGGACGATCCGCGGCTGACGGAGTTCGTCGACCTCATCGCGCGCCGCTCCGGCGGCCGGGTCGTCGCTCCCGACCTCGACGGGCTCGGCGCCGCGGTGGTCGGCGACTACCTGCGGACCAGGAAGCGGTAGCTCAGCGGCCGGTCACCTTGATCCTGGCGCCCCGCGCCGGTTCCAGGGTGATCGGCCGCGACCGGGTCCGTTCCGGGCGCGCGTGTTCCGGGGCGACGGTGAACCGGCCGAACAGCTCCCGCAGCACGATCGTGGCCTCCATCAGGGAGAACCCCGCGCCGAGACACCGTCGCGCACCGCCGCCGAACGGCAGCCAGCTACCGGCGGGCGGCGAACCCTCGAGGAATCGCTGCGGCCGGAAGACCTTCGCGTCGGGATGGTGCTCGTCCTCGCCGTGGACGACGATGATCGACGGCATGACGTCGAACCCCGCCGGGATCCGGTAGCCGCCGATCTCGACGTCCTCGGTCAGCCGCCTGACGACCTCGCCGACCACCGGGCGCAGCCGCATCGCCTCCTTGATCACTGCTTCGAGCGCTTTCTCGTCGCCGTCGTCCGCCGCGCGCGTGGTGAACGCGGCCTGCGCGGGGTCGCGGGAAAGCTCGTGCAGTGCCCAGGCGAGCGCGGTCGCGGTGGTCTCGTGGCCCGCGAGCAGCAGGGTGACCAGCTGATCGCGGAGTTCCACATCGGTCAGTTCGTCCCCGTCGCCGGGCACGGTGATGAGGCGGGACAGAACGTCCGTGCGCTGGTCGAGGTCGGTGGCCCGGCGTCGCTCGGAGATCTCGGCGTAGAGCAGCTCGTCGACCCGCGCCTGGCGTTCGGCGTAGGTGCGCCAGGGGCGGTAGCGCTGCAGGCGAGGGGTCTGCCAGCCGATCAGGTGGATCAGCCCGAGTTCGACCAGATGCCCGATCAGCCGTCGCAGTTCGTCGAGCCGTGGTCCTTCGGCGACGCCGAACACCACCCGCAGGATGATCTCCAGGGTCAGCGCACGCATCCGGTCGTGCGCGCCGAACGCCCGGTTCTCCGGCCAGCGGTCGAGTTCGGCCCTGGTCAGCTCGGTGATCATGTCGCGGTAGCCGCGCAGGGCAGCGCCGTTGAACGCGGGCATCAGCAGCTTCCGCGCGCGCAGGTGCAGGTCCTCGTCGGTGACCAGGACGGAGTGCTCGCCCATCAGCGGCTTCAGGACGATGTTGCCCTCGCCCCCGTGGAAGGTGGTGACCGATCCGGAGAACACGGTCTTGATGTCCTCGAGATCGGTGAGTATGACGATGTCGCGATGCGGCATGAACCTCATCCGGACGACGGACCCGTAGCGGCGCTTGAGCAGCGGGAGCACCTGATGCCGGAGATTGCCGACGACGAGCGTCTGGACGAGGCCGGGCAGCCGGGGCCCGGGCGGAAGTGCGGCCGGCACGGTGGTTCCAGCTGTCCCCATCCTTCGTTTCTACGCGCGGTCCGGATTGGCGTCCACCTACGCTGGGCCGATGGGGTATCCGGTGGGGAAGGTCGCGGCGCTGTCGGGCATCACCGTGCGCACGCTGCACCACTACGACGAGATCGGCCTGCTGTCACCGAGCGGGCGGACGGCCGCGGGCTACCGCAGCTACAGCGAAGACGACCTCGACCGCTTGCAGCGGGTCCTGTTCTACCGCGAACTCGGGTTCGGGCTGGAAACGATCGCGAAGGTCATCGAGGACCCGGACGTGGACGCGCTGGAGCACCTGCGGCGTCAGCGCGTGCTGCTCGTGGAGCGGATCGGTGAGCTGACCCGGATGGTCGACTCCGTCGACCGGGTGATCGAGGCCAAGCAGGTCGGCGCCGCGCTGACGCCGGAGGAGCGGTTCGAGGTCTTCGGCGAGTACCGCGAACCGGAGGGTTACGCGGAGGAGGCCGTCCGCCGGTGGGGCGAGACCCCGCAGTGGCGGGCGGCGGCCAGGCCACTGTCCAAGGAGGAGTGGATCGAGGCGGAGAAAGTCCGGCAGGACTGGGTGGGCCGTCTGCTCGACGTCGTCGACTCAGGCGCGCCTGCGGACAGTGCCGCGGCGATGGATCTCGCCGAGGAGCACCGCCTGTTGCTGGCCGCGTTCATGGGCGAGTGCGGTCACGCACTGCACCGCGAGATCGCCGGGATGTACGCGACCGACCCGGTCCAGCTCGGCTTCCTGGTGCGTGAGCCGGACCAGCGGCCGGGGCTGGGGGAGTACATCCGGGACGCGGTCGACGCCAACGCGGGCCGGTCCTGAACGGGCGAGTTCGGTTACTCCGGCCGTGTCCGGCTCCCACCGGACGGGAACGGCGCGGCGGCTCCGCTTACAGTCGGGGTATGCAGACTTGGTCATCGGTCGACGTGCCCCGTATCCCCGGCACCCCCCGTCCGCTGCGGCTCCACGACACCGCGACGGGGCAGATCCGCCCCACGGCGCCCGGGTCCACCGCCCGGATGTACGTCTGCGGCATCACGCCGTACGACGCCACCCATCTGGGGCACGCCGCCACGTATCTGACATTCGACCTGGTGAACCGCCTGTGGCGCGACGCCGGGCACGACGTCCACTACGTGCAGAACGTCACGGACATCGACGAGCCCCTGCTGGAGCGGGCCGAGCGCGACAAGGACGACTGGGTCGTCCTCGGCATGCGCGAGACGGCGTTGTTCCGCGAGGACATGACCGCGCTGCGGGTGCTGCCGCCGCGGCAGTTCGTCGGCGCCGTGGAGAGCATCCCGGAGATCGTCGAGGTCATCGCCAAGCTGCTGGCGAACGGCAGCGCGTACCGCGCCGACGACGCGGACTACCCGGACATCTACTTCGACCACAACGCGACCGGGCATTTCGGGTCCGAGTCGAACTACGACGCCGAGACCATGGCGAAGTTCTTCGCCGAACGCGGCGGCGACCCGGACCGGCCCGGCAAGCAGCACCCGCTCGACGCGCTGCTGTGGCGGATGGCGCGGCCCGGCGAGCCGTCGTGGGAGTCCGAACTGGGCGCGGGGCGGCCGGGCTGGCACATCGAGTGCAGTGCGATCGCGGTCAACCGGCTCGGTCTCGGCTTCGACGTCCAGGGCGGCGGCTCGGACCTGATCTTCCCGCACCACGAGTACAGCGCCGCGCACGCGGAGGCCGTCGCGGGGGACCGGCCGTTCGCGCGGCACTACGTGCATGCCGGGATGATCGGCCTCGACGGCGAGAAGATGTCGAAGTCGCGCGGGAACCTCGTGTTCGTCTCCCGGCTGCGTGCCGACAAGGTAGACCCGGGCATCATCCGGCTCGCGTTGTTCGCCGGCCACTACCGCGAGGACCGGCCGTGGACCGCGCAGTTGCACGCGGACGCCGCCGACCGCCTCGGGCGCTGGCGCGATGCCGTCTCGCTCGGCACCGGCCCGGCCGCCGAGGACACCGTCGCTCGCCTGCGTGACCACCTCACCGACGACCTGGACACGCCGAAGGCGCTCGCGGCCGTCGACGCCTGGGTGGAGCAGGCGCTGAACCGTTCGGGTACCGACCCGGCGGCGCCCGGGCTGATCCGAAACGCCGTCGACGCGCTGCTCGGCATCGAGCTCTGAGAAACGTCATGAAAGGGGCTTTCAGGACGAAATTCGTCCTGAAAACCCCTTTCATGACACCCGTATAACGCCCTACACGGCGAGGCGACCGGCTTCCAGCCGGAGGTGGTCGCCCGCCCAGTCCCGTCGCAGCCACCGATCATGGGAAGCGATGACGACGGCACCGGGTGCGGCTTCGAGCGCGGCGAACAACTCCTCGGTCAAGGTGAGCGAGATGTGGTTCGTCGGCTCGTCCAACAGGAGGACCTCCGGCGGATCGGCGATCAGCAACGCCAGCGCGAGCCGCCGCCGTTGCCCGACCGACAGCGCGCCGACCCGGGTCCCGAGATCACGCGGAGCCAGCAGGCCGAGGCCGCGCAATGGTGGAGCGTCCTCGCCGAGAGCTTCGGCGTAGGTCCGCTGGGCGGTCTTCTCCGGTTCGGCGAACGCGACATCCTGTGCCAGCAGGCCGATCCGCACCCCGCGTCCGGAAAGGACGGTCCCGGAGTCCGGCGTCAGTGAGCCGGCGAGGACGGACAGCAGCGTCGACTTCCCGGCGCCGTTCCCGCCGGTGATCAGGAGCCTCGACGTCGTCGTGATGTCGAGGGTCGCCAGGCGCAGCCGCCCGGCGATCTCGAGGTCCCGTACCGAGATCGCCGTCTTGTCCTCACCGGGTTCGCCGGTCAGCCCGCCCTGGAACCGCAGGGGCGCGGGTGGTTTCCGCACCTGGTCGCGTTCCAGTTCGTCCAGCCGCAGTTGCGCGTTGCGGACCCGGCGTGAGATCTGCTTCTGCACTCTCCCGGTCTTGAAGTCGTAGAGCATCTTGGCGTTGTCGCGCTGCGGCCGGTTGTGCGCGACGTTGCGCGCGGTGACGGCCACCGATTCGCGCAGTTCCTTGAGTTCGTCCTGCTCCTCGGCGTAGCGCTGTTCCCAGCGCGCCCGTTCGGCCCGTTTCTGGTCCAGGTAGTCGGAATACGTGCCGCCGTACCGGGTCGGGCCGCCCAGCGCGGGGTCGAGGTCGACGATGTCGGTGCACACCGCGTCGAGGAACACGCGATCGTGTGACGACAGTACGAGGACACCGGTCAGTGAAGCGAGATGGTGCTCCAGGAACTCCATCGCGGCGTCGTCGAGATGGTTCGTCGGCTCGTCCAGGATCAGCGTGCCCGGCCGCCGGATCAGCAACGCGGCGAGGCCGAGTCTCGACCGCTGCCCGCCTGACAGTGTGCCCAGTTCCCGCGCCGGATCGATCCCGGCGAGCCCGAGACCCGCGCACACCACCTCGGCCCGCCTGTCGGCGTCCCAGAGATCGTGCGCCTGGGCCCATTCGAGCGCGGTGCCGTACTCGTCGAGCACTGCCGTGTCGTCCGGGCGTTCAGCGAGCGCTTCGGTCAGTTCGTCGAGTCTCGCCGACGCTTGCCGGATCTCGGCGAGCGCGTCGTCGATGACGTCGGAGAACCGCGCTGTCAGCGGGAAAGGTAACTCCTGCAAGAGGAATCCGAGGTCGTCGCCGCGCAGCACCTCGCCGGCGTCGGGCTCTTCGACCCCGGCCAGCAGCCGCAGGAGCGTGGACTTGCCGACGCCGTTCTCGCCGACCAGTCCGAGCCTCTGCCCGGCCGAAGCGGTCAGGTTCACGCCGTCGAGCACGACGCGGGCGCCGTAAGTGTGGACGAGGTCCTTGGCGATCAGGGAAAGAGACATACGACATCACCGCGTTTCTTCGGACATGGGGAATCCCCGCCGGGCCTCGTCGCTTACGGGAGCAGTGCTCGACCGAAGCCGCCTCGGAACGGGGAAGGTGCGATGTCAGTTCTTCATGATGCGAGGATTCTAACGCAACCTGCGTAGCGTTAGTCAACCCCATTTTCGGGAGACCCGGATCGCAGCCGGGTGGCTTCTCGTTCGGCGAAGGCGCGCCCCTCGGTCATGACGCCGAGCAGCGCGGCGAGCTGGCGTCGGTCCAGGCGGCCGAGGCGGTCGCCGAAGAACCGGGCCATGGGGGAGTACAGGTCGGAGACCTCGCCGAGCCGGTCCGGCAGCGGGCGGATCAGGAGGCGGCGGCGGTCGGCCGGATCCGGGACCCGTTCGACCAGGTTCTGGGCCTCCATGCGATCGATCATCCGTGTCGCCGCGCCGGTGGTCATGCCGAGCGCCTGTGCCAGCCGGGTCGGGGAGGTCGCGGCGCCGCTGATGACCAGCTGGAGTCCGTGCAGCTCGGTGGCGCTGATCCCGAGCCGGTCCGCCATGGCCGTGTGGAACAGGACGGTCGCGCTGACGAACCGGGGGATCTCCAAAGCCGCCGCGGTGGCGAGTTCTCGCTGGTCAGGCATGTGTATTCCTGGTGCAGTAGTTGACTTGTGCAGTTACTGAGGTGTGCAGCAGCTGTCGCGGCAAGGGTATCGAGGGTCGTTTGACATCCTCGCGGCCACCTGCAACTCTGAAAGAGAACTTTCGAAAGACTTCTTTCAGATTGGATCGGGACGATGGCCGGGTTGCCGCCGCGCAAGCGGATCGAAGACGTCGAGCTGATGCGGGCGCTGGCGCATCCGCTGCGTTCGGCGCTGGTGGACCACCTGATGGCGGTCGGTCCGCGGACCGCGAGCGAGTGCGCGACGGCAGTGGGCTCGACGGCCTCGAACTGCAGCTGGCACCTGCGTCAGCTGGCCCTGCACGGTCTCGTGGAGCGGGTCGAGGGGGAGGACGGGCGAGAACGGCCGTGGCGTGCTTGCCAGGTCGGCATCGAGTTCGGCGACGATCCGGAACTGCGCGGGGCGCAGCTGGCGGTCGTGGGAACCGCGCTGGCGCGGGAGAAGGAGCTGATCGAGCGCTATTTCGACGCCGCCGACCAGCTCGACAAGGAATGGCAGGACGCGTCCGGGATCAACACGTACTCGCTGCGGGTGACCGCGGCCGAGCTGGACGAGCTGGTCCGGGGGATCGACGCGCTCGTGCGGCCTTACGTCAGCACGATCCGCGAAGACGCTCCTGAGGGGGCCCTGCCCGTCCACTTGGGACTGCGGGCGTTCCTGCGGATCGACGCCGAGGGGAAGCCGAGCGCATGAAACCGTTGAGGGAGCCCGCCTTCGCGCGGTTGTGGACCGCCGCCTTCTTCTCCGAAACCGCCGAGTGGATGCTGCAGATCGCGCTGCCGGTGTTCGTCTTCCAGGCGACCGGTTCCGCGGCCACCACGGCGTTGAGCATCGTGCTCGGCCTGCTGCCCGCGGTCCTCCTCAGCCCGGTCGCCGGGGTGATCGCGGACCGCTGGAACCGGCGGCTGGTGCTGTGCGTGGTGTGCGCGGGACAGGCGTTCGTCGCGCTGCCGCTGCTGTTCGTCGCGTCCGGCGGGCCGGTGTTCGTGATCTACGGGGTCATGGCCGCGCAGGCGGGCCTGGCCTCGCTGTTCGAGCCCGCCCGCAACGCGCTCGTGCCGGAGCTGGTCGCGCCGGACGAGCTGATCGGCGCCAACGGCCTCATGAGCATCAACGGCAGCGTCGCGCGTCTCGCCGGAGGTTGGGCGGGCGGCCTCCTGCTCGGGTTCGGTGGCCTGGGCTGGGTCGTGGTGGCCTATCTCGGCGTGCTGGTGGTCGGTTCGGCCCTGCTGGCGCGCCCGTTCCGGCGGGTCGCCGCGCCCAAGGAAGCGGGACCGCACGAGCCGGTGCTGAGAGCCTGGCTCGACGGGCTTCGCGAGATCGGCCGCGAAGCGCGGCTTCGCCTCGCCGGAGTCGTCGTGGTGCTGACGTCCCTGGCACAGGGAATGTTCCTGGTGCTGTTCGTGGTCTTCGTACTCGACATCCTCAACGGCACCGAAGGCGACGTCGGCCTGCTTCGCGGTGTGCAAGCGCTCGGCGGGCTGGCCGCGGGATTCGCCGTCGCCACCGTCGCCGGCAAGGTCGCGCCCGCCGCTCTGCTCGGCTGGGGAGGACTCGCGCTCGGTCTTCTCTCTGCGGTGATCTGGAACCTGCCGGCCCTGACCGCGTCGCTGGGCGTCTTCATCGGACTTTTCGGGCTCGTCGGCGCCCCCGGGGTGCTGGCCGGATCCGGTCTGCTCTCGCTGGTCCAGACGACCGCGTCCCCCGAGCGATCCGGCCGCGTGCTGAGCACCATGTTCGCCGCGACGGCCGGGTTCACCGCGCTGGGCGCGCTGCTGGCGGGCGGGCTGGTGAGCGTGCTGGGCACCGGCGTCCTGCTGAACGTCCAGGCGGGCCTGCACGTCGCTTCGGCGGTGACCGTCCTGTGGGTCGCGGCGTCGGGCCGGTCACGCCGTGATGCGGTTTCGGCGGTTCCCCGGTCCGGGTGAAGCTACGGTGGTGGAGTGCCGCATCTCTTCGCCACCAGCGATCTCCACGTCACCCATGAAGGCAACGCCCCGCTCGTCGACGAGGTCGTGCCCCGGACCCCCGACGACTGGCTGCTCGTGGTCGGTGACGTCGCCGAACGCGCCGAATCCGTGATCGGGGTGCTCAAGACCTTGCGGGAACGCTTCGCGAAGGTCGTCTGGGTGCCCGGCAACCACGAACTGTGGACCACCCAGAAGGACGAATGTCAGCTGCGGGGCCAGGCGCGCTACGAGCACCTGGTCGACCGCTGCCGGGAGATCGACGTGCTCACCCCGGAGGACCCGTACCCGGTGTGGGAGCACCAGGACAAGCCGCTGACGATCGCCCCGCTGTTCGTGCTCTACGACTACAGCTGGCGCACTCCCGCGGCCGACGGGCTGCCGTTGCTGGCGGCCGTCGAGCAGGCGCGCGAGGCCGGCGTGCTGTGCACGGACGAGTTCTTCCTGCACCCCGACCCGTATCCCAGCAGGCAGGCGTGGTGCGCCGACCGGGTGAAGATCAGCACGGAGCGGCTGGAGGCGATCCCGGAGGACCACGGGACGATCCTGATGTCGCACTGGCCGCTGCACCGCCACCCGACCGCGCCGCTGTACTACCCGGAGTTCGCGCTGTGGTGCGGGACGACCGAGACCGAGGACTGGCACCTGCGTTTCCGGGCGGAGGTCGCCGTCTACGGGCATCTGCACATCCCGCGTTCGACCGAGGCGGACGGGGTGCGGTTCGAGGAGGTTTCGCTCGGCTATCCGCGTGAGTGGCGGAAGCGTGCCCGGGGACCCATTCCGCTGCGGCGTATCTTCTAGCGGCCTCGTGAGTGGTCGCGGAGTGCTATGAAAGGCCCGTTACTTGCAGAATTTGCAAGTAACGGGCCTTTCATAGCGCGCGACGCGACCGAAGAAGAGCGCTCAGCCCCGTCCCGGGCCGTCCTGACCGGGACGACGACGCCGCAGGTACCGCTCGAACTCGGCCGCGATCTTGTCGCCGCTCACGTCGTCCAGCGTGAACTCGGTCTCCGCGTCTCCGCGCTCCTCGAGTCCCCGGACGTACTCGGTGATCTCTTCGTCCTCTTCGGCCATCTCGGTGACCGTCCGCTGCCACTCCTCGGCCTGCTCGGGAAGGGCACCGAGCGGGATCTCGACGTCGAGGACGTCCTCGAGCTTGTGCAGCAGCGCGAGTGTGGCCTTGGGCGACGGCGGATGCGAGACGTAGTGCGGCACGGCCGCCCAGATCGACACCGCCGGTACGCCCGCCTGCACGCAGTAGTCCTGCAGAACCCCGACGATGCCGGTCGGGCCCTGGTAGTTGTTCAGCTCCAGGCCGAACTGGGAAGCGGTGTCCTTGTCGTACGCCGTCCCGGTGACCGGGACGGGCCGGGTGTGCGCGGTGTCGGCCAGGAGCGCGCCGAGGGTGACGACGGTCGCGACGTCCATCTGCTGGATGTGCTCCAGGAGTTCGGCGCAGAAGGCGCGCCAGCGCATGTTCGGTTCGGGCCCCTGGACCAGCACGATGTCCCGGCTGATGCCTTCCGGGCGGCAGACCGAGAGCCGGGTGGTCGGCCAGTCGACCCTTCGGGTGACGCCGTCCACCATGCGCACGGTCGGTCTGCTCACCTGGAAGTCGTAGTACTCGTCCGGACTCAGCTCGCTCAGTGGGGTCGCATCCCAGTTGAGCTGGAGGTGCTCGACCGCCCGGCTGGCCGCGTCACCTGCGTCGTTCCATCCTTCGAAGGCGACGATCATGATCGGCTTGGTGTCATCCGGGTGGTCGCGGCCGGGCCGCTGGGTCTCGTCGACGGGCTCACTCACCGGACCAGCCTACGACCAGAGGGCTGTCCGCCGTTGAGCATGTCCGATCGCCCGGCGTTCGGACGAACCGCGTCAATCCGTCGTAAGCCGACATTTCGGTCAAGATCCTCGGCGTCGGCGTGGATCCGTCTCGGCTAACGTGGGATCCGGAACGCCGGGTTAGTTCGCCATCTGATCGTGAAGGGGGAGCCGTGACCGAACCGTCCACACGGGACGGACTCGCCGCCGTGCTGTGGGATATGGACGGCACGCTGGTCGACTCGGAGAAGCTGTGGGACGTCGCCCTCTACGAGGCCGTCGAGACCCTCGGCGGCACGCTGACCGAGGAGCAGCGCCTGAGTCTCGTCGGGTCCAATATGGACGAAACGGCCGCTTTCCTGCTCGAAGTGTGCGCCAAGCCCGTCACCCCCGAGTCGATCGCGGAGATGGGGGAGTGGATCCGCAAACGGACGGCCAACCTCTTCGACGGTCCCCTCCCGTGGCGCCCCGGCGCGCAGGAGCTGCTCGACCTGTTGCGCGCCAACGGCGTGCCGATGGCGCTGGTCACCTCCACCGAACGGTCGCTGACCGAACTCGCCCTCAACACCATCGGCCGCGAGTACTTCGCCGTCACCGTCTGCGGTGACGAAGTCGATGGTCTGAACAAGCCGGACGCCAGGCCGTATCGGCTGGCGGCGGAGTTGCTGGGGGTACCGGCTTCCCGCTGCGTCGCGATCGAGGACTCACCGCCGGGCGCGGCTTCCGCGGCCGCGGCGGGCTGCACGGTGGTGGTGATCCCGAACGACGTCGACGTCGAGCCGGGAGAACGGCGTGTGTTCCGCTCGTCGCTCGTCGGTCTCGACGTGCGCGCGCTGACCGCCCTCCTGCCCTGACCGCCATGTCGCGTTTTCGCTAGACCCCGGCCACGCGGTCGGTGATGCTGGCTGGGTGCATGAGGATTTCGAGCGTTGCGTCCGGGCGGTCCAGGCGAACGACGACCGGTTCGACGGCTGGTTCTTCACCGCCGTCCGGACCACGAAGATCTATTGCCGGGCGAGCTGCCCGGTCGTCCCGCCCAAACCGGAGAACATGAAGTTCTACCCGAGCGCGGCGGCCGCGCAGGAGGCCGGGTTCCGTGCCTGCAAACGGTGCCGCCCGGACGCGAGTCCCGGTTCGCCGCAGTGGAACGAGCGCGCGGACCTGGTGGCCAGGGCGATGCGGTTGATCGCCGACGGAGTTGTCGACACCGACGGCGTGACCGGTTTGGCCGCCCGGCTCGGCTACAGCGTCCGGCAGGTCGAGAGGCACGTGCGCGCCGAACTCGGCGCGGGCCCGCTCAGCCTCGCCAGGGCGCAGCGCGCGCAGACGGCGCGGCTGCTGATCGAGACGACCGGCCTGTCGATGATCGACGTCTCCCTCGCCGCCGGGTTCGGCAGCGTCCGGACCTTCAACGACACCGTCCGCGAGGTCTTCGCGCTGTCCCCGACCGAGTTGCGGGCCCGGGTCCGCACCGCGCCGGCGACCGCGCCCGGGACGCTGAACCTGCGCCTGCCGTACCGGAAGCCGCTGTTTCCGGACAACCTCTTCGGGCATCTGGTCGCGACCGGGATCCCCGGTGTCGAGGAATGGCGCGACGGCGCGTACCGCCGGACGCTGCGGTTGCCGCACGGTCCCGCCCTCGTCGCGCTCAAACCCGAAGACGGCCACATCGGCTGCCGTCTCACCTTGTCGGACTTGCGGGACCTCTCGACCGCGATCAGCCGCTGCCGCCGCCTGCTCGACCTCGACGCGGACCCCGTCGCGGTCGACGAGGCCCTGGCCGCGGACAGCCTGCTCGGCCCGCTCGTGGCGGCCGCGCCAGGCAGGCGGGTACCGAGGACCGTCGACGGCGACGAGTTCGCCGTCCGCGCCGTGCTCGGCCAGCAGGTGTCCACCGCCGCAGCGCGGACGCACGCCGCCAGGCTGGTCCTCGCGCACGGCGATCCGGTCGACGATCCGGAAGGCGGCCTCACCCACGTCTTCCCGGACCCCACCGCGCTCGCCGAGATCGACCCGGAAAGCCTCGCGATGCCGCAGAGCCGCAAGCGGACGCTGCTCGGCCTCGTCGCCGAACTGAACGGCGGCGAGCTCGACCTAGGAGCGGGCAGCGACTGGCAGCGGGCGCGGGAACGACTGCACGCGCTGCCCGGCTTCGGACCGTGGACCGTCGAGAGCATCGCGATGCGCTCGCTCGGCGACCCGGACGCCTTCCTGCCGACCGACCTCGGCGTCAAAGTCGCCGCGAAGGGCCTCGGTCTCGGCCCGGCGGCGTTCGTCGAGCGTGCCGAGCACTGGCGCCCGTGGCGCGCCTACGCCGTCCAGCACCTCTGGGCGACCGGAGACCACCCGATCAACCGGCTGCCCGCCGCCTAGCAGGAGCATCATGCGCACGCACACCGTCATCGACAGCCCGTACGACCGGCTGACCCTGGTCGCGGACGGCGAAAGTCTCTGCGGCCTCTACATGGTCCAGCAGCGTCATCGCCCGGCCGAGGAGACCTTCGGCCATCCGGATCCGGGCGCGCCGATCTTCGCGGAGACCGAGAAACAGCTCAAGGAGTACTTCGCCGGACAGCGGACGGACTTCGATCTCCCCATGAGCTTCAGCGGCACCGAATTCCAGCGGATGGTCTGGCAGGGCCTGCTCGGAATCCCATATGGTGAGACGGTCTCCTATGGCGAACTCGCCGACCGGCTCGGCAGGCCCACCGCGTCCCGCGCGGTCGGCCTCGCGAACGGGAAGAACCCGATCGGCATCATCGTGCCGTGCCATCGCGTGATCGGCTCCACCGGCGATCTCACCGGCTATGGCGGTGGTGTCGAACGGAAGCGGCTCCTGCTCGACTTCGAGCGGGGCGGCTCGACGTTGTTCTGAGGTGTGACGCCGGTGGCATCACACCGGCCCGGGGCAGCGCGACGCGGGCGCGGATGGAAGGATCTCCAGACTGTGAAGACCTTCGATGAGCTGTTCGCCGAGCTTGCCGACCGCGCCCGCACGCGCCCCGACGGTTCCGGCACCGTCGCCGCGCTCGACGCGGGTGTGCACGCGCAGGGCAAGAAGGTGCTCGAAGAGGCGGGCGAGGTGTGGATCGCCGCCGAGCACGAATCCGACGAGAGGCTCGCGGAGGAGATTTCACAGCTGCTGTACCGGTTGCAGGTGCTCATGCTCGGCCGTGGACTGTCGACAGAGGACGTGTACCGGTACCTGTGACGCGTTCGCGTCCGGAGAACCAAGGAGAAGCAATGTTGCGTGTCGCCGTGCCTAACAAGGGAGCCCTCGCCGCCGCCGCGTCGGAGATGCTCGGAGAGGCCGGTTACCGCAAGCGACATGAGGCCCGCGATCTGACCGTGCTGGACACGGTCAACGAGGTCGAGTTCTTCTTCCTGCGTCCCAAGGACATCGCGATCTACGTCGGATCCGGCGAGCTGGATCTCGGCATCACCGGCCGCGACCTCGCGCTCGACTCCGGCGCGCCGGTGGAGGAGATCCTCGGCCTCGGCTTCGGCGGTTCCACATTCCGGTACGCCGCGCCGGCGGGCCGGGACTGGCGGGCCGAAGACCTGCACGGTAAACGGCTCGCGACGTCGTACCCGCGACTCGTGCGCGAGAACCTGAAGCAGCACGGGGTGGAGGCGGAGGTCATCCGCCTCGACGGCGCCGTCGAGATCTCGATCCAGCTCGGCGTGGCCGACGCCATCGCCGACGTCGTCGAGTCCGGCCGTTCGCTGCGCCAGCATGGCCTCGTGGCCTTCGGGGACCCGATCTGCGTCTCGGAAGCGGTGCTGCTGCAGCGGGAGGGTACCGAGCACACCCGGCCCAAGGACCAGCTGAAGGCACGGCTGCAGGGTGTCGTCTTCGCCCAGCACTACATGATGCTGGACTACGACTGCCCGCGTTCGCTGCTCGAGGCGGCCATCGCGATCACGCCGGGCCTCGAGTCGCCGACCGTCGCGCCGCTGGCGGACGAAGACTGGGTGGCCGTGCGGGCGATGGTGCCGCGCAAGGAGGTCAACCGGATCATGGACGAACTCGCCGAGACCGGCGCCAAGGCCGTCTTGGCTTCGGACATCCGGGCCTGCCGTCTCTAGGTCTCAGACGCTATGAAAGGCCCGTTACTTGCAAAATTTGCAAGTAACGGGCCTTTCATAGCACGCGCTAAGTGCTACCGAGGCCGGTTCGGCTTCTTGGGCATGAGGTCGTAGAGCCGCTTTCGTGCGCCGTTGTCGTTGGCGCTGCGCGTCACCGAGACCTCGGTGATGAAGTCCTCGAAGACGAACTCCTCGTCCGCGGGCACGATCGCCGGGGCCGGATGGTTCTGCAGGTACCCGTCCAGCGTTTCCGCGATCTCCCGGAACGACAGTGCTTGCAGGGTTTCCGGCGCGTAGGTCGTCACGGGCACGCCGTGCGCGGCGGCCTCGTTCATCACCACGCCGAGCGGGACGTGCGAAAGCATCGGGATCCCGAACGTGTACAGCTCCTGCAACGCGGCCGCCGCGTAGTGCGAGATCGGGCGGCGGTACAGCCCGGGGACGAGGCCGTAGTAAGCGATCGGCGGACGGCCGACGGTCTGTTCGACGTAGCGGACCTGGTCCGAAAGCAGGCGCAGCGCCCGGATGCTCGTCCGGTCCGGCTGCACCGGCACGAGAATCCCGTGCGAGGCGGCCAGCGCGTTGTTGGTCAGCACGTCGAGCGCGGGCGGGCAGTCGATGATGACGTGGTCGTAGTTCGCGAACTGGATGACCCTGGCCAGCTGCCAGCCCGGGACGCGGAACTGGTCCAGCCGCCGGATCAGGTCGAACATGCCCGGCGAGGTCGGGATGACGTCGAACGCGCCGCCCCGGCCGAGGTTGCTGCGCGGATGCCGCACGGCGAGTTCTTCGATCGGGCCCTTCCACACCTTGGTCAGGGCTTTCGCCAGGCTGGGCATATTCGGCGCCACCTCGTCCAGGCCGAGGAGTTCGGTGGTCGCGTGGCCCTGTGGGTCGAGGTCGATCAGCAGCACCCGGCGGCCGCGTTCGGCCAGTGCCGCCGACGCGCCCACACTGAGTGAGGTCTTGCCGACCCCGCCTTTTTGGTTGACCACCGAGGTGATCTGCATGCCGAAGCGCTCCCTGCGTCTGTTGTTCCGGGAAGGCTATTGGAAACGGGCTCAGAATGCGCGTCTATCAGCCCGCCTGTCGCGGCCGCACCAGCAACGCCTGCGCCCCGGACGCGATCGGTCCGGACGTGTCGTGCAGCGTGGTCGTCGCCGTGCCGATGCCGTTCGGGCCGATCAGGGTGGCCGCGTCGACACCGATCCAGTCGCCCAGCGGTGGGCGGCGGAGGTGCACTGTCAGCTCTGAGTTGATGAACCACCACTCACGCGGGTCGAGGAAGTTCGAAATCCCGTTGCCTGAGTCGGCCAGGACGAACAGCCGCTGGAGAGCGCTCGGTTTCTCCCCGTCCACGAGGGCGACCCGCTGACGCCCCCAGACCGTCGCGGGACCGGGTTCGTCCAGCGCGCCGCTGACACGCCGCCATTCGACGGCGTCGAGGTAACCGCCGTGCCAGCCTTCCGGCCAGTTCGACGTCGGCAGGCCCTCCGGCGACGGCAGGGCGGGACCTTCCGCCGTCGCCACCGAGGTCGTGTCCGAGGTCGCGATGCGCCATGCCGAGGCGCGGGCGACGACCCGCTCCCCGTGGGAGAGCTCGGCCTCCAGCCACTCGACCGACCGGCCCGGGCGTTCCACCCAGGCCCGCACCGACAGCTCCTTCAACGGCGCGGGCCCGAGGATCTCGATCGTCACCCGCGCCAGCTGGCTCGCGTGCGGCGCCTCGACCTCTTCGAGCGCGCGGACCAGCAACGCCGAGGGCGGACCGAAGTGCTGCGCGTCCGGGGTCCACGGCCCGGCGGTGTGCGGGGTCGGGACGAAGAGACCGTCGCCGGACGGCACGTAGAAGGCTTCTGTCACACCGGGCACCCTAATCCGCACGGTCCAATACGGACTCCTCGCCGGGATCCGGCTCGGGCCAGCCGGGGTACGGCGGGGGAGTGCCGCCGTACTGCGGGCAGAGCGCCTGGTGATCGCACCACGCGCAGAGTTTGCTCGGATTGGGCCGGAAATCGCCGGTCTTGCCCGCTTTGAGGATCGCCTGCCAGATCGCCTCGAGCGTGCGCTCGAACCGGACCAGCTCGCCCTCGTCGGGGGTGTAGGCGAGGGACTGCCCGTCGGTGAGGTACATCAGTTTCAGCTGACGCGGCACGACACCGCGAAGCCGCCAGAGGACCACGGCGTAGAACTTCATCTGGAACATCGCCTTGGCCTCGCCGATCTCACGGGGCGCGGCGCCGGTCTTGTAGTCGACGACGCGGATCTCGCCGGTCGGCGCCACGTCCAGCCTGTCGACGTAGCCCCGCAGCAGCACCCCGGAGCCCAGCTCGATCTCGACGTGCAGCTCGCACGCTTCGGGCTCCAGCCGGCTCGGATCCTCGAGGCCGAAGTAGGTGTCGACGAGCTGCTCCGCCGAAGACAACCAGGACGTGACGGCCTCGGGATCGTCCTGATCGAACAGCTCGATCCACTCCGGACGTTCCGCGGACAGGTCCTCCCACGCCGGTGCGAGCAGGTCCTTGGCCTGCGGCGGGGTGCGATCGGCCTGCGGAAGGGAGAACAGGCGCTCCAACACGGAATGCACCAGCGTGCCGCGAAGCTGGGCCTTCGTCGGGATCTCGGGAAGTCTGTCGACCGCGCGGAAGCGGTAGAGCAGCGGGCACTGCTTGAAGTCGCTGGCACGCGACGGGGACAGGGCCGGCCGACGGCGCGGGACTTCGGCGCCGGGCGGCGGATCGGCGGTGACCGTGTCGGTGTCGGGCATGCAGGGAGGGTAGCGCCGGGTACCGACAGTTCCGGGACTGCGACGCACCGGAGTGGCCTGACCGACACCACCCGGACGGGAAGGGCGGGTTACCCGCACCCCACACCTGGGCATCTACGCTCTGACACATGGCGGTGACGGGTGAGCAGGGCCCGCCTCGACGAGGCGTGGCACCGGACGGTGGGCTCCTGCTGTTCCGCGTCTCCGGGATCCCCGTGCTGCTCGCTCCTTCGTGGTGGATCGGCTCGCTGGTCATCGTGGTGCTCTACACGCCACTGGTCGGCCGGTTCCTGCCCGGCGCGACGACGCTGACCTCGTGGCTGCTGGCGGCCGCGTTCGCGGTCCTGCTCGGACTTTCGGTGCTGGCACACGAACTCGGGCACTGCCTGGTGGCGCTGCGCCTCGGCATCCCGGTCCGGCGCCTGCGCCTCTTCCTCCTCGGCGGCCTCTCCGAGGTGGCGAGGACCCCGCGTCAGCCGCGGCAGGAAGGACTCGTCGCCGCCGCGGGACCGGCGGTTTCGTTGCTGCTCGGCGCTTTCTGCGGGCTGCTCATGTTCGCCGTCCCGCCGGAGAGCGCGGCATGGCTGCTCATCGCGGAATGCGCCGTCGCGAACTTCGCCGTCGGGATCTTCAACCTCCTGCCCGGGCTCCCGCTCGATGGCGGGCGCCTGGTCCGCGCCGGGGTCTGGGCGGCCACGGGCCGCCGGGACAAGGGCACCCGGGCCGCCGTCGTCGGTGGCGGTGTCGTCGCGGCCGGACTGATCGTCTGGGCGCTGTGGGGACTGGCGGCGGGCAGTGAAGACCGCTGGCTCCGGCTCGGTGTCTGTGTCGTGACAGCGTGGTTCGTGATCCTCGGCGCGCGAAGCGAACTCGCCGCCGAAACCCGTCGAGGCTGGCCTGAAGGTGTGCGGCTGAGCGAGCTCGTCCGGCCGGTTCTCCAGCTTCCCGCGGAAAGCCCCGTTTCGGACGCGCTGGCCGCTTCTGCGGGCCGTGGAGTGGTCCTGGTGCGTGCCGACGGTGTGGCGGCCGGGTTGCTCGACGAGCAGGCCGCCGCGCAGCTGGCGGGAACCTCGCCGCACGCGCCGGCGGAGATGGCCGCGGAGCCGATCCGCGCCGACACCGTGCTGCTTTCCTCGGAGTCGGGGGAGGAGATCGCCGAGCGCGTCCGGGAAACCGCCGCGTGGCAGTTCCTCGTCGTGGACGACGAAGGCAGGCCCGCGGGCGTGCTCCGGCGCGAGGACCTGCGCGCCGCGATGACCAGGAGCCGACCCCCGGCGTAGCCCGGGACGGCCACCTGCGAGGATCGGTCGTCGATCAGTTCGCGCGTATGGAGGTTCAGTGTCGGTCCGTGGGCCGTTTCGTATTGGTGACCGGGTTCAGCTGACCGACTCCAAGGGGCGGCACTACACCATGGTGCTCGCCGAGGGACAGCAATATCACACCCATCGCGGCGCGTTGGCGCACGACGACGTGATCGGCGCGCAGGAGGGTTCGGTCGTCACTTCGGCCGGCGGCAGCAACTATCTGGCGCTGCGCCCGCTGCTGCCGGACTACGTGCTGTCGATGCCGCGCGGTGCGCAGGTGATCTACCCGAAGGACGCCGCGCAGATCGTGATGTGGGGCGACATCTTCCCGGGCGCGCGGGTGCTCGAGGCCGGTGCCGGTTCCGGCGCGCTGACCTGTTCGTTGCTGCGGGCGGTCGGGCCGGAGGGCACCGTCCAGTCCTACGAGATCCGGGACGACCACGCCGAGCACGCCGAGCGGAACGTGGAAAAGTTCTTCGGCCACAAACCGGACAACTGGTCGCTGACGGTCGCGGATCTGTCGACGCACACCGGCGAGGTCGACCGGGTGGTGCTCGACATGCTGGCGCCGTGGGACCAGCTGGAGACGGTCGCCGCGCATCTGGTGCCTGGTGGGGTGCTCACGGTCTATGTGGCGACGGTCACACAGCTTTCGCGGATCACGGAGGCCTTGCGAGAGCAGCAGTGCTGGACCGAGCCGGAATCCTTCGAGACGCTCATGCGGCCCTGGCACGTCGTGAGCCTCGCGGTGCGGCCGGACCACCGGATGGTCGCGCACACCGCGTTCCTGCTGACGGCTCGCCGTCTGGCCGACGGCACGGTCTCGCCGCGGGTCCACCGCCGCTCCGGCAAGGGCTGACCTCGGCCCCCGAAGTACGTGAAGGCCCCCTTCCTTGCGCTAGACGCAAGGAAGGGGGCCTTCACGCGGCACCGCGCTCCCAACTCATCACCGCCGTGGGGCCGGTATCCGCGAACGGTCTCCCCAAGGGCGCCCAGCGCCCGACGGAGACTTCAGCGCTCGACAGACATCACGGCACGCACCACTTGCCCTCACGCTTCTTCAGCGGGAAAGGCGTGTCCTTCTGGCCGCCCGCGCCCTCGACGTGCACGGTCACCGTCGCCGAATCGCCGCTGACCGTCGGCGGGTCGGGGACGGTCGCGGAAACCTTGCCCGCCGCCTCCCACTTCCGCTTGAGCTCGGCCAGATCGGCCGACGACTGCTGGACGCAGGTGAGCTTGCCGAACGCCGTCGCGTCGTGGTCGACGATCGCCGCGGCGATCGCCTTGCCCACCACCTCGACCGCGGCCACGTCCGGATCCACCGGGACCGGACGGGACTGACTCGGCCACGACGGGGGCGCGGCGGTGCTCGACGCGGCCGGGTCGGAGCCGGACGGGGCCACCAGCAGCAGCCCCACCACGACACCCACCACGACCGCGCCGCATCCGGCGAGAACGGCGATCAGCCTGCTGGACACCGGTTCCGTGTCAGCGCTTCGCGCCGATGAAGCACCAGAGGTCCGACTCCTTCTTGAAGTTGAGGACCCCTGACTCGGTCTTGCCGTTCGTGGTGGCCGTGATCGGGAGCTTGGCCGACTCTCCGGTGGTCGCCAGGTCCCCGGACTTCGTGATCTTGAGGTCCTTGGCGATCGAGATGTCGTCCTTGGTGTTCACACTGCGGCAGGCCGACTGCGCGACCGTCTTGCCATCGCCCGAGTTGTAGGCGTTGAACACGGCGTCCGCGACCTCTTCGGGTGTCGCCTTGCCCAGTGGGGCGGGCCCGGAGCCCTTTGTCGCCGAGGTGCTGGGCGAGCTGGACTTGCTCCGGGTCGACGAAGTGGACGGCTTCGACGACGAGGAAGCGGAACCCGTCGGGGCCGCACTGCTCGAACTGGCAGGTGGGGCCGCGGTCGGGTTGTCGTCGCCGGAGTTCAGGGCGATGACGAGGGCGGTGGCACCGCCGCCGACCAGCACGACCGCGCCGACCGCGATGCCGACGATCAGTCCGGTCTTCTTTTTCTTGGGCGGCTCACCGTAGCCGCCGCCTTCCTGCGGGTAGGCGTTGTAACCGCCCTGCTGCTGACCGTACGGATCCGGCTGGCCGAACTGCTGCGTGGCACCGGGGTATCCCTGCTGGGGCTGGGGGCCGCTCTGCGGGTAACCACCTTGCTGCTGGCCGTACGGGTCCTGTCCGTACTGACCAGGCTGCTGCTGACCGTACTGGCCGCCACCGGGGTATCCCTGCTGCGGCTGGGCGCCGCTCTGCGGGTACCCGCCCTGCTGGCCGTACGGATCCTGTCCGTAGCCGCCGGGCTGCTGCGGCGGGTAAGTCATGGCTGATGCCCCCTAGCTGTTCTGCGAAAATGCTCAACACGACAGGCCGGTCCGCCTCCCCGGCGAACGTCGGCCCGATGCTAGCCATCGAGCCGGATCGCCGCTCGATTAGGGCCGAACTGATACCGGAAACCCGTTTGCACCCGGACGGAGCCGGGTATTCCGCCGCAGGTCAGGGCAGGTGGACGGAATGTGACCATGGGAGTGCCAGACCCGGCACCGGGATGGCCCCTTGCGCGGTGTGAACGTACGTGCTGTCAGGTCGTCCGGAACGCGACGCGCCGATCTTGTGATGCGGAAAGGCCTTTTATTGTCGGTGATCGCCGGTACCGTGGAATGAAAAGCACTCCGAGGAGGTGCCCAATGCATCATGACCTTCCCGGAGGTCGGCGCGAGGAGGCCGACCCTTCAGAAACGACCGGAGCTGGAACCACGTCCGACGAGCAGGCACGTCAGATTCGCTTCCTCGAGGAGGAAGTGGCCCTGCTGCGCCGGAAGCTCACCGATTCGCCACGTCAGAACCGAGTCCTGGAGCAGCGACTCGCCGAGGCGTCGGAACGAGTGAGCCAACTCACTGAACGCAACACGAAACTGGTCGAGACGCTCCGCGAGGCGCGTGGCCAGTTGCTCGCGTTGCGAGAGGAGGTCGACAGGCTGGCCCAGCCTCCGAGCGGTTACGGCGTGTTCGTGACCGCGTACGAGGACAACACGGTGGACGTGTTCACCGCGGGCCGCAAGATGCGGGTCTCGGTCTCACCCGCGGTCGAGGTCTCGTCGCTGCAGCGCGGACAAGCGTTGCGGCTCAACGAGGCGCTGACCGTCGTAGAAGGCGGTGACTTCGAGAAGATCGGCGAGGTCTGCGCGTTGCGCGAGGTGCTGGCCCCGGACGTCGAGGGCGGCAGCCCCCGTGCGCTCGTGGTCGGGCACGCGGACGAGGAGCGGGTCGTCCTGCTCTCCGATCCGCTGGCCGAGCAGCCCCTCAAGCCGGGCGATTCCCTGCTGGTGGACTCGAAAGCCGGCTACGCCTACGAGCGTGTGCCGAAGGCGGAGGTCGAGGATCTCGTGCTGGAGGAGGTGCCCGACGTCCAATACGAGGACATCGGTGGCCTCACCCGGCAGATCGAGCAGATCCGCGACGCCGTCGAGCTGCCGTTCCTGCACGCGGATCTCTACCAGGAGTACCAGCTGCGCCCACCGAAGGGCGTGCTGCTCTACGGGCCTCCTGGCTGCGGTAAGACCCTCATCGCCAAGGCGGTGGCCAACTCGCTCGCCAAGAAGGTCGCGGAAGCACGCGGCGACGCGGCGGACGGGAAGTCCTACTTCCTGAACATCAAGGGTCCGGAGCTGTTGAACAAGTTCGTCGGGGAGACCGAGCGGCACATCCGCCTGATCTTCCAGCGAGCTCGGGAAAAGGCCTCCGAAGGCACCCCGGTGATCGTGTTCTTCGACGAGATGGACTCGATCTTCCGCACCCGCGGTTCGGGCGTGTCCTCCGACGTGGAGACCACGATCGTCCCGCAGCTGCTCTCGGAGATCGACGGTGTCGAGGGCCTGGAGAACGTCATCGTCATCGGCGCCTCCAACCGTGAAGACATGATCGACCCGGCGATCCTGCGGCCGGGCCGGCTCGACGTCAAGATCAAGATCGAGCGTCCGGACGCCGAAGGCGCGAAGGACATCTTCTCCAAGTACCTGTCCGACGGTCTGCCGATCCACGCGGACGACCTGGCAGAGTTCGGCGGTGACCGCAGGGCGACGTTCGACGCGATGATCCAGCACACCGTCGAGCGCATGTACGAGGAGACGGACGAGAACCGGTTCCTCGAGGTCACCTACGCCAACGGTGACAAGGAGGTCCTGTACTTCCGTGACTTCAACTCGGGCGCGATGATCCAGAACATCGTGGACCGGGCGAAGAAGTCGGCCATCAAGTCGGTGCTGGAGACCCAGCAGCCCGGCTTGCGCGTGCAGCACCTGCTGGACGCGATCGTCGACGAGTTCGCGGAGAACGAGGATCTGCCCAACACCACCAACCCGGACGACTGGGCCCGGATCTCCGGCAAGAAGGGTGAGCGGATCGTCTACATCCGCACGCTCGTCACCGGCAAGAACCAGGATTCGGGGCGGGCGATAGACACCGCCACGAACACCGGTCAGTACCTGTAGGGCGAGAACCGAAGGGGCCCTTCACCGCGGAACACGCGGTGAAGGGCCCCTTCGGTTCGTTCACACGGCCACAGGTTCCTTGAGCTTCTTGCGCAGGCTCAGCCGCCCGTGTGCGGCGAGGATGCCCAGGACGACGAGCAGCGCGCCGGCGGGCTGGTTCCACGCCAGCGGTTCGTCGAGCACCAGGACACCGAGCAGCACGCCCACAACGGGTGTGAGGTAGGTCACCGCCGACGCGTTCGACGCGCCCCACGCCGCGATGATCGACGCGTTCCAGGCGTAGGCGAGCCCGGTGCCCAGCGCTCCGAGCGCGATCATGCTGAGGACGATCGTCGTGTCGAGGTGCACCGGCGTCGTCGCGATGAACGGCGCGAGCACCAGCATGACGACGGCGCCACAGCAGACCTGCCCGAGCGCGATGGTCGGGGCGTCGAGGTTCCGCCAGGAGATGAACCGCCGCACGTAGACGAACGAGATCCCGTAGCAGGTCGTCGCGCCGAGGCAGGCCAGCTGCGCCGTCAGCTCGTGGGAGACGTCGATCCCTTGCCAGACCCCGACGATGGTGAGCACGCCGAGGAAACCGAGGACCAGGCCGGTCGTCCGGGCCTTCGTGAAGCGCTCGGAGGGCAGCGCGGCCGCCGCGATGAGCATCGTGATCAGCGGGGTCGTCGCGTTGAAGATGCTGGCGAGCCCGGAGGAGATGTACTGCTCGGCCCAGGAGAACAGCAGGAACGGGATGACGCACAGCAGTACGGAAACGACCGCGAGATGGCCCCATACGGCCGGATCGCGGGGGAGTGGCTTGCGGCGCCAGGCGGCGATGGCGATCAGCGCCAGCGCGCCGAGGCAGACGCGGGAGAGCGCCACCTGAGCGGGCGACAGGCCGGTGAGCCCGACTTTGATGAACAGAAAACTAGCGCCCCATACGACCGCGAGTGCCGCGAATCGGATCGCGATACCGAAACGTCCCAATTGTCCTTCTCCTGAGCCCTCGACTGCGAACTCAGTGAATCGGGAATCCACTGTGCACTCCAGCGGTTTTCGGACGATGTGTCCGACGCCTCCAGTACGTTCCGGGAATGGGGAAGAGGTTTTCCGGGATGCGGCGCCGTGCGACGGGCGAGCTCGCGGCCGCTGCGAGTGCCCTCGGCGAGACCGGCGGGATCCGGTGGGAGGTCGAACTCGATCAAGACGGACGGCTGACGGTCACCGGGGCGACGGCGGGCTGGGTCGCCGAACTCGCCGCGACGGTGGATCCGGTGGGGTGGCTGGCCGAGCAGGACGGGTTGATCGGCCTGACCGAAGGGGGCGGGCTCCTCCCCGCCCGAGGTCCCGAGATTCCGGACGGTCCGGTCCCTCCCGCGCTCCCAGCCCGGATGAAACCCGCGCCCGGCCGTGAGTTGCGCGTGTCAGGGCATGAGCGCGCCAGCGAGCATTGGGCGCTGCGCGTCCTGCCGGACGGGACTTTCGCGAACGGATCGGGGCGTTTCGGTCCCCTGGAGCCGAAGACCGCCTTCAAGGACGCGGACGATCCCGCGGTGGCCTGGCGCGAGTGCTTCCGTCCCGAAGACCCCGACATGTGGACCGAGACCGTCGAGATCATTCGCGCGGTCGTTCCCGCTCCGAGGCATCCACTCGTGGCGTCCTACGGATGGCTCGGCGCGCTGGAGATCTCGGCCGGGGGAGCGGTGGCCGTGGCGGGCCGCCAGAGCAGGGCATTGCTGGAACTCCTGGTGGACACGGGGCTGGCGGCCGACCCCTTCGGCACGGTGCGACGCTCGGCCCGGCTTCTGGCGGACCGGATCCCGGACGTCGGGGAACACACTCCCGGCGTGGTGGTCACGCTCGGCGCGCGTATAACGCCCTATACTTCCGGGCTGTGAGCGAATCCCCCGGGCGCCCGCGCGCGCCGATCACCGAGGCCGATGTCCTGGCGTGGCTGGAAACGACGGCGGCCGCCGTCCAGGCCGGGGAGGTGAGCGCTCCCGAGCTGATCGAGATCCTGGGGGAGCTGCGGCGCGCCTCCGCGGCCTGCGCCGACGCGTCCGACTGGGCGCTCCTCGCCTCCAGGGAAGAGGGCGCCAGCCTCCGTCAGATCGCGCCCGTCTTCGGCAAGGGTTACGTTCGGGCTCCGGCGGCCCGCCTCGAAAAGCTTCACCGGCAGGCGCAGAACTCGAGTCAATGGCTCGCCATCCTCCGCCACAAGAACGAAGGAGCCCGGTGACAGCCTCGGAAATCCCGGTCGGCGAACGGATCGCCGTCGGACTGGCGGCGCTCGGCAGGCCCGCGTACATCAACCTCGGCCGGGTCGACGCGCTGCCGCCCGGACGCGGGTTCGAGGCGATGCGCGCGGCGACCTACGACGTGCTGGACGACGCGTACCGCGCGGGCGTCCGCTGGATCGACGTCGCCCGTTCGTATGGTTCTTCGGAGGAGTTCCTCGCCGGGTGGCTCGTCGAGCGCGGCCACGCGGACGTGACGGTGTCGAGCAAATGGGGCTACCGCTACGTGGGGGAGTGGAAGCTCGACGCGGAAGTGCACGAGGTCAAGGAGCACACCGCGGCACGGTTCGCCGAACAATGGGCAGAAACCGTTGACCTGCTGGGGAAAGCGGTCACGCTCTACCAGGTCCACTCGCTCACTGTGGACAGTCCGCTGTTCGCCGACGAGCGGCTCGTCGGCGCGCTGGCCGAACTCGCGGCAGACGGCGTTCCGGTGGGATTCTCGACGTCCGGGCCCGCGCAGGCCGAGGCGATCCGCCGCGCGTTCGAACTGGAAGTGTCCGGGACGCCGGTGTTCAGCGCCGTGCAGTCGACGTGGAATCTGCTCGAACCCTCCGCCGGCCCGGCGCTCGCGGAAGCGCAAGCGGCCGGGAAACGGGTGCTGGTCAAGGAAACCGTCGCGAACGGACGGCTGGTGGTCGAGCCGCCGCCCGCACTCGCGCGGATCGCGCGCGAACACGAGGCCGGCCCGGACGCGGTGGCGATCGCGGCGGTCCTGGCGCAGGACTGGCGGCCGGTCGCGGTCATCGGCCCGTCGAGTACGGCGCAGCTCGCGGAGAATCTCGTTGCCACCAAGGTGAAGCCGACCGCGGACGAACTCGCGGAGCTGGCCGCGCTCGCCGAGGAACCCGTCGCCTACTGGCGGCACAGGTCCTGCCTCGGCTGGCATTGAGGGGCTGGACTAGTCTCGCGGCAAACGTCTGGCGGGTCACCGGGGAGGCTTGAGGGTGCGTCATCGGCAGGTTCTCGCGGTGGCGACGGTCGCGCTGTTCGGTTTGTCCGGCTGCGCGGACCGGCCCAACGACCTCGACACCTATTACGACGACCCGACGCCCACGCCGACGGTCGAACCTGTACAGCCTTCGGTCAAACCGCAGGCTGCCCCGGTTCCGCCCTCGTCGACCCGAGCTCCGGTCCCCGCGGCCGTTTCCGCCGCGTTGCTGACCGACGAAGACGTCGCCGAGGAAGAAGTCGTCCCGGGCGAGAGCAAGGTGTCCGGCTGTCTGACCGGTCTCACCCGCGGCACGAGCCGCTCGACGGCCTGGTCCTACCCGAGCGGCTCGACACTGGAACATCAGGTGACCGAGTACACCGACCGTGACGCTTCGGACGTCGTCACCCAGGCGGTCTGCGAAGGCAAGAAGCTCACGCTGACGAAGCAGTCCGGTATCGAAGTGCAGCGGGCTTGGTGTGAAGGCACGACGTGCACCGTGTTGCTCGCCAAGGGGAAGCTCGTCTCCGCGCTCAGCGTGACCGCCGGGACCGAGGCGCGCGCGACCGACGCGGCCAGGCGCCTGCTGCCGATCGTCGCGCAGCGCCTCCGTTCGGCCTAGCGGGCGGCTTCCCGCCGGAACCACTCCAGCGCGCCGAGACGTCCGTCCGGGATGAACCGGCTTTCGGGATCGTCGAGCCACGAACGCAACTCGTCCAGCGTCAGCCACCGTCCTTCGACCACTTCGGACGGCTGATGGACGAAGGGACCGTCCCAGCGCGTTTCGAAGGCGAAGTTGTGGCAGCGGATCGTGTCGTCGTCGGTGATATGGACGAAAAGCGGCCTCAGTTCCACTCCGTGAACACCCAGTTCTTCAGTCAGTTCCCGTCGGGCGCACTCCTCGGGCGTCTCACCCGCCGCGACGATGCCGCCCGCCCAGCAGTCCCAAGTGGAGGGATAGACGTCCTTCGTGGGGGTGCGCAGGTGCACGTAGACGGAGCCTCCGTCACTCGAACGGACCAACACCACGCCCGCCGCGTGCCAGAGTCCTTCGGCACGGACCCGGGACCGGGTGGCCGCTCCCACGGCGGTTCCACCGAGGTCATAGAGCGCAACGAGTTCGTCACTGCCTGACATGGGGGGCATCGTCGCACGCCTCCGACCCCGTAGGGTGGTGGGTATGCGGCGGATCATGGGAACCGAAGTCGAGTACGGCATCGCGGTGCCGGGCGACGCGACGGCGAACCCGGTACTTACCTCGACCCAGGTCGTGTTGGCCTACGCGGCCGCGGCGGACATCCCGCGGGCAAGGCGGGCTCGCTGGGACTACGAGGTGGAATCGCCACTGCGCGACGCCCGTGGTTTCGACCTGACCGGCCCGAGCGGCCCTGGCCACGATCCGGACGTCGAGGATCTCGGCGCGGCGAACGTGATCCTGACCAACGGCGCGCGGCTGTACGTCGACCACGCTCACCCGGAGTATTCGGCGCCCGAGGTGACGAACGCGCGCGACGCGGTCATCTGGGACAAGGCGGGCGAGCGGGTCATGGAGGAGGCGGCGCGCAAGGCCGCCACCGTTCCCGGCCAGCCGCCGTTGCAGCTGTACAAGAACAACGTCGACGGCAAGGGCGCGAGCTACGGCACGCACGAGAACTACCTGATGCAGCGGTCGACCCCGTTCACCGCGGTGATCGCGGGACTGACGCCGTTCTTCGCGTCCCGTCAGGTGATGACGGGTTCGGGACGCGTCGGGGTCGGGCAGCAGAGCGAGGAAGCGGGCTTCCAGCTTTCGCAGCGTTCCGACTACATCGAGGTCGAGGTCGGCCTGGAGACGACGCTCAAGCGCGGGATCATCAACACCCGCGACGAACCGCACGCCGACGCGGACAAGTACCGCCGCCTGCACGTCATCATCGGTGACGCGAACCTGGCCGAGTACTCGACGTACCTCAAGGTCGGGACGACGGCGCTGGTGCTGGACCTGATCGAGGCGGGTATCCGGTTCGACGACCTGAAACTGGACGAGCCGGTGCGCGCGGTGCACCAGATCAGCCACGACCCGACGCTCAAGGCGAAGGTGTCGCTGGCCAACGGCCGGAAGTACACCGGGCTGGACCTGCAGTTCGCCTACCACGAGATCGCGTCGGCGAACCTGGAGCGCACCGGTGCGGACGAAGCCTCCAAGGAGGTCCTGCGGGTCTGGGGCGAGATCCTGGACGCGCTGGCGCGGGACCCCCAGGAATGCGCGGACAGGCTGGACTGGCCGGCGAAGCTGCGGTTGCTCGAGGGCTACCGCGCGCGGGACCAGCTGGCCTGGGGCGCGCCGCGGTTGCGGCTGGTCGACCTGCAGTACTCGGATGTCCGGCTGGACAAGGGCCTGTACAACAGGCTCGTCACCAGGGGTTCGATGAAGCGCCTGGTGACCGAGGAGGAGGTGCAGGAGGCGATCACGACCCCGCCTTCGGACACCAGGGCCTACTTCCGGGGCCGCACGCTGGAGAAGTACGCCAGCTCCATCGCCGCGGCGTCCTGGGATTCGGTCATCTTCGACGTCGGCAGGGAATCGCTGGTGCGGATCCCGACGTTGGAGCCGCTGCGGGGCACGAAGGCCCACGTGGGGAAGTTGCTGGACGACTCCGCGACCGCCGAGGAGCTGGTGGAGGCGCTCACCGGTTCGGACTAGCGGGATTTCCTTTCATCGGGGTTAAGCGATCACGGATCCCACGGAATGTCGGGACCGCTGGGTAGGCTAGGAAACATCGGCCACACCGGGAGGCGAGATGGCTCAGGAAAAGATCGAAAAGCACGGCGGAGGCGACTCGGACGAAGAGTTCGAGGGCGGCGGTCCGGCGGGCCAGGAGCGGCGCGAGAAGCTTGGTGAGGACGTCGACACGATCCTCGACGAGATCGACGACGTGCTCGAAGAGAACGCCGAGGACTTCGTCCGCGCGTACGTGCAAAAGGGCGGCGAGTAACTCGTTCCGGGCGGCCGGGTGCGGTCGCCTGTGCGGAGCCGGCGGATCACACAGATTGGAACTTTGAGCACGTATGGAACACACCTCGGGTAAGTCGGCGCTGCCCGCCGCGTACTTCTCGTCGGCGACCTCGTCGTTCTCGGACTTCCTTCGGGCGCAGGCGCCCGAACTGCTCCCGGAACGGCGTGTCGCGGCCGGCGCGGGCGGGCTGGACGCGCCGCACGGTACGACGATCGTCGCGGTCAAGTTCGCGGGCGGGGTGCTGATCGCCGGTGACCGGCGGGCGACGTCGGGCAACCTGATCGCTTCGCGCGACATGGAGAAGGTGCACGTCACCGACGAGTATTCGGCGGTGGGAATCGCGGGCTCGGCCGGGCTGGCGATCGAGATGGTGCGGTTGTACGCGGTCGAACTGGCGCACTACGAGAAGATCGAGGGTGTTTCGCTCTCGCTCGACGGCAAGACGAACAAACTCGCCGGGCTGGTGAAGTCCAACCTCGAGATGGCGATGGCGGGCCTGGCCGTGCTGCCGCTGTTCGTCGGATACGACCTCGACGCGGAAGACGCGAAGCACGCGGGCCGGATCGTCTCGTACGACGCGACGGGCGGCCGGTACGAGGAGAGCGCCGGGTACCACGCCATCGGTTCGGGTTCGCTGTTCGCGAAGGGCTCTCTGAAGAAGCTGTACGACCCGGACGCGGACGCCGAAGGCGCGATCCGGGTGGCGGTGGAAGCGTTGTACGACGCGGCGGACGATGACACCGCGACCGGCGGACCGGATCTGGTGCGCCGGATCTTCCCGACGATCGTGACGGTCACCGCGGAACAGGGTGCGGTGGCGTTGCCGCTCGAACAGACCACCGCGGTGGCCGAGGCGATCGTGGCCACGCGATCCGAGCGCGGACGCTAGCCGTCCTCCCTGTCCCTTTTCCGATGAGAGCCAGAAAGAGCGGAGCCCCACAGTGACGATGCCGTTGTACGCCTCTCCCGAGCAGTTGATGCGGGAGCGCTCGGAGCTCGCGCGCAAGGGAATCGCGCGCGGCCGGAGCGTGGTCGCGCTGAAGTACCGCGGTGGCGTGCTGTTCGTGGCCGAGAACCCCTCGGCGACATTGCACAAGGTGTCGGAGATCTACGACCGGATCGGCTTCGCGGCCGTGGGCCGCTACAGCGAGTTCGAGAACCTGCGGGTCGCCGGTATCCGGCACGCGGACCTGAAGGGCTACCAGTACGACCGGCGGGACGTCAGCGCGCGTGCGCTGGCGAACGCGTACGCCGCGACACTGGGCAGCATCTTCACCGAACAGCTGAAGCCGTTCGAGGTGGAGGTCTGCGTCGCCGAGGTCGGCGCGACCGCGGCCGAGGACCAGCTGTACCGGTTGACCTACGACGGTTCGATCTTCGACGAGCCGAAGTTCGTCGTGATGGGCGGTCAGGCCGACACGCTCACCACGAAACTGAAAGAGAGCTACGAGCCGGACCTGGAGCTGGAGGTGGCACTCGGGGTCGCAGTGAAGGCGTTGCGCGACAACACCCCGACGCCCACGAACGGCGACTCGGACCCGGTGAAGCTCGAGGTCGCCGTGCTCGAGCGGGAGCGACGCGGCCGCAAGTTCCGCCGGGTCGCCGGGGCTGCGCTGGACGCGCTGCTGCCCGCCGAGCCGGAGAAGGACGAGTCCGAGGGTGACAAGCCCGAAGGCGAGTCCAAGAAGGACTGAGCCTCAAGTACGTGAAGGCCCCCTTCCCCGCGTCTGGCGTGGGGGAGGGGGCCTTCACGTTTGGGGGTCCGGTGTGGACGGTGGGCGGAGCGTGGTGGGTCGCGAGTGGCGGCTGCGGTCGTTCACGGGTCCGGGTCGTGAAGGGCCCCTTGCCTACCTTGACCGTAGTGATGGAGGCCTTCACTACCTTCGTGATCGCCACGGCCGCCACTTTCGCCCCACCCGCACCAGTGGTCACAGCGGCCGCGCGTGGAGGCCCTCTTCCCTCGCTCCTTGCCGAAGTACGTGATGGCCCCCTTCCTTGCGTCTAGCGCAAGGAAGGGGGCCTTCACGTACTTCAAGCGACCAAGGCGCCGGTACCGAGTGGGTCGGGTTGGTCGTGAGTGGCGATTCGGGTTAGAACGCGAATCGCCACTCACGACCGCCGGTCAGGAGCGAACCGGACCGTTCACGGCCTCAGGCGGGGCCGGTGCCCCACCACTGGCTGCGGCCACCGGCGAGGAAGCTCCACAGCTGGAGCCGCGTGCCGTTGGAGGCCGAGTTGCCCTCCGCGGTCAGGTAGCGGCCGCTGCTCGGGTTCTGGAACCGGACGTAACCCTCGGGGTTGACGGCTCCGCCCCACCACTGGTTCTTGGCACCGGGGATGTAGTCCCACAGCTGGACGATGGTGCCGTTCTGGTTGATGGTGTTGAGGTCCGCGTCCAGGTAGCGGCCGCTGGCCACGTTCTGGAAGCGGGTGTAGCCCTCGGGGTTGTCGGTGATGTAGAACGCCTGCTGGTCCGCGTCGAAGTTGCAGTCCCAGACCTGCATCTTGGTGCCGTTGCGGTTGATGGTGCCCAGGTCGGCGTCCCAGCACTTGTTCGCGTCCAGCCCGGACGGGATGAGGAACATGTCCGCGTCGGCGACGCCGGCCGCCTGCGTGCGGGCGCCCGTCGAGGTGCGCTTGACCGGGATGAGCTTGATGCCGTGCACGGTGACCGTCTTGAACCCGTCGCCGGTGGGCTGCGGGGCCGCGGTGGCGGCGGGCGCGGTGGCCAGGGTCAGGACACCGGCCGCGGCGGCGATGAGGCCGGCCAGACGCTTCATTTTCGTCATTTTTCCCCTTTGTGGAAAGCGTTTTCTCCCAGTGAGACGAAGGGGTACGGCAGGAGTCGTCAGGCCGCGTCGAAACGCGGCCCCTTGGACCTGTCGGTGATTTCCCCTCGTGGAAGGCTCCGCGTAAACCCCCGAGAAGCGGGCCCTCTGTGAACATCATTCAGGTCTGGACCACGGCCGTCGAGGAGATTTCCGGCAGCGGCAAAGCGGCAGTTCAGTGATGTAACGGAACGGCGTGGCTCGCGATCACACGGCGACGACTTCGATCTAGGCGAGGACATCCGTGCGTATCGAGCTGACGTTGCAGGACCTGACGCGCGTCCGGCTCGCGCCCGAGGCCGATCCCCTGACCGAACTCGTATCCAGTTTGCAAATCCTGCAGCGGCGCGATGCCGGCTCGGCGTTGTTCAACCGGTGGCGGCACCGGGTCCGGCACGGGCTGGCGGAGTCGGCTTCGGTGCTGCTGTGGCTGTGCCGCCCGTACGCGCCGATCCCGCCGTTCCTCGTTCCGGACGCCGGCGAAAGCGGTTTGGAGGCGGGGCTCGCGGCGGTCGCCCGGACGGGCTCGGTGTGCTTGAAGTCGGCCTTGCGGGACGCCCCGGTGAACCGGGAGCTGCCCGCCTGGGCGGCGGCATTGCCGGACGGTGACACCGCGGGGCTGCCGAAGCTCGTCCAGGCGATGCAGGACTACTTCGATCTGTCGTTGGCTCCGGGGTGGGAATCGGCACGGGCTCAGGTCGACGCGGATCGCGGGATGCGGGCACAGCTACTGCTGCACGACGGGGTGGACGCGGTGCTGACGAGTCTGCGTCCGCTGGTGCGGTGGTCGTCTCCCGTCCTGGAGGTCGGCGACGGGATCGTCGGCTCCTGCGGCGCGGGTGGCGCCGGGCTGGTGATCTCGCCGACCTACTTCGCGGTCTGCCCGGTGATCGTCCCGGCGGAGGGGGAGTCGCCGGTCCGGCTGCTATATCCGTCGGTGCGGCAGGCGGCCTCGTCGACCGGGTACGGCCGTGACGTGCGGAGGTCGCCTGACACCGCGCTGGCCGACCTGCTCGGGCCGACCAGGGCCGCGGCGCTGGCGGTCTTGGTGGTCGGGTGCAGCACGTCCGAACTTGCCGCAAGGCTGGGAGTGACGCCGTCAGCGGTGAGCAAGCACGCCACGGTGCTGCGGCGCGCGGGGCTGATCACCACCGAACGCGACCGCAACGCCGTGCTGCACTCGCTGACGCCGCTGGGCAGCGCCCTGCTCGAAGCCTAGTTCCGGTAGATGGTCAGCGCGCTGGGCCGCGACCGGAAGCGGAAGTCGTTGCCGAGCGGGCCGACCTCGCCGTCGGTGGCCACCCGGCGGTTACCGTTGAGCAACCGGACGTGCAGTTCCGGGACGTCGAGTTCCTGGTACACGTGACTGGCGTTGAGGCTGTTCGTGATCGTGGCGAGGATGAACCGGGCCCGCGAATACGGCAGGTCGGCCCGCAGGTAGCGCACGTCGAGAAGGCCCGTGTCGAGTGCCGGGCGGTGCGAGGGCGCGAGCCCCTTCGGCGCGTAGGTGCCGTTGCCGACGAACAGCAGCCAGATGCTCGTGCTCTTGCCGTTGAGTGTCACTTCCAGCGGCTTCGCGCGCCGGAGGGTGCGGGCGAGCGCGATCGCCGCGGACGGCCACTTGGGATGCCGCTTCTGCAGCTTCTCCCTGACC